>JBGSYH010000042.1:0-92885 GCA_041751035.1 Pyrinomonadaceae bacterium | reverse complement strand
TCGCCACTCGGCCCTCGGTTACCTGAGTCCCGAACAGTTCGAACGAAAATTCGAAATTTCAAAAAATGAAAAGGCAGGCAAATCAAATAGAAAAGGTGTTAGCGTGAGAGTCGCGTCAAGTTTTACTTGACCATATCAGTTCTCTTTCGGAGGATTAAGTGTACTGTTGAAAAAATCCGTGACGCTTCCACCTGAGGGGATTACCTCAACTAAAGCTCGTAGACGCTCGAAAAAAGGATCTAAGGACTTATTCACATCATTTTCAGAAAGCCCTAGAGTGATCAGTGGTTGCTTTATATCATCTTGGGTTGCAAAGAATCCCTCATCTAATGCAGGAAATGTTTCGGGAAATGAAAGTTTCAGGTCGGTGAATTCAATAGAACTCAGAATTAACTTTTTCCTAAAATCTTCTGTAAGCTTATCCTTGCGAGCTTTTAATTGTCGAAAATGTTGTTCCGCTAGGTCGGAAGCCTCGACAAGGCTCTTGTGTAATGACAACCGAAAAACATTTGGCTGTCGGAGGGATCTTGTTGTTCTGATGCCGGTCGGCCGCCTGTCATAAAGATGACTAAGCCTTCGCTCGATATCTAAAATCATTGGTGTGGGCAAAGCCTTTATAGACTTTAGTATAGGATTGTCGATCAGTTTTGCTTCCTGTTCTCTATAAAAAGTCTCTTGCTCTTCTCGCATCCTAACCGGCGACATGAATTCAAGGAACTCTTCTGAAAGAATTGGCAGTTCCAACACGCTATCTACTTGAGAAGTGCCTATCGTCACCTTTTCCTTAGTCTTTGTTGTCCAAAGTTTCGCTTTAGTTTTTTCATCAGTCTCGATTTCAACTTCCATCCGTGAATACTCCATTCTCGCTAAGTCGACAAGCGATGGAGAAATTAGTGCCGCTATCCCGTTCAGGACAGACGTTTTTCCTGAGCCATTTATGCCCGTCAGAAAATTAATGTCAGGGAAAAACTTAATCTCGAAATCAAGATATCCATGAATTTCTGACGCCCTAAAACTGATGATTCGCATATTAAGTTCCTCGTTAATAACTCAACAAGTGCTGTCCATCTTTCCTAGGACGGACAGCACATACTTCCCTCCCAAGTTACGGGGTTGGTGGTGGGGTTGATTTTTGGGGTGGTTCTTCGACGTGGGCGGCGGAGTTCCAGGCGGCGATGGCTGCGGTGTTGCCGGCCTCGTAAAGTCGAAGAACAATAACATTCATAAAACCCAACCAACCTCCAACATCAGACCCCGCGAACCACCTAGATGCGCCCCGGCGAACCTCGAAGATAAGACCCAACGAGCCTCCGAAATTTTCGTGATTTTCGTGGAAAATCGGTGACAAATGGATAATACGCGTTTTTTTATGCCTGTCAAGACGCTTTCGCTCGTCCTAAACTCCGATCACAGGTCCGCCCGCTCATGCAGGCGGTTCTGACTACGGATGTTTATCGCTCATATGAAAGACGATCTTGCCGCCGGCGGTTATTTCGTCGTGCGTGATGTAGTGGCGGTCGAGCGGTTTGCCGTTTAGTTCGATGCGGCTGACATAGACGTTCTTTTCGCTTTGGTTGACTGCTTCGATGCGAAAGGTCTTGCCGTTTTCGAGCCGTAATTCAGCGGTCTTTACGACCGGGCTGCCGAGTTCGTATCTGCCGGAACCGGGTGCGACCGGATAAAAACCCATTGCGGAAAAAAGATACCAGGCGGACATCTGCCCGCAATCGTCATTGCCGCCGAGGCCGTCGGGCGTCGGCCGATATTGATCCTTGAGGATCATTCGAACGCGTTCCTGCGTCTTGTGGCGGTCGCCGGTGAAATTGTAAAGATAGGCGACGTGGTGAGCGGGTTCGTTGCCGTGAACGTATCCGCCGATGATGCCTTCGCGGGTGACGTCCTCGGTTTCGGCGAAGTATTTGTCGGGCAGCTCCATCGTGAAAAGTTCATCGAGATGCTTGGAAAACTTTGCCTTGCCGCCCATCATTTCGATCATCGCTTCGGGTTCGTGCGGAACATAAAGGCTGTAATTCCACGCGTTGCCTTCGATAAAACCCTGGCCGTGGGTTGAAAGCACATCGAAATTCTCGCGGAACTTGCCGTCTGCGAGCTTAGGCCGCATGAAACCGGTCGAAGCATCGAAATGGTTCCGCCAATTTTCGCTGCGTTTGATGAACTCATCGTAAAGATCTTTGCGGCCGAGCTTTTTCGCAGCTTGAGCGATCGCCCAATCGTCGTATGCATATTCAAGCGTCTTCGAAACCGACGATGAATTTTTATCATCGGGCACGTAGCCGAGCCGCATATACCATTCGAGCCCGTCGTAATATTTTGTCCGCGCGGTCTGTGCCGAGGCTTCGATAGCCTTCATCGCTTCCGGGCCAGTTAATTCGCCGGTAACCACGGCATCGGCAACGACCGACACACTGTGGTAACCGATCATGCACCAATTCTCATTTGCGTAATGCGACCAGACGGGCAGCATCTTATGCGCGCTCTGATCATAATGAGCCATCATCGAACGGATCATGTCGCGGTTGCGTTTGGGCTGGACCAGATTCATCAGCGGATGTAACGCGCGATATGTATCCCAAAGCGAGAAGGTCGTGTAATTGGTAAAGCCTTCGGCCTTGTGGACGTTTTGATCGATGCCTTTATATTGGCCGTCAACGTCCATATATTCGGTCGGCGAAAGCATTGCGTGGTACATCGCGGTGTAGAAATTGGTCATCTCGCCTTCGTCAAGCGTTGTCGCCTTGATTCGGCTAAGCTCCTTGTTCCACGTCGATTGAGCTTCGGCTTTTACCTGATCGAATGACTTGCCCTTGGCTTCGGCTTCGAGATTTTTCAACGCACCATTTGTTGAGACCGGCGAGATGGCAAAGCGTATCTCGATCTGCTCACCTTCTTTCGTATCAAAATCAAAATGGGCACGGATCTGCTTTCCGGCGGTTTCAGGAAAATTGTCCTCTTCGTTAAATTTGCGCCAAAAGCCGCGGTAATCTTCCTTGCTGAATTTTTTAAAACTGTAGTTCTTGAAAGGCTTGGAAAATTCCATCGCGAAGTAAACGGTGCGCGTACGCGCCCATCCGTTTGTTTGGCGATAACCGACCACGCGACGGTCGCCATCGACTCGGGCAAAGGTCCAGACATTCTTGCCTTCGTAATTATAAATGCCGTGCATCAGGTCGAGGATGATGTGTGCCTGATCGGACGCGGGAAACGTGTACCGGTGAACACCGACACGCGAGGTCGCGGTCAGTTCGGCAAGGATGTTGTGGTCTTCGAGCAGGACGCGGTAATAACCAGCCTCGGCGGTTTCGTTGTCGTGAGAGAATTTCGAGCGGAATCCGGTCGATGGGTCTTCTTTGCTGCCCGGCTCAAGCTGAAGCGGACCGACGGTCGGCATTATCAAAAAGTCGCCGAGATCGCTGTGGCCCGTTCCGCTAAAATGCGTGTGCGAAAAGCCGACGATCGACGTGTCTTCATATTGATAACCCGCGCAATATTTATAAGTGTCCTTGTTATAAACCCCGCCGATGTTGTGCGGCTGCTGGTCCGTATCAGGCGAAAGCTGGACCGCACCGAAAGGCACCGTCGCCCCCGGAAACGTATGCCCCATCTTGTGAGTCCCGATCATGGGATTTACATAACGGACATAGTTTTCAGTCCGCTGCGCCGACACGCCGGCCACTATCAAAAGAAGAAAAAGAAATGAAGGAATTCTCATCGGGTCTCCAAAAAAATGCGTTTTGCCGTCGAACTTATCTCGTTTCTATGCATTTAATTAGTCTTAACTGAACGGATCAGAGACTCATACTGCTCTCCATCGAACGAAAACGGGCCAATCTTCTCATATCCGACAAAATCTATTTCATCCTCATAAGTACTCTCAAATCCGAAATCACGCCAAACAACCTTATCCGCTTTCCGCTCGATGATTGCCGAAATTGCTCCGCAATCTAAGTCACCACACTCTCCACACACGCAGATCGCTCGTCGCTCATCTGGAAAATCTGCTGGAGCGTTTAACAGGAATCGGTCAATCACCTTCAGCTGTTCATTTGGGGTTCCCCAACCTATCGGGGATATTTTGTCGACGCTCATTTCAACCAATTTTTGGTATAACGAGTTTCCATCGACTACGAAATCTAGGAAGCGACGTGGCGTTTGCGACCCTGTGAGAACGCGGTCGGTCCATTTAAGTTCGAGCGTTGAATTCATTGCTGGATTGTCGCATTTTGCACCGTCGCTTTTTCGATTCGGTCTAGCTTTATTTCAAACCCAATTCCCGGGCCGTCGGGAGCGGTGATGGTTCCATCTGAACTGACCTCGACGGCGGGTTCGATGATGTCTTCGTGCCAGTAGCGTTTGCTGGCCGAGACGTCGCCGGGCATTGTGTAGCCGGCGAGGGTTGAGATGGCGATGTTGTGCGCGCGGCCGATGCCGCTTTCGAGCATGCCGCCGCACCAGACAGGCATGTCGGCTTCGCGGCAGATCTGTTCGATCAATTTTGATTGTGTGTGTCCGCCGACGCGGCCGTTTTTTAGATTGATAATTTTGCCGGAGCCAAGTTCGATGGCTTTGCGTGCGTCCTCGGGCGATTTTATCGGTTCGTCGAGGCAGATGGGTGTTTTGATCTCTCGCTGCAGCTTGGCATGATCGATGATGTCGTCGTGCGGCAGCGGCTGTTCGAGCATCATTAGGTCGAACTCGTCAAGCGACTTTAGCTTGTCGATATCATCAAGCGTATAGGCCGAATTGGCATCGCCCATCAGCGGAATGTCGCCAAATTCCGCTCGAACGGCCTTGATCACATCGTAATCCCAGGTCGGCGAGATCTTGATCTTAATGCGTTTATAACCCGCCTCGACCTCGACGCGTATCTTTTCCAAAAGCTGCGGGATCGAATCCTGAATGCCGATCGAAACCCCGCATTCGATCGTCTGATTCACCCCGCCGAGATGCCGCCACAAAGGCACTCCTAGTTTCTTCGCCTCAACGTCCCAACAGGCTGTTTCGATCCCGGACTTTGCCATCCGATGGCCGCGTGCCCATTTCATCAGATCCCAGACGCCTCCCGCGGATCCGACCTCTTTTCCGACCACCATCGGAGCCAAGATCTTCTCAGCCGTCACCCAAGCTGAATCCGTCCATTCGTCCGAATAGCCCGGCGATTCGCCGCAGGTCATCTCGCCCCAGCCTTCGGCACCGTCCGTGTCCTCCACACGCACCAAAATGATCCGGCGTTCGTACGTCCGGCCAAAGCTGGTCTCAAAGAAATGGACAAGCGGGAGTGAGATTTCGGTTAGCTCAATCGATTTGATGATCATGATCGCGGCAAAAAATAAAGATTAGTGATTGTGGCACCGAAATGCAATGGACAAAGGAACCGGGCCACGCTCTACTTTGCCGCCATCTGTCGTCGATCTGCCGAGAATCTGGCTCAAACTTAATCAACGACCTCAAACTGTACGAACTGGGTTGCGTTATTCCGCTTTTCCTTTGCCAGATTGTCCGTGATCACGATCTCCATTACGTAATCTCCGACTGGCATGGCCGAACCGAGATTTAGGGCTCCTGTAAGATTTACGACGTTCGGATCAGTTTTGCCATCAACCGGAACCCGCTGACCGGTGCCTTCGAACTGGAGCTTTCCATCCAGAAACAGCCGTATCTTTGAGGTCAGATCAGGCGATCTGCCGGCACCCGGCCTGGCATTATAAATATTGAAGCCGTAGCCCAAGACAGTTCCGCGCTTAAATCGCCTAAGGGACGTGTCGCTCAGCGGATCACTTTCTATGGGCACGGGAACAGCCGACGTTCGCCGCCTCTCCCACGCCTCATATGAAGTGTTTTCCAGTGCGACGCCGGAAAGCGTAAGCCGGTTCTTCTTTAGGTTCGGCACCTCGACGAACTGATTTGCCGAGCCGACCTTATCGGTTCGCGTGTCGCGGATGGCGATACGCAGTTGGTAGGCACCCGGCTTTTTGATCGGAAATACCAGATCGTATACAAAGCCCTTTCGCAAGAGCCGCTCATATACATCTGGCCTCAAGGTCATCGTATATGACTTTGCAATTTGATCTACTGGCGTGCCATTGTCACCAAATCCGACGGCAATAATCTCAAAGACCCCTTTTTTGGTTCCGTCTGGTTCATCTGTAAAGGTCAGGTCCTGGGCGGTGATGTGCAGCAGCGACCTTATGAATGAACCCGTTTTCACTTCGTTGCTGAACAGAGCATTTAAGCGTACCGAGATGTCGTTAGCTGAAAACGGCGAGGTCAGGGCGCTTACCAGCTTTTGCTGGCCCGTCAACGCTGACCGGGCCATATTCTCGTCGCTTACGCCAAAGAAACCGCTGCGATGGCGAACGATAGTGCCAGGTCGGGTCACCTTGATTTCCAACCGGTTAAAGCGCGTCAATTTCGGGTCGAATGTCGCGTCTTCGGGTTCATAGGCGACCAGATAATAGCTCTGATCGTCGAGTATTTTTCGTATTCCCCACGAAAGATCGTTGTTATTTACTATGGCTAGACCGCCAGTCTGTTTGGCAAGGTACTGCAGCCCGGCTTGAGTGTCGAAAAGTTGATCCCGGCGGTCTGACACTTCTTTTTCAAGTTGTGCGGCAGTTCGCCCGGCCGTGTTATCGGCGGCGGTCAGACCCGTAACCTGCAGTCCGCGAGCGTCCATCGTATAAACAACCACCGAAGCTCGGTTAGCCTGGTCGACAAGCCTTCGCAGCGAATCCATGACGCGGCCGGAATCCTTAAAGCCAAGCGCGTCGGTCGAGAACAGCTTGAAGCCGTCAGAAAGCAGCATAACTGATTTGCGGCCGGGCAGATCCTGCATGCCGCGAACGATATAACTGATCGCACCAAGCGTTCCGGTCGCAAAAACGCTTTCGCGAAATTCGCTGAACTCCCGCTCAATGCCTTCGAGCGTTCTCTCGCCGGGCTCCGGCTCATTCTCAGGTGCACCAGTATCGACCTTTGCTTCGAGCGGCGCGAAAGCTCCGATCCCGCCTGAACCTATTGCATTCCAACGAACTTTTTCGATCGCCGCATAAAGCTGCCGTTTGTCGGTGGTGAATTGTTGGAGCGCACCAATGCCTGCACCGGTGCGGATGATCGCGACGAGATCGCCGTCCTGCATCTGTTCGTCAACGAATTTCTTGAGCGCTCTGCGAACGTGATAGGTACTTTCAAATGAAAGCGTCAGGTCGTCCACGACGAGAGCGATGGTGCGGCGAACCTGTTCGGCCTTGATCGGTGCCGCTGGGACATTCGCGGCAGAGGCCTCACCAGACCGGCTAATTTCGGATCTATCCCGCACGCTTGAAATAAAATTAAAGCCCGTAATTTTTTGTTTCTTGCCATTCTCGTAGATCTCGACCTCGTCGGGTTTCAGATCTCGAACAACATTTCCCTTTCTGTCGGTGACCGACACATCGATCTGAATAAGTGATGTCGTTATTTTGACAACCTCGCCGGAATCAGCGGGAGTCGGCGTCGGATCCGCGTTCTGTCCAAAGGAGAATACCGCGAACGAAAGAACCAAAACGATCGGTGAAAGGGCTGTCCTCATTATTGTTTGTACTCCGGGTGCACTAGGAGCGATTAATATGTTCGTGCAAGTTGTTTGATATACTAAAGCACGTTCTCCGATTTTGGAAGCTTTTTCTTCGACAAATATTCCGCTTTTTGAAGCATCAGAAATGTGACCATTAATTGAGCATCCATGACAATACGAACATTTACAACATCATTCTTTGTTCTTGCGGCCACAGTTGTTTTTGCTGTTTCGTGTTCTGCACAGCCTGCAGCTGCTGATTCGCTTGGGGCTCTTCGTGAGATGACCAAGGGAGGAAAGCTGCCTGCGGAGTCGGTCGTTGAGGGCATCGAGCGTAGGTTTGCGGGAACACGGACTGGAGCTTTGGCTCGGCTGCTTCGAGCTCGCGTGAGGTTTGAGAACAAAGATTTCAAGGGTGCCGCGATCGTTTTGAACACAGACGAGTTTGAGAAGCTTACAAACCTTGGTGATTACGCTTTATGGCTTCGTGGGCGCGCGCTGCAGGCAGATGGCGACCACGCTGGTGCGATGCAGCAATTCGAGCGCGTTGTTAATGAATTCCCTGAATCACTTCGGCTTCAAGAGGCAAAGCTAAAATGGGCAGAATCCGCAATGGCAACAGGCCGTGCGGGTGAGGTGGCGCAATTCCTGATTCCATTGAACGAAAAGAACGTTGCCGATTCCCTTTTGATCACCGCTAAGGCCTACGAAGCGGCGGGCGATCAGACACAGGCGATCGTCTTTTTCCGCAAGGCGTATTTATATGGCGGCACACGCGACGCGGGCAAGGAAGCCGAAGCAAAACTTAAAGCTTTAGCGATCGATCCGCTTTTGAATTTGACGGCCGAGGAAATGAAAGTCCGGGCCGACAGGCTTATGGCGATGGGAACTTCGTCGCTCGCTTTCGACGCTTATACGCGATTCATCGAACGGTTTCCTTCGGAAGCAACGCCTGAAGTTCATCTCAGCCGCATCTCTGCCGCGAACCGATCCGGAAATGCGGTAAATGCACAGGCCGCGTTCGATGCGATGCCGCGCAATATGGAAGGACGCGATCAGGCATATCGCGATCTTGTGAACGCTTATGCAAAGGCGAAGCTTTGGCCGCGGGCTCGTGCGGTTGCCGATGAAATGCGCCTCAACTATGCGCAAAGTCCTCTGACCGTTAAGGCATGGGTCGAAGCCGGTTATGCCGCCCGCGATGCACGAAACAAAGGCGAGGAGAATCATTTTCTCCGCACGGCACTGATCAATTATCCGAACGCGGTCGAGGTCGCCGGTGCACAGTTTGAGCTTGCTTGGCTCGAGCACGAGGCCGGGAATAATGCCAGAGCTGCCGATATGCTGATCGAGCATCTGGCGCGTTATGCGGACAAAGACAATTCGAATCGCGGAAAGGCGGGATATTGGTCAGCTAGAAATGCGGAGCGAGCCGGACGCATTGGCGAGGCTTGTACGCTCTACGATGCGACCGCATATCGTTACAGTGCAAATTGGTACGGACATCTTGCTTTGCAGCGGATCGGCAGTTTGCGTTCGCGCGGGCAATGTCAGTCACCGGCACAGTTCCCTGCCGGCTCGCTTGTGCCACAAGCTGCGGCAAATCTAAAGACTATCATCGTTGCACCTGAAACATCCGGACCACGCGAGCTCGAACGCGCTGATAAAAGCGATCAGCTTTCGACAATCGGCCTGTTCGATTGGGCAATAGATGAACTGAAAGACGCGCAAAAGACCGCCCAAAATTCGCCGAAGATAAACCTGGCACTGGCAAAACATTACCGAATGAAGAGCGACAATGTGAATGCCCTTCTTTCGCTTGCAAAGAGCTATCCGGATTACGCACAGATGTTTCCCGAAGAAATGGGCCGCGACGAATGGGACATCTTTTATCCGCATATAGCCTGGGATCAGGTGGCCAAATGGTCGAAAGCACGAGGGCTTGATATCTATATGGTTGCCGGGTTGATCCGGCAGGAATCAATCTTCAATCCAAGCGTGCGATCATCGGCAAACGCATACGGCCTGATGCAGCTCTTGCTGCCGACGGCCCAAATGATGGCCCGCAAATATGGCTCGGTATCGCCTGTCGGTTCCGCATCCGATCTTTATAACACCGCGCTGAACATCGAACTCGGCACGGCATATATGAAGGAAAATCTGGATAAGTATGGCCGGATCGAATATATGTCGGTCGCCTATAATGCCGGGCCGGGACGCGTCGTTACGTGGCGAAGAACCCTGCCGATGGAAATGGACGAATTCGTCGAAGCAATTCCCTTCCGCGAAACAAAAGGCTATGTTCAAGGGATCATCCGCAACACCGCTCAATACCGCAGGCTCTACGACGAAAATGGTAACTTCAAACCGAACGTCGGCACAAAGCCCGTCCGCGGCGCGATCGACACAATGCCCGCCGAACAACTCGCCGCCGAGTTTCCGGAGCTAGTTGTTTCGCGTGACACCAATTCCGAATAGTCGATTCGCTACCTTACTACAAATCGTATGGGAGCATTCACCGCCTGGGCCTCGGGGTTGTAGTAATCATAAACGACCGAAGCCGGAGTCTGGGCATTGATGCCGTATCGCGGCCGGAACTTGAAGTTGAATTTGGTGCCGCCCGCCTTTGCCCACATATAAACGAGCACGCGGTCGGGCAGAACCTCATATTTCGAAATGCTCCAGTCGTTTTCGATTGCCGCCTGAAGCGATTCGCGGCTAACGTCAGCACCGGGCGGCGTGCCTATCTCGGCCAGCAGCATACCGTATCCGCGAAAACCGACACGTTCGGCGGCGACCGAGCAAGTGACCTCTTGCATTATCGCTGCATCGGTTCGATCGCACGCGTATTCGAGCGATACGGCACGCGATTGGTTTATATTTCGTCCGGTCGAATCGGCATCAGCCCAAGGAATATAATGAGCCGAAACCAATTGTGCCATCACAGGCGAGCCGTTCGAAGCTCGAAGTTCGAGCGCGTTTGCGGAACCGACGAGCTTGCCGCCCAGATCTACAACGATCTGTTCGAGCTTGTCCGGGCCGATATCAAGGGTTTGTATAGTTTCACCGTTTAGTATCACATCGAGCTTTTGGCTGTTGTTCGCTTCTGCTGTTTCAAGCGAGGCGATAAATGCATCAAGCACATTTATCGTGGTTTGCGTCGAATACCAAACGCCATACCGATCCTTGTTCTTCAGCAAAAAGAGCATTGCCTTTGCGGTGATGCCTTCGTACTTCTTTTCGGCACCTGAACGGTCCAGTTTCATCAGAAGCTGAGCAGCAAGCGCCGTTGTCTCGATGCGGCCCGCGGTGCCCCAACCGTTGAATACCGTATTCGATTCGAGATTCCAATACATTCCTCCAGCTTCGTCGCGGCCAAGCGTCTCCAACTTGTCGGCGATCACGCGGGCCAGATTCTCATCGCCAGCATCTTTAAGAGCCAGCCCGAGCAAGGCCAATGAGTACGGATCGTCGATCTGCGAATTGCGGAGCCGGAGGTAATCTAATGCCTTCGTCAATGCGCTTTCCTGTTTCGAATGTTCAGGTGCTTTTGGCCCAGTCGCCATCGCTCCCGGTTCTGACGCTTTAGCTTTTAGCATCGCCAGTGTGCGGGCGACGTATGTGGTCAAAGATTTCGCACGGGATTCATTCTCGATGGTCTCCCAGCGATACTTCTTGTTCCAGCTGCCGTCGGCTCGCTGCTGTGCGATCAGCCATTCTTCGGCTTTCGCTATAATTGCCGGATCGACTGCAATAGCGACCGATGCATCTGCCAGAAAACGAAGTGCATAAGCGGTGAGCGCGAGATCGGCCTCGTCGCGTCCACCCCAATAGGAAAAGCCGCCGCTCGCGACTTGGTAACCGACCAGGCGGTCGTAGCCGTCCTGTAAATTCTTTCGGGCTTCGCGTTCTGCTTTTTCGCTGATGCGCCGCCGCTCGCCCGTGCCTGCAAATTTAAGGATCATCAGATTCGGATAGGTCGAAGAGATAGTCTGCTCGCCGCAGCCATATGGCCTTTGCAGCAGCCCTTCGACCGATTCGGCGACGTGAGCCATCAGGTTTGGATAGACCTTTAGCTCGGCCCGGTGTGTGCCGGGGATCGTGTTGGCAGGAAAGTTGACGTCGAAACGATTCGTACGATTAAAGAATCGTGAATCAGTAGCAACGATCTCGCGGCCGTCCGGGCGGACCGTCACAGGTTTTTCGATCGCGTCCGAATCCGCTTCAGCCATCGCCGTAACGCGTTGTTTGCCGTCCTTGATCGGTGTAATTGCCTTAAACCCGAAGACCGCGTTTTCCGTTTGGCCGGAAGCCACATCTACCTGTTTTTTGTCTTGATCGATAAAGCTGAACCAATTAGCCGGCGACATCGTCACATCGACCATCTGCTTCTTTTCAGTGTAATTCCGCACCTGTGTCGGCAGGTATATCTCGTCGCCGTTGGTTAGAAACTTAGGCGGATCGAGATCAACAAAGAAAGCTTGAAATGCTGTAACTTCCTTCTCGGCAAAGCCGACCTTGCCGTTCTTAGTCGAAGCGACCGTGTACATCTTCCAGGTCGTGATGTTGTCCGCCATGCGGAACTTCATCGTCGCCCTTCCGTCCGCATCAGTTATCACTTCCGGCCGCCAAAGAAGCGTTTCGGGGAAGTATTCGCGGACGCGAGGCGTTTCATGTTCGCCGGACTTTGTGACGATCGTTATTCCCGGCTGAAGCGCGATAAGCGACATCGCGTTTCGGGCATTTATCGGAAGGGCTTCAATTTGTGAGGTCGTTATGGTTGTGCCGACACTCATGTCGGTCGAATTCATTACCGAGTCGGATGAAGCAGAGACATCGACAACCGAACTTACGTCACCAACTTCGAGGATGATATTCGCCTGAGCGGTTGAATTCGCGAGCACTTTTATCTCCGTCATGACGGTGTCTTTGAATCCGGCAGATCTTACGCGAATCGAATACGTTCCGGTGGGCAAGGCTCCGAAGATAAATCGACCGCTCGAATCGGAAGTCGTGCTTCGGCTGGCGGACGTAGTTGTTTCTGTAACTGTTACATTTGCACCGGCGATGGCCGCTCCGTTCGCATCGGTTACCACGCCGGCGATCGTGCCGCTGTTTGCCGTGTAGCTGATCTTTTTGATCACGGGCACCGGCTTCGCGTCGTCCTTTGTCTGCTCGGCAAGAACGTGTACGACCTGCATGAACGTAACGTCGTCGTAGGTTCCGGCACGGCCGTCTCGGCCTACGCCGCGGATGGTGAACTGCATCGTGTCCTGAGTAACCGGCGTGATGACCCGGCGTTCCGTTCGCCGCTCGTCGCCATAGACCTGCACATTCTCAAGCGTAACTTTGTCCCAGTATCGCGAGGTGCGCACTGCGGTTATGTGTAGAGCTTTACCATTTCCATCACGGAGCATTTCGTCGGTTATCCCGGCTTCTTTAAGTTGCTGGCGGAACTCTGTTTCGTTCATCGGTATCGAGGTTACTTTCTTTTGAGACTCGCTGATCCTCATTTCGATAGGAGCGAAATAATCTTGAAGGTTCGACCAAACTTGAAAATCGTCGCCACGATAAAAATACTCTTCGAACTTGCCGTCCGGGCCGGTGCTGCGAATTGTGATCTGCAGCTTTCGGCCTTCGGCATTGAAGATGATCCTGTAAGGCCTGCCCCACCGGTCGAGTATCTCGTCCATCCCGAGTTCCGTAAGCAGCGTTTTCTCATCGCGGACGAATTCGCCCGTACGTTTGTGATAGTTGGTTATCGCACTATCGATCACACGTCCGACAGGCGTAAAATATTGAAAGTTATTGGAATAGGCAACGATGTCGTCACGTGTTTCGAAGGTCTTATCCGGTCCGGCCGAAACAAAGGAAAAGCGGTTGACAGCTTTATCGACCGAAAATCGCGATCGATAAGGCATTCCCCACGGATCGCGATAGGACGCGGGATCGACGTTGTAGAGTGCGGTGATATTTCGTAGTTGAGCTTCGTTCGTCGGATGCAGAAAATTGCGGGTCGAATATGCGTTCGCGAGAGCGTCTGCCATCGGCTGTAGCTGCCTCTGCATTGAATATCCGAACACGGATCTTGCCTGTTCGAAATAACGCTTGCTGTGAAAAAGATTCGGATAATAATAGCTGTCGTGCAGCATTACCTCAGCGACAAGCTGCATTTCGGGCGAGATCGGTTTTGAAAGATCTAGGGCATTCAGATCTTTTACATTTATGCCGGCGAAGCTCTTTCCATAGCCGAGCCAACCGCCGAGGCCTTGGAACATCGACCCAAATTCGGCATCGGTCCGGGCGCGTTCTTCGACGGCCTTATCAAGTATTACGATCCCAAGCGCGCTTTCGACCGCTTTGCCAACGGCGTCGATCACTGAAAAGCTTGCGCTCGCCTCTTCGTTCGGTTTATAAACCGCCTTTTCAAAGTCGGCCTTTATCTCAATGCCCTGCTGGGCCGGGAATATTATCCCGAGTGTTGCCTTTACCAGATCGTCATCATCGTCAGGATCTTCGATAAACGCCGCAACCGTAAGCTCACCCATGAACAGCGAATCATACGGAACCGAAAGTTCGGCACGGCCGTTGTTCAAACTTGCAAAATGGGAGGCTACTACCGTCCAGCCATCGACGATATCTACATAGACCAGCCCGCTCTTGATGGTTGAACGAAGCGAGATCTTCACTTCTTCGCCCGGCTTATAGATCGTTCGGTTCGTAACTACCTGAATTCTATTGTCGTCCTCGTCGAAATAAACCTCTTTCTCTAATATTGACCCGCGGCGGCCGCTGGCGTCCGTTGCAAATGCTTGAAAATTTAGATCATCGTCCGGATCGCCGATATTCGGCCTCGGCATTTCGAGCCGTCCCACTCCGTAAGAATTTGTCTTTAGCCGGGCGACGGTTTTGTGCTTTTCGTCCTCGTCGTCGGCGGCCTTTATCTCAACATCGCACTTAGCCGGAGAACCGTCTGCGTAAAAGGTAGTGACGTACCCCGTGATCGGAAGCGAAGGATTATTGTTGTATCCAATTCCGACGAAATATACATGAATTGGCTCGCGGCTAACGCGGACATCGAAACGACGCTGTTCGGTCTTGTTCGTCGTTTGATCTGTAAGGTACGCGGCAAAGCGTATGTCTTCGTGCTTCCGCCAATCGTCGTCTTCGAGGTCTTCATGCGAATCCGCGAGATCGAATTTTGCAATGAACTTGCCGTCTGTATCTAGTTCGCCTTCGCGTACCTCACCTTCATCAACGTCGTATTTCTGTTCTTTATAATTCCACTCTCGGCTGTTTTCCTGTACCACGCGAACCTTGCCTTTGGTAACAGGTTTGCCGAAAAGATAATCGGCACGGATCTCGATCTCAGCTTCTTTGTCTTCGGGCAAATAGTACGGTTTTTGAACTTTCGCGTTTACGACAAAGTTCGGCAGATCGTAACGCGAGACCTTAATGTTTGTCCGAGAGATCTCTTCACCGTCCGAGCCGAGCACTTTGATCTTATACTCACCGAGCTTGGCATTCATCGGTATCCGCCAATTGATCGCTGCGATGCCAAATGGGGAAGTGCTGAGCTTTTCACGATAAAGCAGTGTGTCGTCTTCGTCCGAGACGCGAAACTCGAGTTCTTCATTGGCAAGTATCGTTTTCGCCTCGCCGCCTTTGAACAATATCCCTCGCACGCTGAGCGTCTGTTCAGGCTGGTAGATCGGCTTATCGGTCATCATCAGAAATTGGAGGTCGTGTTTCAATAGCCGCAATTCTTCTTCCGCCTCGCGCGCTAATCCGTTTCTTCTTCCGGTTACCTTGATCTCACCTTCTCCTCCGAGCACAAGTTCGGCGGGTATTGGGAAATCGATGACGGCGAAGCCATCGCTATCCGTTCGGCCGGAGCCTGAGTATATTGTTTGTTCATCGGTGTCTCCCGGCTTGTCGATCGCAAGTCGTGCAGAGAGATCGACGCCGGCCGCCGGTGTTTCAGAAAAAGGATTCATCGCCCGTACACGAACGCGATAGCCCATTCCTGACATGATATTTGACGTGGCGATTATGCGAAGTTCGAAAAGTTCACTCGCGATCTGCGAAACGGAAATGATCCCCGTTGCATCCGCAACCCTATATCGCAGCCGATACCAACCGAGGCCGTCATCCGGATCTGAGATCGTTGTCGAGATCGGTATCCGATATTCAAGTGTTTGTCGGCCCTTGGTCAAGTCTCGTTCACCGCCGCCGGACATACGCACAACACCATTCGTGTCCACCAGTTCGATGGTAGTTAAGGCATTCCGCAAAGATCTATCGCACTCTACCGCCAACTGGACGACGGCAACGCCATCGCGAAACACGATCGAAGACGGCGCCTCATCGACCTTTTGGCTGAAGGCTGCAGATACCATTATCAAGCACACGAATATCACGGCGACTAAGGACGGACGCATTTAACTATCCTCAACTTTTGAATTTGAATTGACCGGACATTGTCCGGCGTCGGTTCGAATTGCGACTGTTATTTGAACTCAACGCTTGTGATGCCGACATCTTTTGAAATGGTTGCATTTGCGGAGGACGAAAATTCGAGATCTCGAATATTTAACGCTGATCTAAAAAAGCGATCCGAAATTTCCCGATCAGGTAAATTTGCCGAACTTTGCGTGAAAGATTTTCGTTCGACTATTCGCGAATCGATACAGGAGAAGTTTGCTTAGGTTATGGCAAGTGCAGTTTTGGAACAAATTGAACAACGGCGGGTTGCCAAAAACGGCGATCAGAGAATGGTGCTTGCAGGATTGATGCTATTGCTGGTCTGCACTCTTGGCGGATTTGGAGCGACCTATTATTTCAATATCGAGAACGCAATGACGTTCCGGTTTATGACACACGTTCATGTGCTGACGATGACGCTTTGGATCTTCCTGCTGATCGCACAAACGACGCTGGTCCGAACCGGCAACGTTAAGCTGCATATGAGGCTTGGCATTTTCGGCGTTGCGTTGGTAGCTGTGATGATCCCCGTTGGATTGATCGTCGGTGTGCAGTCCGTAAAGTACGGATCGCCCAGCTTTCCCGCTGAGATCCCGCGTTTATCGTTCCTTGCCGTTCCGTTTTTATCGATGCTGATATTTGCTGCTCTTTTCGCGGCGGCAATATTGCGTCGAAAAGTGCCGGCCGATCATAGACGTTTGATGATCCTAACGATGGTCTCGCTGCTTGGCCCGGGGCTCGCACGCGTAAAGGTCGAGGCGTTGGCGCAGCTCGGGCCGCTGCTTTTTATTGGATTCCCAATGCTGGTCGGAATATTATTATTGGCGGTCGACTCGTGGCGAAACCGCAAAGTAAATATTGCCTTCCTGATCGGCACGATATTCCTGACCGTAGCCGCACCAATGATGCTGGTCATCGGCGGAACCGGCCCGTGGCTGAGATTCGCGGACTGGATCATGTCGATCTAGTTCACGCTTTTGGATGTGCTTTGTCGTAAACCTCGATCAATTTTTCCATCGAAACCTGCGTATATATCTGAGTCGTTGAAAGCCGCACATGGCCGAGCAGTTCCTGTATGTCGCGCAGGTCGGCACCTTGATCTAGCAGGTGTGTGGCGAATGAATGCCTTAGGGAATGCGGCGAAATATTGTGAATATCCGCACATTGTTTGATGTATTTATCGAGCATTCGCCCGACGCTGCGTGTTGTCAATCGGCCTCCGCGGCGATGCAAGAAGACGGCATTCAGATCGCGTTCCGCCTCAGGGCATTCGGCCAGAAATATGGGCCGTGAAGTATCAAGATATAGTATCAGTGCCTGGAGAGCATGATCGTGAAACGGCACGATCCGCTCGCGTTTTCGTTTGCCCATGACGCGGACCAGCCGCTCACGCATATCTATATCTTGCAGGTCTATTCCAACAAGTTCACTTACGCGAATTCCGGTCGCATATAGGAACTCAAGGATCGCGCGATCGCGGCGGCCGAGGTCTGTATTCAAGTCGGGAATTTCGATCAGCCTCACGGCATCTTCCATCGAAAGATGGTTCGGCAGTTTCCGCTCGATACGCGGCGTCGCGACCAGCTTTGCGGGATTAGTTTCGAGTTTCCCTTCACGTATCAGAAACTGGAAGAATGTGCGCAGGCTGGCAAGTTTTCGCGCGATCGAAGCCTTCGATTTATTCGCCGCGTGAAGCTCAGACATCCATTCGCGGATCGTCAGGCGGTCGATCTGCTCCACCGGAAAGTCCTCGCGTTTCTCAATTCTAATTAGAAACTCACGAAACTGTTCGAGGTCGGAGATATAGTTCCGCTGGGTGTGCGGGCTCATATTCCGTTCGTATTTCAGGTGCTGCAGGAATTGTGAAAGTGTTTCTTGGAACGTCATCGTCTGGGGACATAATAACCTTTTCTTGTTCTGACGGACAGGTTCGGGCGGTTCTTGATCTGGACGTCTATTTCTCGGTAAACACCGCGCTTGTCGTCTTCATTTTCAGGATAATAGCTAAGAATGTATTGCTGTGAGAGCTCCGCTGAGATCTGCCGAAAAGCCGCATCGAGTTCGCGTTCGTCGATCGGCGAATAGACCGCTCCGCCAGTTTGGCGGGTTATCTCGATCATTCGGCGCTCGGCCGTTAGCTGCATGATATTGGCATTTGGAGTTCTCGATCCGGACCTGATGTAATTTTCGAAATCTGTTGTTTTAACTACAAAGACCTGACAATTTGCTAGCTGCGCCTTTCGAATCGCCCGTTCAAGCGTGGTGTCGGTCTTCGTATCTTCGCCGTCGGAAACGATAACGATAACGCGTCGGCCCTGGACCTCGGAAAGATAATCGGCGGCGAGCTCTATGCCATCGAGCAACGCGGTCGCTCCGTCGGGCGCGGGAAGATATTCGATGGCCTGCGTAAGAAGTGCAAAGTTATTCGTAAATCTTTGTTCTAATCGGGAAATGGTCGCAACGCTGTACAACGCGGCGAGATCTTTATCGGGGCGCAAAACACTGCGAAAGAATTTGATGGCCGCTTGTTTTTCAAATTCCCTTGCCTTTACAACACTTCCGGAATTGTCAAACAGCATCACCAGGCGGACAGGAGTTTCAGATCGCGCGATCTCTCCAATTTCGACCAATTGCCCGTCAACGGACAAAACAAAATCGGCAAGTTTCAGGTTTGTCACCGGGCGGCCATTTGCATCGAGCACGGAAACAGGGATCGGGATCAGAGTTGAATCAACTGTGATCACCTCATCATCGTCTTTTTTGATCGGTGTCGGTTTCGGGGTAGGATCTTGACTGACGACCCTTGGCCTGTCGGATGTCGGCGTATAGACGCCTCCGGCGGCTGGCTTCGGCGAGGGCGATTCGGTCGGCTTTACCCTGCCCGATTGCGCAGCGGCAAAACCGCAAAAGGCGATAACAGTAAATATTATGAATAGGAAATGAAAGGGCACTCTATCTCCAATCGGGCATCTGTCCGCTTATTGGTTGAGCATTTCGTTCGAATAGTTGCTTGACCGATTCACGAAGCAAGACTACCAGCGAGAACACACCGATGATGATACCGAATGGCGAGAACATTAGGTTCACAGCGGCCATCGCAACACAGAATACCCAATTTTTCTGGGCTCCCAAGGCACGGGCCGCAAACAGATTCAAGATCGCGAGCGTTCCGAACAATGCAATAAGGATAACTGCGATCGCAACAAAGAAATATCCGAGGAATTCGGGCGGCGGATCCTTGTCGTCTTCGAACATCCCGGCGATCATTCCAATGCCAACTACCAGATGGACAACCGGTAACAGAGCGATCAGAAATAATATTCCGGCGTTTACAATATAAGCAGTCCGCAAATATTTAAGGTGCTGTAGATCGTTATCGTTCATAATGCCCTCAAACCAGAATAAGCTTGAAACCCGCAAAAACTAAAACCGCGGCCAAGAGCCTGCGAAGCGTGAGCGAATCGAAACGTTTCGCACCGAGCGTTGAACCGATGATGCCGCCGCCGATGGCTGCTAGTATCCAAGCCCACACAGGTGTCGGAAGCGGAGGCATTTGCGGCCACGCACCGATCAATCCGGCGGCCGAGTTAACAAATATGAACAGAGCCGAAACCGCCGCGGCCTTTTTCGCACCTGCCCAATGGAGCAGTAAAAGCAGAGGTGTCAGGAAAATGCCGCCGCCAACACCGACCAAACCAGAAAGCATCCCAAGCACCGCACCAATTATCAGCGCCAACCATATCGGAGGCTCGCTTGTTTCATCTTCGCCGGCGAAGTTCCACGCCAAGCGTACGGCCGCGAGCAGCAGGACAACACCGAGCACGATCTTATATACGTTCGTCGGGAGCTGAATTGTTCCGCCGATATACGCCATCGGGATGGACGCCGCGGCGAACGGCAGAAACAGACGCCACGAAAAATATCCGGCCCGGTAATATTGAACGGTCGCGATCGACGCCACAAAAAGATTGAGCGTCAATGCCGTCGGCCGTGTAATTTCCGGTGCAATGGCGAACAATGCCATCACTGCCAGATACCCCGAAGCACCGCCATGCCCGACCGAAGAGTACAAGATCGCTACGAAGAAAACCGCTACCAAGATCAATGTTTGGACTTCCATAGTTGGCGCAGATCAGGTTGCGGGCTTTCCGTTATTTCTTTTTTCGAAGCGTTACGACGATCGCATCGCCGATCTTGCGCTCGCCGTTTGGGTCCGAGGGTTTGTTTACGACCTTGCCATCGAGCACCATTGTCGTCGAACCGCCGCCGTCAAGATTCATCGCATCAACGGCTCCGAGGCTTAAGAGATACTCGGCCAATTCGGGCAGCGTCATCCCGACGCTTACACCCGGCTGACGGCCATCTACGGTGACCATCAGAAACTTGCCATCTTTCATCTTCGCCACCGCCGTCCGGGGATGCCGATTGAAAACAAAAGCCCGCGAAGCCTTCTCCTGCTCCCAAGTTATATCGATCCTGCCGTTTTTGATGAGCTGCGGGACTCCACCAACAATGTCATCCACAAACACTAAAGGCCAACGTCTTCCGTCGCGAAAAAGGAATGGACCGCGCGTGTATTTCACTGGCTCGCCGATCTGCAATGAAGCGAGTTCATCAGCAAACTTACCAGTTGCGGCGATGAAATAGCCTTTCGCGGGAGTGGCGATAGATTTACCAGATCTGTTAACCGCGGCCACTTTGCCGTCAAGTATTGTAATTCCAATGGCGTATGAACCCTCAATACTCGCGGGGCCGAATTCCTTTTCATAGACCACCAGGTCATTGCCTTGTAACTCGCGATTGATGCCCTGAACACGAACAGTATGTCCGCCAAATTCAATATGATGTTCCGTTGTCACAACGCCAAATCCAATATTAGTTATTGGAACGTCCGAGATGAATAAGGCGGTTCGGTCGTTTGTCGATTCGCTCAACAAGACCTGATCGATCATAAGCACTCCTGACGCATCGCCTGCATAGACACTCTTGTCAAGCCTAAAGAATCCGGCATTTATAGCGGCGACCGAATTTCGCCGTCTTGCTATAGAGGAAGTTTCTTCAAGCCCGATCGCTCTATCACCGGCATGTATAACGTCAAGCTTTACATTAGAACGATCAAGCCGTAGGAGATTGATCTTCACTGGGTCTTCGCCGATCTTGTGTTCGACCTGTGCGTGTTCAACGCCGGGATGAGTTTGCTTAAAGTCTTGAGCCGGAATTTCACCACAGAGGACACAGAGGGCACAGAGTGTTAAAACCAAGAATCTAAGCTGGACGAATTTACAAGTAACGACCGAAATCGGAATAGGAAAGAGGGTAATTTTCGTTCTCATATAACTCTGTGTTCTCTGTGAGCTCTGTGGTAAAAAAACCGATATGTTCTCTGTGATGAACAAGACCTATAATAACTAGCAATGCGGATCAATGAAAGAGTCGTTCAACTAAACGACGAACCGATAAACGAAAAGGCCCGGTACGTTCTGTATTGGATGCAGATGTTCAAGCGGACGTCGTATAACCACACGCTAATTTGGGCGATACGCAAAGCGAACGAGCTAAAGTTGCCGCTGGTGGTTTACGAAGGGCTGAAATATTACTATCCGTGGGCGAGCGACAGGCTGCACACATTTATTCTGGAAGGCGTTGAAGAGAAGAAGCGAGAATTTGAACGCCTCGGGATTCGTTATATCTTCTATTTGCAGAAAGACGAAAACTCGCCAAAGAATACGGTCGCGGCTCTTGCAAAAGACGCAGCATTGATCGTGACCGATGATTTTCCGTGTTTTATCATTCCTGGTCACAATCAGCGTATTGCCCAGCGAGCCGAGATCGCCGTTCACGCCGTCGATTCAAATGGAATCATCCCAATGTCGAAATTCGATAAGGAAGAATATGCCGCCTACACGATCAGGCCAAGGATCAAAAAGCTGCTGCCGAACTATCTGAAACCGTTTGCAGAAGAATCGGTCGAAATCGACAGCACCAAAATTGACCTCGACGCTGGTTTTGAGACCGTTGTGACCGCTGACAACATTGCGTCGTTGGTTGCCGAATGCGATATCGACCATTCCGTAAAACCGTCAGAAGTTTATCGTGGGGGAACGGTCGAAGGGCGAAAACGGCTCAAGAAATTTGTCAATGAGATCTTGCCGGACTACGACAAAGCCCGAAGCAAACCGGACCGAGACGGTTCATCAAGGCTTTCGTCATATCTCCATTTCGGCTTTCTCTCGCCGTTGGAGATCGCCTTGGCTGTGCAGGACAAAGAGGCTCCGCAAGGATCAAAAGACGCGTATCATGAGGAACTCATCGTCCGCCGCGAGCTTTCTTATAATATGACGCGGCACAATCCGAAGTACGATTCGCTCGAGGCACTGCCGGCTTGGGTGCACAAAACTATGCGTGCACATGCGGACGACGAACGGCAATTCATATACTCTCTCGAACAATTGGAAGCGGGCGAGACGCACGACGAGCTTTGGAACGCCTGCCAACGCGAAATGGTCGTGACCGGCGAGATGCACAATTATGTCCGGATGCTGTGGGGCAAGAACGTGATCGCGTGGTCGTCGTCATATGAGGTCGCTTTCGAAACGCTTGTTCATCTGAACAACAAATATTGCCTCGATGGCCGCAATCCAAATTCGTATGCCGGCATTCTTTGGTGCTTTGGCAAACACGATCGTCCATGGATGGAGCGTGAGGTTTTTGGCCAGATACGCTATATGACCAGCGGAAGTACGGGCAAGAAATTTGATTCCAAAAAATATATTCAGTGGACAAGAATGCTCGAGCTTGAAAGCACGAAATAAGATCGCATCACTTTTTCAAAAGCCAATAGGCGAATATCAAACTCAGTGCCAGATCGCCCAATCCTGAAGAGATCGCCGCCATCGGGAGAGAACCGCTCAAGGAAAAGAAGGCGATCAAAGCAAAAAATGAAAACTTGCCAAATGCCCCGACCGCGATAAATATCCTGTCCGGCCGGTTCGTCAGAGCCATCCACAAATAACCGATACCGAACGCAAATATCCAAAGCGATATCATCCACATATAGAGCGGATGGGCGGCCGGCAAACCAGTTAGAGCGAACAAACCCGGGAACAAAGGAGCGAAGGTAATAGCTCCTAAAGTATTAAGAACAAAGCTGATGTAAAGCGTGGCCTTCATCCAGCGCTCAAGTGATGGGACGTGATCTATACTCATACCAAAACAGTGATGCTTAGCGGTTAGATGTCACTCAAGGCCTGCCACCCGCCGGACCAATCAAACACCTCGGTCGCACGAAACCGTTTCTTGTAATCGTAAAAAGACGCGCCCTCGTAAGCATAGCCCTGGTAATAATAGCGGCGTCCGCTTTCTATCGCGTATTCGATCTCCTTTAACATCGTAAATGTTCCAAGGCCGCGGTCCTTCAGATCGGGATCGAACATCGCGTAAATACCGGAGGTCGAATTCCGGCCCAGATCGAAATAGCTGGCCGCGATCAATCGCTCGTCTTGATAGACGCACAATTCTTTTGCGTCGCACGGCGAATCGGCAGGTTTTCTCGAAATGAAATTGTAAATGGAGTCCGGCACGCCGCGCGTGAAGCGTGTCTTATGCCGTTCGAACAGATCGAGTGCTTTGCTCGTGATCTCGATCGGACGGATGACGACCTGAAGATCGCAATTTCGCTTTAGGTTTCGGCGCTGGCTTTTGGAATAACTGGATCGGGCGAGGTCAATTCGGAGCGGCATCACAAATCGAAGTTCGTCTTTCAAAAATCCGACGTTGTACCTGAAAAAATGGGTTCCGAAATGCCGCCATCCGTTTGCCCAAAGCGAGTCCATCTGCTCCGGCAGCACGAAGTCCGCATAGAAGTCTTCATTGATCAGGCGAAAGTTGTCGAACAGCATAAGCGGAAACACGACCGGTAGGGAGTGTGCCTTATATCATAACGCCTCTTCGTTCCGCGGCACCCTCGCTACAGCTTGGGTTTCAGCCCTGTCACCAATTGACGCTGCCTTCTTTGGTGGTATCTATCTGAGCCAGGCCGCTGCCATCGTCGTAGAAAAAGATCCTCATATTATCGAAGAGATATTCGTGTGTTTCCGGATTGGATACGTCCAATCCAAAATGATTTATGAGCTGCATCTGCTTTTTTTGCCATTCAGCCCAGCAATCTTTGCACATCTCTTCGCCGATCTTTGCACCAAGTTCCGTCGGTATCGGAGCATATCCGATCGGGTCATTCTTGAGCCCACAGCGGGCACACTTAAACTTGTCACTGCCAAATAAAGCCATAGTCAAATTTTACCACAGAGAACACAGAGAGCACGGAGTACATAATTCAGTTACCGGAAAAAGGTTGAATGATTTGCCCGACATCTACCGACTGGCCACAAGTAGATCTCTGTGCTCTCTGTGGCCTCAGTGGTTAAGCCACGTTCTTGATAGCCGCAAGTACATCTTCATCCGCCGGTTTGAAAAGACTGATCGCCTGCACCTTGTGATAAGCGATCTTCCCATCCTTATCAATTACAACAACACCGCGTGCCGAGCGGCCCGGCAAACAGCTTTTCATTCCATATGATTCAGAAACTTTTCGATCCGGATCTGACAAGAGCCTCAGCGGCAGGTCATTCTTTTCGGCAAAGCCTTTATGAGATTCGACCGAATCTGTTGAGATCCCGACAACCTCAGCACCTGTCGCCTGATATTCCGACCAGTGATCGCGAACCGAACACAGCTGCGCCGTGCAAACCGGCGTATTATCGCCGGGATAGAAAAGCAGAACCACTGTCTTTCCGAGGTGATCGCTAAGCGACCAGTCGATTCCCTCACCGTCTTTTAAAGTAAATTGTGGAGCCGTTTCACCATTATTCATACCCAATTGTCCTCCGACTCAGCTAAAGATCTCATCCAGATCACGTGCACTGTGGAGAACACGCGTGATCGCAACCTTGTTAGCCCATTTGCGATAGAAGATCAAATAGCTGGCGTCAGGAAAGCTCCGCAGTCCTTCCTGAAGCTCTGCGCGTTCACGCCCAGCCATCGGATTTTCTCCGAGCATTCTAAAGATCTCCGTTAATCTGTCGTAGAGCGCAATGGCCGCTTCAAAGTTGTCATCAGAGACATAGGCAAGGATCTCACTTATATCCTCGTTGGCCGCGCGGGTGACTATGAACTTAGCCATTGTTAGGTCTTCGTGCAAGCAATCGTTCTTTTATTTCGGCCATCGCCGTTTCTCCATCCTGATATCGTCCCGCCTCAAGATCGTCGATACCCTTTTGAATCTCGGCACGCAGGGCCGTCAATTTAGCCTCGCGCATTTCATCACGCTGCTGCAAAAGCCGAAGTCCCTCGCGAACGACCTCACTCGCCGAGTTATACATACCCGAACTGACCTTTCCTTCGATAACCGCTTCGAGTTCCGGTGTTAGTGAAACATTCATAATCTGATTCCTGAAGCGTAAATTAGCATAAATCGCTATGGATAACAATCTTTGTTATGACGCACTTTGCGAACGATTTACTTAGGATAATAGCTTTCCAAGGCGAATTTATCTTTATGATATCTATCCCGCCAATTAGAATTGAGCCGGTCGAGAAGCAGCCCCTCGACCGCTCCGAACGGATAAAACACGGTTCGTTCCCACGATCTTAGATCCAGTTCACGCATTTCCTTCAGTGTTGAAGCAAGCAAACGCTCGGCCTCTTTTTCAAACCGCACATAGTCCGGCAGTTCGCGAAAGGCCTTGCTTGGCTTCAGTTTCTTTCCGGCAAGTTCCGCCATTTTGTATTGCGTATACCGGGCGATGCCTTCCTGCCAAAGCTGGAAGGAAGCATATTTGTAGTCGCTGGGTTTCAGCGAGGATCGGAGTGATCGCCGCGCTTCTATGTAATCCTTGAAAGTGCTTTCACGATCAGCCTTCGTGCGGGCTTCATATGCCGCGAGCAGCTTCTTCGTCAGCTCGCGGAAATCCGCGGCGACCTTTTCGTCCTTGTAAGGAAACGGATAGTTGATCTGCCACATACCTGTGGTGTCGCCGCCGGCGAGGTCGAGTGCATTAACGCTCGAGTAATAGTCGGGCTGAGAATATTGGAGCTGATGAAAATGTTCATGCAGTAAAATGAAGACCCAGCGTGTAGATGTCTTGTCGCTCGTATTTTCCGCTTTTCCAACAACAATTAGAGGCTCACCGAATGCAGGAAACGTGGCTAGAAAATTCTTCTGAAATTTTCGCGGCCTTACAAATACCTCGCTTTCCAACAGCTTATCGTAACCTATGGATGCAAACTCATCGTTCGGCTTTCGATGCCGGATCAGAAACTCATGATCGTCGGAAATGAATAAGATACCGAACGGTGCTTTGCTCCAGCCATCCCAGATCTGATCCTGCAGTTGTTCGCCGATCCGATATGCTTCTGCAATTCGGATGCGATCGATCTCTTCGATCGCCGGAGCCGCGTAGGCAATGAATGACGATGTGAGGATAAAGATGATATGAATGAATGACCTCTTCATATCCATAAAGACGATCAGGCTCATCATTTGGGGACAATAAATCTTGGATTATTAGTGATTTATGCTTCGGTATTTGGGGCAATTATGTATTAGCGAGCCGCATTTTGCCGTAAGGAGCTAGCATTTCAAAGCGTTACAATTTGTAACGATTTAATTACCTTCGTCCTTTAGACACTATTTCAGAACCCGCCAATAAACCGGGAGCGGCTTCTCGAATCTTCATAACTAATCCAACAAGTTGGCTATCTATTGCTCTAACTTTGCACAATGCAATGAATAATTGGCGGTCTGATTTCCGCCTCGTTGTATCGAAATACGATACTTATCTTTGCTGAAACGCATGAATTTTGAACGGCGATGACGCTCATCATCGTCGAAGTGGGTCATTTCCCAACCATTCGTCCCGAGTTGGTCCTGATAAAATGCCCTTAGTTGTTCAAATGTCTCGTCTGTCCAATACCAGTAGCTGATTGCAGTTGTAAAACTGTTTCCGCTGATAGTTTTGAATCTTAACTTAAAGTCGTTCGGGCGGGGAAGACCAAGACAGAAAAGATCATGCTCTCTGAGTCCGCTATTTTCTAGAATCAGCTTTTCTGAGTCTTCCGGTGTCCGACACGTCAGCTGGATGCCGACAATCAGAATAACGAATGCAATAATTACAAGGCTAGCAATCCATGCCAAATGGCGCCGAGGATAAATTGGATACTCTTCTAGCATTCTACAAAATCCCTAATATCCTTAAACGGTTTCTCTGAATCCGTAAAATCCGGGCGGTAATAAAACGAAGCGGCTTCATATTCCTGCATAAAACCTTCTTCGATGCCGAGGTCTTCGAGAAGTGAAACGGCCTCGAACCATTCGCCTTCCGAGATGCGGCGGGATAGCAGGATGTAGCGCTCATCGGTGGCGGCTTTGTTAGTGGCGTAATATTGGGCCATCAGCGAGATCGCGGTTTTAGGCCCGAGCTCGTTCCTGATCCAGATTAAGTTCTCTTCAAGCCCGGCGATGTCGTTCGGCAGAACGAGCAGCCTGATCAAGAGTCCGTGTTGCAGAATGCCGTTTTCGTCGAAAACAAGCTCATCGCCCATCTGCCGGTACATTTCTTTGATCGCTTGGCGGGCGAACTGCGGGTATTCGCGGATCTTTGAATATTGAAAACCGGCGTCAGAATCTGCGTACTTCAGATCGGGCAAATATACATCGACGATGCCATCGAGAAGATTCAGAACCTCGACCGAATCGTATGCGTTGGTGTTATAAACGATCGGAAGTCGCAAACCCTTTTCAGCCGCGATCAATATGGCACGTGCCATCTGCGGAGCAAAATGCGTAGGCGATACAAAGCCGATATTGTGACAGCCACGGTCCTGGAGCTCGAGCATCATCTCCGCCAGACGCTCGTGCGTTACCTCATTCTTTTTCTGTTCTTTCCACGTCTGCGAGATCTGATAATTCTGGCAATAAACGCAGCGAAGATTGCAGTTACCGAAAAAGATGTTCCCGGCTCCATGCGTCCCGCTCAGGCAAGGCTCTTCGCCGAAATGCGCGGTGTAACTTGAAACGATCGGCAGGCGGCCTGAATAACATGCAGCGATCTCATCATTCAGACGATCGTTGCCGCAATCTTTCGGACAAACCGTGCAGGAGCCTAACAACCGTTCGAGCGCTTCAACGCGTTCCTCTAGTTCATTCTCCGCCAAGAGTTTTAGAAACTTGGGGCCTTTTATAGCCTTTGATGCGGCCTTTGTGATCATACTTAACCGATACGTCTTCGGGTGCGACCTTGCGTGCAAGCTGCCACGTAAAATCCATCTCTTCATTGATAGTGGCGGTTGCCATGCGCGTTTCCCGGAGCATTAAAACACTTCCGTAAAATAGAAACAAGATACCTACAACTCCAAGAGGAATTGGGATCCACTTGTAAATATCAAGCAGGCCAACCAACGCTATGCTTAGACTCGTAAGTACGAACAACATCAGGCCATAGTAGAACGCACCTAATGCCCGTTGCAGTATCCTTGCCCGGCTGGTAACAAGATCAAGCAGGTCAACTACGACTTCGACTCTCGTCACATAGAGCGGTATTTCTTCCTTATTAGGCGAATAGATCAATTCGCCGATGCGAACCTCAAGTGCTCGGACACGATCAACCACCCGACCAAGCCGTGTTGACGTAGAAAGAACGAGCGAACCCGTCGCCGAGATCAACAACGCAGGCGTGATCATTGCCGTCAAAAACTCGATCACGCTGCCGAGATTTGCGGTACTTACAATATCACCTGTTGGCATAACTTTATGACTATTTGTCGAGCACATATCTTCTCAAGCAAATATGCCTGCGATGTTTATTTTTAGGGATAACTACCGGATCCGTCTTGCCGTATGGTTCGCCCGTTTCAATATCTTCCTCTTGCTTGAACGCTCCCTTGTAGTAATCCGCGTCGCAATTGTCGAATTTATTACACACCTCTAACTTCGTGCAGATCGTTTCACCGCCGCGTTCGTAAATATAGTACGTCGCGCCTGAATAGGGCGGCCGCGGATAATTTTCGGTTCGAATAAAGATGCGATCATCTTGAACAGCGGAAGCTTCGCCGCCCGATCCACCCAGAACGAAGACGATAGATCCGACGAGAAGCAACAATAGTGCAAATATCTTCATTTTTGACCTCCAAGGCCTCTAAAGAGCAAAGTACATGAACAGTCCGACGTAAATCCGATGGTATGCGGGTTTTGATCTAAACGCAAAGGTTTTTAAATGAATGTGAAGCGCGAGATTGAAAGCGGCTTAAAATAGCGTGAAAGAGACGCAAGTTCCGGCATTTGGCTAGCCTTCTGCCTTGTCGATCCGGGCATATTCGCGTCCGATGCGTCCGGTCGCCATAAACCACATCATTTTGTAATCAGAAATGAAAGACCAGAGCGGATATTTGAATGTGGCCGGGCGGTTCTTCTCGACGACGAAATGTGCGAACCAGGCGAATCCATACCCGACGACCAAGCAAAGCGGAAAATAATACCAAGTGCCTCGCCAGATGAACCAGACAAGCAAGAGAATACCCAACGAAGTTCCGATAAAATGCAGAAGACGCGTGATCGGGTTGGAGTGCTCTTTCAGATAGTATTCCCAAAACTCTCCGTATGTGCCTATTCGTTCGTCCATTCTAATGAGTGTCAGTTCATTTTCTCGCTGCAAGTACGGTCTCAGTTCCGTAAATGCGTTCACGGGCAATGGCAAGATTATTGGCATCGCTGGTTCGTAATAATTTCGAACTTTCGAGTTTGCTCAAGATCTGCTCCGCTCGCTGAAGATAATCTTTAGATGCTGCGGACGCTTGCAATGCACCGCGTCGCCCATCGTGATCAGGCCGGCAATATGCTATCTGTTCGGCAACACCGCCAAACGGCCTCTGTTTGTGGTCACAAACCCCACGACCGGCTTCTATATCTGACAACGTCAAAAACACGGAGGCGAGATGGTGCGTTGTTCGCAGGTTGTTCATCGGTTCTCGCTCCGAGACCTTCGCCAGTAATTGTGTGGCGGAGATTAGCCTCTCTCGGCCCATCGCCAACTCGCCCATGGAGATCAATAACTTCCCAGAAATAATATTGTGAAAAGCGCTTCCAAAGATGCTGCGACTGCGATCCCTTTGGCTGTCGCCGTCCAACCATTTCTGCCTTGCCCGATCGGAAAGCCGGACAAACTCTAATGCCCGCTGTCGATCGCCTCTTAAATTTGAGAATTCAGCCAGTTCAAGATACGAATCATATTCCTTTCTCGCGACGTAAGCAGAAGGCTTTTTATCATTAACCGCTTTGGAAAGTGTCGCCATTTCTGAAAAAACGGCCTCAGACCGTGCATTATCGCCCAGCCGCTGAAGCACCTGTCCTAGCGAAACGCCGGCCATTATATATACAGACGAAGAACTTGGTCGTTCTGGTGCCGTGGAGTAGGCACTTTTCCCGGCCAAATATCCGGTCTCGGCTGCTTCGAGAGCACCTGCGAGATCACCAACGTGAAGAACGGAATAATGTGAGATCATCGCGTAGCTTGATGCGATCTTTTCATCGCGCTCCGCCGATTCAGGAAGTCTCGATAGATGATCGATTCTTTGTCGATAAGCAGAGATCGAACGGCGAAAATATTCGTTCGCGGTCTCAATGTTTCCTGTTTCTAAATATCCATTCGCAACATCGCCGTATGCCTGACCCAGTCCTCGGAGAGACAGTTCGTCAATTGGGCTAAAAGCGTGCATCTCTTCACGCAGCAAAAGCCTTTCCTTCCGGTTCGCGAGCGACGCTTCGAGATCGGTATGGCCAAAGAACTCGTCCTTCTTAAAAAGAACTCTGACAAGCAGGTCTTTGTATGAAACTTCATTTGGAGCAACACTTACCAAACGCCTTGCGATCATTTCACTTTTTGAAAGATTCTCAGCCGCATTGGCAGTGTCGATCAGTTGATATGCGAACTCATGTCCGAGTTTTAGATGAGCTTCGGCAAGTTCCTTTTGCAGCTCAGGCTCGCTCGTCTCATCCGAAAGGCTGTCCAAAAATTGGGCAGAAATGCTCGCGAGCCGCGCCCTTGCATCGTGGCTGACATCACTTTCACCGAGTCCCTCATCCCATCCGGAAACCAGAAGGTTCGAGATCTTTCTTACCTCTTCGAATCTCGCGTTTGCTCTGTTTCTCTCGTCGGTCGCGACTTTCGCCTGCCAGATGGCAGCACCTGATACGATCAGGATCGCGCAAAGAGCAGCCCCGGCGGCCATTACCTGCGGCTTATATCGGCCGATGAACTTCGCGGCGAGGTAATTAAAGGAAGCGGGCCTGGCTCGAACAGGCAATCCGGAAAGGTGATTGGAAATGTCTTCGGAGAATTGCTCTACGGAACTATAGCGTTCCGAAGGTTCTTTCCTCAGCGCCATCATTACGATGTTGTCGAGATCGCCGCGGAGCCTTCGTCTTAGCTTTTCCGGGCGTTCACTGCGGTTTTCGGCAACCGTGTCTGGGCTGACAGGATCCTTTGTGTTTTCGATTGCCTCGAACGTGATCGACTCGGAAATAACCGTCGACGGCGCAGGCGGATCGGTCTCAAGTATCAGCCGCGACAGGTCCATCAGCGGCTTCCCTTCCAAATTAACGGGGCGTCGTCCGCTTAATAGTTCATAAAGCAAAACACCCAGGCTATATAGGTCAGACGCGGTCGAAACTGTGCCGCCCTGTGCCTGTTCCGGGGAGGCATATTCCGGCGTCATCAAACGCACGCCTGCAAGCGTAGTGGCTAATGACTCCCCGGCAGCCACTGGGTCAAGAAGCTTCGAGATACCAAAATCTAACAGCTTTGGTTCTCCTTTCGCATCGACGATTATATTTGACGGTTTGATGTCCCGATGGACGACCAAATGTCTGTGTGCGAAGGAAACGGCAGAACAGACCTTTTGAAAGATCTTCAGCCGTTGTTCAATATCCAATTTATTCCAATCGCAGAATTCTGTTATCGGGTGACCATCAACATATTCGAGCACAAAATACGGCCGGCCGTCTTCCGTAGTTCCGCCGTCAAGCAGCCTTGCGATATTCGGGTGATCGAGCGTTGCAAGCAGATGGCGTTCAAGGCGAAACCGGCGAAGTATCTCGTCTGAGTCCATCCCGCGTTTTATCACCTTTAGAGCGACCTTTCGCCGCAGCTCGGGATGCACGGCCAAATAGACGATGCCCATTCCGCCTCTGCCGAGTTCGGATTCGATCGAATAATTGCCTATACGTTCGGGGAGGGTCAGCTCCTGAGACTCAACGATATCCTTCGAACATACAAAGGCGTTTGCCCCGAGAAAGCCCTTGTTTTCGGCAAGCTCGGTCGCCGCGATCATACTCTTTAACTCATCAATAAGAGTCTTATCATCGCCGCAAGCCGATTCGGCTGCCGCCTCACGCTCCTCCGGAGCCAAGGCGTAAACCTCATCAAAGGCCGCATTTAGCCGTTTCCAATCCACATTATTCTTAACGGATGTGTCGTGCATTTTTCTATTTTGCGAGTTCCTTATACATCCAACCCCTGGCAAATGTCCAGCCGCGTTCGATCGTTGCCGTTGAGCGGCCGGTCGCTTCGGCGATCTCCTCGGTCGTCATTCCGCCGAAGAATTTCATTTCAACGATCTCCGCTTTTTCCGGATCGAGTTCCGCCAGTCGATCTAAGGTCTCGTTTAGATCAAGCAAATCGAAATTAGTATCGTCAAAGGCGATCGTAATGTTCTCCACCGATATATGTTCCTCTTTTCCACCGCGTTTTTCAGACTTTTTCGCCTCAGCGTGATTGATCAAAATACGCCGCATCATGTTCGCGGCCATTCCATAAAATTGGGCTCGGTTTCGCCAGTCCACATTCCTCTGATCGATCAGCCGCATATACGCTTCGTGAACCAGCGCCGTCGGCTGCAGCGTGTGACCACGCCGTTCGCCTGAAAGATACGCACCTGCTATCCGGCGCAGTTCGTTGTACACCGCCGGTAGCAGTTCGTCCAATACTGTTCGGTCACCTGATCTGTGATCAAGCAGCATTTGTGTGATCGCGGCTTCGTCGTGCGGCATAGTGGGCCTCAAAAATCAAAACACGGCTATTCTAATCCACTTTCCTATAAAGAAGAACAAAATTTTGATGGGGTTTTGCCAAGTTTCCTGCGTTAACAAAATAGGAGGAACTATTCGGTCGTGTTGCCGTCCGGATAGGAACAAAAAATGTACAAAGCATTGTTAGGATTTGCCATCGTTTTGATCACTATTTCAACAGCCGTCTCGCAGGGCCGCAAGGACACGGAAGCGGCCCTTATCGGTTACTGGGTAAGCAGCGAAGCTGTCGTAGAGATCCGCCCCAAAAGCCAGATCTTGATAAACGGTGATCGATATGAATGGGCGATCATCGGCAAAACGCTCGTCGTCTCGCAGGGCGACGAAGCCGCAGATTTTCCGTTCGAACTTAAAGGCGACACGCTGACCGTTTGGCTTGAGGGCCGCAAGATCGCCTATTCACGGACCGACAAAGATGGTGCCGAAGAGGCAATGGCTGCATTGGCAAAACGCGGCGGCGGTGCAGGCGGACGTAGTGACGGCGGAGCTGGCGGCGGTGGCGGAAATCCGCAAGACCTAGTGGGCAAATGGTGTTATTCGGCGAATGTTCAGGCACAAGGCGGCGGACGGCAATCTGATATCTGCTTCACGCTGCATCCGGACGGAACGTATGAATACTCCGGCGAAACGAGCAATTCAAATATCTACGGCGGATCCAATTCGCAGAGCCGCGACGCCGGCCGATGGAGCGCAACCGCGACCACACTTACCGCCCGATCAAACAGCGGACAAACCAAGACCTACACACTCGAAAAACGAAACCATCCACGAACGGGCGACCCGATGCTGATGGTTGATGGGGATGCGTTTGTCACTTATTACCAAAAGCGGCCGTGGTAATTGAGGACCGAGACCCATGCCGTTGCCCTGATCGGTTCCGAAACGGGGAAGGATAAATGTATGAAGAAAGGATCTTTGACGATAGTATTTACGTTTTTTACCGTAGCCGTTTTGCAGGCAGGCTTCGCGGCAGGCGCGACCCTGACGGTTAATGATAATTTAGCGGGAATTGTCTGCAATCAGACGTTGAGTTTAAAGGAAGCGACGGAATTTGCGAGGGATGGCAGCACGCTCCGGAATCTGACTGACGGTGAAAAAAATCAGATAGGCGGTGCAAACTGGGTCGCTCTCCCACCGGATCCCAACTGTGCTGGTGCGATCTGGCGAGCGGCACCAAATGGTGGGGTTGGCAGGAACTTTGCCGACGATATTTTTTTCACAAATGCTGTAACGCAAATCAACGACTTCGTTTTGCTCGGAAGAAATGACGACATTAACGGCTTAAAACCGAACGGCACGAAAGTAATTTTGGACGGCACGGGAGTTGGCGGGAGCGGAACTAGTGGAATCAGTTTTTCTGATCCATCCACAGATCCGTCCGGATCTCAAGTCCGAAACCTGACTATCCGCAATTATCAAGCCAGCGGCATGGTCGTAATGCACGCCGACGGAGCAATTCTTGAGGGACTTGAAATTTTCAATAATGGTCAGCATGGCATTTATGTCGGGCCAAATTTCAGCGCGACACAAAATAGCCGCAATCTTCGGATCGGCGGCGACCAACCGCAGCATCGAAATCTCATCTATAGCAACGGTTTGGACGGCATTGCGATCGTTGCCTTGCCGAACAATGACCGTTTTCCGAATCAGGGAATCGATATTCTCAATAATTACATCGGGACGCAGAACGGCACGACCGATAACGGAAACAACCGCAACGGTATTTATTTGGAGAATGCTTTCGGCGTAATTATCGGCGATGCTACGGGGGCAACCCGCAATATCATCAGCGGCAACAACGGCGATGGTGTAAAGCTGGTCGGCGAAAAAACCGTTTCGAATGAAGTTATCGGTAACTTCATCGGCACTGATCTTTCCGGCGGATCTCCGCTCGGCAATTCAGATGTCGGCATCACGCTTGTCGGCGGAGTGGGAGCGGCTACGGATTATATAAGCCAGGGTCCGAATCGAATCGGCAGGCCCGGGTTGGGTAACGTGATCAGCTCTAATCAGTTCGGTATGTTCATTTCCGATAACAATACTTCGAAGAATGTGATCGAAGGCAATCGGATCGGGACGAATGTCGGCGGAAATAGTAACTTGGGCAATACAGCAGACGGGATCTTTATTGGAGCCGGAACCTCTGACAATATCGTTGGTGGATCGGCAAACGGAGCGGGGAATTTGATCGCGTTCAATCGTGCCGGGATCCGCGCGGATAACGGAATAAGAAACAGATTCCAGCAGAACCGGATCTTTTCAAACACTCAACTCGGCATCGATCTCGGCACGCTGGGCGTAACTCCAAACGATCCGGGCGACGGCGACACGGGGGCAAACGGTTTGCTGAATTTTCCGGTGATCACTTACGTCAACGCGCAAAACAGTTCCGTCAGAATCGAAGGCACCTACAACAGTGCTCCGAATCAGACCTATACACTCGAATTCTTTGGCAACACCGCGGTAGACCCGACCGGCTACGGCGAGGGCAGAAATTTCCTTGGACAAACCAGCGTTACGACCGATGGAAGCGGAAACGCGAGTTTCAACGTTGAATATCCAGTCAATATTGCAAGCACCGGAACCTGGGTAACGGCAACTGCCACGGATTCGAATAACAACACTTCCGAATATTCTTTAGCTAGAAATATTTGTTCGACCATTCGTTTGACCCCGACGGGGATTATCGTTGCCTCTGGAGGCGGCTCAAGCAGTTTCACAGTTCAGCAATCGGTCGGGTGCGGCGGTTTTACGCCTGTTCCGAGTGCGTCCTGGATCAATGTAACAAGTTCCTCAGCCGGAACGGTCAATTTCACGGTCGCGGCAAACACCGGAGCACAGCGATCGGGAACGATCTCGGTGAATTTCAACAACGGACAATTCATCACGTTCGCTAATTTCAACATAACTCAACTTGCATTTAACTGCGCATATAGCTTGAGCCCGTCAAATACCAGTCTGCCGGATTCTGGTGGAGCCACTTCGTTTAACGTGACGACTTCTGCATCCTGCAATTGGACGGCAACCAGCAATGCAACGTGGATTACCGTGACCGGCGGGGCGAGCGGCAGCGGCAATGGTTCGGTGACAATTTCCGTTGCTCAAAATTCCGGACCGCCGCGCACGGGCACGGTTTCGATCGGCTCAGAAACATTTACGGTCAACCAAGGCGGTTGCAGTTACGCTCTGGGTTCAGCGAGCATCAATCTGGGCGCATTAGGTGATAGCTCGTTTTCCTTCGCTGTTTTTACCTCCGCGAGCGGATGCACCTGGTCGGCAACCAGCAATGATTCATGGATCACAATTGAAGGTGGAACAAATAGAGTTGGAACCGGAACCGTAGTGTTTACTGTTAGCAGTTCGCAAGGACAATCACGGACGGGAACGATCTCGGCCGCCGGACTCACATTTACGGTTAACCAAACACCGTCGTGTGTTTATTCGGTCAACCCGGCTAGTCAAACGATACCTGCAAGCGGTGGCGGTGGAAGTTTTGCGATCACTGCTCCTTCCGGATGCGGTTGGCTGCTGGTCTCGCCCGTTTCGTGGCTAAACATAATCAACGCCTCGCGAGGAAGCGGAAACGGAACAGTGAATTTTAGCGTTGGTTCATATTCTGGAGGCAACGGTCGGGGGGCGATATTCTTTTTGAATGACACTAGTTTTCAGGTTTTGCAGCAAACAAACTGCACCTTTGACACGAGCATTACAAGTGCAAGTTTCGGGACAAACGGCGGCAGCAGCAGTTTCAATGTCACCAATGCAGTTCCATGCAATTGGCTTGTTGCCGGCTCACCAAATTGGATCACAATAACGAGCCCGACCTCAAATACTGACAACCAGACGGTGACATTTTCGGTTGCGCCAAACACAACGGGTACACCAAGAACCGGAACTATCCAAATTCTGCTCAATGCCCAAACTGTCAAGACAGTAAACATATCTCAAGCGGGAGCAAGTGCGATCTTTGATTTTGACGGTGACGGGAAGACAGACATTTCGATCTTCCGGCCGAGTGGTGCAGATGGTGCCGAGTGGTGGTGGCGGCGCTCGTCGGATGGGCTGGTGCCTGCGCTCCAGTTTGGTTCTTCGACGGATGTGATCGCACCTGGCGATTTCACTGGTGATGGCAAGATGGACATAACGATCTTCCGGCCTTCATCGGGCACCTGGTTCGTGCTGCGGAGCGAAGACTACAGTTTCTTCTCGTTCCCATTCGGTGCCGCGGGTGATGTTCCTGTGACCGGCGACTACGATGGGGACGGGCGTGCCGATCCGGCAGTTTTCCGTGCTTCGGTCGGGCAATGGTTTATTCAGCGTTCGTCTGACAATCAGGTCCAGATCGTGCAGTTCGGTATTCCGGGCGACGTTCCTGTCAATGCCGATTACGACGGCGACGGGATCGACGACATTGGGATCTATCGTCCTAACGGAGCGAATGGCGGCGAATGGTGGATAAACCGTTCGACAGCGGGGCCGTTGACGCTTGTCTTTGGCAGTTCGACCGACAAAACAGTTCCCGGCGACTACACAGGCGACGGCAAAGCAGACATCGCCTTCTTCCGGCCTTCGAACGGCAACTGGTTCGTGCTCAGATCGGAAGACTCTAGCTTCTTCTCGTTCCCGTTCGGTGCAAATGGAGATGTTCCCTCACCGGGCGATTACGACGGCGATGGAAAGATCGACGCCGCAGTCTTCCGTCCTTTGAGCGCGACCTGGTTCATCCAAGGCTCGACATCCGGCACGACGATCCAGCAATTCGGAGCTGCAGGCGACGTGCCTGTACCAAACGCCTTTGTGAGATAGGAACTGCCTTTTGGCTAACACAATATTTGCTTGTAATTGGGACTTAGCGCATGGTCGCCTTATCGGCTCGGAGAGTCCGAACTCCGGGCCGATTTTTTATCTAGTCCTCATAGCCTCGGCAACAACGATCGCAATAACCAAACAGACCAAATGAGCGATTGCCGCAAGAATACTAAACACAATTACAGAGATAGATGAGACGACTCCAGCATTCCATTTTCGCGAATGGGAAAGAAAATATATCGAAAAAGCTCCGCCGATCGTAACGAATATCCCGGCCAATAATGCCAAGATACCATAGGAAATCATCGACGCATTTACGGCCTGGCTCTGGCCAATATAGCCATTTAAGGCGACCGCCTGCATAAAAAATCCGGTTAGCCCGGTTCCGAACGAAACCGTTGCCAACAGGACGATCGTGCAAATAATTCCGATCCAAACACCGGCACGCATATGCATTTTTTTAGTCCAAATTTTATGTAGTGAGCTAAGGTCGGGCCAACTCGACGGATGTCCTCTCCAAATGAAACTGAAAGCGGCCTAATTGAAATCGGACCGGCAGACGGCGGGCGTCGCGAGAGACCCACACACGAGGCTGCAACTGATCAAGCAGCGGATCGCCTGTTGTAACAGATGCCTGGATAGTGTCTAGTTTTTCCCCATCCGAACCAGTTAGTTCGACCACCATCGGGCGAACCACAAAAACATACGGTTTATCTGACCAGAAAACGGCGACACGCGTATCTCTGACCGGATCGTTCGGGTCTGTGCTTGGAGCCAATTTAAACGACCTGATCGCATAAAAAAGCGAGAGTATGCTGTGCGTTCCGACCGGCACATCGACCGATCTGGCATTTCCGAACGAGACCTTGCCAAGATCGGGGCTGAATATGGCTGTCAGCGAATACGCTGCCAGACCACCGGCGAACGTGGAATCTATCCGCCAGGGCAAAAGCGTTTCCGGATCAACCTGCGCAACTAGACGATCATTGACAGAGAAACCAGCGGACGGATCGCTGGCGGCCGTCACCTGAGCCATTAGTTTAAGACTATCGCGGCCTTCGAACATTCTCCGTTCGCTGGCATGGAGCACCAGCCTGCCCACGCTTTGCCCACCCGACCTGATCGAATATTCCAGCCTTTCGCCGAGCACAAACGGCAATTCGGCTGGCAACGGCCTGTCGTTTATATATGGTAGCGGGGTTGCGGTCGGTGACGGCATCGGCCGCGGCGTTTCGCTCGGAAGCGGTGTTGGTGTGATCTCAGGATCTGGGCGGATAAGCTGGATACTATTTGCTGACGCCTTGAACTCGCCGTCCTGATATTTGAACCTGATCAATACAGGAACATTGTCGCCGGTGTTATCAAAATTCAATCTGACAAAGCTGATGCCCAACTCCGAAAAAAGCTCGGATTGAACCTCAAAGACCGCAGTATTAAACTCGCCTGCCGGAACATTTACGACCTCAGCGCCCGATTGCTGAAAGGTTGCCGAATAACTTCGGTCGCCGCGGACCAGGGTCGCTGAACCGCCGGACGGGGCATATCGGATCTTATAAATAAGCGACAATAAGTCAAAGGAACCGGAGCCCTCGTTAGGCCTGTTCGTGGTTTCTACGGCGAGACCTGATGAATAGCTTGAGTGGCGGACAAACAACGGAAAGCCTGTTTCAGGTGAAACATATGATGTGATGCCTTCGTCGATCAAGGTTTGGGTGCTGAAAAGCCCGAGTGTTTTGAATCGCCCTGACAACTCGACGACGTCCCGGCCATCAAGCCTTCCCCTTGAAACAACTTGTAGCTCAGCAAAACCGGCTTCGGCGAACCGCCCGAATGAAACTCCATAAGTGATCTTTTCACCTATTCGGAACTTGGCGGAAACAGCCGGATCGATCGTCATCTGAGCGCCGGCCAAACCCGGCAATACTGTCATCAAAAGCGCAGCAGAAAGCGCAACGATCACCCAAGATGGGCGGGCGGCTGCCGTGGCCAAATTTTTTCGAAATTCGCTTTTAATTGTCATCCGTGGGTGAATCCATCCCCTCTAAGATCGAGTTCAGCGCTTTTTGCATGTTCTGAGCCGCAGTGACCGGCCGGCCGATCACCAAAATATCGGCACCTGCCCGAATAGCATCCGCCGGTGTTGTTACACGCTTCTGATCGTCCAAAGTTGCGTTCGCGGGCCTGATCCCGGGCGTGACGATCAAAAAATCATTCCCAGCCGAATGCCTTATCATTGCAGCTTCCTTAGCGGATGCGACCACCCCATCCAATCCTGCTTCTTTTGCCAGCATTGCAAGCCTCTGTACAGTTTCCTCGACAGTCCCGCCAATGCCAAGTTCGTTCATCGTTTTCTGGTCAGAACTTGTTAGAACTGTAACCGCGATTAGCTTCGGCGGTTCGATACCGCTTTGTTGAGATTCATTTCGTAGAGCCTCGGCTGCCCGAGCCATCATCGCGGATCCGCCGATCGAATGAACATTTATCATCCAGGCTCCCGTCCTGGCCGCTGAAACGACAGCCTCCGCAACTGTGTTCGGTATATCGTGAAACTTCAGGTCCAAAAAAACGCGATGTCCTGCCGAGCATAACTCGCATACGAAATCAGGCCCGGCGGCGGTAAACAGTTGAAGCCCGATCTTGAACCCGACCGCAGACCCCGAAAGCTCATGAACTATGTGGTCAGCTTTGGCTCGGCTTTCTACATCCAAAGCGATAAGAATCCTCTCTTCATCGATCATGGTTTTTCTTGATGCTTCGGCGGTCATTTGGAGGTGTCTTGACGAGCGAGCGGACATTAATCCATATCAAGCGGATTTCTGAATGGTTCCCCGGTACCGGTTCCTGCCTTTTTCATCGCTTCCTGAAACTTCTCTTCGAGCAGCCTTTCGCGGTCCTTCATTGACGACATTTCCTGAGCAAAAAGCTGGTCTCGCGTTTCCGCCTGTTTCTTTAGCTCGGTCTGAAGGTCCTCGAATGATCCGTGTACGGCCTTTTTCTCTTCAAAAGATATGATCGCTCCGGTCGTCGCGTCCACTGAGATCGCGGCTTCGCAACATGGACATTTTATGCTGAATTTTTCCATAAGGCATTGGACTTGCCGATCATTGATCTTTCGCACCTTGTTTCGTACGATCCTTCGACGACGCCGGCGGTGCTGATTGGCCGATGCCGGCGGCTGCCAAAAAGACACTTGCAGGGTCGGTTCGCATTGAATTTATTTTGGCTGTCGGAACATCGATCACACGGCCGTCTTTCAAATAAACTTTAACTTTCTGTTCAGTTGGTGTGATCGTCTTTTCGACCTTTAACAGTTGTGGGTGCTTCTTAAAAGTCCTGACCTCTAAGCCAACATCGGTCAGCTGCGACGTATATTCAGAATCATCAGGTGCCGGAAGTGACATCGGTTTTGTGAGATTCTTTCCGCCCGGCGAGCCTGGCGACGTGACGGTATTAGTATCCACGCTGATCGTGCGTCGATTCGAAACATCGTTCGCGGTCGTGTTCGAATTCGGATCTGAACCAGCAACCGGCGAACCAACATTCACAGCATTCACCGAACTACTTCCGTTTGACGAATTGCCTGCATCAGAATTGTCGGCAACCGACCCACAGGCGGACATCCAAAACGACATCAACATCAGGGCTGTAACGAATTTAACGCTTCCTCGAGGTTCAAGTTTTGATCTACTTACCATTAGAAACAGAATGATACTGCAATATTTCCGGTCCGAGAAATATCATCGACCCGTTTTTCTATTCTTTTGACGGTCTTATGCGGGAGATGATCGCCTGTCAAGACGCATCGCCTTGGGTATTCTATAGCCGCATCTTAGCCATGATCTGCCGAAAGCGCGGTTCGCTGCGAAGTGGTGTCCAGACCGGATCGGCATTCACAAAAGGCACTATAAAAGCCTTTGCTTCGACCGCTTGGTCAAGTGCCATGAGAGCTTCCTTGTGCCGCCCCAATCCGAGCTGTGCTCGTGCGATGGCCAGAAATCTATTTCCATTGACCGGATGAAACTGCTGAGATTGGGAGATAATATCTGACCAATATGCGGCGGCACCATTTGAACTAAAGATCTCCATAGAGCTTTTTCGAACTTTCGCTGAAGCCTTCTCTTTGGCTACAGGGTAAGACGGAGTCGATAGAATTCGTGATACGGCGGTCTGGTGTTCGATCCCGCGAAGGTAATCGCCCTTCGAAAGGTATAGATCGGTGAGAACCGTATGAGCAAAAATGAAGTCCTCGTTTTCTAGTACTTGAAGGCAAAGCCTTTCTGCTTCTTCTGTTTCGCCTGCGTAGTAATGAGCCTGCGCCAGATCGGCCATAAGATTGTAACTTGTAGGGTCGATCTCCAGCCCTCTTTTCAGTGCCGAGATAGCATCGTGGGGTCTTCCGCGGATCATCAGCAAATTGCCGTACCATTGATGTGCAGGTACGTGATTCGGGCTTAACTCGATCGACTTGAGCAGATCAGCTTCAGCCTCGTCCCAGGACCACGAATGGAACATCTTTATGAACCCGCGTGTCGCGTAGGCTTCACCCAGTCCGGGATCAAGTTCAAGGGCTTTCTCAAGCGAGGGTCCTGCATCGCCCGTTGTTGGGCCGAAGATGTACGTGTCAGCAATGCCAACATATGCGAGCGCAAAATTCGGATCGAGTACGATCGCATTTCGAAATAGTCTAGCGGCTTCGAAAGTGCCGCCGGTGTCTCTCTTATTCCAGTGATACCGCCCCAGCATATACATCCGCATCGCTTCCGGATCCGAAGTTAAATCTGCTCGGGAAGCGCTTTCCGTATCATGCCCAAGATCAGTTACAAGACTTTTGTAAAGATCATCCTTGAGAAATAGTTCGGTCTCTGAGTCGTATTCAAATTGCTCGGACCAGATCACCGACAGGTCTGAAACGCGTACAAGTCTTGCATTTATAAGCAGAGCACCTCCTTTGTTCTCGATGGTTCCTTCGACGATCGCGTCAACATTAAGCCGGTCGAGCAAACTTGTAGCGTTCGGGGTTTCGCTTTCGGGAAGCAGCGTTGAACGTGTAGGTCGAACTTTTAATCGCTTTGAGCGGCTCAGCCTTGCGGTTAATAAGTCGGAAACACGCGAACCTAGATTCGGATCAACGTCACTTGTAGTCGCGACCGCGAAGGGCAATACTGCAATTGACCTGACCGGCGGTTCAATATTCGAAAATCGAGGAAAAATAAATGCCGCGAAAGCCAGCGATGTAACCGCTAATAGGACCATGGTGCCAATAGCATATCGACCAAGAGTTCGGCTATGTTTGCCAGACTGAAGAACGTAAGTACTTGTCGGAAAGGTCGAAACCGGATCTTCGCTGTCATGTATCTCTTCAACGGTCGTTTCGATTACCGAGTGTCTTTGTATAACCATCGGCCCGTCGACGATAGATACTGGACAGGTGAAGCGGTAACCGCGCCGCGGCACCGTCTCGATCCAATTCTCGGAAATACCCTGCTCTTCAAAGTAACGTCTTAGCTTATAAATATGTCGGGAAATATTGCTTTCTTCGACAAAAGTATTTGCCCAGACCTTTTCTAACAGATCGTCCTTCGTAACTATCTCGCCGGGCCTTTCGGCTAACGCGGTCAGTAATTCTAGTTCTTTTGGGGGGAGATCGGCGGGACGATCCTCAAGCCAGAGAGACCGATTAGAAATGTCCAACCTGAATGACCCGAACTCTACAAATTCGTTGGGTTTACTGACCATATAAATTCTCGCCTCCTGATAAAGGAGAATTTGAGGATAGAAAGTTCAAGACCTTCATTTCCAATTAAATTATCCTACCGATCGTCAACCCATAGTTGAGCGGCTCGGTCGGAAACTTTCGTGGTCGAAACACTAGTTGTTCTCGTCTGAGCCGTAATTCTAACCCAAATGACGCGCAAAAGAAAGAGATATTTGATCCGGTCTGAATCGATCGAAACCATTGTGCTCAGCAGCGGATATTCCGATCAAAAGACGTTCTGCGACGAGTGCGGCACGAATGTTAACACAGTTTCGATCCGAATCGGTGAACTACTTTTCAACGAGCGAACCGAGGCCTTCGAAAAGGCGATTCTCGAACGGGACGTGCATATCATTAAGCGCATTTTGGGTGAACCATCTGTATGTTGGCCCTCATTATTGAAGAGTTTTTCTAAAACGCCGGCTCTACGACAAAGTGCGTTTAGGAAATAGTGTATCCGGGGGATCCGGACGCGAGTGGGAGAAATTATGTTCGTCAAGAAAAGCAGCGTTAAAGGTTTCGTGCTGGCGTTGATTATCGCCACAGTTATAACGATCGTGGCGATGTCGTCCGGAAGAGTGATGAACCCTGTTGCTGAAGCTCAACAGGCGGCGAAGATCGATTCAGCTAGTCTGACGGCGAAACTTCCTCAAGAATGGTGTGGAACTGAGGCTGCGATGGCCAAACTATCGCGGCAGCAGCGGGACGACCTCCGCAGAAACTCGATAACCCCACTCTTTGCGCAAAGCGAACTTCTGCTCTATCTACATTTCGCTTCCGCAACGATAATTCCAGGTCTTCCAGACGCGAACGGATTCAGGTCAACGATCGTTAACCAGACCAGAAATACTCCTGCGCCCAATTTGACAGCGGAACAGATCGCGCAGACCATCGAACTCGTAAAGGATGACTTCTCACCATTCAATATCCGAATTACAACTGACTACGACGAGTTCCTTAACTATCCGTTAACAAACAAGCAGATCTCGATAGTCACGACCGTACCGAGTGTTCTTGGGTTACCTCCCGACAAGGGCGGTGTCTCGCCTTTCAGCGTGATCGGAACAAGACACTTTGCAAATCCGTCGTTTACATTCGCTTCACAGGTCGGAAATATCCCTGTCGACGTGGCAAATATTATCTCGCATGAAGTAGGGCACAGCCTTGGACTGGCTCACCAAAGCCAATTCGACTCGAAATGTGGTTTCATTTTGGAATACCATCCGACGATCGGTGTTGGACCCATTGCGTTCGGACCTATAATGGGATCTGCTCTTACCCCGAGCATTTCAAATTGGTGGTCTCAGGAATGTCTCCACCCTACAAACGGCGGCCCGCTCAAAGACTTCGAACTGATCGGTGACCAGGTAGTTCTTAGGGGAGACGATTTTCCGAACTCAACTCCCGGAGGAACTGCGACGCTGCCGGTGCTTGGCACGCTCGAGCGGGCAGGGGACGCTGATCTGATCCGTGTTACTTCAAATACAGCAAGTATCTTTTCTGTTCAGAGTTCCAATATCGACATTGTTGCTTCGGTGTTTCTAACCGACGGCACACTAGTCGGGCGGTTCAACGATCCGGATCGGCCTGGAGTTAGTTTTCCGGTCACGAGTGGAGTTAGGGAGATTCGAATACGCGCCGCTGCGAACTCGAATTTAGATCCGATCTTCATGACCGGCAGGTATTTGATGAACAGCGTTGGTGACGATGGCTCGATATCATATACCGCGATCGGAGATTCACTTGCATTCGGAACCGGGGCAGCAAATCCGTCTGTCGGAGGCTACGTGCCGCGCTTTCGCGATAAGCTTCAACTTGTCACCGGCCAGTCCATCAGTGTTCAAAATTTCGGCGTCTTTGGGCAGTTCAGTGGTCAGTTGCTGAGCGAATTGCAATCCAATGCCACAATTCGCACGTCGCTCCAGAATGCGGATGTGATCACGCTAAATATCGGCGGCAATGATCTCGGCCTCGCTCGGCTTCAATATCGAAATAACACCTGCGGCGGATTAGATGGACAAGACTGCCTGCGCAGTGCCGCGAATTCTCTGAAACTGAACTGGAACACGATCGTTTCAGAGATCCGTACGCTGAACCATTCTGCCGACGTTAGAACTATCGACATTTACTATCCCGCAGTAGATTTTGATTCGACTCAAGACTCATTTCCAGACGATGGCGGACTTAATGACTTTCAGGTGCTAACCATTTATCTGAATGATGTAAATACACATATATCCGGAAATGCGGGCTCGAACCACATCAAGCGAGGCCACGTTCGCGATGCCTTCAACGGGGCTGGTGGCAATACCGATCCCAACGCGGCCGGGCTATTGTCCGGTGATCTAACACATCCGAACGACACGGGGCACGAGCTTATTGCGACGCTCTTGATGAACGAAAACCAGATATCTTTCGGGATCGATCCCGAGGCTATAACGATTCTTTTCGGAACCGAACAAAACTTCGAACCCACGGGCGGGACGGCCCCTTACACATTCAGTCTTGTCCAGAATCAGTCCGGCGGGAACATCGATCAGATCAGCGGGGTTTACACCGCAGGAGCCACCGTAGGAATGGACATAATTCGTATCGTTGATTCGTTAAGCGCTTCGGCAGATGCAACTGTCATCGTCAGTTCTGATATTGCATGTCCGGATGCAAATACGCGGATATGGGACGGCGGCGGCACGACCAACAATTGGTCGGATCCTCTGAACTGGTGCAACAACACCGTCCCTGTCAATGGGAATTCGATCGTCTTTGACGGGACGAGCACAAATGATGCGACAGTTGACGTCAATCTCGTGCTTGGTAATTCGACACTAAATATGAATGCCGGCTATACGGGCACGGTGTCGATGGCTCCAGGCATTAATGCGGAATTCAACAACACGACAATTAGCTCAGGAACATTCACAGCGAATGACGGTACCGTTTCATTTCCATCCGTTGCGGTCACACTGGCGGGCGGTACATACAACGCCGGTTCGGGCCTGACGCATATTCATGTTTTGATCCAAAACTCCGGAACGTTCATCGGTTCGACCGGACTCATGACATCGAACGGGATCAACATAAATGGCGGCAGTTTCGTCGCGCCGATTGGAACATTAAGACTTGGGGGCAGCTTCGCGTTAAATGGCGGAACCTTCAACAATAACAACGGTACGATCGAGGCCATCAACACGCTCGGGAATACAACATTTGCAGGTACATCTGTTCACAACCTGATCATCAACAAAGATGACGATACGGGCGTCGGCTTTTCAGGAACGACTACCGTAAATGGGTTACTTACACTCAATGAAGGACTGATCAACGCCGGAACGTTGCGTGTCATAGGCTCGATCGCGATCGCTCCGACCTTCGGAAACGCAGGCCAGGGCGGCGGTGGAGGCGATCTGTTCTTTGACGACGACGCTCAGTCCAAAGCAAGAGAGATCGATTTCCCGGCGGGCGTGCGGCTTCCGAATCTCCGAATAAACGATCCCGACATAGTCATTTCGTCCAGCGGGAGCGGGACCATAAACGTTGACGATCTCCAACTCGACTCGGGCGTGATCGATATCGTTTCAAATAACCTTATCGTTGGCTATAATCCCATCGTTGCCGGTTCGCCTATTACGATAAACGGCGGGTCGTTCAGCATGAACTCCGGCAATCTTACGATGAATTCGGGATCCGGAATCACGCTTAACAACGGGACGTTTTCAATGGTCAGCGGTAACGTTTTATTTGGTAGTATCTGCCAGATCAACGGAGGTACATTCAACGCCCCGACTGGGACGATGACGATCAGTTCAGGATTGTCGGGCTTTTATGCCCAGAGCGGCGGCATATTCAACGGCAACGGCCCGCTAGACATAAACGGCAGTTTCACGTTGACCGGCGGGACCTTCAACGCCTCGACCACGACGACCAACTTCGGGTTTCAGTTCACGCGCTCAGGTGGAGGCACATTTAACCACAACGGTGGGACTGCTATCTTCGACAGTTCGCACCCTGCCTATGGAATGATCGTAAACACAAACGGCGGCGTTGAGACATTCAACAATATCATGTTCGATCCAACGACCGACAACGCGCAGGTCTCATTCAACTTCCAGACCTTTCGGGCGAATGGATCGTTGCAAATACTGAACGGTCGTATGAACGCGGGTAACTTTGAGGTCGCCGGCGATGTGACGATCGGCGCCGGGGCAGATGGCGATAATGTGCAGATGACATTTATCGGCACGAACAATCAAACATTCACGAACAACGGCGGACTTAATACTACAGGCACGATGACCATCAATAAACCCTCGGGAACAGTTACAGCGGCGACCGATCTGCTTCTCGCAACGAATCAGACGCTGAACGTAACGTCGGGAACGCTTTACCTGGCCAATGGCAGCGATCTGACGGTCGGCCCGGTTAACGTTGCAGCCCAGGGAAGGTTGATCAACGATTCATCGACGACGATCACGCTCGGTGGAAATGTCTCGAACCTAGGAAATATTTTTCTGCTCGGTGGCGGTGCGGCGTGTCCGCAATCCGATACAGTATTGATCCGATCAAGCGTCAACGGCACGCAGCGAAACTGGAGTGGAAACGGCTCTTTCGCAATTGCCGACGCAGACATTCAAGACATGTCCGGCACCGCCCCCATCACCGCGTACAGCAGCACGGACAGCGGCAATAACGGGGCGAACTGGACGTTCGACCCGGCGTGTTCGCCCGCCCTGTCGATCTCACCACAGAATATCTCCGTGAATCCCGGCCAAACTCAGGTTTTCGCAGCGAGTGGAGGATATGGCGCGAAGACTTTCAGTTTGCCTTCAAACAACTCAGGAGCAACCATCAACCAGATGAATGGGTCTTACACCGCCGGGCCGGCGACGCTCGTAACCGACATCGTGCGGGTTACGGATGCACTCGGTTTTTCGGTTGAGACCAACGTCACAGTGAATCCGCCAACTGTGGTTACCAATACGAACGACGGCGGTTTCGGCTCGCTCCGTCAAGCGATCGAAAATTCGAATATCGCTCCTGGTATCCAGACGATCTCATTCAACATTCCGGGTCAAGCTCCGCACAAGATCACCTTAACATCCTCGGAACTTCCGACCATTGTTCAGCCAGTGATCATTGACGCCACAACACAACCAGGCTATTCCGGAACACCTGTCATCGAGCTAGATGGCTCGGCGCTTGGTAGCGGGTCCGGGCTTTTTATTACAGCGGGCAACACACTTGTAAAAGGTTTAGCCATCATTAGTTTTAGTAATGAAGGTAGTTTCGCGATCGTTATATTTGGCGGAGGCGGCAATGTGATCCAGGGCAATAATATTGGCGTTGACGCGACAGGCGACGCAGCCCGGCCTAATTTCAATGGAATTCTCGTGCAATCTAACAACAATACAATTGGCGGCTCCGCGCCAGCAGATAGAAACATCATATCTGGAAACTCGAAGAACGGCCTTTTGGCCAACTCGAACTTCAACATTGTAAAAGGAAACTTCATTGGAACAAATGCGGCCGGAAATGTGGCCATTGGCAATGAATTCGGGGTGTCTATCGATGGTTCGGGGAATTCTATTGGTGGAGCGCTGCCAAACGAAGGGAACGTTATTTCGGGAAATGGCGACTTTTTAAACGGTTTCGGTTTGCAGGTGCGAGGTTCTGAAAATACGGTTCTGGGAAACAAGATCGGTTCCGATGTAACAGGCAACTCGGCATTGCCAAACTCTCTGGGTGTAAGTATTCAAGGCGGTTCACGAACGATGGTCGGCGGAGTCGAAACCGGGCAGAGGAACATCATCGCATTTAACTCGACCCAAGGTATTCGGATCACAGGAAACGAGAAAGGCAACACCGTTCGGGGGAATTCGAACCATTCGAACGGAGCTCTTGGCATTGATCTCGGAACCAAGGGCGTTAACGCAAATGACAAGTGCGATTCAGACGGCGGCCCTAACGAAGGACAGAATTTTCCAGTCCTGACTAGTGTGAGCGTCGATGGTTCTGAGACGGTTTTCACAGGTGTACTTTCGACCGAAGCGGGAGGCGTTTACACGATCGATCTTTATTCATGTCCTACTTGCGACAGTAGCGGCTATGGCGAAGCGCAGACCTATCTGGGATCAACGACAGTCGCTGCCGGCCCGAGCTGCGACGGGAGCGACACCGAATTTTCCGTTACGCTCCCGGTAGTTCTTTCGGTAGGTGATCAGATCACCGCTACCGCCACCAACCAATTCGGATCAACATCCGAGCTTTCGGCCTGCTTCGGACCAACGGCCGCCATTGGTGGGACGATCCTTGATCAGGCGAGCAATCAACCTATCCCTAATATTCAAGTAAAACTGGTTGAGTTTACTTCTCCGCTCTTGCCGCCGCCTACGCCGGACAATCGGATTGAAAGAACGACGATAACCGGAAAGGACGGAACCTTTGTCTTTACTGGGCTGCCGTTGGGGCGCAATTTCACCGTGACACCCGTTGCTTCTGGCGACTTTAACGGATTTAGCCCGACATCCAGAACCTACACCGATCTGCAAACCACCCAAAGTGATGGCTACACCGCCGGGGCAAACGGCAAGCGTATCTCGGTCAGGACTTTGCTGACCTATGCTATCCCGGCCGCGGTTCCGGGGAAAACTGATCTATCGAGCCAGGACATCACAAACGTCAATAGCGGACCTGTCGGATTGTCCGGCGTACTGGTTACTATCACGGATGAGAATGGCGTTGTCTCGTCCGGTGTGACCGGCAAAAAAAGTAGCGGATACAGTTCCCCGATACTTCCTTCCGGAACGTATACGATCACACCGAGTAAAGCAAACTACACGTTTATTCCGGCATCGCGGGTCGTGACGCTGCCACAGGATCCGGCGGAGATCGTATTTTTGTCAACATCACCTGGTCTAGATGGATTACCCGGAAGATTCGTATTCAATACAACCTACGGCGCTTCGATACGGACGATGAATGCTAACGGTTCAGGACTGGTCACACTTCGTTCGGCGTCTAGCTCAAGCGGCTACTTTTCACCAAGTTTCTCGGACGATGGAGAATCGATCCTGTTCACCCGTTCCGAACTAGGAAATCATTCGCTTAGGTCGATGCTGAATGACGGTGATGGCGACACAGAATATTCCACCAGCAATGTGAAGCAGCGAAATGCTCGATTTTCGCCAGCTGGTAATAAGATCGCCTATGACCGAAATAACGGTATCTACGTTCTTGATGTGCTTACCGCACAAAACAACTTGATCGCGAGTAACTGCGTCAACCCGGACTGGTCGCCGGATGGCACCCAGCTTGTCTATTCCTGTAACGGACTGGTTACAAAAAGCAACATAGACGGTTCGGACCAAACGATTCTGTCGAACGGCCCGACCTTTGCCTTATCGCCAAAGTGGTTTGCCAATGGATCTAAGATCGGTTATATACGTCGCTCAGCGACAGGTACTCAGTACACGATAGCAACTATCAATTCAGACGGTTCCGGCATTCCGGCGGTGATAGGGACTTGGAATGGTGACCTCGTACGCAACTTGATGGTGTCACCCGACGGACTCTGGTTCGGATTCATTCGGGTCCCCGGCGGAGCACTACACTCGAACCTCCTTCCTCCTGTTGAAAACTCACAGGTTACCGTTATCGGTATCGACGGGACGACCGAACTTGAGGTCACGACCCTATCAAACGTTGGCGATATGGATTGGGGTTCCGTCGATGCTCTCCCAACGCCGGCAGGCACCAATGTCAATATCCAACCACCAAGCGGCAATGTTTCTATCAACCTTCCGGTCGTTTCTACCGGCGGCATCACGATCGTTTTGCCGGTCACAGAGGGCTCGCTTGGCAACTTGCCGGTCGGTTATCTATTCCAGCCAACCTTGATCAGCCTTGGCGAAGCTGCACTTAGCCCATCCGGAACCGAATACAAACAAACTCACGGGGCTTATGAGATCGCTACATCGGCTACTTTGGGCGGGCTGGCAAACGCATGCTTCAAGCTTCCGTCAAATGTGAACGCCAACATGTTCAACTCGACCGAACTATGGCATTTCGAGAATGGCGTATTCATCGATGTCACTACAACCCGCAATTTTGGCTCAAAAGAAATATGCGGACAGGTAACTTCGTTCAGTCCGTTTGCCTTTGCCACTCAGATAGATCCTGCTCTTCCCAATATTACGGGGCTTGTGGTCGATCTGAACGGGGCCCCGCTCAGCGATATACCGGTCAGGCTGTCGGGTGACGAGGACCGGGAAACCTATTCTGATAACGATGGAATATTCAGGTTTGTCAATCTTTCCCAAGGCGGCAGCTATACCGTTGATGTTTTCGAACCCGGAATGGTCTTCGAGCCGGGATATCAGACTTATAGCTCGATCAGCGGCGACAATGTATCGGTTTTCGTGGCAGATCCGTCTGATGTTGCGATAAGTGGAACGGTTAGAAGTTCAGCTTTTGCCGGTGTCCCTGGTGTTCGTGTGCTATTGAACGGTTCCGTCGATTCGGAAAGGATTACGGACGTCAACGGATACTATTCGTTCGAGTCACTGCCCGCAAACGGCATTTTTAACGTGATCCCATATATGCCCGGCGTTGCTTTCGCTCCCTCCCGGTTTGACGCCGATCTACTGCAGCAAGAACTTTCTAACATTGATTTCACGCAGTTTGCTCCGACGTCTGCGTCGGTAACGGTCAGTGGCCGGGTTATGAGGGCAGACGGACAAGGCATTCCCAGAGCTCTTGTTACGTTCACAGACTCTTCCGGAAGTATAAGGACCGCGCTAACTAACCCATTCGGATATTATTCCGTGGAAGGTTTGAGAGCAGGCGAAAGCTATGTCGCTACCGCGAAACATAAGGGTTTTGAATTCGCTCCACAAGTGGTGACGCTCGTGGATAGTATCGAAGGGTTCAACTTTACTCCGTTGGGAGGTAAATCCGACCGGCCATTGCCTTGAAACAAAAACCGGTCGGATCTCCGATACAGGGCCATTGGAAACCAGTGGCCCATTTTTACTACTCTTAAATGTCGTAGTACATCGAGAATTCCAACGGATGCGGACGCAAGCGAAGGGGCGTTATTTCCTTTTCCCGTTTGAATTTGATCCAGCGGTCGATCATCGAAGTAGAGAACACGTCGCCTTTCAGCAAAAACTCGTGATCATTTTCCAATGCTGTGAGAGCCTCGTCCAACGTGCCCGGAAGCGAAGGAACATTCTTCAACTCTTCGGGCGGAAGATCGTAAATGTCTTTATCAAGCGGAGCACCAGGATCGATCCGATTCTGGATACCGTCCAAACCTGCCATTAGCAAAGCCGCAAACGTGATGTACGGATTGCAGCTTGGATCTGGCGGACGAAACTCCAAACGTTTTGCCTTTGGTGATGATGAGAACATCGGAATACGCACAGCGGCCGAACGGTTTCGCGCCGAATACGCCAAATTCACCGGTGCTTCAAACCCCGGAACAAGTCGTTTATAGCTGTTGGTAGTTGGAGCTGCGAACGCTACAAGAGCCGGCGCGTGCTTCAACAGACCGCCGATGTAGAACTTGGCCATCTCAGAGAGTCCGGCATATTGCTCACCTGCAAAAAGCGGCTCGCCGTCTTTCCACAAAGATTGATGACAGTGCATCCCGGATCCGTTATCGCCATATAGCGGCTTTGGCATAAATGTGGCTGTCTTGCCGTAGGCGACGGCCGTGTTTTTGACAATGTATTTGAAAAGCATCACGCTGTCGGCCGTGTGAAGAAGATTGGAGAATCTGAAATCTATCTCGCACTGTCCGGCGGTCGCAACCTCATGGTGGTGACACTCAACATCGATGCCAACTTCCCCAAGCGTGTTTGAGATCGTATTTCGAATGTCGATCAGCGAATCCAACGGAGCGACCGGTACATATCCTTCTTTTGCACGAATGTGGTAGCCCTGGTTCGGGAACAGATCGGTCCCCGTTCGCCCGGAATTCCAGTGTGCCTCTTCAGAATTAACCGAAAAGCCGGCCGTTTGAGGATCATTCCTGAACGAAACCTCGTCGAATATAAAGAACTCAGCCTCGGGCCCGACGAATATCGTATCCGCGATGCCCGTGAATTTCAGGTAACTTTCAGCCCTGACGGCAACCGAACGAGGGTCAAGTCCATATCCATCCTTTGTCATCGGATCAACCACATTTGCGATCAGGCAAAGTGTCGTTTCATCCGCAAATGGATCGATCCAAAAGCGTTGCGGATCTGGGATAAGAAGCATGTCGGATTCATTTATCGCCGCCCAACCGCGCAGGCTGGACGCATCGAAACCAAAACCGTCTTCAAAAGAATCCTCCGTTAACTGAGAGATCGGGTAAGTGAGGTGATGCCAAGACCCGGGAAGATCAGTAAACCGAACAGAGGCAAATTTCGCCCCCTGTTCGGCGGCAAAATTGAGTACATTTTTAGCGTTCATTTATGCTCCAATGGTTATAGTCAAAAATTCAGAAAGCGTTTGACCCAGGGCAAACGAACACAGGATCGTCTTTCATATCGTGAAACGATCCGCGCCGCAAATCCTTGGTTATCAGCCCAACCCTTTTACAAAGGCTGTGCCGCAACACATGGATCGGTGTCAATTATTGAAATATAATGGTTTACTGGCGGGAAAGCGAACTGGGATGGAATAGTGTCAGGCTGCATTTCCTACAATTATGTAGTGTATATTTGCCAATTCAACATTTTTGTCACTTAGTGATGATAAATATCGAGACGGCCCTCGGCCGCGAAACCGACCGTCCGGCCTTTGCCGTTCATTAGCTGAACTTTTTTTGCGCCTTTCTCCGATACGAATTTCAAGGCGTCTTGGAGGACCTTTTTCTGTCCGGCCTCTTCCATTACTTCCCAGTCGGGCATCGTGACCGCATAGACGGTCTCTTGTGTTTGCTTCGCGCTCTTGAGGTACTTTTCAAGCCCGGAGCCGCCCATATTGAATTCGGCAGCCTCGACCACCGATGTTTGTGAGCTCTCATACTGATCTGCCCAGAAATAGAAAGCGACACTCACGCAAGCCACCAAAATGGTCGCCGCCAAGAGCCATTTATTGACCGCGAAGAGCGCCGAGCGGCCTGAATTTTTCTCGACGACGTGGGGTTTACGAACTTGTGTTGGTCGCGGGCGTAAAGGTTCGTCATCAGCCTCGGTAGGCTCCGGTGCAGAGCGGGCCACATCGGTCAGTGCATAGGTCCGTCCGGCGGCCGCTGAGATGGTGTCGTCATAGGCAGAGCCGAACTTTTCTTCGATCCCTTCGATCGTGGTTCTTTTCAATTCGCCATGAACAAGTTCGACAAATCTGTTGCCAAACCTTAGATTGCAATCGATCGTAGCTGCGACGATCTCCGGTGCGAAGAACATATCCGCCAGATTTTCTTTCGTTTGGGCTGCCGCCTCGAACATTCCGTTCGTTAGCAGCTCGTTCAGGTCTCCCGTTGCTTCGGCGGAAGCGGCAAATTCCTCGATAAGTTCGGTTTGGTTGCGTACCAGTTCAGAATATTCTTCGGCCGAGAATACAGAGAGACTCGACCAGTTAGCGTACAGCGTGTTAATGTGTCCGATCATCTCGACCCGGCCAAACAAAAGACTCCGTTTGCCGTGACCGATCTCGCGAGAGAAAAGCCGGGTCATTACATACTCATACTTGTTTCTGCAAATTTCCGAAAATGGGGCGTTTCGATAAAATCTTGCCAGCGAGACCATCGCGCGAGAACTAAGCACCGGCTTGGAATTTTCGCAGAATCTGCGCAGATCAGCGATCGATATCGGGGTGTCCCTTTCTGCAAGTGCTGAATACCAACCTTCGATCTGCAGTAAGAGTGCCGTTCGGGCTTCCTCATGTTCGGAACTTTCTGGATCGTCCGCCGACTGAACGAATTCGTGAAGTGCTTTTTTGACCTTTAGATCGTCGTAGGGAAGTGATGCTATACCCATGTATTCGCTTTCGATCCCTGCAAGAATATGTCCTACCATTTGTAGGCTAGAACATTCTTCGATAGCACGTTTTTTAACATCCTCGGATTCGTCAACCGCTTCGATCTCGTTGTCGAATGCTTCAACGTCTGCGTCGATCTCGTCGTCGGCACTGGGAATCTCTACATCGAATTCTTCATCCAGAAACCTATTTGTTTCAGCCTTGGACTCAGCTTCGGCCTCCGACACTTCAAATATCGTTGCTTCGATCAGATCTTCGTCTTTCAATTCCTCGATGAGGTCTTCAAACACTTTCATTACGTTGGTACCTGGCCTGGGTTGATTTGGTGGGACGGGGCGTCTTTGGGGTCTGTTCAATCAAAAGACGCCCCGCATTTTGGGGGAAGTTTGGGCAAACGGGCCTTATGGACGGATCTGACGGATCTCGCCTGTCTGATTAAGCTCATATTGGTAGATCAACTCGCCGGGAACATTTCGGGTCGTTGTGATCAAGTATTCGGTCCTGAGTTCCGCATCTGTCGGAACCACCGGATTCATTTCGAATAAGAATGAACTTCTTACCATTCGATCACCTGTGATCGTCCCTAGATTGTTGCTAACCATGTTGTTGATCTCCGCGAGGCGGCCGAACCTATTATTCTGGGTGTAGAAGGCGACCTGTGTTGACGCGATCACACGAAGTGAGGAGAATACCGCTCCATTTTCGGCAGCCCGAGTCGCCCGTTGGAACGCTGGGACAGCCAGGGCCGCGACAACACTAATAATTACGACCACGAGAAGCAATTCAATGATCGAAAATCCGTTCTGATCTCTCTTCTTCATAAGCTTTAGCCTTGTATTTAAAATGTATAACTCAAGATGCGCCATTTTTTGGAACCATTTTTTGACATTTTGTGCACTCAAACATGATCGGATGCATTCGCAAGCCTTTTATTTACAACGGATAGACGGCTTTTCCTTCGCCAGGTCTTGTCCTTCGATATACCTTGTCGCAACGTCTGTGCCATTCCTAAAGAGCACATTTTTTACCAAAACGTCCGCCATTGAACGTACGTCGAATAAAAGGGTGTTTTCTTTTTTGATTATTTTTATTACACTTTGTGTTTTTGTCCTGAAGCGTATTAGCTCTTGACCGAGGAGTAGTAACTGAATTGAGTTCAATAATCGAACAGACGACCGAGATCTACGGTATCGACAATTGGGGAGCCGGTTATTTTGGTGTGAACCGGAAAGGAAATCTTGAGGTTATCGCACCAGAGAACGAGTCTTTGCGTGCGGATCTAAAAGAGATCATTGATGACCTTCAAAAACGCGGGGTCAATACGCCGGTACTTCTCCGCTTTCCACAACTGCTCGTCGGCCAAATAAGAAAACTTCATTCCGCATTCAAAAAATCGATACGGGAATTCGATTATGAAGGCGACCACCTTTGTGTTTATCCGATGAAGGTGAACCAGAACCGTGCAGTGATCGAAGAATATCTCCGCGAAGGGTCGCGATATAACTTCGGTTTGGAAGCCGGATCAAAGGCCGAGCTTTATGCCGCTCTTGCCCTTGATCAGTCAAGCGAAAGCCTACTTGTTCTGAATGGATTCAAAGACAGAGATTTTGTGAAGCTCGCTTTCGCCGGAGCAGCGGCGGGCAAGAATGTCGTGATCGTCATCGAAAAGATGAGCGAATTGACACATTCGCTGGAAATAGCAGCAGAAGCGACCAAGGAGAATCCGGAAACCAAGCTGCCGATGATCGGCGTTCGCGTGAAACTCTATTCAAAGGGTTCGGGGAAATGGGAGAAATCCGGCGGCGAAGCGGCGAAATTCGGGCTAACAACGACAGAGATCCTCGATGTCATCCGCCAGCTTCAGGAAGCAGGCAGGATCGATATGCTTCGTCTGCTTCATTTCCATATTGGCTCGCAGCTTACCGATATCAAGCGTATCAAGAACGCGATGAAAGAGGCGGCTCGAACCTATGCGAAAATAAGGCAGATGGGAATTCCGATCGACTACCTCGACGTAGGCGGCGGTATGGCGGTCGATTATGACGGTTCTCGAACATCCTACGAATCATCGGCTAACTATAACGCCCAAGAATTTGCCAATGACGTCATCTACGTGATCAAAACGGTTTGCGACGATGAGAATGTCCCGCATCCGACAATAATTCAGGAATCCGGCAGGTATCTTTCTGCATACCACGCGATCCTGGTAACGAACGTACAGGACGAGATCGAAACGGTGGTCGAAGACATCACGCCGATGATCGTCGATGAGGATGATCCGCAAGTTGTAAAAGAGCTTCACGACCTTCGGGAGACGATAACCGGAAAGAATTATCGCGAGTATTATCACGACGCACTTGAGCACCGGGAAGAGCTGTTTACAATGTTCAATCTCGGGTTAATAACGCTGGAAGATAAAGGAAAAGGTGAAGTGCTTTTCTGGGACATATGCGAAAAGGCCGATCAGTTTGCACAACAGAAGAAGTATGTGTCCGAAGAATTTGACGAGCTCCGGCGGTTGATGTGCGCAAAATATCTTGCTAATTTCTCGGTTTTTCGCTCAATGCCGGACAATTGGGCACTTGAACAGTTATTTCCGATCGTTCCTATACATAAACTCAACAAAAAGCCGACCGAATATGCTACGCTATGTGATATAACCTGCGATTCAGACGGTATAGTTGATAAATTCGTGGATCTTCACGATGTAAAACCCGTTCTTGAATTGCACAAACTGGCCAAGAATGAACCTTATTACCTCGCAATAATGCTCGTAGGTGCATATCAGGAAGTTATGGGAAATAACCATAACTTGTTTGGTGTGCCTCACGAAGCACATATCTTCATCGGCGAGGATGGATTCATAATTAGAAAGGTCATTTATGGTGCGACGCTGGCCGATGCGCTTTCGATCGTTAGATTCGATGCCGACCAGCTTCACGACCAGTTCCGTAAATCTGTGATGAAACGTATCAAACAGGGTGAACTTTCAACGAAGGAAGGCAACCAATTGATCGAGTTCTATGAAACACAGGGGGACAGCTATACATATCTTTCGCCGAATGGCGAGAAAGCGGCCAGTTGATAGAAACGTCGGGCCGCAATAGGCGGAACCATTCTTACGAATGGCCGCTTGATACGAAATCATTAGACTGGAGATTTTATTAAATGGTAGCGCAAAAGAAGACAAAGGCGTCCAAGTTCCTCACTGTACCGACTCGGGCAGTGCCGATCGATCGCGACCGCTCGGTGGCGGGCCTTTTGGAAAAAATGGAAGGTGCCGGTTTTGGCGCCAAACAGTTGGCTGAGGCTCACCGCATCTGGCTGGATATGCTCGACGATAACTCGACCATATTCGTATGCGGCTCGGGCAATCTTATTACGTCAGGTATGCGCCGGCTGCTCGCCTACGTTATCAAGAACAGATTCGTGGACGTTCTAGTAATGTCAGGATCGGTGCTTTATCACGATATTCACGAAACGCTCGGCCGAAATCATTTTCAGGCACATCCGAGCATGGCCGATGACGAACTGGAGGCCTCGGATATCAAGCGTATGGGCGACGTGCTTGCGAACCGCGAGGAATATCAGGAAGCCGACGAATGGATCGGAAGCGTGATCAACCAGTTGGACCATTCTCGCGGCTATTCAATGCGGGAATTTCTCCATCTTATGGGACGCGAATTGGCAGAGATAGCCCACGAGGACGGCATCATGACCTCGGCATTTAAGGCGAAGATACCGGTCTTTTGTCCGGATATGCTCGGCAGCGAGCTCTCGATCGGTATCGCTCGTGCACGGTTTGAAAAGAAGTCGCAATTTATGTTCGACAACACCCAAGACACGATGGATATGATGACGATCGCCCAAAAGACGCGTGTCTCAGGACTCATCACGCTCGGAAGCACACACAGCCAGAGCATGCTTAATATGACGGAGATCGCTTCGTATATCACCAGGACGAATCCGCGTGGGCACAAGTATGCAATATCGATCGCGACGGACGCGGTCCCGCTTGAGACAAGATCACCTTCTTATGGCGGCGATCATGTGAGCATATTCGGAAAGCTGGGTAAGGGAGCCACGACCGCATTTGTTCCGGCGGATCCGTCGATAGCCCTGCCCATGATAATCACCGCTCTTTCCCAGACGGCAGCGAAATTTATGAAGGGACGAAAGCGTCCAAACTTCTCGTTTTCCGGGAAAGATATGACGCTGGACGTTCCGTAGATCAAGGACTACAGATACATTTTTATTATTCGGCGGCTGTTCAACGGCCGCCTTTTTCTTGTTCCGAAGAACAAATAATTCTGGAACCGATCGTTTATTGAATCTTTGTCTGAAGCAAATAACCAGGACAACTAAGGGAACGGCGGGGTAGGTTTCCCTCCGATAAAACGGAGGGGCAAAAGGCAGGCGGGGCGGTCCGAAACGAGAATTCATCCGCTCCGCCGGCCGGATGCATTTCAATGTTCCCCACGTTCGGTAAGCAACCCCGATCTTAGGTGATTTGCGCTCCCGCAATCTAAAATGTTAGTCTCTTCGTTGGTCAGCCGTTTGAGCAGCCAACGATCTCATCGATTCGACAGGCAGTTCCGGCTCAATCAAATAGTTCAAAAAAATCTGAGTTCAGACTTCAGGGGCCATTTCATCGTAATTTCTCGTTTTGAAATTCGACTCGCATTGAGCCTGTTTATACATTAGGCGAATTTTCGCCAATGCCCACTCAAGTCCCGTCTGACTAATCTAAGGAGTCACAAGTTTTGCACGTTTTCAAGAAGATCTCGTATCTGTCCGTTTGCTCGCTGTTCGTTCTTACATTCTTTGCAATTTCTTTGTCCGCTCAGGATCGGCCAAGGGTCGTTACCTCAGGTTCAAGCAGGCCGATAAACCAGCCCGCTGATACAAACCAAACAGACCGCACAAGGCCGCTTACTTCATCAAGGCCGGTTGGTGCTCCAAATTCGACACCTACTCTTACAAACGACATCGTCGTTGCTCCGGCGCCGGCTCCGCTTGTTAAGAAGACCGTAGAATCGAGAGCAACAAATTCATTGGTCAAGAGCGTCCGATCTTCGGTATATTCAAATTCGGCTACTTCCGACATGCTCGATGCTATACAAGCACGAATGGGAATTCCCTACCGTTATGGTTCGACTGGTCCGAATCGGTATGATTGCTCAGGTTTCGTTTGGGCTGTTTTTAACCAGGCAGGTATTAACTTCGAGCGTACAAGTGCACGTGTTCTTTGGGATATGAGCGAGCCTGTAGAAGGCGATGAGCGATTCAAATTCGGCACGCTTGTGTTTATGAACAAGCTCGGCCATATGGGCATTGTTGCCGACGAGAATGGCTTCTATCATGCATCGTCCAGCAAAGGCATTACCTATTCGCCATTCAAAGGCTATTGGGAAAAACGTCTCAATGGATTCCGCCGTTTGAAAACCATCCAGTCGCCGGCTGACACGGAACGATAGTTAACCTCGCCCGGCTAAATAGTATTCAAAAAAGCGGTGTCGAAAGGCACCGTTTTTTTAATTTTAAACACACCTCATCCGACAAAACCGGGCCTCACGGCCGGATGCGTCGATTCCGATAGCGAAACGATCTTCTCGGTGACGATAAAGTAAAGCTTCCCTTCGTTGTCCTTCAGCGTCAGCACTCCGTCCTTGACGCTTTCAATGTGCCCCTTGAAAGCCAGTCCGGGGCCGCAAATGATCTCAACCTCTCGACCGACAAATTTTGTTGCTAATTCGTTCATAGTCAGTTTCCCGACGGACCTTTCCGCCATTGAATTGTAATCAAAATACCATCTAGGCAAAAGCAGCCCTTTCATTCCGTCCATTGTCTAGAAAAATATTTGTCGTTTTTCTGGAAAGATTTTCTCTTTAGTCGTTTGCTCGGTGCAACGGAGAAAGTTTCGCGACCGACCTTATAGAGTGCTGATGAGATGTGAATACCCCAATATATTGAGGATTTCTTTAGATTTAGCACCTCGTTCGGTTCCAGAGTCACTTTAGGTTGGCTATTGTAACGGTAAGCGAACATTAAATTTTTAGGTTTACAAGCGTTTGCCGATGTGTTAAACATTTAGCACATTCTATTAATTTGCGACTGAAGCCAGGACCTCACCCACCGTTGGCGTTGGTGAGTCCTGCTTTTTTGTTTTCTATTTGATTTTCCGCCATAGTGCGGCTGTTTTTGGAGTAAGTAAGTGAGAGGTACACCCCATATGTTTAGTATCCCCAAGCAATGGAAAACTTTGCGTTTGTTTTCCACGTTAATTTTGACATTTATTTTCGCGGTCTCGGCTACGGCCCAGACCGGCACATCCGTCAATGAAACGATCCCGTCGGGTTCGTTAATTATCCCCATGGATAATTCGAAGCAGGGAAACAATGTTGGACTTCCGGGTTCAGACTGCGCTGGACCTGCGTTCAACCTAAAAGCCTACGGGTTGGCAGTTCGCCTTTTGCACAATAACATCCCGCTGAAGTGGTCAATTGCTAATAAGGCTGGCAAGGACGACACGGATTTTTCAGTTGATGCAACTAGAACCTTTGGACAAAGTTGTAACGACGGTCCTGCAGTTCGAGCATTTTCCGGTGGACCTTTAATCATTACCCAAGAGTACGTTGCCCTAGCAACCCCGATCATAAACACTTTCAATGGTGAGATCGGCGGCACGGACAACGATGTTCGGGTTTATACTGCGAATGCACAGTTTACAGCTCCAGTCCGTTACACACTAACCCACAAACCGCAGGTTGCGGTTGGCCCGGTGAATGGCGGTTGGGGTGGAGATCCGCATACAACCCTGTTCAATGAGGCAAAACTTCAGGGATTTTACGCTCAGGTGAACGATGATACCATCGGCCAGGGAAGCTGCTACACGCTTGCTACACAGGCACATGCTACCTCGGCACCGTTTTATGCTCAGTTCAAGCAGTTTGTCGAAAATGGCGGTAACTTTTTGATCCAGTGTGAATCGGTTACCCATTACGAACAGAATCAAGTTCCTAGATTTTTGTCGGCAAACGGATTTGATCTATTCGGTAACAGCAGCCAGTTTCCGGGCCGTACCAATGGAACCTCGAGCACAAGCCAGATCTATCCGAATCCTGCAATGCCCTTCAATCAGTTCGTAGGAGCATTTCCGGGGGATGTTGATGGAGCCGTTTCGGAATGGAGCGTTGTTGGCGGATTTGGAAACTATTGGAACAACGCGGCATCGGCAGTTCGCAACAACAATTCTGGTTGGACGAATACCGATATCGCAGCTGTCGGCCGAATCCCGACCACAACCGGTGGCGGCGGCCATGTAATGACACTAGGGGGCCACGATTATTATCGTGACACGACCCCGACCGGTGCAAATCTTGCTCGCCGCAACGCTCAGCGAATGATCCTTAACGCGGTTCTGATCCCAGCCCGACGTCCGCTCTGCGATCTGAATATTCCTGTGGTTCGCGGATATAAGGCTGTCAGAATGCACACGAATATCGGCCCACCGGCGCTTAATGTCGGCGACACCGTCGAATGGACCGTACAGTATATAAACACTGGTCTGGCCCCAGTAACTAATTTCCAGATCACCGATCCGATAAAAACTCCTGATCTGTCATACGTTGCGCCGCTTACTATCACGCTTGAGGGTGGTGCAACTGCCACGCTCAACCCGTCGTACGACGGCATCGGCAACATAAATATGCTGGAGGAGGGTGCTATTCTTCCGATCAATGGACGGATCACAGTAAGGGTGAAGACGTTGGTCAATCGCATAGGTATCCACCTAAATCAAGCGACTGGAACCGGAACCGGGTTACCGGATGGAGGTATTAGAACCGATACTACGGACAACACCTCGCAGCCCTCTGTCGGCCCGTACACAGTCCATTGCGAAACCAATGATTGTTTCTCGCAGACGCCTTGGCAGACACTGGCCGATGACGATCCGACCGGGATCTCACTGATCGGACCTTCGTCTGCACCGATCAACATCGCGGGACGTTTGGAAAACAATAACGGCATGGGTTTGAGCCGAGTTGGGGTTACACTAACACGTTTGTCTGACGGAACCACTTGGAATACGCTTTCAAACACCTTTGGTTACTTCAGCTTCAATGGTGTCCCTGTTAACCAGTCCTATGTTGTTACGGTCGATCAGGCTCGACATTCTTTTGCACCCAACTCTGTCGAAATTACGCCAGCCGATTCGATAAATGATCTTATTTTTGTTTCGGTCCCCGTAAAGTCGTTAAGTGAAACGGGCAAGAAAGGTTCTCGATAATCGCGCTAAGCAGGGCGCATCGCGATGTGCCCTGCTTACATATATTTCCTAGATCAAACGGTCGGCATTTATGCCGGCCGTTTTTCTATGTCCCAACCTTTTTCTCTCAGATTGACCACATTTCGTTCAAATTGACGTAAGCAAAACGATACACTGATAAAATCTGTTGACGCTCTGTTTTTTAACATTGTACGTTGTTAAACGTGCGGTGGTTTTTTCGCCCACTTGCCCCACACCCACTACGTATCAAAACTCATTGTCCTGGAGTAGTTGAAACCATGAAAACCAAATGGATCCTTGCCTTGACCGCATTCTGCATCATTTATGCCCTATCGTCTGCACCGGTCCCTACCGCCGGAAAGCCTTCTAAACTGATCGAGTCCGCGAATGCGGTGCCTGACAGGTTTATCGTCGTACTCGCTGATACTCCGAGTTTGACCGATAAAACTTCCGATCGGGTTGAGAATTTGGCCCGCGATCTGGCTCAGAGCCATCGCGGAAGCGTGGAAAGGGTATTTACCAGATCACTTCGTGGGTTCGCTGTTGAAATGTCCAAGAGTGATGCGATCGAACTGAGCAACGACCCGCGTGTGCTTTTCGTGGAAGAGGATGCAGAGATCTGGCCTTCTTACACCGCCCAGCCATTGCCGGACTGGGGCCTTGACCGCATCGATCAACCAACTCTGCCTTTGAACACAAATTTTGTCTATGAACGGAATGGCATAGGCGTTAACGCTTATGTCATCGATTCAGGTATCAATCCATCACACATTGATTTTGGAGGCCGAGCTTCGGTAGCATTTGACGCACTTTCCGACGGCCAGAACGGCATCGATTGCCGCGGACACGGCACCCACGTTGCGGGCATCATTGGAAGTTCCGTACACGGTGTTGCGAAGGCCGTAACGCTGCGCGGGATCCGGGTTCTGCCCTGCGCCGGCAGCGGCCAGATCTCTGATCTAATGGCCGGAGTCGAGTGGCTTACTGCAAACAGGGTTTTGCCGGCAGTTGCAAATATTAGCATTAACGCCAGTGGCGTATCCCCCGCGATGTCGACCTCGATAACTAACTCAATAAACTCCGGCATAACGTATGTAGTTTCAGCAGGAAACTTTAACGGCGATGCCTGCAATTTTTCGCCCGCAAATGTCTCGTCCGCTTTGGTTGCCGGAGCAAGCACGGCCTCAGATAATCGAGCCGGATACTCGAATTTCGGCCCTTGCATCGACGTATGGGCACCGGGCCACTCGATCACGTCAACAGATTATGCGACGAACACTGGTACCAGGGTTATGAGCGGTACCTCCCAGGCGTCGCCTATGGTAGCCGGCGTTGCGGCCCTCTACCTTCAAAATAACCCGGCCGCTTCGCCGGCCACCGTGCACAATGCGGTCAGGAACAATTCGACAGATAATATCGTCACCAATATCGACGGAACATCCACACGAAGGCTGCTCTCGTCATGGTTGGGCTCGGAGCCGCCGGTTCCCGGACATGTTCGCATAATTAAGGAGGTTCGCCTCCGCAATGGTGGGACGGCGTCGCCAACGGTATTTAATTTTTCGGCTTCTAACTTTGGTCCATCTTCATTCTCACTGGTTGATAACGATTCTCCGCCAGCCGATCTATTCGAAAATCCATCTGTTTACGTGTTTGAGTCCCAAGGAGCCGTTACCGTCACACAGGCCCAAACCCCCGGTTGGACAACGTCATCGATCACGTGTGTTGAAGAAGCCATGATCGATCTGCCAAACCTACCGAATTCGACAGTCAATGTCATAAACCGGACTGCCAATATCTATGTCGAGCAAGGCGAAACTGTTACGTGCACATTTGTAAGCGAAGAATTAGCCCCAACATCCGCCCCAATTACTGTGAGCGGCCGCATCGCTACCGAAAGCGGTATGGGCGCCAGGAATGTAATGGTCGTAGTAAGCGACGCCGCAACTGGTGAATCGTGGACCGCATATACGAACACTTTCGGTTATTACTCATTCGGTTCATTGCCCTCGTCCGCATTCTACCTGATCCAGGTCTATAAGGACGGACGATTTACCTTCACGCCGCCGGCACATACGTTTACCGCGGACGACGACATCTTTGGTATGGATTTTGTCGCAATACCGCGAACTTATCACCGCTGATAACTGCTCATTTCCTGTTCTCAAGACCGTCTGATAAAGGCGGTCTTTTTTGCGCGGTCCTGGATTGCAACTAGCACGCTTGATGATCGCAATTTCCTCGAATTTTTGGAATTTTTTTCTATTAGATATATCAGAGACGTAAAGTTTCGCAGAAATGGAGTGCGAAGCTGCGTTCCCGACTTCTCGGAACATGTTGTATCATTGCCGTAAGTCAATACTAGAACTTGCGTAAAGTGATATCCGAACGCTCTAAACTCTTGAAATACAAGTGTTTAACATCGTTTGACGTTCGCGAAGAAATGTCTTGACATGGACCTGGCAAACTGTTAAACACTTCGTTATAGCTTTTATTTCCCGCCTTTAGGCGGCAAAGCCTGCGAACTTGCTTAAAGGAATTCCGGGCAAGGTTGAGTTAGTTGTACGGCCTCTGATTTGAGTAATAGGTTGATATATGCAAATTAGCCCACGTTTAATAATGGATCTCCCGTTTTTTGCTTCGGCGTTTCTTTTGGCCGTCGTTGGTTTATCTGGCGTTGCATCGGCCAACGGAAGCGTTGGGCCGCTTAGTGGGGATTTCCTCGGTGGTTCCGCAAAGGCAACGATCCGCCCGATCGAGAATGCAGACAAGAGCGTCTCAAGGTCTCCGGCGTTCGTTCAGGGCCGGGTAACTACTTTTGACGGGCGTGGGATAATGCGTGCGGAGATCACTGTTATCAATGCCGAAACGGGAGCCACTTATAGAACATATACGAGTAATTTTGGTTATTATCGGCTCACTGGGCTTCCAACCTCGGAATTATATTTCATGACAGTTGTCCATAAACGATATCTGTTTCTGGATGCAAGCGTTTCGTTTACGCTGAAGGGAGACCTTGACGGCCTGGACTTTACGGCATCCTCGGTCGAGTAACCGTAATCTTATGGGATCCCAGGGTCTGCTTGGCCATCGGGATCTGATCACTTTGTGTTGGATCTAATTTTTGGAATATCCATGCATTAGTGATATATTGAGAGCAAATAAGCTGATTTTTCCGTCTTAGTAAATGAACCACAGCTTTAATGCCTGAGTATTCTCACCTCGCTCAGGTAAGTGGTTCGCAAAATTGGAACATGGAATTTGTGCAGACGATCGGGCTCCCAAGGCTATCTGATAGCTGAGGGTGCGCCGAAAGTTCACTTTGATTCGTATCTCGCTTTTTTGCGAAGGCCGCCTTAACTAAGGCGAAAGAGATATCTTGAATTGTAATTAATTGACTTTTTTGGTTTAAGGAGTAAAGAACTATGAGATTCCCCCTAGGAAATATTCGAACTAACACAGCCCGCTTTTTTGCGATGCTGCTTTGTCTGACGCTTGGCCTAAACATCACGATGGCCCAGCGAACCCTTGATGGCTCGAAAACGGAAACGTCGAAGAGTGAGACGCCGTCGTTCCCGACGAACAATATCGCCCCTACGCCATTTGTGCTTCCGGGCAACCCGACATGTGCTCAGTTGAACGCACTGCACCCCGGTAACGACCCGAATGCTGCAGCCGTGTCCCATATTATCGATGACTTTGAACTCAAGATCGATGAAGCTTCGCCAACTTATTCGAATGTGCCGTTCAATAGTGGGAGCAATCCTACCCGTACACTCGGTGGCGGAGCGGCCCCGGACGTGACTCGAACTGTTTCGATGACAACCACAGGCAACCAATTTAATTGGTCGTCAACTAAGCAGATCACAGCGGTTATCGTTAAGGGTGGCCCGAATGGTGCAAACGTTTACCCGTATAATCCGTTCTCGTTCGGTGGAGTAAATGGCGGCGGAACTGGCTTGATCACACCCGGTGGATTTGAGGTCAGTCACGTTGTTTTCTGTTTCGGTATTGGGCTTGTCCCCAGCTCAGGCGGTGTCAATCTTTCCGGCCGAACCCTGACTGCAGGAGGAATGCCGATCCGTGGAACTACGATGGAACTTTGGAACGTGACGCGTAACGAATATCACATCGCGACCACCAGCACATTTGGTTACTATGTGTTCAACGATCTGCCGGCGGCTGATTTCTATGTATTGACAGCACGCCATGGCCGTTACACTTTCGCGGACAACACTCGCTCATTTACATTGAATGATGATCTTGCAGAGATAGATTTTTTTCAGGATCATTGATTTGTTTTGATGTGCCCGGATCTGATCCGGCCATGTTTCGCGGGGGTATACCTGTTGATCGGGTCGCCCGGTCAAAAAATGCGGAGAGCCTAACGGCCTCCGCTTTTTTATTTGGGATATTCTTAACTTCGGGGTCTGGAGAATCCGGGAGCTGTGGCCCATCGACTGGGTCTCGCATTGGCTGCGTTCGGTTCCGAAACCACTGTGTTCTGACGCTCAGCCTTATCAATAGCGGCGGCTATCGCAGCAAGATCCGCGAGTGGATCATCGGAAACGGCTTCTTTCCGCCTGATCAAAAATTGCTCAATGAATCCAGTATCGATCTTGCCGCTGACAAATTCATCATCCCGCAAAACTTCCCGAAAGAACGGAATGGTCGTCTTTATCCCCCCGATCGAGTATTCCATCAGAGCACGCCGCATACGCCCGATCGCTTCCTTTCGATCACGGCCGTGAACAGCGAACTTCGAGATCATCGGATCGTAGTAGATCGAAACCTCGGAACCTTCGTAAACGCCGCCATCATCGCGGACGCCCGGTCCTTGCGGAATTCGCAGGCGGGTTATAGTTCCAGGCGAAGGGATAAAATTGTTGTCCGGGTCTTCGGCATAGATCCGGCATTCGATGGCGTGCCCGTTCAGGACAATGTCGTCCTGCGTGAAAGACAAAGGCTGGCCGGCCGCAACGCGTATCTGTTCGCGGACAAGGTCGATGCCGGTGACGAGTTCGGTCACGGGATGCTCAACCTGAAGGCGCGTATTCATTTCCAGAAAATAGAACGAATGATCGACATCAGAAACCAGGAATTCGACCGTTCCTGCACCGACATAATTCACCGCTTTGGCCACCTTAACCGCGCACGCCCCCATTTCGGCACGCAGTTCGGCCGAATTGATCGGTGATGGCGCTTCTTCGATAACCTTTTGGTGCCGCCGCTGGATCGAGCATTCGCGTTCACCGAGATGTACGTGGTTTCCGTGGGCGTCCGAAAATATCTGTATCTCAATATGCCTCGGGCGGACGATCGCTTTTTCGATATAGACCGCATCATCGCCAAAGCTTGCGAGAGCCTCGGAGCGAGACGTTTCAAATGCGGATCTTATCTCGGATGCATTTTCAACCAGCCGCATTCCCTTTCCGCCGCCGCCAGCCGAAGCTTTTAGCATCACGGGATAGCCGAAGTCTGCTGCCGTTCTTTCTGCCTGTTCGACACTCTGAAGCGGTTCCGTCGTGCCAGGAACGACCGGAACGCCTGCTTCGATCGCGATCTTGCGGGCCGAGATCTTCCCGCCCATCGCATCCATCGCTTCCGGCGGCGGGCCGATAAAGACTATTCCGGCATCATTCACGAGCCGGACGAATCCCGAATTCTCAGACAAAAACCCGTAGCCCGGATGGATCGCCTCGGCACCGCTATTCATTGCGGCTTCGATAATCTTCTCCTGGCGAAGATAGCTTTCGTTCGAGGGTGCAGGGCCCACGTGGTAGGCTTCGTCCGCCATTCGGACGTGCAACGCGTCGCGATCGGCATCTGAATAGACCGCGACCGTCGCAATGTTCATCTCACGGCATCCGCGAATTACGCGGCAGGCGATCTCGCCCCTGTTTGCAATTAGGATCTTTTTGAACACAAAAACTCTGATCAGCAGAAAGGCAGGCGCGATTTGCGACAGCTAATCCAGCATAGAATTGCCCTGATTTCTAGGGTCGTACCGAATACCTATCTTTGCTCCGGGTGCGTACTTCAGCGGGTCTCGCTGTTGCTCTTCGGTCAGCAATTCCGACGATTCAAAATCGACACCATTCAGCGTATAGACATAAAAGACAACTTCACGCCCGTTCGGAGCAATATCAGTGTCTATTATTCTGCCGTCCGTAATACGGCCGTTCTCCAACAGGAATCGGCGTCGCTCCGCCTCTGGATCACCCTTGTCCTTACTCTTGAAAAAACTAAAAAGTCCCATTCCTAATCAACTACCAGCGGCGGTTTGCCGTATCGGGCCCTGAGCCGATTCGCCGCCTCAAGAACCGCGGGGCGTTTAATTATCTTTGCCTCAAGCGGCCTTTTGCCCGGAATATCGATCATTATCAATCCTAAAAGAATAGTTAGGACGCCCTGACCGGGAACACCTGGCAAAGAAAGCACGATCCCGAGCAGCACGAGAAAAACACCAAGTATATTCTTTGCGATGACCGCCCCCCAACGTACAAGCCACGGGCTGTCGGGAAGAAAATCCTCTGTATAATGCGAACTGAAATAGTTTGCAGGTATCTTTACCAGGACGATCGCGATAGCCGCAAAACTTAGAGTCAGCGAGCCGAGAAAAAGCCCGACACCAAGGCCTATTGTGCTCCAGGTTAGTCCGGCCCAAAATTCTGCCAGCCAAGTGATCATAAGTGGTCCGCACTTTCCATTCTACGAAATTCTTTCCAGAGAAAATACATCCGGTGACTGACCGTCCACAGCGAACCGACCGCCAGCACCCAAAGCACCTGAGGCATTCGGTTAATCCACCAGGCATCAGAGTTCCAATCCCAGGTCGAAAGTGCCCCGATGATCAACAGAACCACTCGTTCCGGCCTCTGGAGAAATCCTACGTTTGCCTTAACTCCCAAAGCCTCTGACCGAGCTGTGGAATAGCTGACCATTACGGATGCCATCATCGCAACGCCGGCAAGGATCACATTCAAAAGCGAGCGTTGCGGCGTATTGCTGGCATAAAATGCAATGATGCCAAGAAATACGACCATGTCCGAAAGCCGATCAAGTGACGAATCCAAAAAGCCGCCGAACTTGGTGACATTGCCGGTTTGCCGAGCCACATTGCCATCGAGCATATCGAACAAATTTGCCCCGATCAGCACAATTCCGGCCCAGAAAAACTCACCCATCCCGAAGAGAATGCCGCAAAATACGTTTATCGAAACGCCGATCGTCGTCAGCACGTTCGGCGGAACACCGAGCGAGACAAGGCCCCGCACCATGGCATTTATAATAGCCATAGCACCGTTCCCGATCGCCGCGCCGATATTCAAAGGCTTCATTCCCCAGGGCTTCCGATAATGAAAAAAGGCTTCGCAAAGCCAATTCGAATTTGGTCTATATTGTCGGGAAATTAGGTAGAAATTGCAAAAGAGTGTGGTTTAAAAGCGAGAAAGACGCTAGATACGTCTCCCACACCGTAGCACGCGCCTTTCTCAAATGTCCGCGTGCTCGATTTTGGGGTCAAGCACTGCGGACTTTTAGAGATTAGAATAGTTCTATAAGTAAATCAAGCCGACACCTCAATTTTTACAAATTCCGTTGATTGACGTGAACGGCTAGTCTTCGATGATCTCATGGATCGTTGTGAGTCGGCTAATTTCGAAGGTTCTCCAGCCCGTCGGGGATTTGACCCGTACCTCGTCGCCCTCTTCTTTGCCGATCAATGCCTGTCCGATCGGAGATACCGTTGAAATATGGCCATTTTCGGGATCGATCTCTTCGGATGTCACCAGCCGATATGTCACCTTTTCTTCTTTTTCGATGTCAAACAACACAACACGCGAACCATAAGCCACGCGGTCGGTCGGGAGTTTTGTGATATCTATTGCCTCGACCTCGCTCATACGCTGACGCAATTGCATTATTCGCGCCTGAACGATCGATTGGCGTTCCATAGCAGCCTTGTACTCAGCATTTTCGCGGAGGTCACCAAACTCACGTGCTTTTTGGATCTCTTTTGGGAGAATAAAATGAAGTTCTTCTTCGAGCGTGTCCAATTCTGATTGTAATTTCTTTTTAACGTCGTCCATAGTCTTTTCGTTCTAATTTCCCTTGCCTTCGAGCGGAGCTCCGAAGGAAATTCCAATGTCGCGGGCGCTCCGCACCAGCTGTCCATCGATCGGCACGGTCTTTACGTTCGCACAGGCTTCAGAAAGAGGCACGGTTACGATCGTCCCGGCCTGTAGTGCGACCATCTTACCAAGTTCTCCAGACACCAGAGCGCGAACGGCGCAGGCCCCAAAATTTGTCCCTAACATCCTGTCGAACGCATTGGGACTTCCGCCACGCTGAAGATGCCCTAATACAACACAGCGAGATTCTTTGCCCGTCATCCTTCCTATCACCTCAGTTACGTGCTCTCCGATGCCTCCAAGCCGCAACTCGCCGGTGTCTGAGTATATCTCACCCTTCCCAACCTCTGTGGCACCTTCGGCAACAACTACGTTGGTAAATCGGGAACCAGAACGTTCTCTGGCCCGAACCTTTTCGGCTACCGTTTCAAAGGAAAAAGGGATCTCCGGTATAAGTATTATATCAGCGCTTCCGGCGAGCCCCGCATGCAATGCTATCCAGCCGGTGTTGCGGCCCATCACCTCAAGAACCATAACTCGATCATGTGAAGCGGCGGTCGTGTGCAGCCTGTCCAATGCCTCGGTCGCGACATCGATCGCGGTCATAAATCCGAACGTCAATTCGGTCGCGGCAAGATCGTTATCAATGGTCTTCGGTACGCCAATTATTGGAAATCCTCGCTTATGAAACTGTTCGGCAATTGCCAATGTGCCCTCACCGCCGAGTACGATCAGGGCTTCGATGCCCAATATATCGAGGTTTGCCAATGCCTCAGAAATAGGCATTTCAGGAAATACGGCTTTACCATCGACGATCTGAGCAAAGCTGCCCCGGTTACGCGTGCCAAGTATAGTTCCGCCGCGAGGCAAGATCCCGCTAACGGTCTTCAGGGTCAGGCTCATCGTTTGAGTTTCGCCTAGAATTCCTTCAAAGCTGTCCTCGATCCCGACACACTTCATGCCAAACTCGCCGACCGCCGTTCGAACGACCGCACGAATTACGGCGTTTAGGCCGGGCGCGTCGCCGCCGCCGGTTAGGATGCCGATCTGTTTATACATAGTTAGGCGAAACTGCTCTATTTTAACGCATTGGCTGGCAAAGCCGAAAAGTAGAGGGCCCGGAGCAGTGCCGGGCCCGAGGTTCTCTATTCTTGATCTCTTATTTTACAGCCAGATTCTTTTCAGCCAACTGAGCGGCCTGCGGCATAACCTCGATAGCTTTTAGCACCTGTGGATCGCTCTCGGTCAGTACCTGCGACGAGGCCTCATTTGAATACGCCGCAGATGCCAGTTCCTGCCGAAGCCTCATTTTCACATAATCGGCGTTCGCGTTGATCAGATCAACGGAGACATTATTAGCTTTATCCGCAACGGCAAAGGCTCTGAACACCTCGAACAAGCGGTCGGAGATGACAAAAGAGCTTCCAGGCAGTACCGTTTGGTGGTTTTGCCTTTCTACTTTCATTCCTTCAAATCCGGCTATCTTGCCGGCAACCAAATGGCAGTTAAAGTAAAAAACTGCGTCATTTAGACGAACGCGTGTAGCGTTGAACGCCAGTGCCTCAACCTTGATATCCGGCTCAATGCCTCGGCCGCCGAAGAGAGTCCTTCCGTCAGGTGTCGTTATCGGAACACCGGCCGGTTTCGGTTTTGGTGCATCCGAAGCACCGTTCGCCGCCTCACCGTTCTGCCCAGTGTAATATTCATAGATCGAGCCGCTGGAATAATCCCGCTGGAGCGAGCGGCCGAGGGGTGTGTAGTAACGGGCAGTGGTCAATGTCAGTCCCGTTTGAAACGGAAGCAGGAACACGCGCTGCACCAGTCCCTTTCCAAAGCTTTCCGATCCGACGACCAACCCTCTGCCATAATCCTGTATGGCACCTGCCACGATCTCAGACGCCGAAGCAGAACCTCCGTTGATCATCACAATAACGGGCAAATTGCCAAAATATCCGCCTCTGGTCTTTAGAACGGCCTCGGTCGCGTAACGCGATCGGCCCTTAACTGAAACGACCCGCTCGCCGCTTTCAATAAACCTGCCGACCACATCAACAGCCTGAGGCAATAAGCCGCCCGGGTTTCCACGGACATCAAGGATCACGGAGCGCATTCCTTGTTTCTGAAGTTCGCTCAGGGCGTCGTCCAGTTCCGCAGAGGTCGTCTCCTGAAATCCGCCGGTCAGTCCAATATATCCGACACCATTCGGCAGCATAAAGTAATTCCGAATAGACGGAAGCGGGACGCCACCTCTAACAATTTCGAAATCGATCGGAGATGCCGAACCGACACGTTCTATCTTTACGTTTACGGGGGTGCCGCGTTCGCCGCGAACATTTCGCGAGACTTCCGCGCTTGTCCATTCCTTAGCATCTTTGCCGTCAACTTCTAAAAAGCGGTCACCATACCGCAAGCCTGCTTTATCAGCCGGTGTGCCTGGAAGAATGGACTGAATGTAAACGCCGTCGCGGTGCTGAAGGATCGAAACCCCGATTCCGTAAAATTGTGAGGCCTGCTCCTCGCTCAGCTTTCGGAATTCTTCCCGAGTGAAGAACTGCGAATGCGGATCAAGCGACCAAAGCATACTTTGGATAGATGTATCGGCGATCTTTTCATGGGCAATGCTGCCGGCATAGTTCTTGTCGATCAGATCCAACGCCTCGCGATATTCCGCGACGATGCGTTCGGACGTCACCGAATTATCCGCCGCTGTCGATGGCAAACGGCCAAAAACACCGCCGACGACGGCACCAATGGCGACAACTATTATTGCAAGTAATGTAAAACCAGATCTCATCTTTTGCACCAGAACGACTTTCAAATGATACCACATATCAGTTGGCAGCTTTCGCCGGCAAGTTGCCGCCTAATTTCTTGTTTACGCGGATAATTTACTTTTTGTTCACAAACTTCTACCATTTACGTTTCGCTAGATGGCGGTCGAATTGTCCATTATAATCCCCGCTTTTGATGAGTCCGAACGGCTTGGCTCAACGCTGGACCGTGTTTTTGAATACGTCCGCAGCCGGTCGATAACGGCTGAAATGATCGTCGTTGACGATGGATCGTCCGACAACACGGCCGAGGTAGCCGAAGAATCGTGTTCGCGGTATCCGGACGTAGCTTCCAAAGTGATCCGATATGAGAATAATCGTGGAAAAGGCTTTGCGGTTCGGACCGGCCTGGAAGCTTGTTCGGCGCCGATAGCTTTGTTTTCCGATGCAGACCTTTCGACGCCGATCGAGGAGATGGAAAAACTGATCGAACCGATAAAGACCGGCGAATATGACATAACATTCGGCTCACGCGCTCTTGATCGCACGCTTATCGGCACGCATCAGCCGTGGCGCCGCGAGCAGGGCGGAAAGGTCTTTAATCTCGTCGTCCGTTTAATGACCGGAATGCCGTTCTGGGACACTCAATGCGGCTTCAAGGCGTTCAATATGGAAAAGTTTCGGCCGCTGCTCGACGTGATGCAGATCGATAGATTCGGATTTGATGTTGAGTTCCTCGATGTCGCCAACCTGCATGGCCTTAGACTAATGGAGATACCTGTCCGCTGGAACAATGACGACCGAAGCAAGGTTAACGTTTTTCGGGACAGCATCCGAATGTTCGACGAGGTCCGGCAGATCCGCCGAAACGCCCGTAAGGGTGTCTATGAAAAATGATGCCAAGGGGCGTATAATTTTATTATGGACTGGGAGAATCGCATTACCACGGATCCTAAGATAATGGTCGGTAAACCGACGATCGCCGGTACCCGAATTACAGTTGAGTTCATACTTGGCAGACTTGCCGATGGATGGACTGAAAAAGAGATCTTGGATAATTATCCGCGACTGACACCGGAAGATCTGCGGGCCGTTTTTGCGTTTGCTGCTGATTGCATGAAGGACGGATGGGTCTTTAGCCTTCCTTCGACCGGCCAATGATCGCATTTTTAGCCGACGAACATATCCCTTTTGGTACCATCCGATCACTAAGGGACGCGGGATACTCGGTCGTGTCCGTAAGCGAAGAATTTTCGTCCTTTGCCGACGAAGCATTTCTTAAGATCGCAGACGAAAGAAACTTGGTCATTCTTACAAATGACAGCGATTTCGGTGATCTGATCTTCAAACAAAAGATCGGGTTCACCGCTGGCGTCATTTACTTTAGGCTGGAACGCTTTCGGCCCGACGAAATGGCGGACCTTGTACTTACACATCTTCGTAAACTCGATTCAGAATTCAGAAATCAATTCTCTGTACTTTCCCGAACCAAGTTCCGTCAACGAAAGTTATGACCGCACGATTAAACGTAAACATTGATCACGTTGCCACGATCCGCGAGGCTCGGAAGACGATCGAGCCTAGCATTATCACGGCCGCGGTGATATGCGAACAGGCGGGTGCGAATGGCATCACCGTGCATCTCCGCGGTGATCGCAGGCACGTCCAGGACCGCGATATCGAGCTGCTGCGCGACGTTGTCACAACCTATCTTAACGTGGAAATGGCCGCTACCGATGAAATGATCGCGATCGCCGAACGCACCAAGCCGGACGCTGTTTCGCTTGTCCCTGAAAACCCGAACGAGGTTACGACCGAAGGCGGCCTTGACGTGATAAAGAATTTTGACAATGCACAAAGAGCCAGTGAAAAACTGAAAGCTGCGGGTGTATTCGTGAGCATCTTTATTGATCCCGATATCGATCAGATCGATTCTGCCAAGAAGTCCGGAGCCCAACAGATCGAACTGTGCACTGGCGAGTATGCCGAACTGACTCTCGGTTCGCGGGCGATGCACGGCGACGGGGAACGCAGCGCTGCGAACGAGGTCGAACGAATTCGCTCCGCGGCTGTTCACGCCAAAAGCATCGGACTGATAGTCGCGGCCGGCCACGGGCTTACTTATCGAAATGTTGGAGCCCTTGCGTCGATCCCGGAGATCACCGAATTCAACATCGGGCACAATATCATTTCCCGCTCGGTATTTGTCGGCCTGAACCAAGCCGTAAAAGAAATGATCTCCGCGATCTCCTGATCGTTAAGATCGGCATCATCGATCGAAGATCTCTAAAAAAATGGCGGACCAAACGGCCCGCCATTTTTACCTATGACATGAGGCCCTGATCAACGTCGTGAACCAACGAACTGTACTTCTGATGCAGTAAAGTCAACCCCATACATATCGTCGTTAAGGGTGAAAGAAACGCTTGCGTCAAGGAATAAGTGATTTCGATGGTTAACGGTCAAGATGTAGAACGAACCAACCGGAATATCGTGCAGCGAATAGTAACCGAAGTTATTGGTGATCGCTGAATAGACCGAACCGGTCTCCGCATCCATCAACGTGATATTTGCTCGGTACACCCCGTTCTGATCGGAAGTCAAGACCCGTCCAAAAACTGAAACTCCGGCTCCGCTTGGCTCCAACTGCTGATTGACGAACGTACAGGTGGCGATCGCTCCCTCCTGCACTGTGATCGTTACAGTTCTTGTCCCCAAGTCCGAATTGCTCGAAAAACCTGATCCGGAACACGAGATATCTCCAAGCGTCCAGCCCGGTTTGAACGATTCAGTTACAACAACCTCGTTCCCGGCTCCATAAGAAGTGATCGGAAGAGAGTCCTGCGTATTGTCGCCAAGGATCCCGTTGTCGGCAAGCTGAAAGACCGGATATCCGAATGCCGAATTGCTAGTGAAATCGAACACTACCGGCGAAGTAGTGCCTGTGAGGGGCTGTGCATCCTTTACTATCGTAACTTTTGCCGAAATGCTCTCCGCATTTGCACTAAGTGCAAGATCTTGATTACCGGTGCTGGCACCATCCAGGCTCTTGAGCCTCATGTGATACGGGTTTCCGTTAATGCTTCCGGCAGAATTGCCCAGCCCCCAATCTCCTTGCCAACCGATATGTCCGCCCCATGCCAGAACGGGATCGGATACGTTTGCCGTAAAGGTGCAGGAGATCAGGCGTTCGTTCCCGCCTTCATAAGGCAAGTATGAACAAGAGATCAGATCGCCGCCCCACATGGTGAACTCACCAGTATCCGGCATTGTCGGCCGCGGAGCAGGGAAAGTGTCAATTACCGGATCGACCGGTATCGCCGCCTGACTGTCTCCGTCCGGGTTGATCAATGCATTGCAATGTCCGACCCCAAAACAGGGATCGTTCCCTTTAGCGGTCGTTTCAGTCAAATTATAGGTTCCGAGATAGTCAATTGCATGGACACCGGTATGCAGGATGTCATATCCCATCACGATCGTGTGCATCGATCCGTTCCCAGGCAGCCCTGAGAAAAGAACTCGATATGGAATGTACTCGGTCTCATTCCAATAGGCCTGCGGGTTCCCGGAACTACCGGAGACCCATCCAAACGGGTTCGAGGTATTGCCGCACGGCCTGGGGGTTGCCTGCGTGCCGTTTCGGCATTGTTCAATACTCGCTGAAGCAGCTAATTGTTCCTTCAACTCTCGGTCGGACTGGCCAGCAGCCGGAAGCCAAAATAATGTGATAAGCAGTATCGGAAAAACGACGCCTAAAATACGCCGCCAAGTGAGGGAATTGTTGCTTGGGAAATTCATTTTTTACTCCAAAAGAAACTCTACACGCCCAATTGAGCACGTATGATCTAAATCTCGATGCGGGCCGAGATAACAAATTTGTCGTCAGCTGTTAAAGCTGCGAACCTGTCGAATGGGGGCTTAAGATCGCGGGAATTAAAGGTTACACGTACTTATTTAACGATTTCGTACGCCAAAGTCAAGAAAAATCACCATTAGCAAACCATCGTTTAACGATTGAAAATAATGTTGTTAAACAATTTTGCCTTCGTACATCTAATTGCAAAAAGCGATCGGCCTGACCAAGATACAAGGTATCGTTGGAGGTCTGTCGTCGTTCATCTCTCTTTCAGACGTCAAAGTTATTCGGAATAAATTAGCAATAGGCGGATGTTCCAAAATCGGCGTTAAAAAAAAGGGCTCGGGGCCGTCCTATTTGCTCATACGTGTTTGCGAGGAACTTATCAACCTCGCGGAAAAGAAACGCGACGGATATCGACCATATCGAAAAAAGTCGTTATCCGTCGCGTCAATGTTAGAAGATTCAGCTCGATCGTTAGATCAGCTTTACTCTTCTTCTTCGCCTTCGGCAGCAAGAAGCGTCGCGCTTGTAACGCAATCTTCGTCGCCGCATTTTATCAGCGTAACGCCCTGGGCCGAGCGGCCGGTTTCGCGGATCTTATCCACGCCGAGCCTGATCAGCTTCGCCTGCTGGGTGATGATCATTATCTCGCTGTCCTCTTCGACCGGGAACGCGGCTACGACCTTGCCAGTCTTTTCGGTCGTTTTCATGTTGATCACGCCGACGCCGCCGCGTTTGGTCAAACGGTAGCTGCTTACCAACGTCTGCTTGCCAAAGCCTTTTTCGGAGACCGAAAGTATCTTTTCCGTTCCTTCCGGCGACACCGCACAGACCGATACAACAAAATCCCCCTTGCGGAGATTTACGCCGCGCACCCCTCGTGCCACACGGCCCATTGGCCGAACGTCGGATTCATTAAACCGGACAGCCATTCCATCATGCGTAGCAATGAATATCTGCTGCTTACCGTCCGTCCGAATAACTTCGAGGAGCTCATCGCCTTCATCAATATTTATTGCGTTGATGCCTGTAACGCGGATGTTTTGATAATCCGAAAGAGCGGTCTTTTTGATAACGCCGTGCTTCGTCACCATCGTCAGGTAAACTTCCTCGCCAAAATCGCGAACCGGCATTACCGCCACGAGCTTGCGCTCGCTGGAAAGCTGAACAAGATTTACGACAGCCTTACCACGCGCCGCCGCGGCAGCTTCGGGTATTTCGTGCACCTTTATTTTGAACACCTGACCGTCTTCCGTGAAGATCATCAGGTACGCATGGGTCGAAGCAATGAACAGATTCTCCACGAAATCATCATTCTTCGCCGTAGCTCCAAGCCTGCCTTTTCCGCCGCGGCCCTGCCGGGAATACGTCGAGACCGGTGTTCGTTTGATATAACCCGCATTTGTTACGGTGATCGCAACATCTTCATCCTTGATCAGATCTTCGATGCTGAGTTCGACACCGGCATCGATTATTTCTGTCCGACGGGCATCGCCGAACGCCTTCCTGATCTCGAGAAGTTCATCGATGATCACCTGCCGAAGCACCGGCTCGTTATGGAGAATGTTCTCTAACTCGGCGATCAGCTTTATGATCTGCTCATACTCGTCGAGTATCTTTTGCCGTTCCAATGCCGACAATCTGCGAAGCTGCAGGTCGAGGATCGCCTGTGCCTGAATATCGGAAAACTCCAGACTCCCGATCACCTTGCGAAGTTCTTTAACGAAAGCATCTTCCGACTTCCCGCCGGTGATGCCGCGCCATTTCTTTACCTCATCAAGCGTCCCAAATTTTGCGGTCAGCCACTGCCGCGATTCATCTACCGACCGCGAATTGCGGATAAGCGGAATAATGTAATCGAGTGCGTCGATCGCTTTGTTAAGGCCTTCTAAAATATGAGCCCTTGCTTGTGCCTTGCGAAGCTCGAATTCGGTGCGTCGCCTTACCACTTCTTTGCGGAACGCAATGAAAGCCTCGAGCATTCCTTTCAAAGTGAAAAGTTTAGGCTGGCCGTCCGCGATCGCGATGCTGATGATCCCGAACGAAGCCTGCAGCTGCGTCAGCTTGTAGAGCTTGTTGAGCAAGACCTGCGGAATAGCGTCTCGCTTGAGCTCGATAACTATTCGCATTCCTTCGCGATTTGATTCATCGCGAACTTCTGAAGCACCCTCGAGCCGTTTCTCCTGCATCAGCTCGGCGATCTTTTCGATCAGCTTCGATTTATTGACCTGATACGGTATCTCGGTTACGACGATCGCATCGCGTTCACGTTCGCCGCGGCCGATCCTATCAACCGCCGCCCGCGCACGCATCTGAATGATGCCGCGGCCCGTTCGATAGGCACTTTCAATTCCCTCGCGGCCATAGATAAATCCGGCGGTCGGGAAATCGGGGCCGGGCACTAACTTGATCAGTTCGTCTATCGATATCGCGGGATCGCCGATCAGGGCGATACAGGCATCAATGATCTCGGTCAAATTGTGCGGCGGGATCTTTGTCGCCATACCGACCGCGATACCTTCCGAACCGTTCACCAATAACAGCGGTATCTTTGTCGGCAAAACTTTCGGCTCTGAAAGCGAGTCATCGTAGTTCGGCTGGAAATCGACCGTCTCTTTTTCGATATCGTCGAGTATCTGATCGGAGATCTTGGCAAGCCGAACTTCCGTGTATCGCATTGCCGCCGGATTGTCGCCGTCTATCGAGCCGAAGTTCCCCTGCCCATCGACGAGCGGATAACGCATCGAAAAATCCTGTGCAAGGCGAACCACAGTATCGTAAACGGCGGTATCGCCATGCGGGTGATATTTACCGATGGTGTCGCCGACCACGCGGGCAGATTTCTTATACGGCTTGTTGAACGCATTGCCAAGTTCGTTCATCGCCCAAAGTACCCGGCGATGAACCGGCTTTAATCCGTCACGAACATCGGGCAGCGCCCGGCCGATAATGACAGACATTGCGTAGTCCAGATAGGACCGGCGCATCTCGTCTTCGATATTTATTTGATTTCGTTCTAGTAATGAATCCATTGATCGATGTGTTTATCCGTTGTTCTAATGCCAAGCGGGTGTGGAAATACCCAAAATGACAGAGGAAAAAAATGTTGGAAATTCTTGCTCCTTAATGCTATCCTTATTTTACAGGCCGCCGGGCCTTATCGCAACTTGCCGAATCCACACAGCAAGTCCAAGAAACTCCAATAAAATCAACGATTTTCGGCCACTTTCCGGCCCTCTCTGTCGTTCATACAACACAATCAAAATGTCAACAACCGTAAGCGAAAAAGACAGCCGCCGAATCCAACGTTATGAGCTATCGTTGCCTGCCCGGGTTGAGGTAAAAGTAGATTCAAATCTTTCATGGAATGAGGTCACCAGACTCGAAGATATTTCCGCGTTCGGCGCGGGCTTCAAGTTGAAACGGCCCGTAAAACGCGGACGTCTGCTTTCGCTAAGTCTGCCGATGCCGCGGCAGCTTCGGTGCTTTGACTACCTTGAACCGCAATATAAGATATGGGGCCTTGTCCGCCGCTGTATTCAGATGGGGAAAAGCCCCTCTACCGCCGAATATGCGATCGGTGTAGCATTCATTGGTAAAAGCCCTCCGTCGTCTTTCCTAAACGACCCTTCAAGGCTTTATGATCTTCACAATCGGGAGGATGGCGGGCTTTGGCAGATCACTGACGAAGACCCGGAAAAAGATGAATCTGATCTTCCGGCGAATCTACGAAGGCATACGCGCTTTTCGATCCCGGAATCTCTCATAATTGAACTTCTGGATGAAAATGGCGACGTTGCCGCGAGCGAGATCAGCGTGACCGAAAACATCAGTCTTGGCGGTGCTTCCGTTTTTACTTCGTTCATTGTTGAACCCGGCTGTTTTGTTCGCGTCAGAAGCGAACGGCACGATATGTCGATCATTTCGATCGTCCGCGGAAAACATGCCGGCCCCGATGGCATCATCAGGCTCCACATCGAATTCATCGATAGCTTCTTTCCGCTCGACGGTATCAGCTAATGGACGCATTACGTTTCAAAGAACCCATAGCCCGAGAGGCTAAGCAAGGCAAGAAAATGCGGACTGGTTCGGTTCAAGAAACGCGCCCGTGCAACGAGACCGAGAAAGACGTCTTTGCGGTGGTCCAATCGCGGGATTCTGAGAACCGCCGCTGGAAAGAGATCGCTGAGGTTGTAAGTTACACAAACGACGGCGCGGCCGTTCAAATGGAACGGGAATGCGTTGTCGGCCGCCTCGTTTCGGTAATGATGCCGATGCCGGTGTACTTGCGGGCCTTTGATCATGAAGCACCGCAATATCGGATCTTCGGTGTTGTCCAATATTGTCAAAGGCTCCGGCATAACGGACAAGATAAATATTACGTTGGAATTGCATTCACCGGCCAAAATGCACCTCCAAGCTATGTTGACAATCCGGAGCAAAATTATCGAATATTCGGCCTCAACGATGAAGGCCTATGGAATATAAGGGAAGTTCGTTCAACTTTCAGAAAACGGGCCGATACCCGCTATTGGACCGCGGTCGATGTCTATCTTGCTATAGTCGATGGCGATCCGGCAGCAGCCGGCGGGGAATGGACGAAAACCGAGAATATTAGTAAAAGCGGTGCTTCGTTAGGCACTTCAATGGACGTAAATATGGGCGATCGTGTGAAACTCATCAGCGAGGAATTCGATTTTTCAGCCCTTGCGGTCGTTTGCAACGTCTCTGAGGTACCGTCCGGCGGACGCAAGATCAATCTTCGATTCCTTGATTTTCAATTCCCTGTCGATAAGTTGGATCGAAAGGCCTAAAAGGTGCCGGTGGGCTATTCAGGTTCGGGCGTCTTTGGCTTTTGCGGTACCCTAACCCGGATATTCGCGTCGATCCGGCGCAGTTCCCTCATCAACACCATCCGCTGCTCAGGTGTAAGATCCCTCATCTGTTGGGGCTCTCTGCCCGTTCGAGGCGGCCTCGGCGGAGGCATTACCGGCCGGTCCAATTGAAACTCACCGTTTGGCGTGATCACTTTATTCCCGATTATCTTTTTATCGCCAAAGATTATCTTATTACCATCAATAATGATCGGGCCTTCTTCCGTCTGTATCACACGGGCGTTTGGTGAAAGAGGTTCCGGCTCCGGTGTCGGTTTCTCAGTCGGGTTCTGATCGGTCGTCGCGGTCACTCGCGCACGCTCTGTAGAAACCGGAGCGGAGCTTGCCGGCACATTAGGTTCGCCGGGCGCCGATGCCGGTGCCGATGCAGCTGTCGGTTCATTCGCCGAAACTTCGGTATTCAACGCGCTCGGAGCCGGCGGTAATGTTCCCAAAGTATCGTTCGATTCCGCGGTCCGTGGCACTTCATACATAAAAATGCCGGCCGCAACCGCCAGGCTTACAAGCACCGCACCCGTGCCGCCCGCGGCCAAAGCAAACGGACGGACCGATGGTTTACCCGGCCTTTGGTCGTCACCTTCCGTTTCGATATTCTTCCTTAACTTTGTTATGCGTGAATCATCCGAATCGAAGGCCTCGGTCGCCGCTTCGTCCCGGTATTGAGTACCCTGTGCAGTTGCTGAAGGCATCAACTTCGTCGGCTGAGAGAAAATCTGCGAACCCGCGATGGAAGCAACAGCAGACCGCGCCGCCATATGAGCATAATTTTTGTGGGCTGCCAGCATTGACCGCATTTCTAAAGCCGACGCCGGCCGCTTCGCTGCATTTAGGTCTAGTGCGGAATGAAGGATTGCCGAAACACCTTCAGGTATCTCTTTCTGCACCAAGTGTGCCGGAATTAGCGGATCAGGTTTTTGACTGAGCACGTCCATTGCCCGGGTCAGAGCATCGGTCGGCGGAGTTCCGGTAAGCAGGTGATAGAGTGTCGCAGCAAGAGAGTAAAGATCGCTCCGCGGATCGGTGCCGGTTCCCTGGATCTGTTCGAGCGACGCGTAGTTTCGCGAATAACCAAAAATACTCTTTGCCGCTGTTTTGTTGTTAAGCTCGGTGGGACTTCCCTTTGCCAATCCAAAATCCAATAAAATGATCTGGCCTTTTGGTGTGATCTTTAAATTCTGAGGTTTGATATCCCGATGGATCACCGGATCTTCCTGACTGTGCAGAAATTCCAACGCATCCAAAAGCTGGTCCGCCCATTCAAGCACCTGATCCGGTTCGAACGGCTTCCCCTGATCTTCCAATATGCAGCAAAGATCTTCGCCCGGGATGAACTCCATCACCAGGAACTGGCCGTCATTCTCTAAAAAATGATCACGGACACTGGGCAAAGCAATGTGCTTGAGGCTATTGAGGAGCCGGGCCTCCCGCTCGATGGCTTTGCGATAATTATCGTCCATGCAGAGCGTCTGCTTGATGGCGACATTGCTGCCGAAACGCTCGTCCGTAGCTACATACACAGCTCCCATTCCGCCCTGTCCGATCTGCCGGTCTATGCGGTAGCGTTCCTGTAAAATTGTTCCTGATTCAAGCATCGCCGAGAAAAAGATACGTTACGATCGATTCATAAGTTTACTACATATCGGAATATAAATACCCAAGGTGAGCTAAGATGCTCCGGGGCTCTGATTTGTTTACTTTAGTTGTCCGGCGGTTCCGCGAACCAGTCCTCAGTCATATCGCACCAGATCGCCAAACCTCTCCATTCATTGAATTTAGCGTAATGCTTCTCGATCTTTTTATCGGAACATTTTCGCCCCCGATTTCTTTTCTTGTAAAATCCCGCCCGCAGCCAGGAATCAAGCGCCAGTCCATCATAACGGCCCAATAGTTTTAGAAGATTCTCGGCCGCGTAATCGCCGATTCCCTTTACCTGTTTTATCTGCTTTTTAAGTTCCACGGTCGGCAGATCGTTGGCGAGCCATTTCTCCGGTTCAAGTTCGCCGGAGGCTACCTTGCCGCACAATTCCATCAAATAAGGAGATCGGTATCCGGCCTTTATCTCATTTCTAAAGAACGCTTCGTTTTTTGTTGAAAGCAACTCCGCGGTCGGGAACGCATTGTGGCCATTCGGGCCTTTCTCGCCTAGGGATTCGACCAATCTGCTGACCATCAACCGTGTTAGCGTCCACGAACAGTTTGTCGTGCACATCGTCTTGACCAGATCTTCGAAAACGGTCGGTGACCGAAGAAGCCGTCCTGCCCGTGCGGAAACGACCCAGCTCAATTCATCCTTTTCCGGCATTCTCGAGTAAAAATCCGAAAGATCTTCGTCGAGACGCAGAATATGCCTAACGATCCGTTCTACGGCTCTTGAATCAGCGGCCCTTCCGCCATGTCGGACCTCGATTCCTTCGGCTGAATCGGCGATCCGAATTGCCACCACTCGGCCCGAAATAGTAACCGTCGTCTCAAGCGTGCCCGCGATCGCGTCGGCCCTGAACGGCAAAAGGTCATACCATCCGTGTCCAAAAATGGCCTGCCTTAGACATACATCTTCACGCGTCGGAATTAGGATCGAGTGTCGCATCTATGCAATAGTAATTCAGCCAAGGAATTTTTACAAATCTTTACAGATGTTCGGCTTTTGGCATCGATCCGGCGTCTTAGTTGTGTAAAAATTGGCGATCAAGATGACAAATAACTCGTCAGGATTTTGGAAAATTGACCTATTGTATTTGTATTTAAATTAGGATATATTTTTCTGGCCCATCCAGACACGATACATCGTTCGCCCACCGGCGGTTCAGCCGATACAGTTCTTTTCGAAAGTTTATTGAACTCTTTAGTATTTCCGGAGGAGAAAATATGGTCAATCAATGGCCAAAGGCCCTAGTCGCAACGTTTGCGGTGTTCGTGCTTCTTGCCGTCTCGCATTTGCAAGTAAATGCGTTTTCGGACGAGAACCCGAATTCACCGACACCAATTTTGATCACGGAACCCAATACGAAACGTGCCCTGGCGGTTCCTGCATGGAAGTTCAATGCAGAAGACCCGACCGCCGGTGCTGAACAAATACATCAGTCCGGAAGCGACGTATATCTCTTCATATACAACGTTCAGTTGATGAAGGGCGAAGGAGCAAATGCTTTCCGCCTGAATGTACAGGACGCAAAGGGCCGGAATTATCGTTTTGATGTCACGGACCTTGTCCCGGTGGCGATCAAGGGTTACTCCGAAGCTTATGCGATCAGGGTAAGGCTTCGCGATACGATGGGCTTTTGGGCAGAGCCGATCAATAACGCCGACGTTGCAGTTTCCGTCACTTGGCGCGGATTGGCCAGCGAAAAGCGGTTGCTCGGGCACGGAAACACCGGCGGCCCAATGGCAGATCTTTTGGAAAAGCATATTGCGAAGGCGAAAACCTCTGAGACCGACGGATCTGATTACGTAGCGAACCGCTGGTCCGGCGACCGTATGCGTTTTCTGCAGCAGGCAGGTTTCGGTGCGACTTCGGCGCTTGATTGGCGAGTTCGCAGGATCGGCGTCCGGGCATTTCTCGCCGAACAACTGGATGCACCCTATCCCTCAGCAGACAATCCGTATCCGGACATTCCGTTAAAGAGCACAGATTCGACCAACGTAACGATCGGCTGCGGAATGTTCCCTGATGGAACGCTCGAACGCCGGATCTGCAACCGCGATCATTATTCAATGTATCCGGTCCAGAAATGGTTCTTTACTGAGGCACTCTACGGCCAGCCGCAGCTTAAGCACAAGGTCTCTTGGGCACTATCGCAGATCTGGGTGATCTCCGGTGCCGGCGGCGTCACACAGCAATCAAGCTGGATGCTCGCGTATCATAAAAAACTCTCTGAGAACGCATTCGGCAACTATCGCCAGTTGATGCGTGACATTACGCTGAATCCCGGAATGGGCAATTATCTGGACATGGCCCGCAGCACGCGGAACAATCCGAATGAGAATTATCCGCGGGAAATTCTTCAGCTTTTCTCGGTCGGCCTGTTTCGAATGAATCAGGACGGGACGTTGATCTGCGTTGAGAACAATCCGTGCCAACCCGGCGACACACCGATCCCGACCTACGATCAGGCGACGGTCGATAATTTCACAAAAGTGTTCACCGGTTGGACGTTCTGCAACGTCGGATGTCCGAATTCGCTGCCAAGCATCGTTAACTACAAAGACCCGATGGCGATCGTGAATGTAAACAACCACGACATCACGGCAAAAACCTTGATGGCGTATGAAGGCGCTCCGAACCCGACCATTCCGGCATGCTCAGGATGCACCGGCGAAGCCATCAGAACATACGCTAACGCTTCGCTCGAACAGGCGTTGGATAACATTTTCTATCATCCGAATGTTGGCCCGTTCGTCAGCAAGCTGATGATCCAGCATCTTGTTACCAGCGACCCTTCACCTGCATACGTGGGACGTGTTGCCGGCGTTTTCAATAACAACGGTTGGGGCGTTCGCGGTGATATGCGTGCGGTCGTCCGGGCGATCTTGCTTGACCCCGAAGCACGCGGAGACGTTAAGACCGATCCGAATTTCGGCAAGCTTCGTGAGCCCGTACAGCTCGCCACGAACATCCTAAAAGCACTCAATGTGAAGAACGCGGCTCTGACCGGCCCCAGCGATGGCGTGTTAACGAATTACACAAACGGGATCGGACAAAATCCGTTCAATTCGCCGACCGTGTTTAACTATTTTCCGCCGGATTACACGATCCCGGGCACGTCGCTGCTCGGGCCCGAGTTCGGAATTATGACCACCGGAACAGCGATAGGACGTGCGAATGTTGTTAATACGATGACGTATGGCCAGATCAATGCGGGCGAGAACACTCCGGGCGGAACGCGGATCGATCTTGCGGACCTTCAGGCTTTGATGGTCGCGGACCCGACCGGCAATCTCGTTCTGGACGAACTAAACCATCGGATGCTTCATAATACGATGTCATCGGAGATGCGGGCGATAATCCTGCCGGCAATAGCGGCCGTTGGATCAACCGACACTCTCGGACGTGCTAGAGCGGCGGTCTATCTGGTGGCAACATCATCACAATTCCAGGTGCAGAGGTAAAAACAATGAATGAATCAAGAAGAGATTTTTTGAAAACATCAGGAAAGGCACTCTGCATGACGGCTGTCGCAACGCAGATGCAGCACCTTGGAATGATGTCCACGCTGGCTCAAAAGGTGAAAGATACTGAGCCAAAACAGATCGGCGGCGATAATTATAAAGCACTTGTGCTCGTCTATTGGTCGGGTGGTAATGATGGCAACAACATGATCATTCCGAACCACAACGACGCAACCATAAGCAACTACGCAGCCTATTCGGCGGCTCGCCAGCCGCAGGGTTTGGCTTTGGACCAAGGCACTTTACTGCCGATATCTGTCCCGCGGATGGGTGGCCTTTCGTACGGCCTTCATCCCGCTCTCGGGCCCGTTACCGGCGGCATCAACAACGGCATTCACGAACTGTTTGGTCAGGGCCGAATGGCCGTTGTCGCGAACTGCGGAACGCTCGTCGCCCCTATGACAAAGGCACAGTATCAGAACAATTCAGTACAAAAGCCCTATCAGCTTTTTTCACATTCTGATCAGGTCAATCAAAGCCAGACCAGTATTTCCGATTCGGTAGCGTTCACCGGCTGGGGCGGTCGAATTTCCGACCGGCTGACCCAGGGAAACAATCCGAACGGATTGATACCGATGATCACTTCGATCTCCGGTGCTCAGCTGTTCACCGCCGGCCAATCAACGCTTCCGATGGCTATCAACAACGCGAGCACCTCGCTTGCAAGCGTGCTTAATCCGGCGGGGTTTCCTAATAATGCCGCGGGCAATGCACGTCGAACGGCGTTCAACCAGCTTCGGACCGTCGATCTGGATTCGAACTTCGTCGCCGCCGCGAGCCACGTTACCGATCTTGCGATCCAGGCGAATACGGCGCTTCAAACGTTTCAGGAAGTTACCGTACCGTTCCCGAACACGAATATCGGCAACCAGTTGAAACAGGTCGCTCGCTTGGTCAAAAAGCGAACGGACCTGAACATCAACCGCCAGATCTTTTATGTTCAGATCGGCGGGTTCGATACGCACAATGGCCAGCTTAATCAGCACACGACGCTGTTCTCGCAATTCAGCCAGGCAGTCCGTGCGTTTTATGACGAGATGGTCGTGCAGGGTGTTTCGAACGACGTGACCACTTTCACACTCAGCGATTTCAACCGCACGTTCAACCCGGCAAGCAGCGGTGCTAACGTCGGCAGCGACCACGCCTGGGGCAACCATATGTTCGTTATTGGCGGCAGCGTTGCGGGCGGCGACTTTTATGGCCTGAACACCGGCAACGGAACTCCGTTCCCAACGCTGCTCAACGGCGGACCGGACGACACCAGCTCAGGAACAAGCGCCCGCGGACGCTGGATACCGACCACCTCGGTCGAGCAATACGCCGCCACGCTCGCCCGCTGGTACGGCCTGCCCGAAAATCAGCTCGGCGAAGTTTTCCCGAACATCGGAAACTTCAACGGCTCAAACCTCGGGTTTATGCTTTAGGTTATTTCTTAGTCGCGGTGAAGGGGCTTTTCCTCTTCACCCATCACAAAATTCCGGCTGTCGGGGAACCTGTCTTCCCGGCAGCTTTTTTCATTCGCTTCCAAAGCTACCCTCCTTACCAAGGAGGGGTGGCGTCGCTTCGACGACGGGGTGGTCCTCAGGTCGGAACCAGACTCGTCACCCTTCGAGGAGGTCTGAGATTCAACTGGGGCTGCGGAGCCAGGCAATACCCTCGGCTTCATCTGTAAATACCTGAGCCTCCATTCCGCGGTTCCGGCTTATCGTGACGCCGATGCGGTCGGGATCGATCAGTTCAGCAGGCGCGACGACCGCGACGGTCACATGGCCGACAGCCGTTGCGGCCCATTTGGTCGCAAATAAATATCGTTGGACTGTCGTCGGTGAAGGGAACCCGGTCACGCCCAACAAATTTACGAGCAATTTGGGAACTTCATTTTTCTTACAATGAGCGATCGCCTCGTCCACCAGATCAACCGTTTTCTCGAACGTATATTCTCCGGTCAGGCGAAACACTGCGTGGTCGCTTTCGAAGGACAGCGTTTCGGGGGCATCTATCATTTTGTCCATCCAAAAATTGGGTTGCTTAGCAGAACGAACGCCCACAACTATACAAGAAAAAATAGACCCCGTCGAGATGCTCAAGCGACCGGGCGTCTCTGCGGCTTGCCGCAATGTCGTGCGGCGAAGCTTGCTTCGCCGGTCGCCATGAGAATTCCGTCGCGGCTTGCCGCCGATCGCGGGCAAGCCCGCTTATATTTTTAGTAGATCGCGGAAAAGATTCGTTTAAAGTGGCCGCAAAAAGGGGTTGACCTAAGCCAACGGGAAGAAATGACATGAAGATTTGCTCGGCTTAGTGTAAAGGTGCGGCTGGATAACGTCATACGGCTTGAGTTCGAAAAATAGCGAACCCAACTTATATGAGGAAAGTGTGATACTGTTGTCCGTCGTCGTCGGGAGAAAAACTATGAAAATCAGACTAGCAGTCAGGCATGCCGCTCCGATGGTAATAAGCATTGCTTTGGCTGGACTTTACTTTTTGTCAGGGTTCGGCGTGACAAGTATGCGGGGACAGAATTCGGCATGTGATATCGACGCAGCGAGCACGGTGTATTCCCGGTTCCTGGATAACTATGCGGGAACCTATGAGAAGAGACGCATCGCCGTTGAGGCAGGCACCGATTATTTACGAAAATATTCCGGGTGTGGCGGTAACTTTGAAGAAACCGTCAACTACCTAAAAGACATGCTTCCGAAAATGGAGGCACGTCTGAAGTCCGAGGCTGAGTCTTTGGTGTACAAGCAAGGAACGCAGCCGGAGATAATGGCTCTGTTGAACATGCGACTTCGAAACGTAGTAGGTAAATTCCGAACTCCATTCAAGAATCTCGGGAGCTTCTTCTACACAGACGTGTCGGTGAGTGCTTCCGGGAACCGGATCACGCTCACGTCCAAAAGGGCGACGTCGATGACCGCACCCGGACCATATCGTTGTCAGACCTATGGTGTTGTAGAGCTGGTAAGTCAGTTTGACGCTACTGACGTGGTCTCATTCAAACGCGAGGCAGCGGCGGCGCCGGAAGACGCCTCGGTCATCCTTATTGTTCTAAACGGAAAAAAGGGTACCCTGATCAAAAAAGCTTGGAGTTACCGATCTTATAATTCTCGAAATGGCGTTTGTTCTGACTTCCGCCCCATTGTTGATCAACAAGAGTCGGTCGGCGATATCGGAATACCATACCCGAAATCCTTTCTCGGCGCCCAGAAATATGTGGATGAATATGGCGATATTGTCGCCGAAATACCCAAAAAGGGGACAGCGGAGGGCGAGGTGCTGATCGATGACGACCGGAATTACCAAATGATCGCGCGGCTGATACATCGCTTGAAGGTCATCGCAAGTCAGTGACGTTGAGTGTCAATTAATTTATTCGAAGGAGCAAACAAAAAGCCATGGCCGATGCCGAGGCTTTTTGTTTTGGTGGCGGGCGAGCCCGCCGCTAAACGCTGGATGTAAAAAGGCGGTTGGAAGATCTACCACCCCGTCACCGGCGCGGTGCCAAACAAAAAACAGAAGCCACAGTGCGATGCGGCAAAGCCGCCTGAAAAGGCCTGTACCGGCAAGCTTGCCGTGTTGCATCGATAATATTCTTTGCAATATACGCAACATATGATACGATCTGGCGTGCGGCTATTGGCAGCGGCCGTGTGATCTTTGAAAGTTAAAATTTACGGTTCGAAATTTGAGATCTGAGATTTGAGATTCTAGACCTTGCGGACTCTGCGGCTTTGCGTGAGTTAGTTTTCAACCACAGATGAACACAGATAATCGTTCAGAGTTCAAGCTTTAGCTTGCTTCTTTAATTCTTTGCGGCTCTGCGGCTCTGCGTAAAGAATCTACCGAATTACCGATCTGGCCGCCGGCTACTCCCTCCACCAAGGCCTTTGGCCACCCCTCCTCGGGCAGGAGGAGAGCTGGCGGTTCTGGCCTAACGCGGATCTTTGCAAAGTGTTTCATTTTAAAATGCATTTAAATGAAACAAAAAATCCCGCTAACTGTCTGAAACAGAACGTGTTACGCTGTCTCATTTGGCGCGTTTTTGAAACA
>JBGSYH010000041.1:0-25675 GCA_041751035.1 Pyrinomonadaceae bacterium | reverse complement strand
CGATTTTTGTTCAGGTGTGTTCAGTTCGCGCGTGTTCACATGTGAACAAAAATGGGACTTTTTGAGGTTTTTTGAGAACCAGAGAAACGGGTTTCAGGTCTGCGAATATGTGACAAGTCTTCACAATTCGTCGCACGGATCTATGAGGAAGTGTTGATTGATCTTTACAATAGCCGCTTATTCCTTACCATCTTTCGTGACCGAAAGAAGGACCGCGTCGGTCATAGTTTTTTGGCGAACGACAGCGAACCGTTCCCCGTCGCGCGAAAAAGAGAGGTCAAGGATCTCATCGGGTTCCGTGTTCATTATTAACTTCGGTTCCGGTTTGTCTCTTGAGACGCTAAAGACCTTGGCTGTTAGATTTTCGCCTCGTTGTCTTTCCTGGTAAAAGATCGACGTCCCGTCCGGCATCCATTTGAATATCTTGCTCGGCCATATTTCCAGAAAGTCTTCCGTGGCGTTTGTATCTGTCGCCCGCAAGGCCACTTTCACACCACTTCCAGACTCGTCGCCGATCGTGTAAGCGACCGTTCGGCCGTCGGGAGACAATGCCCAATTGTAGGAAAGCGACTGTGGAAGGTGATCGAGCCCTGCAACTTGTCCGCCTTCGATCGGGACTTCGGCTAGAGGCGCCGAATCTTCGTTGAACCAACGGAAGACCACCGTTTTTCTGCCAAATGCGAACCTCGGTGTCTGGGTGATCCCCGGAACGTCCGCCAATAACACCGGATTACTGCCGTCGATATTCATGCGCCAGATCTGATTAAATCCCGCTCTGCGAGAGGTAAATGCAATATAGCGGCCGTCCTCGGAAACCCTTGGTTCCGAATTGTCTGAATCGGAAGGCGTCAACTGAGAGGCATTCTTACCGTCGGAATCTGAAATCCAAATGCTCAACCTGTTGTTTTCGTAAACGTCATAAACAATTCTGCCATCGGGCGTCCAATCTACCACCTGATGTGCCAGCGGTTCACGTGTGATCGGCACCATAGAATCAGTATCGGCAGAAGTTCCGACCCAAACTCGGCTTTCTACGGTTCGCTGCGCTGAAACTATTTGGCGGCCCTCGCGGTCAATGCTCACGCCGATGTAATTGTTCAGGTCATTTGTTATCCGTGTTGTCTTACCTGTCGGAACCGCGACCTGAAACAATTGACGTCTGTTTGAGACCGCATCGACCGCAGTGACAAGCAGATCTTTAGTAGGTTGTACTTCAGCGATCTCACCGATCCGTTCCTTCTGCCGCAGAACGATCTTTTCGGTTTTGTTGGCGATCGTGAATAATGAAATGGACCAATACTCCACCCCGGCTTCGAGTTCACGTTTTACAAAATAGAGCGAGAGCCCATCTGCCGAAAAGCGCGGTTCACGGATGATCGATTCCCCTTCGACAACAACGTGTTCCAATTCTTGGCTTCCATCCACTGAACTAGCTGAGATCAATCTCGCATCGGTGGTGTTTGCAGACTTGTTCGGATCCGGTGCTCCGTATCGGACGAAGGCGATGCGTTGTCCATCGGGCGAAAGATTGCCAAGATGGTTTACGCGATCGACGATCTTCTTTGGTGGTCCGCCAAGCGTCGATACGCGGTAAAGTGTGCCGTGCGTTGCGGTCCTGTTCGCGGTTATGTAGTAAATGTGGTCGCCGTCATAACTGAACATCGGGGAATCCCAATAATACAACTGTTGCGGTGGCACGATCTGGATCGAACTCGCTTCATTCACCCGCCGCAGCCAAAGTCCTCGGTTCCCATTCTCTTCATAGGTCACGTATGCGACCGACTTGCCATCCGGGGAGATCGCCGCGAAAGCAACATTATTTGACTGAGAGAGACGACGAAAGTACAGGTCGCCAATATTGATCGACTCAGGGTTTTGTCCAGAAAAGATGTACCATGCAACGAATGCAGACAACGCAACCACGATCAAGGCCAAGGGCAACCAAGCGGCTGAAGGAGTCTGTGCCTCGCGGAATAGACGCTTCTGAAAGCTCTCAAAAGAACGGCCGCTCCGAACCAGCGAACGAATAGCGAAAAGTGAATCAGCGACCTCCCGCATCGATTGAATGCGCTCCGCCTTGGCTTTTCGAATGCAGCGGGAAATTATGGATAGACAAGGCTCGGGAACGTCCGAACGGATCCGATCCAGGGGAGCCGGCTCCGTTCTTAATAGATTGCTGATTATCTCAGCGTGGCTATCGCCGGTAAAAGGCCGTTGTCCTGTAATGGCCTCATACATCACAACGCCAAAGCTGAAAATATCACTTCGGTGATCGATCGCCTTTCCTTCAGCCTGCTCTGGCGACATATAGGAAGGCGTGCCAATGATCTGTCCGGGCTTTGTGATGTGGATATCAGGGTCACTTTGTTCAACAGTAAAATGCTCTATTTGAGCCAGTCCGAAATCCAATATCTTTGGGGTCTTTCCACCAATGATCATTATATTGCCGGGTTTTACGTCACGGTGGATAACACCTTTTTCATGTGCCAATGAAAGAGCGTCCGCAAGTTGTGCGAACCAATCAACAAACGTTTCTATTGGAAGTCCATCGATGGGTATCGCCTGATCCAGCGTTTGCCCCTCAATATACTCCATCGTAATGAATGGCCTGTAAAGATTCTCTTCGACCGAATAGATGGTGGCGGCGTTCGGATGATTAATATTTGCGGCGGCGAGAGCTTCTTTCCGGAATCGTCTAAGATGGTCAGGATCGTCTGCGATCTCGGAAGGTAGTGTTTTCAGGGCTACCTGACGACCGAGTCTGGTATCGGTTGCAAGATAAACTTCGCCCATTCCGCCTGAGCCAATCGACTTTTCGATCCGATAATGGCCAAAAAGGTCGCCCGGTTTAGGGTCATCGCCGACCAGTGCCTTACGCTCGTGCCTATCACCTACAATGGGTTCCGCAATGAAATCCCCTGCGTCATTATCGGCTTGCAGCAAAGATTCTACTTCGCTTCTCAAGTTTATGTCCGCCCCGCAGACATCGTCCAAATAGGCTTTCCGCCGCTCAGCTTCTAACTCAACGGCGGAATGATAGATCTCACTGACCTTTTCCCATTGTTCCGGGGTCATCGCTTATTGGTTTGGCTTAATTCTCTAAACAACCATGCTCGAGCGAGATTCCAATCGCGACGGATAGTTCTTGAAGATACGCCCAAGGTTTCGGCTATCTCTTCCTCAGTGAGGCCTCCAAAATATCGCAACTCAACGATCTGGCTGTGTCGAGGATTCAATTTGGCCAACAAGGCCATTGCCTCGTCCAAAGCGATCAGATCGGTTTCCTTTTCATCGGAAACGTTAAGACGGTCGTCGAGTGTAACCTGAATCCGTTCGCCTCCGCGCTTTTGGCTATTTTTCCTACGGGCCGCATCAACAAGGATCCTTCGCATAAGTTGAGCGGAGATCGCAAAGAAATGGTTGCGGTCCTGCCAATTTACCTTGTCAGAATCTACGAGCCGGATAAATGCCTCATTCACAAGTGCCGTCGTTTGAAGGGTATGGCCTACTCGTTGGCGCCGCATATAGTTTCGCGCCAGACGCTTCAATTCCGATTGCACGAGCGGCACCAATTCGTCGAAGGCCAAACGGTCGCCTGCCCGCCAATCCAACAATAATCTTGTTATGTTTTCTGGTTTCTGGTCCATCGATATATCAACGAATGGATCCAAAGCAGTGAGGTTACTTTGATCGCCGTATCTTATCACAGGTTATTTATTCAAAGCACCTTGCAAGGCCGTGTCCTGTTTTGCACGCTAGGCTCGTCTTTGAAAGCGGCGGGTAATAATCCCCCACGAATTTATATACGGAGCATTTATAAATGGCAAATATCGAAATTATAGACGGAGTAACTCATGTAAATGTCTCGACCTCAGTAGGTCGGAATGGTGTGAACAGCGAAAGTGATGTGTTAGCGGTTCAGGCGCTAATGAAATTCGCATTAGAAGGCCGGCCGGTATGGCACGGGATCAAATTTCCAGAGCCAACCGGCACAATGGACCGGAGGACGCAGGAACTCATCAAACATTTCCAGCGGCATCAGAAGCGAATAACAAAACGAGGCAAGATCGATGGACGGATCGACCCGGCGAAAGGCTTATATGTAAATGGAAGCGCGAATTTCTGGACCATACGTGCACTTAATGTTGAGGCGGTTGAAAGCTGGGCCGTTTGGAATCGAATTGGCCGAAATCACGTACACGCGATCGGTCTGCTCTACCCTGCATTCAAGGCTGCTATAGGTGACGAAGGTGTCGGCACACTTAATCTGCCGTTAGACGGCGGCTCGAACGGAGTTGGCACCTTAGGCCTTGAACTTGAGTAAGCCCGCAAATACGCTCGCGGGCCCTATCGGAACGGATAAGAAAGAAACTTGAATGAAATAAAAGGAGCACAAAATTTATGAGAAAGATATTCAATTCAGCCCTTATAGCAATTATCGGACTGCTTGCAGCGTACGCAGTTTTTCCTGCCGATCTTAAGAACGAGGACGGCACGCGTTACGAAGTAAAGGTCCATGACGGCGGAACGACCCGGAACACCTGGATCGGTGGAACATCAACGATCCTGAGCGTCTGCAGCAGCTGCGAGATCGAAGTGGTCGGCGTTGGCAAGATGCGTGTTAGCGGCTCGGACAAGTTGATAATAAAGAACGGAAAACTTACCAAACAATAATCATTCGGAGGTTCACCGCAATGCTTCACGAAGCGATCACAGAAGAACAAATAAGAGTGCCCTCATACTCGGCGGATGAAATACATTCAGCGCAAATGCATGAGCGATCAGCGGCTGTCGCAGTCGTATTGATGGGATTTAGTAACGATCCGGTCGCTCGATGGGTCTATCCGAATCCCGAAGATTATCTTAATTACTTTTCAGGTTTTATTCGGGCATTCGCGGGACGTTCCTTTGATGCGGGGACGGCGTATTTAACAGACGAAATGAGCGGTGCGGCCCTTTGGCTTCCGCCGGGGATCGAACCCGATGCTGAAACACTCGAAGTACACTTCGATGCAACTGTACAAGATAGCATCAAGTCGGATCTTGATGTGTTCCTGGGACAAATGGCTGCTTTTCATCCTACAGAGCCACACTGGTATCTACCAATGATCGGTGTTGATCCACGGTTCCAGGGAAAGGGTATCGGTTCGCGACTAATGCGATATGCCCTGAGCGAATGCGATCAGCAAGGCCTGCCAGCATATCTTGAATCTTCAAACCGGAGGAACATTACTTTATATGAAAGATTCGGGTTTTCGGTTATCGGGACCATACAGGTCGGATCATCCCCGCCGATGTATCCGATGTTCCGGAAAGCACTCTAAGGCATCGGACGAGCAGGGGAAGTGAGCGGCCGTCAATTGGCGGCCCAAAAATAATACAGCGATCATAAAAAGGAGAACGAAATGTTAGACGGTATAAAAGAAAGGAAACAAGCCCAAACACTACGATACGATTTTCACGAAACGATCATCGCGTCTCGTCGAGTTAACTGGCGTATCGATGACATCATCGGTGGCGACAAGAAGCTAGATTTTACGAAACGCTTCATGCCCGAATCATTGGCAAGGGTTGAAGAATTGAGCTTCTTGAATAAAGACGAAAAGCGGATATTAAACCAGATCCGAGGCCACGCTTATCTCTGCATCTTTGGTCTTGTGGAGGAGTTCATTCTGCCGTTCGTACTTGACCATGTTCGGCCGTCGCTCGATAAGGATGACTACCGGGTCCGGGCATTCCTTCAGTTTGCCACCGAAGAGGCTAAGCATATCCAGCTCTTCAAGCGGTTCAGCAGCGAGTTTCGTGAGAACTTTGGCACCGAGTGCAAGGTGATCGGCCCGGCGGCCGAAGTGGCTAGAGCCGTACTTTCGCACGGGCCGCTCGGTGTTGCGCTCGTGATCCTCCACATCGAGTGGATGACGCAGCGGCATTACCTCGACAGCATCAAGAACGATCAGGATCTAGACGCGCAGTTCAAGAGCCTGCTGAAGCACCACTGGCTCGAGGAAGCGCAGCACGCCAAGCTCGACACTATGATGATCGAGGCTCTTGCGTCGGGAATGGCCGAAGCCGAGATCAAGGCGGGTGTCGCGGATTACCTCAATATCGGTGGGTTTCTCGACACGGGCCTCAGGCAGCAAACGCTTTTCGACCTTGAGGCTTTCGAGGTGGCAACGGGCCGCACGCTGACCGAGACGGAACGCGAGGAGTTCATTGAAAAGCAGCATCAGGCTAATCGATGGACTTATATTGGAACCGGCATCACGCATCCAAAATTCTTGGACACAGTGAGCAAGATCGCTTCAGGCGAGATCAAAAGGATCGAGGTCGCCGGACCGGTGTTCTGTTGAGATATTTATCCCAGGCTGATATTGAAAAAATCCATTTTTGGACTGAATCCGTTCGGCAAACGCGTTCGAAGATAAAATTGACACGTAAATCGAATAAATTGCCACTTGTGCAGCAATCGATTTCCTTGTCGAACACTCCGATCTTCGAACAAGGGGAAGGTAATGAGGCTGTCAGAATAGACGGCCTCTTTTTTGCATTTTGCTGAGGCTGAACCACCTTTCCGCTGAAAATGTTAGAGATGCGGCAGCTTCTTTTCTCGTCGGGAGCCGCGATCATCTGTGGACCAATTCTCTTTCGCCTGACCACTGCCCACCGACCACTGTTTCCGTGTTAAACACTACGTCCGATTCTGCCATTTTTGGGTCCATTGTTACCTAACTTTGGCTCATTGTTGGCTAACTTTGCTCTATTGTTAGCTAACTTTGGTCTATTGTTAGGTAACATTGGCTTATTGTTAGCTAACTTTGGCTCATTGTTAGCTAACTTTGCTCTATTGTTAGCTAACTTTGGTCCATTGTTAGCTAACTTTAGTCCACATTCTGACTGCAGAATTCACCGGGTTCGCCACTAACTCCCATTTCATCAATAACATACCGGGTTTTCCACAGATGTGGAAAATTCACAGTGGCTCCGACAGAGTGTTAAACACCCCTCCAAAATCCGTGCAAATCCCAGCGAATCCCGTGTACAAATTCGTGTTTTCATCTGTGGCACAAAACTACCTGTGAACGATTTTTCTTGACTTGCTTTGGTAACTTCTGATACCTTTCCCGAAATAATTTTTTGAATCTCTGAACCGATTCATTTCTCCGATCCCTCTAAAAGGATCACAAACCGACAGCATATTCCCTATTGGGAATTCGACCTCAAGGAGATCGAAATGAATATCCCCCCCCCCCGCAAGCGTTCGAAGCCTTGGCGTATTACTGCGCGTTTTTGTATCGAGAGTTCTTCCGTTAATGATCATTGTCTCGCTAATGTCGCCTGCGATGCTGTTATTTTGGGCGGAAGGTGTAAAGGCCAATGAAAAAAGGGTACGGACGCAGGAACGGTCAGTGATCTCGGCACCGCCGGAGCCGTTCGTTTTTGGGAAAAGATCCAAACTTGTGACGTTTCTCGACAGGGTCACAGATGTACTCGGCGACCTTGGCAAAAGCGCGGTGGAACTCACCGATCTTGGGGCAGATGACAATAGCGGTTTGGGAAGTAATAAGGTCAAACTTGAAGAATCGGAAGTTATTGAAAAGACTGAAGAATCAGCGAATAAGAATACCTCGACCGAAACTGCTGCAACAACCTTCACTCAACCGGCTGCGGTCGTAGATTTCGATTTTGACGGTGACGGGAAGACCGACATTGGCAGATGGAAGCCGAACACGGGCGAGTTTGAGATAGTGCCGAGCGGCGGCGGATCGAATCTAGTTTATTCACTGGGATCTTCTTCATCTAAGTTCGTTCCGGCGGATTTTGATGGTCTCAATGGTGTTGATGCCGCTATTTTCGATTCCGGTACGTGGAGCTATAAGACCAGCCCCGGTGCAACTGCGGTTACATTTAGTTTTGGTCAGGCCGGAGATATACCGGTTCCGGCGGACTTTGACGGCGATGGCGAAGCCGATGCGACGGTGTTCCGGCCATCTGATGGAGGCTGGTATACACAGGCGTCCGGCTATTCGGGTTATTTTGGAACGTCGGGCGATATTCCGGTGGTCGGAGATTACGATGGCGATGGAAAAGCTGACAAGGCAGTATTTCGACCATCGACCGGCGACTGGCATATTAGCGGTTCTCAGGCAGGTTATTATTCTTTCAATTGGGGCCTTTCTACTGATATTCCCGTTCCGGCCGATTATGACGGCGACGGGAAAACCGACGCGGCAGTTTACAGGCCTTCGACCGGGACGTGGTATTACCGTTTGAGCGATTCTTCAACGTATGGAACCAAGGTCTGGGGCAGCTATGGCGATCAACCTGTCACCGGAGATTTCAATGGTGACGGAATCGCCGAACTTGCCGTATGGCGGCCATCAACCGGCGTTTGGTATATCTATAACCACTACACAGATTCATACAGCTATCAAACGCTCGGAGTTCCGGGCGACCGTGCGGTTGCATCGGCGTATGTAAAGCAGATCGGTGGCGAAGTCCCGACATATCAATTGGCAAAGGATCGTCTTAGCCCGCGCAATTCAACCGGCGGGACCGATCTATATTCGCAGAACTTCGGTTGGGGAACATCGCTTGTCGGTCTGCCGGGCCGTGCCGGGATGAACGCCGGTTTTGGGATGAGCTATAACTCGCTGGTCTGGACAAAGTCCGGCAGCGAGATCTATTTTGACACGAATTACGACAACATCAGCCCAGGATTCCGGTTTGGGTTTCCAAGCATTGAAGCCCCATATTATTTCCCCGGTGGCCTCACTGAAGACCCGTATTGGGCGTATGTGATGGTCAGCCCCTCGGGGGCGAGGACCGAGTTCCGGCAGGTTGCCGCGTCCGAGTACTTCGAAACTGCGGATTCGAGTTATCTGCAGTTACAAACAAAGAACGAACCCGACCCGAACGAACCGGTCGAATCGATCGAGATAACCGTTCGCGGGACAGACGGCACCGTGATGAGTTACGTCTGGATCGCCGGGGCGTTTCGGTGCACTCAGATAAAAGACCGCAACGGGAATTTCATCACCATCGAACACGATGAGTTTGGAATGCTGCGCGAGGTCACCGATACTCTTGGCCGCGAGATCGTCGTAAATTACGACAACGACCTTTACCCGACGACGATCCAGCAGACATGGAAGGCCGGCAACGGAGCCGGTTCGAACACGACCCACACCTGGGCAACGTTTAGCTATACGACAAAGACCGTCGCAACCGATTTCGACAGCGGCCTGACCGTCATCGGCCCGCCGAACAGCACCGTCATAAAAGTGCTCGACAAAGTAACCTTCCCCGACGGCAGCTACACAAAGTTCCACCACAACGGCTACATACAGGTTTACAAGATCGAAAACTTCGCCCCGAACAACGATCTTTTGAATAAGGTCGAAACCGATCTGAGCAGCCCGGGGACCGACCTCGGCGATGTACCGCGCTTCGAATCTACTTCAACTACAACGGCAAACTTTAACCTGGATGGTTCGGGTAATCCGCAACCTGTCGTAGTTTCACTTGATCGAACGGAGAATGAAAGCTTTAGCCTTCCGGGAAGCCTTTCCGGCGATGCGACACTTGTTGAAACTTGGATGACGGGCGACCCATACAACACGGTATCCCGTGCCTATTATGGCGAATCCGGTTGGAAAGAGGGTCTGGTGTTGGCTACAGAGACCGTAGCCGCAAATCTTGTCGGGGATACTCCTGCTGTTCAGCGGTGGACATGGAATAACTGGACTCAGGACAATGTGAGTTCATCGGATGTTCTCAATCCACGAATTACGGAAACGCGCGTGGGCGATTCGGTAAGCACAAAGCGGACGACCATCGAATACTGCGTCGAAACCGATCCTTGTCCTGATGCGGCGATATTTGGGCTGCCGACGAAGGTAAAGGTTTACAAGTCTGACCTATCTACTGTGATAAAAGAATCACGGATGGAATACAACCTTGATTCTGCCTATGTAAATAGAAGGATCATCGGACTTCCGAGCAAGACCGAAGCTTGGGGCTGGAATGATTCTACGAGCAGTCTTGAGTATGTTTCAAAAGTGACCTTTGCCTATGACGAAGGTGATTTCAGCGATTCGGGTTTGAGCCAGAACATCTCACCCATTCAGCACGATTCGAGCGGTTATGACTCAAGTTTCATCACCGGACGCGGAAATCTTACCTCGACAACGCGTTGGGATGTGGAATATCCGACCACATCTGCTTCGGCCGTTACGTCAAGTTCGAAATACAACACCGCCGGTGGGGTCGTATCGCGAACATCGCCTTGGGATGGGACATACACGCGAACCGTAAAGATCGGTTATACGGACAACTGGAATTCGAGCGGCAATCCCTCGACCTTTGCGTATCCGACCAGCGTGACTGATCCAGCAAATATGTCTTCGACGGTGAAATACCGCTACGACATCGGGGCAAATGTTGAGGCGAACAGCCCGGCTCCGGCTGGTCAGACCTACGGCAAGACTTCTAAGCGGGTCTATGACAACAAAGGCAGGCTAGAACGTGATTCCGTTTTTGTTAACACCACCGAACAGACCTACACCAGATACGAATTTCCGACGAACGGTATCCAATCTCAAGTGTATTCGACGATCGTTGATACGAACAGCAATGGACCCGATTCGGCGGACGAGGTCTTGAGCGAATCGTGGTTTGACGGTGCGGGCAGGGTTAGATTATCGCGCACTGAACATCCCGGGAGCACTGGCGGCTGGACAGGTTCAAGAGTTGAATATGACATTCTTGGTCGGGTAAAACGAACATCTGTTCCGACAGAAATTAATACCTATTGGAACCCTGCTGGTGACGACGACCGAGGACTTGATCACAATAGCAATCCGCTTTGGCTGTGGATCTCTCAGGAATACGATTGGATGGGCAGAACGATTCGGGTCGTCAACCCGGATGGAACCGATACACTCACGAGTTTTGAGGGATGCGGATGCGCTGGCGGCTTGATCACGACTTTAAAGGGTGAGCTTGTGGATGTCCCTGGTGAAAGTTTTCAGGCTCGAAGAACACAGAAAGCATACTCGGACATTCTTGGTCGCGCGACGAAATTAGAAGTCTTGGATTGGAGTAACGATGTATATTCAACACTCAAGACGATTTACAATGGCAGAGACCAAGCTCTAAGTACCACTCATTTTGATGGCAACGACAGCAGTTCGACTTTTCAGGTAACGACCGCGACCTACGATGGGCACGGCAGGTTAAAGACGCGTCATCGCCCCGAACAGGACTCCGGGAAGAATACGATTTACAACTATTACACGGATGATAGCATCGCAAGCGTAACGGACGCTCGAAATGTTGTGAAAAGCTTCGCCTACAATAGTCGAGGTCTTCTCGAAGAGACCGGATATACGGTTCCCGGCGGATCGGGGATTCAGGTCACGCCAACTGTTTCAATTTCTTATGACAACCTCGGAAACCCGATCCAGATTGCCGACGGTGTTGCGACGAATTCGTTTACCTATGATTCTTTATCGCGAATCACCTCAGAGACGAAAGCATTTGCAGATAGTCTTCCGAACGCTCCGCTTTCCAACAATAGCTTTAAGATTGAATACGGATACACCCTCGGTGGACAACTTGAATGGATAAAAGATCCGTTTGGTCAACAAATAAATTACTTGAGAGACAAGATCGGACGTGTAAAAGAAATTGACGGCAACTCAGCGTTTGGCGGCGTAACAGATTATCTATCCAATGCTGATTATCGTTCTTGGGGCGCTCCGAAGGAATATGCATACGGCAATGGAATCAAGATGGAAGTAACATTTAACGACCGATTGTTGCCCGAAGCATATAACTTAACAAAGCCTTCAACCTCAACGAATTTTATGCGGAAAGAGTATGAGTACTATCCGGATGGAGTTCTCAATTACAAAAAGGATCCGGACATCGGGAGATTCGACGGAAAGTTCAGCTACGATTTTGGGAAGCGGTTAGTCGAAGCTCGTAGTGGTCCAGAGGCAAGAGGCGAGCCACCAACTAATCCTTCTGACGTTCCGTTCAGGGAGGATTTTGAGCACAATCCTTTTGGACAAATGACCGACCGGACTGGTGATTGGAAACCAGGCACAGACTGCGAGGACGAGGGTTTTGCCAATCCTGCGACTTACGTAAACAACCGCAATACGGGAATGGGGTGGACCTATGACGCGGATGGCAGATCACTACACGGGAAAGGATTGCATCGCGAATATGATTCGGCGGGCAGAATTATTAAACGCTGGAACGGAACTTCAACGTACGAGCTTTTCTTTGCTCATGATGCGAACGGTCAGGAAGTGAAACGCACCGAGGTATTATGGGATCCGGCAGAGGAAGAATGGAGCGACCCGGAATCGAATTACTTTATCCGCTCAACCGTTCTTGGCGGCTCGATCTTGACTGAGGTTGCTCCGGACGGAGCAAAGAAACTGACCTTTGTTCTCAACGGTTCGGAAACGGTAGCTCGTCAAGAGGTTAATATTGACGGCAATATTGACGGCAATAATTCTCAAAAGGTGATCTGGGAGCATTGGGACGCGAGCCGAACCGCTAGGGTCTGGTCGGATTCGACCGGTTCTCCCTATAAACCCCGTGTCGAAATCGACCCTCTCGGAAACAATTACAACTTTCTTTGTTATGACCCACCCGAGAACAGAGGATTCGGAAGTTTGTTCTTCGATCGAGCCGTTTTTCACAGTATTTCGGGTGGTGGCGGAACGTATGGCGGTGGATGTTTTAGGGATGGAACGCCAACAGATTGTGACGAAGTTCGTAAAGCCATCGGTCAACAACAGGAATCCGTCGGACATATCGAATTCTTTGACGACCTTTTGGCCCCGTTTTCTGAAATGTCGGGCTTGATAGAATTAGGAAATCTTTATGATATGACCTTTCAGGGATATGGTCCCGACCAGGTTTATGATCAAGACCTTCGAGGTACGCAGGATTCTTCGGTTACATATCAAGCTGGTCTACCGATTTATCAAATCAATCGGAACGATGAAAACGATTGGAAATCGCCATTTCACTTTTTCTCGTCCGACAAAAAGCTCTCTGACGAGGACTGCGATTTTAAGTTATCAAGGATATTCGGAGGAAACGCAAAAGCAATGGAAGGTGCCGGGGACATCAACGGTACTAATCGTTATGTAAATAATGGGGTATATACGCCAGGCCATTCAGCAACCCCAGCGAACGACAAACCTGTATCGGTGTGGTTAGATTACAATGATAATGGTCGAAGAGATAAGGGTGAGACGGTGAGGGATCTCCAGCGTGGCGGCATAATTCACACATATACTGATTCTACAGGGTCCAGGAGAACTGACATTCCTCTGACGGCCCCTGGAGGATGGGTTGCTGGCTACTCGGATTTCCAGTATGGAAATTCAATTACCGGTATAACATATTCAAATGGTATCACTATTGAATTTGTACATGCAGGAACATCCAACAAGAATCAAATTCCAACGGTTCCCGCTCCTGGTAAAACGGGATCCCTTGTTACGATAGGCCATGTAGGTGGAGCAGGATCGGCTACCGGAGATACTTACCATCACACCCATATCGTTTTTTATAGTGATAAGAAGACCTATACAACAATTGATCCGAGAAAACTATTTTGTGGATGGTGAGAATTGTTAATAAGAGGGGACTTTAAGAAATGTTGTATTTATGGAGAGATTTTTCTAAGACGCTTGCAAGACTTACTTTTGTGTTTATGGTCGGATTTGTTTTTACTTCATCAAACCATGCTCAAGCTGAAGTGGTGGATGTTTTAGAGATTAATACGAGTTGTGAGATCAACATTTTTGCCATCGAGGGGGTAATGAGGAGGTCCATTGACGAAAATGGACGAATATTTATCATTTCACATCGTTCTAGGCTCGAACAAAAGGGTGTAGACTGGGCTCGCCTTAAATACACCCGAACAGCAATGACTAAATTCCGACAGTTCCCATCGGATAAAGTGATTATTGCTGTTGGTGAGCCCACGGAAGAAAAGCATGGAAAACTGGAATTTTGGGTCGGCAGCAAACTCCAACTAACTGTGTATATTAAGAGTAACCAGCAAGTTTGCTTTCACATCTAAGATTTACTCGAACCTCAGTGGCTATGACAACACTCGCCGCTATCTCGGAGGATCGGGGTCATCTATGAAGTGATCCTGTAAGTCAAGCGCACTGGTATTTTGGCATCGAGGGGATGCGATAGGTGCGTTTGATTGAGCGACAAAAGAGAACAACCGGCGCCTCCGTTTTCAGTTAGATTCTTTCAGATCCGCAATCGCTGATATTAGCGAATGCCATCAGGCGTGCAATTCTCGAAGTGTTTCGCGATATTTTATCTCAACCAAGTCCTTCGCGTATCTGAGTTTGCTGCCATTCTTTAGGTTTGAGTGTGGGCGGCATCGCGACGGCGGCCGGTGGTAGACGGGTCGACATTTACTATCTTAGCTGATCTCTTGCGCAGGCTACGGCTGTGTCGAAGAGGCGTTTTTTCGATGATAAAAAAGGCTGCCCGGCTCGCTTTCCGGACGGCCTCTTTTAGTTCTGATTCAGCTTTTATCCTTTGCGAAGCTCCGTTAGTACCTGCTTAGCCACGGCTTTCAGGGTGTCGAATACGCCGGTGCCATCCATTGCTACAGCTTCAAAGACCGGCTCATCCTTTTTACGCAACTCGTGTGTCAGTTCATCTATCGGTATAACATTTGGCAGATCTCGCTTGTTCAGCTGTAAAACGTAAGGAAGCTGATTTAGATCGTAGCCCTGTGAGGAAAGATTTTCCTCTAGATTATAAAGTGATTCGATGTTCGCATCCATTCTCTCTTCCTGACTGTCTGCGACAAATACCACTCCATCGACGCCCTTCAATATCAATTTCCGTGAGGCATCATAGTAAACCTGACCGGGAACTGTGTACAGATGAAATCTTGTCTTGAACCCACGAACCGTCCCCAATTCGAGCGGCATAAAGTCGAAAAAGAGCGTTCGGTCTGTTTCTGTGGCTAAGCTGATCAGTTTGCCTTTTGCCTGGGGAGCGGTCGAATCATAGATATGCTGAAGATTCGTCGTCTTCCCACAAAGCCCCGGCCCGTAGTAAACGATCTTGCAGTTGATCTCGCGTGATGCGTAATTAATAAACGTCATGTTGTCGCCTGGGAAAATCTATTTACTAGCTAAAGAGACTGTCGATGTCTTCATCGGTTATCTCAGAAAACACTGCATTTTGTACACTATAGGCAGCCGTTGCAAGGGAGGCCTCTTCCAAAGTCGCGGCAACCTCAAAGCTGGCACGCTTAGTGCGTAGTTTAACAAGACCGACGGTCGAACGCTCGTCGAAAACCACGACTAGTAGACTTCGGCCGATAACACTTATGAAAATACTTTCTTTTTCGCCTTCATGCACCACGGCCGGAAAAACGTCTTCACCGATTAGTTTTGCCATGCTGCTGGTGGCTGCAACATTGCCGGCGGCAAGCGAAGAAAAGCTAGTCGTGTCCATATCACCGATCTCGCCGTGAAAGGCGATCGTCTGGCCGTCGCGATCAACTAGGAATACTACGCGTGCGGCGCATTCTACGCAAAGCCTTGCAAGAATGGACTTTATCTTTTGAAACTGTTGTTCGTGAAGGATGAAAGGCGAGTGGGCCATTTTAATGAACTCAACTATAGAGAATCTATCAGTTTGATACAAACTTGGAGCGAACGGTATGCTGATCGAGGACGTCCCGAATAGGACGTTATGATTAAATTAGCATAAACTAGTCACTTGCTACAAGACTTTTTTCAAATCCGGAGCTCGTTTTAAATGGCGGCTATCTGTTCTATTCACCAATCCAAATAGCGCCCGGAATAAATTGTTGGCAAATATGCGGCAATGTAGATCCTAAAATACGCTTCACTGAGTGACGTAAATATCATCTCGCGAAATGCAACTAAAAGATCGATTCGATCCCGATTCAAAAAAACAGATCGCCATTGTCGGTATAGGCGGCGGCACGGGCCTGGCAACCCTACTGAGCGGGTTGAAGAAGCACGTCGGACAGACGATAGGAAGCCTATCAGCGATCGTAGCGGTTACGGATGATGGTGGAAGTTCGGGTCGGCTACGCAATGAGTTCAAAATGCCGCCGCCGGGCGATATTCGGAACTGTATGGTCGCCCTTTCGGAGGACGAGCAGTTGCTTTCGAGGCTCTTTCAGCATCGGTTTACGGGGCTTGGGTCGCTAGGGGGCCACAGCTTTGGAAATCTGTTCCTTGCAGCTCTATCTGAGATAACGGGCGATTTTTCGGAAGCGGTTCGGTTATCGTCTGAAATACTTGCAAGTAAAGGACATATTTATCCGGCAAGCGTTTCAAATGTTTCGTTGATCGCCGAACTTGAGGACGGTACGACGGTTCTCGGCGAGACCAGCATTTCGAAGGTTGGCCCGAAGATCGAACTTCTGCGGCTTGTACCTTCGGAATGCGAACCCCATCCGAACTCAATAAGTGCGATCTATGATGCGGATATTATAACAATCGGCCCCGGTTCGCTTTTCACGAGTATTTTGCCTCCTTTGTTGGTTCCCGGGATGGCCGAAGCGCTGAGGATGTCGAGCGCACGTAAAGTATTTATTTGCAATCTGATGACCCAGCCGGGTGAAACTGATGGTTTGAATGTCAAACGTCATTTCGATGTCGTTCGACGACATTTGCCCCAGATCGAGTTCGACGCGATAATCGTAAACGATACGCCGATCTCGGCCGAGCAGCTTGCAAAGTATTCTGCGGAAGGAGCAGAACAGATAGGCGTTCACGGGTCTATCCATTCCTCTGAATTGCGCGGGGCTGAGATCGTCGCGAGCCATCTCCTCGCAGATGGAGATCTGGTTCGTCACGACCCTGAACGACTGGCTGAGGTGGTTTTGAGTCAAATGGAGCGACTCATAAATATTTCTAATTAGATATATTTATCCTAATTGTGGCAGAATTTTATTATGCAGGCTGAAACGCCGGAAATGAAAAAATTGGATGTGCTCGTTCTTGCAGCCGGACTCGGAACGAGGATGCGATCAAATCTGGCAAAGGTTCTCCATAAGCTTGACGGACGACCCTTGATCAATCATGTTTGCCGAACGGCGGCCGGGTTGGCCCCTAGAAAGATCTACGTTGTGATCGGACATCAGGGCGAAGATGTCAGATCAGCAGTGCTTTCCGAGCTTAGTGAAGCGGAAGTAGAGTTCGTATGGCAAAAGGAACAGCTTGGTACCGGCGATGCGGTTAACTCGGCTCGCAAGTTTCTCGAAAATGAGGATTCATCCCTTTTAATCTTATCCGGAGATGTTCCGATGATCCGGCCAAAGACGCTTGGCGGACTTATACAGCAACATCAGCGCCACAGAGGTAAAGGCGCCGCCGCGACCATTTTGACGGTAAAGCTCAAAGATCCAAGCGGTTACGGCCGGATCGTTAGAGACGATTCCGGGCTTTTCGTCAAAATCGTCGAACAAAAGGACGCGTCAGACGAGGAGAAGGATATTCGCGAGATCAATGCCGGACTATATTGTTTCGACACTACAAAACTATTCGTTGCTCTATCAAGGGTTCAGAACCACAATTCGCAGGCGGAATATTACCTTACCGACGTCCCGGCGTTGCTTCGCGAATCCGGGGAAGATGTAGCGATCTTTCAGTATGATGAACCGCGTGAGATAGAAGGCGTAAATAACCGGGCACAGCTTGCCGATCTGGAACGGATCTTGAATAGACAAACCATCAACCGCATGATGTTGGACTATGGAGTGACGTTTATCGACCCCAAGAATACCTATGTTTCTTCGTCGGCAAAGATCGGCCGGGACACCACGATCTTCCCCGGCGTGACGATCGAAGGTGAAACGGAGATCGGTGACGGCTGTGTCGTACGGCCAGGCTCACGGATCGTAGTTTCAAAGATCGGACGAAACGTCGAAGTACGGGACAATTGTCTTATCGTAGATTCAGAAGTAGGAAACGATTGTACGGTCGGGCCGATGGCGCATCTCCGAGGTAATGCGGTCATGCGGTCTGGTTCGAAGGTTGGCAATTTCGTTGAATTGAAAAAGACCGTGCTCGGTGAGGGATCTAAAGCAAGCCATTTGACCTATCTCGGTGATGCTACTATCGGCGAGAACACCAACATCGGTGCCGGCGTGATCACTTGCAATTACGATGGCGTCCGAAAACACGAAACACATATCGGAAACGACGTAAAGATCGGGTCTGATACGATGCTAGTTGCTCCCGTAACCGTCGGCGACGGTGCCTCGACGGGGGCAGGAAGCGTGGTAACGAAGGATGTGGCCCCTGGCGAACTTGTCGTTGGAGTTCCGGCCCGGACGATAAAAAGTCCCAACAAGGATAGCTCCGAAGGCAAGAACTGAATCGAATTATATGTGTGGAATTGTAGGATACGTTGGAAATAAGCAGGTTGTGCCGTTGATCATTGACGGATTAAGAAAGCTGGAATATCGCGGTTATGATTCCGCCGGTATTGCTGTAGTCGATGAGGAACATCGGCTTGAATTGCGTCGTGCAGAAGGTAAGCTGCGAAATCTTGAGGAAGCCATCCGACTTGATCCGCTGGATGGAACTTATGGGATCGGCCACACGCGATGGGCTACGCACGGCCGTCCGACCGAAGAAAATGCACATCCGCATCGTGATCAAACTGGGAAAATAGTTGTTGTACACAACGGCATTATTGAGAACTATATCGCCCTGAAAGAGCGACTCGCAGACGAAGGCCATGAATTCAAGACCGAGACAGATACAGAAGTTGTCGCACATCTGATCGGCCATTACGTTGAAAAAGAAGGTCTGTCGCTTGAACTCGCGACGCGAAAGGCGGTTGCAGAACTTCGCGGGATTTTCGCGCTTTCGATAATCTCGGTCGATGAGCCGGATACGGTGATCGCGGTCCGTGAAGGAGCTCCGATCGTAGTTGGTTTGGGCGATGGCGAGTTTTTTGTTGCGTCGGATATTCCTGCGATCCTCCAGCATACACGCGAAGTGTTCTATTTGGGCGAACGTGAGATCGCCGTGCTAACAAAAGATAGCGTTCGGGTCACTGACTTCGACGGGAATGTTGTAGAACCAAAACAGCAGCGGATCACTTGGGATCCTATAATGGCTGAAAAGGGCGGCTTTAAGCATTTCATGCTCAAGGAGATCTACGAACAGCCTCGGGCCGTTCGCGACACGGTACAGGGAAGGGTTTCGCTGGATACAGGAAGGGTCTATCTCGATGAAATGGATATTTCCGAGGAAGACCTACGGTCGCTCACATCGATAAAGATCGCTGCATGCGGAACGTCATGGCATGCGGGACTAGCCGGGAAGTACATGCTCGAGAAACTGGTGCGCGTACCGGTCGAGGTCGATTATGCATCGGAGTTTAGATACCGAGATCCGGTATTAAGCGAGACCGATCTGTTGATCGTAATCTCACAATCAGGGGAAACTGCAGATACGATCGCAGCGATGCGCGAAGCACGTTCGCAGGGTTGTAAGGTGTTGGCGGTCTGTAATGTTCAGGGTTCAATGATCCATCGTGAAGCGGACGGCACGATCTTGACCCATGCAGGGCCCGAGATCGGCGTTGCTTCCACTAAAGCGTTTACCGCGCAGATGATCGCTATTTATCTGTTCTCGTTGTATCTCGGGGAATTACGCGGAACGACCACGGAAGATGACGGTAAAAAACTGGTGCAGGATCTTGCTGAACTTCCGTTGAAGATCGAACAACTTTTGAACGATGCCGACCTTCTAGAAGAGCTATCTAAGGATTTTTTCCGGGTGCAGGATTTTCTTTACCTTGGCCGCGGCATCAATTTCCCGGTCGCTTTGGAAGGTGCGCTGAAGCTCAAAGAGATCAGTTATATCCACGCCGAAGGCTATCCGGCTGGTGAAATGAAACATGGCCCTAATGCACTGATCGACGAAAAACTTCCGGTCGTGGTGGTGAACACCCGCGAGAACGGAAATCGTAGTAGCGAGATCCGTTATGAAAAGACCCATTCGAATATAGTTGAGGTCAAGGCTCGCGACGGTATCGTCATCGCGGTCTTGACCGAAGGCGATGCAATGAGCTCAAAAGTTGCAGATCACATAATAGAAATACCGGAAACATCGGATCTTCTTGGGCCCGTGCTCTCGGTCGTGCCGCTCCAGCTTTTGGCCTATCACATAGCCGTCCGCCGCGGTTGCGATGTCGATCAGCCGCGAAACCTTGCTAAATCAGTGACCGTCGAATAATGAAAGCGATCATAGTAAAAGAATACGGTCCGCCGGAGGTGATGAAGCTTGAGGACGTCGATACGCCCGAACCGAGTGGCTCGCAGGTCCTTGTGAAGATAAAGGCCGCCGGCGTGAATCCGGTGGACACATATCTCAGGTCTGGAATCTATCCGAATCCACCAACTCTTCCTTACACCCCCGGAAAAGACGGTGCCGGAATAGTCGAGGCTGTCGGAAGCGAAGTTTTGAAATTTAAGAATGGCGATAGGGTTTACACTGCCGGCTCGATCTCCGGCACATATGCCGAATTTTCGCTTTGCGAAGAATCTCAGCTTGGAACTTTGCCCGATAATGTTGAGTTCGAAGAGGGTGCCGGTGTCTGGACACCGTATGCGACCAGCTTTCGGGCGCTGTTTCAAAAAGCACGTGCTAAAGCAGGTGAAACGGTTCTCGTTCACGGCGCATCTGGCGGAGTAGGGCTTGCTGCAGTTCAATGGGCAAAGTCGGCAGGCATGCGAGTGATCGGCACTGCAAGTTCAGATGCCGGAAAAGACCTCGCCAAAACTCACGGCGCCGATGCGGTTTTTGACCATACCGATGTGGATCATTACGGCGAGATATTCGAGTTCACCGGCAGCTCCGGCGTTGACGTTATTATGGAAATGCTCGCGAACGAAAATCTTGAGCGAGATTTTGAATGTATCGCTAAATTCGGGCGGATCGTTGTAGTCGGCAGCCGGGGAAGCCTGCAGTTTACTCCGCGCCTTGCGATGACGAAAGATGTTTCGATACTCGGAATGTCATTATTTAATGCCGCTCCGAGCGAGCTAAACGAAATTCATTCGGCGATCAGGAACGGTTTGCAAGCAGGCAGCCTCAATCCGATAGTCGGAAAGCGTTTTCCGCTAACCGATGCTGCCGCCGCGCACCATGAGGTCATCGAATCAAAAGCGGCTGGAAAGATCGTCCTAACCATTTGATCGTGGAAATTAGCTTCCCGGGAATATCTCTATTTTCACGGTAAAAGCACCCGAATTATCATTCAGGTTGGCCTCATTGATCCCTAGGAACAATGCCCCGTCTCTTGCGGCGACGAACTCGCGTTCACTTCCGATATAGATAAAATCATTGTTGTCGTCACCGACTACCGCTAAAAGGGCACCGGTAGGAACTGCTTTTAGCAACTTGCCTGGATCGTCATGATCCCAGAGTCCAGCCGGAGACGTCATTACGCCTTTTCCGAGCGACGCCTCACCAGTGCCCGATATACGAATTCGTTGTCCCTTTCTAACGACCCAGCCGGAATTGGTCCAGCCGTTCGATGTGTTGTCCGCCAACACTCTCACAGAAATTTCGATGGGTTTCGCCGATGAGCTGGCGGTGCTCGTCGGTCCATCTTGCGACGTGGTTTCTCTGACGACAGGTGTTATGCCTGTGGCGGTCGAAGGATCGCCACTCGACCGGTTTTCGGTATTCGCGGGCGGCTGAGTTACGACCGCTTCGTATCGAGATGTTGATCCCTCGGTTCGGGTGTTTGTCACCGGATCTGAACTAGCTGCAATTATCACAGGATCGAATTCAATGGACGCGACCTCAGAAACATCAATTGTGAGTTGACGTTTTCGAGGGCCTTGACCTATCTCAATTGTAAACTTTCCTTCGCTGAAACCGCTGATGCGCCCTTTGATAATGCTGCCGTCCTTGAGACGAATCGTATCCGCGAAAACCGAAATTGATAAGAGCAGCATCAAGAAAACAACTGTGAAACGTCCGCCTAAGTTTTTCATATTTCTCAAAGCGCAGTTCATTTTACGCCTCCAACTAATTCAAAGATGTTCCGAGTAGCTTTTGCGGTTGCAAAGGTTTCATGTCGCTTTAATATTATACGCTTGTCTGCAAGCCCCGTCGTGGTTTTCCGTGCAAGAACATGCTGCTGTATTCGTTCAATCCAAAGAGGCGGCATGCGCCAATGCGGCCGTCGGAGATTATTCAGTTCAAGGGGAGTAGAGATGATCAAGTATATTTTAATCCTTATCGGCGGTTTTGTTTTTCCGCTTTTAGCGAATCCTGCCTTGCCAGATGTTGATGGTAAATGGCACGTTTTCGAGGTCGATGGTAAAAGTTTTGAGAATTCGAAAGCTTTTATCCAATTCGATGAATCGGCGAACCGGATCTTTGGCAATGCGGGATGCAACCGATTTTCCGGAACGTACGCGTTGGAGAACGGTAAGTTTTCGGTAAGAGGAGTAGCTTCAACCAAGATGGCCTGTTTTGGTGATGGAGTGATGGAAAATGAAGCTTTCATTTTCAAGGCCTTAAATGACGCAGACGTTCTCGAAAACACGGGCGAGACTATTACAGTCTCTAAAGAGGGGAAAGTTAGGCTGAAACTTCGCAGGGACATTGACCAAACCGATCCGCAGACCAAGTTGTCGGCGAAAAAATGGAAACTTATCAAAATAGGCGAGAAAGATGTAAAACTTGGCGAGGATCTGCCGTTTCTAAGGTTCGACAGCGAGAAAAAGAGTTCGGGTGGAAACAGCGGATGTAACGTCTTTGGCGGCAATTTTGAGGTAAAAGGCGATACGATCAAATTTAGCGACATCATTTCAACCATGAGAGCATGCGAATTTGAGGATCGTATGACTATTGAACGTGGTTTTTTTGACGGCCTTCAGAAGGCGGATCGTTTCCGGCTGGACGGCAGCAAGCTCATATTGATTAATGGCGAATCGGTCCTGCTCGAATTTGAGGCAATGAAAGACTAATAGCTCTGGCAATAATCCAACTCGATCTTCCTGGCCAATCTGAACTAGCAGACGGCGAATTGCGCGTCTTTGAGTTATACTGTTCAGGTCAAAAACTTCACATACACTAAAAGGAAAGCCGAAAATGAGTAAGTCAAAGAACGTTGTTTTGTGTTTCGCAGTCGTAGTTTCCATGCTTTTTGTGTCCTTGGTGCCTTCTTATGCATTCTTCGACGAAGGAATGTTCAAGCCGGACCGGATCGCTTCGCTCAATTTGAAAAGCCGCGGGCTGAAGATCAAGCCCGAAGAGATCTATAACCCTAACGGCGGCGGATTGACCGATGCCGTTATCCGTTTGAGCATCGGCTGCACCGCCGAATTCGTCTCGCCTGAAGGCCTGATATTGACCAATCACCACTGTGCGTTCGATGCTCTTGTGTCCGCATCCGCGCCCGGCAAAGATCTGGTCGAGGACGGCTTTAGGACCGATAACCGTTCCGGCGAGATCGCCGCAAAAGGTTATTCGATCTTTATCACGCAGCGTTCCGAAAACGTGACGGACAAGATCAAAGCCGGCACCGCGAGCCTTTCTGGCGAAGCTCTTACCGCCGCGATCCGAAAGAACGTCGAAGAAATGACCGCGGCCGAACAAGCAAAGGCACCGGCGGGATCTACAGTTCGAATCCAATCGTTGAACAACGGATTCTTTTACTATCTCTATCAGGTTCAGCAGATCAAAGACATTCGTGTGGTCTATGCACCGCCGCGAAACATTGGGGTCTTCGGCGGCGATCCGGACAACTTCGAATGGACACGCCACACCGGAGATTTTGCTTTCCTTCGTGCATATACTGCTCCTGATGGTTCGTCGGCCGATTATTCGCCGAACAACGTTCCTTACAAAGCCAAGAAATATCTGACGATGAACATCGGCGGTTTGAAGGACAACGAATTCGTTTTCGTGCTTGGCTATCCGGGCGGCACAGTTCGATATCGCGAATCTCAATCGATCGAATACGCTCGTGATGCTAATTTCCCGTTCCTTTCGACGTGGTACGGTGCTCGTGCGGACGCGCTTCGACTCGTTGGCGAGACGAGTGAAGAAAAGCGGCTGGCGCTCCAATCGGACATCGCAAGTTTGGACAATGTCCGGAAGGTCTATTATGGTGGCGAACTCCGTATCCGCCGTGCCAATGTTGTCGAACAGCGTAAGGCCGAAGAGGCCCGATTCGCGATGTGGATCGCTGGCGACGCGGCGCGTCAGGCAAAATACGGCACCGTGCTTTCCGAGCTTGCGGCCGTTTCCGCCGAATCGAACAAGTTCGCCAAGCGAGACATCCTGGTTCGCCGAATTCCGGACGGTTCGATGCCGATGTTCCGTGCGATCTATTCCGCGGTAAGTGAAGGGAAGATGCTGCCGGACAGCGAACGTGCGGCGAAACTTGCCGAGATCAAAAAATCGCTCGAAGGCCGCGAACCTATCTATGAACGCGAGATGCTGAAATATTTCCTGCATCAGTTCGACGAACTTCCTGCCGATCAGAAATTCGAAGGAGCCGAAAATCTTTTCGGCACGTTCGAAGGCCAGGGCAGGCGAGCTGCCGAAACCGCTTTTGCCGAGAACATTGCCCAGGGCGAGTATTGGACGGCCGAAACCGTCGCCGCACTTTACGGGCCGCAGACGATGGATTTCCGCCCCGAACGCGACAATCCCCGTGCATTTGCGACCGCGCTGAAAAAGGAAAAAGATGCCGCGAACGCGCGTGCGGCCGAATTCGCCTCAAAGATCGATCGGCTTCGCCTGCTCTATCAGCAGGGAATGGCGGAGATGAAAGGCATTACGCCGTATCCCGACGCCAATTCCACGCTTCGTTTTTCCTACGGCAACATCAAGGGCTACAGCCCGCGTGAAGCCGAATACCGTTCGCCGTTCACGACGATGAAAGGAATGATCGAAAAGGACACCGGCATCAAGCCCTTTGACATGCCGCAGAAGCTGAAAGACCTTCAGGCCGTGAAAGATTTCGGCCGCTTTGGCGAAGGCGACAGCGTGGTGGTCAATTTCATTTCGTCCAACGACATTATCGGCGGAAACTCCGGCAGCCCTATCTTGAACGGTAACGGCGAACAGGTCGGACTCTGTTTCGATGGGAACTTCGAAGGCCTCGGCAACGATTTTTATTACGATCCGAACTATAACCGGACGATCTCCGTGGATATCCGCTTCGTTCTTTTCGTAACCGAAAAATTCGGCAACGCCGGTTGGATCCTCAACGAAATGAAGCTCGTCGGCGGACCGAAGGCCAGAGCCGCGGGGTTATAAATCCCGGTCGATTGACCGAACTACAACACAGAAGGCGGTCGTTTTGGCCGCCTTTTTGTTGTCCCAGTTTTGTCCCATTTTTGTCCCAGAAAATGCGCAAAGTGGGACAGGTTAAGTGTCTGCTGTTCAACGGCTTACCGACAAAAAGTGTCCCATTTTAAAAGAACAGCATTGTTTCACTCTTTGTTTCACTTTTTGTTTCATTTTTTGTTTCAAAAACGCGCCAAATGAGACAGCGTAACACGTTCTGTTTCAGACAGTTAGCGGGATTTTTTGTTTCATTTAAATGCATTTTAAAATGAAACACTTTGCAAAGATCCGCG
>JBGSYH010000040.1:0-111591 GCA_041751035.1 Pyrinomonadaceae bacterium | reverse complement strand
CGGCGGCGGCGAACGCAAGCCTTATAACCTAAACATTGGATTGAATGTTAACAATATTTTCAATAACGTAAACTTCAATCCGCCGGTCAGCAATCTATCGTCGAGCCGATTTGGCCAGTTCACCAGCACGGCTGGCGGTTTTGGCGGCTGGGGTGGCGGCGGTGGTGGTGGTTCCGCGAACCGAAGCATCACGTTACAGGCACGATTTAGCTGGTAAGCTACGTTTGTTTGTACAAAATAAGGGCGGATATTCTTTAACGGATGTTCGCTCTTTTCTGTTAGAATTTGCTCTATATGCGAACAATAGTTTTCGGACTCATTATCTTTCTGGCTGCGATCTATTCGCCGTTATTTGCGCAAGGAACAGTAGCTGGAAACCGGTTTGCTGCCGAAATAGCTTTGGCGGAAAAAGTTGTCGGGGTTCACGGAGGCGAGAAACTTCGCGAGATTCGTTCTTTAGTGCTTCGCGGATCGGTCGATATAACAGCTTCCAATTTTCCCCAGGCGATCGCCGGTGGCTTTTCGACGGTCTTTCAGGGCGATAAATATCGTTTTGAACTCCAGAATCCGTTTCAGAATCTGACTCAGATCTATGATGGAACAAAAACATCATCGACGGCACCGGGCGGCATCAAGCTTCCACCCGTAAACAGGATCGGTTTGCCCGTTCTTGCATCAGTCGGAAAAACCGGGTTCATAGTTACATCGCTGGCTGACGACAAGAAGAAGCGTACAGGATTCCGGGTTACTTCGCCGGAAGGATACTTTACGGATTTTTACGTTGATCAGAAAACGAATCAGCTAAAGGGTTACGATTCGACATTTACGATCGACGGACGAACTGTGACAACGATAGTCGAGATCGACAAATTAAAGACGGTCGATGGAATTCTGATCCCTGAAAGATACGTGCAGCGGTTCGATCTCGGTTCGTTTACTGTTTACGCAAATTTTAAAACAAAGGAGATTCTGGTGAATTCCGAATTGGATGCGGACGTATTCACTGTAGGTGAAGGGAACTGAACCATCAGGCCGCGAACCGGCTCTTTTTCCACCAATCAATAGTTAAACGCAGGCCCTCTTCAAGCCCGACGAGTTTTTCGTAACCGATAAGCTCGCGGGCTTTTGTATTGTCGGCCTGCGAGTGTTTCACATCACCGTTTCGCTCAGGCAGATATTCGGCCTTGATCTCTTCACGATCCGTGATCTTCTTTAAGGTTGCAAGCAGCTCGTTCAAAGAAACCCGTTCCCCGTTTGCTGCATTCATCACGTCGCCGATACCTTTATCGGCAAATGCCGCTTTAATATTTGCATCGACCACATTCGCCACAAATGTAAAGTCACGGGTCTGTTCACCGTCTCCGTAAATGATCGGCGTGTCACCTTTCATGAGTGCGTCGATGAAGCGGGAGATCACCCCCGAATATTGTGACGAAGGATTTTGTCGGGGACCGAACACGTTGAAATATCGCAAAGCGATGCACTCAAGGCCATAAACCCGACTAAAAACCCTACAGTAATTTTCACCTGCCAGTTTAGCAGCTGCATAAGGCGACATCGGATCCGGTGCCATGGTCTCGACCTTAGGCAAGATGGGCTGGTCGCCATAAGCCGAGCTGGACGCCGCATAAACAATACGGCGCACGCCTGAATGTCTTGCTGCATCGAGCAGCGATAGTGTTGCATTGACACATGCATTATGCGTTTCGATCGGGTCATCGACCGACCGAGGCACGCTGGGAAGAGCCGCCTGGTGAAAGACTGTGTCAGTACCCTCTAAAGCCTTAGAAAGGGCCACAGGATCATTGAGATCACCCTCAATAAAAACAAAATCACCACGAAGCTCGGCAAGATTCTCGCGAAACCCCGTGACAAGGTTGTCGATGATCCGAACCCGTGCTCCCCGATCGATCAGTTCTTGTGCCAGATTCGAACCGATGAACCCCGCGCCGCCAGTGACCAGGCAATTGAGATCATTAAGCATAACTAAGGCGAAACAAAGTAATAAAAGCTCCGTTGTCTCCGGCAGCAATTGTTTAAAAGATCACGGCGCCCGAAACTGTTCGAGAGCCGTCGATCGCGGGACCTATCTTCCGACGCCTACATATTCGAAGCCCATCTCTCGCATGTCGCCGGGTTCGTAAATGTTGCGAAGATCGGCGATCTTTGGTGAGGTCAGGAGGCTTTTGACCTTCTCCATATCCAGCGCCCGAAACTGGTTCCATTCCGTAACAATGACTAGGGCATCTGCACCGCTGATCGCCTCATATTCATCCGTGGCGTATTCGATGCCGGTTATAAAGTGCTTCGCTTCGTCCATTGCCACCGGATCAAAAGCCTTGACGGCGGCGCCTTTTTCGATCAGGCGATGACAGATATCGATCGCCGGAGATTCGCGCATATCATCTGTCTCAGGCTTGAATGAAAGTCCCAGCATACCGATCTTTTTACCCGAAAGATCTCCGACGAGCTTTTCGATCTTCGGGATCATCGCATCCCGTTGTCGATCGTTCGCTTCGATCACAGCATCGACGATACGTGTCTCAACCCCGAATTGATCAGCAACGGTGGTTAAAGCACGGGTATCCTTTGGAAAACACGAACCCCCATAACCTGGCCCCGGGTGCAGAAACTTTCGTCCGATCCTGTTGTCCATTCCCATACCGCGTGCTACGTCATGTACGTCGCATCCGATCGCATCGCAAAGATTTGCGACCTCATTGATGAACGTGATCTTGGTGGCAAGAAAAGCATTGGCCGCGTATTTGATCAGTTCAGCAGCTTCGAGCGACGTGATCACGATCGGCGTTTCGATCAAATAAAGTGGCCGATAGAGTTCTTTCATCACATCGATCGCTCTCGATTCATTACTGCCGATCACTACCCGATCGGGCCGCATAAAATCGTCGATCGCCGCACCTTCACGGAGAAACTCCGGGTTTGAGGCTACACCGAATTCAGTTTCGACATTTAAATTCTTAGTAACGAAATCGCGAAGCCATTTTCCGGTCCCGATGGGTACGGTCGATTTGGTAACAAGTACCTTGTAACCGTTCATCGCCTTGGCAACGTCGAGTGCGGCTTGCTGATAAAAGCTCATATCAGGCGAGCCGTCTGGTTTTGGTGGCGTACCTACTGCAAGGAAAACGACCGCGGCCTTTTCGACAGCCGAGGTGATGTCGGTCGTAAAATGGAGTCGCCCGTCCCTGACATTCTTTTCGACGATCTTGTCCAAGCCCGGTTCGTAAATGGGAATGCTCCCATTATTTAACTTGTTGATCTTCGCTTCGTCGACGTCAACGCAAGTCACGTCGACACCGAATTCCGCAAAACACGCACCGCTAACTAATCCAACATATCCGGTGCCAATAACTGCTATTTGCATAAAATAAACCTAATAGTAATTTCTGAAAATATCCGCCGGGCGAACCGGTGTATGCGAAACAAAAATATACGGGTCATATTTTATCAACATGACCCGTAGCTATTGCAACTTAAGAGAACTGTTCGACTATCTTGTTGGGCTTACGATGATAACGCCGCCACCTGGAGTCGTCTTGGTTCCACCACCAACGAGGATGGCCGCACCAGCCGCACCGGCTCCGATGAGGAGTAACCACCAAGGACCGGCGAACCGAACCGGCGGAGCCGAATTCGGACGCAAGCAGGGTTCGCATCCTGTCTGTTCCATGTTTCCGGCCGTAGCAGATGTTCCGGCGGCAACCTGTCGATCGGATGTTCCTTCCCTCATTGTGACCAATCCGGACGCAGTATCCACGTGTGTGTGGCCGCATTCAACCTCAACCGTGAATACATCTGCCTGTCCGGCATCGGCGATCACTGTTGTGTCTTTAGAGGTGATCGTTGTAGCAACGCCAGGAGCGTCTGAAACACGAACTTTACCTGTCGAAACAATGCCGACAATGCTGCCCGCACTAAAATTCAATGTAACGTTTGAATTTGACTGAACTTCCACACGCCCATTCTTACCAAGGCTGACAACTGCAGAGGAATTCTCTCCAGTAACGATTGTACTTCCCGAAACGACGGTCGCGTTCGAAACCGCTGCGATGCCGTTAACGGTCACGTTTCCCGTAACAGTGATCTCACCGACATTGTCGGTTGGAAGAGCAAGGGCCACGGTTGTGTAAACACAGAGAACAGCGACTGCTGTTAAGGAAGTGAAAAATTTTTGAATTATATTTTTGCCGAACATTTGATCTATTTCCTCCTGTAGCGATCTATTAACCAGATCGATCAGTCCGGCCGCATGCATAGGATAGCGAGCGGCCGGTGCAAATCTTTTAAGACTAACGAACCGGGCTGATCACTGTGCCGCCGCCACCTATATTAGCTTCATTTGAATCTCTTGTGACAGCATAGACAATTCCGGCAAGTGCTCCACCCATTCCAAGTGCAAAGAGCCACCAAGCCGCTCCGCCATCATCGTCATCATCATCATCATCATCTTGACGACCGGCTGCTGAAGCGGTTTCACCACTGTTAAGGTCCAGTGTGCCGACTGCAGTGGTAATAGAAACCGGAGCCGTTGCGGAAAGTACGGTTACCTTGCCTGCCAACAGATCACCACCAAGTTTGTTCGCATCAGCCTTAAATGTGAACGATGAGTTCGGGGCGATCTCGATCTTACCAACGTTGCTGACGCTAATTATTGCAGAAGTTCCTTCCGGCGTTGTGATAGTGCTGGCCGAAAATACTGAGCGGCCGCTCTGTGCGGCTTCACCGTTCACAAGAACGGAATTGCCTGCAGAATTGATCTCTTTACCGAGGACAGTCAAATCTCCGGCAACTTTGCCATTGTTGGCAAGTGCCACCATCGAGTACGTCGCGAATACAGCGACCATCAAGCACGACGAAAGTGCCTTTCGAATCCACAAATTACAAGTCATATTTCTCCTCTTAAATCGCCAATTTTCAATGATTTCAAAAAAAGCAGACCTCACAATCTTTTACACGAATCTGGCCTCACTGTCAACAAAAGCTAGACAGAACGTGAAAATCATAATTCTGAGGTAATACTTAAGCCGCTTTAACTTCTAAGCCAAAGAATTATAAAAGGTTATAGCACAATTGGGTACTTCAGAAAAGCCCAATTTGCTTTTTTGTTTGCTTCGGCGGATTTTGCCGAATTCGCGGGATATGTCATGGACAGTTCTATCGATCACGGAATACGCTAATTTCGTTCGGTTTTAGCTAATAATTTGCGGTGTGAGGCCGCTATCATTTGAATCTTATTTACACCAACCGTTTTGAAATTTGCCCGAGCGATGATAGAAAAAAGCCTTGAGGAAAACCAAGGAAATACAGATCGCAGATTCGGTAAGTGCTGTGCAAAACGATCAGTCAGCGTTGGAGGGCCCGCCAAGGTACGCAGTCGCGGCAGATCTTGGTGGTACGAATCTTCGGGTCGCACTTGTTAATAATTCCGGCCGGATAATCGCCAGTTCTCAAACTCCGACTCCGGCGGAAGTCGATCCGATTCAGTTTTCGCGCCGAATCGGCGAGTTTGTATCGGGATTTCTATCTCAGAATTTGCCACAAGCGAACCCGATCGGGTTCGGCCTGGCCCTTGCAGCCTTAGTAAATAGTTCCGACGGAAGGATCCTTGAATCACCAAACCTACGTTTCCTCAACGATTTCGATATTCGCACTCTGCTCTCGACTCAATTGCAAATGCCTGTGGTCATTGAAAATGACGCAAACGCCGCCGCGATAGGGGAACATTGGATCGGCTCTTCAAGAGGTTACGCGTCGTCGATCTGCTTTACGTTAGGAACCGGGGTCGGCGGGGGGATTATCATCAACAACAAACTAGTTCGAGGGATCGACGGAACCGCAGGCGAAATAGGCCATATTTGTGTAGAGCCAAATGGGTTTGCATGCGGGTGTGGAAGTTGGGGCTGTCTGGAGCAATATGCCTCGGCGACCGGTATTCGCAAAATATTAGCCCATTCGGTCGAAAATGGTGAGATATCGGCGGATCAAGCTAATGTTGAGGTCGAGGAGCTATATGAAATGGCGAAACGCGGTGATGAGTTTGTGCTCCGCATTTTCGAGGGCGTTGGTGAGCATCTCGGATTGGCCGCAGCAGCGTTAGTAAACGCCCTTAATCCGGAAGCAATAGTCATCGGCGGTGGATTAGCTAATGCCTGGGATCTGTTCATTGGAGCGTTTGAAAGTACTTTGAAGAAAAGAACATTTAAGCGGCCTGCGGAACGTGTTAAGATTCTGAGGGCCGATCTCGATGATTTCGCAGGCGTGATCGGTGCTGCATCAAATATATTTTCAATGAAGGAGGCTTCCGGGCTTTAGATCGGCCGGAGGCTGTGACGCTTATATGGATGTCTATCACAAGGTACTAACTAAGATCTATGAAGAAACGAGTGGTAAGGACACTGTGGATGTTGACCTTACGGATCTACTAAAACGTGAAGGTTTCTTCCCTAGCCTTGAAAACATCAGTAAGTTCTTGATGGATGAAAGTTGGGTTACGGAAACGTCAAAGCAGTATGTGATCAGAATTACCCACTGGGGTGCCGCCGAGGCGAAAAAGAGTCTGGCCGGAGCACCCGATAAGGCACAGATCATAGAAAGGGAAGGAAAGCGGTTGATATCTGAATCTAAGGAATTCAATGTAATGCTCGAAGAATTTGTTGCCTCGCCTGATCCGGCCAAATTTAAGGTTTTGAAGGAAAAGCTTGACATCATCTCGGTTGGCCTGGGTCGGGTCGAAAAGAATCTTTGATTTGATACTTGAGAAGTTCCGTGGTTTTCAGGTATACTCGGGGTTTGCTGTAAAGATTGGTCCAACGAAGGTGGGTCTGGTGCCCACTTTTTATTTTGGGGTCGTAGATAAATGGTCGAAGGGTCGGTTTTTCAGAAGGTGCGTGCAGTCGCGGATAAGGCGATCAGAGACCGTGAATTTGAATTCGTCCATATTGAGATCGCGGGCTCGAAGCGTAGTCCTGTAATAAGGATCTTTGTTGACAAACCGGGGGGCATCACCATCGAAGACTGTAGCGATGTTTCACGCGACATCGAAGCGGCCTTGGACGCTGAAGACATAGTTCCGACGAGGTACGTATTAGAGGTCTCGTCCCCGGGGCTTGAACGTGGGCTTTACAAATTGGAAGACTTCGTTCGGTTCACAGGTAGTGAGGTAAAGATCAAGACCACGTCCCCGATCGACGGTCAGAGTATTTTTACAGGAACGATCGCAGGTGTAGAAGGAACGCAGATCTCCATTGAGGAAAAACGTCAGGGTAGGATCTTGCTGGACCTTGCGGCAATAAAGAAGGCAAATTTGAGGTTCGACCTTAACAAGGAATTTCAGCAGAGAAGCTGACACCGGTTGGATTAGTAGAATTTAATATGATCTCAGTTATCGGACAGAGTATTGATGCGTTGTGCAATGAGCAGGGCCTCGACCGTGATATGGTGATCGAGGCAATGAAGGATGCGGTGAAAGCCGCTGCGCGAAAGCAGTTCAAGGCTCAAGATAAGACAGGCGACAATATCCAGGTCGATTGGAATAACGAAGAAGGACAGATCGAGATATCTTTGGAAAAAGTTGTTGTCGAAAGCGTGGAAAACCCGTCTGCAGAACTTTCGCTCGAAGAGGCGCAGGAACTTGCAGGCGATGAGATCGAACTCGGCGATCTGCTCCAAATACCCTTACCTCAGGAAGAAATGGGGCGCATTGCTGCACAGACAGCAAAGCAGATCCTTGTTCAAAAGGTTCGCGAAGCTATCCGCGAAAAGGTTTACGACGAATATATCGACCGCAAAGGCGAATTGATCAATGGGATGGTCAAGCGGTTCGAGCGTGGGGATATGATCGTCGATCTGGGCAACAATCTGGAAGCGATCGTGCCGCGAAAAGAACAGTCGCGCGGCGAAATGTGGAATCAGGGCGAGCGGATCCGTATCGTAATAATAGATGTCTCTAAAGAGCAAAAAGGACAGCAGATAATTGGATCACGGGCATCGGCCGAGCTTGTGAAGCGTTTGTTTGAAATGGAAGTCCCGGAGATCTACGACGAAACCGTGGTGATCAAATCAGCGGTTCGCGAGCCGGGCGATCGAGCAAAGATCGCTGTTTCATCGAACGAGAAGGATGTTGATCCGGTAGGCGCCTGTGTCGGTATGAAAGGCTCCCGTGTTCAATCGATAATCAAAGAGCTTCGTGGCGAAAAGATCGACATTATTGAATGGTCAGATGAACCCTCTGTGTTTGCGGCCAACGCATTGTCCCCGGCAAAGGTCTCTCAGGTTCGCATTACCAATATCGACGACAGGACGATGGACGTAATCGTCGGCGAAGACCAGTTGAGCCTTGCAATTGGTAAGAAGGGGCAGAATGTAAGGCTCGCGACCAGGTTGGTCGGCTGGAATATCAACATCGTTAGCGAAGAGATCCTTAAGAAAGAGATCGCGCTCCAAATGGGTAAAATGATGGCTTCAGGTGAGGCTGTGCCTATCACGGTTCTCGAAGGTGTTACGGCTAATCAGGCTGAGACTTTGGCCGAGAAGGGTATCGAAGACGTTGAGGCACTTGCGGCAGCTAAACTTGACGATCTCGTTGATTATCTCGACCTTACGTACGATGAAGCTCAAGCGATGATCTCCGCGGCGGCTGCGATCGTTGAGGCTAAGAATATCGAAACCGGAGCTTCGGTGGACGACTCGACATCTGAACCTGTTGAGGAGGAAACGATCGCCGAACCTGAACTTGAGGCCGCAAAAGCCGAAGACGAAAGCTTGGCTGAAAGGACCGCAGACGAAACAGATGAGACGGTGGTGGAACGATCAGAAGATGCTGAGACGACTTCTGATGAACCACCTACCGAAGACCTTGGAGATTCCGAGGTCTTGAACGCAGAAAATGATCCGGCCCCAGAAATTGAAACTGCGGCGCAGGAAATAATTGATGAAACGGATGCAAAAGATGAATAACATCCGTTCGATTGATCACGAAGACCCCGGCGGTTAACGCCAGATCATCCGACCAACATCGGATCTAAACCGGGATTTTCGCAAAACAGCAAAATATGCCCATTGGGAAAAAAATTCGGGTTTACGATCTAGCTCGCGAACTAAAACAAGATACAAAGCGTGTTATGGAAGATCTGCGCCGCGAAGGTGCAGACATTAGCGTTCCTTCCAATTCGGTAAGTGCCGAGCTGGCTGAAAAGGTGCGTCTGAAGTATTTTCCAAAGGCCGAGGTCGCACCAAAGCGTTCGATCAAGGTGATCAAGGCTGCAAAGGTCGTCAAGAAGGCGAAGCCAGACGAAGAAGCCGCGGTGGTGGAAGAACCAGCCGAAACTCCTTTAGTACCGACTGAACCCGTCGAGTCTGAAGTGGTGCCGAAACCCGTAAAGGTTGCAAAGAAAGTCGCTGCTAAGGCTGTCGAAAGTGAACCTGAGGATACGAAGGAAGCCGCTCCGGTGATGAAGGTCCTCAAGCGGCGTGTCGCCGAGGCACCGGTGGAAGAAGCCGTTGCTGAGCCGGATGAGGTCGGCGAAGTTCCCGAGATCTCAGAAGCGATCGAGGTCGTGCCTGATGAGGCCGAACAGATCTCTGAGGCTGAAACAGAGTCAGTTGAGCCAACCAAACCCGGCGGCACCCAAATTAAGAAATTGACCCTCTCGGCGAACGCCTTAAAGCAGGGTGTTAAGCCCGGCGAGCGGGTCGTTTCCGCTTCCCCAACAAAGTCTGGGAAGTTGAACGAGCCTGCGAAAGACCTGCGCACCGGTAATTTGCGGAGACCAGAATTTCGCGGAACCCCGGGCGAGACCGCCACTCCTCAGCTGAATTACACGCCGCCTGCCGATAATCGACGCAGGCCCGGCCGATCAGGTGGTCGAAAAGGCAAAGGAGCCGACGCGAAGGGCGGCAGGTTTGCCGAACGAGATCTTGATGTGCCGCGTCAGCGAACGATCGAAGAACGCGTTCTCGATCAGGTCGGCGGCCGCACTGACGGAGAATACAAGTCGATTCGTTTGACCGAAGGTGCAACAGTCCGGGAATTTGCCGAAGCTCTCGGCATTACGCCCCGCGATATTGTTCAACTTCTGATCAAGAAAGGAATTTTTGCAACACTCAACCAGCCGATCGGTGAAACGATGGCCGTCGAAATGGGGATGAACTACGGCTTCGATGTCAGTTTTATGGCATTCGAAGAAATGGTCATCGAGCAGGAATTCGAAGAACTTATCGATGCTGGTGCGGATGACCTTGAACTTACTCGTGCCCCGGTGATCACAGTAATGGGCCACGTTGACCATGGAAAGACGTCGTTATTGGATGCGATCCGTTCGGCGAATGTGGCAGAGGGCGAAGCCGGCGGCATCACGCAGCATATTGGTGCATACAGTGTCTCGGTACCGAGTCCTGACTCTCCGGATCAACAGCGGCGCGTCGTATTTCTCGACACGCCGGGCCACGAAGCGTTCACGATGATGCGTGCCCGCGGTGCGAAAGCGACCGATATCGTAATACTTGTCGTTGCAGCCGACGACGGAGTTATGCCTCAGACAATTGAGGCAGTTGAACACTCCAAAGCCGCGGGCGTTCCGATGATCGTTGCAATCAACAAGATAGATAAACCCGGTGCAAATCCGGAAAAGGTCAAGCAGGGATTGGCGGGGTTAGGCCTGCAGCCGGTCGAATGGGGCGGCGATATTGATATGGTTCACGTTTCTGCAAAAAACCGTGAAGGCATCGATACGCTTCTCGAAACGGTTCTTTTGCAGGCAGATATTCTCGACCTAAAAGCAAGCCCGACCCGAAGAGCTTCAGGTGTTGTTCTCGAAGCCAAGCTCGACAAAGGCCGCGGTGCGGTCGCAACCGCCCTCGTTCAGCAGGGAACGATGAAGGTCGGCGATCCGTTTATCGTTGGTCAATATTACGGAAAGGTTCGCGCGATGTTCTCGGACCGCGGTGAACAGGTCAGTGAAGCATTACCAGCAACGCCGGTTGAGATACTGGGCCTTCAGGGTGTGCCGCAGGCAGGTGATACATTCCAGGTCGTTGGAAATGTCGAACGGGCACAGGAAATTGCTCAGCAGAGGCAAATGCAGGCACGTCAGGCAGCGATGCTCAAGACCACGAAGCGTGGCATCGAATCGCTTGGATTGGCTGAGATCAAGGAACTGCTTGTTCTGCTCAAAGCTGACGTTCAGGGCTCAGTCGAAGTATTGCGAGGAACACTTGAGAAACTGTCGACCGAGAAGGTCAAGGTTCGCGTTATTCGAGCTGGCGTTGGAGCCATCGCCGAGTCGGACGTTCTTCTCGCATCTGCGACACAGGCTGACAATGCCCAGACAGCCGTTGTCATTATTGGTTTCAACGTCCGTCCGGAAGCTCGTGTGGCAGATATAGCCAAACACGAAGATGTAGATATTCGGCTCCATTCGATCATTTACAAGGTCGAAGAAGAGATCAAGGCCGCGATGATCGGAATGCTCGACGCGATCGAGAAAGAGGTCATTCTTGGCAAGGCTCTGGTTCAGGAAACATTTAAGGTGTCGCGTATCGGTACGATCGCTGGCTGTCGTGTTACCGATGGTGTGATTCGGCGTCAGGCGAGGGCCCGTCTGCTTCGCGACAGCGTCGTTGTCTGGGAGGGCGACATCGCCACACTCAAACGCTTCAAGGACGATACGAACGAGGTTCGCCAAGGTTTTGAATGCGGTATTAGCCTTGTGAACTTCAACGACATCAAGATCGACGATGAGATCGAGGCATTTGTGATCGAAAAGATCGCCGCGACCGAGCTGTAGGGGAGTTGAAAGATGCGGCGGCCGGAGCGTTTAGCGGAAGCATTGAAGGAAGAGATCGGAGAGGTCGTCGGGTTTGAGCTTGATGACCCTCGTCTTGAAGCTGTCACAGTAACTGACGTTACAGTTTCCGAAGATCTTCGCGATGCGAAGGTTTACGTTCTGATCAATGGAACTGACAAGCAAATTGACGAAGCACTGCGTGCTTTGAAGAATGCGACGACCTTCGTCCGTCAGCAAGTTGCGATGGGTTTGAGCATGAGGCATGCACCGCATCTGCATTTTGTCCGCGATACGGCGGAAGAGAACGCCGCACGAATTGGCGGGCTTATCAACAGCCTGAAAGAACGCGGCGAATTAAAAGACATTACGGAGAATGAAGGCTAGGTCATTGCAAGCACCGTGTGCAAGGCCCGCCTTCCGAGTTTTTAAGTGTTAAGTCAAGTAGTAGAGTTAATTGAAAATAAGAAGAAGTTTGGCATCACGACCCATATAAAGCCGGACGGCGACGGAGTCGGGTCGTCACTTGGACTTTGCTGGCTGCTTCGGTCGTTGGGTAAAGAGGCTGAAGTGATCGTCCACGGTGAGGTTCCGCCCGCATACCAAACTCTTCCCGGTGCCGACGAGATCCGTGATGTAAAGACGGTAGATGCTGACTACGACGCAATATTCGTGATCGAATGTTCCGATGTTTCCCGCCCCGGAATTCAAGGCCTCGAAAATGAATTCACTGTAAATATCGACCACCACGCTACCAGCGAACATTTCGGCAAGATAAACTGGATCGATTCAACTGCATCCGCTGTCGGCGAGATGATCTACAATCTCTGCAAAGCGATCGGCGGCAAGGTCACTCGCGAGATCGCAGAGTGCGTCTATATGGCGCTCGTCACCGACACAGGTTCCTTCCATTTTTCCAACACTACAGACCGAACGCTGAAGGTCGCCTCGGAGCTAGTCAAAGCTGGAGTAAAGCCCGCGCAGATCTCCGAAGCCGTCTATAACAACTATCCGTGGTCACGGCTTGAGTTGATGCGACAGGTTATCGGAACGATCGATCGTCACGATAACGGAAGGATCGCGACGATGCGGCAAACGCTTGAGATGCGCAGAATTGCTGATGCAGTTGATGGCGATAATAATGGTTTTGTAAACATTCCGCTTGCTGCCCGCGAGGTCGTGGCCTCGATCTACATGCGTGAAGTCGGTGAGAATAAATATCGTGTCAGCCTTCGGTCCAAAGGCGATATTAATGTTGCCCGAGTTGCCGAAAAATTCGGCGGCGGAGGCCACAACAATGCAGCCGGACTTAGTGTGGAAGGCAACTGGGACGAACTCGAGGCGGAAATTGTTAAACAGCTCCGGATCGAGATAAACCAGTTCGATATACACTCGACCGAGGTTGATTGATCCAGAACCGGCAAATGCCCGAACAAAAAGAAAAGCGCTATAAATGGCGACGCGAAGGATATCGCGAGAACACAAAAGGCCTGCTGATGGTCAATACCGGCGAGGGTAAAGGCAAGACCACGGCGGCTCTCGGCGTTTTGGTTCGAGCTGCGGGACGCGGAATGAACTGCTGCATGATCCAGTTCATGAAGTCTAAGACCGACCGCTACGGCGAACACGAATCGCTTGAAAAACTAGGCATCGAAGTTCATACCATGGGCGACGGCTTTACATGGGACACGAACGACAAGACCCAGGACATTAAAACAAGCGAAGAGACCTGGGCACTTTGTGTCGAGAAGATGGAGAGTCAGGACTATGAGCTATTAGTCTTCGACGAATTGGTCTATGTTCTTGATTATAAATTCCTAGAAGTAACCACGGTGCTTGAAAAGATCAAACAGATCCGTAGGGATCAGCCGCATCTTCATATAATCATGACCGGTCGAAACGCACCGCCCGAACTGATCGAAGCCGCCGACCTTGTAACAGAGATGAAAGAGATAAAGCACCCATTCCATGCCGGAATTTATGCACAGCAGGGAATCGAATTCTAAACTCGATACTCAAAACTCCGAACTGGAAACGGGAGCAAAAATAGTTTTTACGACAGTTAAGAGTTTTCAGCTTCGAGTTACCAGTTTTCAAGAAAATGAAGACCAAAGTAGAACGACGAAAACCGGAAGGAATCAAGGACTACATCGCACTCGCGGTTACGACATTTGGTGTCGGTTATTTGCCGCTTGCGCCCGGAACGTGGGGCTCAATGGTCGGTGTCGCAATTTATCTTTTAACAGGGAAACTCTTTTCGTTTTTGACCGATCATGTAACGATTCAAGATCCACTTTTTGATCTTTACAATGCACTGATTCCAGCGGTTCTCGGTTCGGCCCTCGTTTTCTTGATATTGATTGGAATTTGGGCATCAAGCAGGGCAATCGAAATGCTTGGAAACACTGACCCTTCAGAAGCCGTTGTAGATGAAGTGATTGGCCAACTGATAACTTTTCTATTCATTCCGTTTACTTTTGCCTTAGTTTCGTTGGAGCAGAGCTGGACAATACTGTTATCGGGTTTTCTGCTTTTCCGCTTATTTGATATCTGGAAGCCCTATCCGATAGATTATCTTCAGGTTCTTCCGGGCGGTATAGGTTTGTGTGCCGATGACATTCTCGCCGGGGTTTATGCCGGTGTTTGCCTTTCGGTGATCTACGCTGTATCTCTTTCAATATGATCGTTCATGTTTTGCCGGGCGATTCGCTCGTCGAAGAATTCAGGAAGAGTGAGATCGAGGGCGAGACGATCGTCTTTCGCGAAGCCCTTGTCGCCGGCGATATCTGTGCCGAGACACTTGATGAATTCTGGGATATTCGCGCTAATTTTCTCGAACTTGAGTACGGTGAAGACCCAATCGACTATCGGGAAAAAGTGGCGTATGAGATGGAGCGGTTAACATATTTACCGCCAGCCGCCGAAGTTAGCCTATGGTTCGAGTACGAACTTTTCTGTCAGGCGAATATGTGGTTTTGCCTGGACCTGTTGAAAAAACATCGCAATATCTATCGTGTCGCCCCGCTAAATGCTTCGCCCGACGATGTTTGGAAAGGGTTCGGTAATCACACATCGGACGACCTTGTCAGTTGTTTTCAAAGCCGCACTTTGCTTACCGAACAGGATCTGACGATGGGAGCAGAACTTTGGGCGGCGTTTAGCACACGCGATCCGGAAAAACTTAAAGAGCTTGGAGCCTATCGTTCGGAATCCTTTCCGTTTCTAAAAGAAGTTGCCGATGCCGCCGCTGAGATCGACAGGCGTCCGACCGAGATCGTTCGCGAGATCATTTCCGAAGGACACGCCGAGTTCGAACAGATCTTTCCGGAATTTCAGAAGCGTGCCGGTGTTTATGGCTTTGGCGATCTTCAGGTCGAGCGTCTAATCGAGCGGATCTGATGCATTTTCGTGCACCGGTCGCACGGTCTTTTCGATCTCGATCGCTTCCTTCTGAAATATCCAACCTTTTCGCCAGAAAATCAGCAGCAGCACTGCGGCGATCGTGGCCATAAGCCCAAGGGTGGCAAAATATCCCCAGGGCCATTTCAGCTCAGGCAGGTACTCAAAGTTCATCCCGTAAATTCCGGCAATGAGCGAGAGCGGCAAGATTATCGCCGAAACGACTGCGAGCGTTTTCATCACGTCATTTGTTTTGTTGGCGACCATCGCAAGGTGGATGTCTGAGAGTCCATTGATCAGATCCCGATAGCTTTCGGTCAGGTCGGTCACACGAAGAAGATGATCGTGAACGTCGCGGTAGAAGGGCAGAACATCGGGCGGGATCTGCTGAAACTCACCGTGCGAGATTCGGTATAGTACTTCGCGTTGTCGTGCCGAAATACGTCTGAGCCTTGCGACACTCCGGCGGTGTTCCATTATGTCTTCAAGAACAGAATAGTTTCCGGTACGAACATCAAAGACGCGGTCCTCCAATTCACTGATCGAAAGGTCAAAATCGTCAACGACCGGCATATATTGGTCGACGATCATGTCAAGAATTTGGTGTAGCAAATACGCAGCTCCGCGCTGACAGGCAAACGGAGTTGTTCTTATCTGCTGTTTCACGGCTCTGATGCTGCGGAATTTTTCGCTGTGAAACGTGACCACAAAATTGTTGCCAAGATAGCCGTCCAGCTCTTTTGTGACAAAATTTTCCGGGCTGGTGTCGCCTGACCTTATTCCGTGAACAATAAAGTATAGATAATCGGGGAATGGCTCGACCTTCGGCTGGTTTCGTTCTTCAATGCAGTCTTCGACCGTCAATGGGTGAAACTTGAAAATATTTAGTAAAGTTTCACGTGCATTCTCGATTCGTTCCGGTGTATTGCCAATCAGATCTACCCAAACTACGTTGGTCTTGTCGGCAAGCAGTGCGGGAAGGTCCGTTTTCGTAAAGCCTTCTTCGACCTTTGCCGCACCTTTTTTGTAAACAAATATCTGCATTTCTTCGTTAGTTAAATTAAGGCAAGGCAATATGTTAACCTAAAACTCTACTCTATGTCCGACGAGAATATAACACTCAGCGTTAAGAATGTAACTAAACGCTTCGGCGATTTTACGGCCGTCGAAGACTTAAGCTTCGACGTCCGAGCTGGCCGCGTTTTTGGATTTCTTGGTCCAAATGGTGCAGGTAAGACGACCACGATCCGAATGATCGTTGGCATCACATTCCCTGACGAAGGCTCAATAACGCTGAACAACGAACGCATTTCGCACAAGCTGCAAAGCCGCATCGGTTATCTGCCTGAAGAACGCGGGTTGTATAAGAAGATGCGCGTTGTTGATCAGCTTCGTTATTTTGCAGCGTTAAAAGACGTACCATCCGGCGAGATCGACAAAAGGATCGACCACTGGCTTGATCGGATGCAGCTTTCCGAGTGGAAAAAGAAGAAAACCACTGATCTTTCGAAGGGAATGCAGCAGAAGATCCAGTTTATCGCAACGGTGCTGCACGATCCGGATGTGCTGATTCTGGACGAACCGTTCTCCGGCCTTGACCCTGTAAACGTCGAATTTCTGATGGATGTCATTGCCGAATACCGCTCGGCGGATAAGACGATAATCTTTTCGACACATCTGATGTCCACTGCAGAGAAGCTCTGCCACGACATTATTTTGATCAATAGATCGCGGAAGGTTCTAGGCGGCAGCCTCCGCGAGATCAAGGCAAGTTACGGCGAAAACCTGATCGCGTTTCGCGGTTCGAATGCCAAATCGATATTGAAAGATCCGGCGTTCGTCAGCCGAATCGTCGATCACGCGGATGAACAAGAACTGCATCTGGCCGATGGCGTAAACTCGCAAGAATTGCTGAAGAAGATGGTCGATTCAGGTGTTGCCATCTCGAAATTCGAAAAGACCGAACCAAGCTTGAATGACATTTTTATCGAAAAGGTGACAGATGCGTAAATTCCTAGCGGTCGTAAAACACGAATACAAGAAGGTCGTTTTCAAGTGGTCATTCCTCATCGGGACTCTACTTTTGCCGGCTCTCGCACTGGTCTTCACGTTCATTCCGATGCTGATCTTTTCGATCAAGGGCGAACCGACACGAATCGCGATCGCCGATCCGGACGGCCAAGTCTCGACTAGACTGAAAGCGAATCTTTCGACTGAAAAGATCGCCGAACGCGTCCGCCAACAGGCCAGCGAAAGCATCAGCAATATCAGCGTTTCGCAAGATTCACAAATGAAGCGTTCCGCTGAAATGATACAAGGTTCGTATAGATTCGTTGACCTGGATACTTCGGGAAAGAGCGGCGACGAACTCAGGCAATTTCTGCTTTCACGCGTTACGGCGGGCGAGATCGATGCGTATTTGATCGTGCCGGATAACATTAACGATCCGAAGGCCGTTTTCGAATTTCGTTCGCGAAGGGGCGGCGATATGCTCTCGGGCGGAATGTTCAAAGACGCTTTGAATAGCGCCGTGCGGTCGGTCCGGCTCGCCAGTGAGAATATCAGCGAGGAGAAACTAAACCAATTGTCGCAGAGGGTAAACCTTGACGAAAAGGGCCTTGATGAAACCGGTGCCGAAAAGAACACGGATGGAATAATGCTAGCGTCATTCATCATCGGTTTGATGATCTACATCACGCTGGCGATCTACGGACAGGCAATAATGGGTGCGGTCGTAGAAGAAAAAGAAACGCGGATCGCCGAGATATTGTTTTCATCGGCGCGCCCGTTTGAACTAATGCTCGGAAAGCTTGTTGGTGTTGGCCTGGCAGGTCTGACTCAACTGGGAATATGGGTTGTATCGGTCGCGGCTCTTATAGCCGCCTTGGCATCGCAGGCCGACGCTCTTCCTTTTCTCGAGAAACTGCCCCAGATCACGCCGTTGATGATCGTTTATTTCATGCTGTTCTTCCTGGTCGGATTTTTCACATACGCAGCAATATTTGCATTGGTCGGTTCGATGGTGACGAGCATGCAGGAAGGCGGTCAATTCGCCTTTCCGCCGATCATGATAATGCTCGCCGGGTTCTATTTCAGTTTTGCAGTGATCCGCGATCCGAATTCCACGCTCTCTTTTTGGGTCTCGATCGCTCCGTTTCTCGCACCGATGACGATGCCCGTCCGGATACTCGCCGAGACTCCACCGATGTGGCAAATATTGTTGGCGTTAGTGGTTAATGCGGCCGCGATCGCGGGCCTGGTTTGGATAACATCGCGGGTTTATCGCGTCGGAATGCTGATGTACGGCAAACGTGCGACCATTCCTGAAGTGCTGAAATGGATACGTCAGGCATAGCGGTTAACTGATAAGGGACAGTGGACCTTGGACAATCCGGAGATCTAATTTGCCGATAGAGGTCGAAAAAAAATACAGATTGGAACCGGAAACCTCCGAGCAGATCACTGCCGCGTTGAATAACGCCGGAGCGGAGTTTCTGGGTGAAGACCTGGAAGAAAACATCATCTACGGCGGAGCGATCCTCAGCAAAAAGAATGCCGTTTTGCGGATCAGAAAGATCGGCGATCGAGCGATCCTGACCTACAAACTTCGCCTTGCCGGCAACGGCGATATAAAACGCCAAGCTGAAGAAGAAACCGAGGTCGCGGACCCGCGTGCGATCGAACGGATCGTCGCCGAACTCGGATTCTCGCCCGTGATCATTTACGAAAAGAAACGCCGCAAGTGGAGCTTTCGCACGGTGGAGATCGTCATCGACGAACTTCCATTCGGGCTTTACATGGAAATAGAAGGTTCGATCACGGCGATACGTGAGGCAGAAATGCTTCTTGACCTTGATGACCTCGAAACCGAGCACGAAACGTATCCACGGCTGACTGCCAAGTTTGGACAACGAAACGGCACCGTTATTGAAGCTCGATTTGCCAAATAGAACGTCGCTTTGGTGTAACGATCTCGATCCCGCTCGATCCAAATTTGCCTGAGATCAAATTCACGATCTGAAAAATCCTTAGACAGCCTATCTGCGTGACATTATAATCAAACAAGGTATGGTCGAGCTGCGATCAGCAAAATACGAAACCGTTTTCTGTCTGCTTTCCTATGTCGCCGTGCTGTGCGGCTTCCTCTCGCTGTGGATATCCGGAACTTTCGGTTTGGCCGGCCTTCTGCTTTTTCTCGGGACAATGCTCTTTGCATATTTGATCGAGGGATCGAAATGGCAGATGTCCGAGAAGGCCGGCACGGCCTTGACCGTTATCGCACTTCCGTCTTTCTACGTTCTATGGTGGATCAATTTCTTTGAGCTGTCCGGCCACGATACGGCGCTGCCCGGGATACTTGCGCGGTTGATCCTGACCCTTACCGCTGTCAAGCTCTTGCAGAAAAAAGGTGACCGAGATTGGATATTCCTCTATGTAATGTCATTTTTTCAGCTTTTGCTTGCAGCGGGCCTGAGCATCAGCGCTGTCTACCTTGGCATCTTCGTCGCGTTTGTGCTGGTGATAACGGCGACGATAATCATTTTTGAGATCCGACGAACCGCCGATGCCGTTGCTGATCGATCAAAGAATAACCGCGGCCCGATAGCATCATCCATAGATAAGGCGAATTCGCTTCGCCGCCTTCCGATGATCTCAATAGTTCTACTGGCCTTGATCGTTATTGTCGCGACGCCGCTCTTCTTTGTTTTGCCTCGAGTGGGCGGGGCAGGACTTGGAGGTACGCTTGGCGGGGTTTCAACGTTTTCGGGTTTTTCCGATTCGGTTCGTTTGGGCGGCATTGGCCGAATTCAACAAAACGATCAAGTCGTAATGAGAGTCCGGGTCGAAGACAGAGATAAGATCGGCGGCCCGATACGGTGGCGAGGCATCGCGCTTGACACGTTTGATCATCTTTCGTGGAAGAAAAGCAGCCCTGGGATTCGCGAGGCTCGGGGAAAGGATGACCGTGATCTGATCCAGATCGACTACGCCAGCGGCCGGGACAGTTTGATCGTCCAGACCGTCTATTTGGAACCGCTCGATTCGCAGGTGCTTTTCGCATTGGATAGGCCGGTAGCGGTTCAGGCTGCTTTTCGGGAACTCTATCTGGACGCATATGGCTCAATAACCTTTCCGCGTTCAGGCGAGCGCTCGACGTATAAGGTACTCTCCGATGTGCAGCGGCCATCCGATGAGACACTACGTGGCGACCGGTCAGAGTATCAACGATCGGTTCGCAACTATTTGCAGATCCCTGACGGACTCGATCCGAGGGTCTCGGAACTGGCGGAAACGATCTCCGGCAGCGCGTCTAACCGGTTTGACGCGGCCTTGTTGATCGAGCACCACCTTAGGAACGAATTCGGTTACACGTTGGAACAAAAGGCTGGAGGTGACCAGCCGCTTTCTGATTTCCTTTTCAATATACGGGAAGGGCATTGTGAATATTTTGCGTCAGCAATGGCGATCTTGCTTCGAACGCAGGGGATCGCGACGCGTGTCGTCAACGGCTTTCAACAGGGCGAATATAACGAAACGGCAGATGCATATGTCGTACGCCAACGCGAGGCGCATTCGTGGGTCGAGGTCTATTTTCCCGGCGAAGATGTTTGGATAGCGTTCGATCCAACACCTGCAGCCCAAGGATCGGGAACGGAAACGGCAGGGTTATATGGGCGAATAAACAAGTACGTTGAAGCATTGGAAATGATCTGGATCCAATACTTCGTCGCCTATGATAGTCAGGAGCAGCGGTCGATGTTCGCCTCGGTCAAGCGAAGTATCTCTGATTACAACAACCGAACCGCCAGTGTTTTTGATGACGTTCGCGAATTTCTTGCTTCTTGGTGGAGTGAGGTTCGTGGCGATAGTGGTATCGCGTCAAGCCTTGTTGCATTGTTGTTCGGCACTGGCGTTATCGTTTCGCTTACCGCATTTTTAATTTTAGGTATATTGTTGGTCCGCAGAATAAGAAGACTGGAGTTCTGGAAGCGGATCGCGCAGATCTTCAGAACGCCCGCAAACGAACCAGTGACAGAGTTCTATCGACGACTGTTAATCGTGCTTGCTAAGAAAGGTTTCGAGAGGCAGCCGCATCAGACGCCTCTCGAATTTGCCCATGAGGTTGGACTTCCGGATGTTGCCGAGATCACAACGGTTTACAATCGTGTTCGCTTTGGCGGCCTTGAAGCAACCTCCGAGGAACTCTCCGATATAGAAGCGAGGCTTCAGGCGATCGATTCTGATCACTCCGAAAGTGAACGATCCTAAAACGACATTCGCAAATGAAGCAGCCCGTTGGAGACGCCGATCCAATAGCTGTGGTACTCTATAGGTTTGGACGATCACTCGTTTTTGGTTCGATATGAAGAAAGTCGGTTTTGTCAGTCTCGGATGCCCGAAGAACCTCGTCGATAGCGAGGTGATGATGGGTACGCTTGCCGCGGCTGGTTATGAGATAACAAATAACTCACAAGAGGCAGAGACGGTCGTCGTGAATACCTGCGGGTTCATCGAATCGGCAAAGCAGGAATCGATCGACGCGATCCTCGAAGCGACCGCGCTCAAATCCGAAGGGAAAGCAAAGCGTGTTATCGTCGCGGGCTGTCTGGTCGAGCGTTATCGCGATGATCTGATGAAGGAACTGCCGGAGGTCGATGCGTTCATCGGCACTTCGCAGGTCGGTGAGATATTAAAAGCGGCGGACGACCGCTTCGACGCGACGCAGCTTAGGCTCAAGCCGATCGGCAACAAGACCGCGACATATCTTTACGACTTCGACACGCCGCGATATCGTGCGACGGAATCGCACACCGCGTTCATCAAGATCGCCGAAGGCTGCGACCGGCCGTGTGCGTTCTGTTCGATACCGGGGATGCGAGGTTCGTTCCGTTCGCGGCGGTTCGGTTCGATCATCGAAGAGGCTCGGAATCTCGCGAAACAAGGCGTGAAAGAGGTCGTTTTGATCGCACAGGATTCGTCGCGATACGGCGAAGATCTCGGCGAGGTCGATGCTTTGGCTGCGTTGATCCGTGCGCTTGGCGAGATCGAAGAGCTTGAATGGGTTCGCGTGATGTACGCCTATCCGACGCATATTTCGGATGCGTTTCTCGCGGCGATCGCCGAAACGCCGAAGGCCGTAAAGTACCTAGACATGCCTTTGCAGCACGCTTCGCGAAATGTTTTGAAGCTGATGAAGCGCGGCGGGACGCGCGAATCGCTTGAAAAACTGATCCGCCGCGTTCGCGAAAAGGTTCCGGGCATTACGATCAGGACAACGTTCATCACGGGCTTTCCCGGCGAGACCGAAGAAGATTTCAACGAGCTGATCGAATTCGTCCGCAACTGCCGTTTCGACAATCTCGGCGTGTTCACCTATTCGGACGAAGAGGGAACTGCCGCCTACGAACTGCCGAACAAGGTCGATGCGAGAACGGCGAGCCGCCGGCGAACCGCTCTGATGAAGGAGCAGGCGAAGATCAGCAAACGGCTGAACAAGGCGAAGATCGGACAGACGTTTCCGGTTTTGTTCGAAGGCCTTTCGCAGGAATCCGATCTGCTGTTTCAGGGCCGTTTACAGGGCCAGGCACAGGAGATCGACGGCTACATTTTGATCAACGACATGCCCGAAGACCTCGAACCACAGATCGGAGCGATCTACGATGTCCGCATCACCGAAGCCCACGAATACGACCTCGTCGGCGAGATCGTGAAAATAAATTCACGTGATCGTCAGGGCGTTGGTGCATAAGTCCTATACGGTCAGGGATTTCTCTTTATTTGAAAACCAATAATTGATTCCCCAGCGATCCCTGCCGATTTTCGCATTTCTGCAAGTGCACGGTCGAAGATGCTATTCGTCAACTTCAGTGAGCCTGGGTCTGTGGTCGAGCCGTTTTCTGACGCAAATTGAATGGTGCGAAATACCAGTTCTTTTAAGAACGCCTGTGTCACCCCGTCAGTCTTATCGACTACCTTGTTTAGATCAAGTTCACCTAGATCGTAGTTCTTCAATAGTGAAGCAAGGTAGCGTTTTCTTAATTCTGGCAGTGGTGCTCCAAAGTAGATGCATTGGCTGATCCGGCCGGGACGCTCTTTTATTGCTCCTTCCACCCGTTCAATAGAGTTGGTTGTGAGTACAAAAATGATCTCGTCATCAGGTTTGAACCCGTCGAGTTCATTCATCATCTCGCCAAGAGCCGTGTTGTTAAAGTTCGTCTCGCGTGTCGAGTAAACCAGATCGACGTCTTCCAGCACCACAAGCGTAGGTTGGAGCATTCTTGCAAGATTACTTAGCGAACGGATCTGAAGCAGTGCATTGCCGGATGCGACAATGGTCGTCGCCGTTTCAAGCTTGTTTGCCAAATAACGCGAAGTGTAAGTTTTCCCGGTTCCCGGCGGGCCGTAGAAAAGCACGCCGCGTCGCGAAGGAAGGCCCAGCGAACGGAGTTGTTCTCGCCGCAGATGAAAATCGACGATCGTCCTGTTAAGCACCTCGGCAGTCTCATCATCAACAATTATGTCGGCCTCGGTAACCGGCGGCTGCGAAAGAAATTGAGGATCTACCCGTTCCCTGATCTCGACACCGCCATACTCGTCCCGTACCTCAGGTTGGAACGATACTTCGATCACCTTGTTCTTGTAGATACTGTTCGCGGATGCATCGTCCAGGATCTTCTTCATCGCTGTTTCAGCATCGGCGGAATCGCTTGCAGCGAGTTCAATGCTGACTTCATTTGTGTAATCAACGGTTCTAACCCGGATCACTCCGACCGTTGTACTCAATACATTTGGTACGACCCAGAAATTATCGGCAGCAAAAAACTTCTCTTGATCCGGCCCGACCTGACGGGCCTTGTATTCCGGGGGTTTTATCAATCGATTCTGTTCGGTATAGAACGCTCCGTTTAGGATCGAATTTAATTCTTCATTGTGCTGTGTCTCGAGCTTATGGGCTGACAACGATTCCGAGTACATTTCGGCGGCCCTATAAACGTCCACAAATCTGTAACCTGGCAAATTCCTCGAGAAAACGAAGAACTCGGTTGGATCACCGATTATATCTGCGATCTGTTTGTCTACGAATGACTTAGCGGTTTGAATTCTAACGACTAGATAGGCTATCGGTATCACAGCGGCCAAAAGCACGACGAACCTGAACGGATAACCAGCCAGGGCATAAACGATCGCTACGAGAATATAAACGATCGACACTACCAATCCGAGATTTAGATAAAGCGGATGATTTCTCATATTTTATTTGCAGGCAAAATAATTCCCCTCATAGATTCAAGATCTCCGGGGCGTTCATAAACAAGTGTTAAAAGGTACTATCCCCTTTCGGGATCGGTCCTAACTACAAGGATGATCGTTAACGCGACGAACGCAGGTAAGGCTTGGGTGAAGATTATCGATGTCTTTGCGGTCATGCCGCCGAATATTCCGGCGATGACGACGCAAGCGAGGAAGAAGATCTTTATGTCTCGGCGATCAGCGATCAACCCCCAGATCAATCCGGCGGCGAGAAATCCATTGTACAAACCCTGATTCGCAGCGAGCGTTGCCGAAGCGGCCGAAACCTCCGGCGTCATCCCAAGGATCCGCTGGCCGACAGGATGATCCCAAAAGAACATCTCGAGCACAAGAATGCCAATATGTTCCAAGGCAACAAGAGCAGTGATTAGGTTTCCAACAAGTTTCATCCGAATACTATACAACCGAAAGTCGCTTGAAAGGTATTGGGCGAAAGCAGATCCGGGTTCGGGCAAGATCGCAAATTTAGTGCTTTTCGAAACAAAGTCCACTGTGCGCTAGTATAATCACAGTTACAGATCCTTTACCGTTCATCGGTGTTAATAAATAAACCAAGTAAACTATGCCGTGAACTATGTCACGCACGGCGGATAGGTGCTAGATCAAGAATGAAAATGAGAAGAATATTGAACTTGTTCGCGGCCGCGGCATTATTGCAGGCCTTGCTTTTACCCGGTTTTGCTGTTGCTCAGGAACGCGATGTCTATGACCGTATCCGCGAGGAAGGCACGAAGAATTCGCAGGTGATGAAACATCTGCAGGTGCTGACGGACGTTTACGGGCCGCGGCTGACAGGTTCTCCTCAGTTGAAGGGAGCCGGAGAGTGGGCGATAAAGCAGATGGCCGAATGGGGCCTGAAGAACGGAGCTCTCGAGCCGTGGGACTGGGGACATGTCGGCTGGACCAGCGAACGCGCTTACGGATTTATCACCGCGCCGGTGCAGGATTCGCTCGTGTTCGAAGTGCTTGCCTGGACGCCGAGCACTAATGGCCCGGTAAAGGGAAAAGCAATGAATATGGTGCTGCCAGATCGCCCGACGCAGGAAGAATTGACGGCGTACTTAAGCAGCGTACAGAGTCAGGTTCGCGGCGGTATTGTCTTTTACGGCAATCCCGGGGTAGTTCCTGTCAATATTAATCCGCCGCCAAAACGCATTCCCGATGAGACAGCGAAACAGCGAATGACACCCGACCAGCCCGCACCGCCGCCATTTGCCGGCCCACAGTTCACACCGGCCGCACCAAAACCGGGAGCACTGCCGCCGCCCGAAGTCGCCGATCAGGTGAACAAATTTCTGATGGATAACGGAGCCCTCGTTCGTGTAAACGATGCAGGACGCGAGCACGGGCAAATTCGAGCGTTTTCTTTCAGCCGCGGCGAATACGATCCTTCGCAAACACTTCCAACCGTTGTGATGCGCAATGAAGATTTCGGGCGCGTGGTGCGGCTGGTCCGCGGCGGACACAGCGTCGAACTCGAATTCGACATTCGCAATACGATCCATCCGGAAGGCCGCGTTGCTTATAATACGGTCGCCGAGATCGTCGGAACCGAAAAGCCTGATGAGGTAATAATCGTCGGCGGACATCTGGATGCATGGCATTCCGCGACCGGAGCGACCGACAACGCAACCGGCTGTTCGATCGCGATGGAAGCGGTTCGAATAATTCAGGCACTAGGGCTAAAGCCGAAACGGACGATTCGCGTCGCGCTTTGGAGCGGAGAAGAGCAAGGCCTGCTCGGCTCGCAGGCGTATGTCGCGAAGCATTTCGGCACGGCTGAGAACCCGAAACCCGCGTGGCATAAATTCGGTGGATATATCAATCACGACAGCGGCACCGGACGCATACGCGGCATGACCGTGTTTGGCCCGCCCGAAACGGCAAGCATTCTTCGAAAGATCGTTGGCCCGTATTCCTTTATGGGAATTGAGGGAGCGATGGCAACGCGAAGCCGAAATATCGGCGGTTCGGATCATACATCGTTTAACAACGCCGGCCTGCCGGGGATCGGAACGATGCTCGATCCGATCGAATACGGTTCGCACACATGGCATACGAACCTCGATACGCTGGAGCGCGTGATCCCGGCGGATGTGCAACAGGGAGCAATTGTGATCGCAGCTACTGCTTACCAGCTTGCAATGCGTGATGAACTGCTGCCGCGTTTCCCGGCCGGGCAAATGCCAGCCGCACCGCCGCGACGCAATTAGGCTCAAAAGGGAGGCGGAAATATGTTGAAAAAGTTACTAGTTGGGTTTGGTCTATTGATAATTTCGATCGTTGCCGTTTTGGCAGTTCTGGTATTTACGCTTCCGACCGGGATCAAGGTCGAGCGTGAAGTCGTTGTGAACAAACCAAAGGCCGATGTGTTCAATTATGCGAAAATGCTCCGCAACCAGAACGACTGGGGGCCATGGTTCAAGAAAGAACCTACGATGGAACAGCATTTTAGCGGCACAGATGGCGAGCCAGGATTTTTGGTCCATTGGAAAGGAAAGACGGAAGAAGTCGGCGAGGGTGAACAGGAGATCAAACGAATAGTTGAAGGTGAACGCATAGAAACCCAGCTTCGGTTTAAACAGCCGTTCGAATCTGCGGCCGATTCTTATCTGATAACCGAAACGGTTAACGAAACTCAGACAAAAGTAAAATGGGGGTTCACAGGCGATATACCGCGTCCAATGAACTTGATGTTATTGGTGATCGATATGGATGAGGCAATAGGTAAGGATTTTCAACAGGGCCTTGATTCGTTGAAGGCCATCCTTGAAAAACAAGGCTGATTCACTTATTATTTTCGCGTTGATGCCAAATAGACCCTGCATATTCATATAGATATTGTTCCGCCATAATTAAGGGCCAGGTCTTTAGTATGGCCCTCGTTGCAGGAGGAAAATGGCATGAACTTTCGACGTTCTTTTTTTCTTATCGCAGTTGCGGCTGTGATCTTTTTCTTCGCACCAACTAACGCACTGAACGCTCAGGGTACGGCTCCATTTAAGGAGTACCGCGGCGTGACAATTGGGATGTCGGCTACAGATGCGCGTGCCAAGCTTGGGAAGGCGAAAGAAACGACCGACTTCGAAGATTACTACGAATTTGATAATGACGAATCCGCCCGGATCTTATTCGATGAAAAGAAAAAGGTAAGGGCTATGTCGATCAACTATGACGGCAAGCTAGAAACCGCCCCGACACCCGAGGCGGTTCTGGGTCAGGCGGTCCCTCCCAGAGAAGATGGCGGGATCACGAAGATGGTCGAATTCAAAAAAAGCGGATTCTGGATAAGCTATGTCCGAACCGGCGGAAGCGATCCGCTAGTCATAATTACGATGCAAAAGATCCAGGAATGATCGGACATCTGCGTTTAACTAAAGTTGTTTAGAAATTTTAGCGGGCCTGTTGTCTCGGGCCCTATTTTTATACTTTATGAGCGAATCAACAGCCCTAACGATCGGCGTTCCGCGTGAGGTCTATCCGGGAGAAAAACGTGTAGCCGCTACTCCCGCGACGGTTCTGAAGCTTAAAAAGCTGGGCTTTGCGGTTGCGATCGAGGCCGGTGCTGGAGCGGCGATAAATGCCAGCGACGCCGAGTATAAAGAGGCCGGTGCAACTGTAAAAGCTTCAGCAGAAGAACTGTGGGCCGCGTCGGACGTTGTGATAAAGGTTCGCCCACCGGAGGCGTCCGAGATTGACCTCGTTCGCGATGGCGGCTGGGTCGTCAGTTTTATCTGGCCGGCGCAGAATCGCGAGATCGTTGATAAATTAGCGAAAAAGAATGCTACCGTTTTCGCAATGGACAGCGTACCGCGGATCACGCGTGCTCAGAAGATGGACACGCTCTCCGCGATGGCGAACATTGCCGGCTATCGAGCCATCATCGAGGCGGCCCAGCATTTTCCGCGATTCTTTACAGGCCAGATAACCGCAGCAGGGAAGATCGATCCGGCAAAGGTCTTGGTCATCGGAGCCGGTGTAGCAGGGCTTTCGGCGATAGGTGCGGCTAAAGGACTAGGCGCTATCGTCCGCGCGTTCGACCCGCGTTCCGCAACAAAAGATCAGGTCGCGTCGATGGGAGCCGAATTCCTCGAACTCGATGTAAAAGAAGAAGGCGAAGGCAAAGGTGGCTATGCCAAGCAGATGTCCGACGACTTTCTGAAAGCCGAAATGGCACTCTTTGCCGCACAGGCGATGCAGGTAGATATCATCGTCACCACCGCGCTCATTCCCGGCAAGCCGGCTCCGAAATTGATCACGCAAGGCATGGTCGAATCGATGAAGCCGGGTTCCGTGATCGTCGATCTTGCAGCCGAGCAGGGCGGCAATTGCGTGCTTACCGAGCCTGGTTCGGTCGTCGATCACAAGGGCGTCAAGATAATCGGATACACAGATCTGCCGTCGCGAATGGCATCGATGTCATCGCAACTTTATGGGGCTTGCGTTACGGCATTTCTTGATGAACTGCGGAGCGGGGACACTCTTGTCCCCTTCGTCGGTTCCTCCGCCGAAAGTTCATCTGAACAACGAAGCGAAGTTCACGAGGACAGGAGTGTCCCTGTTCCTCTAAAGATCGATCTTGAGAACGAGGTAATCCGCGGAGCGATCGTGTTGGACCGAGGCAAGATGCTTTGGCCGCCGCCGGTAAAAGAAATGCCAGCGCCGCATCCTGAACCGGGCGGAAGCTCGAAAGAGGCCGCGCCGATAGTGAAAGCCGCTGCTGCCGGACATGGAGCCGACGATGGCAAAGGCTTGAATCCGTTCGTGTTGGTCGGACTTGCTCTGTTCCTCGTCTTGCTCGGATTCTTTGTGCCGGATTCGAAGCTCTCGCATTTCACGGTGTTTATGCTTGCGGTGTTCGTTGGATTTCAGGTGGTGTGGAACGTCAAACCGGCACTCCACACACCGCTGATGTCAGTAACCAACGCCATCAGCGGCATCATCCTCGTCGGCGGAATGCTCCAGCTCTCAGGCACCCTTAACGTCACCACGATCCTCGGAGCCATCGCCGTCCTGATCGCCACGATCAACATCTCCGGCGGATTTTTGGTGACCAACCGAATGCTGGCGATGTTTAGGAAGTAGATTTTAAGTTGCCACTAGCTTTAGCTAGTGGACAGGATGAAAAAAAATGTGGGGCTTTAGCCCAAAGTACGAATATGCCTTGGGTCAAAGTCTGGTTACATTTTGTCTGGTCAACAAAGGACCGGTATCCATATTTAACAGATTCGATTCGATCGAATGTCTTTGAACATATTAGACAGAATGCCCGGGAAAAAGGCATCCATATAGATTTTATCAACGGCTATCTTGATCACGTTCACTGTCTGATCTCTCTGGGAACGGATCAAACTCTCGAAAAGATAATGCAATTGATTAAAGGCGAATCTTCATTTTGGATTAACAAAAATAAACTAACCAATACTAGATTTGCGTGGCAGGATGAATACTTTGTCGTTTCGGTGAATGAGGACACCCTGCCGCGTGTGCGACGGTATATTGCGAAGCAGGAAGAACATCATAAAGTAATTTCATTTGATGATGAATTTGAGAATTTTTTGAAGCGTGCGGGATTTCAGAGGTTTAAAGATTCTGACTAGTTGAAGAATACGCCTTTTCTTTTTTTGGCTAAAGCCGGGCTTTCTATCTGCTGACCACTAGCTAAAGCTAGTGGCAATTTAATTAAGAACAGCCCTAGCATTTAATGAAAACCAGCCTAATTACAATTGCCTACATCGCCGCGAGTGCGTTGTTTATCTTGAGCCTCGGCGGGTTGTCGAAGCAGGAGACCGCGCGTCGCGGTAACTGGTACGGCATCATCGGGATGCTGATCGCGCTTGCGGCGACGGCGGCGGCGATGGATCCGAGCGGTTGGCCGATCTTGGGCGGCGTGCTGATCGTCGGAGCCTTGATCGGTGCGACGGTCGCTTCGCGTGTGCAGATGACCTCGATGCCGGAACTTGTTGCGATATTGCACAGCTTTGTCGGGCTTGCGGCGGTTCTGGTTGGTTTTGGAACGTATCTCGATAAATTCGCGGAGGGAAAAGCGGTCGAAGACCCCGGCGTTCTGTTGGTCGAGATCTTCCTCGGCGTCTGTATCGGTTCGGTCACATTCACCGGTTCGGTCATCGCGTTTCTTAAACTGAGAGGCTCGATCAGCGGAAAGCCTTTGATGCTGCCTGCCCGGCATATGATCAATATCATAATGCTGCTTATCACGATCGGGCTTGGTGTGGCATTTTTCATTTCGCCGGACGTGCAGACCGGCCAATGGCCGCTGCTGATCGCGACGATCCTGACCGGCATTCTCGGCATTCATTTCATAATGGCGATCGGCGGTGCGGATATGCCTGTGGTCGTCTCGATGCTCAACAGCTATTCCGGCTGGGCTGCGGCCGCGGCGGGCTTTATGCTCTCGAACGACCTGCTGATCATTACCGGTGCTCTCGTCGGCTCAAGCGGTGCGATCCTTAGCTACATAATGTGCAAGGGGATGAACCGCTCGTTCGTGAGCGTGATGCTTGGCGGATTCGGCACCGAAGGCGGAACGGTTGCGACGTCTCCAAGCGGCGAACCCGCGGGCGAAGTTCGCAGCGTCGATGCAGCGGCCACAGCCGATATGCTGCGTGAGTCTAAGAAAGTCATCATTATTCCCGGCTATGGACTCGCCGTGGCTCAGGCACAGCATTCACTGGCCGAAGTCGTTAAGATCCTCAAGGAAGGCGGCACCGAGGTTAAATTCGCCATTCATCCGGTCGCCGGACGCCTGCCGGGCCACATGAACGTCCTGCTCGCCGAGGCTAATATTCCCTACGACATCGTCTTCGAAATGGAAGAGATCAACGACGAGTTCAGCGGTACCGATGTTTCGTGGGTGATCGGTGCGAACGACATTGTAAATCCGTCCGCGCTCGACGATCCCGCGTCGCCCATCGCCGGAATGCCCGTCCTCCACGTCTGGGAAGCCCGCGACACCATCGTTATGAAACGAGGCATGGCCAGCGGCTACGCCGGCGTCGACAACCCTCTATTTTACAAAGAAAACACGCAGATGCTCTTCGGCGACGCGAAGAAGGTTGTGGATGAAATACTGACCGCGATGCGAGGTTAGTTGTGTTAAAATAATCACGATGGAAACCACGGTCACAGAAAAAGGAGAAATTGTCATTCCAACATCGTTACGCCGTCGCCTCGGCATAAAGTCAGGCGACAAGCTAAAAGCAGACGTTAAGAATGGCGAAATAATTTTGTCACCGAAACGGCAGCGAAAGTTCAAGACACGCATAATTACCAGCCCGATCACAGGGTTGCCCGTATTGACGTCAGGTCCAAACGCTCCAACTTTAACTAACGAGATGGTCGCGGAAATACTTGCGGACTTCCCATGAAGCACCTTTTCGACGTAAACGCCCTCGTCGCTTTTGGCCACACGGAACATGAGTTTTACCTGCGCGTGGCGGAATGGGCCGCGAACCTAGCCAAAAACGAGATCCCTGAATTTGCCACTTCTTCGATAACGGAACTCGGGTTTATCCGAGTAATGTCGCAAGCCTATGGCGTCAGCGTTACACAAGCCCAAACCCTTTTGATCGGTCTGAAGGAATCTGAGGAATACAAATTCACGTTTATAACTGACGATCATGATGCTTCTAACCTTCCCGCATGGGTCGAGCGTGCAAAAGACACAACCGACGGCCATCTTGCGGAATTAGCCAACGCTAAAGGCTGTATTCTCGCAACTCTCGATGAGAAAATCCCGGGAGCATTTCTTATTCCTGAGAGGTGAAAAGTGATTTTTAGCAGCGGATTTAAGAACGTGGAGTAAAAAGTAAAAGCAGCAGCGAGGTAATAGATGATGCGTTTAGGATCTTTGACAGGTTTGTTACTAGTTCTTACGAACTCCGCCTGTGCTCTATTCATCAATCAAAGGACTTACCTAATACCTGAGGGGGCCGAAGGCAACGTTTACATTTTTCGTGGAGTAGCGAGTGGCGAAAAGATTGAAACGAATTTGAATGAGACAGTTTTTCGAATTCCTGAATCTCGTTTCCTGGTCTCGCAATTCGTCCCTGATTCGTCTATTTATCAACCGCACTTCTATTATGTAAAACAGGACGGTTCGCGATTGCGATTGGAATACGAACCGTCGTCGGTTCATAAAACCGAAGAGAATCTCAATAATTATCGACCATTCGTTTGGTTTCCTGCCGAAGTGAGCTCAGGTTGGTCAAAGGTGCCTTGCAAAGTCAAGTATGAAAAGTTTTATGTCGGTACAAGGCCCCGAATGTTGCAAATGACCCAAGAAGATCGAGATAGAGAATGGTTCCGATTTCAGGCATTTGTCGAAGAAAACGCTGAGAAATTGTGCGAGGGTAAATTAGAAGTGAAGACAGCATTAGAAAATTTGAGGGATAATTAAGTGCAGATGATACGGGGTTATACAGTGCCGACAACCTAATCAAATTGGCGAAGAACGTGCCGGGACGCCGGCGTTAATATTAAATTCGAGCAGGCCGACGCCGAGGACACGCCGTACGAAGACAATGCCTTCGATTTCGGGATTACGATGTTCGCACCACGACCCGAGGTTACCGAAGTAAAGCTGATCCGGGTTTACAAAGCGGGCCGACGAGATGCCATTAAGTTCTACTGATTCGACGAGCGAACCGCCTTAATGATTTGCGAGCCTAATAAAAGTAGGCCAACCGTGCAGACTAATGCATACGCCTCAAGGAAATATGGTTGCACCGTCAGAAGTGACACCACATGTTCACCAACTCCCGATGCCTCAGACGCATTGATACCTCTACCGTTAGCGACTCTGAAGTTTGTTTGAAACCAGACGGCAACTAGAGCAAGCGTCCCGATAAAGGAGCATGCCATCTTTAGAACCGGATGCCGCAGCAAAAAACCTACGAGGATCGCGACAACCGGGATAAGTGAGAATAAGAATAGAAGCGGCATTATTCAACTACCCAATTTCTTCACCATTAGTCATTTTACGATTACCGAACTTCTATCAGCCGATTTCCTTCGCCAAGGAGAGTTACGATCGCTTGCCAGCGCTCTTCTATCCATGCAAAAAGAACTGGATTTGTAGAATTTCCGATACGAAGCCACACAACAATGGGACCGCCGATCGAGCGAGCCGACCGCGCTGCGAAATCTTCGTCCTTTGTGACGACCATCATGTCATTTTCAATTGCATATTCCCAAATCTCTGCGTCCTCGGCGTTCGTCAGCGAGACGGCGCGAACATGCACGGCATCATAGCCTCTCTCGGTCAGCCAGACAGCGAATCCGGGAGGAAGTTGGGCGTCAACCAAAAATCGCATTAGACCATCACAACCGCATGATCGATCTGCGCTGAAGCATACTCAAGCGATGCGCGGATATCTTCGGATTCAAGATCGGGATAATCCCTTAAGATCTCTTCTTCAGTCGCCCCGCCTGCAAGCATGTCCAGAACATCCTTAACACGAATGCGCATTCCTCTAATGCACGGCCTGCCCCCGCACTGTCGAGGATTTGAGGTGATCCTTTCCAGAAGTTCTCGTTTCATGATCGCTATTTTAGCACGAATCTATTGCAATTTGATCGATGTCAGCCTTTCAAACAGCCATCGGTTTTCAGAGAGTTTTTCAGGAATCTCCGGGATGAATTCGACCTGCTCTTTTCGGAACATCAAGGCGTATTCACGTTGTATAAAACTCTTGTCATCTGTAATGCAATATGATACAATTGTGTCGATTATTTGCTCTTTGACAATTGATTGCCTGCGATCAAACACGCCTCGTCGAACCTTCGTCTCACTTTTCCGTGTGAATTTTTTTATTTTTCAGGGAAAGTTGGCGATAAAAATCAACTAACATGTTTGTATAGAATAAGTTGCACGTTCCACTAAGGAGTGGAACAGGCCCGGAACAGGGGTGGAACAGGGGTGGAACAGGACCGGAACGATCAGACTTTTGGGCACTGGTAAGTGATTGCGAAAACAAGAGTTATGTCCGAATTGGGAGCTGGGATGTTCTGAGACGCGTTTCATCACAATGAAACATACGGACGATGATTTTAACGCGATTAAGGGGTGTCGTTGGGGAGATTTAACAGGGCCAGCCGTGCGACGACCTTTCCGTTTTCGATGTGTTCTTCGATGATCTCTGCCGCGTCTTCGGGCTGTACCTGGCCGTACATTGTGCCGTCGGGATAAACCATAACGGCGGTGCCGATGGAGCAGAAGCCGATCGACCCGCATTCGGTGAGGACGCATTCGCCCATCGGGTTTCGGCCTTTCGATTCTTTGCCCTGGCGGATGCCTTTTTCTTCAAGAATGCGAGCGAATTCGGCCATCACCTCTTTCCCGCCGACCGCCGCACATGATTTGCCGGTGCAGACGAATACCTGCCGCGTTATCGGGGCCTTTAACATGGGGGCGAGTTTCTCGAGCTGTTCGCGGTCTTCGATAAATTTTGGTTTCGACATTGTGTTTATTTTGCCACGTTTGCCCCATCTCTTGCATCGAAAGCAATCGGCTTTATGATAAAATCACAAAGGTAAACCTTGGTTTACGAAGAAATGGCGCTCGGTATAATCATTCACATCTCGGTCGGAACGGAAAAACGCACTGAATATTTTTCCGAAGAACGGCTGACCATCGGCAGCGATGAGACCTGCGATCTTCAGATACATGCCAAACAGCTCGATGTGCCGAGCGTGTGGCTGAAGCTGGAGAACACCGATGGTGTGTATCGCATTGTCGATTTCGACGCGTCGCTTAGCTTGACCGTAAATGGAAAGCCGATCCGCCGTTTCATCGCAATAGCGGACGGGGACGTGATAGACATTCCCGACGCTGAAATTTCCTTCGGATTTTTCTCGATAGCCGAAAAGCCTTCCTTAATTTCGACCAAACGTGCCGAGACCCAAATAGCTCCGTTCATCGCCGAAGCCGCTCTTGACGCTGCCGCATCGCCCGAACGTGACGATGCAAAAGCCTTTCTTCGCGAATTCACGCGGGAGTTGATGCGGGAGGTCAGTTGGACGACCAAGGCGATCATCCTGGTTCTTGTGGTCGGCTTCTTGTCCGGCATTCTCTATCTCGGTTATGCGGTCAACTCTGAGCTTAGGGCAAATCGTGAACAGTCTGAACAGCAAAGGGCGATAATTAATCGGCTCGGCGATCAACTCGGATCGGCGAGCAATAAGCTTGGTAATCTGCAGGAAACTAACGAGCAGCTTATTCGCGAACGTTCGTTGGCCCAAAATATTCGTGTTGATTATGGAAGAGCAGTTTGTCTGGTCGTCGGGGTTTATCAGCTGGTTGATCGGCAATCGGGCCGCGTGCTTCGTTATCCGGATCCGAATGCGGTTCAGACAATGCCGGTCGAGCCGACGATCTCCGAAGATGAACGGCCTCCGCCAAATGCCAACGCCGGACTTACTACGGAGGGCGGCGGAAGCCCGGTCGAATATGACTTTATTGGAACAGGCTTCCATGTCGGCGGCGGATTTATAGTTACGAATCGCCACGTTCTGCAACCGTGGACCGAAGATGACCTGGTTAAATCGATGATCCGCGGCAACAACGGAAGGGCAAGGATCAAGACCCTCAAAGTCTATTTTCCGAATATCGCGGGATCCTTTGGATTGACGATTCGCCAAACCGGCGGACGCGAAGATGTGGCGGTTGCTTCGATCGACGTGACGAAGATGCCCGCTGACCTGCCTGCGATCCCGCTTGAAGCGGATTCTGAGGCTGCTACGATCGGTAAGCTCGTTGTGACAATGGGTTATCCCAATGGTCCCGACCGACTGCTCGCAATGGTCGAGGACGACGAGGCGAAGAATATAAACACACGTTTTGGTGGTTCGCGGATGGCATTGATCGAGTTCCTTGCAGAATCAAAAAAGATCGTTCCGCTAACAACGCAGGGAGCCATTACGGATCTTGACACAAAACGGATCGTTCACGACGCGCGTACGGCGGAGGGAGGTTCCGGTGCTCCTTTGTTCGGCCAAACCGGAAAGGTGATCGGGGTGAATTTTGGCGTGTTTACAGAAAACACGGCTGTAAATATGGCAGTTCCCGTTCGCTTTGCTATCGAATTACTGCGAAAGGCAGGCTGGAAAACACCTGAGGAGATGTTATTGGAAACACAGTCGGCCTCGATAAACTCGAATTCTTCTTCCAATACCGCAACTGCGCTTAGTGGGCCTAGATAGATCTAAATGGACAACCTCGTTTTTTCAAATATGCTGCACCGGCCCGCGCGCACTATCGTGAGCGTGCTCGGGATTGCGGTCGGCGTTTTGCTGATCGTGTTCACGGTGGGCCTGGCGAATGGCTCTATCCGGGAACAGGCCACGCGAGAAGCCAATGTCGGTGCAGAGATCTTCATGCGTGCGAAAGGTTCGATCGGTATGAGCGGCAGCGAAGCTTTTAGGCTTCCGGATACTTTGGCGGGTGAAGTTTCAAGGGTTGAAGGCGTGAAGTATGCTGTCGGGATCGGACAGAATTCAGTGGATGCGACGGACAACAACACCGGTAAACGCCTTATCGACGGCGTGAATCTCGAAGAATATTCAAAGATCTCAGGCCTGCAGATCGTCGAAGGCCGTCCTTTCACCAATGGTGCCGACGAGGTAGTGGTCGACAGCGCCTTTCAACGGCAGAAAAAATTCAAGATCGGTGATACGACCACAATTTACGACAGGCCGTTTAAGATCGTCGGAGCCTATGAACCCGCTGGAGGAGCACGTATCAAGATGCCGCTCGATACGATGCAGAAGCAACTCGGCAGCGAGGGCAAGATATCGTCGGTGTTGGTCGCTCTTGGTGAAGGCGTTTCGATCGACGCGATCGGGCCAGTGCTAGAGGAACGCTTTCCTGATAATCAGATCGTGCGGACGGATGAATTGGAAGAATTGTACATGGCGGGATTTCCTGCTTTGAACGTGTTTCTCAATGTGTTTATCGGGATCGCAGCGGTTGTCAGCGCGTTGGTCATATTGCTGACGATGTACACGACCGTGACCGAACGCACGCGGCAGATCGGGATAATGAAATCGCTCGGGATGAGCAATGCCGGTATCGCCTGGACGATAACACAAGAAGCGTTGCTGCTTAGCTTGTTAGGGATAATCGTCGGCGTCATTCTTACGTTTATCGCAAGGTACGGTTTGAATATGATCACGACGCTAGAGGTCGAGATCAGCCCTTTCGTTCTAGCGATAGTGTTCGTTGTCGGATTGCTTGGCGGTGCGGTCGGTGGGCTGTATCCTGCATTACGAGCAGCTCGGTTGGATGCGGTCGAGGCTCTGAGCTACGAATAAATATCAGGATCATTGGCGATCTTGCTCTTATCCTTTGTCGCCAACTCACCTATCTTTTCCATCAAGTGATCGGCTATTTCTTTATGAGTTCGCAGACGATCGCTTTTTTCGTAAAACTCGGAAAGATCTATCGGTTCGCCGAAGTGAATACGGATCTTTTCGCCGCCGATCCAGTTTCCCAATATCTGCTTCGGAAGATCGTTTCCCAGACCCGCGATAAAGACCGGAATAACCTGCGGTCGTGCTGAATAAACCACCTTACCGATGCCGGGCTGTGCGGGCAAAAACGAGTGCGGATCGTCATTCAGATTGCGCTTTCCCTCTGGGTGAAAACCGATAATGTGTCCATGTCCTTCGGTGCAGATGTTTATTAACTCACGCACGGAGAATTTATCGAACTCACGCTTTTCCGCGATCTTCTCCTCACGAAAGAATGGCGGATACATCGACCACCAGCCCATCAGGAAGTTCACGAACCAACCGATGGGATTCGTATAGAAAAATTTGGCGCGTACAGGAAAGAATAAACGTATCGGCCTTCTCGTCCGGCGGAACAGAACGCTTGCGACCGTGTACATATCGAAGAAAGATCGGTGGTTCGCGACCAAAACGAGCGGCCGTTCGGCGTCGGTCCCTTCGACATTTTCGATGCCGAAAACGTTCATCAGGTTATATGTCGCGAAGAATATCCAGAGCGAACCGATGTGGCGTTGGCACGTTGTCCAAATTGATTTCCACGCCCCCGAATTCATCGTGCGCATCAAGCGAAATCCGGCACGTTCGGTCATGTTGAGCGCAGAAAGTTCATTCGCCGCGGGACGCAAAAGTGCCTGCTTTTTCTTTTTTACTAGCTTTCCCATCGCAAGAGATGTGAGTATTGCGAAACGCCAAAGTTCCGCAAAAAAGAGATGGTAACATTTGCCGTTCGAATAGAAAAAATCACCCATAAAACTGCGGAGTAAGAAATAAGGGTTGACAATGGCCGCCCAAGAATGCTTTTCTATCGGTGGCGAATTTGTCGCCAAACAAATGATGCAGCAGATCCGTTTCCGTAGCTTTAGCTTTTACTTCTTTACCTATCCGGTGAAGCGGCTAAAGTTCGGTCTGTGATCAATACATAGAAACACAACGAATTTATCGAAGCCGCGACACTTAAAAAGGTCGCGGTTTTTGCGTTTGCGAAGGAAACATTATGAGCCTAGAGAACTACAGGGAATCGATCGACGTGATAGACACACACTTGCTTGCCTTGATCAACCGCCGGGCAGAACTTTCGAAAGAGATCGGCCGCGTAAAAATGGCCGCGGGATTGCCGATCGCGGATATATCGCGTGAAGAGCAAGTCCTCCGCACCGTCCGGCGTGATAATCCGGGCGACATTGACGACGAAGGAGTCGAGCGCATTTTCCGGACGATCTTAGATGAATCAAAGCGGCTTCAGATGTTGGAAACTGGGATCGACATGCCCAAAGAGGTGAACGCATGAGCAGAGTAGCCATCCAAGGTATTAAAGGTTCTTACAGTGAAGAAGCGAAAGATCGGCTCGCCGGACGCAATGCCGAACTCGTCGAATGTAAAGATTTCCGCTCAACATTCGAAGCCCTTCGAATCGGCAAAGCAGATCTGGCCGTTGTTCCGGTTTCTAACAAGATCGTCGGCGAGATCAAGCAGCCTGCGGACGAGATCCGTTCGGGTTCGTTCAAGGTCTTGGACCAGCTTCCGCTTCGAGTCGATCATGTTCTTCTTGGAACGCCGAATGCCGACATTCGCGAGCTCGATACGGTTTGTTCGCATGTCGAGGCGTTGAAACAGTGCCGAAAGTTTCTCGATTCTCACCCTGATTGGTCGCAAATAATCTGTGCCGATACGGCGGCTGGTGTTCGTCGTGTTGTTAAGGGAAAAGATCGGCGGAACGCCGCGATTGGCAGCCGTCGTGCAGCCGAGATCTATGGCGCAAAGATCCTTGCCGAGCACATCGCCGACGATGTGGACAATTGGACGACATTTTATCTGATCGGAACGCAGGAGTAATTTTATGCACGACACCTGGATACCAAAAAAGAACAACATCAAACCACTAAATACGATCGATCCGGTCGAAACGCAACGGCAAATTACAAAAACCGTTTGGGTGCGCGAAGTCCCGATCGGCGGCGATCAGGCGATAGTCATCGCCGGTCCGTGCTCGGTTGAATCTGAAGAGCAAGTGATCGCGACGGCGAAAGCGGTTAAGGAATTTGGCGCGGTAATTCTCCGCGGCGGAGCGTTCAAGCCGAGGACCTCGCCGCACGATTTTCAGGGCTTAGGTGCCGAAGGCCTTAAGCTTCTGCGAAAGGCGGGCGATATTTCCGGCCTGCCTGTCGTGACCGAGGTGATGAGCGAAGACGACATCGGAATTGTCAGCGAACTTGCCGACATGGTGCAGGTCGGCGCACGCAACATGCAGAATTTTTCCTTGCTCAAAAAGCTGGCAAAGATCGACAAGCCCGTGCTGCTGAAACGCGGGCTTGCGGCGACGGTCAAGGAATGGCTTTCGGCGGCGGAGTATCTCTTGAGCGGCGGGAATGAGAACGTCGTTTTGTGCGAACGCGGCATCCGCACCTTCGATACGTCCTTGCGGAACACACTGGACATCGCCGCGGTCGCGCTTGCCAAAGAGTTGACGAACTTACCGGTAATAGTTGATCCATCACACGCAACAGGGAAGCGAAGCCTGATCGCCGCGTGTGCCCGAGCCGCGATCGCGGCCGGTGCGGACGGCGTTGTCGTAGAAGTTCATCCCGATCCGGACAAAGCTTTGTCGGATGGCGCACAATCTTTGACCTTCGACGGATTCGCCGAAATGATGCTTGGACTTTCAGCACCCTTGCGGCCAATAGCATTGCGCGTTAATGCACGATAGGACCATTCCGGAGTAACTGATATCTGATAACTGAAAAGTGATAATCTCAGAGCGAAAAACCGATATCACTTTTCAGCTATCACTTATTACTTATTCCGAATAATAGATTGGAAGCCCGTTTATTCAATAATCGCAAGAACATCGCCGGCGGCGACGGTCTTGCCTTCGGGGGCGTTGATGGATTTGACGGTGCCGTCTTTGGGAGACTTTAGTTCGTTCTGCATTTTCATTGCCTCGACGACCAGAATGCCGTCGCCTTTTTTCACTTCGTTGCCCGCCGCGACAAGCACACGAACGACCTTTCCGGGCATCGCGGTCTTTATTTCAGCAACTCCGTCTGCCGCGACAGCAGCGGCTCCGGCACCGCGAAGCTTTTTCGGATCTATCAGCCGAACATCGAACTGCGCGTTGTCGATCTCGACGCTCGTTACGCCATCCGCACCTTTTCCAACGAACGCTTCGTAAACACGGCCCTCGTGCTTCAACAGATAGACGTTCGGCTCGGGTTCCGACGCCTCAAGCTCATATTCGCGATCGTCAACACGCGCAAAAACGCGGGCACCATCGCGTTTTATCTCGACCGTGCTGGTAGTTTCACCGATCTGGGCTTGAAGTTTCATTTTCAATAACCGCGTGAGTAACAAATGAACTGCTTCAGCGAAGGAACGTAGACCGCCAGCATCAAATCCTCTCGCCATTCAGCCCGATAGCTAATGACGTGGTTTTTTGGCTGAGAAAGTATCTCGTCCCGCAGCTTCTTCGCAGTGGTCTTGTGGATCTCAGCCGCATGATTGATTTGAACCTCGTCGATCTCCGAGGCTTTTATTCTTGCTTTTTCGAACTCGAAAGCGTAGGGAGCCTTTGAGTTGAAGAAATTTTTAACCCATTGCGTTACATTGGAATAATCCAGAACTTCGACTAGAAACTTTGCGAGATCGTTTTTCCCCATATAGAATTCATGATCCCATATCACCCGCTTAGCGGCGGCAGTAATCTTTACTTGTCCTTCAAAATCATCTTCCCAAGGCTGAATGCGATAGAATAATTTATCGGGTCTTCTGTCACCGTCCACATCCAACGAGAATTCATTGATCAACGGATAGGTGGCTTTTACAAGTTTCTCTCTTTCGATCGGCCATTGGCGTTGTCGTTCGGTAAGTCTAGGGTCAGGTGTCTGCGTCGCTAGCACATTAACAGAGGTTTTCGATGGATAAGTTGAGTTTGATGCTGAGCCCGGCGTTGGAGATGCGGATCCGAGCGAAAATGGTCGGAAGCCGGGCCGTTCTATGTAACCGAGCGAAAAGACAAGAATACTGCTGCCTGTCAGGAGAAGAATGAGAGCTATGACCCGCATATGAAATAAATTGCTGAAACTAAATCACCGAACATGTAACCAGAAAAACACACAGAACAATCGATTAATACTAAATTGGTCTGTGTGCTGGCATGTAGTACTACGCGCTTTGGCCTTTTACTTTGTTTGGCTGCGGCGTGATGCGGAGGTACGGTTTCACAGCATTCCAGCCGGCCGGGAATTTCTCTTTTGCGTCTTCGTCCGAAACGGCGGGGACGATAATGCAATCGTCGCCGTCCTTCCAATTGGCGGGCGTGGCCACGCTGTATTTCGCGGTTAGCTGCAGGGAATCGATCACGCGGAGCACTTCGTCGAAATTGCGTCCGGTGCTCATCGGATAGACGATTATCAGCTTGATCTTTTTGTCCGGGCCGACGACGAACACGTTCCTTACGGTCATATTGTCCATCGCGGTGCGGCCTTCGCAGCTTTCGCCGGCCTCGGCGGGCAGCATATTATAAAGCTTCGATATCTTAAGGTCGGTGTCGCCGATCATCGGAAAATTCGGCATATTTCCGGTCGCGTCCTTGATGTCCTCGGACCATTTGGCGTGGTTTTCCACCGGATCGACGCTCAGCCCGATCACCTTTACGTTTCGCTTTTCAAATTCGTCCTTTAACCCGGCCATATAACCGAGCTCGGTGGTGCAGACCGGCGTAAAATCTTTCGGATGCGAGAAAAGCACGCCCCAACTATCGCCCAGCCACGTGTGAAAATCGAGCTCGCCTTCGGTCGTAGTCGCGGTGAAATTCGGCGCTTCATCGCCAAGTTTTAATGACATATTTATTCCTCCGTTGAAAATTTGTCAGATTATAACACAGCCGCCCAAAACCCACGGAAAGTTGGCCTTATTCGCGAAAAAGTAGCGCTTGTTTTTAAAAATGTAGCCCTTATTTTTTAAAAACAAGCCCTTATTTTTTAAAAACAAGAGCTTCTTTCTTCTCAACAAGCACTTATTTTTTAAAAACAAGCACTTATTTTTGCTCAACAAGCACTTATTTTTTAAAAACAAGGGCTTATTTTTGCTCAACAAGCACTTATTTTATAAAAATAAGGACTTATTTTTGCTCAACAAGCACTTATTTTTTAAAAACAAGGCCTTATTTTTAAAGAATAACCCCAACTTTAGCCTAAATATGTACCAAAAATCCCCACATCGGCCGCAGCCGGCCGCTACGATCATCGGAAAGGCTCGGTATTCCGGTGAGTTTTCATCATTACGGCAGAGCCGTCTGGCTGCAAACTCACCTATTAATTATCATTTCTCATTCATCATTTATCTGTTGTATTATCCTTTCAAACTCAAGTGGCATTCTAAAAGCGGAGGAAAAACAAGCATGAGCGAAACAAATTCAAAGGCAAGCGGCTGGTCTGCGATCATCGTGATAGTGATCGCGGTTGGTTTTGTGGTCGGGCTTTTACTCGGACTCTTTGGCAGCACTCTCGGCCTGTCGACCGCTTACACCGCCGCGATCATCGGCGCGTGCGCCGGCGTTGTCGGAGCGATCCTGATCGCACGACGCCGAGCGGCTCTCGCAAAGCGTTAGAAGACTGCGGCTTTGCCGCTCTATTTGCGGAAAAGTTCTACTTTTCCGACAGCGATGCTCTAACTCCTGCGGCTATGCCGCCGCTCCGTCTCAACCGGCACGCCACTTTATTTCCCGATGATCCATTTCCAGCGGCTCATTTTCCAGTTCTTGTTTATGCCAGATGCGAGCACTCGAATAAAGATAGTCATTCGGATGTTCAACAAGCCCGGCACGGACGGGATTTAGGTGGATATAGCTGACCTTTTGCATAAAAGCGTCTTCACCGGTGATCCGAAGAGCGTTTGGGTGATGTTGATAGACCGAATGTTTGTGCTTGTTTTCGCGTTGCTGTATTCGCAGCTTTGCAAGCGAGCTTTCGTGGCCGTTTTCTTTTAGAAAGTCGATGATACGCTTGGCGGAAATGCCGTTTAGATATCGAAGAACTTCCTTGATCTCGCGTGCATTGTCGGTAATTATGTGCGAGTGGCCGGGCATCAGCACGTATGCGAATAACATTATCCCGGCTGATCTCCGGGCTTCGTCGAATGCATCGCATAAGACTTTCTTTAAGGCGTCAGTTCGGAAGATCGGAAGTCGGTTGTGGGTTACCGAGGTTAGGTAATAAGCCGGATTGTCTCTTGAGACCTGAAACATATGTCGGGAAGCGGCGGCATAGCCGCAAGATAGTTTTAGGCATTATCGGAAAAGCACAGCTTTTCCGCAAATAGAGCGGCCGAGCCGACGAGCGGTCTATCATTTCTCATTTAAGATTTGTCCGTTGTAAAATCCCTGAGACACGACTCTAACTCTCCCTGCCGTTAGGAAAACAATAAATTTACATATGACCGATTTGAAAAAGATGAAATTGAGTAAAACTCTGTTAGCTATCTGTGTTCTTATGCTCGCGTCCGCGTCGTTTCCGCAGAATTTGCCGGCGAACGGTATCTATCATTACTTAAAGACAGACGACGGAGTGCTTTTATACGTTTTAGATCTCGGGAATAGAAATGCCGAGAACACCTACATAGTCCTTCATGGCGGATTTGGCGCGGAGCATTCTTACCTTGTCCGCCCTTTGCTGCCTCATACGGCGAAGAACCGGTTCATTTTGTTCGATCAACGCGGCTCGCTTCGAAGTCCGGCCGCCGACAACCTGCTAACGTTCGAAAATTTTGTGAAAGACGTCGAGCATATTCGTAAAGAGTTCGGCCTATCGAAGGTAAACATCCTTGCACATTCAAACGGGTCGACCATTGCGCTGGATTATCTTCACCATCATCCGGACAAGGTGAACAAGCTGATAATGATTGGCTGTCCGCTATCGATACTCGACGGCAAATATTTCAAGGACCTTACCGAGCCGATCAATAAACACATGGCCGAGCTCGAAATCTGGCAATCGGGCGTCAATAAAAAGATCGAAGAAAAGAAGCTGGCATATAAATTGACAGACAGCGAAAACCTGAAAGGCACCCAAAGTACCTTGCTGCAAAAGATATTGTATGCGGCGAACCACACCTACCTGATGATCGACATCGAAGGCACACAGAACGCGTTCTTCAACCAGGATGTCTTTCCTGCACTTCAAAAAAATGCAAAGGGCGACGAATGGAGCAAGCGAACCAGCCGGATGTCCGAAGCTTTAGCCAAGAGTTCAATACCCATATTTCTGATCAATGGCGAGCATGACTTTGTCGATCCGGCAGGACACGTTTGGCCGGTCGTCAGCGAACAGGTCAAACACATGAAGTATTTCAAGATAAATAACGCCGGCCATAACACCTGGCTCGACCAGCCGAAGGAGTTCAATAAGGTTCTGAAAGCCGCATTGAACTAATTAGTTTTAGGCATTCGGCTTTTTTTCGCGTCCCGTCAGCAAAGTTTTCGCGGACGGCTTGCATTTCTGACGTGTCGGGCTATAAATAGTTTCTGGCATATTTAATCTTTTTTCTACCGGAGCGAAAACTTAATGGAACTCCTTGCTGATCCTAATGTATGGATCGCCTTTGCGACCCTCACCTTGCTGGAGCTCGTGCTCGGTATCGACAATGTTGTCTTCATCTCTATCCTGGCCGGCAAACTGCCGCCGGAACAGCGAGCGAAGGCCAGATATGTCGGACTCGGGCTGGCGTTCGTAATGCGTGTCATCCTGCTGTTCTCGCTGAGCTGGGTAATAGGACTCGTCGCGCCGCTGTTTACCGTCTGGGGGCAAACTGTGTCGGGCAAGGATCTGGTCTTGCTTATCGGCGGACTGTTCCTGATAGCTAAAGCGACGCATGAGATACATAATTCGCTCGAGGGCGAGGAAGGCACGGTGGTTAAGAAGGGCTTTGCCAGCTTCTCGGGCGTGATCGTCCAGATCGTGCTGCTCGATATCGTCTTCTCGCTTGATTCCGTTATTACTGCGGTCGGAATGATCGGCGATCAATACGGCCCGAACGGGATCTGGATCATGATCATTGCGGTGCTTATCTCGATCGCGGCGATGATGGCCTTCGCCGGACCTATCGGAGAATTTGTCCACAGGCATCCGACCGTGAAGATGCTGGCACTGTCGTTCCTGATCTTGATCGGCGTGATGCTCGTTGCGGAAGGTTTCCATCAAAAGATACCGAAGGGTTATATTTACTTCGCAATGGCGTTCTCGATCCTGGTCGAGGTGCTCAATATGAAGCTTCGTAAGAAATCGACAGACCCGGTCGAACTCAAGGATCCGTTCCGTGAAGCCGGCGATCCGGTCACGCCCGAGTCCGCATAACCGCTGGTTATCGTAATCAGAAATGCCGTCAATGTTGACTAATTCAGCATTTGACGGCATTTTCTCATTATGCGAATCAAATCTTTTCTGTTGCTTGCCGTTTTGTTTCTGTCGTCGGTTGCGGTTTCGTTCGGACAATGCGAATCGGCATACGACTTTGTCATTACGAACGCGAGGATCGTGGATGGGACCGGAAATCCTTGGTTTCGCGGTTCGGTCGCGGTGAAGAATGGCCGGATCGTGCGCGTTGGCAGGTTCGAGAACCATTGCGGTAACAATATTGACGCAAACGGCCAGATCGTCGCTCCGGGCTTTATCGACGTGCATGCACACACCGAGAACATCTTCGAGCAGCCGAACGCCGAGAACTTCATTCGCATGGGCGTGACGACGCTGATCACCGGCAACTGCGGCGGTTCGCACGTCGATGTCGGCAAGTTTCTCGGCACGATAAAGGAAAAGCCGCTCGCGATAAACATCTCGACGCTGATCGGGCACAATTCGGTGCGCTCGCAGGTGATGGGGCTCGATAATCGCGCACCGACGGCCGAAGAGCAGTCGAAGATGAACGGGCTCGTCGAACAAGCGATGAGCGATGGTGCGGTCGGGCTTTCGACGGGGCTGATATATCTTCCCGGCACGTTCGCAAAGACGGAAGAAGTTGTTGAATTAGCCAAAGCGTCGGCGAAATTCGGCGGAACTTATGCCAGCCACATCCGCAACGAAGGCGTCGGCGTGTTCGACGCGATAAAGGAAGCGATCAACATTGGCGAGCAGGCGAACATGCCTGTGCAGGTCTCGCATTTCAAGATCTCCGCTAAGTCGCTGTGGGGCCGTTCGGATGAAACGCTGAAGCTTGTCACCGACGCTCGGCAGCGAGGCATGACCGTGACGGTCGATCAATACGCATATCCGGCTTCTTCGACTTCGCTTGATGCGAGGATGCCGAGCTGGGCTATCGCGGGCGGACGCGACGAAGGCCGCAAGCGGCTCGCCGATCCCGAAACGCGTGCGAAGGTCATCGCCGAGATGAAAAAGACGCGTGCCGAAGCAGGTTTTCCCGATTATTCCGATGCCTACGTCGCGAGCTATCGGCCGAATCCCGAATTCAACGGCAAGAACATCAAGCAGATAACGATGCAGGTCCGCGGCAAGGACGACCTTGACTCGCAGCTCGAGCAGATCTTCGAAATGTACGACAAAGGCGGTGCGCAAATGGTCTATCGCGTGATGAGCGAGGACGACGTGAAGCGGATAATGGCCGCACCGTTCACGATGTTTGCCTCCGACAGCGGCGTCCGCGAGTTCGGCTCGGGCGTGCCGCATCCACGCGGCTACGGCAACAACGCGCGCGTGCTCGGGCAGTACGTCCGCGACCAGAAAATAATCTCGCTCGAAGATGCGATACGCAAGATGACCTCGCTGCCGGCCAATGTTTTCGGGATGCGCGACCGCGGCCAGATACGCGAAGGCTTCGTTGCGGACATCGTCATCTTCGACGACAAGACCGTTGCCGACAAGGCCACGTTCGAACAGCCGCATCAATACGCCGTCGGGTTCTCAACCGTGATAGTCGGCGGCGGAGTCGTTTTCAACGGCGAGAAAATGACCGGAACAATGACTGGGCAGGCGATAAGAGGAAATGGTTCGGGAAGATAGCGAAAGTCGGGCACGTTATACGATCCGTCCGGCGCGTCAGGCCGAGATCGCGGCTCTGCCCGGCATCGAGCAACGTGCCTCCGAGCTTTTTCTCGCGACCGAATTCGCCGATGAGGTCTCGCAGGAATGTCTTTCGATAGAGTTTTTTACCGAGCAGCTTGAAGCCGGACGCCTTTGGGTTGCGGCGGATGAAAACGATGAGCTGGTCGGTTTTGCAGCGGCGATCGTGCTCGACGGAAACGCTCATCTGCACGAGGCTTCGGTCGATCCGGTACACGGAAAGCAGGGAATCGGCCGCCGCTTGGTTAAAGCTGTTTGTGAATGGGCCGCCTCGCAAGGCTTTGGCCGCGTCACGCTTTCAACCTTTCGCGACGTGCCCTGGAACGCGCCGTTCTATCACAAACTCGGCTTCAACGAATTGCCCGAAACAGAACACGGCCCGCAGATGAAAAAGCTCCGCGACGAAGAACGCGAATCCGGACTCGACATCTCGCGTCGTCTGATAATGTACCGAATGATTTAAATTGGATGACCGCACGCTTTCGCCCGCTCGTAACGCCCTTGCTTACGTGCTGGCTTTGGCATTAGAATCTCCGCAGTTCGCATATCAACGGCGGTGTTTGATATGTGATAATGCTTCCTTATGAATGTCGAAAAACCACAGACGATTGAGCAGCGACAGAATAAAAGACAAAAGCTGCTGCGTAAGATAGTGAATACGGCCCGCGACATTATCACGTATGAGGTGGGGCTTTCTGTTGGCGTTCGTAAACTAGATAAGTACTTGGTTTGGATTGAACAGGAAGGTCTGTCAATGAATTTTCCCGTCTTTCGCCAATACAACCTTGCCGTCGTTGCAATACCCTCTGGGAAAGAGCGGCTGAATTCCAGTCTCGAGGCATTGAACCGATACGATGAACTACTTCATCCAATCAATTTGGTGTATCAGCCGCGAATTCTCGGTGCGTGTCTAAAGATAATTCATACCTACTCGACAGAAGAAGGTAATGTAGCACCTCTATAACGCCATGATCGACAACAACACAACCATTCAGCCCGAGCGCGTTCGGGTTTCGATATTTGAGCGGATAGTACCGCTCGCGGCGTTCGGGCTGGCGGCCGCGGCGGGCGGTATCGGCGGATGGATGATCATAACGCTGATGACCTCGCTTGCACAAAACGAGAACGCCGGCATAGGTGCAGTTTCTGGCGGCCTGGCAGAATATACGATTTATCCGCTTGTCTTCCTTTATGCGGCGGCCGCACTGGGCGTAGTTGGCATATGCGTGGCCGTCGGACGAATGGTCTTTGGGAAGCAGACTTCGTCGCCTTCCGGGATTTCATACCTAGTACTTGGCTTGATAAGCCTTTTTCCTGCTGCGGTTGTATGGGGGGCGGGAACTGCGATCATCAGGGTTCTCAATAATACTTCGACTACCCACCCGAGCCTCATAGGGGCGACGATCCTTGATTGGTCGTATGCTGCGATCATAGTAACACCGATAATTCTTTTCCTGCTGCTGGCATGGTCGCTGATCCCCTTTAAGGCTAGGCCGGGCAGAAGATTTGGGCCGCTAATCGCTCTGGTCTTGATGCAGATATTATTATTCGCCGCCGCCGTGATGTTTCAGCTTCGAGTCGCCGAACTTTGGCGGATCAACATGGCGTCGTGATGCAATCTAAATAGAGGTTTAGAATAATGGAAAGCGTGGAAAAAGTTCGTGTATCGATCCTTGAGCGGCTTGTCCCGTTTCTTGGTTTTGCCGTGGCGGCGCTGGGAAGCGGGGCCGGAGCATTGTATCTATATGGATTTTTGAGTGATCGCCTTGCAAAGCGTGGCGAGGGAATGGGTTCATTAGCGAGCGAGCTAGTCGGCTCAACGTGGATCACTTTGGGTTCACTCTACGTTGCGGTATTTCTGGTAATTATCGGAACGGTAATCGCAATTGTCCGGCTGTTCACTAACAACACAAAAGCATCACCACTGGGAGTTTCTTTTCTTTTGTTCGGAATTATAAGTCTGGTTCCCGCCGCTTTGCTTTGGTACGGTACTTCATATGTGACGGTCATTTTCGATCCGGCTGAAGGTGGAAATTATTCTGGTTACGGCCGTTCCGCAGTAAACTTTACACTCGCCGCTTCGATCATCGCTCCAATAGCTGCTCTGTTGCCGATGACATGGTCGGTCATCCCATTTACTTCGCCACCTGGAAAAAGGTTCGGGCCGCTGCTTGCGTTGCTCATCGTAACCGCATTGTTGATCTGTACAGCAGTAATGTACACATGGCGTTTGGTATGGTTATTGGAGCACGTAAATACTTAGGGAGTATAGAGTCCGAACGACTCATCCGGCTCGCAGGTTAGCTCTAGCTGCTCGTGGGTTGAAGGGTGCCGGAACGAGAGTTTCCACGCGTGAAGACACAGGCGGTCGTGTTCGCTGCCGCCGCGACCTGTGTCGCCAACGATCGGATGGCCGATGTGCGAGCAGTGAATACGCAACTGGTTCGTGCGGCCGGTCACGGGGCGGAGTTCTATTAAGGTTTTGTCCGCATCACGCCGGAGCACCCGGAAATGCGTCTCCGACGGCTTGCCGTCTTCCATCACATCCCAATGCTTTAGATCACCGTAACGGCCGATTGATGCCGATATCGTGCCCTCGTCATCCGCGACCACGCCGTCCACCAGCGCAAGATACCACTTCTGCACGTACCGCTGCTGGAAGTAACGCGTCATCTTCTTGTGCGACCACTGATTCTTGGCGATTACAATAAGCCCCGACGTTTGGCGATCAAGCCGATGGATCAGACCGGGCCGAATCGCAATATCAGGTGCCGCGAGGTTCAGGTAATGGCTGAGCCCGTTCAGGAGCGTTCCGCTGCGGTCGAAGTTCGTCGGATGAACAAGCACGCCCGCAGCTTTGTTGACAACGATCAGGTCCGCGTCCTCATAAACTATGTCGAGTTCCATCGCCTCGGGACGCATCGATGTCTGGCGGTCGAGATCGAGCTCTATTTCTATGAAATCGTTTTCACGCAGGCGGTGGCCGACGTTCTCCGGTCGGCCGTTCACCTCGCATTTCTCGTCCTTTACTATCTCGCGAAGATACATCTTGCTAAGCTCGCCGAAGTGGCCGAACAGAAATTCGTCCAGCCGCTGCTTAAACCCGGCCGCTCCTACCACTATCTCAACGCGTTCGCTCATTATTTCAATCTTATCGCGGCAAGAGGTTTCCAACATAATTGTAGGAATCTGTTTATTCACTTTCAGACCGATTTGTTATCATCTTGTTCTTACGGTATGAGTTCCCCGTCATTACAAACAGACCCGATAGGGCTTATCGCCGACGTAAACAGCTCGCTGTCCGCCGCGAAAGACGTACGGCTCGGAATACGAAACGTGCTGGAAACGGTGCGGGCCTCGCTTGGTTTGGAAAAGGTCTTCTTGTTATTGCAGGACGCGGGCGGCGAGAGTCTTTCGGTCGCCGAGGCTGCTGGACTGACGCCAAACGAATTCCGGAAGCTGGATTCACGAGCCGATCGCTCGGGACTGCGTGGGGTTTTCGAGCGCCGCCAAGTCGAACGGATCACGGACGACGCGGAACTTGTGCAGATATTCGAGAACGATTCCTCGTTGGCAATAGACGCTGCAGCGGTTGGCATAGGTGATGTAAAGTTCGGCGTCCTGGCGTGGTGTATTTCAACTGATGTCGAGCACGATCGTCTGCTCGAATTGCTTGCCTCGATGATCGCACAGGCGCTTCGCGTGGAATTCGCCGTGCGCGGCGAGCGGCAGAAGCTCCGCGACGAAAATACGCTGCTCAAGCACGAGTTGAAAGAGAAGTACGATTTCTCGCATATCGTCGGCAATTCCAACGCGATCAAACAGGTTTACGAACAGGTGATACAGGTTGCGCGTTCAAATGCGACGGTGCTGCTTCGAGGCGAAAGCGGTACCGGGAAGGAAATGATCGCGAACGCGATTCACTACAACAGCCTTCGGAGCAAGCGTCCGCTGGTCAAAGTAAACTGTGCGGCACTACCGGACACGCTGATCGAATCCGAACTGTTTGGCCACGAAAAAGGAGCCTTCACCGGAGCCGAGCGATTTAAGAAGGGCCGCTTCGAACTTGCCGAAGGCGGCACGCTTTTTCTTGACGAGATCGGGGACCTGCCGCTCCAAACACAGATCAAACTTCTCCGCGTGCTGCAGGAACGTGAGTTCGAGCGAGTCGGCGGAACTGAAACCATTAAGACGAACATTCGCTTGATCACGGCGACTAACAAGAATCTGGAAGAAGCCATAGCAAAGGGCGAGTTCCGCGAAGATCTTTATTATCGGCTTAACGTCTTCAGCATATTTCTGCCGACTCTGCGTGAACGTAAATCTGACGTGTTGCTGCTTGCCGAACACTTCCTTGAGAAGTACGAAGCCGAGCACGACAAACGCATTCGCCGCATTTCAACGCCGGCGATCGACATGCTGATGAGCTATCACTTTCCCGGAAACGTGCGCGAACTCGAAAATGCAATTGAACGAGCCGTGCTGGTTTGCGATTCGAACGTGATCCACGGCCATCATCTGCCGCCGACCCTTCAGACCGCCGAGGTGACGGGAACGGTTACCGATCTGACATTGGATTCCGCCGTCGCGGCGTATGAACGCGATCTGATCCTCGACGCACTCAAATCAAACAAAGGCAGCGTCGCCAAGGCCGCACGCGCGCTTGGCTCCACCGAACGCATTATCGGTTACAAGATCAAGAAGGCAGGCATCGACCCGAGGCGTTTCAAGCAATGACAGATGCAGAAGACCTGATAAAAGATCTTCCCGAACCGGATTCTGTCCGTCGTTTTCTCGCTGGCTTTGCCGAAAAACATCCTGCGAAATTTCGCAAGCTGGAAAGGAATTCCGCCCTTAGGTCGGACGTCGCAACCCTTGCGGCATTTAGCCCTTTGCTTGCGGCAACGATGCTGCAGCACCCCGAACACATTGCCTGGCTTGAGCGAAAGCGTGGCGAATCGGTCGTTCGCAACAAAGAAGAATTGCTCGAATCGCTCGCCCGCTTTTCGCTTACAAATTCCCAGACGGATGCACACACACTGCTTTCACGCTTTCGCCGCCGCGAGCTTTTGCGGATATATCTCCGCGATATTCGAAACCTGGCGACCATCGCGGAGATCACGGAGGAGATTTCCAATCTCGCGGACGCCATTCTCGAACACGCCTTGCGGCTCGCAAAGCAGGAGCTTGATAATCGTTTCGGCACGCCGCTCGAAACCGATGAAAAAGGCCGCTCGCTGCCGGCGACGGCTTGCATAGTTTCGCTGGGCAAACTCGGTTCGCGTGAGTTGAATTACTCATCGGACATCGATCTGCTCTTTCTTTATTCGGATGAGGGAAAGACCGCCGGCGTAGGGACACGCGAGCCCGTAACGAACCGCGAATATTTCATCAAGCTGGCTGAACTTGTGACCAAGCTGGTCGGTGAACAAGCGGGCGAAGGTGCTGCGTATCGCGTTGATCTTCGGCTGCGGCCGCACGGACGCGTCGGGCCGCTGGCGATGTCCGTTCGCGACACGCTGCGTTATTACCAAAAGGAAGCGGCGGCGTGGGAACGGCAGGTTTTGATCCGCTCGCGTTCGAGTGCGGGCAACGAGGGCTTGTTCAAGACCTTTTCGGGCGAGATCGCGGACAGCGTTTTCCCCGCGAATTCTTCGGTCGGCGAATCGCTCCGCAGCGTTCGCGAATCGAAGCAGCGGATCGACCTGGAAAACATCAACGCAAAGGGCACGAACGTAAAGCTCGGCCGCGGCGGCATCCGCGAGATCGAATTTATCGCCCAGGCGCTTCAGCTTGCACACGGCGGGCGCGACAAATGGCTTCGCGTGCCGCACACGCTGATCAGTCTTTCGCGGCTTGCCGACCGCGGGCACATCACGGAGCCCGAACTCACAACGCTGTCCGAAGGTTACGCTTTCCTGCGGCAACTGGAACACATTCTGCAGATGGAAAATGGTTTGCAGACGCACACTCTGCCGCACGAACCGTCGCGGCTTCGCGCTGTCGCGATGAAAATGGGATTCGCGACCGACCATAAATTCGAAACGGCGGTCGGTGAAGCGATGGCGGCGGTTAACGGCGTGTTCAAGCGAGTGTTTTCCGATGAATCGATCGACAGCGAACAGCAGGCGAACGCCGGAAAACGCGACGCGGCGTTCCGGCTTGATGGGCCGACGAACCGGGAACAAGCGTTGCCGAACGGCGACGCGAACGCGCCGATCGAACGAGTGCTGCGAATTGCCCCGCGATTTGCGGAACTTGCCGCAGCAGATGCGTCGCTGGCCGAGTTTGTCGAGAAGTATATATATAAAGACGCTCCGCCCGAACATCGTCAGGCGTTTTCCGAAAGTTTGTTAAGGGCGACCGGGCATCGCGAAAAGCTGGCAGTGCTTCGGCGAACGTGGCACCGGCAGATCGCGTTGATCATCGCCCGTGACGCGTTGAATTTGATCGACATTCGCGAGGCGAAATCGCTTCAGACGTCGCTGGCGGAAGCGAGCATCGACGCGGCGCTTGAAATTGCGAAGGACGAGGCGGGAAGACGTTTTCCGAATTCCGAGCCGCCGGCGATGGCGGTGCTCGGGCTCGGCAAGTTGGGCGGAGCGGGCGTCGATTACGATTCGGATCTTGACCTCGTGATCGTTTACGACGACGCGCCGGACGCGAACCAGCACGCAACGCGCATCGTCGAATCGTTCGTCAACGCGGTGTCAGCGATGACCCGCGAGGGTTCGCTCTATCGCGTTGATCTGCGCTTGCGGCCGCACGGGAATCACGGGCCGCTGGCGATCTCCCGCGACGGTTTTATCAATTATCTCGACACCGAGGCCGCTCTTTGGGAGCTGCTGGCGTTCGTAAAGCTGCGGGGCGTTGGCGGAGACATCGCGGCAGCGAAAGATGTGGAAACGGCGGCAAGGGAAGCGATCCATTCGCGTGCAAAGCAGATCGATCCGGGCGAACTTGCGGACGAGACGCGCCGAATTCGACGCGGGCTCGAGCAAAACCGTGTCGATCTTCGCAGCCGCCGCGACATTGACATCAAGTACGGCGAAGGCGGAATGCTCGACGTTTATTTTGCCTGCCGTTTTCTGCAATTGCGGGACGACATTCGCGACGCGGACGGCACACGTTCGACCGATGCGACGCTGGAACGCCTGCACGCGGCCGGTTCGCTCGAAGCGGAACACTTCGAAGCATTGTCGAAAGGCTACAATTTTCTCTCGACGCTCGACCATGCACTCCGCCTCGCCGTCGGACGGACGACCCGGCTTCCGCTTGCGAACAAGAACGCCCTCGCCATCATCGCGGAACGCCTGAACGCAGACTCGCCGGAAGAAATGCTCGCCGAACTTTCCCATCAACGCCTCGCGATCCGCGAAGCATTCGACGCGGTGACCCAAAAACGTTGAACGCCGCAGCGAAAAGCCTTGCAGAAATCCATTGACGGGATAAATTATATCGGGATAGAATCACAGATTATGTTTAGACATTCGGTTTTCGTCGTCCTTCTTTTATTTTCGATCTCCGTCGCAGCGCAGCGGGAAATGCTCACGAACGCGTCGGTCATTGAAATGACGGCGGCGGGCCTTTCCGCAGAGATAATCGTCACAAAGATAAATGCTTCCGACACGCGTTTCGACGTTTCCACTGGTTCGCTCGTCGAGCTGAAAAAAGCAGGCGTCGCGGACGACATAATTAAGCTGATGATGCAGCGTGCCGAAACGCAATTGCCCGGCATTCCGCCGCGCGATGCGGAAACGCGGATCGCGACCGCCGCAGAAGCCGAGTCGAAGGAGCCCGGTTCAACATCGGCGACCGTAAAACCCGCCGAGGCGTTGGCTTCGGCAAAGACGATCGCCTTCGAAAAATCGTCGGCACACCCTTCGCGGCAAAATCTGGAAAAGGCACTGCTCAAGAACGCCGATTTCAAGCAGATGGGGCTCACAATTCAACGCTATAAGGACGATGCCGACCTGTTCGTCGAGATCGGATTCGTCTCGGGCAGTTGGATCACGCACCGATACGTCTATCGCATTTACGACCGCCGCTCGGGTGCGGTGCTCGCGGCCGGTGAAACAACGTCGTGGGGTTCGCTCGCAGAAAATCTGGCCCGCCACATCACGCGGAGTTTAAAAGAAGTTAAGAATTCCTGAGCCTGGCGAAGGGTTCCGGTCGATCTTCGGATCGTTCCGTGCCGTCACGCTCGGCCACCCGTTACAAAATAAAAATTAAGAGGTATTACATGAAAAAGATCTTTACGGCTATGCTTTTTGCCGTTGTTTTAAGTCTTTCAGTTTCTGCGCAATCGAAAGAACGCAGCCCATATATGATCATTGAGCTTGACCGGTTCACCATCGCTGAAGGGGTCGAATTCCCCGAAGCCGATCTAGGTGAACTGATGAGCTTTATGATGACCCATTTCAACCGGTCGCGGCGTTTTGAGCAGGTGTTCTTTTCAACCGACACCGCGGCGCAGACCGCTGACAAGCGGCGGGCGAAAATTTCCGGCGTGGTAACGAAATATTCCAAGGGCAGCCGTGCGGCGCGATATCTGATCGGCATGGGAGCCGGACGGACAAAGCTTGTTGCCGACGTTACGGTCGCCGATGCCGAAACGGGCGAGGTGCTTTTCAAGCAGCGTGTTGACGGCCACGTTTACGGCGGACTCTTTGGCGGCGAGACCGATGGAGCCAAAGGCAACCTGACGAGCGACATCATCAAGTCAATGACCAAACAGGGCTGGGCAAGCAAGAAACGGCTGCGGTAAACGCATCGCGGAACAAAGAGAACTCCTGATTACGATCAAACTAAGACACACGGCGGATGTCTTTCAAAAAACGATTGACATCCGTTCGCCCTTTAACTACACTCGCTAGGTCTAGTTCACCTTCGGAGAAAAACAATTTATGAAATTACACTTAAAGCCCACCGGCATCTGTGCGCAGTTCATATGTGCAGCCGCCTTGTTTTCCATGATCTTTGTCTCGAACGCCTATCCGCAAAAAGAGCCGACCTATTCGATAGAGATGGCTGTTTCCAAAGGGAAGAAGGCGGTTGAAACCGACGCTGATATTACCTTTGGCGAAACGACGGTGCGTATCGTTCCGGACAAAAAGAACCTCGCCGATGCGACGAAGGAATTCGCTTATGCCGATATCAAGAACATCGATTACTCATTCGCCAAAAAGCCGATGCTTTCGGGCGGCGGTGCGGTCGCGACGGCCTTACTGGTCGGATTTATCTTTGCTCTTCCGTTCCTTTTCATCAAAAAGAAGCGGCATTGGGCGATCGTACAGACCGAAGGCGACTTCGCCGTGTTGAAACTGGGTACAAATAATCACCGCCAGGTAATGGAAGAGTTCCGTTCGCGCGGAGTTCAGGTCAGCGAGCTAAAAGAAGAAGGCAAGAAGTAGGTCTTCCAACAGATCTCCAAAGGAAAAAGCCGGACGCGTGTTGCTCCGGCTTTCTTTTTTGTTGGCAGAGTTTTGTATCCCGTTCTCTGTCAGATGTTTTTATGGGTTTGTGACGATGGTATAGACCGGCGAATATTGCGTGACTGGTTCATTTTTGTCGAGCAATATGCCGCGGTATTCGAAAGCTTCGGGTTCGCCGCCGGGAGCGGTCGCCGGGTCGATGCCGGGCGAGTTCGTGTAGGTTCCGGCATCGGCCCACGCGGATTCGCCTTTCTTCCGGCGGAAAACTTTCATCGCCGCGAGTCCCTGTTTGCTGAACTTTATTTCGACCTTGCCGTCGATCAAAGCTTTCAGCTTGAGTTCCGGAACGATATCGCCGGGATTGAACGGATCAGGTACCTGCTCCAGCAGTCCAAATTCCTCGCCGAGTTCTTGGGTAAAGCCCGTCGAGTTTTTTATACGCTGGATCAGGTTGCGGGTCCAGGGAATGATCCCCGGCTCGGCCAATTCGGGCATTACGATCGCCGTAAATACCGGCGGTTCGAAATTCCCGGTCTCCGGGCCGTTCATTATGTTGCGTTTATACGTGGTAAACGCCTGTTTGGCATCTTCCACGATGTCCGCCATATTCCGCAGGTAAGCAAAATTTACCGCCGCGGCATTAAGCCGGACCAAATCGCCGGCCGAAAGTCCAAGTTCGGCCTGATGGGCAGGAACCGTCAGGTTCAATTGCTCCAACTGCTGCTCCCATTCAGCTTCATTTGTAGGGAGAGGTTTGTCTTTTAGCATACTTTGTCTCCTTTAGATGGATCTTCCAGAGTCGGGATACAGTTGCCATTTTAAAAACATAAATATTTCCGGCGAATTACCAGAAAAAATTGCCGACTTGCACCCCAAAATAGCAAAAAACGCTCGTTTTCAACCCAAATTGTCACGTTTTTGTCTCGGCTACACGAAAATTCGTGACAAAAACACGACAATTTGTCTCGGCTACACAAAAATTCGTGACGAAAACACGAAAATTTGTCTCGGCTACACAAAAATTCGTGACGTAAACACTACAATTCTTCTCGGCTACACCAAAATTCGTGACGAAAACACTACAATTCTACTCGGCTACACGAGAATTCGTCTCGGCTACACGACAATTCGTCTCGACTACACGTCAATTCATGACGGCTGGGCTGCTATTCTTGCCAAAAAGTTTAGTCTTTCCAGTACTTTGCACCGTTTTTCCTGCGGATAGAATGACTTTTGGGAGGAGATCGGCCGCAACCGCTCGGCGGGCTTCACGCGGACAAACGAAAACACGAGCTTACTCAATAAATATCAATGTTAAACGTATGTAAATAAATGTAAGGTTGCGGGTATTTTTCGCATTTCGGGGTTGCAATATCGACGCTGTTTGGTTAATATTTCCCTCGTGTTTGCGGGCGACCCCAAAATCGTCAGCATTCACACCTGGGGAAGTAGCTTTTACGGTGTGGGAGACGTAACGGTGGCTTCCCCTCTAACCTTTTAAACCGGATCTTGCTCACGCAAAGCAGCTAAGAACGCCAAGGGAAGATTTTTGGTGACCAATTTTATGGGAGCCGTATCGCTGTGACCTTCCAGCGGATATTTGCACGGTCGTCGGACGGTTTGAAGCCCGCGATCTCCAGAGTTATCGGGATGACCTCGCCGGGATTTATCGAGCCACGCTGCGTCGGGACGACGAGCACATCTTTGCTTTTCAGCACGTTGTTTTGCTGATCGAGCACCGCCGCATTTACCGACAGGCCGTTAAAAACGCGCGAGCCCTTGTTCTTAACATTTCCGACGATATACATCGAAATACTGCCGAATGCATTCGGCGATTCGACGGTGTTCGGGCCGGTTTCGATGACGATGTCGTTCGTAAGATCGACGAACTGCGGGTCGCCTTCGTGGACCGCGTCCGCGAGCACGGCGGCCTTTTGCTCTTCCATCGAAGGCTGCATCATCAACACGCCGAGCCCCGCTGCGATGACCGCGACTCCAATAATTATTCCGATGACCAGGCCCTTGTTGAGCGTCGGCCGCCGATCGTTCTGATGCACTAAAGTTTCCATGTCCATGAGCAGTTAGATGATGTTTTCCGGAATAAGTTCCACTAGGTTATCATCTCGATTGTTCCCATACGAAATGACGCGACCGGAAGCACAACATCCGCCCGAATTTGCCTTCGTCGAAGTGGCGTTGCCGCTGCCTTTTCGGCGGCCGTTTACTTACCGTGTCTCGCGTTCCGTCAGCGATCATTTGCAGATCGGCTGCCGCGTGCTTGTGCCGTTCGGCAAACGAACGCTGACGGGGTATGTTGCCGAATTGGACGCCGACCCGCCCGAAGATCTTGATATTTCGCTGGTCAAAGATGTCATCGAAGCGATCGATGACGAGCCTTTGCTGACCGAAGAGATCCTGCAATTGACGCGTTGGGCCGCCGATTATTACGCGGCTTCGTGGGGCGAATTGCTGAAGGCCGCCCTGCCCGCCGGGATAAGCTCGCTTGCAAAACGCGTGTTTACAATTGTTGACAGCGGCCGTTCTTTGGTCGAGCAGAAAGCCGGCCAGCGAGCGTTGAAATGGCGTGTGCTCGAACATCTTGCCGGTGAACGGCCGACGGACGAAGCCGAATTGAACAAGCTGTTCGGCAGCGGTGCGAAACGCGCCGTCGCGGAACTTGTGAAAGGCGGTCTTGTGTCGGCGGAGACCGAACTCGCCGAATCGAAGGTCCGTGCAAAACGCCAGAAGGCCGTTCGGCTTTTGCAGGCCGAAGGTTTTGGCGACAAGCCGCTCACTGACGTGCAGCAGCGGATCATCGACGCCTTGAATTCCGTTGGCGGCGAGATGCTTTTCACCGATCTGCTCGCCGCGGCGGACACCGGAGCTTCGCCGATAAACACGCTTGCACGGCGGGGCATCATCGAAGTTTACATCCGCGACGTGCTTCGCGATCCGCTTGCCGGAGCCGACCTGCCGGAGTTCGAAAAACTCACGCTGAACGCCGAACAGCGTTTCGCGTTTGACGAGATCGCCGCGTCGCTGGCCCGTGAAAATTACGAGGCGTTCCTGCTTCGTGGCGTGACCGGCAGCGGCAAGACCGAGATCTACATTCGCGCGATGCGTGCCGCACTCGAACGCGGCCGATCGTCGCTGATGCTCGTGCCGGAGATCTCGCTTACGCCGATCTTTTCCCGCCGGCTGCGGGCGGTGTTTGGAAAAGATGTCGCGATACTGCATTCCAATCTGTCGCCGGGCGAACGTTTTGACGAATGGCGTCGAATAAAAAACGGCGATGCCCGGATCGCGATCGGGACGCGTTCCGCCGTGTTCGCACCGCTCGAAAACATCGGGTTGGTGATCGTCGATGAAGAGCACGACGGCTCTTATCGGCAGAACGAACCGCCCTTTTATCACGGCCGCGACCTCGCCGTGATGCGGGCACATATTTCGCGGGCCGTGGTCGTGCTCGGTTCGGCGACGCCGTCGATGGAAAGCTTTCATAACGCCCAAACAGGGAAGTATCGCTACCTGCAACTGCAGAATCGCATCGGCGGACGGCCAATGGCACAGGCCGAACTCGTCGATATGCGCGACGTTTTCAAGGCGGCGGGCAAGGATGTGATCTTTTCGCCACGGCTTGTTGACGCTGTAAACGAAACGCACGCACGCGGCGAACAAACCATAATACTGCTGAACCGCCGAGGCTTTTCGGCGTTCGTGCTGTGCCGCTCGTGCGGTGAATCCATCCGCTGCAAGAACTGCGACATCGCGTTGACCTACCACAAACGCGACCGGCGGCTTGTTTGTCATTACTGCACCTACCATATTGACGTGCCGGACGTCTGCCCGCTCTGCAAAAGCGAATTTCTTTACTTCATCGGGCAGGGAACCGAGCAGCTCGAAGAACGGCTTGAGAAGCAGTTCGCCGGAATGCGCATCGCCCGTATCGATCGCGATTCGATGAAACGCAAAGGCGAAATGGCGAAGACCCTGCTTGCGTTCGACAAGGGCGAGATCGATATCTTGGTCGGCACGCAGATGATCGCGAAAGGCCACGATTTTCATAATGTAACGCTCGTCGGCGTGGTCTCGGTCGATACGGGATTGGGTTTGCCCGATTTTCGTTCGGCGGAGCGGACGTTTCAATTGCTGACGCAAGTCGCCGGCCGCGCGGGCCGCGGGCATCTGCCCGGCCGTGTTCTGATCCAAACATATTACCCCGAACATTACGCCTTGCGGCATGCCGCCGTGCAGGATTTCGAAGCCTTTTACGACGAAGAGATCAAATATCGCGAGCGGTTCGGCTTTCCGCCTTTCGTCGTGCTCGGTTCGGTGCTATTCAAACATAAGGACGAGAAATACGCGCTCCGCAGCGGCTACATTCTCCGCGATGCGCTTGATAGGCAGAACACCGACGGTTTCCTGAGGCTGCTCGGTCCGGCACAGGCGCCCATCTCGCGGCTGAAGAACGAATATCGCTATCAGATGATCATCAAGGCCGCTTCGCGAAAGACGCTGCGTGAACGGTTGGATGCCGCGATCGCCGAGGCCGAAACCCTCGGGTTCGACAAACGCATCGCCCAGGTTCAGATCGATCCCGTTGATCTTATGTGATCGAAATAGCGGGAAAGTCCGATCGCCTGCTGTCCCAGTTTTGTCCCAGTTTTGTCCCAGAAAATGCACAAAGTGGGACAGGCTAAGTGTCTGCCGTTCAATTGCTTACGGGCAAAAAGTGTCCCATTTCAGAAGAATAGCTTTGTTTCATGTTTTGTTTCACTTTTTGTTTCAAAAACGCGCAAAATTAGACAGCGTAACACGTTCTTTTTCAGACAGTTAGCGGGTTTTTTTGTTTCTTTTAAATGCATTCTAAAATGAAACACTTTTTCAGAACCGCATGCGTGAGCGGGCGGCCAGTTCGGTGGACTGAGATCGTTTAACGCAAAGACGCGGAGACGCAGAGGCTCGCTGTCAGCAAAGCGGCAATCTGAAGCTTGAACTCTGAACAACTATCTGTGTTTATCCGTATTCAACTGTGGTTGAAAACTAATTCACGCAAAGACGCCAAGAACGCAAAGTCAGCAAATAAGCAAGCTAAAGCTTGAACTCTGAACCGAAGCTCGAACCGCAAATTTTAACTTTCAAAGATCACGCGGCCGCTGCCATTAGCCGCACGCCAGATCGTATCATATGTTGCGTGTATTGTAAAGAATATTATAGATGCAACAAGCAGGCCTAAGCGGAAAAATGCCTTCGGGGCCTAGGGGCGTTTATGATATTCTAAAATTTAGAGCCCTAGACCATAAACACACCAAGGAGCATTACGGATCAAGATGAATCGTTTAATATCTGCACGCTTGAGCTTTGCCATTCTGTTCGCTGCCGCAATTATCGGCGGCTATTTTCTTAGCCTTTCGGAGCCGCAGCAGGCGCAGGAAAGGTCTGAAAAATCAGTCCCGAACTATAAAGGAACGTTTGAGAGATTTGCCAAGGCAGATCCATTGACGGCGGAACTGCGAGACCGTTCGTTTGAGATCATTCGAGTCAATTACAAAACGTTCGAGCAAATGGAATCGATCGGGCGTTACGGAAAAGTGATCGATGACTTTGGCTCCTCGGCTATTGTTTCGACAAAGCGAACGGCTGAGTTAACGCGTGCGGGTTATGAATTTACGAGGCTCGAAACTACGGTAAACCTGCCGGGCGCAAAGTTTGACCCGCTGACGGCGCCGCTGGCTGAAACGATCGCACCTGGAGCCGAGGTCGAAGGCGGCAGCGATTATTTTGTCGTTCAATTCGGCACCGCGACCACGGATGAACTTTTGAACAGCCTTCGCGATGCGGGTGTGGAAGTCCTTCAATACGTTCCACATCAGGCATTTTTTGTTTACGGAAACGGTGAAGCGATCGGAAAGGTTGCGGAGCATTCGCGCGTCCGATGGGTCGGCCGGTATTTGCCGGAACAGAAGCTGACGCGCGAGGTCGCCGATCTCGGACGAAGCCGAAAGAGCGAGACCGCGATGTTTGATATCGCATATTTCTCGCGAGCCGATCTTGGCCGTGCGACGCAAGAATTTCGCAGCCAAACGCGGGGACGCGTGATCGCTGAGCAAGCGGTGCCCAACGCTTTCTTTAATGTACTTCGCGTCGAAATGCCGGTCAGCGAAGTTGCCGCAGTCAGCGAACTTCCGGACGTCTTCAGCGTGGAAACTTACGTTAGGCCGACGATCGAAGATGAACGTGCGGCACAGATAATTTCAGGTAATTTTTCTAGCACCACAGTTCTGAATCCGCCGGGATACGATCCGTTGACACAGTTTGGGGCGGATGGAACCGGCGTTTCCGTATCTGTGGTAGATGACGGGATCAGCATTCCGGGGAACGGAGGCTTTTATGTAACGGCGTCGAACACTGTCGATGGGCCTTTAAGAGGTACGACCTCCGGGGCAGCAGGCGGCCATGGACACATCAATGCCAGCATAATCGCCGGATATACTCCGTTCGATATACTTGACCCGACGGGCTATAACTATGGGGTCGGGATAGCACCGAGGGCGAACATCATCAACATTGCCTTTCTGAAATCCGGGAATACCACGACGGATGTGCAGGCGGTTGACGACACGCTTAATACGCTTGGGCCGAACGGAGTACGTGGAACAATTTCGAACAATAGCTGGGGTTCAGGAACAAACGGCAATAGCTATGGAACTCGAGAGGCTACATACGATGCACTTGTCCGCGACGGTTCGATAGCTTCGTCGATCGATCCATTTTCGATCGTGTTTTCCGCAGGCAATTCGGGCACTTCGGGGCTTACCCGTCCCAAAATGTCGAAGAATACGATCGCAGTCGCGAATTCCGAGAACATTCGTACGGAGCTGGGCGGAACAGGTGCAGACAATATGGATGACCTCAGAAGTTCATCGAGCCGCGGTCCGGCAGCAGATGGCAGAATTAAACCCGACATATCAGCTCCCGGAACGGTAATAACCGGAAGCCGTGCAGGTTCGTGCGGCTCGGTAACATCCTGTTTCGATGCAAATCACGCATACAGTTCCGGAACTTCGCACGCAGCACCGCAGGTTGCCGGTGCTGCTGCGTTGTTCACGCAGTATTGGAAAGAACGGAACGCGGGGCAAGAGCCTCGGCCGTCGCTGATCAAAGCCGCGATCATAAGCAGCGGACAGGAAATGAACGGGGTTATCACTAATACATCGACCATTCCGAATGGAAATGAAGGATGGGGACGGATGAACATGCGTTTCATGATGAACACCGGCGTTCCGATGAAGCACGTAAACGAAACGCACGAATTTTTTAACCCAGGCGAATCCGTCATTTATTCGGGTACTGTCTCGGACCCCACGAGGCCCGTTCGATTCACACTTGTTTGGTCGGACCCTCCGGGAGTCGCGAATCCGGCACTTGTAAATAATCTCGATCTGACGGTCCAGATTGGTGCGAATACATATCGCGGAAATGTATTTTCAGGCGGCGTTTCGGTGACCGGCGGAGCCAATAGCACGGTGGACAACGTTGAAAACGTGTTTCTGGCGGCGGGAATTCCGGCGGGAACGCAGGTGACCATTACGGTAAATGCGACGGCTCTGAACGGCGACGGAATTCTCGGGAATGCGGACGCGACCGATCAGCATTTTTCATTGGTCGCGTACAACTTTCAGGAAACTATTACGGACGCCGTCGCACCATTCGATTTCACGGGTGACGGAAGGACCGATCTCGCGATCTATCGTCCGGCGGCGGGCGAATGGTGGTATAGCTCAACCGAATCGGGCGGCGGCAGCGGTGCATTACAATTCGGTGCTCCAACCGACGTGATCGTCCCGGGCGATTACACGGGCGATGGAAAGACCGATTTCACTTTGTTCAGGCCTTCGACCGGCGAATGGCTGGTTCTCCGCAGCGAAGATCTTTCTTATTTTTCATTCCCGTTCGGTGCGGCAGGTGATGTGCCTGCGGCGGGTGATTTTAATGGCGATGGACGAGCCGATCATGCGTTATTCCGTTCGGGGACATGGTTCATTCAGATCTCGGGCGGCGGCGTTCAGATCCTGCCGTTTGGAATTGCCGGCGACCTGCCCGCGGTTGGCGATTATGACGGAGACGGCTTTGCCGACCTGGCGATCTTTCGTCCGGCAGGCGGCAGCGGAAGCGGCGAATGGTGGATAAACAGAAGCTCAGGCGGCGTTACGGCGTTCGCCTTCGGTACGGCGACGGACCGGATCGTTCAGGGCGATTTTACCGGCGACGGCAAGACCGACGCGGCGATCTGGCGGCCTTCGACCGGGTTCTGGTACGTGCTCCGAAGCGAGGACAATTCTTTCTTTGCTTTCCCGTTCGGTGCGGCCGGGGATGTTCCTGTCCCGGGGGATTATGACGGCGATGGCCAGATCGACGGAGCAGTGTTCAGGCCCGCGACGAACACGTGGTTCATCCAACGTTCGACCGCAGGAACGCTGATAACTGATTTCGGTTCCGCCGGCGACATGCCGGTCCCGAGCGCGTTCGTTAGATAGCTGACGGTTTTAAATTGGAGCCGAAACGAAAGGACACGAATTCGCAGATCGCGGTTCGTGTCCATTTTATTTGAAGCAGGAATTTATCAACGCACTTCGAAATTCTTGATCTCGGCCGCGAGTTCACGTTCGAGCCGCTCTTTCTCGGCCAGTGCCGATTTACGTTCGGCTTCGATCTGCTCGAGCCGCGATTCCTGATCGTTGGCCTTTGCTATGTAACGCGCGATCAGGGCCTTTGCCTCGGCAGTCTTCGATAAAGCTTCGATGTTCTCGCGGAAACGGGCTTGATCCTGTGTGATCGAAGTAACTTCGGCGGTCAGGGTCTGCATTTTTTGCGCAATAAGATTGATGCTTCCGCGGAGTTCGAGCAATTTCTCCAGTCTTTGCCGCGTAGGAGCGTCGATATAGCGGCGACTAATGAATAGGTCCAATTGTTCTCGGGAGAACGACGAAAGCTGATACGCGTCCATCTGCCCAAGCTGCTCAATAACGGGAACTGTCGCCGAAGCGAAAGGTTGTAGTTCGACGCGAAATCGATAGTATCGATCGGTTATGGTTTCGGGTTTTGCAGAGCTTTCAGCAAGGCCCCAACGGTCTCGCAGAGGATGTTCGATGTAAACGGTCTTGACCCTATCGGTATGGTTACTAAGCGTGTATGTCTTCGCGTCCTGGCGGAAATAGTGGGCCTGAAAAACTCCGTTTATGACCTTTATCAATTGAACAGGACGAAGATCGGTCTCGGATTTTGTGCTGACGCGAGTGCCGAGATCGAGTGCGAAGGAGATCAGCCGACGCTCTTTCGGCTTTAAGCGTTCCATCAAAGCTTCGCCGGCATAAGCATCGCGGTCAAGAACCGTAAGGCTGCCGCCTTCGAACGTAAGAGCTGTCGTATTGCTCAGCATCATTCCGCCCATCGGACGGTCTTTGCGAGCCGATTCGTTGTAGATCGAAACGCGTTCCCCTTCCATATTGGTCTGCACGATCGGTATCAACGCCGAACGGTTGCGCTCGACCGAAACGGGTGCATCGATCCGGTATTCGAACAGATCACCAAGCTCATTTCCGGTCGCGGCCGTCTGCACGCCTCCGGATTCGGTCTTTAGTGCATCGCTAAGGCTTGTTGTAGCTCCCGGAAGCAGCGACATGAAGTTTGATGTGGAACTCGCTCCATCAACTGAAACGGTGCCGCTTCCGTAACCTGTTCCGCGTCCTGAACCCATTCCAGATCCAGAACCGTATCCGACTCCGGTGCCAACTCCTTCCGCGTCATATATCTGCGGATCGAGATTTAGATCGTCAGGGATCGGAACGATCGGTCGATAGCGATAAAGTGGCTTTTGTAGATTTTGGATGAACGAAACCGGCGAACCGGAGACAAGCGAAAGCTGGACGTTTTCCCAACTTTCGTCGCTTACGTTGTCAACGATCGCCCAGCCCTGAAAGAACGGTTTACCGTCATCGCCAAGCACGACTCGATACGTGGTTTTCCAGATCGGTGCTGAAACGATGTAGCTGACGATCATTTCGCGGGAGCCGCTTCCGCTGCTCGAAACGGAGATGGTCTTTGCATCGCGAAGCCGTGTCGAAGCTGTCGCGTTGGCGAACTCGTTTATGTTTCGTCGCGTGCCTTCTTCCAGTAGTTTGATCGAACGAATATCTGAAAGCTCAAACGCAGTGATCTCGCCTGAATCGGAAGCGATGACCAACATGTAATGAGATGGAAGAGTGGTGACTTCGTCGTCTTCCTTCTTAGTTGCGCCTCGTTTCTCAACCGTGAGTATCGAACCCGTGTGTGGTCCTTTTGTACTCGTGACGAGTACCTTTGCGCCCTGCAGCTGTGAAAGAACCCCGGCCAATCCGCCGGAATGTCCGTTACCTTCTTCAGATTCTGAACCTATGCTGAACGGGATCTCGGCCGTGCGGGCCGACGCAGGCTGCGACGAATTATACGAAACCGCGCCGATCCGGCCTTGGCCGAGGTCGAGGACGACCATTGATTTCAGAACGTCGTCGATCTGCGATTGTTTGAACGAAAGGTTGACCTCGGCATTGCCCGTTACCATGCCGCGGCGTTCGATATAGGCAACGCCATTGGAATAAAGAATGACGCGTCGGATCGGCAATGTGGTCGCGTTGCTGGCCGAAGCGGTTCTTTGCAGGCCGTTGGCCGCAGACGTCCGCGTTGTTCGTGCGGTTTGTGAAAATGCCGCGAGAGCGCACACCGATACTATTAGGAGAATTGTCCCTATCTTATTCATTTTATTGTCCTTTTTGTGTTAGGTAGTGTCTAAAACTATTGCTAAAGATGAGGCGAGACGGGGAAAGGGTTGCTTTTTGGGCAAGCAAAAACCGTCTGGGGCGACAGACGGTTCTAGGCGAGGCGTAAGTAGGCCTCAAAATCTAAGCAGCGGCGGCTACTACTTTTTCGGCGGCGTCGTTCATTCCGGTGGCGGGGATGATGCCGATGCCGGAGTTTGAAAGTATCTCGCGGCCGGCTTCGACGTTGGTGCCTTCGAGCCGGGCGACGATCGGGATCGAAACGCCGAGGTTCTTTGCTGCTGCTACAACGCCGCTTGCGACCATATCGCAGCGGACGATGCCGCCGAAGATATTGATCAGCACGGCTTTGACGTTCTGATCGGCGAGGAGGATCTTGAACGCCTGTTCGACACGTTCCTGCGAGGCACCTCCGCCTACGTCCAAAAAGTTCGCGGGTTCGCCGCCGGCGAGCTTGATGATGTCCATTGTCGCCATCGCGAGTCCGGCACCGTTGACCATACAGCCGATGTTTCCATCTAGCTTGATGTAATTCAGATCGTATTTCGAGGCTTCTATCTCCAGCGGCTCTTCTTCGTTCAGGTCGCGGAGTTCGGCATAATCTTTGTGCCGAAACATCGCGTTGTCGTCAAAATTGACCTTGGCATCGAGAGCGATCAGGCGATTGTCCTTGGTTAGCAGAAACGGATTTATCTCGACGATCGAGGCATCCATTTTCTCGAAGGCCTCGTAAAGCGACAACATGAATTTGGCGGCCTGATTCACGAGATCTGCCGGAATGCCGAGGCCGAATGCGAGCTTGCGAGCCTGGAATGGACGCATCCCGACTGAGGGGTCGATCGTTTCTTTCAGGATAAGTTCCGGAGTTTCTTCGGCGACCTTTTCAATGTCCATTCCGCCTGCCGATGAAGCCATGAAAGTGTTGCGGCCCGACACGCGATCGAGCGTAACGCCCAGATAAAATTCTTTATCTATCGGCATTCCTTCTTCGATTAGAAGCGTTTTAACCTCTTGGCCTTCGGGGCCGGTCTGGTGCGTGATGAGCTGCATGCCGATCATCTCGGCTGCGATCTGTTTGGCTTCAGCTGGCGATTTCGCGAGCTTAACACCGCCGCCTTTGCCGCGGCCGCCGGCATGGATCTGTGCCTTGACGACGACGATGTCAGTGCCGAGTTCTTTCGCGGCTGCTTCGGCTTCATCGGCGGTTCGTGCAACTATCCCACGCGGAACCGGCACCCCGTATTCTTTCAAAAGGGCTTTGCCCTGATATTCATGAATTTTCATAAAAGTTTAGTTTATCGGTGTCGAACGGCAAAATCAAAGGTGCGACACGATCGCCGCACCTTTGCAGACCTGACGTATATCTTAAAGTTGGCCGCCGACCTTGACGTTGACGCCGATCAGTTTCCAGATGCCGTCGTCCATGACGTATTTGAATTCAAAATTCGCCTGTTGCGGTTTGGTCGGATAGCTGCCTTTTACGATAAGGGCATCCATTCCTTGCACCTTGTCGATCTTGGGGTCCGGAGAGAACGTCGCATCAAGCGGAGCTACGGCCTTGTTGAAATTATAGATCTCTTTTTTTTCGGTGAAGACCTTGAAAGCCTCATCCAGCTTTTCCGGAGTCGATGAATCACGCCAAACTTTGGCTACTTTCTTGTGAAAATCAGAGAAATCCTCAGCCTGAACGGCGTCGCCAAATTCGAGGAACGATGTTTTGACGAGAGTCTGCAGCTTGTCTTTCGAAGGAGCCTCGGCCTTTTCGGTCGTGGTCGAGCCCCCCGATCTCTTATACACGACGCCATCGATCGTCATTTCGTCATTTGCCGGTGCCTTGTCGATCTTCATCGGAGAGCCCATGCCGAGCAACGCTATACGCAGTGTTTTGTCATTGTCGCTGACCAATGCCTTGCCGCCGGAGACGGACGCGCCGCCGATCTTATAATCCGCACTGCCGTCGGCTCGGATGGTAATTGTCGAGCCATCGGCTGCGGCCCAGGCACCGACGAACTCAGGCCCCGCCTGCTTTTCGTCACCCGATCCGGCGCTGCCGCCGCATGCTAGTCCGACCGCTAAGAGTGCGGCTGCTGCAAATATCATATTTACTAGATTTCGTTTCATAATTTTTCGTTAGGTCTTTCGCCACGGTTCGAGAAGCGTCATCCAACTATCGACCGTTTTTTGGTATTCCGTTGGGCATCGGACGGCGCGTTCCTTTGGCAGAAAGCCGCGGGTTAGAATATTCGAATATTTCGTCGGGTTTGATCCGTAGATCATGCATAGGGAATTATAAAAACGCTGCTCCGATAGAAGGTGTTCGTCGGCGAGATTGCGTTTCGCGGTTGCTGATCTTTTCGATTCGATCTGAAAAGCTTCGGCGGCAGCAAACACTGCATCGACGCCTTCCTGGCCGAGCTCTTTCAGATTAATGAATGCAGAACAACGGTCCGCTGCGTCCTCTTCGCCGCCCATTATCGGCAGTTTATAGGCATCGATCAATGCGTGTCCTATCTCGTGAAGAAAAACGAACCGCACCGCGGCGAACATCTGTTCGTACGATTCTTCGTCTGATCTGCCGTCGCTTTTGAAGATCTTGTAAAAGTATTCCATCAGTTCATAGCACATCGTGATGGATTTATCGCGCGGGTCGAAGTAAGCATTTACGTCGTTGCAGTCCTTTGTCCGCATCGTGATGTCGTGCGGCAGGGCAAGTGCCTTGTTCAGACGGTCGGCGGCGTCTTCCAATAACTTCTCCTCTTTTACCTGCTTGTCGATCTCAACATATCGCGGGGTCGAAACTTCGGTATATTCGACCTGAAAATCGCCGCGGTCCGACTTGGAATTCTTGCCGTCACCGGGCGAGTCCGAAGCAGGACGGTTCGAAGCAGTTGATGGCCGGTCACCGAGCGTGGATGTGCCGGATCTATCTGATCGGCAGAAGCAAGCCGTGACAAGGAAAAGTGCTCCGAATGCTATCACCAAATTTATAAAATTCTTCTGCATAGGTTTTGGATCGCGGCGAACAAAGATCGTTTATGGTAAACGTCCCAAGGATAGAAACACCTCGGATATCAAGACGTAATAGGTTCAATAAAATTGCCAAAAATAAGAAAGGGCTGATATAAATACCAGCCCATAGTAGATCGAATTTAAATGAAAGTCTATTGCGAACGTTCGACTAAGTTGACTAGCGATCTGATCGCGACGGCTGTCGGGCCTTTTGCCTGATGAGGTTTTACGCCATCCGCCCATGCGGTCCCTGCGATATCCAAATGGGCCCATTTGGCCTTATCAACGAATTCCTGAATGAACACCGCTCCCATAATGGTGCCTGCCTTTCCACGCGGGCCGATGTTCTTGATATCCGCAATATCGGACCGGATCTGCTTGCTGTATTCCTTGCCGAGCGGCAATTGCCAAAAGCCCTCGCCGGCCTCCTTGCCGCAGGCGACTATCTCATCAACCAAGGCCTGGTCGTTGCCCATAATGCCGGTATTGTGTTCGCCAAGAGCGATGATCACGGCGCCTGTAAGGGTCGCCATATCGACGATCCGCGTAGCACCTTGTGATTCGGCATATGCCACTGCATCCGCCAGGACCAGACGGCCTTCGGCATCGGTGTTCAATATCTCGATCGTCTTGCCGTTCATAGCTGTTACAACGTCACTTGGCCTGCTTGCACGCCCGTCCGGCATATTCTCAGCGGCTGCTACAACGCCGATCACCGGGATCGACGGCTTGAGCAATGCGATCGCCCGCATCGTACCGAGAACGGTCGCCCCGCCGGACATATCGTATTTCATCGCGTCCATTCCGTCGCCGGGTTTAAGTGAAATGCCACCCGTGTCGAATGTGATCGCTTTTCCTACAAGTGCAAGCAACTCGCCTTTCTTAGCGGTGCTTTTCGCCGGGGTGTAGCGAAGAACTATCATCTTGCCGGGCTGTTCCGATCCATGTGAAACACTCAGGAAAGACCCCATGCCAAGCTTTTTCATTTTGGCTTCGTCGAGCACTTCGTATTTCAGGCCGGTCTCTTTCGCCATCGCCTGAGCCCGTTTAGCCATTTCTGTCGGCTGAAGTATATTCGGCGGTTCATTGGCGAGATCCCGGGTGAAATTCATCGAATCGCCGATGGCCGTTCCCCGAGCGATGCCCTTATTCAGATCCGCGGCTTTTGCACCGTCAACATAGACGACGACCTTATCCACGGACTTATCGTTTTTATCTTTCGTCTTGTATTTATCTAGTTCGAACTGGCTGGTAATGGACCCCTGAACGGCGTTCTGTGCAGCGGCAACCGCATCTTCGTGACGAGCACTGATCGCAAAGGACTTTACGTTCGCTTTCCTTAGAAAGCGGGTCGCACAACCGGATGCTACGGCGACAGCAGGCGCTTTGAAATCCTTTCGATCACCGACACCGACAAGCAGCAGCTTCGAAGCTTTCTGCTTTCCTTTAGGGGTCAGCCGCAAATAAAGCGTTTCATTTAGATCGCCTTTGAATTCGCCTGATTTCATCGCCGAAGCGATCTGGCCACCGGTGAGAGAATCGAGATCCTTAAGGTCCGCCGAATTCGGCTTCTCGCCCTTAAAGACAACGGTTACTAGTGCTTCAACTCCGGCTTCGGGAAAGCCGGCAGAAATTCCCTGAAATTCCATCTATTACCTCAGTTTATAAGTTTATTTTATACGTCCGCAAATAGCTGTTATATCTATAACTTATCTATCTTTTTCTTTCAACTGCTGCTTGGTTTCCTTCTCGACCGTCTTTCGCATTTCCGTTTCGCGTTTGTCGTAAAGCTTCTTGCCCTTTGCGACACCGATCTCAAACTTTATACGGCCGTTCTTCCAGTATATCGCAGTTACGACCAAAGTCATTCCTTTCTGCGTTGTCTCTTTCTGCAATTTTTCGATCTCTTTTCGATGCAGCAAGAGCTTTCGCGTTCGGAGCGGTTCGTGGTTCTGCTTATTTCCGTGGGAATAGGGCGAGATATGGGTATTTAACAGCCAAACCTCGTTATCTTTGATCGCGACATACGAATCTTTAAGTTGGATCCTGCCCGCCATTATGCTCTTGACCTCGGTGCCCAACAGGGCCGCGCCCGCCTCGAATTTATCAAGAATATGATATTCGTGGAAAGCGTGCCGATTGTTAATGATCTCTTTATCGGTCAGCATAAACCTTTATTTTGCATTTCGTTAGCGAAATCTGCAACCTGCCTCATTTGACAATGTGTCGCCGCGGTAAGTAAATTAAAACTGTCGCTGGGAGATCGTCTAATGGTAGGACTGCAGTCTCTGGATCTGCCTATCGGGGTTCGAATCCCTGTCTCCCAGCCAACTTTTCAATTGATAGTGGACAGTGGACAATCTCTTTGACTCGGAGATCGTTTGATTTGCGTCAACCGGTATGTGCAGGTGGACATGAGTATTTTCCTGATCTAAAGGCACTATGACTCGCTTGCCATTTGCAAGTCAGATCTCTGGCTGAATTGTCCATTTTCCATTGTCCACTATCCACTGCTTATGGACGGCTGGCATGAAACCGATATCCGCGTCCGGTATGCCGAGACCGACAAGATGGGCATCGTCCATCACTCTAATTACCTCATCTGGTTCGAGGCTGGCCGAACCGAGCTTTGCCGTGAACGCGGATTTTCCTACACACAAATGGAGGCCGATGACGCCCTAATGGTCGTTGCGGAAACCTATGTTCGTCACAAATCCGGCGCTTTTTACGAAGATATAATTACCATAAGGGTCAAAGTCGCCGAGATGAGAAGCCGCTCGATCCGCTTCGTTTACGAACTTCTTCGCCGCTCGGACGACACGCTGATAGCCGAGGGCGAGACACTTCATATCGTTACAGACAGTTCGAAAAAGGTTCGCACGGTCCCCGAGTTATACCGCCGTTTACTTATCGGCGAGAACGGAAGCGAACCGGTCCCAACCACTGAAGCGCCCCATTAGGACCTATTTCGAAGTGTTCGCCTTGCGTCCTTTGCCTGCTGTAAATAAACTCGAAGAATGCCCGGTTCCGAAACTGCCGAGATCTATTTTATCGCGGCAATGATGATCTTGATCCTCGTGGTCAGCTTTGCTGCCGTTTTTTTCTTTGTCCGGCAATACCGGAAGGAAATGCGGAGTAAAGCTCGCCGAGAGTCGCGATCTGAAGTATCGAATAGTGAAAATGACCAAGGTAAATAAAATTCGAGAAGCTGAAAGTGTGTTGGTCGTGGTCGATATGCAGGAAGCATTTCGCTCGGCGATACCGGAGTTTGCGTCGATCGCTTCGCGAATGTCGATCGCCGTTCGCGGGTGCTCTATCTTAGGCATACCGATGCTTGTAACTGAGCAATATCCGCAAGGGCTCGGCTCGACAGTTGAGGAATTGCGAGTCGCTTTGCCGGACGAGATCGAACCGATCGAAAAATCTACCTTTAGCGCGAGCCGAAGCGGAGAATTTCTTTCGGCGTTGGATCAAACTGGCGGAAAGCAAGTGATCATCTGCGGGATCGAAACGCATGTTTGCGTTACCCAAACGACGCTTGACCTTCTCGATTCGGGATTCGACGTATTTCTTCTAACCGATTGTACTGCATCAAGATACGGGCACGACCGAGAGGCCGGCATCGCTCGAATGCGTTTTGCCGGTGCTGTTCCTTCATCGATGGAAATGGCTCTTTTCGAATTGATGGCCGATTCGAAACACCCGAAATTCAAGGAAGTTCAGGCACTCGTCAGGTAAACCTAATAATGCAAGATATTTTTGAGAACCTGAACGACAAACAGGCTGAGGCAGTTCGTGAGAGCGAAGGCCCGCTGCTGATCTTGGCCGGTGCGGGTTCGGGAAAGACACGCGTGATCACGGTCCGGATCGCTTATTTGATCGCCGAAAAAAAGACAGCTCCGCACAACATTCTTGCGGTGACTTTTACAAATAAAGCAGCGGGTGAAATGCGTGAGCGAGTCGTCGAATTGTTAAAGGACGAAAAGCTGAATTCGTTTCCGCTTATCTCTACGTTTCACAGCTTGTGCGTTCGGATACTTCGTCAGGATATCGAACAACTGAACGAAGGCTATAAAAGGAATTTCACGATCTATGACACGGACGATTCTCAGAAAGTTATAAAAGCCTGCATCAAAGACCTCGGGCTTGATGAAAAACAGGTTCAGCCGCGTGTCGTTCGCGGAGCTATAAGCAGTGCAAAGAATCGCGGTGAAGGCGTTGATGCATTTACCTCGCGCATCGAGCAGACGGATGAGAAGCGAGCAGCGACCGCGAAGATCTACCGGATGTACGAAGAGCGTCTTCGGCTTGCGAACGCACTTGATTTTGACGATCTGCTGATCAAGACCGTCCGATTGCTGCGTGGTTCGGCAGAGGTGCGCGAAAAGTACAACGACAGATACAAATACATTCTGGTCGATGAATATCAAGACACAAATCCGCTCCAGCTTTCGCTTATAAAATTCCTTACCGAAAAGCAGCAGAATATTTGTGTGGTCGGCGACGATGCCCAGAGCATTTACGGGTTCCGACAGGCGGACATCAGAAATATTCTGGATTTTGAGCAGCATTTCCCGAATGCAAAGGTGATCTTGCTGGAACAAAATTATCGTTCAACGCAAACGATACTCGACGCTGCTGATGCGATCATCGCCAACAACGTAAATCAGAAGAAGAAAAAGCTGTGGACATCCAATCCGGGCGGCGAGCAAATATTTTATTTCCAATCCGGCGATGCCGAGGGCGAGGGAAGATTTGTTTGTTCGACCATCGAAGACCTGATGCGGCGCGATCAGAATTCTAGATTTGCCGTTCTGTATAGGACGAATGCACAGTCGCGTGTGTTCGAAGAATCGTTTCGCAGGGCTCGGATCGATTACAACATCGTCGGCGGATTTTCGTTCTACGAACGCCAGGAAGTTAAGGACGTGATCGCTTACCTGAAACTGGTCTTGAATCCCGAAGACGATATTGCAATTCTTCGCGTGGTGAACACGCCGCCTCGCGGGATAGGAAAGACATCGCTCGATGAATTGCAGGCGAGAGCGAAAGAGAACGGAATGTCCCTGTGGCAGACGATCAATGCGATCACGGCAGAGGATCAGCCGCTCAGTTCGAGCCTGACAATTCGAGCAAGAGATGCTTTCAGGTCGTTCCGCAAAATTATTGAAGGCCTACAGAAAAAGCAGGCGGAAGCGGCGGGAACCGACCGAAAGGTGTCTGATGTAGTGGTTGCGGCGATCGATGACAGCGGTTATTCATTTATGCTGCGATCGGAGAACACAGATGAATCCGAAGCTCGGCTTGAAAATCTTGAAGAACTCGTAAATGCCGCCGCCGATTATGACCGAATGTCTGAGGCGTCAACCCGCGATTTCATCGACCACGCCGCGCTCACATCAGATACGGATAAGTACGACCGGGACGCAAGAGTTACGTTGATGACGGTCCACTCTGCGAAAGGTTTGGAGTTTCCGGTAGTGTTTCTTGTTGGGCTCGAAGACGGCATCTTCCCGCATTCGCGAAGCGTCAACGATCCGAAAGAACTCGAAGAAGAACGTAGGCTGGCGTATGTTGCGATCACCAGAGCAGAGCGGACGCTTTATCTGACACATTCTATGCGGCGAAGGGTATATGGTGAAGAAATGGCTGCCGAACCTTCGCAGTTTTTGAATGAGCTGCCGATGGAGTTGATAAAAGACCTTTCCTACGGCCCGTCTTGGCTTTCATATGCATCAAGCTCGACGACCCGGAATAACAAGATGGCGGTCGCTGCGTTGAGAGACGAATTGCCGAGGCCAAAACCTAAGAACTTGTACACGGGAAAAACGTACAACAGCGCTGACGCCGTGATGGAATTCTTCAAGAAGCGGGAATCGGCGGGTTCGATCGGTGAATCTCGAACAGAAACGACTGATACGGGAAATGCTGATCCGGGTTTGACCGATTTCGGGCGGTTAAAGGCATCGGCGTCGGAGAAACCTGAACCGCCGGCACGTGAGATCAGCGGCTTCGTTCCCGGATCACACGTTCGACATGAGAAGTATGGAAAAGGGCTTGTTTTACGGCGAGAGGGAAGCGGCGACAATATAAAATTAACGGTCAGCTTCCCCGGATTCGGGCAGAAAAAGTTGATCGAAAAATATGCGAAGCTCGAATCTGCTTGACGGCCATATTCCCGTTGTGCAAATTATTGAGTAGTTGTCCGTCATAACTTTTGTGGCTCCCCCAAGGATAAATATCATGAAAAACAAATTTGCTTTTACGTTCGTTGTTGTAGCATTGATGGCCTTAGTACTTGGTTGCGGCAGGCTGAATCCGCTTTCCAGCGAGCCTAGTTCGGGTGACAAGACCACCACAGATCGGGCTGTTGATACGGTCTTGGGTGAAGAACGGATCGGGATCCCGGAATGCGATGCCGTGATGGATTTCTTTGACCGTGAAATGAATAGTCCGGACGATAATGCCATTTCGAAAGCGATTAAAGCTACGGTGCTTAACAAAATGAAGGAGAACTTCCGAAAGAGCATCGAAGAGAACAAGACCGACAAAGCCGAGCTCGCAAAGACCTGCGCAGAATTTAAGAAGAACCTGGATAAATATAAGGCGGAAGAAGACGCGAAGAAGTGACAGCCTGAGATCCTCCAAAAGAAAAAGCCCGCTCGGATCGACCGACGCGGGCTTTTCGAATTTTATCTGAAGCAATGCGTATCAAACGCTCATTACTTCAGCTTCTTTGTTCTTCGATAGCTCATCAACCTTTGCGACAAATTCGTTGGTCAGTTTCTGAACATCGTCCAATCCGCTTCGTTCTTCATCTTCCGAAACCAGCTTGTCCTTAAGCATTTTCTTTAACGTATCGTTCGAAGCGTGACGGACATTGCGGATCGCAATACGGTGATCCTCGGCGATCTCGTGGATCTGTTTCGCAAGCTGTTTGCGACGTTCTTCGTTAAGCGGCGGGACCGGAAGGCGAATGACCTTTCCATCGTTTGAAGGATTAAGGCCAAGATTGGCCGCGATAATAGCTTTTTCGACTGCTCCGAGCTGCGACATGTCCCAAGGCTGAACGGTGATCAATTGCGGTTCGGGAACAGCTACCGATGCCATCTGGTTCAAAGGCGTCGGCGTTCCGTAATAATCGACGGACACCGAATCGAGCAGTCCAACGGTTGCACGGCCGGTCCGCACATTCGCAAGCTTTCGCTTGAAATCCTCGATCACGGATTCCATCTTCGGCCGGGTTTCTTTGATGACTTCTGATGCACTCATTTTTCTATATTCAAAGTTGGATCAAGCAGCACCGGTCGCGGTATTCGACATCGAAACCAGGGTGCCCATAGTAAGATCGCCGCCGGCAGCCTTTATAATATTGCCGGATTCTTTCATGTTAAAGACCATTATCGGAAGGTCATTGTCCATACAAAGCGAGATCGCGGAAGCGTCCATTACCTTGAGGTGCTTTTCGAGAACCTCTTGATAAGTGATCCTCTCGTAACGTTCCGCCGTCGGGTCTTTCATCGGGTCTGCCGAATATATCCCGTCAACTTTTGTTGCTTTGAAGATAACGTCGGCACCTATCTCACAAGCGCGAAGTGCGGCCGCGGAATCGGTCGTGAAATACGGATTTCCGGTTCCGGCGGCAAAGATCACGACTCGCTTTTTCTCAAGATGGCGGATCGCACGGCGCCGGATGAACGGCTCGGCAAGCTGCGGGATGTCGATCGCGGACATAACCCGTGTGAAGACATCGAGCTTTTCCATCGCATCCTGCAAAACGACGGCGTTCATAACCGTTGCCAGCATTCCGATATAATCGGCTGCCGTCCGGTCCATGTTCCCGGCAGATTTTGAAACCCCGCGGAAAATATTGCCGCCGCCGACAACGATCGCAACCTCTACACCAAGATCGTGAACCGCCTTTATCTCCTTAGCAACCGACTCGGCCACGGCAGTATCAATACCGTAGTTCTGGCCGCCCATAAGGGCCTCGCCGGAGAGCTTTAAGAGAATGCGTTTGAAAACGGGTTCCATAACAGTGGTCAGTGGACGGCGTTCAGTGGTCAGTCCTTCCGAGTTTTGCTCGCAAAGAATTTGATAAGCCATTCACCAGTCGACCGACTTCGGCTGATTTGTCCAACACTATATTTGATTCGTTACCAGTAACATAGGCTCGCATTTCGGCGATCAAAGTTTGCGTTTCAGTTTCCATAAGCGAGCCGTAAGCGATGGAAAGATGATGAATAAACTCCTTTGTAGAATTACGGCCTTGTCCTTCTGCGATATTTGACGCGACCGAAACAACTGCCCTTCGCATCTGGATCGTTAAACCAAATCTCTCTTCGAATGGAAAACTGTCAGTTAAGTCGTAGACTAGTTTAACCAGTTCCATCGCTTTCTGCCATGCGATCAACTCTCTGTAGCTTCGAACTGGCATCTACCGAATCTGACTACTGATCACCGACCACTGACCACTGTTCTAGCCGACCATTGACGCGACCTCGGCCGCGAAATCGTCTGCTTTCTTTTCGATACCTTCGCCCATTTTGTAACGGGTAAAGCGGCGGATCGTAATATTTTCTTTGATCGAACCGATCTTTTCGGCAACGAGTTCGCCGATGGTCTTCGACGGATCTTTCACGAATGGCTGATCGACCAAAACATTTTCTTCGTAATATTTATTCAACCGGCCTTCGATGATCTTTGCAAGAACGTCGTCGGGCTTTCCGGCGTTCTTTGGATCGTTCTTGAGCTGTTCCATCAGGATCTCGCGTTCCTTGTCAAGAATATCTGCAGGAACCTCATCGCGGTTGACGCATCGCGGATCAGATGCTGCGATGTGCATCGCTACATCTTTGACCAGCGCCTGAAACTCTTCGCCGCGGGCAACGAAATCGCTTTCGCAATTGATCTCGACCATAACGCCGACCTTGCCGCCCATGTGGATGTACGAACCTACAACGCCTTCAGCGGTCACGCGGCCAGCTTTTTTACCGGCTGTCGCCATGCCCTTCTTGCGAAGGATCTCCATCGCGGCATTTTCATCGCCGTTTGCTTCGACCAATGCGTTCTTTACATCTATCATTCCTGCGCCTGATTTTTCTCGCAGGGCTTTTACTGCACTTGCTGTTATGTCTGCCATATAATATACCTCTTGATAAAAAACTGTTAAATGTTCGTAAAAAAGCGTAGCCAATTTGCCGAGAACGGAAATAGCCACGCTTTCAAAACTATGAAAATTCTACCTTAGCTGGCTGCGGCCTCGTTTGTTTCCTCTTCTGACGATTCGGGGCCTTCAACGGCTTCGGCGGCCGGTTCCGGTTCGACAGCGGTTTCAACTGCGGGTTCCGAAACCGGTTCAATAGCAGTTTCCGCGGCCGGTTCGGTCTCTGTCGAAACAGCTTCTTCAACTGCATCAGTTTCGGCACTTACCGTTTCTGCTTCGTCTTCGATCTCGATACCGCCGTCCTCTTCATCCGGATCGGAAATTCCAGCCTTAGCCAAAGTTGCGGCAATGTCGATCTGATCTTCAGCTTCTACATCTTCGGTTTCCGCCACCGCGACAGTTCCGCCTTCGGTGCCGACCTGTTTTCCTTCGATGATCGCATCGGCGATACGCGAGGCAAACAACCGAATCGCACGCAACGCGTCGTCGTTGCCGGGGATCACGTGGTCGATGCCTTCCGGCGAACAATTTGTATCAACGACGGCGACGATCGGGATCCCAAGTTTGTTGGCTTCCTTTACCGCGATGTCTTCTTTGCGGACGTCGATGATGAACATCATATCCGGCATTCCGCCCATTTCTTTGATACCGGCCAAGTTCCTCATCAAGCCTTCGTGTTCACGGTCGAGCTTAAGACGCTCTTTCTTTGTGAGCATCTCGAAACGGCCGTCTTCACGCATCGCTTCGATCTCTATAAGCTTTTTGATCGATTTCTGAACTGTTTGATAGTTTGTCAGAAGACCACCGAGCCAGCGGTTGTTGACATAAAACTGTCCGCAGCGTTCGGCTTCCTCTTTGATTGCGTCCTGAGCCTGACGTTTGGTTCCAACGAACAAGACCTTTTGATTTGGGCGTTCCGCCAGCGATTCCTGCACATAGCCGAGTGCGTCGCGGAAAAGCTTCTGGGTCTTTTGAAGGTCAATAATATAAATACCGTTGCGTTCACCGAAGATGTATTCTTTCATCTTCGGATTCCAACGGCGGACCTGATGTCCAAAGTGAACTCCGGCTTCGAGGAGTTCTTTCATCGTAACTGTTGCCAAAATTTTATCTCCTAATTTACTGGTTTTTGTACTCGCCGGAAACTCATCTATAAACCAAGGTATTCCGGCGATGGATTTAAAGAAATGATGAATGTCGAATAATGAATGGTGAATAACAAAAGGCATTCACCGTTATGCATCCATCGTCCAAATATCTATCTCTTACTGAACTGGAACCGTGCACGAGCGCCCTTCTGACCGTATTTCTTACGTTCTTTCTGTCGCGGGTCGCGGGTAACGAGTCCAGCCTTTTTTAGCGACGGACGAAGGTCCGCGTTAAATTCCATCAATGCACGAGTGATCCCGTGACGAACTGCACCAGCCTGGCCCGCCTGGCCGCCGCCATCGACATTCACAAGAATATCGAATTTGCCGATCGTATCGGTAAGCGTCAGCGGCTGTCGAATGATCATTCGAAGCGCTTCATTCGGGAAATAATTCTCGAAATCGCGGCTGTTTACCTTGATAGCGCCTGTGCCGGGACGAAGATAAACGCGTGCGGTCGAAGTTTTTCTGCGGCCGGTGCCGTAATACTGAATATCTGCCATATTCTTAAATCTCAGATCTCAAATTTCAGATCCCAGAAAACCGAGAACTGAATGATAGTCACATTTCTGCTTTACTTGGTAGCGATCTCCAACGCTTCCGGCTTCTGAGCCGAATGCCGATGATCGGCCTCTGCGTAAACTTTTAATTTCTTGGCCATTGCCTTGCCGAGCTTTGTTTTCGGCAGCATGCCTTTGACTGCAAGTTCGATCACGCGTTCCGGCGTCTTATCGAACATATCCTTTACTGACGTCTCACGAAGGCCGCCCGGATAAAGGGTGTGTCGGCGATAAAGCTTCTGGTCGTTCTTCGAGCCTTTGAAGACAGCATGCTTTGCGTTGATAACAACGACGTGGTCGCCCATATCCATGAACGGTGTCCATTCAGGATTGTTCTTTCCGGACAAGATACGTGCGACTTCTGTGGCAAGCCTGCCGACCGTTTTGCCCTTTGCATCGACCACAAACCATTGCCGTCCATTGACAAGGTCTTTGCCACTTGGAAAATAAGTACTCATAATCACCCACACTAATAGGTTTTTTCGCAAGAAAGCGAACGTTTAGGGTATCGAACCTAAAGAAAATGGTCAAGCACTGTCCGATGATTTTTTGTTCCTGATCGTTCCCTGTCCTTGATCGGGAAACTTGAGGGTGGTATCAGTGCCGCGGCCGGCCGATTTTTGTAACTACAAAGAAGTTACCGTGCAAAGAAGTTACCGTGCAAACTATTTTCAGCGAACGTGCATCAAAAAGTCATTGCTTAAAGGTAAGGAAAACGTTACCATTTTTGATAAATGCTCTCAGGATCCATGGAGGCTATGATGTTCAATGATCTCTTAAGGCGTTCGGCCGCTATAACGCTGTCTTGGTTAATGGTGTTTGGTTCGATCGCGATAATCCCTGCTACGCTATCCGCTCAGGCGAAAGATGATAAAAATAAAGCCAGCGCGAAGAAGCCAAAGGCCGCGGCAACACCTGCCGCGCAAACGGTAAAAGCCCTGTCGGTAAAGGAAGACCCTTCACAAATTGGCAAACGAAAGATCAATAGCGGTTCTGACAAGCTCTTTGGGTGGCTCGGAGGCTCGCAGTCAAAGGAAATAGCTCTGGGCCGTCAGTTGGCTTTGGAAGTTGAACAGCAAGCCAAATTGGTCGAAGATCCGCTGGTAACTGAGTATATAAACCGGGTTGGGCAGAATTTGGTTCTTCATTCTGACGCAAAGATCCCGTTTACGATCAAAGTGATCGACAGCGACGAGGTAAATGCCTTTGCCCTGCCGGGCGGATTCTTCTTTGTTAACCGGGGGTTGATCCTGGCTGCGGACAATGAATCTGAATTGGCAGGCGTTATGGCACACGAGATCGCTCACGTCGCTGCCCGCCACGCAATGGAAAATCAAGGCAAGCTTCAGGCGATAAACTATGGCCTTCTTGCGACCATTATCTTTGGCGGCGGTATCGCCGGGGCTGTTGCCCAAAACGCGGGTGGTTTTGGCCAACTATTGAGCTTTCTTCAGTTTAGCCGTAGTGCTGAACGCGAGGCCGATTCGCTGGGCGTTCAATATTTATATGCTGCCGGTTATGATCCGCTCGGAATGTCAACGATGTTCGAGAAGCTGAACGAAAAGAACAAGAAAAAGCCGGGAACTCTTGCAAAGATCTTTTCAACTCATCCACAGTCGATCGACCGCAGGGACGCCAGCCTTGAGCTTGTGGCACGATTTCCTGAACGTGAAGAATATGTGATCAGCACTTCCGAGTTTCAACGCGTAAAGGCTCATTTGCTCAAGCTTACGAATGCTCGAGCCGGAGTTGTAGGCGACCTTGACGAAGACGGGACCGATGGCCGTCCGACTCTGAAAAAGCGGCAGCCTGCAGACCCGAATGCCGATCCGGATGCTCCCGCGGGTTCATCGAGCTCTTCAGATGCTCCACCGCAGCTAAAGAAGAGAGGAGCTGAACCTTCGCCTTCTCCGTCGCCGGAACGATAAACTGTTGAAAATAAGAATCAAGCTGTCGGGAGATTAGTTTCCCGGCAGCTTTTTCATTCGATGTGCAGCGGTGTCCGACAAAATAACGCTATTATCTGAAATTCCCGCCACATAGATCAATTCCCCACGCCGGACGACAATTTGCGAAGGTTGCCGACGGCCTCAGGTAGGACAACAAGCAGCTTGTCAATGTCCTCATCGGTGTTGAACCGTCCAAGACTGAATCGGATGGCACCGCGAGCAGCGCTGTCGTCGCGGCCGAGGGCTTTGATGATCGGTGATGGTTCGATCGAACCCGATGAACACGCTGACCCGGTCGAAACGGCGATGCCGTTCATATCAAGATTTATCAGCAAGCCTTCGCCTTCGACGCCGGCGAACGAGATATTTGAGATATTCGGAAGTCTCCGTTCCCGGTCGCCGTTTATGTCGGTGTCGGGAATAGATTCAAGAATGCTGTCCTCTAATTTATCCCGCAGTTCTCGGGCACGCACGTCTATAACCGACAGGGAATTCGCCGCAATGTCTGCGGCCTCGCCGAGCGCGACGATCTGAGCAACCGGTTCGGTGCCGCCGCGAATGCCGCGTTCCTGCCGTCCGCCGATGTTCTGCGTTTGCAGGCGCGTTCCGCGACGTACATAAAGAGCACCGATGCCTTTGGGCGCGTGTATCTTGTGACCGGAGATCGAAAGCAGGTCGCAGCCTATCTCTTCGACGTCTAATTTCATCTTGCCTGCGGCTTGAACAGCATCGGTATGAAACCAGATTTTTTGCCCGCTTGTGCGGAGTTCTCTTACAAAATGACCTATCTCATTGATCGGCTGGAGCGTTCCGATCTCGTTATTCGCGGTCATTATCGATATCAAGACAGTATTGTCACGAATTTCGTTACGCACATCGTCGATCCGCACGATGCCTTCTTGATAAACCGGCAAATACGTAACCTCGCAGCCGTGTTTCTCAAGGTCTGAACAAACCTCTCTGACCGCGGGGTGTTCTATGGAGCTGATAATAACGTGCGAACTTTCGACACGGGATCCGACGAGACCTTTGATCGCCAAATTGTTTGATTCAGTACCGCCGGACGTGAACACGATCTCAGCCGGGCGAGCATTCAAAAGTGCGGCAACCTGATGTCGCGCACGGTCGACAGCCGACCGCGTTTCCTGCCCAAAATAATGGATGCTCGACGCATTGCCGAATTTCTCGGTCAGATACGGCATCATCGCCTCAAGCACTTTTGGGTCGATCTGGGTCGTTGCGCTGTTATCGAGGTAGATCCTTTTATACACAAGTCCAATCTAACCGAGACGGCCAAAAATAGTCAAAATGGGCAAATTGGAATGGATCTACTAATCTACAACCTCAAAATCAATAACCTGTGCAGCACTTGGCATCGATTTCCCGGTAGGTGAGACCAGGTCAATGTGAAGCAGATAGGAGCCGACAGGGAAATCGTTTGTAAGCTGGATCTCGCCTCTATGGGCTGTGGATAGATTTAAGGGGCCACGATAGAGTTCTCTATATTTCTTATCGTCCTTGAGAAGGTTTACCAAGATCAGATTGCCGTCGGTTTTCTTTTCGGATCGATTGTCGTAGTTCGCTATTGCGAAAACTATTGTCTCGCCAATCTTAAATTCCCGGTTAAGATTCGCCTCCAAAGAACTCTGCTGAATCGTCTTATTGTCTTGCAAATCTTCATCGCTGAATGGAATATTTGAAATCCGGTCTAAGACGATGCTAGAAAGCACGGACTGACCGCTCTCCGGCTTAGAAACAGAAACATAGCTGCTTGCTGAACCATATTCTTTCGACTCAGGATCGAGAACGAATCCACGGACGTGAACCAAACCGGTGACTGAAACAGGCACAAGGAAGGTCGCATAGAAACCGGGATATTCGTTAGAGTTTTCGGTATTCGGTATGCCTGGAGTAGTTTCGCCAACGTAGATCTGAGTTCCATCAACGCCATAACATGCCAGCATAACTTTAAGACTCGGATTTATCAGCTTGTTTGGACCGAGCTTCGACGCGTGGACCAAAACGCGTAGAAAACTTCCAGTTGCATCATCCCGAGCAAACAGGGGTCTAACATTCACACGAAAATCTGTTCCCTCGACAGGCGATCGCATCGGATCACCAAAGTCAAAACTGGCGGAACTCACGCTTCGCTCACGAAACACGGTTTCTCGATGGCGAATTGTCACGTTTGCTCTGTTTACCTTTATCTCTAAGCGTCCACCCTCGGGGCGTATATCATTTTCTGGTTCAAAATATAGAAAATAGTAACTGTTGGCCCTGAACGCATTCGATAGCCCGGATTCCAGGTCATTAGAATTTAGTCTCGCTGTACCACCGGTTCTCTTTGCGATCTCTTTGAGTCCGTCCTGCTTTTGCTCGATCCGCTCACGACGTTCCCTGAGTTTTTCATCGTGAGAGTTGATGACAGTCCCGCCTTTTCCGGGTCGCCATAGGCGAGCAACCGTTGTTTCATCTTCCGATGTAAATCCTGAATTCCGGAGACCGCCCGTATCAAAAGTATGGATCGAAACCGACGCCATATTCGCTGCTTTAATTAAGTCTTTGACTGGTTTAGCAAGGGGAGACTCTCCGTCGAATCCGTTTAGACTCCTTGAGATCAACCTGTATCCATCAGAGAGTAGGAATACACATTTTGGGCCAGATACCACATCGAGGTCCGAGACGACCTTTTTAACCGCTTCGATCGATCGCATGGAAATGATCTCTTCACGCTGCTCAAGAATTTCACGGTCCCGTCTTTTATCGGAATCTATCATTTCTTGTGAGATATTGGCTCCCGCCGCCCTAGCCCGTTCCATTGGAGTGCTCTGAAAGGCACGATTCGACGTTATACCAGCGTGACCTGACGGATTAAAGCGCAAATTCCTAATCGCGGCGAACAGGAACTCCTTGTTGTTAGTAAAATGGGGAAGCTGTCCGGAATAAATTCCACTAGTGGTGACTATAGATATGTGGTCGCCCGGTGAGAGGTCTTCAGCGATGAACCGCGAAAGACCTTTTTTCGCCCATTCAACATTCTCGAACGAGATCGAAAGATCGTCAAAAACGATAGAAATCCATCGTTTCGGAGGGGAGTTTTCAATTGGGATCGATTGACCAATTGGCCCAATCTTCTCAGTTTCTTTGCTTTTAACTCGTTTCGAAGTATCTCGAACCGGGCTCGTTATCAGGGTTAAACTACGAAGTTCATGGCGAACGCCGTCAACACGAACCTCAACCTCATTAGCGTTTAAATCGGTCAAAGGTCTACCTTTGGAATCGATCGCGAAGACCTCGACTCCAACCAAGTTTGAATTGACTCGGATTATGTCTGGCTGAACTTCCGGCGGCGGCGAAGGGCTCACGATCTGGCAGTAAACACTTACCGCGGGGGTCGCAACCAACAGCATGAACGAACGCAGTAAAGTAAACATCACTTCATCAATTGCTATAGATAGCTTCCATTGAATTCAAGTAAATCCTAACTACAGTTGCCTGGGCAAAATCCGCTTACTGGGTCGGGACATTCGCAAACGCATTCACAAAGAACGCCGTCGCACTTATGGTTAAGTGGACATTGGTCACTTGAAGTGCATTCACCAGGCGGGTTTGGACAAGTTAAACAAAATGCCGGTCTTTCAATTGCTATCGAACTAGTAACGACAATGATCAGCGAAACTACGATCAGAAGGTTTCGCCGCAGCGACTTACGTTTCACTAAAAGCGATATGTTCATTCCCTGATCAGCTCCTTGCTTAGTGGTTTGGTTTTGAACATTATTGTATCATTATTGGTTGCCTGTGAGTAAAAATTTTGTGCTCGTTCTTGTGGGTGATTGTATTAATATTGATTTTCGAGAAAAGTAAGAGTTTATCGTTCTTTTTTGCATCCAAGCGTTATGATCATTCAACGGTTTAGGATCAAAAAAGCGATAATTTGGCTAGATTAGAATTATTATGGACTTCATGGATTTTACAACCCGCGAGATATTTAAGCGATATGCCAGCATTATTGTTGGCAAACCGATCTCGCCCGTATTTTTAAATATTTTGGTCACCAGCGTTTGCGACATGCGCTGCACGCATTGCTTTTTTACTGAAGAGCTTGACGACCGGCCGCGCAAAAAGCTGCAAATGAAGGCTGATGAGATCGCGAAGATCTCCGAAACGCTTGGCGGAAACCTTGGCGTACTCGTGCTTGCGGGCGGCGAGCCGTTTACGCGAAAAGACCTTCCGCAGATCGTAAGGTCGTTTTACGAGAACAATAAGCTCGATTCCGTTTACCTGATGTCGAACGGACAGATCCATCAACGGATCTTTCAGGACGTAACGCAGATACTCGACGAATGCCCGAATCTAAATGTGACAGTCGCATTGGGTATTGACGGCATGAAGGATGCTCATGAGAAGATCCGCCGCAAAGAGGGAAGCTGGGACAAGGCGATCCATACTGCCCGTACGCTCCAGCAAATGAAGCGTGAGCAATATCCGCAGCTCGATATTCAGACATGCACCTGCGTGATGCATTCGAATGAGGACACGATCTTTGATTGGTACGATTTTCTGAAATACGACCTCAAGCCGGACAAGGTCAACATCAATTACATTCGTCCGCCGTCTGCCGATCCGAAAGAATTGGAATTCGACCACAAGCGCTATCAGCAGCTTTCGCAGATGATCCTGGACGACACCAAGAACGCTGCGCTGAAGAATAATTATGGCGGCAAATCGGGCTTCTTTAAGGCAGCGGTCGATCTGTATATGCACGATCTGATCGCCAAAACGAAAGAAGAGAACAAGGCACAATTGAAGTGTTATGCCGGAAGCGCCGGCGCGGTCATATATGACAACGGTGTGCTTTCATCATGCGAAAACAAGCCGGACGTGCTGAACCTTCGCGATTACGATTGGAATTTCCAGGCCGCATGGAAGACCGATCTGATGAAGGAACGGCGCAAGGAAGCCGGAGCCGGTTGCCACTGCACGCACGAGTCGAATTGCTACTATCCGTCGCTGCCGTTCAATCCGGGCCATTTGATCAAGATCAAAAAACTCGAAGGCCAAATGAAAAAAGCCGCAAAGGAAATGGGCTTTGCCGCCGCAAGGGAAGTTGCATTGAAAGCTTAAGGCACCGTTGCCTAAGAAATGCCCAACACGCCAAAAATTCTCATCATTTCATCCGACACCGGCGGCGGGCATCGCTCTGCTGCGCAGGTTTTGTCGAATGGCTTGCAGAAATTTTGGCAAGGCGAATCGGCTGTGGTCCGCATTGTTAAGGCGATCGAAGAATCGCACCATATTACAGATAAACTCGTCTGGCTTTACAACTGGATACTCCGGAATAAACAGAGTTGGATGAAGTATCTGTATTGGGCAGTCAACAGGTTTCGTCCCGAACAGCACGAATTCTTCATGCGGCGGTGCATCGTTCCGCTAAAAGCTTCGTTCGAGAAATGGTGTCCTCACATTGTCGTAAGCGTCCATCCGCTAACGCAGCATATATTTGCTCGGATCTTGCGAGAATTAAATCTTCTTGACCAGATACCCCTTGTGACCGTTGTCACCGATCCGTGTTACGGCTTTTGGAAAGGCTGGGCCTGCGACGATGTTTCGCTTTATCTCGTCGCAAATGAAGACGCCCGTCAGCAGCTTATCGATTACGGTGTGTCTGAAAGCAAGATAAAGATCTCCGGACTTCCCGTCGATCCAAAGTTTCACGAGGTCAGTGAATCCGTCGCACAGGACGCCCGAAAGGCATATGGACTTGATCCGGAGAAATTCACGGTATTCGTAAATGCGGGCTGGATAGGCGGCGGGAATATTCCAAAGATCTTTAAGGAGCTGGTTCGCGGCGAACTCGATATTCAGGCGATCTTCCTCGCAGGAAAGAACGAAGATCTTCGGCTCGAGGCTGAGAAATTAGCAAAGAATGCAATGTTTCCTGTAAAGGTGATCGGGTATTCCGACGAGATCGAAAAATTGATGCAGTCGGCAAACGTTATGGTCTCAAAGCTTGGCGGATTGACCACGTTCGAGGCTCTTGCATGCCGTCTGCCGATAATTGCTGATCTGACCACGCCGCCGATGCCTCAGGAAGCCGGAACCGTCAAATTCTTGTCCAGGCGCGGTGCCGGAATTATGCTCGAACGAACTATTGACATCGTCCCGACGATCCGTGAGCTTGCCAACGACCCCGAGCGTTATTCTGCCCTTCGAGCTGCCACTATTGGAGCATCCGTGCCGGGTTCTACCGAATACATTATCCGCGAGATCGCGGCGCTTCTTCCGAAAGATGAGATCTTCGAAAAAGAGGCCGCGGCGGCTTAAGTTCATTGGCCGTCATTATTTTCCTATCTCAAACTTGTCAGTTCCACTTGTTTTATTTAACCTTATTTTTTGTATTTCCTAACTGGATCAGCCTGGAGAATCGAAATTGAGTCTTTTACTTGAAGGTAAACGTGCATTTGTATCCGGCGGCACCCGCGGCATCGGAGCCGCTTTGTGCGAAGTTTTCGCCCGCGAAGGTGCGGACGTTGCTTTTAACTACCACAGCAACGATGATCTCGCCGAAAATGTGAAATCCGTCATCGAAGGTTTTGGCCGAAAGGCTTTGGCATACAAGGTCTCCGTGACAGACCGCTTCGGGATGAAGCACATCGCGCGAGAGATACGCGATGCATGGGGTTCGATCGACATTCTCGTTAATAATGCCGCGGTCAATAAGCCGGACAATTTCGCGACGACAACCGACAAAAGCTGGGATTGGGTCGTCGATACTAATGTGAACAGCTTGTTCGCCGTTACAAAACCCTTCTATAAACAGATGATCCGCGAGCGTGCCGGAACGATATTGAATATCACCAGCATCGGCGCTATTCGTGCTCTTCCAACTTCGGTCCACTATGCGACCTCAAAAGCTGCGATGATCGGTTTTACCAAATGTCTTTCCCGCGAAGCAGCCAATTTCGGCATAACCGTAAACGCGATCGCAGCCGGAATTTTTGATACCGATCTCGGCAACACTCTCCCCGAACACCTGCTCGCTGCGCACGAAAACTGGGTCTCGCTCCGCCGACTTGGCGAACCCAAAGAACTTGCCGAATTCGCCGCTTTTATAGTCAGTCCGCGTAATTCCTACATGAACGGCGAGGTTATCACGGTCGATGGCGGCACGATCACTTAAACTTCGGTCCAACGTCGTAATGTCCAATGTCCAATGTCGAAGATCTTTTGACCTTGGACATTTTGACATTGGACCTTGGACGTTTCGGCCTGAAACTGAAATTGCAATTCATTTCTAAGTAATTGAAAATAAACGACTTAGCTTGACACAAATGGTGTCGGGTGCTAATATTTCTATATTCAGACGCGGTTTGGGCCGGGTCAGGGGGAATTTATGGCAAGAGCAGAATTGGTCGAAAATCTGAATAAAGCGCTTTCTTACGAGTTGGCTGGTGTAATCCAATATTCACAGCACAGCTATCTGGTTACAGGAAAGGATCGTGAAGTGTTCAAGGATTGGTTTCGAGATCAGGCTGAAGAAGCACAGGACCATGCCGAAGTGCTCGGCGACAAGGTCGTCGCTCTTGGGGGCATTCCTACAGTCGAGCCCGCAATGATCCGTCAATCGGTCAGCATTGATGAAATGCTGAAACAGGACCTTGAACTGGAAAGGGAAGCAATGGCGGCTTATATGGCAGCCTGGGCGGCTTGCGACGACAGTGACCTGCCTCAGAAATTCTGGATCGAGGGCCAGATCGCAGATGAGCAAATGCACATCGAAGAACTGGAGAAACTTACTTCAGAGCGAACCGCAAAGGCCGGCTCCGAACGTATTGTTTTGCGAGAGGTTAGCTAGTAAAAAGATCAATAAATTAAAAAGGCCCGAATGCTTTTCCGCATCGGGCCCTTTTTATTTTCTGTTAATTTTATTAGAACTCTAAAGTTTCCGCTGAAAGTATCGCATCATCGCACCGAATGATCTTTCCTTGTGCCTCTGAAAGCGATCCGACCAAAAGATCAAGCATGTCCGCATCGACCTTGATCGTTTTCTGAACGCACCAACCGAGGCCTTCAGCAAAGGTCGCAAACTTGATGGTCGCCAGATCATCCGCTACCTCAACCGTGATCCGTTTTTCACCTGATGCCGGTGCTTTCGTGGTGATACCTGAATTAATTCTGTCTAGCATGAAGATCGTTAATTTACGTATTGATAAAAGTGAAAATCAATTTCAATAAGAATATTAAAACAATAAGATCACCCCGTCAAACCCGTGCGAGCAAGTTTGTTGGGGTGATCTTCCTAAAGACGATTAAACTATCCAGGTTCTATAACTTAGTCTTCCATTCGTTCACATTCGTACGAATAAAATCGAGGAAATTCGGGTTTGCCGGCGGTGTTGATGCGGCTCCCATTTGCAGTGACTTTTCACCCAGTTTTACAGCTTCGGCGTAGTTTCCTTTCTCCGCAAGCAAGCGTCCTTTTGTGAAAGTATTTGAAAACGTTTCTCGAACAGCTATCGAGGCATCGATATTCTTGATTGCTTCATCCAGATTGTCCTTCAGCTTGAAGGTAGCTGCGTAGTTCGCAAATTGATTGAGGAACGGAACCTGTTCGGCTCCGGACTTTGCTTTCATTGCTTCGCGAATTTGAGAAAGAACGCGCGTGTGAATATCGCCGATGCCGATATTGAAAGGTACCTGAACGTTCTCCCAGGCGATCACCACATCTACAGCATTGTGTGTAGCGTCGCCAAATGTATAGGACATTGATTCGGCAAAATTTCCTTTTTCAATGTTTGCCTTTACACGGAGTGCATCCTTGGCCGCATCATAATTAAAGCTGCCCCATTGTCCATCGTCTTTGTTAAAGATGAGTGTCCAATCGGTCGCCGTCGGGATAACATGAAAGCTGTATTTGCCTGCCGCCAGCGGTTGACCGTTGATGGTCACATCGCGTGAGAATTCAAATAATGTTGCTTCATTGGCACCGGCCCGCCAAACCTTTCCATAAGGTACAAGTCCGTCCCAGATCTTTCGGCCTTTAACATTCGGCCTGTGGTAAACGATCTTGATCGTAGTATCGCCGACCGTTTGTATCGCCTCCTGCCGTTGGCTTTCTCGCGGAAGCTGCACCTGGGCCATCAAGCCTACTGACAATAATGTAAATATGAACGCATAACCGATTATTTTTTTCATTTTTCCAACCTCTCCTTGGCTCGTTCGATGAACACTTTGATCATCTCTGTGATCTTCTTGCTCATCTCGTTGCTGATCAGTGTTTCACCGGCTAGGCCGGCAAGCATATGAAGGTCGCGGGCACTTTTCCTGCGAAGTTCTACCACCTGTGAAAATTGTAGTTGTGTCAGATTCTTTGCCTTTTCGATGAATTCGGCCGAGAACCTCAAAAAGTTCTGTGTTTCGGTTCGGATCGGGAACCATTCGATACGTTCCTCGGAACGTTCGGCGAGCTCAACGGCAAATTTCTGCATCATCTGGCCGACTATCGGGATCTCCGCAGTTATTTTCCAATGCGCTACGCCTTTTGAATCGGTGTGGATGCTTGCAACACCCGGCATCAGATCCGCAAAGTTCGTGAGGTCCGCGAAAAATTCGCGAACGCGGTCGATGTCCGACTGGAGTTCAATGTTATCGCTATATGCTGCCCTTACTGTAAACATATGTGAAAGCTTAAATTCCCCCGTTCATTACTATCGCATTGAAGAAAGGCCTCGTGGTCGATCGGAAAATGCCCCGATAAAAAGGCTCCTCGGCAAAAAGCGTGACGCGGCCGCCGCCCATTGATTCATCGATCATATAAGCGGTCCCTTTTAGAAGCCGTTCTGTGTTTCCTTCCCAGACAAATCCTGAGATGGTCAAAGGCTTCGTGCCCTTGCCGTCAAAGATCAAAGCGTTCGTGCCTTCCTTAGAATAGCGGAAGAAATAACCGCTTGCCAAAAGGACAGGCAATTCAGTTTGATTCATTCCGTATGTGAGTCGATTTGTTCTATCGACCGAGGCACGCATTATCGAACCGGGAAGCGGCACCGGGACCTTATTTGCGTCTGCCGATGGCGATGCTATCAGCGGCAGTGCCGGTGCGATCCCATCGTCCTTATCCGTACGCCAATCGACCGGTTCTCGCGGCGTTTCTGTTGGTTTCGGATCGTCCTTCTTTTCGTCCGTTTTTCCTTTTTCATCATCGTCTTCGCTGCCGACCATACGTGTAGATGAAAGGGAAACGTCCTTTAGGGCTGCAAAAACCGATGCCCCGCGAACCGTGACGATAGTACCGCCTCTCTGAACCCATTCTTTCAAAGCCGAGACGCCGCCGCTGCCGAAAGCACGCATATATTGGCCGGGAGATCCATTCGGCATTATCAATACGTTGTAGTCCTTAAGAACGCCGCCTTGAATTGCTCCGATCGAGAATGCGCTGAACTTGACCCCGTATCGGTCAAGCGTCCACCAGATCGACCCATAGGATGTGATGTCGACAGCGTCATCCGCGACCATCGCAATTTTCGGCTGCTGAAGCGGTGCGACGGCCTCACCGCCGACGCCTGTATCGCCTTCATCGGGAAACCCGCTATTCGCCGCGGCGACGTTAACCCCAAGCTCATTTGAAAGCCTCGAGACGGCTTCGTGTATCGTGTCCGCATTCCTGGTGACACGGACGACAAAAGTTCCGATAGGCCAGTTTCGCCCCGCAGCATTCAATTGCCGCGTTGCTACGTTCACCCGATGGCCTTCCTGCAAAAGGCGAATGATCATCGGTCCGGTCGAATCAGTTTCGTACGGAATGATATAGGCGATCGAAGCACGTCCGGCGACCGAGCCGCGTTTTGCGTTTGCAATGTACTCATCGGTAACAGGCCCACCCGGCACCGTGCCCGTATCGCTTGTCCAGAATGCATCCACGCCAAATGCTAGCGGCAGCGACCAGGCGGTGATGTCGTAAAATCCGTAATCTTCCTTTGGCTGGCCTTTGCCTCGCAATTGGTTGCGGCGAAACCTGGCCATATTGTCATCGACAAACGCCTTATCCTGCGGCGTGTCCTGTTCCATTATCGTCTTGATGAATAACCGCTGAGGCTGATTCAGGTCGATGATGTACGACCCTGCCGGGAACGTCTTTGATGCCGGCCTGGCATCTTTTTCCATATATGATCTGGCCGTTGATGAAGTGAAAGATTGCGATGCAACATTTACCTCGACCTTAGAACGCCTCAAAATTTCGATCAGTTCAGCGGTCTTAACGCGGTCTCGGTCTGGTGTGATCACGATCCGCTTCAGATCTGACCGTGCATGTTCAGCGAGAGCTTTAACACGAAAGGCGTAATAATCCTTCAGGCGAGCTTCACGATTTGCTGCCGTGGTTTCGAGCGTCGTCATCGAAGCAACGTAGTGTTTCGCTATTGAAGAACGCAATGTAACTATCGTTCCGTCGTCCCGCGTCCAACGCAGTCCTTTGAATCCGCCTCCGTCCGTTTCGTAGGTCATCGCGATCGCACCGTTCAGCGCCGGATACATATCCCAATAACCCGGATAGAAAGCGTCGAAAATGTCGCGTACGTAGTATTCCCAACGATTCATGTCAAACGCACGTGCATTCGCGCGGCCGTACATATCCTGCCAGCGATTGGTTTCCGGCTGCGGTAGGTTCGGGTTGATCGGCAATGCGACCGGCGGGAAAAAGAATTGCGAGGTCTGACCGTGATGATCGACCGCGACCTGCGGATTCCAGTCCAGATATGCGGCCTGCATATTACGCGACTCCTTTTGCGTTAGTGCAAGCGTGTCGCGATTAAGGTCAAATCTATAGCGGTTATATCGTCCAAAAATACTCCACGGTTCCCGGTGCTCATACGATGCACGATGCGGGTCGCCCATTGCTACCGAGTTGTACCACGTAACAAAACGCTCGTGCCCGTCCGGATTTTCTCCGGTCAGGATCAGGGTTACCGTGTTCTTTAAGACATCCTGCGTTGCCGGTTCATCTGAAGCAGCAAGCTGATACATCACCTGCATGAATGCTTCGAACGAAGACGATTCGTTTCCGTGGATCGTATAAGCCATCCAGGCAATAGCTGGGGTTGATGCTGCGATCGAATCTGCTTCGGAGCGCGGAGTTCGAGGATCAGAAAGCCGTGCGATATTCGCTCGAATCTGGTCGATCCGGGAAATGTTCTCCGGTGACGATATCGCTACCAGATATTGCATCCGGTGCTCGTTCGTCGTTCCTATCTCATAGATCTTCACCCGCTCAGGAGCGGCACGCTGGATCGAGTTCATCACCTGTTCCATCTGAGCATAGGTCGTATGCTGTTGGCCTACGTCATAACGCAAAATAGATTGAGGCCGAGGAACGTTTTCGCGATACGGACCGCGGGTATAGAAATCAAACTTGGGCTCAAGTTCCTGCGTGTATCCCGAGAACGGTATCAATACGCACAGCGCGGCCAAAAGAACGATGTTTAGAATTTTCATTTTGAGATCAACCTGACTTCGGTTCAAAGCATTTTTAAGAGTATGACAGAATCGGAAAGCTTAATTCTAAACTGAAACTGGACATACGCAAACATCGCCGGGCCCGTTTACTTATCACTCGCGGTTTGTTTACTCTAAAAGTATCTGAACAATCGTCATTCGAAAATGGTAAATTCGTTCGTTTTGTGCAAAACTCAATTAGTCTTGCGAACTTTTCATATCATTTAATAATTTTCCAACTTTCGAAACGCCGCGTACCGGCGTCGCTCACTAAGTAGCATCCGAGGACGCTGAATGAAGATCCTTCTATACAACCCCGACAATGGCATAACTCGTAACTTTATGCCGCACCTGTGGATGTTCTTGTTGCAGTCTCTGACGCCGCCGGAGCATGAAGTCATTCTGATCGACGGCAACGCAAAGGCGATGACCCGTTCGGAGCTGGTCGAATTCTGCAGGAAAGAGAACATTGGCCTTGTCGGCATCGGCTCGATGACCCGTATGGTCGCCCGAGCTTATAAGGTTGCCGATGCGCTCCGCGAAGCAGGATTCAAGGTAGTAATGGGCGGACCGCATGTGACGGAATGTCCCGATGAAGCACTTGGAAAGAACGGCGGCCCGCGGCATGCCGATGCTGTTGCTCTCGGCGAAGCCGATGAGACCTGGCCGCTGATCGTTGCCGATGCTGCGCGTGGCGAACTAAAGGAAACCTATCAACCTTCGCTGGATGCGAAAGGGAACGACATCAAGCCGAGCCTTCAGCCATATCCGCATATTCCTTGGGAAACCCTCGACCTGGAACAATTTTCATTAGTGCCAAAGTTCCTTCGGCCCGTGATGTCGAAAATGGGCGCCGGTTGGGGCAAGTTCTTCGTCGTTCCGATCGAAACCGGCCGGGGCTGTCCTTACGGCTGTGAATTTTGCACGGTAACGGGTTTCTTTGGTGATTCGATACGGTTTCGAACCAACGAAAGCGTGATCGAAGAATTGCTGAGGCTAAAGGAGCGGGCCAAGCGCGAAAAAGGCCAGATCGCTGTCTTCTTTATCGATGACAATCTTGCGATCAACAAAAAACGCCTCAAGGGCTTACTCCGCGATATGATCGCTGCCGGAGCGCAGCTTCCGTGGGTCGCTCAGATCAGTGCTAATCTCCTTGCCGACGAAGAGCTTGTTGACCTGATAGCCGACTCTGGCGGTAAGTGGATCTTCATTGGAATGGAATCGATCGATCCGGCCAATATGGCGGACGTGAATAAGAACTTCTCCAAACCCGAGAATTATCAAGCCGTTTTGGCAGGACTTGCCCGGCGGAATATCTACGCGATCACTTCGTTTATCTTCGGAATGGATAACGACACGGTCGGTGTCGCAAACCGTACAGTTGACGAGATCGAGAGTTGGAAACCCGGTTTGCCCGTTTTTGGACAGCTTACGCCGTTTCCCGCAACGCCGCTTTACGACCGTCTGGAAAAGAGCGGCAGACTTAAGCGTCCGATCCATTGGCTCGATTTTGCTCCTTTTGTGATGGCTCACGATCCGCTGAAAATGACCATTGAGGACGCCAAGGTCGAGACATTCAATGCCTGGCAGCGATCCTATAGCCCCGAGCGAAATCGCGAAGCGATCGAGTCTTTGGCAGATTCACCTATCGATGTTCGGATCAGCCATCTTGTGGCTCGCCTCTTCTTCCGCGGCATCTATTTCCCGCAAATGGGCCGCACGGCATGGATCAAACTGCTCTTCTCAAATCGAAAGGTGATCTTCGACCTTTCCCGCGAAGGCTTTGGTATTTGGCGTCGCTATCGAAAGCGGAAACGCATCGAAGCAGAGATCGTGTCAGTATCGCATTAGTCGTCTGATTGCCGTATTTAACTTATACAGCTTGCTATTGGCAGAGAAAAGTTGCATTCTATGAGTGTACCCTTCTCTCGCATCCTAACGGATGCGCCTTTTCTTAACGATTTTGGATCAGATTTGAGAGCAGGCCCTTTTAACTATCAGAAGTAGCTCTTGAGAAATTGAGTATCCGAATTCGTGACCAAATAAGTCCAATTCGCCACTTCTTCACCATCCCGACAACGGGAAAGGAAATTTTTATGTCAACGAAACTCTACGTAGGTAATTTGGATTTTGGAACAACGAATCAAGATCTCAGCGATCTTTTTGCACAGCACGGAACTGTCGAATCAGCTAATGTTGTGGAAGATCGGGAAACCGGCCGCTCGCGCGGATTTGGTTTTGTCGAAATGTCGTCAAAGGCAGAAGGCGAAACAGCAATTGCGGAACTCGACGGCAAGGACCATAACGGCCGAAGCCTGAAGGTAAACGAAGCAAAGCCCCGTGAAGATCGCGGTGGACGCGGCGGCGGTGGCGGAGGCTACGGCGGTGGCGGCGGCGGCGGACGACGCTGGTAAGCACTTTCGGGGCTTTGGCGTTCGTTCGCCGGGCCCCGATCTTATGATCGATGCCGTTTGTATCAACTTTCGGCATCTTTCGTCATTTATCAGCTAGATTAACTGCAGCGTCGGCTAACCAGATCATAATGAAAAAATTCACACCAATTGAAGTTGAAGATCCTGACGGGCTCAAAAAGCTTACGGTTTCGCGACGGCATGTGCTCGGTCAGTTGTATCCGCGATGTGAACATATCACCGAAGTCCCGGTCTTTTTGGATGGAGACGAGGAAAGCACGATAGGCCGCGTGGATGAAGGAATGGGCGTTTACGCCGATGCGTTCGTTTTCCATCTTGAGGATCAAATGTGCAAAAGGCTCGCAGCCGGCCAATATACGTATTCATTTGATTATTCTGAAGGTAACGGAGATCAGATGAACGCAAATTTGACGGGACGGCCGATCAAGATAAACCGGATATTTCTGGTTCCGCGTAAAGGCTATCAAAAGCCTATTCCGCGTTCAGCTCAAACTGCATCGTAGCTTGGCCCGGCTAGTGAGCCGGCCGAGAGTTTAGATCATCTGCCACTGCGTCCGATGTTTCCTCTGCCCGCCTAAGCCGTACGATGTGCAGCTTTTTTTCATCGGCTTTGATTACTTCTGCATCAATGCCCCGAAGCGTTAGTTTTTCCCCGATCTTTGGAACATATCCCGCCTCGCTTGTGATCATTCCTGCAACCGTAGTGTAGTCTTCGTCTTCGAGTTCAAGGTCAAAGAGCCGTTCGATCTTGTCGATCTCAGTAGAGCCAAGAACGTCGTAATAACCATCGGCTCCTTCGATTATCTCAATGATCTCTTCTTCTTCGATATCCTCATCTTCGATCTCGCCGACGATCTCTTCGATAATATCTTCCACCGAGACGACGCCTGCAACACCGCCGTATTCGTCAATGACGATCGCTATCTGAATATGCTCGGTCTGCATTGTTTTTAGGAGCTCGGCAGCGGACTTCGTCTCAGGAACAAGGTAAGGCTCACGAAGCATTCCGTCGATCGGCTCATCTTCCTGGCCGGCTGCCCACGCCTGCAGTAGGTCGCGGACGTAGATTATTCCCTCGATGTTATCGATCGAATCCCGATAAACGGGGATCCGTGAATATTTATTTTCAATGATGATATCCCGTGCGGCCCGGACAGTTGTGCCCGCCCGGATCGAGCAGATCTCGGTTCGCGGCGTCATTATCTCGCCGGTGCGGGTTTCCGAGAATTCGACCATCGATTCGATCAGTTCGCGTTCTTCTTCTTCAATGATGCCCTCAGCCGCGCCGACGTCCATTAGAGCTTGAAAATCTTCGTCAACCGCATCGTCGCGTTCATCCTGAATGTCCGGCATCTGCGAGTTCTCGAGCTTCGAAACCTCTTTTTGCTGGAAAAATCCCGCAAACGGAGCGGTTGCTATCACCGCAATTCCGTACAATGGGCGAACGATCGGCAACAGGGCAAGAAGCTTCCGTTCCGGTTTGTTTCGAACGATCAGGCGGGGAATTATCTGGCGAAAGAACGCAGTAACAAAAATACCGATCAAAAGTGCGTACACGAGGACCAGAGTTCGATCATTTGTCCAATTCAGAACTGTCCAGGTGACAAGAACGGTGAATCCGATGAGAAGCGCCTGGATCGCGGATGAGAGCGCGAAACGAAAACGTGGCCGGTCATCAAGTATGCTCCGCAGAAGCTGCGTCGAACGCGGATTTAGAGTTTCGTCCGATTCCGAGGAAAGGCGCCTTAGGCTCAGATCTGAAAGAAACGAGAAAGCAAGATCGACAGACGCCAGAAAAACAAGTGCGATCAGAATGAGTACGCCGACGAATATCTCAATTCCCATATTTAGGAGCGTGTGTGCCTAGGACGATGAGTATAATTTATTGCTAAGGAATATTCCATCCCTTGGTGTGTAGGGGAAACGTCCGATATTTATTCCCCATCATTCTTCCATCGCCGGCCATCGTTTCGAAGAAGCAGATCGGACAGATCAGGGCCCCAGCTTCCCGCCCGATAGTTCGGAAGATCTCGCGGCGGAACTGCCGACCAGACATCCAGGATCGGGGTAACAATGCTCCAGCTCGTCTCAACCATATCGGCACGTTGAAAGAGGGTCGCGTCACCGATCATGCAGTCAAACAATAAACGTTCATAACCAGTTGAAAGCTGTTCGCCAAAATGTTCGACATAGTTGAAATCCATATCCACGGCGCCCATGTTTACGATCGGGCCGGGGATCTTTGCACCAAAATGCAGCGTTATGCCTTCGTCCGGTTGAATATGTATTTCAATGCGGTTCGTGGTTAGCCGTTCGATCGAGGTGTCGCGGAAAAGGACGAACGGCGCCTTTTTGAATTGGATGATGATGCTCGAATGGCGCGTCGCCAGACGCTTTCCGGTGCGGACATAGAACGGTACGCCGGCCCAACGCCAGTTGTCTATCGAAAGCTTCATCGCGGCAAAGGTTTCTGTGTTTGAATCCGGTTTGACGCTTTCTTCGCTCCGATATGCAGGCACTGTCGCCCCATCGATCTCGCCCGAGTCGTATTGACCGCGAACCGCATCGACGAGGGCCGCCTCGGGGGTGAAGGCCTTTATCGCCTGAAGAATTTTTACCTGCTCGTCGCGAACCGCATCGGCTTGAAATGAAACCGGCGGCTCCATTGCCGTTAGCGTGACAAGCTGAAAGATATGATTCGGGATCATGTCGCGGAGAGCACCGGCTGATTCGTAATAGCCGCCGCGGCCTTCAACGCCGAGTTTTTCCGCCACCGTTATCTGAACATGATCGACATAGTTCCGGTTCCAGATCGGTTCCCAGATGCTGTTGCCGAAACGAAAGACCAGTAGATTCTGCACCGTTTCCTTGCCAAGATAATGATCGATGCGGTAGATCTGCCGTTCTTTCAATATCTTTAGAAGATCGCTGTTCAGCTTCTTCGCCGAATCAAGATCGTGCCCGAAGGGTTTCTCGAAAATGAACCGCCGCCAATTGCCGTTCTCTTCTTTTCCGAGCCCGTGCTTCACAACCTTGGCTGTGACATTAGCAAACAGGTTCGGCGGTATCGCCATATAGAAGAAAAAATTCTCAGGGATCTCGTGCTTTGCACAGACGTCGCGGAGCATATCCTTGATATCGGCGAACAGCTTCTTGTCGTCATCAAAATCACCGCCGGTGTAATATGTCCGAGAGCAGAACCACTCCACCTTTTCCTGATCCTCGGCAGGCGCAAATTCCTTTAGATTCTCGATCATCTGTTCACGGAAATCTTCCGAAAGCATTTCCTGACGGCCAACGCCGATGATCGCAAAGTTCTCAGGCAAATGCCCGTCCTTCACCAGATTGAACAGGGCAGGGAACAGCTTGCGTTTTGTAAGATCCCCGGTCGCCCCGAAGATGACCATCACGCACGGCTCTGCGGTTTTTCGTATTTCAGCCATTAGGAAGATTTAACCACAGAGAACACTGAGTTCACAGAGGCTAATATTGGGCAGGGAACCTTTGATGAGTTGCATTCGACAAACCAGGATCACGACCGGATGTGAAGTCCAAAACTCTGTGCTCTCTGTGTTCTCTGTGGTGAACTAAATGCCGAGCGTTTCCCGCAGCTCCAGTTCGCGTGCGTTCATTTCGCCTTCATCCGTTTCGTGGTCGTAGCCGCAAAGGTGCAAAACGCCGTGGAGGATCAGCTGCTTGATCTCGATTTCTAACGTGAGTTTGTTTTCTTTTGCTTGCCGTTCGGCCTGTTCGGCGGAGATGACGATATCGCCAAGAAAATGTTCTTCGTGCGTTTCAAACTCGTCTGCTTCGTGCGGGAACGAAAGCACATCGGTCGTCTCATCCTTTCCGCGAAAGAATTTGTTCAATTCTTTCATCCGCCTATCCGAAACGAACGCGACCGAAAATGTCCCGTCTTCCGTCTCCCCGACCGCTCCACGCACAGCTTCAACGAACGGCACGAACGCCTTCGCATCCAACTTAACTTTTCGCTGGAGATTAACGATCACGCTGTGATGGGTTTTCCGGACTGCCTTCCGAATGCTCTTCGTAAGCCTTGACGATCATCTGAACCAGCTTGTGTCGGACCACGTCCTTGTCAGTGAAGTAAACAAAATCGATAGCGTCGATGTCTTTGAGCACTTCTTCGGCTTCTTTCAGGCCTGAGCGTTGGCCGCGGGGCAGGTCTATCTGGGTCTTATCGCCGGTGACCACGGCCTTGGAGCCAAAGCCGATGCGCGTCAGGAACATCTTCATCTGTTCGCTGGTAGTGTTCTGAGCTTCGTCGAGGATTATGAATGCGTCCGCAAGGGTTCGTCCGCGCATAAAGGCAAGCGGAGCGATCTCGATGATCCGCTTTTCGAGCATCTTCGTGACCTTTTCGGCATCGACCAGATCAAATAGAGCGTCATACAAAGGCCGCAGATACGGATCGACCTTCTCCTGCAGATCGCCGGGCAAAAACCCGAGCCGTTCGCCTGCTTCAACGGCCGGACGCGTCAATATTATTCGTGTTACCTGTTTCTTGAACAGTGCATCTATCGCCATCGCGACTGCCAAAAAGCTCTTCCCGGTTCCGGCAACGCCAATCCCAAAAACAAGATCGTTCTTTGCGATCGCTTCCAGATACTTCCGCTGATTTGCAGTTTTTGGCGCGACCGTTTTCTTGCCCGAAGGGTTGAACCTATTGTTCTGAAAATGGTCGCGGAGCGAATACGCTCGGTCTTCGGCGATCTGCTTGAAGGCATCCTTCAACTCTTTATCGGTGAAGGTGCTGCCTTCGTCAAACAGTTCGCCGAATTCGCGCAGGATCGTTTCGACCGTTTCGATATCTCCGGCGTCGCCGTCTATCAACAGCTCGTTCCCGCGTGCTCCGATTGAAACATCGAGCAGCGATTCCAAATATTTTATGTTCTGATCCTGTACGCCGAACAGCGTGTTCAGGCCCTGCGGCGGTAGTTCAAGTTTTCGAAGATTGCTCAAATTCTTAATGTTCCGAAAAGTGTCGTTCCCAATACAAATTGAGGCTACAAGAAGCCTTTCCCGGTGTCAATGAAGTTCGGCCGCGAAGCAACATAAAGCTAACTGGCATACATTTTGCGACTTATACACATTAAGAAGGAGAGTGTTCGAAATAGATTCACATAAATAAATAAGGGGGAAAGGGAATGTTTGGGTTTAACAGAAGGGTCAAGATCAAAAGAAATCGGCAGGAAATAGATAAAACCGGCAGCGAGCGGTTTGCGGAATATGTATTCAAAGCCGACAGGAAAGTCAGCGGCCAGACGGGACGCACAGACAATATCTTTGTTATCGCCCAAAACCTGATCGACCGTGAACGCCGTCGCGGGTTCGAAGATCCGGTCAACATTCTCGGAATTTGATCATGCCGACAAAGAAGGACGGAACAAGTAAATATACAGCGAAACAGGAACGCAAGGCCGAGCACATCAAAGAAGGCTATACGGACAAAGGCGTTTCGGAAAAAGAAGCCGAGGCACGTGCCTGGGCGACCGTAAACAAACAGGACGGCGGCGGAAAGAATCCGGGCGGCTCGGGTCGAAAGGGTTCATCGGGATCGTCAACGAAAGACAGCTAACCCGATCAAAAGGAGACAATTATGAAATTGAATATGAATAAGACAAAACAAGCATTGACATTATTAGGCGGAATCGGCGCTGGTGCAACACTGATGTACTTTCTCGATCCGGACCGTGGAAATCGCCGGCGGACTCTCGTTCGCGATAAAGCGGTTGGGCTTTCGAACGATGTAAAGACCTCGGTCACCGGCTATTCGAAGCACCTAAAGAACAAGGCGGCGGGAACGTATTATGAAGCACGCGCATTGCTCGGCAGCGGCGCCGAAAAGGTAATGGAAACCGCGACCAACACGCTTACGAAAGCAGAACATATGCTTACGCGGGAAGAGGACGCGAGCAAGTCCAAATCCGTATCGAATGGAAAGAGCACGGCAAAAGCAATAAGCAGCTAGGAAGCGTTAGATAATGGCCGAAGAGATCGCTCCGGCGTTCGTCTTTTTTGCGTCGAATGCGGATTCCAGTTAAATAACAGGCGAGGTGCTTACGCTGTTGGGCGGCGAGACCACAGCGGCCTGATCGTAGAAAAAATGAGCAAAGGGCCCACAGCCGCAGAAGATCTGCGATCGCTTGTCGAAAAGGGAAGGCGCGTAAAATGGTGGAAGCGGAAAGGCACCACGCCCCGCACCTTTAAGTACGTCGATCATGAAGACAAAGCGATCACCGGTAAGGCACAACTGACTCGCATCAAGGAGCTTGTTATCCCGCCTGCGTGGCGTCACGTTCGCATCTCGCCTGCAGACAACGGAAAACTTCAGGCAGTCGGGATCGATGATGCGGACCGGCTCCAATATATTTACCACCCACGGTTTGCGGCGAAAAAGCAGCGTCAGAAATTCGCCAAACTCGAAGCCTTTGGAAAGGCTTTGCCAAAGCTGCGCGAACAGGTCAAAAAAGATCTCCGAAAAAGCGGTTTGCCGAAAGAAAAGGTCTTGGCGTTGATGCTCAAGCTCATAAATTCGCTTTACTTTCGGATCGGCACGGACCAGAGCGCACAGCGATATCGAACCTACGGCATAACCACCTTAAAGAATAAACATCTGAAATTCGGCAGCGGTGGTGAGCTTATTTTTGAATTCACAGGTAAAAGCCATATTAAGCAGCGCACCGTCCTGGTCGATAAGACGATCTCCAGGCTCTTGAAAGAGATCAGCGATATCGGGCCCAAACGAAGGCTGTTTCATTATCTTGATGACGACGGCAAGCCGCGGGCGATAACCCCGCACGACATCAACAGCTATCTAAAAGACGCGGCCGGGCCGGAGTTCTCTTCAAAAGATCTGCGTACGTGGGGAGCCACGTTCCTCGCCGCCATCGAGTTTGCCGAACGCGGCGTGCCTGAAGATGCAAAACAACTAAAAAAGAACACCCTAGCGGTGATCGATGCAGTTGCAGAAGAGCTTGGCAACACGCGGGCCGTATGCCGCTCGTCTTACATCCATCCGGCGATATTCAAAGCGTACGAAAATGGAAAGGTCATTGGCCAAGTCTCACGGCGGATCGCCGTCAACGGCAAAAATAACAACGGCTACGAACCCGGCGAAAAGGAACTGATAAAACTCCTTGCAAAATGCTAAACTTCTTCTCCGGCATCTTCATCGTCGCCACAACGTTTTCCGCCGATTTCAGATATGTCGCCAGATTAAGCGGGAAGATCCGAAACCAAACTTGCGTCGCGTTCCGGTCAACCTCGTGAATAGCCGTCGCCAGCCATCGAGGTCCAGTTGTCGATAACTTGTAAATCGTTGAAGGGATCAGCCTGATGGTTAACTGTTGAGGTGAATACTGATCGAGTTGAGAATGTCGACTTCAGGTCGTCCCGGTTGACATCGGTCAGCCCAGACTCGTCCAGGATGCAGAATATCCCATGACGACCGGCGCTGATTATATCGTCCTGCTCCCGGATCATGATTTCCAAAACCGTCAACGACCATGTTCCAAAGCGGACGAAACGATTCGATGAGTAATGATTCGCCGAGAGGAATCCAAATATCATCAACCACAAGGAATCGACAGGAAAAGTCGGCTAGATTCAAATTGGGCGCTTGAGAAATCGAATCGGCGTGCTCTTGTAAGCGTTTAAAAAGAACGTTGCCTGGAGGAGCATCTAATCCTAAGCCTCCGCGTCGCGCTCCAGCGGGAATTGCTTTCCCAACGTAAATCGGTTGCCCCCAGGAGCCTCCGCCATTGGCAGCCGCAATCTTCTGATAATGAGGAAAACTACCTGAATAATAAATTGCGTAGATGCCGGCTCCCGGAAAAATATTCCCCGGTGGCAGTGGCGATACTGGTTGAACAAGCATTGCGTCGCGTACGCTCGCTCCCAAGTTTCTTTTGTTCAGCGGGTTGTACGCCATAAGTGGATTACGATGCGGTTTCTTTTGATTTGAGGAGAGCCCGTCTAACACTTTCCGCCACAATCGAGGCTAGATTAACGGGCACGGCATTTCCAATCTGACGCATACTTTCAGTCCAAGAAGAAGGAAACTCATAACTGTCTGGAAATGTCTGAATGCGAGCACTTTCACGAATAGTAAAATATCGGTACTCTCCGCTTGGAAGAGCTAGCATGTTTTCACCACCCGGAACACCGTGGTCTCCGGCTTTTAACGCTTTCGAAGGCATATCTAGGAGGCTACCTGTATGGCCCTTATATGGTCTCGCTCCTGGTTGAAACTTATGTCCAGATATTCTTGTAGCCTTTTTCAATCGTGGGTCGGGCAAATCTCCAATTGCATCGCGAACCGTATTCCACCTAGCTCGTATTGGAATCAACATTTGCCCAAGTCGTCGCTCCTCGTGGTCAGAAATTTCAGGGCGATCTTTTCGAGCGACCTTGTGCTCGTCCCAGTAGATTTTATCAATCCACTTCGAAACGATCAGCGAATCTTCCGAATGAGTTTCAGTCGGAAAGCTCCACTCATGATTAATATCAGAGCGAAACCCGACTATGAATACGCGATGGCGTTGCTGCGGTATTCCGAAATTTGCCGCATTTAATACCTGGCTCAAGACGCGATAACTGAGACCCGAATAGTTTCCACCAATATAAAGCTTTTCTAGTCTAGACAGATGTTCCGTCCAAGCTTCCTTCGGTCCGATAATTTCTTCGGGAAAACTGAGTCGCAAAGTAATGTATTGAAAATAGTTCTTAAATGACACGCGAGCCAGTCCACGAACATTCTCAAATATAAAAGCCTTAGGAGCGACTTCGGCAACGACACGGGCCGCTTGCGGAAACATGTCCCGCTTGTCGTTGAACCCCTTATGTTTTCCCCCAATAGAGAAAGGTTGACACGGCGGTCCGCCAGAAACCACATCTACTTTCCCCTTATGGGACGAAAAGTTAAAATGCTTGATATCGCCTTCCAAGATGTTCCAGCGATCAAAACTCCAGTTGTCACGGTTAATATTGTGACGAAGAGCTTTACAAGAGTGCGAATCCCATTCCAATACAACGGTGTGCTCTAATCCCGCTATTGCTCCGCCTAATGCTAAGCCTCCCGCACCAGCAAAAAGTTCTATGGATTTCATGCATGTTCATTCTAACGCTGCTGCTGATTCAACGCAAAAACAAACTAAACCTGCTCGGCCTGTTAGAATCCATAGCCCTTCTTGATATTACTTAAACTCAACCGTGATACGGCGATGGAGACGGCGTCTATTTGGTCGTCGTGTTTGCCGTTTGGGAAGCGGCATATTTCATCGACGAAGTCCTGTATCCACGGGCCGCGTACGAGAAAGACCTTTCCGGCTTCGGCTAGATTCAGCCACGCCAGCGAACGCGTCAGTTTGTCGGTATCGACCCGCACTTCTCGCAGCGGAAATCGACGCAATCTTGCATCGGTTCTGAGATCCTGAACCAACGCCGTGCCGTGCATTGCCGCTTCGATGCAGTGTTCGGTCGAACGTTCCGCTATGATCCTCTCCGTAATGAACCGACGCTGAGCTGGATACTCGATCCGCTTGCGAAATCCTTCCGCTATATATAAATTACCTGCCTTGTCATACGCACAACGAAAACTGGCCGTGTAATCTGCCGTCGTTTTGGTCGAGATCGCCAGATCGTAGCCGCGTGTCCATCTTAAGTTTCGCGGTGCCTCGTCGATGATGTTCTTAAACCACTCGCGTTTGAACGTGCCGCCGATGCTCGGAACCGGATTCTGTTGATAAAGGGCCGCGAACGAATATGAACCCAATTTCCGTTTTGTCTTTTCCAACGCCTTGATCGAATACCGCGAAGGGCAAAGTGCGGCTCCCGGTTTTCGTCCGAGTTCGTCGTCGTCCTCAGCGATCGCCGGCAGCTTTATCACGTCCCATTTCTCGCCGCCGTCTTCCTGTTCTTTCAGCAAACGTCCGGCAAGATCGTCCTCGTGCCATCGAGTCTGGATCAGGACTATCGAAGCCTTAGGCTCTAGCCGGGTATAAATATCGTCGTTGAACCAATCCCATACGCGGTCGCGATAGGTCTCGCTCTCGGCATCTGCACGATTTCGAACCGGATCATCGATAACGATCAGCCCGGCACCAAACCCCGCGATCCCTGCACCGACCCCGACCGACCGCACAACACCACCGCCTGAAGTTTCCCATTCCGCCGCCGTATTGAGCAGATCCGGAAAGTTTAGAGTACAGGCTTCAGCCTGCATCTCCGCTGTCGGGACCGGCAAGCTAAAGCTTGAACTCTGAACAATTCTCTTGATCTTTCGCGAGAACTTATTCGCCAGCTTCTGATTATAGCTTCCAAGAATGACGTTCAGCTTTTGATCCCGCAGCAGACGCCACGCTGTGTACCGGACCGTTACCATCTCGCTCTTGCCATGGCGCGGCGGCATAAATATCATAAGCCGGTTCGATCTGCCCGAAGTCAGCCTTGCAAGGCGCTCGTAAACGTATCGCTGATACTTCCATTCCCATTTCCATTCGGGGAACGTCTGCCGGAGCCAGAAGGGAAACGACTCGCGATAATTGAGGGCCGGTTCCGCATTTGCGTTCACAGCCCTGTTTGCCGTCTCGATAAGCTCTTTCCAACCATAGAGTTCAGGCAAACCCTTCTTCAGTTTGCCCGAACGCCGGTTCGAATAGAGCATCTCACGGTAAAACTTCCAACCGCGCTCACGCATCTCCCGCTCGATCAACTCGTGCCGACGCCCGCCGTATTTTAAATAAAGTTCCTTCGCGGCCGCGATCATTTCATCAGGAATTTTTACCACAGAGGTCACAGAGGACACGGAGTTTTCAGAGTTATTGATTTTGTCTTCGTCACGTTCCAACATTCGCTTTTCTAAGTTCCTTCAATTTCGATCAGTCGTAATTCAAAATTCATATTCTTACTTATGAACTCTCTGTGCTCACTGTGTCCTCTGTGGTAAATTTCTTCTCATTTCTTCCCGACGGGACGCATATCATTCATATCCAAAACCAGCATCGCTCCTTCCATTCGCGGATTGATGAATGCCATCATTCGTTCGACGAACAGCTCGTGATGCCGGTAGAAACGGTTCGCCCGCACAACTCTGTGTCGCCCGTTTTTCGATCCATGGGTCGGAAACGCATTCGGGGTCTTCGGATGTGCAGGGCGCAAACCGATCAGCTTCTTTTCCTCGTCATACATAAGAATTACCGCGTCCGGCCGGCCAAATCGGTCAAATGCCGCAGCGCCGATCATAATGTTGCCTTTTCGACACAGCGTTACATGCATCTTGCCTTTCTTCGCCGGGCCGATCTCAAATTCTTTCCAATTTGCATCCATCTTTAATTACCTCTCAAAAATTATTCGCGGTTCGGTGTCTTTGACCTTGCCGGGTGTATTATACATGCAACGTTGCGCCAATTGCAACACTTATTTCACGACACGAAACAGCGATATCTTTGAAGGGAATGAGGGGGAAATGGTTTCAGTGACGCCACAACGGGTATTTTGGGTTCGGCGTAGTATGCCGGGAACAGGATAGAGGAAGAAATTTTTGGTTATCTACGATCTAAGACAGTGTTATCTCCGGCCGAAAGGTTGTTATCTGAGCCCGAAAAACCGTTATCCGGGACTTCGATCACAGATTTTTTTGATAACACAACCTTTTTTCTGATAGCAGGTCGTTTCGGCTTGACACTAATTGAGCAAAATCATAATATCTAGAGTTTCGGACTTTGACGGTCTGGCTGTCTTGGCGGTTTGGAGATGAACTGCGGGGCAGATGTTTGAAAGCTAATACAGTAATTGTAGCGTAATCGGTACCGCACCAACGGTGCCTGGATATTGAAAAGCGGACAAGAGTGTCCGCGCTCCATCGCCACGCTACAGCAAAGTAAAGCTTTCGTTGGTTACATAATAATTTCTAAATCATTCAGCTTTGTTGCTGCTTGAGCTAACTGCCGGACAAGTTCCGAGCAAGAGTCAGGTAAGAGTTTTCTTTTGCCTTTTAAATAGGAGTTCAGAGTTCAAGCTTTAGCTTGCTCTGTCGGGTAACACACGCTGAAGCGTGAACTCTAAACGTAAAGAAAGATATGCCGACTATTAACCAATTGGTACGCAAGGGACGCGAACGGGTCAAATATAAGACCGCCAGCCCCGCTCTGCAGGCAAATCCGCAGAAACGCGGCGTTTGCACACGTGTTTATACCTCGACACCGAAGAAGCCGAACTCGGCGCTTCGTAAGGTGGCACGTGTCCGCCTGACGAACCAGATCGAAGTAACGACTTATATTCCGGGTATCGGCCACAACCTGCAGGAGCACTCGATCGTGCTTATCCGCGGCGGCCGTGTAAAGGACCTTCCGGGTGTGCGTTATCACGTTATCCGCGGAACGCTCGATGCCTCAGGCGTCGCGAACCGAAATCAGGCCCGTTCGAAATACGGTGCAAAACGGCCGAAGGGAGCCAAGTAACTT
>JBGSYH010000039.1:0-59429 GCA_041751035.1 Pyrinomonadaceae bacterium | reverse complement strand
GCGATCTTAAGTGTTAGTATCGCGATCTTAAGTGTTAGTATCGCGATCTTAAGTGTTAGTATCGCGATCTTAAGTGTTAGTATCGCGATCTTAAGTGTTAGTATCGCGATCTTAAGTGTTAGTATCGCGAAATAAACTCATCGTATTATCAGCCAACCCCTGTATTTACGGGCTTTTCAGCTAATATCCGTGCAAGTAGCGGAGAAAAGTTGCCAGATTGCTCCGTATCTCGCTTACGGCTTGGTCTCAATGCAATGCGGTCGGGCAACTAGCCCGACCGCATTGCGAAATGGCGTGGCGAAACACATCCGCGATCCGCAAGAAGCGAGAAGGGCAAAGATGAGGTATACGTTTCCCGGTCTTTGCCCTTCTCTGGTCGCCGCCGAACGGTTTTGGGCCCGCCCGGCAGCGAATTACTTAAATAATTTTCAAGATCGCCCCAGCCTATTCGTCGTCGTCGTGGGCGCGGACGCGGCCGGCGGCTACCGCTTCGTCGATGACCTTTTGTGCGAGGTTTTGCGGCAGCGGATCGTAATGCGAGAACTGCATATGATACGAACCGCGTGCCTGTGTCACCGAGTTGAGCTTGGATTGGTAATCGAGCATCTCGGACAGCGGCACTTTTGCCTTGATCACCTGCTGTTTGCCGCGCATATCCATCCCGCCGACGCGTCCGCGGCGTGAATTCAGGTCGCCCATGATGTCTCCCGACACTTCGAGCGGCGTGAAGACCTCGACATCCATTATCGGCTCAAGCAAAGTCGGCCGCGCCTTTTCCATTGCGGCACGAAACGCCTTGCGGCCAGCCGCCCGGAACGAATGTTCGTCGGAATCGACCGAGTGATAGCTGCCATCGATGAGCGTGACCTTGAAATCGACCAGCGGATAACCCGCGACCGCGCCGCCCGCGGCGGCCTCGATGATGCCTTTTTCGATCGCCGGGCGGAAATTCTGCGGAACGGCTCCGCCGAAGATCTTATCGACCCATTCAAAGCCGCTGCCGCGATCGAGCGGTTCGAAGATACATTTGCAATCGCCAAATTGCCCGCGTCCGCCGGACTGTTTCTTGTGGCGGCCCTGAACCTCGGCAGTCGCCGTGATCGTTTCCTTGTAAGGAACCTTCGGCGGATGAAGCGCGACCTCAACGTGATAACGGTCGGCGAGCTTTTTCACGACGGTTTCGATGTGAAGCTGGCCGCTGCCGGAAAGTATGAATTCTTTTGTCTGCGGATCGCGGTCGAAATGCAGCGATGGGTCTTCTTCGAGTATTTTGTGCAGAGCGACGGAGATCTTGTCTTCGTCAGCACGCGACTTTGGCTCGATGGCAAAGGCGATGGCTGCCTCAGGATATTGCACCGGCGGATAAACTATCGGGGATGCCTTATCGCAAAGCGTGTCGCCGGTCTGCGTGTCTTTCAGCTTTACGACCGCGATGATGTCGCCGACCTGAGCTTCGTTCACTTTATCGAGCGTCTTGCCGGAGATGACGTGAAGAGCGCCGAGGCGTTCGGGCGTGTCGCGGCTGGCGTTGAACACCGTGGCGTCGGACGCGACCTTGCCGCTGACGATCTTCATCACATTGATGCGGCCAGCAAAAGGATCGGCTATCGTGCGGAAAACATATGCCGAAAAAGGTTCGTCGATGCTGTATTTTCGCGTGATGCGGTCGCCGGAAAGTTCTGCGTCGGTAAAACCGTATTCGGATTCGTGCGTTGCCGGGTTCGGAGCAAATTCGACGATGTGATCGAGCATGATCGAAAGCCCGGCGAGCGTATTCGCCGAAACGGCATAGACCGGACAAAGTTTGCTTTTCGCGATCGCTTTGGCGAGATTCGGATAGATATCTTCTTCGGGCAGCGTGCCGTCCTCAAAGTATTTTTCCATCAGGGCGTCGTCCGATTCAGCGACGAGTTCGATCAGGCGTTCGCGGGTGCGGTCGAAGATATCCTTGCCGGATTCGGGCATCGGGATCTCTTTCGCCTTGCCGTTCGCGTCAAATTCATAGGCTTTTTGATGAACGACATCGACCACGCCTTTGAAATCGGCTTCGGAACCGATCGGCAGCGTGAAAGGCACGATAGAACGAGCGAAACTCGTCGTTGCCGTCTCAAGCGCATGGCCGAAATCTGCGTTCTCTTTGTCGAGCTTGTTGATGACCATGAACCGCGGGAGCAGGAATTCGTTCGCGTAAGACCAGGTCTTTTCGGTCTGGACCTCGATACCGTTCACGCCATCGACCACGACAAGCGCACAGTCCGCAACACGCAACGCAGGCCGCGCATGCGACACGAAAGCGGCGTATCCGGGCGTATCAATTAAGTTGATCTTGGAATCGTTGTATTCGAGGTGGGTAAAATTGTTGTTTAGCGAAACCTTTCTTTCTATCGAATCTTCTTCGAAATCCGTTACGGTCGTACCTTCATCGACCTTTCCCCAGCGTGGTGTTGTTCCGGCGACGTAGAGCAGAGAGGACACCAGCTGGGTTTTACCCGCGTCGCCGTGTCCAATGACAGCCAGATTCCTGATGTTCTCAGTTGCGAATGCTTTCATCTTCGGCAAGATCTCCTTATGGTTGGATTTGGCCTTCGAACCTTGGTCCACATTCGGCGGTTCGCGCGAGAAGTGGGCTTTTACGGTAAACAAACCCCGTTTCGGATCGTCCGTTCACCGATGCGGACATAGATTGTAGGTAAGAACTTAATTTATTCCTAAAAGACGATAATGGCAAGCAAGTTACAGAAAAATGAAATGATCGGACAATTGATGTTCAGGTTCTTCGGCATAAATTGAATCAGGACGTTGAATTGAACTGGTTCAAGGATTAGAGTTCAGAATAACTGGTTTGATATTGATCGGGAACAGAATGAGTGAACAAAAACAAGCTTCGGAAACGAGCATTGATAACGGGCTTCGGGCCAACATTGACAAGGCATTTCTGCGCGGTTTGCGGTTTATTACGTTTAATTCACCTATCGACAGAGGCCGCTACAGATTGTTCATCGAAGGCAAGAAGATCGTTCGAAGTTTACCCGACGGGCTTAACGCCGCCTCCCGCGACGGCCGCCAATTTTCGGTTGATCTTTCCACCGGAATGCAGGACACGCTCTATTTCATCGGCGAATATGAAAGAGCGATAACAAACGTCGTAGAACGAATGATAAAGGAACGAGGCTGCAAGACTTTCCTGGACGTTGGGGCAAATTTCGGCTGGTACACGACTTTGTTCGCAAAATATACCGGGAACGACGGATTTGTCCATTCGTTCGAGCCAGTGCCTTCGATATTTGATAACTTGAGCCGAAACTATGAACTGCTCGACTCGCCCGGGAATGTTCATATCAACAATTTTGCACTCGGCGAAAGCGAAGGTGAATTGACCATAAATCTCTTCGAAGGGCTTTCTACCGGCCACGCTTCCCTTTCTGATCAAGGCCGTGACGATGCCATCCCGTTCAAATGCCGAATGACGACGCTGGATTCGTATCTGGATCAAAATAATGTCGGAAATATTGATCTAGTAAAGGTCGATATCGAAGGAGCCGAGCTTTCTTTTCTAAAAGGAGCTTCGAAATTATTTGCACAAGAAAGGCCGCCGATCATCTTAATGGAAATGGCGCTGCAGCAAACAAAGAATTTTGGATATCTTCCTGATGATCTTGTTCAGTTCCTGAAGGCCAAAGCACCATACCGATTTTACATAATCAACGAGGTCAATGAAGAGTTGACAGAGAAAACCGGTTTTGCCCACAACGACATCGGAGCGAATGTTTTATGCATCGCCGAAGAAAAACATTGACGTAGCGCTCATTGAAGATATAATTTCGCGTATCGCTAGGTGTTAATGTAAACCGGTTCCGGGAGAGTTATTATGGAAAATAGATCTTTCATCTCACATTTTCGATCTTATCTGATCGCTTTCTGCTTGTTGTTTCTTTTAAGTCCTGTTGGTGCACATTCGCAAACCACTATCGATACTACCTTTGCCGCAACGCTTGCCAGGCCGATCGAGCTAAACACTACGCGAAGACAGCGTGTTCAGGAGGATGGAAAGATCGTCGTGTTTAACGGTTTGAGCGTCGTTGACGGTGTCGCCAAGGGCGATATCTTCCGGCTCAACGAGGACAGTTCGCTTGATGGGTCATTTTCATATTGCGGTTGTGAATTAACCACAATTACCGGACTTGAAATACAGGACGACGGAAAGTTCATTGTTTCCGGATCAAGAAATAACGGTGCAAGAATGATCCGTTTGAACCAGAACGGAATGGCTGATCCATCGTTTCTTGTCACTCTTCCGCAACCTCAATTCGGTGGATCGAATTTGACGGTTAACGCCATTCAAGCCGACGGGCGTATCTTAGCTACGAGATGGGACGCGGCCCTTGGATTCGTAAGCGTTTCTTTGGTTCGATATCTTCCTAATGGCTCGCCAGATCCTGGCTTTAACGCGATCCCGCTCGCATCTGGCAGCCCTGCTTATGCAGCCGTCAATGCTATTAGATTCCTGCCTGATGGACGATTTTATATGGGTTATACCACAGGAGCATTGGGGTCGTTTGGGTTTGTGTCAAGGCGAAACTCTGATGGGACTGCGGATAACACATGGAGCAGCCCGAGTTTTCAATCGATGGGTGGAGGACCTTCGGCTGCCGCGATAAACGATCTTGATGTCGATGGTGACGGCAACCTTTACATAGGCGGCAGATTCGAATTCGTAAATGGCGTTCAAAAGCCGCACTTTGTAAAGATCTTGCCAGCGGGAAATGTTGACCTTGCTTTCACAGCGAATGTTCAGTTTGGGGTCACTGGCGTTAGATACTTGCCTACTGGAAAATTACTCGTCTCGTCTATCTTCGATCTCCCGCAAGGCTTTGTTAAGATTGGCCGCTTGAATTCAGACGGCTCGGTTGACAATAGTTTTGTACAGGAAAAAGACGTAGATGTGATCGAAAATCCATGGGTTCTAGACCCAAGCGGGCGGATCGTCTTCTTCGGCAGAACCGGAACAACCGTTAAAATGTTCCGATTACTGCCCGACGGGCCGGCCGAAGTGTCGTTCGATCCGAACATTCTCAGCTTCGGTTCGGTTCGAGTTTTAGCAAAACAATCGGATGGAAAGACCTTGATCGCCGGCGTATTCTCGGAAGTGAATGGGGCCGCACGATCCGGCTTCGCTCGTTTGAACGAAGATGGCTCGCTGGATCCTTCATTTGATCCGGGAACAGGCTTCAACACGCCGCCCTCGTCTTTAGTTATCCAACCGGACGGCCGGATCATCGCAATTGGTGAATTCACTACTTATTCAGGAACGAATCGAAACTCAATAGCCAGAATAGAGCCCAGCGGGGCTCTTGATACGGCCTTTGAACCATTGGCTCCAAACGTTAGGTCTGTAGCGGTCCAGGCGGACGGGAAGATAATTCTTGGCGGTGGCTTTACTAGTGTAAGCGGATTTTCCCGCAATGGTATTGCTCGACTTGAGGCAAATGGGTCCGTTGACACGACTTTCAATGTGTTGATCAGTTCGCCGAGTGTCTATCAGGTGCTTTCTCAGGATGACGGAAAGATAATGATAGGTGGCACGTTTTCCGGCGTCAACGGCTTCAATCGGAGCAACTTGGTTCGAGTTAATTCGGACGGCACACTTGACCTATCGTTCAACACGTCTGCTTCTTCGGTAAAACTGCTTTCGAGGCGATCGAACGGGAAGTATGTCATCGCAAGCTTTTCTTTCCACGCTCCGTTTTCGCAAAAGAACGTCGACGGCTCGGCTGACACCAACTTTGCTTCGCCCGTTTTAGACTGGATTTCGGGCGACCCGTTGATAGACCAAATGTTACCGCAAGATGATGGGACCTTGATCATTGCGGGACGCTTTGACAGGGTCGGGACCGCAACTCAATTAAATTTAGCCCGTTTAACTCCCGTCGGGGCCAATGATCCATTGTTTTTGGTTAATGGGCCGAACGGAAGGGTAAGAACGATTATCAACTACACCGACCGAAAGCTGGTCATCGGCGGTGACTATGATCGTGTGATCAGCGACTCGAGAACCGGAGTCGCCAGATTGACTTTTGCACCATTCCGGAAGATCGCACGTTACGATTTTAACGGTGATGGGCGTGCAGATTTTACTGTTTATCGGCCATCGAGCGGGGTTTGGTATCAGCTTTATTATGGTGGAAGCACATACGACGATCCGGTTTTTGGTCTGCCGGGAGATATTCCGGTGCCTGCGGATTTTGACGGTGACGGAATAACCGACGAGGCAATATTCAGGCCATCCGACGGTCATTGGTGGTACCAAAGCAGCATTAACGATGCCCATCTGACTCGGCAATATGGTGTGGCCGGAGATCTACCGATACCTGGAGATTTTGACGGCGATGGGAAGGCAGACTTTATAGTCTATCGACCGTCCAATGGAACTTGGTATCGGTCGGGTTCGCAAGCAGGCGAAGTAGCTCCATACAATTTTGGACAGCCAGGCGATATTCCGGTTGTCGGTGATTTTGATGGCGATGGAAAGGTCGATCCGGCCATCTTCCGCCCATCGAATGGTAATTGGTGGTACTCAGCAAGTTCCGCCGGCGGACAGCACCGGGCTGTGCACTGGGGACAGAGCGGGGATATTCCTGTTCCGGCCGATTTTGACGGGGACGGCATTACGGACTATGCCGTTTATAGACCTTCCGAAGGCGGATGGTACGTTGTGAAGAGTGGTGACGGATCGTTCATCACTATGGCATTTGGATTACCTGAGGATAGACCTGTGCCAGCTGACTATGACGGGGATGGTAATGCCGATATTGCGGTTTTCAGGCCATCTACTGGTGTTTGGTATCTTTACCAGACGACAGCCGGTATGGCCGCACTAAGTTGGGGTGTATCGACGGATATTCCGGCACCCGGCGCTTTTTTGCCGTAATTATCTGGAGCTTAACCCTGTAGTGCCTGCCTTGGCGATAAACCGGGCAGGCATCTGTGTGTTACAATTCCGTTTTTTGTATGGTGGAATTTGAAGCTGCAATATCTGAACTGGATGAAAGTCTGTTTTCGAGGATCCGGAGCGAGACTACGTTGGCCGATAAGCGCTCGCTGTTGGCGATTCAGTCGGCGGTTCGAGAGTTAAAGAGTTCTTATAGATATCTTGAGATCGGTTCTTACCTAGGTGGCAGCATCCAGCCACATTTGCTTGACCCAAAGTGCGACATTATCTATTCGATCGACAAGCGACCAAAAAGGCAACCCGATGAGCGTGGTTTCGATTGGACCTATTTGAATAACTCTACTAAGCGGATGCTCGATAATTTGAGAGAGATCGACGGGGCCGCCGTTGCCAAGGTGATTACAATAGATGGAGGAACCGATGAGATCAAACCGGAGCAGATCGACGGACCGATCCATTTATGTTTGATCGATGGTGAGCATACTGACGAAGCCATGAAGCGGGATTTCGAATTCTGCAGAAAGGTGCTTGATCCTAAAGGCGGCGTTATCGTTTTTCATGACGCCCAGATAACCTACAACGGAATTTATGAGTGCATCGAAGCTTTAAAGACGGAGGGTGCGGATTTTCGCGCATATAGCCTGCCTAGCGTTGTCTTCGTGATCGAGTTGGGCGAGTGCGCTATTTACAATGGGCCTGAGATCATGGAAAGGCTGGTAAACAACCATGAATCGTACCTTTTTTGTTTGCGTGAAAATGACCGATATCGGCGCTTTGCTAACAAATATCCATTTCGGATAATGCGTAACGTTTATGCAAAACTTCGAAACGGAAACCGAAGCAATTAGAATCTATTCTCCTTTGGCGGATTAGAATGCTGACTATTCAGACTTGGCAGTTCCGGTTTTTGAGTTCTCGCTAAGCAAATTAAAGCAAAAATTTTGCCAGGCCACGTCAAATTATATTACTGCATCCTGCTTTACAGTGGGTGTAGAATTAAGATTTACAACGGATCGAGGAAAAAAATGAATTTCAAATCTTCAAAAAGGATCGTGTTCGCGGGCTTATTTGCGGCTAGTCTATTGTCAAGCAATATTGCCATTTTAGGTCAGCGAGACAGTCTTGTACCGGTACGTGATATTACCGGTGGTTCTAGCGTATTTGTGCTTCCGGGTGGGATAAAATCCTCACCGAAGACCTACGCGTCACGGACTAGATCAACCCGTACAAAGGCACAACGAAATGAAGCTACAAGACGTGTCAGTCGACAGTACGTCCAGCTTGCCAAGAACGATCCACGACGAAAAAGGACCGATGCTGTAAACCCGACAAGACTTCCTGAGATCCGTCGAATGCAGCCGGCGGCAGCATCCATTCTCTTCGCTGGTGTTGGCGAGTATTGGATGGACCGCGATGACTATGTTCAGGCCTCTCAATTCTTTGATGAGGCACAACAATTGGACAAGAATAACGAGGTTGCCCGTCTTGGCTTGAGCGAATCTTTAGCCCTGCTAGGTAACCAGGAACTTGCAAAAGATAATATCAAGAGCGCTCGATCTAGATTTATCGAAGCACTATCGTATAACGACAAGAATGCACCGGCTTATTTCGGTCTTGCTGAGATCGCCGCCGCCGAAGACAATGACGCCGACGCGGTGGCCAATTATGAGAAAGCGCTTAACGCCGATCGAGAACTAACAGAGATCTTTGTGCCGCTTGGAATCCTCTATTACCAGCAAGGCCAGATCGCAAAGGCCGAAGATCTGCTTAGCCGTGCCGTCTCCATTGATCAAAGCAACCCGCAGTCTCAGTTTTTTATTGGTTTGGTGCGGTTTGCTGAGAATAATAATCCGGCTGCACTTGCAGCCTTTACAAAAGCTAAAACTCTTGATCCGAATTATGAAGAAGCTTTTCATTATTCCGGCGAGGTTATGACCAGAAACGAGCAGTTCGCTAACGCTATCCCCGAATATCGACGTGCGATCGCGATCCGTGAGAACTATTTCGAAGCTTGGTTCGGACTTGCCAACGCTCAATTCGAACTCGGACAGTATCGAGATGCAATAACTTCTTATGATCGAGCACTTCGTCTCCAGAACACGAATGTTGAAGGATACATAAATTTAGGTGACTCATACCGACTTCTGGGAGAATTCAACAATGCCGAAGCGAACTACGGTCTCGCCGCATCATTCATGGAACGAGATCCAAATGTAAATAAGTCCGAGTTTGCGGACGTCTACAATAAGATGGGATATGTTATCGCACGTCAGTGTGAGTTGGATCGTGCGGCAAATCGTGCTTGCCGCATGTCCGGATCTCTGGCCGCGATGGAAAAGGCTGCAGCTCTTTCGCCGGAAGTAGTGAATAATGGAAACCTCGGATGGGCATATTCGCAGGCCGGTCGCGAAGATCTCTATAACAACCGACAGGCAGCCGGGCGTGAGAAGCTTGTCAAGGCCCGGACTCTGCTCGAACAAGCCGCAGCGTCAAATTCTACGTCCAATGAAGGGGTGTTGTTGAACCTCGCTTCGGTGCAAACGGCCCTAGGCGACAATAGTGCTGCTCTTGCGACCCTTAAACGTGCAGCTGACAAGAACTCGCGTTCAGCCTTTATCTTGAACGAGCTCGGCCTTGCCTATATGAAGGTTGGCAACAATCGCGAAGCTATTTCTCAGTTCAAAAAGGCAGTTAGCAGGGATGAGAATGATGCCGAAAGCCTCTTTAATCTTGGCCATGCCGAATTCAAGAACAATAACCTTAATGAAGCAAAGAAAGCATATCGAAAATTGCGATCACTAAGCGATCCAAGGGCAGCGGGATTTGCCTCACAGTTGGAAACATTGACCAACGGAGCAGTTAGAAGCTAGGGTTGTAATTCTTGCTATAATCAGGCGGAGTTATCAAGCTCCGCCTTTTTTATTTTGAGCACAGACATTGAATCAAAGATCGAACGGTTGGTAACGTTGGCACCCTTCACTACGTTAGGTGTCGGCGGCCCGGCCAAATATTTTCTAAATGCCGACACCGATGTCGAAATCGTAGCAGGACTCAAATTCGCGACGGCTCAAAAACTTCCGATCTTCATCTTGGGAGGTGGAAGCAATGTTCTGGTCTCAGATTCCGGTTTTGATGGATTAGTGATCCATGTGCGAATGGATCGCTCAATAGATCGAATCAGGTCCGATAAGTTCGAAGGATCAGAAATTGATGGACCGAGCCGAAGAATAACCGCAGGTGCCGGCGAGAATTGGGATGATTTCGTTCAATTCTGCGTCGAAAACGATCTGGCCGGTGTCGAATGCTTAAGCGGAATTCCCGGAACCGTTGGAGGCACGCCGGTGCAAAATGTTGGAGCGTACGGACAAGAGGTGTCCGAAACGATCGTATCGGTTCAATGCATCGACCGGGAAACATTCCTCCCGATACGGTTTATCAACAAAGAGTGCGGCTTTTCCTATCGAAAAAGCATTTTTAACTCATCAAATGCGGATCGGTATATCGTCTATGACGTTACTTTTGAACTTACCCTAGGTGGGAAGCCAAAGTTAGTTTACAAAGATCTAATTGAACATTTCGTTGACACCATTCCCGATCTTGTACAAACACGCGAGGCGGTGCTTTCGATTCGGCGGGCAAAATCGATGGTGATCGACGCCGATGACCCGAATTCGAAAAGCGCAGGATCCTTTTTTAAAAATCCGATAATTGATGAGGCAGCCTTTCGAAAGCTCCGTTTAGCTTTTTCAGAGATGCCTTTCTTTCCGATGGCAAACGGAATGTGCAAGATCCCGGCAGCCTGGCTGATCGAAAATGCCGGCTTCGAGAAGGGTTTCAAATTGGGGAACGCAGGTATCTCCACAAAACACTCGCTTGCCATCATAAATCGCAGTAACGCGACCTCTGCTGAGATAGTTGCTCTGATGGGGTTGATCGAAAATGAAATTAAGCAAAAATTTGAGATCGAACTGACCCCTGAACCTGTGCTCGTTGGATTTTAGATTCGAATTTGTTCGTCCTGTATTAGCAAAAAAATCTGTATTAGTCCGTCAAGGGTATGTATAATATTGGTTTCGGGCCGATACTGAGCCCGGCCCTCCGGAGAAATATCCTATGGTCCGCCAAACAATTTTTGCTAAAACGTCATTTTCTTTTCTCGCACTTTTCTCACTGATCGTCTCCACGATGCCGGTTCGTGCCAACGAGCTTGTGCCGTCGTCCGACCTTTCCGGTGGTGCAAGCGTTTTCGTCTTTCGCGGTTCCAGTAAGCGGCCGCAGGCGGCTGGGGCATCAGCGGCTGCCTTTCGGTCGGCTGGAGGAAGTGCTTCCACCCGCAGGGCGAGAGTAGCAAGCCAGATCGCTTCCGCTCGAAAACGGAAAGCAGACGCCGCAAAAGCGAGAGCCGCTGCGGTTGCCCGAGCACGAGCACGTGAACGGGCTGCTAAGCTTCGTCTTTCAAACACATTGACCACCAGAGCCGAAACTTTGATGGCGGAGGGCAATGTTGACGGTTCGATCCCGGTATTCCGCGAAGCGATCAAGAACAATCCGAAAAATGCCGACGCGATCGCCGGATTGAGCGAAGCATTAACAGCTAAAGGTATTGAAACCGCAGGGGCTGACGGAAATGAAGCTGCCGTTCCGTTTCTAAATGAAGCCATAACGCTTGATGCAAAAAACGCTGTCGCCTATGCGAAGTTGGGCGATATTCATGATGCAAAAGGCAGAAATAAAGAAGCGATCGTCGCCTATGATAAGGCACTTCAACTAGATCCGACATTTAATTCGATCTTTCTACCGCTTGGCTTGGCACACGTTGAGGAAGGAAATCTTGTTGAGGCAGATCTATACCTTACGAAGGCTGAGACGGCTGGCTTCGGAACCTCCGAGTCGCGAATGGCCCGTGTGACGATACTTTCGAAACAAGGTCGTAACGACGAGGCAATCGCCACTCTTGACCGGGTTATCGCAGCCGAACCCACTAACGCGAATGCCGTTTATCAGAAAGCATTGATATATACCCGCATGGGGAATAACAGTGCTGCAACCGAGTCATATAGACGAACGATCCAGCTTGATCCAAACAATGCCGCCGCGTGGTTTGAGATCGGTATTGAACAGTACAATCGTGCGGATTACGCCGGAGCGTTGGCATCTTATAGCAATGTGGTTCGTATCGAACCGGACAATTCGGCCGCAAATGCAAATCTTGCAAGCACCTATCGCCAGCTTGAGCGATTTGCCGAAGCGAACGCGGCTTACCGGAAAGCGGAACCGGGCAATGAGCAGAATCCGGACCTTTACAGCGAATGGGGTTTCTGTCTAGGTAAGACCAACGAATGGGACAAATCGGTTGCACGATTGAACCAGGCACGTACATTGAGTCCTTCTGCCGTCGACAACACTAATCTGGGTTGGGCTTATTATAATGCGGCTCGCCAGGATCAGGCAGCGGGTCGGGACGCTGAGGCAAAACAGAAACTTGAACTTGCTCGGCAATATCTGCAAACAGCCGTTTCGCTTGACCCGAAAATGGACGCAGCTTATTTGAACCTTGGAGCGACAAATAATTCGCTTGGCGATCACGAGGCGGCGGTCCAAGCACTAAACACGGCACTTTCGCTTCGCAGCGATTGGGTCATCGCAATGAATCAGCTTGGGATCGGTTATCGAGGAATGAAGAACTTCACCGCCGCGATAAATATCTTCAAACGTGTCACAACGCTGGATTCGCGCAATGTTTATGGCCTTTACAGTCTTAGCGAGGTCTATCACCTGAGCGGCAATTCGAAAGAGGCAAAGAAGATACAATCGGAACTCAAAAAGATCGATCCGGCTTTTGCTGGCAGGCTTGACAATGTTTTCAAAGGTAAAGCCGCTGTCGAAGATCTTAAAAGGAATATCCCCCGAATTCCAGGACGTCCCTTCTAACTAAGGTTTTTCACCCTGTACTTTGGCGGTCTTCGGACCGCCTTTTTTTGTTTGCCTGGGAATTAGATTAGACGCTCGATTTCTGTATAATCGAGAGTTTAGAAAATGCCGCGACGAACAGACATACACAAGATCCTAATCATTGGTTCAGGTCCTATTGTCATTGGCCAGGCTTGCGAGTTCGATTATTCGGGAACGCAAGCCTGTAGAGCTTTAAAGCAGGAAGGTTTTGAGGTCGTATTGGTAAATTCCAATCCGGCGACGATCATGACCGATCCAGAAATAGCCGATCGGACCTACGTTGAACCACTTACGCTCGAAACACTCACCGCCATTATCGAAAAAGAACGGCCGGATGCACTGCTCCCGACCGTCGGCGGGCAGACCGGATTGAATCTCTCGGTCGAGCTTTACGAAAAAGGCGTTCTAGACAAATACGGCGTGAAGTTGATCGGTGCGAATATCGACGCGATAAAGGTCGGCGAAGATCGCGAGCTTTTCAAACTGGCGATGGACGAGATCGGCATTCCATCGGCTAAGGGTGGATTTGCTCACACGTGGGAAGAGGCTCAGAAGATCGTTGAAGAAACGGGTTATCCTGCGATCATCCGGCCTGCGTTCACGCTCGGCGGAACGGGCGGCGGCACAGCCTACAATCCGGAAGAGTTCGAAGAGATCGCAAAAGGTGGCCTTGAGGCATCGCCTGTTTCGCAGATACTCGTTGAGGAATCGATCCTCGGCTGGAAGGAATATGAGCTCGAGGTGATGCGTGACCTGAACGACAACGTAGTGATCATCTGCTCGATCGAAAACTTCGATCCGATGGGCGTTCACACAGGCGATTCGATCACGGTAGCACCGGCACAGACGCTTACCGACGTCGAGTATCAGAACCTCCGCGATATGTCGATCAAATGTATCCGCAAGGTCGGTGTTGAAACTGGCGGATCGAACATACAGTTTGCGGTAAATCCGGCTGACGGAGCAGTTCGCATCATTGAGATGAATCCGCGAGTTTCTCGTTCGTCGGCATTAGCTTCGAAAGCGACCGGATTCCCGATCGCGAAGATCGCAGCGAAACTTGCGGTCGGCTACACGCTTGATGAGATCCCCAACGATATCACGAAGAAAACGCCTGCATCATTCGAACCGACGATCGATTACGTTGTAACAAAGATCCCGAAGTGGGCGTTCGAGAAATTCCCGGGTGCCGAAGACGTTTTGGGAACTCAAATGAAGTCCGTCGGCGAGGTGATGGCGATCGGGCGGACTTTCAAGGAAAGTTTGTTCAAAGGATTGCGTTCGCTTGAGGCGGTGAAACCGCTCAGGCTCGTCGATGTGCCCGACGAAGAACTTCAGCGAAAGCTCGCACGCCCCAATTCGCAGCGGTTTTCTTACATAACTTACGCATTGCAGAATGGATACTCGATCGAAGAAGTCCATCGGCTGACAAAGATCGATCCGTGGTTTCTAGACCAGCTCGCCCAGGTGATGGAATTTCAGGAATCGCTGGACGCCAAGCCTTTGGCTGATTATTCGTCCGACGAGTTGCTGACTGCAAAAGAATTCGGCTTGTCTGATCGACGCATTTCATTCATGACCGGCTCGACCGAGTTCGAGGTTCGCGAACATCGCAAAGTGGCGGGCGTTACACCGGTTTACAAGCGTGTCGATACTTGCGGAGCCGAGTTTGAATCGTTCACGCCGTATCTTTATTCGACCTACGAAGAGGAATGCGAGGCGGAACCGAGCGACAGGCGCAAGATAATGATCCTCGGCAGCGGGCCGAATCGCATCGGGCAAGGGATCGAATTCGACTATTGCTGCTGCCACGCGAGTTTTGCACTGCAGGACGCCGATTTTGAGACGATAATGGTTAACTGCAATCCCGAGACCGTCTCGACCGATTACGACACTTCCGACCGTCTGTATTTCGAACCGCTTACGTTTGAAGACGTGATGAACATCGTCGAGGTCGAGCGGCCCGAAGGCGTGATCGTTCAGTTCGGCGGGCAGACGCCGCTCAATCTGGCAGACAAACTTCACGCTGCGGGCGTGCCGATCATCGGCACATCGCCGGATTCGATCGATCTTGCCGAGGACCGAAAACGCTTTTCAGCTTTGCTCAAAGATCTGAACATCCCGCAGCCAGCGAACGGCACGGCGGTCTCGGCGGAAGAAGCAAAAGTTATTGCGAATGAGATCGGATATCCGGTCGTCGTGCGGCCGAGCTTTGTGCTTGGCGGGCGGGCGATGGCCATCGTTTACGACGAAGCGTCGCTCGACGAATATATGCGAACGGCGGTTGATGCCTCGCCGGAAAAACCGATCCTGATCGATAAATTTCTTGAACGAGCCGGTGAGATCGACGTGGATGCTCTGGCAGATGAAGCGACCGTCGTGATCGCAGGCATTCAGGAACATATCGAAGAGGCGGGAATTCATTCGGGCGATTCATCGAGCGTTCTGCCGGCACAGCGGATGGCTCCGGAACTGCTCGAAACGATCCAGCATTACACGGTCCTGCTCGCGAAGGCCCTGAAAGTAAAGGGCCTTATGAACATTCAGTTCGCTATCCAGAGCGACCGTGTTTATGTTATCGAGGTAAATCCCAGAGCGTCGCGGACCGTGCCTTTTGTGGCGAAAGCGACTGGCGTTCCGATCGCAAAGATCGCATCCTTGGTGATGGCTGGAAGCAAAACGCTTGCTGAGTTCAATTTGCCAGACTTGCTGCCCGTGCCGCAGGTCTTCGTGAAATCTCCCGTGTTCCCATTCAAGAAGTTTGCCGGGGTCGATCCGATCCTCGGGCCTGAAATGCACTCGACGGGCGAGGTGATGGGCGTCGGTGCGACCTTTGGCGAAGCCTATGGGAAGGCGATGGAAGGCGCGGGATTGAAATTGCCGATGAGCGGCAAGGCGTTCATTTCCGTGACGAACGCCGACAAAGGCCAGGCCGTGATACTCGCGCGCCGACTGAACAAATTAGGCTTCGATCTGGTGGCGACACACGGCACGGCGATTCGCCTACGTGAGGTCGGCCTGGATTGCGAAAGCGTTTTCAAGGTGAACGAAGGCCGTCCGAACATCGCCGATCTCATCCGCCAGGGAGACATCGCCCTGATCATAAACACGCCGCTCGGCAAGACCTCGCATTACGACGAAAAGGCCATCCGCAAGGCCGCTCTACAGTTCAACGTCCCCTGCGTGACGACAATAACCGGTGCCGAAGCCCTCGTCGAAGCCATCGCCACAAAAACCTCGCAGCAGCACGTGACAGTCCGCAGTTTGCAGGAAATTCACTCCACCGCGGCCTCAGGTGAAATCGCCACTAGCTTCAGCTAGTGGGCCGCGATGGAGAACATTTCCCCCCACCTAAAGGTAGGGGCAATTCAAAAACATAAAGGGCCGCGGGGAGTGCGGCCCGGGTTAAGTTTGATGCGGCGCTGTTAGGGCGTCGGGGGAGTTGGCAGCGGCGATGATTTCTTCGGGGCTTTTTCGACGTGGGACGCCGATGCCCAGGCGGCGATCATGCCGGGGTTGCCGTTGTAAACGTTCTTCACGATGCCGTCGAGAATGTGTACGCAGACCATCGCCTGGCGGATCATGTCGCTTATCGAAGCTGTGGCCTCAACGTGGTCTGCGGTGGCGGAAGCGGTCGCATTAAAGATGTCGTCGAATTCATTGGCGGTCGCCGAAAGTTCTGTAAGGAACGTCGCGGGCATTCCATATGCAACGAAATCGGCCTGGATCGGTGAGGCGTCATGGAGAAAGGCACGAGCCTTTGCGAGCAGGTCTGCATCGGGCATATTGCGCTGAAAAGCGAACAGATCAGCGATGCCGGGAAAGGCATATTCCATCGATTTGCTCGTCCGCGAAATGGCCGACATCTGGTCGCGCAGCGTTTCGCGAATGGTCGCCTTGATGTCGAATTGCTGTGCGGCCTCAGAAAATCCGCCAAGCTGAACGGCGGATATAGCCTCGATATTGTCAACGAAAGCCGCGACATTGTCGAACTGAGTCGCACCTACTGAAGGCGCGGGAAAATCTGCCGCGTTGTCGATGCCAAATTGCTTTACTCGCACCAGCATCTCATACCGGCGTCGGTCGTAATCATTCATCTGGGGAAATCCTCCTGGGAATTGAAGTTAGTGTCGGGATTATAAATCCGTTTGGAAATAATACACGAGAAATCCCGCCGCGCAAGCAGAAATGTGCGGCAAAATGTTCAGAGTTCACGCTTCAGCGTGCTTCGCTTACAGCAAGGAAAAGTCAGTCGCCTTCGAGGGCCGTCACCGGCAAGCTAAAGCTTGAACTCTGAACGCTTCATGCGAGCGATTCGATGATCGCAGGAGGTCTGGCGAGCAATGATCGGCCTTATGGGCGTTTCGTTTTTGTTTCTTGGACTAGTTTTTTCAGACCATCGCCTTCGGTTTTGATGATCGGTCCAATGAACTCCTGCAATTTCGGAATAAGCAGGGATTGGAAAGCATTCTGTACCTGACTTGAGAGGGTTGGAAGAAACTGAAGAGCCTTTTGACCAACAGGCTTGCTATAAAACGTGATGAGTTCCTGTAGTTCTGCTTCTGTGAAAGCTTTATCGTAAACCCCAAAGACAGCGGCCTTGGAGAATTCCGTCATTTTTGCCTGATCGTTAAGATATGCCTTGAGTTGGGCATCTAAACGTGAGTACGCTTCGAGAGCGGCCTTTCGGAGCTCGACTTTTTGGGCGTCCGACAGTTCGGGTTCCGAATCAACGATCGAAAGGAAATCAGTCTTAGTCTCCTCGAATTCGACGTTCAGCCGTAAATTTACTTTATCGGCACCCGTAAGCTGCCGAAACTTCATTACGAGCTTTTCTTTTTCCGTTTGAGTCGGTTGCTGCCCAAGGGCGCTCGTGCCTGATCCCAAAATACACAGAACAAGAAGGACGAAAGATGCGAAGATGTTAGCTTTCATGGTGTTCTAATCGTATCGGATTAATTCGGGTAAAGACAACCTCCGCCGCTTAAGCCTGGCTATTCAGTTCTTCAATGAGAGCGGGTAGTTGAGCGAGTTTTTCGGGCGTGAGGTTGCGGGCGAGTTCGGTTAAGTTCGGCGTCGGTTCGGTGCGGACGAGTGAATTGAGCGCGTGATTGTCGGCGAGCGGCGTTTTTGCGTCGGGGAGCCAGGTGCAGAGGTCGTTCGGCGTGCAATTTAGGGCCACACACAAGGTTTCGAGCTGCTTCGGGCGGATGTAACCGACGGAATTATTCGCCCAACGGCTGGCCGTGGACGGCGTAAAACCGTTTTTGACGAGAAATTTGTAGGGCTGGTCGATCCCTCGCAGCTTCAAAACGTGTCGAATGTCGATAATGAGCATGGCAAAGGCAATAATATCACAAATATACTAGGAAGACCTATAAATATACGAGGAAGAATAAATCGTGTAAACGGATTTCGTCACTATATACGAGATATTATCCTAATTATACTAGATTTTCTTATTGTTATACTAGCATTAATTACGTATATATTTGGCATTATCACATTTATACGAGGTTATACGAATAATTCGACGGCGCGGACGAGTTTGGGTCAGGAAATTATTGAGTAAGCCCATGCGAAAACGTGCTAAGTAAGCGATGGACCGGGTCGTTGATTCGGCCGGCTAAACCGGGCGTGAGACAAACCGTGTCCAATTCGGGCAAGCATTCTTGACCATCGTGGCTGTTTGCAATAACTTAGCGTAGAGTCTTATCAAACAATTATGAATGAAAGTCACGACCGCGAGATCATTGGTGGGCATTTGCTGGTGATCGGCGGCGCAGAAGATAAGTATAACGAACGGCGTATTTTGAAGAAGTTTTTGGAGCTCGCGGGCGGCGACGAGGCGGAAGTGCTGATCGTGCCGGTGGCATCGGACTATCCGGAATTCGCAGCGGACGTTTATACGCAGGCATTTCGGAATCTGGGCATCGCAAATCCGCGTGTGCTGCGGGCGACGTCGCGGCAGGACGTGTTTCAGGCGAACGCCGATGGCTTGCTCGACGGCGTGACCGGCGTTTTTATGACCGGCGGCGACCAAATGCGGCTCGTTTCCCTGCTCGGCGGGACCGAATTCGCGGCAAAGCTCCGCAAAATGGTGCGCGAAACGCCCATCGTGCTTGCCGGAACGAGCGCCGGTGCGGCAGGAATGAGCACGTCGATGATCGTTCGCGGCGAACCGACCTCCCATCCGCATAAGGGAGCGGTTCAGCTCTCTCCGGGCCTCGGATTCTTGAAAAATATCATCATCGACCAACACTTTACCGAGCGCGGCCGCATCAGCCGCTTGATCACGGCGGTTTCGTATAACCCATATAATCTCGGTATCGGGATCGACGAAAACACGGCGATCGTTTTGGACGGCAAGGGCGTGATGGAGGTCTTCGGCCGCGGCAGCGTGACCGTTGTGGACGGCTCCGCGATCACCTATAACGAGATAGCAGAGGTCGCCGAACACGAATCGTTCAGCGTCTGCGGCGTGAATATGCACATACTGCGCGACGGGTTGGTCTATGATTACATCGACCGACACCCGCTCCAGCCGCCGCAGGAATTCCTGCTGCCGGATCTGGGGTGATTTTCGATCGTTTTCACCGCCGAGACGCAGAGACGCTGAGAAAAAGAAGCAGATAGAGTTATGGTTGAGATCGATTCCGAAAAAGAAAGGATCGACAGTATTACTGAGAAGATAATCGGAGCTGCGATCTCTGTACATCGCGTACTTGGTCCCGGATTGCTCGAGTCGGCTTATGAGGAATGCCTTTGTTTTGAGCTTGGCCAGATCGGGCTTTCGTTCGAACGGCAAGTTCCGCTGCCAGTCGTATATAAAGAGGTTCAATTGAATTGTGGTTATAAGATGGATATCGTAGTTGAACGTTCGGTTGTGGTTGAGCTCAAGGCAGTTGAGAGAATAATTCCGGTGCACGAGGCCCAGTTGCTGTCGTACCTGAAACTTGCAGGGTTGAAAGTAGGATTGTTGTTGAATTTTCATGTACCCGTCTTGAAGAATGGACTCAAACGAATCGTAAACAATTTTTGAAGCACTCTGCGTCTCTGCGTCTCTGCGGTGAAATTACTCATATGGACATTTTGGAAATTCGCACACTTCGCGGGCCGAATTATTGGAGCGGCTATTGGAAAAAGCTGATCATAATGCGGCTCGACATCGGCGATTATGAAGACCGGCCTTCGGACAAGATCGAAGGTTTCTACGGGCGGATGAACGAAGTGCTGCCGACGCTGCTCAAACACGGCTGCAGCTACGGCGAAGAGGGCGGATTTCTTCGTCGCGTGCAGGAAGGCACGTGGGCCGGGCACATCATCGAACATTTCGCGCTCGAAATGCAGACGCTGGCCGGAATGGACACGGGCTATGGCCGAACGCGCGAGACCGGCGAGCGGGGCATATATAACGTCGTCTTTAGTTACCATGAAGAAGAGGTCGGCCGCTATGCTGCCCATGCCGCGGTGCGTGTTTTTCTTGACCTGTCCGGTGAGCGTCCGATCGAAGAGATAAAAGCCGAGGTCGCCGATGACATTCAGAAGATGCGCGAGATCCGCGAAGACGTCCGCTTTGGGCCGTCGACCGGATCGCTCGTCGAAGAAGCCGAAAGCCGCGATATTCCATACATTCGATTGAACGATCAGTCGCTCGTGCAGCTCGGCTATGGCGTTCATCAAAAACGCATTCAGGCAACGACCACCGCGAACACGAACATGATCGCCGTCGATATCGCTGGCAATAAACACGCGACGAAAACACTGCTTGGCGATATGGGCGTGCCGGTGCCGAAGGGGTATCGTATCCGCGAAGAAGAGGAACTCGAAGACATGCTCGAGCGCGTCGGCTTCCCGGTCGTGATCAAACCGCTCGATGGCAACCACGGAAAAGGTGCCACGGTCGGAATAAAAACTCTCGAAGATGCAAAGATCGCCTGGGAAAAGGCCAAGGAATATTCGCGTTGGGTCATTGTCGAAAAACAGCTCATCGGTTCCGATTTTCGTGCACTCGTCGTAAATAACCGGCTGATCGCGGTCGCCGAACGTGTGCCAGCAAACGTTGTCGGCGATGGCAAAAGTACGATCGAGGAGCTTATCGCGATCACTAACTCCGATTCGCGTCGCGGCTACGGCCACGAAAACGTGCTGACCGAGATCGATATCGATAATCAGACGCTTCGCTGCATCCGTAGTGCCGGTTATGAAGTAACGAGCGTTCTGCCAAAAGACGAGCGGCTCTTTTTGAAGACCACTGCAAACATTTCCACGGGCGGCACGGCGATCGATGTGACCGATGAAGTTCACCCGGAGAATGTCTTTCTTTTTGAACGCATCGCACGGATCATCGGGCTTGACGTTGCGGGTGTCGATATAATCGCGCCGAACGTTAGCGAACCTCTGCACGAAAATGGCGGCGGAATTATCGAGGTAAACGCAGCTCCCGGCTTCCGTATGCACCTTGCTCCGAGCGAAGGCATTGGCCGAAACGTCGCCGAGCACGTTATCGACATGCTCTACCCGCCAGGCACACAATCCCGCATTCCCATCTTTGCTATCACCGGAACGAACGGTAAAACGACCACGACACGCCTTATCGCACACATCCTGAAAGGCACTGGCCGAACGGTCGGATTTACGACAACTGACGGCACTTATATTCAGAATCAGCAGATCCTTCGCGGTGATAACACCGGCCCGGTTTCGGCTCAACTTGTCCTCAAAGATCCGACGGTTGATGTTGCCGTTTTGGAAACCGCCCGCGGCGGTATTATTCGCTCGGGCCTTGGTTTTGATCATGCCGATATCGGCGTTGTGCTCAATGTTGCCTCCGACCATCTTGGGATGAAGGACGTCAATACGCTCGAAGATCTCGCGCGTGTTAAATCCGTTGTTCCGCGTGCAGTCGGCAAAGGCGGCTTTGCGGTGCTCAACGCCGAAGACCCGCTTGTTTACAAGATGAAAGAGCTGGTCGATGGCCGCGTCGTTTGTTTCTCGATGGACGAGAACAACGAGAACATCCGCCGCCGCGCCGAACGCGGCCGCATCTCGTGCGTTTATGAGAACGGTTACGTTACGATCCTCAAAGGCAAATGGAAGGTTCGCGTTGAAAAGGCGACGAACATTCCTTTGACATACGGCGGTCGTGCCGAATTTATGGTGCAAAACGTACTCGCCGCCACTCTTGCCTGTTTTGTTCACGGCATCTCGATCGAAGACATCCGCGTCGGCCTGACAACATTTAACGCCGGAACCGCTCAGACGCCCGGCCGTTTGAACTTCATCGAGGTCGGAACCTGCACAGTGTTGATGGACTATGCTCACAACCCCGCGGGCTTTAACGGCCTTGTGAATTTCATCTCCAAGCTGCCTAACAAATATCGAACGGTCGTCATCAACGTTCCGGGCGACCGCCGCGACGACGATATTCGCGAAATGGGCGAGATCGCCGGGAATGCGTTTGACCGCATCGTGATCCGTGCCGGACATTACCTTCGCGGCCGCGATTCGGCAGAGATCGCGAACCTCATTCAGGAAGGCGTCGCCCGAACAGGGAAAGAACCGCAGGTTCGTGTGATCCCGGAAAGCCGCGATTCTATACAACACGCGATCAAATACGCCCGTAAGGGCGAACTTGTGGTGACGCTCGCCGATATCGTGCCGGATGATATTGAGTATGTGCAGGAGATCCGCGACAAACTGCTCGACGAACAGTCGTGATCCGTACGCTAATGGCACGGAAACTGATTCGATCTGAGATCGGAATCCCTTGTCCCCGTTGTCCCAGGGTCCCACGCTCAGTAGTTTGAACTATTTTGCCTCACCCTGTGCGCCTGCATCGGCGTGCCTTTGCAGGCATTTTGAACGCGGATCGGGCGGATTTACGCGGATCTTCTCAGATCTTTGCGGCATTTCCTCGTTCGAGATCTGAGATCTGAGATCTGAGATCCAAAATCCAAATTCGCCTGTTTCATTTTTGTCCCATTTTTGTCCCATTTTTGTCCCAAGTGAGACAGGTTACGTCCTGCATTTTCAGCCACTTGCCGGGAAAAAGTGTTTCGTTTGTAAAAACACATACCCCAAAATGGAACGATCTTGCCCGAGATCCGCTAAGTCTCTTTCCTGCAACCGTTTATGGTTGCCGATGCCGTCGCGGCCTAGTGTCAGCAGTTGCGTCAGTGATTGCGTCGCCGTTTGATGTCCGATCTTGTCCCGTTTGTCCCAATGTCCTAGGGTCCGACACGCAGCAATTTCTCGCAATTTTGCCTCAAATCCTTCGTCCGCAATGGCTCGAATATGCCGAGATCTTGACCGCGGATCTGGCGGGTGGGGCGGATTTACTCGGATATTTAACGTAAAGACGCAGAGAGGCGAAGACGCAGAGAGGACAAGATAAAGCTTGAACTCTGAACTGGAGAGAAGCTAAAGCTTGAACTCTCAGCATTTATCTGTGGCCATCAGCGTTCATCTGTGGTTCAAACCAGTCTCACGCAAAGCCGCGAAGACCGCAAAGTCTCAGATCTCCAATTTCAAATCTTAAATTTCAAATTTCAAAGATCCGGCCGGACTCGCGTTGCCGCGTGGCAATGCCGGCCTCGGCGATGATATATGAACCGGTAAACCAAGCCAATACCAATTGGCGCAGTTGATAGCACTTGTGGCAATTGGAATAAATGGCGCGGTTGATGGCAATTATTGCAGTTGGAATAAATGGCGCGGTTGGAATGGTCAAGATCAAGGCTAATGCTTTAAACGAGAATTCTACTGTGACACCTCGACGTGATTTTTCATTTAAAACGCGAAAAAATTCGCGGCAGATAGGCAACCTGCGAAGTCAAGCTTCGACTTTTACGGACGTTCTACATCGGAACGCCGATTGCACTTGATAGGGTGCTATGGGGAGGCAATGGAATGAAAATATTGGTGGCCACAGATGGCTCTGAGTTTGGCGAAAGTGCGGTAACCGAATGTTGTCGGCTTATCGAACTAGGCGTGGCGAGCTCGGTCACAGTAATAACTATCTACGAAGCGCAGGTGCCGATGCCGGCCGAGCCTTTAGCCATTTCGGCTGAGCATTACCAGCGGCTTGACGAAATGGCAAATGAACGGGCCAAGGAAATAGCGAACAACGCTGCGGCCAAGATCCGCGAAGCGGCCGGCGACCCTAATTTCGAGGTCGCGACCATCGCAGATGTTGGCAGGCCGGCTCAGAAGATCGTGGAGGCCGCGAGCGATATCGGCGCCGAGGTCGTTGTCGTGGGCTCACACGGCCGCGGTTTTTGGGGACGACTCACGCTCGGCTCCGTTTCCGATTCCGTTGTACACCATTCGCCATGTTCTGTGTTGGTCGTGCGTCCGAAGAAGGCTGATGTTTAACGATCAGAGCAAACTCAGAGATCTTCTAATTAGTTAACATTGAGAATATATGGCAAAAGTTTTGATCCTAGGAGGCGGTTTTGCGGCGGTTGCTGCGGCTGAAGAGGTTAGGAAACAGCTACCTGATGAACACGACGTGACAATCGTTTCGGCGAATGGACAGTTCACGTTTTATCCGGCATTTGTCCCAATGCTGTTCGGGGAATTCGCTCCGGGGGATATCGTTTTCGATCTGGCCGAAAAGGCAGTGGAACGCGGCATCGGATTTATTAAGGCCGAGGTAAAGGCGATAGATGTCGATGCCCGAAAGGTTCGAATTACCAGGAATGGCTCAGAGGAAGAGCTGACATTTTCGCACCTCATTCTGGCATTGGGGCGGAAGCTCGCAACCGGCAGCCTCCCAGGTTTTGATCAGTACGCCCATCATCTTATGGGGATGAACGCGGCGACAAGATTTCGCGACGCGATCAATGGATTCGAAGGCGGTTCTTTAGTTGTGGGTTTATGCCCCGGATCTTCGCTGCCGGTTCCGGTTTGCGAAGCTGCGCTTGGTCTTGCGAAGCGGTTTTCAAAGGAGATCGAAAGCGGACTTGTTTCCGTCACCGCTGTTTTTCCATCAACTATTGAGGACGCGTTTGCGGGTTCCTCTTTGTTTCGGGACATCGAGGGAGAGTTTGAACGAAAGGGTGTCCGGCTTGTAACCGACTTCGTGATCGAGACCGTTGATGAGAAGTCATTAAGGTCTGCTGACGGAAGCGTGATCGCGCACGACCTTCTAATGCTGATGCCGCCGTTTCGAGGGCTTGGCGGCGTATTGGAAGGATCCGCCGTGATCGATGCGGAAGGCTTCGCGAAGGCGAACGAATTACTTCAAGTTGATGGCCGCAAAGGCATTTACGCCGCCGGCGACATTGTCTCTTTGCCGGGGCCAAGGTTCGGGTATATGGCGATCCGCCAGGGTAAGATCGCCGCACAGAACGTGTTAGCGGAGATCCGCGGCGACGAGCCTGTTTCCAAATACGAGCACAAGATCGCATGGGCGATAGGCGAGAAATATACCGACCCGGTCTTTTTTCACTACGGTTTTTGGGATGAATCCCTGGAAGACCATGATCGGGACGCCTTTTTCGGCATGGCAGAATTCATCAGGCAAAAATATGGCCCGCTAAAGCCCGATCCGCTTAATGCTTTTGAAAGCTCAGCCGGGTGAATTATTTTACCTGTGCTTTTTGTATCTCTTCTCTTAGCTTAGCTATAGCGTTGTTCGTTGGATCAGCCTGTTCGAGTTTTGCGAGCGTTGCATTCGCGTTCTCGATGTCAGTTTTCTTGGTATATGCGACGGTAAGGTTTTGAAGACCTTGTATATGATTCGGGTTTTGCTCAAGGACCTGTTTGAATTCCTTGATCGCGCGATCGTGATCCGGCTTGTCGCGAAAGATAAAGGTCAGCCCCATATCGGTTCTTACGTCAGCATCGTCCGGTTTCTTAACCAATGCTTTGGTATAGATCTTTTCCGCTTCTTCATACTTGCCGGCATCGAAGTTCGCATTTCCTAAGTTCACCAACACATCATAGTTCTCGGGCTGGAGTTCACTGGCCTTATTCAGAAATTCTATCGCGCCTTCGAACCGCTGGATCTGGTAATAGAGTTCCGCGGCTTTCATCTGGGCGTCAAAATCGGTCGGGTTCTGGCGAGCCTTGTCGATCGCCGCCTGGACCTCAGGGATCGAACCGCCGCCCGGCACAGCCGGATGTCCGCCCGGTAGGGCTCCCGTCTGCGGCATTCCCGCGGTGACCGGAGCGACGGCTGCACTCTGATTCACGGAATTTGCGAAAAAGAAGCCGACCATAAAGCCAAGCAAAAGCCCGACGATGACGAATAGAATATTTTCTTTGCTCATAACTATGCGTAAGAATGCAGCCCGGGAAGCAGATAGCTAACGCCGAGGTACGTGAAAATAACGAACAGGAAAGCGACTATCGCGAAATAAGCAGAGCTTCGGCCACGCCAGCCGTATGCTATGCGGGAATGCAGAAATCCTGCGTATGTAAGCCAGGCAACAAGGGCACCGACCTCTTTTGCGTCCCAACCCCAGTAACGGCCCCAGGACTCATTCGCCCAGACCGCACCGGTCATCAACAGAAGAGCTAGGCCCGCGAACGCGACGCCAGCGAGCTTGTACATAAGGCCATCAAGCCTTTCTTTCGAAGGAAGTGCGGCTCTGAGTTTATCCGTTTTGAAACTGAACAGAATAACGAAAAGCGTTCCGGCGAAAGCGGTGATAAGCGCGGCAAGCTCGACCGGATTCGCGTTTAAGCTAAGGTGAAGCTGCGAACCATTTTGCTCGACCCACGCACGCGACATTTCGATCATCTGTGGTGCCGAGATCAGGTTTATCTCGGCCTGAGGAACGTTCTCCTGTTGGAGCATCCATACGGCGAAGCGTTCGTATTGAGCCGTATCTATGAACCCGAGCACATTTTGTATCGTCTTTATCTGATAAACCAACATTCCGATGGCCGCTGCCTGAACCAACATAGACGCACGGAAGAGCCAGTGGCCGACACGACGATGTGCAGGTTCCGGCGACTGAAGGTCTTTAACGAACAATGCAAGTGCGAACATCAATAGTGCTGCCGCACCGACAATAAACCAACCAACGTAAGGCAGATCCGCTCGAAGTGCCAGCGACAAGCGCGAGGTCCCGACGAATGTCGATGCGGTGTATGTCCCAAATGTCGACGGCGCGAAGACGCTGAACTTACTGATCGTCGCAAAGACCGATAGTGTGAAAATACCGGTCCAGATCGCCATTTTTTCGACCTTAAGCCCGTCCTTCAGCAAGTAAAGAACAGCCACCGCAAAGCAGACAAGGGCGACACCATAGGAGATCGACGCAATGCCGACGTGGATCGGACGCCAGTAAGAATCGAGCACCGGTGGCAGGTCGAGTATCTCGCCGCCGATAAACCTAGCCAGCACCAGAATGATGGCGGCAAGCGGAAGCGCGACGGCGGCGATCATCTCAAAATGCTTTCGCCGCATGACGAGGAGTGTGGTGATGCCTGCGCCGAACGCAAAAGCCAGGCTCAGGTCATAAAGATTCGCGAATGGCACGTAACGAAATGCCCATGGCATATCGGCTGCTGTCTTGCCCTCATCGATAAAGATCTGCAGTTCACGGTCGTGCGCCGCGACCCAGCGAACAAGCCAGCTCGAGAGGTTAAAGAACACCCCGAGCGTTGATGCCCAAAGGCCTAGCGTCTCAGCAAATTTGAACGGAGCGTAGAAATTCGTCAGGTAAAAAACCGCCGCGATCAGATAGCTTGCAAGCGCGAGCATCATCAACGCACCGTCGGAAATGAACGACGCTCCGCCAAATGAAAGCCGGGCGGCGACAAGCACAAGTGCGCCGACTATCGAAAGAAGTGCCGGAATATAGAGATTCAACTTTCCGGGGTTTTGTGCCGTGTCTTCATCGTTCAGCACGATCGGCTGTTTTAGGACTTCCTGATTCATTTTATTCCTTGCTTGTTCCGGTTAACTTCGCCACAAAGCGGCTGAATTTATCTTCGAAGGCGTTCTGATTTCGATTGACGTTGCCGCCGGTGGTCACTGAAAGATCTCGCAGTCCCTTTTCTTCAACAACGACCCAGACACGTTCATGAGAAAAAAAGAAGACAGCGACGAGCGTTAAAAACAACATTAGAAAACCCAGATAGACGACATTTGCTCCCGGATCGCGTTGAACGGACAAAATATGCCGGTCTGCTACCTTTTCAAAACCCGTAAGACGATATGTATAGCCGGCGACGACTTTGGAAGCGACCGGAAGATTTGCCATTTCAGGTCCGAATGCGTAAGCGGTCTGGGCCTCGCCGCCCGGCGGCAGAACCTGGATTATTGCCGCAGGATTTGGAAATGCCGATGTGTCTTCATTGATGTCTTCGGGGCCCATTCGAAAGTTGCCGCGAAATTCAGAAAACCTAAGCCGTGTTCCGTCGGGAAGTGTAGTCGAACCGTTTCGATCGATCTTTACGGTCGTAGGAGTGGCCGAACCGGCGGGCGTGACATCGAGCGTTATGTTTCTTGCGCGGCCCACAGATGTGAAGCTCGCCTGAAAGAATCGATAGCCTCGATAATCATACGGACGATTCATCTGGACCATTGCCTGATGTTCCTGGCCGCCATCGTTGATCGAGAACCGGGTGATCCAGTCGATAGTGTTCCCGGCGGAAAGCGAACCATCCTGCCGAAGAAGTTTTTGTTCAATATCATTGAACGTGACTTCGAAAGGGAGCTGTTTCGTTACCTGCCGGACCGTATCAAGGTCGACCACGTTTTCTACCATCAGGTCTGAAGATTCACCCGGAGCGAGCGGAAGGTCGCCGGTCGTTCCAAATTGAGCCGTTAGGAAGCCACCTAAAAAAATAGTCAGCAGAGAAACATGAACCGGATACGCACCCAGGCGGTTCCAGACGTTGCGCTCACCAAAGATATAATGCCGTCCGTTCTTTTCCGCCTCTTTAATTCGCTTCCAGCCCAACTCTTTGAAACTTGCGATCGTGTCATCTTTTGCCTGTTCAAGCGTTCCGGCCATTGAAAATTCGGCCGATGTCGACTGTTCTTTCAGCCATCTAATAGGAACCGTGACCTGCGGCTTCGAAACATGGACCCAACTTTTAGGAAAGCGATCCATCGAAGCCAAAATTATGTTCAGCGAAACGGCGGCAAGCAGAGCGTTGAAATACCAGACGTGATAGATGTTAAAGAACCCGAGTTTTCCATACAGAAGGCGTTGCGCAGGCGTAAGAGCCGCATAGTAATTCTCAAACCCATCCACGTTCTGCTGCATCACGAGCATTCCGATCAGGCACGCCAAGCCCAACAAGCAAAGCAGCGTTACGCCGAGACGAACTGAACTGACCAATCGAAGCACACGCGAGAATGCCGACTCACCAGGCCGTTTGAGCGGAACTGACGGTAATGCCGCAGATTGAGGTAAGAGTTTCTCTTCGATAGTTGACATATGATCTTTTGGCTACCGAATTACCATAATGTGCAATCGCTATGCCCTTGGCGATCGCATCGCAACGCACAGAATTTCCGTGCGATATCGATATTTTTTCTTGATCCGTTTGAATGTGTAGAGAAAGTCTCAACACCATGGCGCGGAAAATTTCGCATAGATCAACGGTCTGCTTTTGAAAGCTATTGTGACGACTGTCACAGTTAATTTTGACTCGAATGGACTATCATCGCGTGATATCGCCCAGGCCCCAGACATGGCTAAATGCTCATTAGATCAGCCAACCGACCCGTGAAGTCTCGTTTGATACTTGTATCGCTGCTATTTCTCTTAGCGGTGGGAATATTCACGTCGGGAACCGATATTTCCAACACGATCCTCGCACAAACTCGTCGGCCGGCGGCAACCAGGACACCCGTGAAGCCCAAATACTCCGAGTTCTCACACGACATTAAAGCGCATCAGAACGATTGCTCGACCTGTCATACGTTTCCTTCGGCCAATTGGGAAAAGGTTCGTCCGGCTGATTCGGCTTTTCCAGATATAACCGATTACCCAAAACACGAATCGTGTTTGAACTGCCACAGACAGCAGTTCTTCAGGGGGGCACAACCAACGATTTGTGCGATCTGTCACACAAATCCTTCGCCGCGCGACAGTACACGACACCCGTTCCCGAATCCACGCGAGATATTTGACGTGTCAGAAAAAGGCAAAACTGCAACGACCGATTTTGATATCAATTTTCCGCATGACAAACATATTGAAATAGTTTCTTCATCCGGAGCGGCAAAGAGTGCTTTTCGCTATGCATCTTTCGGACGGCTCCGACAAAACGAGGACAGTTGCAAGGTTTGCCACACGACGCTGCAGCCGCAGGGCGATTCGGATGTTGAGTTCATTACCAACCCGCCAAAAGACCTTGGCGATGGTTTTTGGCTAAAAAAGGGAACATTCAAGTCAGTGCCGAACGGGCATACATCGTGTTTTACATGTCACTCTGTGGATTCGGGCCTTTCGCCCGCACCCATGGATTGTGCGGTTTGCCACAAACTCAAGGCGGCAGTACCAATGTCCGACTTCTCAGCTGCACTCGCGACAAAGATCGGGATAAACGACCGCGTGACATTGGATCTTTGGCGGAGACGAGATTCCTCCGGCGCTTTTCGGCACGAATTCGCGAGCCATGCGGACCTTAGCTGTTCGACATGTCATAACGTCGAAACAATGGTCACCACGGACGCGGCCACCAAACGCGTAGGTATCGCTTCGTGCAGTATGTGCCACGTAACCGCGACCGAGGATGACGGCGGTGTCTTGAACTATGAGGTGGCCGCACGGCGGAAAGACAAGGCGTTCCGGTGTTCTAAATGTCACCTGGAATTCGGCGGCAAACCGATTCCACCATCACATTTGAAAGCGATAGTCGATGCCGGCGGTAAACTATGAAGATCAAGAAGACAAACGAGACGCCAACACAGAAGGCCGGATCGCGTTTGGTCCGGTTTAGATCTGTGTTGATCCTGCTTGTAGTCTGCGGCTTTTCGGCATTGCAGTTCGTCGCGTCAGAAGATATCCCGGAACCTGCGATCGCATTTGCCGAGGAAAATGATTTGGTTGTCACCGAATCCATGCCGCCGATCGCCAACCCAACACGGTTTCAGCACAGCACTCAGCAGCACAGCAGAATGCCTTGTCTGGTGTGCCATGTCCGCAGCGATAATCGTTCGACGCCGAAAATGCCGGGCCATGTGCCTTGTTCGTCCTGTCACGTGCAGGAATTTTCCGGAAACACAAGCCCGATGTGCACGATATGCCACACCGCCACGGGGCTTAAGCCATTTCCGGGTATGAAAACATTCAATGCCGTGTTCGATCATGGTCAGCATTTGCGTGAGACGAACTGTGCGACGTGCCATAAGCCGGCGGCAAGGGGCGTTGCTCTTTCAATTCCGGCCCGTATCAGCTCTCATACAACGTGTTTTCAATGTCATTCGCCCGGCAAGTCCGTGGGCGGAAGAAACATCGATTCCTGTTCGACGTGTCATAAACCCGGCAGGCTCGTTAGGACATCACAGAACGCACCTGCATTTTCGAAGAATTTCAGCCATGCCGAGCACCGGGTAAAGGGCATGAACTGTTCCGAATGCCATACGGTGCTTGCAAGAATGCCGCGGGGACGACAAGTTACCTCGCCGACGGCATCAATGCATTTTGCGCGGCCAAATTCGAGCAGTTGTGCGACTTGCCATAATGGCCGGCGTGCTTTTGGCGGGGACAATTTTGGCGATTGCCGAAAATGCCACGAGGGCAGGACATTCAGATTCTAGCGGGCCGTTGCGAAGAAACCCGCATTCGGAATGCGGAGTATTTCGCATCGATCCTTAAGATCTGACAACGAAATGGCGGTATTGCTCTAAAATGCGGGCGTTTCTTTTCAAGATATGCGGCATATCACTTGCACCGTAACGATTACGGAAGGGCAATGTTTTAGGGTTGTCCAATCCAATTTTAGTTTTCAAAGGTATCGATATGAAAGTCAATCGCATAAAACTTTTCGCAATAGCAGGTCTGATAGCCCCGATCGCATTTATTTCCATTGTACGAACCGAGCCGGTCGCGGCAGAAGTTCCGATAGTGGTGGAAGATACCGCGGCAGTTTATAAAGCAAAATGTGCAATGTGCCATTCGCCAAAAGCGGAAAAAGCTTATAACCCGGAAATGGCTATGGAAGAACAGATCGAAGCGATCTTGAAGGGTAAAAAGGCCGAGAAGCCGCCCCATATGCCGGCATTCGAACCAAAGGGAATGACGGCCGAAGAGGCCAAAGCCCTTGCGGAATATATGTTGGCTTTAAGAAAACCGGCACAATAAGCAGCGAAGCCTGAACTCGGTTCAGGTTACGTTCGCACCGTCTTGAGATAGAAGCAATTACCCCTCCGGATTGCTATTTGCCCCCGATCTCAAGGCGGTGCTGTATCGCGTAAGGCGAACAGCTCGTTGTGTCGATATTCTGATCTTAGGAGACGTAAATGAGCGAAACACCTGATTCCGCCCCGGAAACGAAACTGGTCAAGACCTCCAGCACCAGCCTTTTTCGCAATTACATCAGCTTTATCGGAACCGCAATCGTTGCCGCGAGCCTGACCAGCATCGCGCTTTTGGCGCTGATCGAATTGTCCTCGGGGAGCGATAACCCATACACGGTGCTTGTTACGTACATTCTCCTGCCGGGCGTGATGTTGACGGGCATCTCTTTGATCTTACTTGGTATGCTCATCGAGCGCAGACGGCGTCTGCGAAACCCTGACGCGGAGATCCCGCCATATCCGATCCTTGATCTGAACGATCCGGCCCGAAGGCGAAAGGCGATCGTATTTCTTTGTTTATCCTTTGTTTTTCTCTTTATGAGTGCCTTCGGAAGCTATCGTGCATTCGAATATACAGAATCGACTGAGTTCTGCGGCCAGCAGTGCCATGTCGTAATGAAGCCCGAGTTCATATCCTATAAAGCCTCTCCGCATGCCAAGATAAAATGTGTGGAATGCCACGTCGGCGGCGGAGCTGAATGGTATGTGCGATCAAAACTAAATGGAATGCACCAACTGTATGCGGTCACGTTCAATACGTACGATCGGCCGATCAAGACGCCTGTTCATAACATGCGGCCAGCCAATGATACTTGTGCGAAATGTCATTGGTCCGATAAACACATAGGCGACAAGCTTCGTGTTTTCGAACACTTTGGCTTTGACGAAGGCAATTCGCTTAACCGCACCCGAATGTTAATGAAGGTCGGCGGCGGCGGCGGCCCGAATTCGGCGGGCGAAGGCAGTGGGATCCATTGGCATATGAACATTGCGAATGAGATCACATATATCGCCAATGATGAGAAGCGGCAGGACATTCCATATGTGCGTTTTCGGGACGCAAGCGGAAAGATCACCGAGTATCTTGCCAGCGGTGTGACGCTCACTCCGGAACAGATCGAGCAAGCCCCGAAACGCACGATGGACTGCATCGATTGCCATAACCGGCCGGCACATATCTATCTTTCGCCGAATCAGGCGGTCGATCGGGCACTTTCGGCAGGCCGTCTGGACGTTTCACTGCCTTTTATAAAGGCGAAGGCCGTGGAAGTATTGAACGGAGCATATCAAACGAATGATGAGGCGGTCGCCGCAATTGCGGAAGGGCTTACCTCATATTACCGAACAGCTTACCCTGACATTTTCACCACAAGGGCTGATGTGATTAATGCCGCGGTCGCGGAGGTCCAGAGCATCTATCAGACGAATTTCTTCCCGGAGATGAAGACGAACTGGTCATCGCATATTAACAACATCGGCCACTACAATGCACAAGGATGTTTCAGATGTCATGATGGGCAGCACTTCAGCCGCGAGGGTAAGTCGATCAGGAACGAATGCAGTATTTGCCACACGACGATCGACCAGAGTTTCAGAGGCCAGAGATTTATTCCGTCGAATGGCGTATTCCAACATCCCGTCGGATTGGGAGACAAGAACACATGGCAATGTGCCGCATGTCATAAGGGAGATCAGGCGTTTAAACATCCGCTGAATCTCGGCGACATTTCCAGATACCAATGCAGCGAGTGTCACACGGGAACCTACGACAAAGTGAACTTCCCTCGATGAGACACCAATTCAACAAACATTAAAAGAGGCCTTCGATGAGGCCTCTTTCTTCTGGAACCAAGTTAATTACTTGTTTATCGGTCGGCGGACCTTCCAAAGAAGAATCTTAGCGATGTATATGGAAGGTGAGAATTGTAGTTCTGGGCATTAACAAAATTCTCACGATAATTGAAGTATTGATAACCAACGTTCCAATCCACATATCTATGAAGCCGGATCACCAGCCGTATCTCAGGCGACTGCATCTGCATTGGATAGGACGTGATGATGTTCTCGGGAACGGTTGCAAGCCGATCGCCCTGTCCGCGGTCGTCGTTAATACGATAGCTGGCGAACAACGAGACACGGTCGATCGGTTTCGCGTTCACATCGAAGAAGAAATAACTGTCGCGGACGTAGTATTCGCTAAAACCTGCACGCAGCTGGCCCGAGACCGGAACACGGACATTGGCTTCTGCCGTCAGGTGTTGGTAAGTATAGCCGGTGCTGAGCGAAAACTGTGAGACAGGCTCCCAATCGATGCTTGTGGTGAACGTTCTGCTTTTCGATGACGCAGCGAAGTTTTGGATGGTAACGTCTTCAAAGTTTCCGGGATTGTTGTTATTTCTCAGAATAAATGAAGCATTTAGTGACCACTTGTTAAATCTTGTCTGGCTGCGGATCTTGAAGGTCGTAAGATCATAGTTCGCAAGCCGTGTGAACGAATTGTCGGCCTCTCCGTGTTCAAGATTTGCAAAGATCACCCAATTTTTCATTGGCTTTCCTTTTATTCCGGCAATGAACGAATGGGTGTTGTTGTCAAAATCTTCTTCAAAATCCCCCGGGTTCGTATTGGCAAGATTTCGATCGAATCCATTGATCTTCAGGCGTCGGTCCGTGAAGCGGTAACCGAGGCTAAATCCTAATCGAGGACTAACTTGATAATCTGCCTCGATCAGATTTGTCGCTCGTTTATAACCGGTTACGCGATATGCGAGAGTGTTTGTTAACACCGTCGCGAGGGGCGTTCCGGCTGCATTCCGTCTTCGTAATTCTTCAAAGAAGCGATTGCCGCCATTAATACTGAATTGATCGTACGTAAATGTGTTCGAAATGCGGAAGGCATCCGTAACGCGCCAAGTGAGTCCAAGATCGGCACGCGTCTGCGGACGGCTGGCATTACCCGTTATAAGGAACCGGTCAAGATCGACCCAGTTGTTAGAATAGTCACGCCCTGTCAGTGTTTCATCGAGGCTAAATCTAGTATCCGTCTGCGAATAGATAACGCGGGCGGTAAAGTCCACCTTTTGTGCAAATGTCCGCTGTACATGGAAATGGCCGAAATCCGTCATACCATTGATCGGATATTTCCTTTCGAACGTGAATAATCGCGGGTTGTTAGTAGGATTGTTTCCTAAGTTAAGGCTGTCGATGAAGTAGCTTGTTCGTTCGCGGAAACCGCGGTGGCCGTAAGTTAGCCCGAAATTGAAACCAGCGACCTTTCCATCGAAGCCTAGCCTTAGGTCATCGGCGCCATTTTCAACATCAGACGAAACACCGAATTCATCGCTGTAGGCTCGGGTCGTAAAACCCGCCGGCCCGGTGGTCCGATTGAACGAATAACCTGCACGAAATTTAAAATCGCGCTCGGGAAAGATCGTCAGGTCAAGATCGCCGAAATTGTGCTTTGTGTTTGCACCGTGCTGTCCTAGCGCATGATTGTTCAGGTCGTTGAAATATTTTACGCGCCGAACATTGGCGTCGAATCGGTAGATCCCGGTCTTCTCAATGCTGGATCTAAACATTCCGGACGGGTCGCCGCCCCAGCCGGTCGATGTTATCAAAGCCGAATCAAAGGCCTTGCCATCCTTGTTCTCGACCATAAAGCTCGAATCAAAAATACGGAAGCCGGGACGGTAATTAAAGTCGCTTCGATACTTGCTATCGCCGCCGTTCACTGTCTTTCCGCGAACTCCGAGTTCAACGGATGAGGTGATCTGATATCCGCCCGTCTGGTCGCCCGACGGAGAAGGGGTCGGCGTCGGGCTCTGTCCGTATACACCTAGGGAACACATCGACCCAACGACGATGAGCGCCGATCGCGAGAATAGTTTTCGTGCATTGAGAGTCATATTTTTGCCCTCGTATCATCTAAAGAACGCAGGATTGGTATTAGAACCATGTATCGCCACATGGCAGGTAGTACAGTTTTGATACCGAAGCACCGCTTGGTTATGGAACGACGGCGTGCCCGGTGCAAGCTGTTCGGTGATGCTGCTGTGGCATTCGAGGCACAATTGCCTGATGGAGCTTCGCTTCAGCATCTTGGGGTTCGACGAACCGTGCGGCGTATGGCACGTAGCGCAGCCTTCAAGCTTTAGCGGAGCGTGTTCGAAGACGAACGGGCCTTGCTTGTTGGTGTGGCATTTTACGCACGACGCATCCGCGCCGATCGCAAGTTTACCTTGCCTTTGTTCAAAGCCGCCGTGCGGATTGTGGCAATCGCTGCAGGTCATCGCTCCTTCTAAAACCTTATGCCTGAACGGTTTGCTGAATTGAGCCTTTGTTTCCGTATGGCACGACATACAAAGCTGCGGCTCATTCGATCTGAGCATTGCCTTAGTCGCTTGGCCGGGCCGTTGGAATGCTATATCGCCGGGAAAGGCAGCCGAGCCGGGCTTAAATGGACCGGGTTCGGGACCATGGGCGGTGTGACATTCGGTACATCCGACGTTGTTTCGCCAATGCTCGCCGCGGCGGAAGTTGTTGTGATTCTCTTTACCGGCGTGACACGAGAGACATGTTTCGGAGGCAGCCTTAGCATCAAGCCGCTTGAACGAAATTATCTTCGATACATCGCCGCCGCCCTCAACGTGGTCTTTGCCCGGTCCGTGACAGGATTCGCAGCCGACGACCTTACCTTTCCACGACGTGATCGTGTGCAGCTTTCCGTGCTTTGTTCCATCAAAGCTTTTAAATTGGGAATCATGACAGGCCGCGCATGTTTCGCTTCCAACGTATCTGTCGTCGAAAGGCAGCGTTGGGCCTAACAGATCGGCCTGTTCGCTGCCGGAAGTCTTTGATACCGTCCCGGCGACGAGCCAAACAAGAAAAACGCCCGCAAACACTGCCAGCATTGCCAATTTAGAAAGCCTACTCGAGAACGCCATTTTGCCTGCCTCCGCCCCGTTTCGAGGGATACAAATTATGATCGACCAATTTTCAGATACAGTTAACCGCGAGAAGTCTATGCCCGATCCAAAAAGTAATCTGTGATGGATATCACACGAGATCGCATCTTTTTGGGCGATATTCTTCAGACACGGATAGCAGGAATAATGAATAGGCGGGCGTCAAAGTCACATACTGCGGGTTCCGATCGACAGTGCGAGCTTTTTCGAATCGGGCACATGCATTTCTGAGCGGGCAAGCGAAATAAGCCCGCGGTTTGAAAAACTCTTCAGTATCCGGGTAACAGTCTCTCGACTGGAGCCGATCATCTCAGCGATCTCTTCGTGTGTATAGCCCATTTTAAAACGGACAGAGTGCGAGCCGTCACTGTTTGCCTCGCACCATTCAAGCAAAAGACGTGCTAGCTTGTCTGCAGCGGAGGCAGAAAGTCCGAGCGAGCAAACCTGGGAATGAGCGTGATGGAAATTTCGGCTAAGTTCACGGAGAGCATTCATTGCAATTGAGCTCTCGTTCTGAAATAGGGTCAACAGATCTTCACGGCGTATGAAATTGACCTCACAGGACTCTATTACCTGAGCCGATGCCTCGTAGGGAGCTCCTGACACACAGGCTGCAAGGCCCAGCACTTCGCCTGGTTCTGCGATCCGAACTATTAAGGCTTTTCCGTCTTCAGAATTCGTCAGCAATTTCGTGCGGCCCGAACACAAAAGATATACACCATTTGCCTTCTGGCCCTCCAAGAATAGGGTCGAACCCTGCGGATAGGCGTGGTGGATCAAAACGGAACCTAATTGGTCAAACGCGTTTTGTGGAAGGTAGCAAAAGAACGAATTGCTTCGTTTCGTACAGGTGCTGCACTTTCGTTTGACTAGCGTCTCGGTTCTGATCTCCATTTCTGATCTCCAAATTATTCCTATACTCAAACGGTTAGGCTTACACCGTAACTTCTATTTCCAGTGAGGGCCGTTAGCCGATCTGTTCAGCAAGGATCGGGCAATGCGCCGATTTTAATAGGCTCCCCAGATAGGCACTATATATTCGCTCAAGCAGATAATGCGGCGGCGGAAGTACGGTGCAGATCAGATCTATGTTCTCTGTCTCCGCATATCGTAAAACCGCTTCCGCATGCTGGCCGGATGCGATAGTAGTTGAAACTTCGTCCGACGTTCGTCCTTCCGTCTTCAAAACATCCTCTATCCGCTTGCGTGTTATCTCTGCCATAACGCCTCCGGAAAAGCCTGTAGGAGCGATCTCCGGTGCTGACCGAGAAGGTTGTTCCTGAACGGAAAGCATATGGAGGTCCGACCCATAACTTTCTGCCAGCGAACTAGCAATATGGAACAATTTTGAGGTTGTGTCCCAAATGTTGTAGTCGAACAAGATCTTTCCGAACTCGCGGCCCGATCTGCCGCCCTCAAGTTCCGGCAGTACTTTTGACGGCACCAACATTACCGGGCATTCCGCGGAGCTGACGATCCTCTCAACGATCGAGCCGAATCGGAAAGCAGAGATGAATCCGGGCCGTGCCTTTAGAACTATTAGATCGACACCGGTTCCCTTTGCGGTCTCCAAAATGTCATTCGCCGGATTGAAACTGTTCTCGATTATCGAACATCTCCAATCAACCCTTGGCTCGGTACCAACGCCGGCGCTTATCGCGTTTGTCAGAGAATCCGTCATTGCTCGAGCCTGTTCGTCAGTAAGGCGATTTTCGGTCGAGAACCAAGCAGCCGGTACGCAGTGGCAGGCCGTGAATTTAGCGCCCACTTTTTCAGCCACCCGTGCCCCAAAGCCCACTACAGCCTGTGATCTCTCTGTAAGGTCCGAAGGACAAAGAACGTGCTTTATCTTCGGTAACTGCGCTTTTTCGCCCATTGAGTGCTCCAGTCCCTGAGTGCAGAAGCGTGCAAAGCCCGTGCCGTGTTTTGTTTATTGGAAATGAGGATGTAAGAGGAGCAAACGCGAGTTTTTCCGCATCTAACCGTGTAAACGTCCCCGCTGAAGTCACTCTGACGCCTGATCCCGGATCAGTTCACGTTGTTTCACCGAGAGACCAACCGCATTGCACTGCTCGTTCTATTCGGATATATTCAACCGGAATCTTCCGAAGCTGTTCCACTTTTTTCGAATTAGCAGAAATGAATCCATTGGCTCCAAAGATCTTGATCGTTGACGACGAATCGAGTATTCGTTTTGCTCTTTCGCACGCCGTAAGTTCTTGGGGCTATGAGCCGTTCGAGGCCGCCTCTGTGGAACAGGCATTGGCGGTTTTCGAAGCTGAAATTCCCTCGGTCGTGCTGCTGGACATCGATCTTCCCGACGGCTCTGGACTCGACTTTCTTGCTCATGCAAAATCCGAACGTCCTGAAACGATAGTTGTAATGGTCACCGGTAATGTGAATGTGCCGAATCTCTTGACGGCCTTGCGCGGCGGTGCCCACGATTTTATCAGCAAGCCAGCGAATCTTGAGGAGTTGAATGTCACACTGCGCAACGCGCTCGAGACCCACGACCTCCGCAAAGAGGTAAAGAACCTTCGCCGCGAACGGGCAATGGATTTTAGCTTCGACCAGATCATCGGTGAATCAGAGCCGATGAAAAGGGCGATCGAACTGACAAAACGCGTTGCCGCTTCGGATGTTACCTCAGTTCTACTTCAGGGCGAGACCGGAACGGGCAAAGACCTTTTCGCGCGTGCGATACATCAAGCATCCGCACGTTCAAATGCACCATATCTTGCAATTAATTGCGCGGCACTTCCGGCAACACTTATCGAATCCGAGCTTTTCGGCTATGAAAAAGGGGCGTTCACGGACGCTAAACAGCGTAAGGAAGGCCTATTTGAACAGGCACAAGGCGGAACTATTTTTCTTGACGAGATAGGCGAGATGGAGCTAAGCCTACAGGCAAAACTACTTCGTGTGCTTGAAGAAGGTGCGTTTCGGCGCGTCGGAGGCCTAAGGGATCTTCCGCTGGATGTCCGCATAGTTGCAGCATCGAATCAGGATCTCAAGAGTCGAGGGCATGAAGGAAGTTTTAGATTGGATCTTTACTTCCGACTTTCCGTAATTCAGATCGATATTCCTCCGCTAAGGGAACGTGGCGACGATGTTATCCTGCTTTCGAACTTTTACATTTCAAAAGCCAATCAAAAGCGAAGGGGGCAGCCTATCATCGGACTTTCCAAAGAGGTGGCGCACATCTTCCGCAGTTACCAATGGTCCGGCAATGTACGCGAACTTAGAAATGTGATCGAACGAGCATCTATCCTTGAGGACGGCGAGTTAGTATCTGCATCACTTTTGCCCGCAGACATGCTAACTGGGCAACACGCGGTTGCTTCGGGACGTGCAGCAGGATTCGTCTTGCCGATGGAAGGTGTTCCCCTTGATGTTGTAGAGGCGGAACTTGCGCGACAGGCGATCAATAGAACGAATGGAAATCTAACGCAAGCCGCAAAACTTCTGAACATCTCCAGAGACCAACTGAGATACAAATTAAGAAAGTCGGGACAGTTGGAGGATCCTGCCGCATGAATCAAAGGCATTCCAACTTGAGTTCGATCTTTACTGAGAATAGTGAGCCGTCAGCAGCTACCTCAGACGAAATTTCTTATCTTAAAAAGGCTCTTGATGAATCTGCGATAGTAGCCACCACCGACAGCCGCGGTAAGATCACGCATGTCAATGACAAATTCTGCGAGATATCAAAATACAGCCACGACGAGTTGATCGGCCAAGACCACCGAATAATCAATTCAGGCTATCACTCTAAGGAATTCTTTAGAGAACTCTGGAACTCAATTTCAACTGGAAAGATCTGGCGGGGCGAGATCAGGAATCGGGCCAAGGACGGTTCGACCTATTGGGTAAACACAACGATCGTCCCGTTCATGGACAAGAATGGAAGGCCGTTTCAATACACCGCGATCCGCTTCGATATTACCGATCAAAAACGTGCCGAAGAACGGATCCGACAGCAGGCATCACTGCTTGACAGCGCTCAGGATGCGATCCTGGTCTGCGATCTTCGATATCACATTCTTTATTGGAACAAGGGTGCCGAACGCGTCTATGGCTGGACGACCGACGAGGTCAACGATCGCCGTTTAGTCGAGTTTCTTTTTGTCGATAAAGTCAACCAGATGGACGAGGCTCAGGCTCTTCTTGAAGCCACCGGTGAGTGGAAGACGGAATCGAAACAAAAAACTCGTGACGACAAGCAGATAATTGTTGAAAGCCGATGGACATTGGTTGACAATAATCGCAACCAGCCGGATTACATCCTGATGATAAATACGGATGTGACCGAGCAGCGAAGAGCCGAAGAACATCTCTTTCGCGCTCAGCGGATGGAATCAATCGGAACGCTTGCCGGCGGGATCGCTCATGATCTGAACAACATCCTTGCCCCGATAATCATGGCGGTCGATATTATGCGGTTGGAAGCGGACGATCCGGCCAAAACGCGATGGCTGAATCTTATCGGCGAAAATGCACATCGAGGTGCCGATCTTGTTAAACAGGTCCTGACGTTCGCACGGGGCATGGAAGGCGAGCGGATATCTGTACAGGTCAAGCATCTCGTAAAGGACATTACGAACGTACTCCGTGAAACGCTTCCAAAGTCGATCGCACTCAAATTCGACATCATGGAATCGCCGTGGCTGATCAATGCCGATCCAACGCAGATACATCAGGTCTTAATGAACATTTGCCTTAATGCCCGGGACGCAATGCCGGCCGGCGGCACACTTTCCATCAGCGTTAAGAACGTCACGGTCGACGAAGAATTTGCCCAGATGAATCTCCAGGCAAAGACCGGTCAATATGTCGCGGTAACGGTATCAGATACAGGGGTCGGGATCGCACCGGAGATATTTGACCGCATCTTCGACCCATTCTTTACCACCAAAGAGATAGGCCATGGCACCGGTCTAGGTCTCGCGACCTCATCGACGATCGTCCAGAGCCATGGCGGATTCATCGACGTCAGCAGCGAAGAAGGAAGCGGAAGCAGTTTCACGGTCTTCCTTCCTGCGGATGAAAGTTCGGAATCGGCGGCGGCCGTTGCAGGCTCGGAGTATCCGCGCGGCAATGGTGAATTGATCCTGATCGTCGACGACGAATCGAATATACTCGAGGTCGCCAAGGCGACACTGGAAAAATTCGGATATCGGGTTCTGACCGCAGCTGACGGCACCGAGGCGATCGCAGAGTTCGTTCGAAACGCCGCAGATATATCTCTTGTATTAACAGATCTCGCGATGCCTAATTTAGATGGTGTCTCGACCATCCGAGCACTAAAAAAGATCGAGCCTGCTGTGCGGATAGTTGCGATGAGCGGACTGGTCAACGTGGAGCAATCAGCGGACCTTCAGAGAATGAATATTAACGCGTTCATTTCGAAACCTTTCACCGCCGAAACCCTCCTGGCGACGATCGCGGAACGGCTTTCAACCAAAGACTGACCTTAAAAATGGCGCGTATCCATTCGCAGCCCGCGAAATTTTTCCCATCGCTGAATGATGATCCCAGAATTTTTCGCGCCTTAAACACCTGAATCATTGTATTAGATCGATTTCGACTAAGGAACGCGATTTGCACTATTCAGGCTTGCAAATGGGCGATAAGGATGTATCTAAGGAATATAACGACGCCGAACTTCGAGCATTTACATTGAGCGTCTTGAATGATCTCGATGCGATGGAAGCAATGCTTGCCGGCGATATGTTTGAAAAGGGCGTTCGGCGAATCGGAGCCGAGCAAGAGATGTTCATCGTGGACAGATCGATGCGGCCCGCACCACTCGCTGTTGAGGTGATAGAAGCTGCAAATGACCCTCGGCTAACAACGGAGATCGGGAAGTTCAATCTTGAGGCGAACCCACCGCCATTGGATATCAGCGGTTCGTGTCTGCGTGAACTAGAGGCGGAGCTAAATGAAATTTTGGCAACGGTTCGGCGAACTGCCGGGCAATTAGATGCGGGAGTCGTGCTTGCAGGGATCCTTCCGACGATACAGCGATCGGATCTAACGCTCGACAATCTTACACCTGCTCCAAGATATTACGAGATCGACCGAGTTGTCACCGCACTACATGGCGACGATCGTGTTATCAGCATAAAGGGCCTCGACGAACTCCAACTCAAATCACAAGATACGACCACAGAATTTTGCAACACCAGCTTTCAGGTTCACCTTCAGGTTGATGCTGATTCAATTTCGAACGCGTATAACTGGTCTCAGGCCATCGCAGCTCCGATACTTTCAGGGAGCGTAAATTCGCCGCTCCTTCTCAACAATCGGCTCTGGAACGAGACGCGCATCGCTCTCTTTCATATGTCGACCGACACCCGCTCGGAGGTGCACCGTATCCGTCGGCAGACGCCAAGGGTTCATTTTGGCGACCGCTGGGCTGATGATTCGATCGTAAGCATCCTGCACGATGACGCGATACGCTTTCGTTTTCTGCTAACGCGTTCGATCGAAGAGGATTCGCTAAGGGAACTTAGTGAAGGCCGAATTCCCGAACTTTCCGCATGGCGGCTTCATAATGGAACCATATGGCGATGGAACCGCATTTGTTATGGAATATTAAACGGCAAGCCGGGATTGCGGATCGAGGCTCGGTACCTACCGGCCGGTCCGAGTATTCCGGACGAGATGGCTAACGCAGCCCTTTTTCTCGGACTGATGACCGAACTTCCCGTCACCTATGGCGATGTCAGAAAGCACCTTCCCTTCGACGCGGTTCACCAAAATTTCTATGCTGCAGCCAGATACGGCCTGCATTCTCAATTGACGTGGATCGATGGCAAGGAGTGGGCAGCGAACGAACTCCTGCTCGACGAACTTATACCGGTCGCCAAACGCGGATTGGAACGGGCAGGAATCGACCATGAAGACAGCGATCGCCTTTTGGGGATCTTTGAGGATAGGGTTAGGTCAAAGCGAACGGGTTCGAAATGGATGATCGAATCACTGGAACTGATGGACCCGCTGGCGAAGCCAAATGTACGTATGAGAACAATTACAGCTGCGATGAAGGCCAATCAGGAAAGCGGGCTGCCAGTTCATGAATGGGAACTTGCCTCGATACCGCAAAGTTCTGAGTGGATCGACAATTATAAAACGGTCGAGCAGTTCATGGCCTCAGACCTCTACACGGTTAGGCCCGGAGATGCTCTAGGCCTAGCTGCGAGTTTGATGGATTGGCGAAATGTAAGGCACGTTCCTGTTGAGAATGACGATGGCGAGCTTGTTGGCCTAATGTCTCACAAAGACCTCATCAAACTGGTCGCACACGGCAGTTTTGGCGGCGCCACGACACTTGTGGTTCGTGATGTAATGACTTCCGACCTGATAACCGTCAGGCCAAAGACATCCGCGCTTGAAGCTCTGCAGATCATGAAAGACAAAAAGGTAGGTTGTTTACCAGTGGTCGAGGATCGAAAGCTGATCGGGATCGTAACAGCCTATGACTTCCTGACAGTATCCTGCAAATTATTCGAAGAGCGTTTGAACGCAGTAATGACGCAAGGAACCGCAGCGGGGTAAAGAATTATGAAAAACAAGATCAATGCTGACGTATGGAAAGCGTTCTTAAGCGAATACAGCCTGGCGAACCAACGACGGCCGACAAGATTGGGCATTTTTGAACACCAGGACGGTGTTGTGAACGACCTTTGGATCGAGGACGGATTGCCGCTTATCGGTATCGAACTTGGCAGAAAAGGGGAATTTCCGAGCATCGAAATAATGTTAGAGAACTTCACGCACATCGTAGAAACACCTCGTGAGCTCTTTGAAGTGAAGGATTCCGCCTCGGAAGAAGAGGGGCTCGATGTGGTTGGTATTGATGAGAAAGTTACCATTTTGCGTTTTGAGAATTTTGGTTAGTTCAACAGCACACTAGAACGGCGAACTCTTGTTCCGCCAAACGATCAGATAGGAGGTTCCGATGGCAAATATTTTGATATTGGGCGGCGGTTTCGGCGGATTGATAACCGCGGAAGAACTGGCGAAAAAGATCGGCGACGAACACCAGATAACGCTCATCTCACCGAACAGAAATTTCACGTTCTATCCGGCACTTGTGCAGCTTGCCTTCGGTGCGTGTTCGGTCGAAGACGTACAATTCGATCTGGTGCACAAGCTGCGGGAGATGAATGTGCGCTTTATCCAGGCCGAAATGATCCGGATCGACCCAGCGGCGCAAACGGTTCGTATCGCAGGGCCGGATATCCGCGGTGATATCTCGTATGATCACTTGGTGATCGCAACTGGCAGACGGCTCGCGACCGAAAAGGTTTCAGGATTCTTCGATCATGCGCACCATCTTTTGGGAGTAAAGGCGGCCATGAAATTCGGCGAAGCGGTCGATAGCTTTGAAGAAGGAACGATTATCGTAGGGCTCTGTCAGGACGGGCGTCTTCCGGTCCCTGTGTGCGAAACAGCTTTTGCTCTCGCAAATCGATTTCGAGAAAAGATCGATAATGGTGCGATCCGGCTGAAGATCGTTTTCCCAGGTTCTCTATCGGAAGCGTTCGGTGGAGCAGCGATCCACAAAAAGCTTGAAGCTGCCTTTGCAAAACACAAGATAAATCTAATTTACGATGTCCCGATCAACGAGATCCGCAAGGGTGTTTTGAAGTCGAGTAATGGGCATGAGATCGAATTCAACTTGTTAATGCTTGTACCGCCATTCCGCGGAAATGCCGCGTTGAGCGAAACAGGGATCACTGATGATTTCGATTTTGTCCTGGTAGATGGGCGAATGAAGGTGCACCGAGCGGATCGTATGTACTCAGTCGGAGATATTGTCGCTTTTTCAGGGCCAAAATTAGCCCACATGGCGGTAGAACAAGCTAAGGTAACTGCCTTAAACATCGAAGCTGAGCTCATCGGCCGGGAGCCGGAGAAAGAGTATTATCACGAAATTGCAACGATAATTGATGCCGGTGGGCCGGAATCAATTTATCTGCATTACGGCATTTGGGATGATAATCAATATCGGCTGAAAAAAGGTCGATTCTGGGGATGGGCGAAGGAAATGCACGATCGAACGTGGATGAGCCGCCACGGCCAGGGTTGAGGTGGATGATCAATGCTTTTTGCGTATCGACCTGCGGTTCGCGACAATTTTCATAACGTGCCTCTTTCTGGGACACATAGGGACTAGTTCAAAAACTCCACAGATCATTCCCCGTTTACCTTGTTTTGGGCCTGCTAAACGAAAAAGCGCCATACATCGAAGTCGAAACTTTGACACGGTGTTCGACAATTTTTCCCCTGTAAAAAGCGGACTCATTTGCTCAATTACGGAACTCGCCGACTAATTCATTCTTCATTCCTCGTGATTCTCATTTTCCAGGGTAGTTTCGGTGAATTTGGAGTATGTGGCAAAATAGCCGTATGAACAGCTTCCCCGTTTCAAGAAATGTTGCTCGGATGCAGGCTTCTTCGACGTTGAAAGCAGCACAGACCGCGGCCGCCTTGCGCGACGAAGGCAAAGCGGTAGTTGACCTGACGGTCGGCGAGCCTGATTTCGATACACCGGAGTTCGTAAAAGAATTTGCGATCGAAGGGCTAAACAAAGGTATAACGAAATACACGTCGAGCGCAGGGATGAAGCCTTTTCAGGAAGCGGTCGCGGCATTTTTCGCCGAGCGGTTCGGTGCGACCTTTCCTGCGTCGGCGGTGGCTGCATCGTGCGGCGGCAAACAGGCCTTGTTTAACGCGGCGTGCTGCATTTTGGATCCGGGCGATGAGCTTCTGATCCCGAAACCATATTGGGTGACGTTTCCTGAGATCGGTGCGTTTTGCGGAGCGAAGAATGTATTTATAGAAACTGAAGAAACTGATTTCGTTCTAACCGCTGACCGCGTTAAGGCGGCGATCACGGACAAGACAAAACTGCTGATCATAAATTCGCCGAATAACCCAACCGGACGTGTTATTCCGCCGAACGAAATGCGGCGGATAGTTGAAGTCTGTGCAGAGAGCAGTGTCTATGTCCTGACCGATGAGTGTTATTTGTACTTTGCCTATTCGCCGGCTGAGGTTTTCACTTCGGCCGTGCTGCCGCCTGAACTGCACGAATATGTCTGCGTCGCGGGCAGTTTTTCAAAGACCTTTGCGATGACCGGCTGGCGGATCGGGTTTACGATCGCGAATCCTGAATGGACGAAACAGATGGTCAAGCTGCAGAGCCATTCGGCAACGCATCCGGCTTCGTTCGTTCAGTATGCCTGTGCGAAAGCGTTGGGTGAGCCTGAGAAAATGATGACCGCCGTTGATTCGATGCTGTCGGAATATATTCGCCGCAAAGATTGGCTGATCCCGCAGCTAAATCAGGTGACCGGTTTCAAATGCGGAATGCCCGAAGGAGCTTTTTATGCTTTCGTTGATGTCCGTGATCTGATCGGCGATAGATTTGCGTCATCGGCGGAGGTCGCCGAACATCTGCTTCGTGAGGCTTATGTTGTAGTTACAGACGGCGCAGGGTTCGGTGCCGATGGATTTCTTCGGGTATCTTACGCAAGTTCGATGGAGAATCTGGAACGCGCAGTTGATGGAATGAAGAGCGTATTCGGGACAAACATTTCCGCCGCCGCATGATTGCTGCCGGCTGGATCTTTGAAAATCTCATTAACCGCCGGTCATCATCAGCCCGATCTCTTCGTGCGTGGTCGTTGCCGGATCAACCTCGCCGACTATCTTTCCTTCGCGAATTACGAGCAAGCGGTCGGCAAGGGATGTGACTTCTTCGAGTTCTGCAGAGACCAACAGGATGCCGGAACCTGAATCGCGAAGTTCGATCAGCTTTCGATGGATGAATTCGATAGCACCGATATCGACGCCGCGGGTCGGCTGCGAGACAAGCAGCAGTCTTGGGTTTAGTTCAAACTCGCGGCCGATTATCAGCTTTTGCTGATTTCCGCCGGAAAGCGAACGAGCCGAAAGCGTAGGATCCGCCGGACGAACATCGAAACGTTCGATGATCTCGCCGACGCGTTTGCCGATGGCAGTTTGGTCAAGTAGTCCGGATCCTGCAGCGACCGGCGGCCGGTAATGAACGCCGAGGATCGAATTTTCGGAAAGATCGGAATCGAGAAGCAAACCGCGTTTATGCCGGTCTTCGGGAATATGTGCAATGCCGAGTTCTTTGACCTTACGCGGTGGGAAATTTGTCGTTGCCCGGCCTTCGAACAGAACTTCGCCGCTGGCAACTTGCCGAAGTCCGGAAAGTGCCTCGATCAATTCAGTTTGCCCGTTGCCTTCAATACCGGCTATACCGACTATCTCGCCGGAGCGAACTTCAAACGAGACACCATCAACGGCTTTGCCGTGCTTTCCCTGAACCGTAAGATCACGGACCTCAAGAATAGGCCCGGCCGGATCTGCGGCTGTTTTCTCTACACGAAGCAGCACTTCGCGGCCGACGATCATCTTCGCAAGCTCGGGAGCCGATGTTTCGGACGTCACCTTGTTTCCGACAGTGCGTCCATCGCGCATGACCGTGACCTCGTCTGAAATGGCAAGAACTTCATCAAGCTTGTGTGTAATGATAATGATCGTCTTGCCCTGTTCACGCATCCGGCGAAGAATTGCAAAGAAATCGACAACTTCCTGCGGCGTCAAAACGGCTGTTGGTTCATCAAGGATCAGTAGCTCGGCATTTCGATACAAGGCTTTCAACAGTTCGACGCGCTGCTGCGCACCGACAGAAAGGTCTTCGATCAATGCTTTTGGATCGACCCCGAGCCTTAGCTCATCCGAAAGCTTTTTGATTTCAATTTCAGCGGCTTCCAGGTCAAGATTTACGACAGAGCCAGTTTCCGCACCAAGGATTATGTTTTCGGCGACGGTCATCGTATCGACCAGCATAAAATGCTGATGCACCATTCCGATGCCAAGAGCGATAGCGTCATGCGGATTGCGGATCGTTACAGGGTTTCCTTCAAAAAAGATCTCGCCTGCGTCCGGCCGATAAAAACCGTAAACGATCTTCATTACCGTCGATTTGCCGGCGCCGTTCTCGCCGACGATAGCATGGATCGATCCCTTTTTGACGTGCAGCGAAACGTCGTTGTTGGCAACGCAATCGCCAAAGGCTTTTCGTATGTTCTTTACTTCGAGCATAGTTATGACAAGTTCTGCCTCTCCAGAAAGAACCGTTCGAGCCAGGGTGCCACAAAAAACCCTTCGAACTTTATTCGCTCTAGAGCATCCTTAAAATCAACATAGCCTAACGATGAAGCGGCGTCCAAAATTCCGAGCGTTCCGATCACGTTAAGGCCTCGTTCCTGAGCGATAGTTCTTCCAGCACGCTCATCAATAATTATCGCATCGGCATTCAACGATTCTGCTAATAGGATCGCTTCGCGTTCTCCTTGATCGATATCGCGAAGATCTGGGTCAATTACATCTGGTGCTTCTTTGACGATAAGCCAGGAAGGGTTACTTGAGATGAATGTTCTTACTCTTGCCGGTGTTCGGTCCGCATTTAGCTCATTGAATACGGCAAATGGTATCACTATGTCTCCAAGGATTCTGGGAAAAAGATCCTCTTCTCCGATTAGGACCAGATAGTTCAGCGGTGTTGTGTCCGCGACGACTATCATTTACTTAGTAGTGCCTTTAGAACGGAACGCTCGCTTTCGGCAGATTCAATTGAATAATCGACCCAAGGAACCTTGTGCTCCGCCAGAAAATCATAAACTTCGGATCGCGATTCGAAGCCAAGGAGATCTTTAATTTGAGCAGTCGTTAACTGACCAGTCCTGAATCCTTCGATCGCCACCATTTCAAGAACATGCCGCGAAATCTCAGGACCCGGCGCATTCAAGATGCCGTCAGATATTTCTAAGCGAATAGACATATCATCATCTTACTATGGATTTGCAGGTTTTGGCGCCATCGCATCGGTCACCTTGATCTCACCGGAAATGATCTTCGCTTTAGCGGCCTCCGCACGGTCGATAACGTCTTGGGGGATGAGCGATCGATTAAATTCGTCGTGAGCATATGCCACACCGTCTTTATCAAGGCCAAAAACATGAAAACCGCCGGCGAATCTTCCTTCGCGAACTTCCAGGATCACATCGTAAACAGCATTATCGACACGTTTGACCATCGACGTCAAAACAAATCCGGGCTTCACGCCGTTCTGGTTTGAATCTACGCCGATAACAAAACGGTTCGCTTCACCCTCAGCGTTCTTGCCGAATTGTTCCGCCGCGTCAAATGCACCAAGGCCGGAATTTCCGGCGGCAGTGAATATCACATCTGCACCCTTTTCTATCTGATTCAGAGCAAGCTCTTTCCCTTTTCCGGGATTATTCCAGGCATGATCGGTCACGCCAACGTAATTCGTGATCAGTTGAATATTTGGGTTTACCGCTTTCGCTCCTTCTTCATAGCCCTTGTTAAAACGATGGATCAGCGGAATATCCATCCCGCCAAGAAAACCGAGAACGCCGGTCCGCGATTTGGACGCAGCGATCATTCCTACAAGATAGGAACCTTCGTGTTCGCGAAAAACGAGCGAAGCGACGTTTGGATAGGGATTATTGTTTTTGTCCTGAATAACACCATCGATGATCGCGAATTTGATATTGGGATAATCGGTCGCGACCTTTTGCATTATCGGCCCCTGAGCAAAGCCGACGCCGATCACGAGATCAAAGTTGCGTTCAGCAAACGCACGCATTGCAGGCTCGATAGATGTAGGATTACCGGGCTCGATATCGTAAAGACAAATACCCAATTCGCGTTCGGCACGCTGAACACCTTCCCACGCCGCCGCGTTGAAAGAACGATCGTTCTTTCCGCCGATATCAAAGACTATCCCAACTCGCGTTGTGCAATCATCCCGAACCGCGTCAACTCCACCGCAGGAAACGCTAAATGCCGCTGCCAGAGCAAGAATAAAATATGTCAGCAAATTTTGCTTCATTCGTTTACCACCGCCTTAATTAGTTCGGGCCTTTCGACCGGCTGTTCGGTAATTTTATACGCACCCTTTAGTTTTTCACTAACGGCCGAGGCCTGTGATCCGGTCCGGCAGAAAAGAATTCCTAAAGCATCGCCGCTTCTTACTTCGTCGCCGATCTTTACTTCGCATGAAAATCCGACAGCGTGGTCGATCGCGTCTTCCGCCCGAGCCCTGCCGCCGCCCAGTTCGACGATCGATTCACCAATGGCCAAAGCATCTACTTTTTCTACGAATCCACTACTTTCGGCGCGAATAACAGTTTCGAGAAGCCCGGGATCCAATATAGATCCCGGTTCGTCGCAAAATGAGTTTTCGCCGCCCTGCAACCGGCAATTTTCGCGAAACTTTTCGAATGCGGCTCCGCTTGCAACTGAATCTTGGACCATGTCTCGTGCTTCGTCCATCGAAGCGCAAGCATTTGCCAGCAAAAGCATCCTTGAAGACAGATCGAATGAAAGTGCTTTAAGGTCCGCACTCTGCGGAACGGATTCGCCGCGAAGTATCTGCAAACATTCAACGACCTCGACCGCATTGCCTACCGTTCGGCCGAGCGGCTGCTCCATGTTTGTGACGACAGCTTCCGTGTTCACGCCAAACTCTGTGCCGGTCCGGACCATTGCAGTTGCGAGCATCTTAGAATCTTCGATGCTTTTCATAAACGCACCGCTGCCGGTCTTTACGTCGAGCACCAATGCATCAAGACCTTCAGCAAGCTTTTTCGACATGATGGAGGCTACGATCAGCGGGATATATGGAACGGTGGCTGTCGCGTCTCTAAGTGCATACAGTTTCTTGTCCGCGGGAACAATCCGCTCGGTTTGGCCAGTCATAGCAAATCCGCACTTCTCCAATACTTGCGTGAATTCGAACGTTGTAAGGCCGACGTTGTAGCCTGGAATTGATTCAAGTTTATCCAGCGTTCCGCCGGTGTGGCCAAGCCCGCGGCCGGAGATCATTGGCACGGAAACGCCGCAACTTGCAACGATCGGTGCAATTATTAGCGAAGTCTTGTCGCCCACTCCGCCTGTCGAGTGTTTATCAACTTTGGGGGCAGAAATACTCGAAAGATCGAGCACATCGCCTGAATGGAGCATTGCATATGTCAATGCGTTCTGTTCGTCCTCCGAAAGGCCGCAGATGAACATTGCCATGATGAGTGCCGAGATCTGATAATCGGCCCAAGTGCCATCGCAGACACCTTCGATAAAGGCGTCGATCTGCGCTCGCGAAAGTTCCTTTCCGTCTCGTTTTGCTGCGATTATCCGTTGTGGCCGCATCGTTTATGCAAATGAAAAAGCTGCCCCGAGTTTCGCACAAGGGCAGCGGCAAAGTCTATTTCCACTCCGTTCAAACTTTTTGAAGGAGCACGATCGCTTCGGCCCGGATGGCCTCTTGGCGTCCGACTGAATCAACGCCTTCACTAGTCTTTGCCTTAACGCTGACCGATGCCAGGTCGGTTTTGAGAAGTCCTGCAAGATTTGCTCGCATCGAGTCGATGTAAGGCCTGAGTCTTGGAGTTTCGAGGCTGATAGTTGAGTCCAGATTCACGATGGAAAAGCCGAGTTGTTGAGCCGTTTCAATTGCTCTTTCAAGAAATACACTACTGTTCGCGTCTTTCCATAGTGGATCGCCCGGAGGAAAATGTTTGCCGATATCACCTAATGCCAAGGCCCCCAAAATTGCGTCGGTGATCGCATGAAGCAGAACGTCCGCGTCAGAATGGCCGATAGCTCCTTTCGTCGATTCAATCTGAACGCCGCCGATCATCAATGGAAGTCCGGCCTCGAGCCTGTGTATATCGTTTCCAAAACCTATCTTGAACATTCTGTGAATTGTTTAGTCTTGTTTTTCGCCCGAGCTGACTAACGCGTCAATCCTCGATTCGACCTGTCAAAAACGCTTTTGCCAACTCCAGGTCTTCCGGGTGGGTGATCTTGATGTTGCGGGTCCCGCCCGGAACCGACGCGATGCGATATCCGAGCTTTTCGACAAGATAGCATTCATCCGTGACCTGGTCGGTCAGATCTACACCTTCAAAAGCCTCACGCAAGATGGAATACTTGAAAGCCTGAGGCGTCATCGCGCGACGAAGCATTCTTCGATCGACCGTATGCGTTATCCAGCCGTCTTCTACGATCTTGATCGTATCGGTAACCGGTGCGGTAAGACATGCGGCACCGGATTCGGCTGCGGCATCTATCACCCGCTTGATCTCATCATCGGTGATCATCGGACGGGCCCCGTCGTGCACTGCGACGATCTCGGTTCTGGGATCAGCCGCGTTAAGTCCGGCGAGAACTGATTCTGCACGCGTGCTCCCACCGGCAACGATCTTTGCGACCTTTTCGACCAAATTACTGTTCAATCTTTCCGAAAATCGATCAACCTCATCGGAAGAAAGTACCACAATGATCTCAGACACATTTTCACAATCAGCAAATCGCTCGATCGAATGCAGAATTATCGGCTTTCCGCCTATCTCAACAAACTGCTTTGGGATGTCGGAGCTAAACCGCTGTCCGGAGCCCGCCGCCACGATTATTGCCGTATTCATTAGTTGATTAAATTCTGCAGAAATGGGTCAGTTCTAGGAACTGGATTCAACCTCTTCGATTATCGTGGTCTGGCGAAGTTCACGTGTCGCCTTTCTGAAACCCATCGAACGAGAATCGTGGATCGCAACATTTCCGGAATCGTTCTGATCGTCTTTCTCTTCCCAAAGTCGGCCAAAGATCATCTTTCCGGCGGTTGTCTGTAGAACGCTTGTAACAGCAATATCGGCAGTTTTACCGATCAGACGGCGAGCATTATCGATCACGACCATGGTGCCGTCGTCAAGATATGCTACGCCTTGGTTATATTCTTTGCCTTCTTTCAACACAAAGACCCGCATTGCCTCGCCAGGAAGCACAACCGGTTTAACGGCATTTGCCAGTTCATTTATGTTTAGAACCGCGACGCCCCGAAGCTGAGCAACTTTGTTTAGATTGAAATCGTTCGTAACGATAACACCGTCAAGCTGTTTGGCAAGTTCGATCAATTTTAGATCAACCTCTTTAACCGCAGGAAAATCGGTTTCGACGATTTGAATGTCTAATTTGGTATTGTTTCGAAGTCGCTGGAGCATATCCAAACCGCGTCGACCACGCTGGCGTTTTGACGAATCGGCTGAATCGGCTACCTGCTGAAGCTCTGCAAGAATGAAAGTTGGTATCACTAGCCCGCCGCTCAAAAATCCTGTTTCTGCTACGTCGGCAATGCGGCCATCAATGATCACAGAGGTGTCGAGAACCTTGAAATCCTGTTTGATATTCTTATCGCTGAAGATCCCGCCAAGGACCGAAAGGTCAAGAAAATCACCCTTCGCTGCCCCGACCATCAGGCCTATATAGCCCATAAAGAACCCAAGGGCGATCGTCAGAAATACCTTCATCTGGCCGGGAACCGTACCGATGTCCTGAGCAGTGATCAGCATTCCGATCAGGTAGGCGCCTACGATTCCCAGGATAGAACCTATCGCCGCACCGATCAGTGTCTTAAGGCTTGCCTGACGGGCCCGAAGTTCGAAGGCAACTATCAAAAGCCCCAAGAACGAGCCGAATATCGCAGACGCGATCCGAACGCTCCGATCATCGCCAATGATATCCTTTAGGTCAAGCCAGGACTGGAACGGATTGAGGAGGAACCCGACACCAGCAAGAAGTCCGACGAATCCAATTCTTATAATGAGGACATCCCATTTCATTAACTTGATATTAACACGAACCTCTTTCGCAGAATAAGCATTAAATAATATGAATCTGAATATTTTAACCAAGACGGATAACTTGCCCGTTGATGGCAGTTGATTCGCCGGATAAAAGAAAGAGAACAACGCGGGCGATATCATCCGCCGGAGGCTTTGCGTGCGTGGGCTCCAATTGATTCGGCATCTCATATCCGGCACTATACCAACTGCCAACAATTAGTGAATTCAACCGAAATTTCGCGGGCGATCGGTTCGCCATTGAATTCGTCGCATTGACCAATTCTTTTTCGAGTAGATCAGCGGGATCATGATCCGCAGTAGATCCCGGTACTGGGATACTGAATATATTCACGATCTTCGGCTTTGGCCGCTGTGCCATTAGTTCGGCGAAACGATCAACAATTGCAGAATATTCATTGATCGGGGATTCCAGATTCGCGTCATCAAGAGCTACGCTCATCTGTATCCTGGAGGGATGTACCGTGGAAACTGTGCAATTGATCAAGAGGTCTATCCTGCCAAACAGGATGCAAGCCTGTTCAAATAGCTGCTCTGAGGCATTTTCAGCGGAAGGATCCCAGCCGACGATGTGAAACAGAGTTCCTAATTCAGTAAGTTCGGAAACGTAGGCCTCTTCTGACGCAACGTGTTTAGGGATCCCAATGATCACAAACGCTCCATTGAGGGCGAGTTGAAGGGCGACCGCACGGCCGATCGGCCCGGTTCCATCCGTTACCAAAGCGACTTTCTCGGCAAACGCATGTGTCGAATGCATGCTCATATTTGAACGATATCCGACGGACGGCCTAAGTTAAAGCAAGACAATTCGAATATGGCCTACACTTTTTTGAGATGGTGAAGTAATCTCGAATTTAAACCGGAATGGCGAAACAACCGACAACAATATTCGCATGCCAAAACTGCAGCGGACAATCGAGAAAATGGCTGGGGCAATGCCCTGATTGTGGCGAATGGAATTCAATGGTCGAAGAACGCTTTCGGCCAACGGCAGCGGCGGTGGGTGCCGGATCAGCGGGTTATTCCGGAAGACCACGCGATTCCCAGCCGGTCGCTTTTGGCGAGATCGAATCGCAGGACGACGCACGAATATCGTCCGGTTTTGAGGAATTCGACCGCGTTCTCGGCGGCGGCATAGTTGCGGGCTCGCTTGTTTTGATCGGCGGTTCGCCCGGGATTGGAAAATCGACGATCGTTCTGCAGATGGCGGAAAAGCTGTCGCAGTCCGGCTCTTCAGTCCTTTACGTTTCAGGGGAAGAATCCGAGCGCCAGATCAAGCTTCGGGGCGAGCGTCTTGGTGTAAATGCCGACAAATTATTCATCTTGCCTGAGACAAACCTACAGTCGGTTCTGGCGCAATCCGAAAAGCTTCGTCCAGGTATTGTTATCGTTGATTCTATCCAAACGATCTACAGTGAAAAGATCGAATCTGCTCCGGGAAGCGTTTCACAAGTTCGGGAGGTCGCCGGTCAGCTGATGATGTTCGCAAAACAGACCGCAGTACCGGTTTTCCTGACCGGACATGTGACGAAGGAAGGCTCTATCGCGGGCCCGAAAACTCTAGAACATATAGTTGACACTGTTCTTTATTTTGAAGGCGACCGCCATCATAATCATCGAATCATCCGGGCTACAAAAAATCGATTCGGTGCTGCTAATGAGATCGGAATATTTGAAATGACAGGAACCGGCCTCGTTCCCGTTCTCAATCCGTCAGAGTTATTTTTGCAGGAGCGTCCAAAGAATGCGACAGGCTCGGTCGTCACTGTTTGTATGGAAGGCACGAGGCCGATGCTCGTTGAGGTGCAGGCGCTGGTCAGTGGGTCGAAGTTCGGAGGCGGAAGAAGAATGGCGCAAGGGTTCGACCAAAATAGGGCTTCTCTTCTTATCGCCGTTATTGAAAAGCGCCTCGGGTTGCAGCTTTCAGGCGATGACGTATTTCTAAACGTCGCTGGCGGCTTGGAGATCGATGAGCCGGCCGCCGACCTTGGCGTGATCGCCTCGATCGTATCGAGTTTCCGCAATCTGCAGATCCCGCCGGAAACCGCCGTATTTGGCGAGGTCGGTTTGACCGGCGAAGTTCGGGGAGTGCTTCAGGCCGAATCGCGCGTCCGCGAGGCTCAGACTCTCGGTTTCAAAAAATTGATCATGCCGGAATCAAACAAAAAAGGCCTGGAAAAACTCCTTGGGATCCGGATCGTCGGGGTAAAGAATTTGGAAGAAGCGATCGACGAATTGTTCTAGAAAAGATGAGTAAAACAGTTATTCAAGAAGGCGACGAAGGCGTTAAACTGATCGTCAAGGATAAGAAAGGTAAACGGCACCTAGCGCCTGTAAAACGGTCTATACCGTCTCGGTCTCCGGTACACGTGGTTTACGGAGGCGCCGACAGGTACACCGCGTCGACCTCACAAAAGTTGGGTGAACTTGCTCTCAGGTCGTTAAGTTCATACGCACCGAATTTTGCAGAATTCGCAACTGCGATCAAGCTTCCGGGTTTCGAAACGCTACCTGTAGCGCTGCAAGAGATCGAACAACTTGAAAAGAAAATATTAAGGAGCCGATCGAGGGCCAAGGCCGATAACTACGATGCTTGGCTCGCATGGACGATCTATCAAAAAACGATCGCAAAGCTCCAAAGCGAACCGGTCGAGGATTTCCGGATCGACTTTGAGGACGGGTACGGATTTCGAACTGACGAAGAAGAGGACAATGACGCGAAACGCAGTGCCCGTGAACTTGCTAAGGCCGCCGCTCAGGGAACGATAACGCCATTTTGCGGCTTCCGGATCAAATCTTTCGCTCCCGAAACATATGCAAGGGCGATCAGAACCCTTGATATTTTTCTTGCTGAGTTTATTCAGGTTCTAACCCTCTCGTTCCCATCGGACTTTGTCGTTACCTTGCCGAAAATAACGCACCGGAAACAAGTTCGGCAACTGGCCGAACGCCTTCGCAAATTTGAGAAACGTGCAAACATTGCTTCCGGCACTATCGGCATCGAGGTGATGATCGAAACCCCGGAAGTTCTATTTTCACCGGATGGAATGGTGGCCCTTCAAGGAATAGTCAATGCCGGAAAGGGCCGTGTTACCTCTGCCCACTTTGGGGCCTATGACTATACAGCTTCCCTTGGAATCTCTTCGGCATTCCAGCATATTCGCCATCCTGCTTGTGACTTCGCTCGGCAAATGATGCTTGCCTGCCTGACACCATTGGGAATTCGCGTTTCCGATTCGGTAACGACACTCCTGCCAGTAGCGGTGCATTCCAGCGGTCGGCTCAATTCGGCTCAAAGAACCGAGAATCGGCTCGCCATACATGCTGGCTGGGCCGAGCATTTTATGAATGTCCGACGTTCGATGTCCGAAGGGTTCTATCAAAGTTGGGATCTGCATCCAAACCAGCTTCCGGCACGGTTTGCTGCTGTTTATGCCTTTTATTTGAGCGGGATGGAGAAACAGGGTCAAAGGCTAAGAAATTTTTTGGAAAAAGCGACTCAAGCCGCACTAACGGGCAGCGTTTTCGACGATGCTGCTTCCGCGGAAGGCCTGATGAATTCGTTCCGCAGAGCAATAGCTTGCGGGGCGATCACAGAAAAAGAAGCTTGTGCGGTGACATCGCTTACTGCATCGGAATTGCGAACCTCATTTCAGGAATTGGCTGCAACCCGATAGTTTTACGTAGGTCAAAGATTATTCGCTTGCCATGGTTTCATCAAGCATCCTTTCCCGAGTTTGTCTTTCAGTTTCTTTTTCTCGCGAAAGTGGAGCAGAAGGATTTGGCTGGGCAAATGGATCCACCTCGATCGGCAGTCCTTCCATTTCGAGTCGGTTAGCGATGATCGACGAGATCAGTTCCTGTTCAAATTGCGAAATATCAGTGAAGCGGACTCCGATGCCGGAATTATCAAATCTGTAGATCGCCTTGCAGGCAAGCGGCAGACGATTTTGATTGGGTAGTTCTATCTCAAGCCGAAATTCGTCGCCGGGAAATATGTTCTCTTCCCAGTCTGTAAAACACCCTCCAATACTTATCTGCTGGAGCTGCGTTTCCTGTCGATCGCCGTATGTCGAAACCAGAGTCGCTGGGATATCGAGCGAGAACCGAATGTGCTGGCGTTGATTGATTGACATGCTGTTGGACTACCGCAGTATGAGGGGAGTTGGACGGCACCTTTAATTGTAATTCTATTTGCCCTGTTAAATCAATGAACTTTTTTTCACGCGAGCGTTTGCAGTGCGGATGTGCTGTCTGGCAACGCTGATAAATTTAAGCGGCACAAGGAGCGAGCCGACAGATCATCGGAGATCTGTCGGTTCTTGGGTTTAACGACCGCCAGTTACCTGACGTATGCATTCGGGACGGGGACGTCGCCGGTCGAGCCGAATTGTTGGATCTGCGTTCCTGATGTCGAGCCCTGTATGAACCAGGTCGCGCTCGATGGTCTGAAGACTGCGGCATCGATCCGTCCGTCGCCGTCATAATCGCCTGGTGAAGGTACGTCGCCGGTTGCACCGAAC
>JBGSYH010000038.1:0-126403 GCA_041751035.1 Pyrinomonadaceae bacterium | reverse complement strand
GGAGCGAGCCAGATGGCGCGTTGATGATAGACCTCGATCACGTTCGCACGCTCGGCGGCGATGATGTCGAGCATTCCCGCGAGCGAACCGGGACGATCGGGCACGAGCACTTTGAAGATAACGTAGCGGCCGTTGCGGACCAGAACCTGTTCGATAACGCGTGCGAGCACGTTTCCATCGATATTACCGCCGCAAAGCACGGTGCAGACGCGTTCATCGGGCGCGATCTTGAATTTCCCGGCCATGATGGCCGCGACACCAGCCGCACCGGCACCTTCGACGACCAAATGAGCGTTCTGCGCAAGATGAAAGATAGCTTCCGAGATCTCTTCTTCGGAGACCTCGACGAGTTCGTCAACGTAATCTTTAATTATCGCGAGCGTTCGCTCCGCAGGCCGCTTGATCGCGATACCGTCGGCGATCGTCGGTTTGTAATCAATTTCCACTGCGTGCCCGGCTTCGATCGAAGGCCGAACCGGAGCTACATTCGCCGCCTGAACGCCAATGATTCGCGCACCCGGAACCAATTCTTTCATCGCGATCGCAATTCCTGAGATTATCCCGCCGCCGCCGATCGGCACGACGACCGTTTTGATCTCGGCCGAGGCTTCAGCGATCTCCATTCCGATACTTCCCTGCCCGGCGATGATGTCGTCGTTGTCGAACGCGTGAACGTAAGTAAAACCATGCTGTTTCTGCAGCTCGCGTGAGTGATCGACCGCTTCATCGAACGTCTGACCGTACATGATCACTTCCGCACCAAGAGCTTTCGTCGCGACTACCTTTGTCAGCGGCGCGAATTCTGGAAGAACGATCGTCGCCTTGATGCCGTTTAGCTGCGCCGCAAGCGCAACGCCTTGCGCATGATTGCCCGCAGATGCCGTGATCACACCTTTCGCACGCTCTTCTTCGTTGAGCTGCGAGATCATGTTGTACGCACCGCGGATCTTGAACGAACCGGCACGCTGAAGGTTCTCCGCCTTCAAATAAATACGCGTCCCGAGCCGCGCGGTCAGCTTTTCATCTTTGATGATCGGCGTTTTGTGAACAACGCCCTTAATGCGCTCACGCGCCGCACGGATATCTTCGATAGATACGGTCATAATTCGTTGAATTATAATGCATTATCGGGGATTGAGGAACGCACGATCGTGCAAGAGCTACATTAATTCATCACTCTTTCTCGCAGAGTGGAGAACACGAATGATCTCAATGTGTTCGCTCGAAACGGTGTAATAAATGTTGTAGCGTTCGAAGCCACTGACGACCAATAATCTAACGTCGGAAAGGTCTGTTGAATCGAATTTTCTTACGGCACCCGCGAAAGGATTTGCTGCTACCAACTGCATCATCCGATCGTAAGCAAGGAAAAAGTTCCATGCCGCGTCCGGATTATGGTTTGCAATGTAACTTACTATTTCATTGAGATCGTATCTGACCTGCGGGCGTTCAAATACTCTCATATCGACTTATTGTTGGAAGCCTTGGAAGATTCGATGGCGTTTCGTGTTATCGATTCGAACGCCTCTCGCGAATACTCGACGGGGTCGCCACTCTTGATACCATCCAGTAAAGCTTGTTCTAATTCGTGTTCTTCGCGTTCGTGCAAATGCTTTTCGAGCAAGTCTTGGATAAGTTCGCTCGGTGTTGCATAACCTTCCTTTTCAGCGACTTCTCCAACAAGCTGGATCATGTGGCCGGGCAGCGAAATATTTAACGTAGCAGTTCCCATGAACACAATTGTAGTCTCGTATGCTTTATTTTTGCAATGGATTAATGGATTATGGCTGTAGAAACGAACACGTACGGAACGCGTCGAAAGGCAAGGGTTAGCCAAATGAAGAAGACATGTGGTTATTTACTGCGGTATTAGGAATGAAGAATGTGCCTTCCGAGCGTTCCGTTCGTGTTGTCAATGAAACTAAATACACTTTACGGCGGGTCAGGCCGCGAAGTTCTGTCTTTCTGCTTTGATACGCGAACCGTTATTCGATTTCGTATCACTCGATCCAAAATAGAATACGCGAACTCTATAAGAAAGCGGACAAACGGCTCTGAACATCGTTTCGGCAATGTCGCAATTCCAGCATTTATACGTTATATTTGTTGGAAATTAACCTTCGGAGGAAATCATGGAAGTATTTTTTGGCGGACTCGGACTTGTTTTTCTATTCTTTTTCGGAATCGCGCTGCTGACCGTTGCTTGGAAAACGATAAAGATCGTGCCGCAATCTAGTGTGCTTCTAATCGAACGGCTCGGCAGATTTCACCGCGTGGCCGCGAGCGGTTTGAACATAATAGTTCCTTTTTTCGAATCGCCCAGAGCAGTTTATTGGACGAATGTTCGTCCGGGGCTTACTTCCATCGACCTCCGTGAACAATACATTGACCTGCCTCCGCAGCCTGTAATCACTCGCGACAACGTTACGATAAATGTCGACTCTGTCGTTTATTGGATGATCACCGACCCGATCAAATCCGTTTACGAGATAAACGATCTCGTCGGCAGTCTTGTGCAATTGACCATAACCGGAATGCGTTCGGTCATGGGCGAAATGGATCTGGACCATACGCTTTCCAACCGCGACGCGATCAATTCAAAGCTGCGTTTAATTCTCGATGAAGCGACTGACAAATGGGGCGTGAAGGTTACCCGTGTTGACGTTAAGAACATCAATCCGCCCGAAGACGTCCGCATCACGATGGAAAAACAGATGACCGCCGAACGAAATCGTCGTGCGTTGATCCTTCAGGCAGAAGGCGACAAACAGGCCGCGATCACTCGTGCAGAAGGTGAAAAACAGGCAGCTGTTACGCGTTCAGAAGGAAACAAGCAGTCTGCGATCCTGGACGCTGAAGGTGCGGCCCAGGCACGCCTGGTTGCGGCAAACGCTGAAGCACAGGCGATCAATCAGGTCGCACAGATCATGGGCGGACCGGAAGCCACGGCTCAATACATGATCACGACTCAATATATTCAATCGCTCCGCGATATGACCCGCACACAGAATAGCAAGGTCATATTTATGCCAATGGAAACCTCATCGATGCTTTCAAGCATCGGAGCTATCAAGGAGATAATCGGAGAAACCGGCGAAAAAAGCGAAACGCCCCAACAGCCGCAGCCGCCGAGAGGCCCACGGGAACTAAATCGTTAGAATCTGAATCGCACGGAGTTTCGAAATGAAGCTTATGAACTGGATAATTATTGCAGCGGTTGGATTGATAGTAACGGTCGGCGTAGCGGCTGCCGGTGCGGCCTATCATTACGGTTTTATATTCAATCCGTCGCCCACCGAACCGCCAATTGAGTCGTCGGTCTATGAATTCACAATGAAATACATCGACGGCAAAGATGTAAAGATGGAAAACTATAAGGGCAAGGTCATAATGGTCGTCAACACCGCCAGCCGCTGCGGCCTAACCCCGCAATATGAAGGTTTGCAGAAGATGTACGATAAATATAAAGATCGCGGATTTACCATTCTCGGATTTCCGGCGAATAATTTTATGGGCCAGGAACCCGGAACCGAAGCCGAGATCAAGGAATTCTGCACGCTGAATTACAAGGTCTCGTTCCCGATGTTCAGCAAGATCTCCGTCAAAGGTGAGGATCAACATCCCTTCTACACGTTCCTTACACACAAGGATTCGAATCCCGGGTTCGATGGCGATATCTCATGGAACTTCGAAAAGTTTTTGATCAATAAGAACGGAAAGGTGATCGCTCGTTTTAAGCCGCGAACGCTTCCGGATGCCGAAGAGGTTGTTATTGAATTGGAAAAAGCCTTGGCGGAATAGGTTATTGGGTTCGAAAACTTTACATCAGGAGTCTGCAACATCCGCAGATTCCTGATTTTCTTTTGCGATCGAATAGAGTGCAGATTTTACTTGAAATGGCGTCAGATCAGGAAAGCTTTCTAATAACTTCGCGATGATCCCGGCGATGTGCGGGCAAGCAAAACTATTGCCGGTCAAATTCCGATGCATATTCCCGGGCCAAGCTGTCTGAACATTGACACCGGGAGCGGTCAGTTCAATTATCTCGCCGAAACGAAACCCGAATTTCATAGGATCGGGTTCTTCACTCTTGATCACTGAGATTAGCGACGATGAAAATACCGAAGGAAAGCTGGGATGCGGAAGATTGTTTGCCGCGGCAACCACAACGCAGCCGGCAAGATATGCACGATCAAGCAGATCATGAAGCGGTGCAAAATATTGTGGTTTCGTTGTACCAAGACTAAGGTTAATTACGCGATGTTTTTGTTTTACGGCGTATTCAAGCCCGGCTAGGAACGCCTGCCCATCGCCAAGACCTCCGGGACCTAAGACCTTGATACTGTGGAGTTCCGCGTCCGGTGCAAGGCTCGCGATTATTCCGGCACAGGCAGTTCCGTGACCGGCCGAATCCCCTGAAGTAGAAGGATCAAAAACTATCCGTTTATTTTCGACTCTGGCCTCGACCGATGAATGTACCTTGCCTAAAAGAGCTGAATGCTCAGTGTCTATTCCACTATCAATAACAGCGATCGAAACATCGCGGCCGGTAGCGGTACGCCAACGGTCGTCGAGTTCAAAGACGGTCGTTCGCGACGTGAGGCCTGATTGTTCGTAACCGGTTACTTTTGTCATTCGGAGACTGTTACCCTGATCGAAATGAGTTAAGTAGTTTAGTAGCTAAGGAAGCTGGTTTCGGCACGTGCGTCGCTAAATTTCAGCAATGCCTCGACCATTTCCAGGCAAAGCCTGCGCTCTGCATCGCCTCGGCTTGCGACCTCACGGAGCATCACGGCCAATTCCATCATTTCACGATGTTCAGTCGTTCCCCTTAACGAACCGAGCCAATCACGAACCTCGCCAACATCCATCTCCGCATTGTCAGTGATGACCTTTTCCCCAAGGTCTCGAAACATTTTGGCCGAGCCATAGGCACTCACAAGTGATGCAATGGCATCGGCAAAGCCTGCGGCGAGATCCATTTCTTCAGGCGTGAAGGGTGCAAACGGAGGTTCGCCGACCCTGTTTATATATTCAAGTACACCGATAACCTCACCGTTATGCCGCAACGGTGTAGCTAGAATGGACTGCGTCGAAAATCCGGTGGTCTTATCAACTTCGGCATAGAATGTGGATTCACCACCGACATCGGAAACCGCCATCGGCTGTCCCGAAGAAAGCACGAACCCGGCTATCCCCTTACCGGCGGGAACGACAATATCAAGCAGTTGTTCCGCGACCTGACCGATCGCCGAAAGAAAACGCAGATCTCCCTCATCCCCGTCCCTGATCAATACCGAAGCTTCGGCCGAGCGTATCTGAACTGCCGAGATCTCCAGCAGGTCTCGGATCGAGCGTGTCAGCGGTTCGGTAAGAAGATTTGCTATATCGATCGTTTCGATCAAACGGCGAAGCTTTTCATTAAGCCCGTGGCTTTCGATATCGGACATACTGGCATTTTACTCGATTGAGCGTCGATAACAACTGCACCGCCGAAAAATGAGTTTCTGGAATATCGGGCCTATTCACAATTTCAAGCCAGCATCGTTTTATATATATTTTCCGCACGGAGCCTTTACCGCCTATGGGACCGAGATCGCTAAATCAAGTTCGCAGATTTGCCATCGCAACTGTTTTCTTAGCCCTCGCGGCACCTAACTTCACGTATTCGCAAAGGGCTCCGTCCGGTTCCGATTTTCGACTCGATATTGGGAGGTCTTTTGAGGCATCAACGCCCAGTGGAAAAAAACAAACCGAAGTTCCGGTGATAAACTCCTCGATCGTCGGTGATGTTTCTGAAGCTTTGACGATCATACAACGGAATCACGTCGCTGGTTCAAACACAGATAATGCCGCATTAACCAAAGGAATTTTTTCCGGAATGCTGCGAACGCTGGATCCGCATTCCCGGTTCTACGATCCATCCGAATTCGCCGAACTTACTGGCGAGCATAACAGTGAATATTTCGGCACGGGTATTACAATAGCTGGCTTCAATATCGACAGTAGCGAAGGCGTGTATGTCATTTCAACCGCAACTGGTTCGCCTGCCGAGCGTTCCGGAATGCAATTCGGGGATAGGATCGTGGCGATTAACGAGATCGATATTGCCGGATCTTCGGTGGAAGAAGCACGTAACCAAATTCGGGGTGCAAAGGGTTCGATCGTAAATATCCTGATAAGATCGGCTATCACCGGCGCGACGAAAACTGTGACGATGAAACGGGAACGCATATCCCAGCCCGCGATAAGAAACGCGTTCGTTATGGAAGACGGCACAGGATATATCGGGCTGACGAACGGGTTCGCGTTTTCGACCGCCGCAGAATTCAGTCTGGCCTATGCCGATCTGAGGTCAAGAGGAATGAAATCAGTTGTGATCGATCTCCGTGGGAACGGAGGCGGCATATTCAACCAAGCCGTTGAGATAGCTGAACTGTTTCTTTCTGCCGGATCGCATATCGTTTCGCAGGGGTCGCGTTACGCGGCCGATACGCAAGTATGGAGATCAGAGAATCAAAGTCCCGAGACGCTTCCGCTGTTCCTATTGGTCGATGAAAGGACAGCCTCAGCATCAGAGGTGCTTGCGGCCGCTATGCAGGACAACGACCGGGCCGTAATAATCGGTGAGCGCACGTTCGGAAAAGGCTTGGTGCAGGACGTAGTTGAACTGGAAAACGGCAGTGGAATGGTGTTGACGACGGCCCGATATTTTGGCCCCTCAGGACGTTCGATCCAGCGAGAATTTTCGGATGCCGGCAATTATGCATATTTTACCAGAACAAACGAAGCAGCATTGATCGAGACCTCTTCGACCGCATATAAAACGATCGGAAATCGCACAGTATTCGGTGGAAACGGTATCGAACCAGACCGCAAGATCGGCAATGAGACGGAATTGAATCTTGACGAAGCTTCGGTTGATCGACTTGAAGATCTAGCATTTGCGGAGGTTCTTAGAAGGCTAAGGAAAGGAACGCCATCGCAGATAGAACGAACAAGCATTAGTTTCGAAGGCGATCCTAAACGTACGGCCGGGTTTGAAATGCAGTTGGAAAAGCGAATTCGCTATTATGCGGAACTTGCTGCGGGCGGACAAAAACACGCTGAAGAAAGTTCGCTAAAGCGTGAACTGGTTATGTTGATCACTGTCCGCGATCTTCAACTCGCCAGAACTTTCATCGCCAATGAACAAGAGCGAACAGACAGAAAAAAGGCCCGTCAGGTCACATCCCAAACGGGCCAAAGAGGTAGAAACAGGAGGAACTAGAAAGCAGTTTGCCCAAAAATAATGACAGCGGACTTTCTTATCCATAATTAAAGATGTTCACTCCTAACCTTCGGTTGCTTTCCAAAAAATAAAAATCCGCGGCCCTGCAAAAACAGAACCGCGGAATCCATATTCCAAATCAATTCCCTAGAAATTGAACTTCCCTGAGAACTGAACCCTTCGGGAGAAACTCAGAACAGTATTATTGATCTGTCCGACTGTTGAAGCAGTGTATGTCATCGCTGCATCCGACAGACCGAACGTTTTAATATTCATCAGGTTCTTCGCGTCTACACGTAGATCAAAACTGAAGCGTTCGCTAAACCTGAACTTCTTGCCTAGCGAGGCGTCGATATCAGTCTGACGCGGCCCGATGAAATAATTACGTCCGGTGTTTCCCAACTCGCCAGGATTCGGCTGAGAAAGCTGTGCGATCTGTTCCTGGGTAAACCACACGGGAATGCCATTGGGCTCTGTATAGCTGCCTAGATTTCTCGGGCAGCCATTGCAGTTTACTGTCGATTGGACTGCATTGCTCACGGTATTTCGTCCTGAATAGAAGGTGTATGGACGCCCGCTTGCAATGTTAACAAGACCGGAGATCTGCCAGCCACCCACAACATAGTCAAGAGCTCTTGACATATTTCCGCCGAAGGACCGTCCACGTCCAACGGGGATCTCCCAAACTGCATAAGACTGAATAGCATGACGACGATCGAAATCGGACCATGCATAGTTCAGATCACGCCCACCGTAGATATCAAAAGGAGTACTCGATGCCGATTGTGCAGCACCACGGTTAGCCGTGGCAAATGTCGGATCGAACGACCGTGTATCTTTTGATACTGAGTACGTATAAGCAAGCTGGAAACTAAGTCCGTCACGGAATCTCCGTTTCAGAATGAACTCCAATCCGTTATAACGGGAAAGGTCATTTGTTTCAAGCACATTCAGCGCACCGGTGAACTGCGGATACGGCTGCAGGAAGAACGGATTGTTGAAAAATGCTGCGCGTCCAATAGTCTGTTGACCACCGGTGGTATGCTGCGAAACTGCAATAGCTGCATTCGCAACGCTGCCGCCTGTCGTGCCGGCTCCCATAGTGGTTGCGACAGCCGGGATAGCCTTGAAAGTTACCGTTCCGGCCGCATTATCTGCACCGGTGAACAGATAATTGATCAAGCAAACGTCGTTGGATCCTCCACGCGCCTCGTTGAAAGCAGTTAGGAACGTCTCACCGGGACAACGCGGATCGCTGGCATTGATATTCACTTGGTTACGGTCATATGCACCGAATAGATGTACACCGCGGCGTCCGATATAATTCACTTCAAGCACATGACCACCCCAGATCTCCCTTTGAATACCGGCAAACCACGCATGGCTTTCCGGAAACTGTATGTCCGGATCAAGTGTAACGATACTTGCAGTAGAAAATGCAGGCGGCTGCCGCAATGCGTCAGGTGATGCGATCGGCGGAATCGGCGGTATCCCATCACGAATTAAACGATTCTGACTGCCGATACCAGTAGCCGTGTATTGGAAGGTATTTCCCGGCGCACTTTGGTAAACAAAGTTTGCAAAGACCTGAGATGGGAATCGATCCTGAGAAAGTCGATAATTCGCTCGGATCGAGGTCTTACCATCGCTGAATGGGTCCCAGGCAAAGCCGACCGACGGAGAAAAATTATCCCAGTCATTTTCGTACAACTTCCCTTCTTCCCAACGAAGTGCGTTACTCGGAGAAGCCCCTGTCGTGAACGGGATACTTGGACGAAGCAGAGGGAGTCCCTTTGAACCAGGGCTCAACTTTACCTCCCATCTCAAACCAAGATCCAGTGTAAGATTTCGACGTGCCTTCCAAGTATCCTGGAAGTAAAAATCATATTCCGGATATGTCGCGTGATAGACCCATCGCGTTCCGGGTTCCGCAAATGAACCTTGACTACCCGGGCTAACGACAAACCCCTGCGAAAAGCTCCCAATTCGGCCGATCAAATTGTTGATCGTCGCGAGAAGAACATTGCGGTCGTTTGTGTTAATGCTTGCAGCACCGGCTACAGGTACACCCCAAGTAGTAAAATCACTCTGTGCGGTTCCAAATCCTATCTGGGGATGGATCGAACCACCCGCCGACGAGCGGTCGTCGATCTGATTTCCGAAACGGAAATTGATACCGAACTTTAGTATGTGCGGTGATAGGTCGAACGTCATGTTGTCGACAAACTGCCATGTGCGGGATGTTCGAGCGTTATAGGCAAAGTTTCGGTCAAAATCCGTGACGGTGTTTAGTATAAATGGAACCTGTTCGTTTGCCGCCGGATATTCGAACTTAAAGCCAAAACGGTTCATTCCGAAAATAAACTCATTGACAAATCTCGCGGACGGAGCCCAACGATAATTGACGGCCAAATTCTGAGGCGTGCGGAACGTATCGATCCAGTTCGCACCATTCTGAACACGCGCCAAACCGGCATTTGCGATGTCGCCAAACGTATTCTGCTCACCTTCCGCCCAACGAACATAAAATGCGTTCTTTTGGTTGATCTTGAAATCGAACTTAAGAACTATGTCCTGCTGCTTTTCAAGCTGAGGTGCTACGTACCTGAGAAATCCGGTATTAAGTCCGTCACCACCCGTAAAATCATTAGGGGCCTGTTGACCGGCAAGAAGGCCCACAATGAACGGATCCAACGTGATCGGACGTCCGGTGGCGATGTCATAAGTTGCGATACACGGATTTGGCACTCCGGGGCCACAAGCCGGATAACGTGGTGAACCATCAGAGTTGACTGCCGCACCAGTCGGAAATGTACCGGACGTCGCCGTACCCGCCGGCGCGTTTCGGCCGCCCTGAACATAACGGAATAGCCCTGCCCGAGCGAGCGGCGTGTAAACTGTCAGAGTTTGCAGACGCGTTTCTCGGTTATGCAACCGCTGAATATTGAAGAAGAAGAACGCCTTGTCGCGCATCAGAGTTACCGGTTTTTCATTCGTTCCGAAAGGATTGAAAAGCGGTCCGCTAAAAGTACCGCCATAAATATGCTGCACAAACTGCCGTTTTGAAATTCCTTGTTTATTAAACTCCCATTCATTGGCAAGGAATCGAGGCGTTTGATAATACTCAAAAATGTTTCCGCGAAAGTCGTTCGTACCGGAACGAGTCGTTAACGAGACCTGGGCACCCGATGATCGGCCTAGTTCCGCAGTAAAGTTGCTGGTTGTGATCTGAACTTCGCGGATCGAATCTGTATTCGGGCGGAGCGGTGTAAAGTTCGAACCACCAGCCGTGGATTCGTTGATATCTACACCATCCAATGTAAAGTTAAACGCACGGTCCCGCGAACCGTGAACGTGAACCCCACCACCAACATTCGCCCCTCGGACAACTCCAGGTTGATAATTCAAAAGGTCGAAAGGGTTCCTACCTCTTATACCCACGATCGGCAAAGCTTCGATCTCGCGAGTTTCAACCGTGGTGCCTACGTTTCCGGAGGTAGCGGTCTGTACAAGATCTGCGGTTGCTTCTACAGAAACGACGACTGAAACATCACCTACTTCTAGAGCGACATTTATGGTCGCTGGCATGTTTACGAGTATATCGTTGCCAGTAGAAACATATTTGTTAAAGCCATCCTTTTCTACCTCCAGCGTATAGGAACCGGGCTGGACCAGGTCAAAAAGATATGTGCCATTGTTATTGGTAGTCGTTGTTAAGCCGCTTGTCACCCCCTGTCGGGTCAAGCGCACGGTAGCGCCGGTGACCACGGCGCCCGTATTGTCGGTGACCGTGCCGGTCACACGTGATGTGGTGCCTTGTCCAAAGACACAAAGACACGTCGAAAGCATAAATGCCATTAGCATTGTTGCCTTCAAGAAAGTTTGATTGCCCATCTCACTCCTCCATTCTTTTTTTAGCTACTATAACTAAACCTTATGAAAATAAAGTTTGGGTGCAGAATTGATGATGTAAGATAACACAGGTTTACGGAAGTGTTAAATCGAAAAAGGCGATTTTTATTGAAATTTTAGCGGAGATGCTCAAGAAGCAGGCCCTGTTCACCCACGGCCCACCCATAACGGCGCATCATAAAGAGACCGTATAGGTTTGAAGTAGTGCCGCTTTCCTGTTTGACCCAGGTTCGTCCTTTGTCGCCGGAGCGAAGGATCGTTCCCTTGTGCCCAACGATCCAGCCGTTCTTATCGTCGGCAAAGTCCACGCGCATAAAGGTTTCTTTGAAAGATGTGAAGATGCGTTCCCAAGTGCTGCCGCCGTTTTCCGTTCGAAGGATTATGCCGTTCTTGCCAACGGCGTATCCATCCTTGTCATCACGAAAATCAACGTTGAATAGAGGCTCTGTCACGCCAGACGCCTGTTTCCGCCACGACTTTCCACTATCGGTAGTCGCTAGGATTACCCCGTGATCGCCTACGATCCATGCTCTGGAACTGCCGTTGTAATCAAGATGGTAGAGTTCGCCTTTCGCTGGCACTATCGTTCGCTGCCATGTTTCGCCGCCGTCTTCCGTACGCATTACTAACGAATCAATTACCACCTCCCGATTACGGACGGTGCGCCATATCGAGCCTATCGCCAGGCCGCGACGGCGGTCGGAAAATCGAATACTGAGAAATTCGGGTGTGCCGTTTCGGATCTCGCCCGGTTTAATAAGAGTCGTTTCGTTCCAGGTCTTTCCGCCATCGGAAGTGAGGAACATCTTCCTACCGGCCACAAGATAGCCGCTGTCGCTATTGCGGAAATATATTTCGTTGATGTCTTCAGTTGTATTTAAGTCGTGTCGAGTCCAGGTTTTGCCACCATCTGTGGTGGAAGCAAGGTATCCAGCATCACCGGCGACAAACCCTTTGTCGGAGGAAGTAAAATAAACGGTCACGAGATCGCCGTCTGTTTCACATTTCGATTCTCGCCACGGCCCTTGAGCCGCGGCGTTGACGAAACAAATAATCAAGATCAGCGATAGGGACAACGTACTTCGATATTTCCTCACCAAACTCCTCCACAAATTGAAAATAAAAGACCTTTACCGAATAGAATAAAGAGTTTTTCGGTAAAGGTCATCTTTTTGACGGAAATTACCGCCATTTTTTGCGGACCAGCTTACTTGGTGACACGATAGACGCGGTTATTCCAGACCACAACGACCTCCTCGCCGACGGCAAAATACTTTGCTAATTCCTTCTCGCGTTCGACCAATTTGAAATATTCATCGCTTCCGAATTTAACGGAAGTCTCGGGCAAGTTCTTCTCCGCTATGAATTCGGCATCGACCCAAGCATTATTCTCGAAGTAGAAATTTCGGTTCCCTACGAATTGGTTCGTCGCCGTTCGCACAACGATAACTTGTTCCTCCGGTGCGGCGTCGCGATTCTCCACTACCTGAGCATTCATTTTCTGTTTGTTTTGCTGCACGCTCATCTGAACTGCGTCGGCACCGCTTACCGAACGCATTCGCTGGGAGGCGCCGGGTGCCAACGTTGCGAGCCCGCGTGCATCACGGCTGGTCGAGACCACAGAGCCGTCCGTTGCCAAATACGATGTGTAGGGTGTGACGATCCCGTATCTGGTTCCCAACTCTACTACCTCGTCTTTCACTTCCTTCGTTTCGCCGTTGATGCGAATCTCCTCGACCAGCCATCCAACACGTCTGCTGGCCCACAGGCGGGGAAGGAACTCGTTCTCGGTACTTAGCAAAGGGAATTGCAGATCGTCATATTTGTAGGTCTTTACATCTTTGCCGGTCTTGCCTTTCAACGAGATCGCAATGTTCCGCAGATCAGCATCATTTTTGTATCTGCCGATCACGGTCAGTTGCATTCCTTTGAATAGATCACCCAATTTTCGCGGATACATCATTTCGGTTCGAACCGTACCCATGTTTAGTTCTAGATCCGAAAGCACCGGCGAGCTTACCCGCGAAAAGAAATTTGAGACCTTTACTTCGAGATCTTCCTTTGGCTGAACATAATCTGAAATACCGCCATTCTCGGTACCGATCTTGTCCAGCAGCGACGTATTTACGTCGTAACCAAACCCGAATGGAAAGATCCGAACATCTACTTTCTTAGTCTTTGCCAGATTGGCGATGATGCCATCGGTCTTCGTTTCGCCGACCGTTGCTAAACCATCGGTCATAAAGACAAGCATTTTTGGACGGTTGCTGTTGTCAAATTGCTTAAGCGATGCGATCAGCGAATCATTAATGTTCGTTCCGCCGTTAGGCCTAAGTTTTCTGACAAATTCCTCGCCGCGTTTCCTGCCTGGTGCATCTGCTGCGATCAAACCGCTGGACATCAGATGCTCTTCACCGGCGAAATTTATGATATTGAAACGATCTCCATCATTCAATGTTTGGATTCCAAATAGCATTGCTGAGCGAGCCTTTTCCATCTTGCCGGCATCAGCCATTGAACCGCTCGTGTCGAGCACGAATACGATATCTTTATTTACAACGTCTTTGTCTGCGGCTTTATCGTTTGGTGACAGCATCAATAGAAAGTAGCCATCCTTACCGGGTTCGCGATATGTTACCAGCGACATTCCGAACTCATCGTCCGACACACCGTAAAACAATTGCAGATCACTGTCGTTATTGTTCGTTTCGAACGAGACTGTCGCAGACTGTTCGCCGCGGCGAACGACCTCGATGCTGTGCGACGGCGAGTAGATATTTCGCAAAGCCTGGCGCCCGATGATCTCGATCTTCCCGGACACGGTTCCAAACTGCTGCTGAGGAAGATTTCCGGGTCGAACTTCCGCTCCGGGATTTTGCTGTCGCCAAAGATTCCGTCCGGCGCCGAGTGGATATTTGAACGAAACGGTCCCCGAATCCGCTTTCAATACCTGTGAATAGGTAAGCTCTAGTTTCTTGTCGGATCTTGGAGGGATCGGAAATATCGATGCCTGAAAAAGATCTTTTCCCGCATATTCCAGCAGGCCCGGGTCACGCATAGATCGGACTATTTCGTCATAGATCCGTCTCGCTTCTTCGCGGGTCCTGACTTCGCCAACAAGCTTTTTTCCGTTCTCCCAGATCGCAAATTCGACGATCGATGCAGTTTCCGGGATCGGAAAGAAATAAGTTCCTTCAAGCGTGTACTGGGTATCGTTTCGGAAGACCTGCTCAACATGTGTCGTAGCGATCTGGCCATTTATCTTCGTGTCGAGCTTTATCGATTTAACCGGAAGTACATTCGGAAGAGGAACCGGCCGTCGAATCGGAGGCCGGCATGGACGCCTGTCGCAAGGGTTCGGAATGACGACACCTTGGCCAAAAGCTGAGTTGAGCGAAAAGAGAAATATCGGAAATAGAAACAGGACTGAAACTAACTTTTTATTCATTCTGACTCCAAAAACTGGTAAAATCGGGGAAAGGTTCCTCTTGAGAACGTTGGAAAACTCGAATTCTTGCATCACAAGTAAAAGTTTTTGGAACATTTTTGTTAGAAAGCGTGTCAATCTAAAAAAGCCGTCGGCTCGATCTTCCGTTTCTTAATTTATACATATGTTTAGATCTGGCAATTTGGTTGCATTTGTATCTGGATTTTTCTTATTGTCCTCGGTCGCTTTTGGACAAGAAATCATCGAAGACCCACGGTGCACTCAAGAAAATTCCATCTCGCTTGTCTCGCAGCTCGTTGAGGAAGGCCGGTCGGTGGCGGAAGCCGGAAAACGCGTCAAGATCCTTGTTCGATCGGCGGAATTTATCTGGAAATATGACGAACCGGCGGCACGCCGCTACTTCACGGATGCGTATAAGGTCGCCACTGACAATTTCAAAGAAAAAGGATTTGAAACGCGAAGAACCGGCTCCGATCCGCGTTCGCTTCCTACCAGGATCCCGGATCATCGTTTTGAAGTCATAACCGCGATCGCCAAAAAGGACAGCAAATGGGCACAACGCTTGATGGACGAGGTCCTTAACGAATTTGAAAAGGATGCAAAGGACCGAAAGGAGACCGACCAGCTTCGCGAGATCACCTCGACGCTGGCGATCGCTGTTGAAGCTGCCGAGCGTGACCCTTCGTTTAGTCTGGCGCTAATGCGGCGATTGCTAAAATATCCTCTCGACCATCATTGGTTTTACTCGCTGATCACGTTGGCCGGCAAGAATCGCTCGCTGGCAGACAGTTTCTATCTTGAATTGCTGAATCATTATTCACGTTCAACGCCGCGACGATTGCTATTTCTGTCCGCTTACCCGTTTGCGAAAGGCCGCATCCTTGGCCCAGACAAATTTGGTTTCGGAGTCTCGGTTCCCGAAGGAATGGAACCTCACCCGAATCTTCAAAGATCATTTATCGAAGTGTATCTAAACCGCGTGATGATCTTTGCCGCCGACCCGCATGAGCGAATGGCCACGTCGGACACCACGCATTGGCTTCCTGAGCCGGTCTATATGTTCTCGGCATTAGCGGAACTTGAGCCGATCGTGATCGAGCGGTTCCCGTTTTTGCTTCAACGTTTCGCCGAGGCAAAAGCTGCGGCCAATTCGCTGCTTACGGATGAAATGCGAAACCGTTTAACCGGCCGAGAGGGGAATAACCAACCACTCGCGTTATCCTTCGACGAACGGCTTGAGCTTCTTGAAAAAGCCGACGAGGAAGGAAAGCTTACCGACGCGATGATCCTGAATTTGCTCACTTGGGGTTCAAAGACCGAAGAGCAGTTCGTAAAGCTTGAGCCGTGGCTCGACAGGATCAAGGAAGAAGGCGTTCGCAAAGATTCCATTTCATTCTTTTGGTTTCAAAGAGCTCAACTCGCGGTCAAAGAAGAACGTTTTGCCGATTCAGAACAGCACGCCAAGAAAGTGCCTGAGGTCGAGCACCGTGCCTTGCTTGCGTTCGAACTTGCCGAAGCTCAGCTGAAGAATGTGAACGATGCAGCATCTGCTTACCAGACGCTCAATGAAGTGGCAAAGCTTGTCCGCACGACCGAGAATTCCGCGGCCAAAGCAAAGATCCTGCTTGGGCTGGCTAACCAATATTCGAAGTTGAACCAGAGCTTTGCGCTTGAAGAGCTTGCCGAAGCGATCCGTGTAATTAACCGAACTAAAGATCCTGATATGTCTTCGACAGCCGTTTATCGGCAGATCATAGGTAAGACCTTCGCACATTATGTGGTTTACACGCTTCCGGGTGCGAACCTCGAAAACACATTCGAAAAGTTTGGCGAAGCGAATTACGACAACGCACTGTCTAATGCACGAGCACTCGATGACAAGTATCTTCGGACCATTGCCGTGCTGTCAGTCGCCCGCAACTGCATTGATAAAGTTGAGAAAGAACAAACGGCGGTTATGCCGCAATAAGCACTTAATTTTCGGTTCCGTCGCCGAGCACCTCGTCGATCTCTTTTTCAAGACGCGTTCTGAGCCGTTCGACAAGCTGATCGGCACGGAGAACGTTCGATTCAATATTTGCCTTGTTTCGCTGAACCTCTGAAAGCAGGGTTTGCAGTTTTGTCCGCTCGGCGGTGAGGTTCTTTTGTCGTGCTTCGCGAAGAAGTTCGGGCCTGAGTGTTCCTACGAACGCAATGTTCTTATCGATCGATTCGGGCCTTAGTTCAAGCTCGAGCGTATCGAGCCTTTGCTGTATCTCGCCTTCCTTTTCGACCATTTCAAAATACTGCTTCCTGAGCGATTCCACCCGCTGTTCGGATTTCGTCAGTATGTCGAGATTCAACGCGAGCCGCCGCTGGGTGGCATCTTTGTCATCTTTCCCGGCGGCTTCAAGCTGCCGAATGCGAACTTCCAATTCAGCGATCAATGCTTCGCGACGTTCGGCTGTAGGCGGCGGACCATCAGGCTGTGTTTCCACAACAGGTGTGATCAACCGTCCGTTTTCGTCGATATATTGATCGGCCCGGCTGATGACCTCGGGCTCGGCACGAGTCGGTGTCGGAGTTGCGACCGGACGCCCCGTTGAGCCGGTTCGCCGAGTCGATTGTGCAAATGCTTCGGAACCAAGCATTCCGATCAACGAGGCTGCAAATAATGCTGACCACAAGTAATTATTTCTTATTTTCATTTGTTTTCGCCTCGCCATTCTTCACAGTTTCTTTGTCCAGGATGAAATCACCCCTGAACAACTCGATCCCATTCTTTGCCAAACCAACGAACGGCAACGCATCGAGTCCGGAATTCATTAAACCCTTCAGCAGGCCCTTACGCCGAATATCGCTGCCGACCAAAGTCGCAACCACAAGCGTACCGCCGAACGGCAGCATCTTCGCGCCGCGTTTGAACAATTGCCAACCGCCGGCCCTTACGACCTTTTTGCCTATTGCTTTCTTATCCATAGCTATCGCCAATTAAGTCTATACTTGCACATTTTTGATGACAACAAGATAATTTCCTTTGCACGCTCATTCTTCTCAACTGTTCCACTTTCTTTGTTATGGCGCTTAAAATCTCACGGGTCTCAAAACTGCACGACCGGACATGGCTCTTCCGCGACTTAGAGTTTGAGGCTGCCAAGGGCACAGTTTCGTGCATTTTCACCGATAACTCAGAAGCTGCCCGGCATTTGCTCGAACTTATCGCAGGCCGCTCTACACCGAACGGCGGCAATGTCTCGATCGACGGACTTCGCCCGGAGTTTTTCGCCGCTAAAGAAGGAAACGGCGTTAACATATTGGGAGTTCGTATCGGGCGCACCGCGAATTCATCGATCGGCTCGCGGATCGAGGCGACACTTGAAAATGCCGATGCAGGTACGCTTTTCCTCCTCGATGAACCATTTGCCGGACGAACCCGCAGCGAGCGTGAGAGAATTGCCGCCGCGATCATGCGAGCGTCCGGCGAAAAAGGGGCGACGGTCATCTTTAGTTCCGTAGATTTCAAGGACGCTTTGGAATTTGCGGACATCGCTTTCGTTCTGCTCAATGGGAACGGTGAACAATTTGCCCCGCCGCAGGAAATATACGAAAGCCCGGCTTCGCTTGCCGTTGCCCGCTCGGTCGGCCGAAATAATCTGATCGAGGCCCGGCGGTTAACATCCACCAAAAAAGACACGCCTGAATTCGTGACCATCGACGGCGAACATCGTCTGTTCGCACAGCGAACCGACAAGCACGCGCTCGGTGCGATCAACCGCAACGTAACGCTCGCCATTCGTCCCGAGCAGATCTCGATCTCATTCGGTGCGTCCTTTCCGGAAGACAATCTGTTGAAGGCGACCGTCGCCCGTGTTCATCCGATGGGCCCGACGACTCGAGTAACGCTCGATTGTTCGGGCCTGCTCCTGGAAGCGCTTGTCCTGCGGCTGGTCGGGCTAAACATCGGCGACGAATGCATGGTCGGCCTGCCGCCTGACAGGCTGCAGGTTCTGGCTGCGTGACCATTGTTCGGCACATTATTCGATCTGGTCAAAAGAAGATCGCCCATGTCGCAAAGTCCTCTGAGAATTCTTCGAAACGGTGTTCGACCTTCGACGGCACGAAGAAAGCGTCGCCGGCCTTAAAAGAATGCCGCTCGCTGCCGATTACCAATTCCCCGCTGCCGCGAGCAATGAAATAAAATTCGTCTTCCTCGTGCATCGTCTGATAATCGCGTCCGTGGGGCGCAAAAAAGACGAGCCGAATGCCGTTCTTTTCAAATGGTTCAACGTCCCAAACTCCGTCCGGCCATTTTTCGGTTGCCGGCAGCGGCAGGTTCTTGATCAGTTCTTCAATGGTAAATCTCATATTGCTGTAACCCGGGGAAACCGGATCGAAATCGCTCTAATATTGTATGATTTTGATTCACTTGCTTCCAACAAAAACGCCCCAAAGCCCGTAAACTCGCTGATTCGGACCGTGGCATAGCCATTGCGATTACCTTCCACGTAGTAAACAGATAATTGCTCACGTAAGTGAGTTAGGTCATTTGAAAGAAGGAGAAAAATTATGCTTTGGACAATATTCATCATACTTTTGGTCTTGTGGGCACTCGGATTTGGCGTTGCTGGTGCGGCGCTTGGTAACTTGGTGCATATCCTGCTTGTTGTAGCCGTGGTTGTGCTGATCGTACAGTTGATCAGCGGCAGACGCCCGGTTTAATTGCCGATCTTGGCGGCCCCGGAAGATCGTTCCGGGGCTTTTTACTCTTTGAATTATGTCGATAAAACCAAACATTCTTTACGTTGACGACGAACCAGAAAACTGTGAGCTAATGAAAGTTTGGCTTCGCATCGCCTGCGGCTTTGAGGTGACCACCGCAAACGATGGCGAATCGGCAATGAAGTTGATCGACAATCAGTTCTTCGACGCCTATCTTCTGGATTATGCACTGCCGGACACCACAGGCGTTGAACTCTGCCGGGCAATACGCGATCGAGCGATCTCGTCACCAGTTGTAATGTACACAGCTCTGGACAGGCAAATTGATAAAGATCGTGCCGCGGCTGCCGGTGCAAATGCCTATGTTGTGAAACCTGATGAGCTAGGCGCATTGACAAACATTCTCGCCGACCTGATGAACCATGTTGAAAATCGTCCGATGGCAAAGCACGCTTCGGCGTATGCAAGCGAACCGGGCGATCCGGGCCACCGCACACTGCGTTTTCGCCGTCGCTCTTCCGGTATTGTTTGATCATGATCGAGTTTGATCGGTTTCGGCTCATCACTTTTGTTTCATTTTTTGTTTCATTTTTTGTTTCATTTTTTGTTTCAAAAAGCGTACAAAGTGACACTCCTTAACATTTTTCCTTTCAACAGTTTACAGTGATTTTTTGTTTCATTTTTTGAAGAAATAAAAAATATCAAAACTGAAACAATTTTTTCATACATTTTCACCCTTTTTCTTACCATTATTTGCATATCGGTGAGCTGTCACCCTGCTGACCCCCAATCGTACGGCGATCGCTCCGGAGCTTAAGCCCTTTTCTGCCAGTTTCTTTGCTGATTTGGCCAGGCTGCGTTTTGACCGTTTCTTGGGTTGATGTGAGTGCCGCCAGTGTTTGACGAGATGTCCGGACTCCGGCTCGCAGCCGACGAAGTCGAACCCGAGAAAATTTTTTGCCCGGACCGTACCGTTCGTATTTCCGAGCCGCTCGGCGAAGTCAAACTTTTCGAAACGGTAAAGCAGAACGTTCTCGGCGTCGTATTCGATCCGGCCGGAACGGGATTTTATCTGTTTCAGATATCGCAGGTCCCTGTCGGCCGCGCTCCGCCCAAGAACGAATATCGAGTCGGCGATCTTTGCGATATCGACCGAGCCTTGTAATTCATTGATGGTGATCGGCTTATATTCAGGATGCTTCGGCGTGTGTGCGACGACCAAGACAGACGCGCCGCAATTATCCCGCAATTCGCGAATAAAATTCATCAGTCTGATCGCGACATTCGAGCTGGCATGCGACCGCATTGTCAGAAAGGTGATATTGTCCAGAACGACGACACGTACAGCTTCGTTGCCCACCTTGCAGTCAAGATCAGCAAACAGCATATCGGTGAAATCTTCATAACCGTCTTCGACGTGGCCGTTCCAGTAATGATAGCCACGGGAAAGATTCGGTGCGAATTCGTACCTTTCAAAAAGGTCCTGGCTGTCATCACGACAGACCGAATAGCGGTTTGCGAACTGCTGACGGCTCAATTCAAAATCGACATAGAGCACGTTGAACGGCGGATACTGTTCATCCACAGGCGGTTTCTCAAAGGGAGCGAGCGCCGCGTCACGGGCGATGCTTTCGGCGATCTGCACGGCAAGCGCGCTCTTTCCATAGCCGGGCGGCGAAAAAAGTACGGCGATCTCGTCCTGGTGCCAAAGCGGGCCGAATAGCTGGTCCATTTTCCCAAACCTGATCCCTTCTTCCAGTGACTCATTCGCCGGCTGTACAGCGATCAGCTCCGGAACGGGATTGTAAAAGCGCGGGTTGGCCTTTTTTGCCTTTGCCAGCCTTTCCTCACGGATCCTCTTATCCGGATCCCAACCGGCCGCCGATTCGATATCAATTCCTCTTGTATCTTCATCCATAACACCTGTTATATTAGCCGTAACAGATGTGTTGCGTCAAGGGATTTGTGTATTATGTGTGCAACGCCCTAACCTTCATACTCAGTTTAACGGCGGTTCGGCTGTGATATGCTTACTTTTGTAATCTTTCATCGAAGATCTAGGAGAATTCGACGGTATGTTCAAACGTAGGCTCTGTAATTTATTTCTGCTCGCCGCTTTATCATCGGGCGTCGGGATCGTTCACGCCCAACAAAACGAGATCAGCGAAAGTGAGTTTAGGTCCAAGATTGCCGAGTCAAGAAAGAAGAGGATCGGGGTCGTTCACAGGCAGTCGATCAGGACCGAAGGCTATTCGCCTGGAGAAAGCAGTGAAACGATCTATGAATATGCTCCGAACGGATCGAGCCGAACTCTTTCGATAAGGCGAGTCGGTGGAGTTGAGACGAAATCTGAGACTATCAGGATCGGTTCCAATCTTTTCGTCCGAGAAAACGATGGTGATTGGAAAAAACTGGATGTTTCAGCTGGCATCGGCACAGGTTCAGGTATTGGCAGCGGCAGTGGAAGTGGAAGCGGCCAAGCCGGAAACCCGCCAAAGGTCGAAGTCAGTTATGTATATGTTGGAAAGGATCGTGTTGGGGACGAGAATGTGAATCGTTATAAGATGACCAGGACGATCACATTCTCGTATCCTAGAGGAGACATCGTTCGAACTGCGACCGAAGAATATTGGTATCGCGAAGATGGAATGCTCTTGAAAGAGATCAGGGAAGACATGTTCCTACATAGCCGTTACCGCAGAACAGTTGAATACGATTACAAAAGCGAGATTAAGATAGAACCCCCAATTGAATAGTATTCTCGCGGTCGGCCCTTGCTTATTTAGTTGGAAAGCACGAACGCGCCGATGTGTGGAGTTGATGTATTGAGGCAAGTTTCAAGTGCAAGGATCAGCGAATCGCGGACGTCTTCGGGTGTGACAATGGCATCGACGAGGCCGCGGGCGGCGGCGTGTTTTGCGTCGAGTTCGCGGTCGTAGGTTTCGCGGACCTTTTGCATCTCGGCAAGCATCGCCTCGTCCGGCCCGCTTCCCTCTTTCTTTAGTTTTTCAAGCTGCGTTCCGAACATCGCCTGGACCGCGCTGTCGCCTTCCATCACGCCCATGCGTCCGGTCGGCAGCGTGAAGATAAAATCGGGATCGAACCCCTGCCCGGCCATCGCGTAATAACCGGCACCGGAAGCGTGGTTTACCGTCAACACGATCTTCGGCACGGCGGCGGTCGCCATCGCCTCGACAAAACGCGCACCGGCACGAATGATACCGCTATGCTCAGCATCGGCGCCGACCATAAAACCCGAAACGTCCTGGACGAAAAGCAGCGGCGTTGAGTGTCGGTCGCAATTCTCAATAAAATACGCCGTCTTTTCCGCAGATTCGGTATAAACGATGCCGCCAAAACGCGGCGGTTCGCCCGGTTTTCCTTTCGACATACCGCGGCTATTCGCGATAACGCCAACCTGAATTCCACCGATCCGCGCCGTACCGCAGATCATCTCTTTGGCGAAATCCGCCTGAAATTCATCAATGCCGCCTTCGTCTAGGAACGTCTCAAGCACGGAGTGCATATCGTACGGTGCACGATGATCATCCGGCAAGATCTCATAAAGCTGGCCGCTGGAAGCTGACGGCTGGCGGCTGGTCTCTATCGAAACTCGTGAGCCTTCGGGCCGGGGCAGTTCAGCCACTAATGCACGAATTTTCTCGAGGCATTCCTGGTCGTTCGCCGTACGATAATGCGCGACGCCAGAGATCGCGTTGTGGGTCATCGCACCGCCGAGCGTTTCGTTATCGATGGTCTGGCCGGTCGCGCCTTTTACAAGATTTGCACCGCCGAGCCCCATGAACGACGTGCCCTCGACCATCAGAATAACGTCCGACAATGCCGGCAGGTACGCACCGCCCGCGACGCACATTCCCATCACGGCCGCTATCTGCGGAACTTTCAAATATCGCCGCATTATCGAGTTGTAATAAAAGATGCGCGCGGCACCATATTGGCCCGGAAAAACGCCGCCTTGATACGGGAGATTTACGCCAGCGCTATCGACGAGATAGATGATCGGGACGCGATTTCGCATCGCGATCTCCTGCGCACGCAGGATCTTTTTGATCGTTTCGGGATACCACGCACCGGCTTTGATCGTCGCATCGTTCGCGACGACAACGCATTCGCGGCCTTGAACTTTTCCGACCACCGTCACCACCGCCGCCGCCGGTGCCTGGCCTTTATATTCGTCATACGCGACCAGCAGGCCGATCTCCTGCGAGAACTTGTCCTTATCCAGGAGAAGCCCGATCCGCTCACGCGCGGTCAGCTTTCCCTGCTTATGGATCTTCTCGATCTTCTCCGGCCCGCCGCCTTGTTTCAGCTTGTCGGCAAGGCGAAGATATTCGTCGGTAAGTTGGTGCAAACGAGTGACAGTGGTTTCCTTATTCATTGATAACAAGCGATCTTGATCAGATCAGGTCCGGGACTTTCGAGTCGGGAAATCGAACACCGCAATTTACGGGCTATTGACCGAAACCTCTTTTATGAACTTAAAATCTTTTACATTGAAAGTGACCAGTTTCAATGCGTGGACGATCGCGGTGGCGGCGACCAAAGCGTCCGGCAGAAAAAGGCCGTGCGATGCCGAATACATAGCGATCAATTCGATCGCTTTTTCGGAGATCTCAGGCGTTAATGGATAGTTAGGTAATTCTGAAAGGTGTTTTGCGATCAACTCTCTCTGTCGTTTCTTTATCGAACCCTGCGTAAGTTCAATATAGACGACAGTGTTTATAGCAAAATCTATAGAGCCAAGAAACTCTTTTATCTCAACGTCGCCGGCAAAGAACTTCGAAAGTACATTTGTGTCAACCAGATGATCAGCCATTACGGTCTCTGCTTCGCTTACGAAGTTCCTCAACCTCTTTTACACGTTCCGGATCGTCGGCCCAAATTCCAAATAACTCATCGATCGGCGTTACGCGCTCGCCAAACTGTTCAAGCTCTTCGACTAAGCGTCGCGCGGCCTCACGGTCGCGAACACGATATTTTCCGCTGGCTTTTATCGGCAATGTGATAGATATGGTCCCCATTACAATTTTGAATATACCACGAAATCTCTTGCAATTTTACCTGCCGAGCAATTCTCGTAAGAGTAGAAAGGCTAAATTCGACCAAACGTATTCGATCAATTAGGCGATGTTTAACGAATATTGACCGATCCTGTGCTTGTGTCTGAGACCGTAGGCGAATCAATGCTTGCGACGCGGAGCCATGCTTTGCGGCTCGCCTGGCCCCAGACCGTTACGGGCTCGTTCCCGTCGTTCGGTGTTGAGGCGACGAGCGTTGTCCAATCCAGGCCTTCGTTTCGGGAAATTTCGATCCGCACACTTCCGCCGAGATTATTCGTTTTCCAAGTTACGGTTCTGGCGATGCCGCGGGGCAAGATTCCGCCTGCCGCATAGTTTGCGAGCGTTATGCTTGAGCCGCTATAACGATAATTCGCGATCGGGTCGGCAGTGTTATTCATTGCGCGAACGTTGTCGCGAGCATTGTCGATGCCGGTCGGAATTCCCTGATAACGTGCCATCGGATTCGAGAAATACGGCCGACGCGTACAGCCGCCTGTGCAGGGATCGACATAGGACATCACCGTCCGGAAATTGCCGCTAACATAATGCCCATAGCCGTACGGATATGTTGCACCGCTGCCGTTCTCAGGGTTATGCTGGCTGCCCATATTGTGGCCGAGTTCGTGTGCGAAGCTTAGATTGCCAACAGCGCAGCTTCGGGCCGTTACGGTAAATCCATTGTTCGGGTTGCCGCTGGTCGTGTTCGAGCCCATTAGATATCCGACGCCGCAGGCACCTGATATCTCGCCGATCATTGCCACCAAGTCGGCGTTAAAGGAGTTGCGGTCCGTCTGAATCCCGGCGTTGCCGCGAAGATTGCCAAGGTCGGTGCTCGCACTTGCCGTCTCTGTATAGACCCATTCTTTCGCGCCGACCATACGGACATGCTGACGGACCTTGCTGTTCACGTATGCCGTGTTCGTAGAATCGATCGCTGATTGTGAAAGTGCCTGCGCCTGTGTGTCGCCGCCGAGGAAATTCTTGGTCGCCGTTGTGTACACAACAAGAACGTCTATGCGGTCGCCGGAATCGACGTTAGTTGATAAATTTTCGGGAAGTGTAAATTTCTCGGTTTCGGCCGATTCAACTCCGCCGCGGCATTCGGGAAAGAGCGATTGATCAAGCCTTGCCAGAATGTGATGTTCGCCCCGGGGAATTATCTCGTAAACCGCATCGGGAGTGTATATCAAACCCGCAACGTGGCCTTTATAAAAGGTCAATATCACATCGCCTTCACCGATCTTTCCGCGCCAGGTGGTGTCGTCCATCGCCCGGATCTCGGACGATGTTCTGATCGCGGAATAACTTTTCCCATCGGGAAATGTGATATCGAATAGCTCCGGATCTGCGATAGAGCGACTGCCAAGATCGATAGTGAATTCGGCGATGCTTGCTGGCGACGATCTCTCCGCAAAAACGCTTTCCATCTTAGTTATGGTGAAAAGCTGGGTTCGCGATTGTCCGCTTACAAAGAAAGCCGGGGCGAAGAACGCAAGAACGAACAAGGCCAAAACTATATTTTTCATCGCAGTTAATCCTCGATAATAAAGGTAGGCACCATTCCTCCTCCGCTCGAAACATTTGCGAGCTCGGAAGTTGAAAGCCGCGTGAAGGCAGAACCTACAACGCCGTTGAAAAGCAGCGGGTCAAGATCGACAAGCTGTTCGACCATTCCCCATTTTCCAAGTTGGTCGAATATCATCGGGAACATTTCCTTTGCGGTGCTGACGCGTTCCTGAACAAGATAATCGCCATCGGCAAGTGCAGTTTCGATCGCCGCGTCCCATTCCTCTTCAGTAGAGTTCCAGCCGATGTAGATGCCGTGGCCGCCATAATCATCATTCGGCTTTAGCACGAGTTTGGATGAATTGGCGCGTGTCCAATCGACTAGTTCGATCTCCTCGCCGGCATTGATGGTTTTCTCTGCCCGGAATTTTCGCGTCCAGGGAATGTGTGCCGAGATGGCGGACTTCTCGGCGTCATTAAATAGACTAGCGTATTTCTCGTTCGTAAGGACAGCAAAAATTGCCTTCTTGTGGATCAGCTTTCCGCGGAAGCTGTTTACCATGCAGACCGCTCCGGCTCGATATGCATCAAGCAAAGCCGGTGCTTGTTCCATTATCGGCAGGTATTCGTTTACGAGCAGACGCTTGTAAATCACGTCAATTTCGACACCGCCGTACCAGAGTTTTTCGTTATCGAATTCGAGTTCGTCCGGCGCACAGATCAAGGCATCGTAGCCCTGCTCTTCGAAATAATCGCGGAAAAGCTCGAATTCCTTTTGAGTCGGCAGATCTTTCAGATCGACGATAGCGATCACAGGTTTTCTATCGGCCTTACCGCCGCAGAATTCGTCCCAGCATTCGAGCAGAACGCCGAGCATTTTATCGCGGCCGGAAAGACCGGAAAATTCGTACCGCTCGGCAAACTTTTTCATCACCGGCAGTTCCTTGAAGATCTCGGTAGCCGAGTCGGCATACGCGATGCCGGCCGGGCTTTCGCCGTTGAGTTCAACAAAGCTGTATGCGGATCCGGTCAAGAACGAATCAAGCCGGGCGGTCGGCGAGACCTGTTTATAACCTGGATCTATCTTTACCAATTCTTTTTCTATCTCTGTGATGCCAAGTTCGTCTAACAATGCATCATCCGCGACCGCTGCGTCTTTTACCTTTTGCAATGCGCCCCAGATCGTTTCACAAGCGGAAACCGCACGCTGCCAATCTGAACGTTTTATGAAATGCGGGCGTAGATAAGGTGAAAGCGGACGGCCGCCGAATATAAGCAAATTTCGTTCGAGCCCGGCTTGCAGTTGTTCAAAACTTTCGTGGGCAAGGTACTCATCTTCAAGCAGCGAATGATAAAAGGCGACGGCTTCTTTGTGCATAATTGGGGGTTGGGTAAACGGACAGGTTAGCTGCCCATTTTTACTATCTGATCAAATTCTGCTTTGGTCAGTGACATTACGGAAATGCGGCCGTTTCGGACGAGCAAGATCTCCGAGAGTTTCGCTTCTGCTTTGATCGACGCAAGCGGCACGGCGTTCTTGAATTTCTTTCCTGCTTTCAATTCGACCGCGATCCATGCTTCTTCGTCGGTCGTCGGGTCCTGAAACGCTTCCTTTGAAACGGTCGCGAAACCGACCACCGCCTTTTCACCGCCAGAATGATAAAAGAGCACATCATCGCCCTTTTTCATATCACGCAAAAAATTCCGCGCCTGATAATTCCTGACGCCGGTCCAGTCGGTTTTCTTATCCTTCTGAAAATCATCGAAGGAATACGATTCGGGTTCTTGTTTCACGAGCCAATAATTCATAATTGTGAAATGTGAAAGGTGAATGGTGACACTCTAGTAATCGTGATACCACTAACCGATCGTGTTATCCCTAATGTTTCTCTTTACGGTCTTTATTGACGCAGTGAGCAGTTTCTGGATCTCCTCGCAATCGGCGAGTAACGAATCTGCCAGCCTTGGATTAATATAACCACTCTCTCTCAACAAGCGGATCCAGTAATTTGTTTCACAGGCTTCTTTCTGAGCGATCGCAAGTTTGTGAACGAAATCGAGCTTAGATTGTGCGTGCGTAGATTCTTCAATATTTGCACCGATCGATGTTCCTGACCTTAAGATTTGTTTCGAAAGAACAAACTCTTTGTATTCGCCTACCAGATACTGATACAGCTTGATCGACCTTAGTGCGAACGCAAATGCCTTATCCTTGAGAATATTCTCCTTCATTCACCGCTCACCATTCACCGCTCACCGTTGATCATTTCTTCTGCGCTTTCGCTGCCTTCTTGTTCAGCCAGCGGGCCATGCGTTCGACGAACGGGCGGATCGGTTTGAACAGTTTGGCGCGGAAGCTGTTCTTGTTTTGCTCCTCGCTCCACGCTCGCAGGTTCTTTTCAGCGTACTGGCGGATCTGCGGTTCGAGGTTCTGCTTTTTTACAGAATGTTTCAGGGTCAAATAATAATGCTGTCCAATGAGCGAAAAGATCAGCCCAGTGAGATTTGCCTTGAACGAAGTTTTCGCCATCCAGCGTTTTGCAAAACCTTCGGTCGGCTGGAGCAGCGCGCCCATTGATATTTCCATCCATGGAGCCTGGTTCATTACCTTCGGATGATAAAGCCCCGGCAGGTCGCCTTTCATCGGTACGTCCAGATTCTTCAATCGCGGATCGTTTATAAAATCGACGACCTTCACACGGTCAAGCCCGCGGATGTGTTCGATCGGCAGATAATCCAAGGCTTTCTGAAGCTGATCCAAAGCTCCTTTGGGCAGAGCGATCGTCGCCTGATTGTCTATCTTTATCTTTGTTGCTTTCGCGGTCTTTAAGCCCGCGGTCTGAATTGCCATCTTTTATTTCTCTAATTCCAATAATTTGCTTTCGACATAGAGCGTTTCAGGTGCAAAATCTTGTTCATTTGCCCACTGAACCGTTCCAAATGCTAGCCGAAAATTTTTAAAATATTTTTCGTCTTGAAGCTCAGTAAATATCCCTTTATCTAGATAAGGCTTTGCATCAAACACACGCCTTGAACCGTCACTGAACTCAAGTTCGAGACAATGGTTCTCAAGAGCCTTAGCGGAAACTACCGTGTTCACACAATTTCAATTCTATTTGCATTTCAGCTAATAGTAAATTTCGAAAGTGCTAGTGGTGGCCCATTGATCTCGCTGTGTGTCGCACGATTGACCGGACTTGTGGCGTTCACGCAACAGTCTAGTTACGTCGCGGCGGGAATTGGTGGGATTTTTATCATATTTCCTCGGCACGCGGATTGAAACAGTTTAACGCGTTCGCTATGAATCAAACGACCATCGCAAAGAGCAAAAGCGTAAAAGGCGTCGGGCTGCACACCGGTGTTGAGGTTAATCTGCGGCTGAAGCCTGCTCCTGAGAACACGGGTTACATCTTTGTGCGGACCGATCTCGATAATTTTGAGATCCCCGCATCGGTCGAATATGTTTCGCATTGCTCATATGCGACCACGCTAATGCGGCGCGGCGTAGTGCTTTCGACCTGCGAACATTTGCTTTCGGCGCTTCGCGGTTCGGGAATCGACAATTGTTTTATCGAACTCGACAATATTGAAATTCCGATACTTGATGGTTCGAGCGAGAACTGGATCGATCTGCTGTCGAAGGCCGGCGTTAAAAAATTGGGCGCGGCACGACGAACTCTTAAAGTGCTCGAACGGGTCGATTACGAAGACAACGGCCGCAAGATGTCGGTCGAGCCTTCGGACAAGTTTGAGATCGAATGTGTGATCGATTTTCCGCATCCGTTCATTGAGCGGCAGGCGTTCAATTTTGTGATGGAGAACGGCTCGTTCGGCAGACTCATCGCATCTGCCCGCACCTTCGGTTTTGAACAGGAGATCGAAATGCTGCGAAAGGCAAATCTCGCTCTCGGCGGTTCGCTGGATAATGCGATCGTGCTGACAAAGGACGGAATGTTGAACGAAACACCGCTCCGCTTCGATGACGAATTTGTCCGCCACAAAATTCTCGATATCATCGGCGACGTCGCTCTGCTCGGCATGCCGCTGCAAGGCAAGATAACCGCCGAAAAAAGCGGCCATGCCGTCCACGCCGCTCTGATGAGCAAACTCCTGAAGACCGAATCCGCCTGGGAGATCACCACCGACCAAAATTAGAGCCGAGGAGCACAAGATATGTTCGGTATTTCCGTCACCAGCACACCGGCCAAATGTCCTAATTGCGGATTTTCTACAAAGGACGACATCGGAACCTGCCCGCGATGCGGCAGCAGGTTGATGCAGACCGCGGAAATTCTTGAAAAGGAAAGTGCTTTCGACAACGGCAAGATCGTAATGATCTCGTCAGTATTCCTGTTGCTTTACATTGTCCTTGTAAATAATCCGATCCCCGCTCGCCATCTGAGCGGACCGCCGGGCGTTTTTCCGTCTATCGTTATGATGGGATGCGCCGGTGGGTTTATTACGGGATTTGTTCTGATGCTGCTCCGAACCGAAAGCAAGATACTTATGTTTGGCCTTATCGCTGCAATAACGGCGGTCTTAACCGTGTTCGACCGCCTGATCCTGATAAATTTCTTTTAGAGTATGATCAGGCTCACTTCGCCGATAACCTTTTGATAACGTTTTCCGCATACGTATTTTCCGGATCTAACTCTAGGCTTTTTTGATAGTTGATCAACGCGAGGCTTTCATTGCCGGACTCAAGATATGCCTCGCCAAGGCTGTCGAAGGCGTTTGCCGATTTGGGAAACGCAGATGTGTTCAACTTTAGAACGTCGATCGCTTTTCGAAAATTCTTTTCGTCGATCAACTCATATCCTTTTGAGTTGACGACAAATTCAAGAAGATCGAGTTTGGCCGGCCGTTTTCTGTAAGCCTTCCACGCGGTTTCAAAACCCTTTTCGACCGTGATATCGATTATCTTGGTGGTGAATTCGCGGTTTGCCTCAGAATCTTCGGCGGGGATCGTCGGTTCGTAGTCTTTTTCAAAAATGATCTTTGCGATCTCCCGATTGATGGCCGTGAAATTTGGATTCGCCCGATTCGATAGCGAAATTATCGCAGTTCCTTCGTCAAGGAATCGATGAAAATCAGCGTAAAAGATCCGATTTGAACCATTATGCCGAGCAACCATCGTATTTCGTTTCGTCTTGAACATATCCCAACCATATCCATAATAGGGATTTGGATGTTCATCCGGCCTCAATTCGGGATGATAATATTTCTTTTTCGCATCCGGCGAAAGTATCGCGTTTCCAAGCAGTGCCTTGTGCCATTTATAAAGATCTTCGACAGTTGAAAGTATTCCGCCGTTTCCCTTTAAGTGCCAAAAAGGACCATCGGCGGCCCATGCTTTTTCATTCGGTTTTCCCCAAACCTCTTTATTTCGATAGCCGAACGCGATCAGATCGACGGAAAACTTCGGGCGGACATAACCGGTCGAAAACATTCCGGCCGGCTTCCACAACTTTTCAAAAAGATATGTTTCATACGCCTTACCCGATGCTTTTTCGACGATCATCGCGAGAAGGCTATATCCAATGTTCGAGTACGAGAATCTTGTGCCGCTGGGAAAACGCAACGGAGAATTAAGTGCTTTCTTAACAAAATCGTCCTCAGAAATTGATTCGTAATCACCGCCGACGCCGCCCTGAAGCCCGGAAGAATGTCTCAAAAGGTCATGGATAGTGATATCTGCGGCGGCGATCGGAACGCTATCAAAATATTTCGTGATCTTGTCAGATGTCTTGAGTTTTCCATCCATTTCCAAACGCATTATCGCCGCTGCCGTAAATTGCTTGGTTATTGAGCCTATATCGAAAACGGTTTCGGGTGTGTTTTTCAGATCCTGGCCGATATTTCTGTGACCGTAGCCTTTTGAGATGATCTTTTCTCCGCTGCGTTCGACCAGAACCGAACCGGAAAAGCCGACACGCTCCAACTTCTCAAGATAAGTTTCGATCTTGTTCGTAAGGCTTTTAGGGCCGGGGACCGTTTTGGATTGTCCGAGCCCATGCACTACAAATAAAAGCGAAATGAAGGCCAGAATAAACTTATTCATAATTCTCAGTTGATTGACGCGAAGCTCTGTCCATAACGGACAAAACTTTTTGGGTGCAAATTCCGTGTGCAGCACTCGAAGTTCCAAGACAAACTTTCCAATGTGCCGTGCTATCCATAGAAACACCGCAGCCCGGTGCTTTACAACGATCTTTAAAAAACCTGCGTCTTCTGGCCCTCACTTTGAGGAAACCGTTGATGGTGTAGTTTTCTTAAGTGTCCCAATCGTCGGTGTGGAATGTTCCGTCGCGGTCAGTGCGTTGGTAGGTGTGGGCTCCGAAGAAGTCGCGTTGGGCTTGGATGAGGTTGGCTGGAAGTCGTTCGGTGGTGAATGCGGTCAGGTAATTGAGCGTGGCGGCGAATGCCATCGCGGGAATGCCAGCTGCTGCGGCGGCTGAAACAACGCTCTGAAGCGCCTCAAAAGCAGATCCGATCTTTTCCTTGAATCGCTCCGAGAGTATTAGATTAGGGAGATCCGGCTGTTCTTCAAACGCGGCCCGTATATCTTCGAGCATCGAGGCCCGAATGATGCAGCCGCCCCGCCAGATCTTCGATATTTCGACCATATCCAATCCAAGGTCGCGTTCATCCGAAGCCGCCCGCAGCATCGAAAAGCCTTGAGCGAACGAAATAACGAATGCGATGTGCAGAGCGCGTTTCACATTACTAATTACTAATTGATAATTATTAATTATTTCTCTGGTCAAATTTTCCGCGAGCTTTCCGCGCATTGCCTTTTGCGCCGAAATTTGCCGCATTGTGACCGCCGAATCGATGGTCGGGATCGGTATGCCGAGGTCCATTGCCGCCTGTGATGTCCATTTGCCGGTTCCCTTTTGTCCGGCGGTATCGAGGATCATCGAAACGAGCGAATTGCCGGTTTCGATGTCGGTCTTTTTTAGAACTATCGAGGTAATTTCTATCAGGAATGAGTTGAGTTCACTGCGGTTCCAATCGGCAAAGATCTCGGAGAGAGAATGGTCGCCGCCGGTCCCGTTTCTGCTCAAGATATCGTATGTTTCGGCGATCAGCTGCATCATCGCGTATTCGATGCCGTTGTGGACCATCTTTACGAAATGTCCGGCCGAACCACGGCCCACATGCGCGGCACACGGCTCGCCATTCACCTTTGCAGACACAGCTTCGAATATCGGCCGAACGTGTTCGTAAACATTCGCGTCGCCGCCGACCATTATGCTCGGTCCGTGTCGGGCTCCGTCTTCGCCGCCTGATACGCCAACTCCGAGAAACGCGATGTCTTTGTCTTTCAAAAATGCTTCTCGGCGTTCAGTGTCAGGAAAATGAGAATTTCCGCCATCGATGACAATATCGCTCTCGTCTAAATGCGGCAGCAGGTCGGCGATCACCGAATCGACTATCGGCCCGGCAGGAACCAGAAGCATTATCTTTCGCGGCGATTCGAGAGCGGCAACGAAAGACGGCAGGTCATTCGCGGAACTCACGGTGTAATCAGCACCTTCGGTTTCAAGCAGTTCACGCTTTACCGGATCGATGTCGTAACCAACGGCTGAGAAACCATTTTCCGCGACGTTAAGTAAAAAATTACGGCCCATCGTTCCAAGGCCAATCATTCCAAATTGCGCTTTCGACATTTAATGACCTGTTTTCTTTAGGAATGTGCTTTTTAGATTCTTCTCGATCTCTTCGTGAAGCGGCGTGGTTCCGGGATACTTTTCCTCGGTAAGTTTTATTACCTGCTTAGCACATTTACCACAAAGCATATACGCGATGATCACACCATGTTCCCGATAAAAGAATGTGTTCAAGGACAGCAGATCTTTGCCTTTTGACCTCGTCGGTTTCATCTTTCCGCCGCAACCGGGACATTCCGGTTCACGATGCATCCACATCGACCGGACCGCTGCCCCGTGCTGCATCTTTGCGGCGCGAAACATCGCATCCATTAGTTCGTCTATCGGATTATTGGACATAAGAACTTCGCCGTAATAGACTGACGCTACACCTATATGATACCGCTTTTTGACGCGATACGCCCGACCACTTTTATTGAATCAATTAAGCTCCGCGATCATCTTGGGATGGACATAACCATCGCCGCGGAGACGTTTCAGCATACCGGGAGTTTTAAGTTTCGGGCAGCATACAACGTCGCGATAAATGTTCCGAACGACGAGATAATTGGCGTTTCGTCCGGTAATTTCGGCCAGGCGTTAGCGTATGCGTGCAAGTTGGTTGGCAAAAAATGCACCGTGATAATGCCGGAAAATTCGGCAAAGGTGAAGATCGATGCGGTGCGTTCGTTCGGCGCCGAGGCTGACCTGATAGATGTGAAAAAGGTGAGCCGCTCGGAACGTCTGGAACAACTTGCTGCTGAGCGTCCGAATGCGTATCTTGCGAGTGCTTACGACGATCAGTTCGTGATCGACGGAAACTCTACTTTGGGGGATGAACTTGCGGAAAAGAATTATGACGCGGTCATAGTTCCGGTCGGCGGCGGCGGGTTGATATCAGGCACGATCGAAAGCTTTTGCCGACGAGGCTGTAAAACTAAGGTGTATGGAGCGGAGCCGCGAATGGCGAACGATGCCGTACGGTCGCTTCGCGAAGGCCGATTGATAGCGAACGATAGTGAACCGCAGACCATCGCCGACGGAACTCGAACGCTCTCGCTTGGGAATCTGAATTGGCCGATAATCAAAGACGGCGTTGAAGATATTATCGAGGTACCGGAAGAAAGAATCGTCGAATGCGTTCGACTTCTTTTCACTTTGGCGAATCTGAAGGTCGAGCCGACCGCCGCACTCTCGCTCGGGGCTATCATCGAAAAGCAGCAGTTGTTCAAAGAAAAAAAGGTCTGCGTCGTCGCCACAGGCGGTAACGTGGACGCCTCTACGTATAGTATGATCGTCAGCTAAGCCATTATATTCGGTCAAGGACCTTTCGTACGGTCTTGATCGCCATAAATAGCTTCATTTCATCATCCAACATTTCGACAAAGCCGAGCTTTTCATAAAACTTCTTTGCCTTTGCATCGACCGCCTTTACTTCGACTAGAAATATTCCTATCTCCGCTGCAACATTCACAACACGCTTTAACGCATCGAACATGATCGCTGTCCCGAGCCCAGCCCCTTGCGCAGACCTACAAACAGCAAGTTTTCCGATCAGGATCGCGGGCAATGGATAACGCGGTAAATTCGGCTTAGATGGAAGGTTCTCGAATTTTACAGAGCTGCTTGAAATCGTATAGTAGCCATGAACTCTCCGGTCATCAGGTTTTACGACTACGTAAGTTCTGCCGAGACCGCCTTTACTGTTTTGCAGAGCGAACTGTTTCAAAAACCGATCCTTCGATTCATCACCGCAGTCGAAATCGTCGACGATATGCTCTTGACCGATAGGCTCAATTCTAAACACACTATTCTGTTATGATCTTGCGGTGGATCTTTGCAGCCTTCTTCAGGGCATCAGTGGGTTTGGCATCATCATCAAGCAACTGGAAAAGGCGATCACGATCACGGTCGGAGAGAGATGTTACGAACTCGCTTTCTATCAACTTATTTGCCGAATCGATCAAAGCATTTGTTGCGAATTCCGTTAGACTCCGTCCAGACAAAACAACTGCTTTTTCGATCAGACGTTTCTCCTTGGCTGAAACACGAAAATTGATGTTCTCGATCTTTGAACTTTTCTCTATAGTCGTAGGCATATTTCTTATTACCCGATAATCTTAGAATAGTCCGATGTAGTGCAAAATGCAATACAAGGTCAAGATTTCAGTGTTGCCGTCACCGCCCTTTCGAATTCTTGCGGTAAACGCCTGAAAAGCTGACGTTCGCACCGCCGCATTTCATATTGTCAGCCACGATAAGATACTTGCCCAGTATCTCCATCGTCACCTTACAGTCGAATTCATCGTCGCCGTCCGAATAGTTTGCAACACCGTCCATCGGCTCGACGCGGCCGTCGAGTTCGCAGATGTGGATGTTATCGCCGAGGCCCTTCCAATAGGCATCGCCGGTCACGTTCAGCCAACCGGCCAGTTTGTTATTGGTGAAGTTGATAGTGTTTTCGGCATAGGTCCATTCGCCGAGCCAGTCACGAAGCGGTTGGTTCGAAGGGGTTCGCTGAAAATCGATCTCCTCGAGGCTAAGCCAGCCGACCGTGCCTGCGCCTTTCGTGCTTGGGTACCATGCGCAGGCGAAGCCGGAAAGTTCACCTCGAACTATGACTTCGTCACCCGGCACCAGATAACTTGTGGATTGGCAGCCCCTGCCGCCGGGGCAATCGTCGCGGTCGTCCTTATGAAAATATGCTCGTTTAGTTCGCTTGCCTGTAAGTGTTCCGACTTTCGCTATTGTGAATTCCGGCGAACCCTGTGTAAAAAAGCCGCCGCGGCACCAGTTAGGCGGGTTTCCTTCGGTTTGAGCCAAAATACTAACACTGGCCAAAAGAGTTGTGAGCAAAACAATGAAAATTCGGTTCATTATCTAATCTCCTCGACAAATGTAACGCGGTTTATTTCGTGTAGGGTCGTTGCCCCTGCAAATACCTTTTTAACGGCAGATTCGCGAAGGCTCGAAAGGCCTTCTTCGGTCGCCCGGCGGCGTATCTCAGAACCCGGACGGCGTTCGATGATCATCTCGCGGATCGCATCGGACATATCCAACAGTTCGTGGATCGCGGTACGGCCGCGGTAACCGGTGTGGTTGCATGCGTCGCAACCGACATTTCGGAAAAATACACGGTCCGTCACATCCTCAGGGCGAAGTCCGGATTCGAAAAGGTCTTCAACATTCGGTTCGTATGGGCGCTTGCATGTGTGGCAAAGAAGTCGAACAAGCCGCTGTGCGAGCACGCAGTTCAGTGCCGAAACAAAGTTATACGGCTCGACGCCCATGTTGATAAAACGGCCGATCACGTCGATAACGTTGTTGGCGTGAACGGTTGTGAACACTAGGTGGCCGGTAAGCGCGGATTGGATCGCGATCTGCGCGGTCTCTTCGTCACGAATTTCACCGACCATTATCTTGTCAGGGTCGTGGCGCAATATCGAACGCAGCCCGCGGGCAAAGGTAAGGCCTTTTTTCTCGTTTACCGGGATCTGCATAATTCCCTGAAGCTGATATTCGACCGGATCTTCGATGGTAATGATCTTGTCTTCGTCGTTGCGGATCTCGTTCAAGGCACCATAAAGAGTCGTCGTTTTACCAGAACCGGTCGGGCCTGTGACCAGGACCATTCCATACGGCTCCTTGATATAAAGGCGAAAACGCTTTAGGTCCTCTGGGTCAAAGCCGACAACCTCAAGGCTAAGATTCTTGAACTCTTCTGATATCTGCTCTTTATCGAGGATACGGATCACACAATTCTCGCCGTATGCCGATGGCAGTATGGAAACACGAAAGTCAACGGTGCGGCCTTTATAACGGACCCGAAAACGGCCGTCCTGCGGAATGCGGCGTTCGGCAATGTCCAATTCGGACATGACCTTGATACGCGAAACTAGCGTCTGGTGATATGCGATATCGATCGGATCGACCTTTGCATATAGCGCGCCGTCGATCCTGAATTTTACGCGGACGTCGCGGTCGCCGGCTTCGATGTGAATATCGGATGCCCGCGATTCCATTGCATTGTAAACGATAGTGTCCACCAATTTGATGATCGGCGACATATCGGAATCCGATGCCAGGCGGTCAAGGTCGAGTACCTCTTCACCCTGTTCAGTCTCCTTTACAAGCGAGATCTTGAACCCCGATGCCGCCTCCTGCAAAACACGCTGCGTCGCATCACCACGCTTGAGCACCACATCGATGGCTCCCTGCGTCGCGATGTAAGGCACGATGCGAACATTAAGTGCATTCTCGATCTCGTCAAGGCGTTCGAGATTCGTCGGATCGGCCATCGCAGTATGCAGGTCGCGGCCTTCGCGTTTTAGCGGGACGAAATGATTCCGAAGCATCATTTCGACCGGTATTTTCGCCAGTTCTTCGTAATCGATAGGCGAAGTTGCGTCGGGAGGAAGCAGATCGATATATGGCAGCCGGTAACGCTTTGCCATCTGCTTGGCTTCGACCACCTCGGGGGGTTCGTTCTCAAGAAAATCCGAGAGTTCTATCTTCGGCGATGAAATATTTGGGGAAACAGTTTGTTCGTTCATTTGAAAATCTTTAGCCGCGACGGCCGCCTATCGGCCCGCTTGAGATGGTATCGATTATCGGCAGATAGATCGCCAGCAAGATCACGAGAATTATCGCCGCCATTACGACGAGAATTATCGGTTCAAGCAATGTGGTCAGCTGTTCGAGCTTTACCTCTGCCTCGGCATCATAAAAACCTGCGACCTCGTCGAGCATTTCCCGAAGGCTGCCCGAACGCTCGCCGATACCGATCATATCCAGGCCTAATTCCGGGATCCAGTTTGCCTGATGCAGCGCATCCGTAAACCCGCGGCCTTCGCGGATCAAAGGAAGCACAGCCTGGCTCCGTCGGCGGAGCTCTACGTTATTGAGCGCCTGCGAGGCGACCTCCCACGAATCAGGTACGGTTATGCCGCCTGAAAGAAGCGTGGACATAGACCGCGAAAGCTGTGCCGTCGCCATTTGCCTGATCAGCTCCCCGATAACGGGCACTTTCAGCAGGAACCGGTGAAATATAAGGCGCCCCGAATCGGTCCTTAGCCAGACGTATATGGCGACTCCGATGATAAGCAAGAGCGGGAACAACCAGATGGCATTTCCAGCAACAAAGCTCGAAAGAGCGAGCACTGCCAGTGTGATCGTCGGCAATTCCCTGTTAGCGCTTAAGCCGCGGAAAAGCGTGGACATCTGCGGAATGATGTAAAGCGTCAGGAAGGCGACCATAATAATGGCCGCGACCATAAGAAATATCGGATAAGCCAGAGCCCCGCGGAGTTTTCTCGAAAGGCCTACGGAACGCCGCAAATAGTCAACATACCGGATCAGTACATCGTCCAGAGCACCGCTTTTTTCGCCGGAAAGGATCGACGCTGTGTAGATCTTTGGAAAAACGCCTTGTGCTTCAAATGCCTCTGAAAGAGAGCTTCCGGACTTAATGCGTTCTTCTACGTCGGCCAGAATCGTTCGGAGGCTCGACGACGTTGATCGTGCTTTTAACAGCTCTATCGACTGAAGGACCGGAATGCCGGCCCGAAGGAGTGCCGACAACTGTTGGTTGAAGAGGAGAAAATCGCCTTGCTTGATCCGGCTCTTGGAAGCCTGCCCGATAAATGGCAATGCGGCGGCGATCCCGCCCGGTTTCGAGATAGAAAAGACCTTAAACCCTTCGTTTTCAAGGGCAACGCGTGCCTCGTCGGCTCCGCCGGCCTCGACTATCCTTGTGAGTACCTCGCCGCTGGGCGTTCCAAGTTTGCAGACAAATTCGGACATTCGTTCAACTAACCGTTACAAAAATTGAATTGTGCCTTAAGAAGATCTCGATGGGAACTTCAGATTTCGGGCAAAATTATAACACGCCTTTTCAGACAACAAGTTGCAGGTATTGAAACTAATGGATTTTTGCGGACGAAACAACTGTATAGAGACTTTTCGCATCGAAGATTTATCTTGCGCTTACTTGCGTCGTCAAATAATATAGAGGGTATCAAATGAAGAAGCTCGCCCCGACATTGGTTCTCTTGTTCAAGCAATTGGACCACCGCCGAATCGTTCATTTTGCGTTGGCATTTTCGGTAGTCGTGGTGGCCACCATCGCTGCGGCCGGACAGGCACCTGAACCGACACCGCCCGACCAACCGAATCCTGACAGGCCAATTCCCGTCCGTACGGACCTGGTAACGCTCACCTTGACCGTGACCGACCTTTATGGCCGATATGTTTCCGCACTTCCCAAAACAGCCTTTACCATCTTCGACAACAACAAAGAGCAGAAAATAACTTTTTTCAGCGACAGTGATGCTCCGGTTTCGGTGGGTATCGTCTTTGATGTGTCGGGTTCGATGAGCGGCGAAAAGATCAGAAAAGCAAGAAATGCTTTGAAACGGTTCATTGATACCAGCCATCCTTCGGACGAATATTTTCTGATCGCATTTAATAGCCGTGCCCAGCTTTTGCTGGACCGCTCGCGGGACGGTGAAGCTCTCTTGCGTAAATTGACCCTCGTTCAACCGCGGCAGAACACCGCCTTGTATGACGCGGTTTACCTCGGCCTTGAAAGAGTTACGCGCGGTACGCACCAAAAACGCGCAATGAACATTATCAGCGATGGACAGGACAATGCCTCACGTTACAATTTTGGCGAGGTACGGAGAATGATGAGGGAATCTGACGTGGTGACCTATGCCGTTGGGATCCTGGACCGCGGCGATTCCTCAAGCATGTTGGGGATGCAGGGGCAGGCATTTTTGGATGAATTAACGACCGTTACCGGCGGAAAGGCATTCTACCCAACATCCGATGTCGAACTCGATGAGATCTTCGAGCGGATCGCCCTTGAGCTTCGCCATCAATATTCGATCGGCTATACTCCCGACGATTTTCAGCCTGACGGCAAATGGCGCAAGGTAAAAGTTCGCGTCAAACCTCCGCGCGGCCTTTCGCGTCTAACGGTCCGGAGCCGGGAAGGTTACTACGCGTCTCCAACTATTTCCTATCGTTAGGTGTAAAATTGATGCAGAAACAGTTTTTCGTATTTCTCTTTGCGGCATTTGCCTTTGGCCTAGGTGTTCAGCAGTCCGCCGCGCAAACTCCAACGCCCTCACCAACGCCCAGGATCTCTGAAGATACAGAGGTCATCAAGGTCGAGACGGAATTGGTCAATCTGAACGTCCGCGTGGTCGACCGATTCAATCGCCCGATCGCCAACCTAAAGAGATCGGAATTCAAAATATACGAAGATAATGTTCTGCAGGAGATCGAATTTTTCTCGCAGTCGGAGGTTCCTACCAATTATTCGATGGTGATCGATAATTCCGGTTCGCTCCGTTCACAGATCGATAAGGTGATCGAGGCCAGCAAGATTTTGATCGGAAGCAATCGCCCGGCTGATGAAACAAGTATCATCAGGTTCGTCGGCAAAGACAGGATCGAGATCCTTCAGGAATTTACGGCGGACAAAGGCGACCTTGAATATGCTCTCGACAGTTTATATATCGAAGGCGGACAGACCGCTTTGCGTGATGCGGTGTATCTTGCCACTGAGCGTGTATCGGAACACGACAAAGAATCAGATCGCGAAGATGGCAAACGAAGGGCACTGATATTGATAACCGACGGTGAAGACAGGGCAAGCTATTATTCGGAACGACAGCTGTTTCAACTGTTGACCGAATCAAATGTTCAGATCTACGTGATCGGCTTTGTCAAAGACCTGGACGATCGTGGAAATTTCATTCAAAAGAGCGATCAAAACAAAGCCAGGTCGTTCCTCCAAAAACTTGCCACGGACTCCGGCGGCAAAGCTTATTTCCCCGAGAATGTTTCTGAGCTAAATAAGATCGCTCAGGACATCTCCAGCGAACTCCGGACACAGTATTCGATCGGATATCTGCCCACAAACGACCGTGAGGACGGAACCTTCAGAAACATTCGGGTCACGGTCAATGACAGCCCGAGCAAAGAAAAGCGTATCGCAATAACCCGCACAGGCCGTATCGCAGGCGATCCCGACGGCAAACCCGAACTTCAGCGAAGCAATTGATCTTTAAGTTTTATTGTTAAGGAGAATGGCCTTCAAGGGAAGGTCATTTTTCGGGCACCGAACCGGAGATCTTTTTCCTGTTCGTTTCACCGGTGACAATGACAGGAACTCCGGAGTCCACCTCGTCATGAGGCCTCGGGATAACATGGACCGCGGTTACGGTACCTACACGCCTGGCCGCCGCGGCACCAGCATCGACCGCGGCCTTAACGGCACCAACCTCACCCCGGACGATCGCCGTGACCAAACCGGCATCGATCTTCTCATAACCGACCAATTCAACATTGGCGGCTTTCACCATCGCGTCAGCGGCTTCGATCATAGCCACCAATCCGAAACATTCGACCATTCCAAGAGCCTGCATATTTTGCACCAAACCTTATTGTGAACCGCGCCGCTTTAGGTACCAGATCAGCAATATCAACGCCAGCAAGAACGCACCCGCGAAGATCGCGCCAAAAAACATAATGATAACGAGTTCCATTACTATCTAAAGTAAAATCCGGCCGCGATCAAGAAAATCACCAAAGCGACGATGATCGCCGTAATTGCGATGGAACCAATCCCGATACCTTCCGGCTCTTCCCACCTATAGGTAGTTTCTTTGAACTTAACGGGCCTGTGCCGCCGCACGCGAGCGGTTTTTTGCGCTGGTTTCTCGACTTCCGGAGTATCCGAACTTTCATCTTGCTTTACTGTGGGATCGACGTCACCACTTGGCTCAGACGCATCGTCCTTGGCCTCTGCTTCGCGGATCTTGGAACCGCAGTTATAACAGAATTCAGAACCAAGCCGGATCTCGGCTCCACAAATGTCGCACTTGCGATCGAGAGCCTCCGGCTTAGGGATAGCCTCTGTTTCAACGGCCCCGCTCATTTTCTAATATCTCCCGCCAATAGAGGAATAAGTTCGCTGATCTCAGCCTCGGAGATCGGCAGATATCGCTTTCCTCCCGAATCCTTGACAAGCCGGTCGATCAATTTTGTTTCGACCTTGCTTTCCCCAATGCCGACAATAAATACGGCGATCCCTTCCTTTTTCAGGATCTCGATCAGATCGGTAAGATTCGACCTGCTTTCACGCTCATCGCCATCGGTAATTACGATCAACCGACGCAACCGGCCTTCTTCTTTACGTCCATTTTCTGAAAGATAGGTCGCAGAAAGCCTGACCGCATCGATTATCGCCGTCTTACCGCCTTGAATGAACATATTCTCGGCTTCGTCGATCACCGCGTCTGTGTTTGCGGTCATTTCCTGCTTGACCGAGATCTTTTCTGAATCAATGAACGTAACGAGAAATGTTTCGTCCTCGGGCCCGTTCAACGCCGCAACCTTGCTTACCAGACGGATAATTCTTTCAAGCCGGAGCCGCATCGAGCCGGAGTTGTCTATCACGAATCCGTAGGTCAATGGAGACGCGACTTCGCTCGTCTGCGCCGGACAAGGCGCCGCCAGCATCAACGCCAAAAGGAAAATAATTGTTGGTTGAATCTTAATCTTCAAACCCGTATGAAGACCTCCTTCTCGTCGCCCAGATCGCGTGCCGAGGGCGTCAGGATCGTCTTTGCGTTGATGCATATCTTTTTGCCTTCGCCCAGCGCCGTGCGGACGTCCGCCTCACTGACAAATGGTACAGGTTCGAGCTCGACGCCATTCTCGGTAAGGGATTGCGGCCGCAGTTCGTGTATCACCGTCTTGACCGGCGACGGTTCGAACACAGGTTCGGCACGTTTTGGCGGCTCAGGAACAGGCTCGACCGGCATTTCCTTGAGCTTTTCTTTCAGAAAACCATCAACGAGTGCGGCGATCTTTTCTCGTCCGATGCTCTGCTTAATAAGTTGGCCCGCCGGTTGCTGAACTGTTGGTTTCACAGAACGCGCGGCATTTATCGGCTTCGTTTCAAACGCAACGCGTTTGATATCCATCAAATGGATCGGCGATACATTGTCGGAAGTAACATTCCCGCCCCATGAACCGCAGCCAAGCGTCATTGACGGAGGTAGATCGGTCGTAAGGCCGATCGCTCCGTGCGTTGTCGGCGAATTGATAACTACCCGCGATGCCGGCATCTGCTCGCCAAATCGGATCGCGGCTTGACGGTCCTTTGAATGCATTCCGGCAGTGTGTCCCATGCCGCCGAATTTCAGTATCTCCTGGCAACGTGCCGCACCTTCGTCCAACCCATTCACCACAAAAAATGCCAGGGTTGGCGAAAGCTTTTCGATCGACCACGGAAAATCGCGGCCGACACCGGCACAATCCGCGATCAGACATCGCGTCCCGCTCGGAACACTTATTCCAGCCAAATTTGCGATGTATTCGGCGGACTTGCCAACGATACCGGCATTCAAGGTACGCTGCGGCGTCAACAAAACCGCGGCAACGGCGTCCGCCTCAGCCGTTGTAAGAAAATGTCCGCCGGACGAACGAAACGCTTCACGCAGAGCAGATTCGATAGAGGCGTCCGCGACAACTGATTGCTCCGATGCACAGATCGTCCCGTTGTCGAAGCAGGTTCCGGTCAAAATATCCTCGGCCGCCTTCGAAACATCTGCCGAACGTTCGACAAAAACAGGAACATTTCCGGGCCCCACACCGAATGCCGGTTTCCCCGAAGAATACGCTGCCCGAACCAGCCCGATCCCGCCTGTTGCAAGGATAACGGCAGTATTCTTATGCTGCATCAGCTCTTCTGTGCCTTCGATCGTCGGAGCTTGTATGCAATAAATAGCTTCACTCGGCAGCCCTGCCGCGATGCCTGCATCGAGCATTACCCGCGTCGTTTCGGCAATGCATCGTGCCGCTGAAGGATGCGGAGAAAGCACGATAGAATTTCTTGATTTTATCGCGATCAGTATCTTAAAGATCGCAGTAGATGTCGGATTGGTCGATGGAATAATAGCAGCAACGACACCGCGTGGGCTAGCGATCTCAACTATCGAATCGGTTTCGTTTACGACTCCGACCGTTCGCATCGATCGGAAATGGTTCCAAACATCTTCAGCCGCGAAACGATTCTTTTCTTTCTTGTCCTCGGCACGCCCAAAACCTGTCTCTTCGCTCGCAAGCCGCCCCAGCCGTTCAGCATTCGCGAGAGCAGCATCCGACATTGCCTGGCAGATCGAATCGACCTTCGCCTGATCGAACGCCGCCACAACGGCGAAGGCGCGATGTGCCCTTTCCACCGCGTCGCGAGCTTCTTGCTTTGCAACCAGATCTTTGTCGCCCATTTAAACGGATATGCCGATCGTGTGAGATCAATTGCCGGGAGAATACTTACTTCGATCGCGAACGCGTCTTGTCATTTGCCGAAATGGCCGAACCAGCTTCACCGGCTCCGAGCTGTTTTCCGCCGCCTGACAATGATTTTTCGTCCGGGCTGTGGCCGACCTTTCCGCCTTTCGGCAAGATCTTTTCAACGCTGTCGTGCGGACGCGGAATCACATGTACGCTGATCAGTTCCCCGACCCGGCGTGCAGCCGCCGCACCGGCATCCGTCGCGGCCTTTACGGCACCAACGTCGCCGCGAACAAAGATCGTCATATAACCGGCTCCGATATATTCTTTGCCCACTAACTGAACGTTTGCGGCCTTGACCATCGCATCCGCGGCCTCAACGCCGCCAACAAAGCCCTTGGTCTCGATCATTCCTAACGCTTCAAAGCTCATTTGCCTGATCCTCTCTTCTTTCGAACGGGCTTCCAGCCCTGTGATTGAACTCGTCTTAGCCTAATCCTATATTCGGCAAAAGGCAAGAATTGAACTTAACCTGGTCAGACTGAGTCTAAAACAGCCTGTTAATTGACAAGCCCTGTTTTACAGGGTTATATTTTGAGATTAAGTCATTTCGCAACGAACCGTTTTTACCGGAGACGGAAACTCGTAGCAATTTAGTTGAATGTCACAATCCCTCGGCGAAAAACTGCGACAGGCTCGCGAAGAACTTGGTATATCTGCGAGTGAGGTCGCCGAGCAGACCAGGATCTCGCCGCTTTACATAAACGCGATCGAGCGTGATGACTACAAACCTCTTCCGGGCGGAATTTTCAACAAAGGTTTTGTTAAATCGTATGCGAAGTTCGTTGGGATGGACGAACAGGAAGCACTTCAGGATTATTCCAAGATCGTAGCAAAGACCGAAGGGTTCGCCGCTGAAAACGATCTGCGGGTTTACAAGCCCGAGGTCTTGACCGATGACAATTCGTTCAGCTCGATGGTCCCTACGATAATATTTGCCGGTATAATCCTGGCTCTTATGACAGGCGGTATCTTGTTTGTTGTCAATTACTTCCAGAATCAGCCGGATAGACAGGTCGTAACCAATAATAATACGGCAAACGATCCCGATTCTCCGCAGACGGCGGTTCCCGCACCTCAGTTCGATCAGATAACACTCGAATTTAAGGCCTTGGCCGAAAGGATCAGTGTCGAATCGACGATCGACGGCACGCGATCGACAGGCGATGTGTTGCCCAACGCTCCAAAAACTTTCACGGCCCGCGAGAACCTTGCTCTAAGCTATTACAAAGGTTTTTCAAATTCGGTCGAACTCACGCTGAATGGTAAACGCATCGAACCGCCTGCACCTCCGGCACGTGGAAATTCGGTATTGATATCGGTTAATAAGGAAAATGTTCGGCAGATATGGGAAGCCGGATCGTTCGTGCCTCCAGCCGACGCCGTGCCAGTGACTACGCCGGCAACAACGACCCCAACACAAACGCCGCGGCCGCAGACAACAGTTCAACCGACAAATGCAGCGACACCGCAGCCGACGCCTGCGAGAACGGCGACGCCCAGGCCTTCGCCGACAAGGACGCCGATCATCGTTGGGAATCGGTCACCGGCAAACAGGCCTTAGCAATTGGATTTGGTCGAAGAAATTTTGTAATCTGTCTTTTGGAAAATACGTTAAAGTTCAATTTCGAGTATTGGAGCCTGCATCCCGGTGCGGGCTTTTTTGCATTCTCACACGCCGATCCCGCCGGCATAACAGAACGATGAACATTACAGAGATCAAAGAAGGCCTTACATTCGACGACGTTTTGCTCGTGCCCGCGTATTCCGAAGTGCTTCCCGGAGAGGTCGATACGCGAACCCGTTTCTCACGCGGCATTGAGCTGAACATTCCATTGTGTTCGTCAGCAATGGACACGGTAACAGAGGCTGGGCTTGCGATCGCATTGGCACAGCAGGGCGGCATCGGGATTATCCATAAGAACTATTCGATCGCCGAGCAGGCCGAAGAGGTCGATAAGGTAAAACGAAGCGAATCCGGAATGATCGTCGATCCGGTGACGATAAATCAGACGGCACTTGTCTCCGAAGCCTTGAACATAATGGAGCATTTTAAGATCAGCGGTGTTCCGGTGATCGATAATGCCGGGCTGCTGACGGGCATAATCACCAACCGTGACCTTCGATTCGAAACTCGTTTCAATATACCCGTCTCCGAAGTGATGACTCCGCAGCCGCTGGTCACGGTGCCGGTGGGGACTACGCTCGACGAGGCAAAAATAAAGCTGCAAAAACATCGCATTGAGAAACTTCTTGTGGTCGATGAAGATGGCCATTTGAAAGGGCTGATAACGGTAAAGGACATCCAAAAGGCGATCAAGTTCCCGCACGCGGCAAAGGACGGAATGGGCCGGCTTCGCTGCGCAGCGGCTATTGGTGCAACGGGTGATTTCCTCGAACGTGCCGAGGAACTTATTAATTCCCGCGTAGATGCGATCGTCATCGACACGGCTCACGGCCATAGCTCGCGTGTGTTTGATGCGGTCAAGGCCATCAAGGCAAAGTTCCCTGAGATCGAACTTATCGCGGGAAATGTCGCGACAGCAGAGGCAACTAAACAGCTTATTTCGGAAGGTGTCGATGCCGTAAAGATCGGAATCGGGCCCGGATCGATCTGCACTACGCGGGTCGTTACAGGCGCCGGTGTTCCGCAGATTTTCGCAATAACCGAAGCTGTGAATGCGGCCGAGGGCTCAGGCGTTCCGATCATTGCGGACGGCGGCATTAAATTTTCCGGCGACGTCGCAAAGGCGATCGCCGCAGGCGCGGACAGCGTTATGATCGGATCGCTCTTTGCCGGAACCGAAGAAGCTCCGGGCGAAGTAATTCTTTTCCAAGGCCGTAACTTTAAGACGTACCGCGGAATGGGATCGATCGGAGCGATGAAAAAAGGCTCGAGCGACCGCTACGCACAAGAAAACACAACGTCCGATTCGAAATTCGTTCCGGAAGGAATCGAAGGCCGCGTCGCCTATAAAGGCAGTGTGCAGGACATGGTAACGCAGCTCGTCGGCGGGCTTCGTGCAGGAATGGGTTACACCGGCTGCCGGAATATCAAGGAACTTCAAACCAACGCGAAATTTGTGAGAATAACATCAGCCGGGCTTCGAGAATCGCACGTCCACGACGTGATCATCACAAAAGAAGCCCCGAACTATCGGATCGAATCTTAAACGACCGTCTTACACCGAACGGCACCTAGAGATTCATTTTCCTTAAGATTTCCTTATACCGCGGTTCGTCACGGATCGTATCGAACACTGGATCGGCCTTAATAAAAACAGTCATTATGCCGGTATGCACCCCTGATCGCTCGAGACAGTCGAGAGCTTTCTCTTTCTCACCGATAAAGCTGTAAATTGTCGCATCTATATAACAAGACGTTTCGTCCTGCCCCTTAGCAACGCGGCCTTCGAGAAATCGCCGAATGCCGCCCTCGCGATAAACCTTTTTACCGTGTTCGAATTTCTCCTTGATTTGTTCTTGGTAGTCCGAAGGCTCATTGTTAAACGAGGAAATTATCTTATCGGAGCCAAGAATTTCATCAACAGCCCGATCGTATTCGCCGGTCTTTAGATGAATGTCGTAAAGATATTCCCGGGCAAATGCAAAATCGGGATAGATCTCGAGCGCTCGACGGCAATATTCTTCGGCCTTTTTATAATCTCGATCAAAATAGTAGATCTGTCCCAGATCGGCGAGAAAGTTGTAAGACATTGGATCGATCTCCAAAGCACGGAGCATCGCGGCCTTCGCCTCGTCGTTACGGCCTTGGATCGCCAGAACCTGCGCGAGCCAATGATGGGCATTTGCATAGTTCGGATTCAACGCGATCGACCTGCGAAGCGAATTTTCCGCTTCATGCCATTCCCATTTGTGAAAAGTTTTGACAAAACCGAGCGTTGCATGAGGTTCCGCCAACGAAGGGTCAAGCTCAAGCGCTTTCTGGACAGCGATCTCTACCTGGCCGCTATTGGCCGCACTCATCAGCATTGAATCAGCCAAACCGACATAGGCAAGAGCAAAGAATGGGTCGAGCTCGATCGCATTTCGGAAAAGCCGCTCAGCCTCGATCGTACCTGCCCATGTGCGTTTGTTCCACTCGGAACGCCCCCTTACGTAAAGCTCATAAGCCTTGGAATTTTCTGTGTAATTTTTGTTTAGTGCCGCTTGTTCGCTTCCGTTTAGATTCAAAGCAAGTGCATCAACCACGCGAAGCGCGATCTCGTGCTGTAGCCGAAATTCCTCTTGTACCGGCTTAACGAACTCGCCAGTCCAGAGAGCCGAACCGTCGCTGACCTTTAGCAACCTGGTTGTCACGCGCACACTGCCATTTGTCCGGTAGATGGTTCCTTCGAGAACGGACTCGACACCCAATTGCTTTCCTGCGGTTAGAGAATCAACCTTTTCAAATGGGAGAACGGCACTCGTCGGACGAAGATTGAATTCCTTTATATTGCTCAATCGCGTGACCAAAACGTCCGTCAAACCAATTCCATGCTGTCCGTCACCATCTCCGATCGTTTTGAACGGAAGTACTGCCAGCGACTTTATCTGTGTAGCCGAACCTGTCGCCTGACTATACCTATAAAGGGTAAAGCCGGTTGCCAAAAAGATCGCGGCAGTTGTGACGGTTGCGAGTCTTAAAAATAGCGAGTTAGCCCACTTCGTCTTCGTCGCCCGGGGAGCTTCCTCGACCTCGACCAAGGTACGCATGAAGGTATGCTTTTCAACAATGATCTCGGCCTTCGGGACCGTGTGGATCTCGCCTGTGAAACGATAACCGCGGCGCGGGATCGTTTTTATAAGGCTCTCGCTTTCGCCAAATTTCTTGAACATCTTTCGCAGGATGTAAACATGACGCGAAAGATTGCTCTCTTCGACAAACGAATCTTGCCAGACCTTATCGAGTAGGTCTGTCTTTGTCACAACCTCGCCGCTATACTCGGTAAGCACGCAAAGCAGCTCGATCTCCTTTAGGCCCAGATCTACGGGCTCGCTTTCATACCACAGGACCCGCTTTCCGACATCAAGCCTAAACTTTCCGAATTCTCTTAAATTACTGATTCCATTGTCCATAGCCACCTCAGAGAAATATTGGAGAAAAGTTAGAGAAAAGGTTCAGGACAATTTCTCCAACAACATATTTAATGTCGAATCATCAACGAAAAAGTATCGTTGAACAGCTCGACGGCGGAAGCGGTTGGACTTAGCAGGCTGATTGTTTCCGTCGCGGCTGATTTTAATACAAATGCCTGTAAACACAAAGAGAATTCTGATCGAAACCGAAAGCCACGAGATCTTTGTGTTCAGCCTGAATGGCCGCAGCAGCATCAACGAGCTGTGTGAAGCGTGCGGGCAGAACGTCGAACTGCAAACGCTGGACTCAGCCGTTTCGAATTACGGGATATCCGCACTAGAGATCTTGAAGCTGGTCGATAAACGCAAGCTCCACTATCTGGAAACTGCGAGCCGGCACCTGCTGATCTGCCGGAACTCGCTAGAAGAGATGTTTAGCAGAGAGATCAAATTACAAAGTGAAAAATAGTGGCAGCTCTTCTTTATTTATTGAACTCGTGCTGCTGCAGCTGAAAATTCGCGAACACATGGGATCCGAATCAAAAGGAGAATGGTGATGAAAAGAGAGACGTTCGTATTGTCGGCAATATTGGTCCTGGCAGTTCTGCCTCTGGGGTTGAAAGCTCAGACATTTGACTTCACCTATCAAGGCAATCTCAATAGCACGGGTTCCCCGGCGAATGGTAGCTACGACTTCGAATTCGCTCTTTTCGTGGTCAATGGATCGCAGGTGGGTTCAACACTCACACGAACCAGTGTACCCGTCACCGATGGTGTATTTACCGTCACGCTGAACTTTGGGAATAACTATACTGGTGCGGATCGCGAGCTTGAGATTCGCGTGCGTCCCACCGGCGGCGGCGCCTTCACAACGCTGGCACCCCGGCAACTCTTGCGGGCTACACCATTTTCGATCGTAAGCGTCAGCGCCGTGAGCGCGTTGAACGCAACCACCGCGACGAACGCAACTCAACTCGGAGGGGTCGCAGCCAATCAATATGTCTTGACCGGCGATGCGCGGCTGTCCGATGCCCGAACCCCGCTCCCGGGGAGTTCCAGTTACATCCAGAACCAAAATGCCGCTCCGCAGGCCACTAGCAATTTCAATATAAGCGGCACCGGCACGGCAAATGTTTTTACCGCGGCATCCCAATTTAACATCGGCGGCAACCGTGTTTTGAGCGTTTCTGGAACTCAAAATACCTTTGTCGGCGTAGGTGCCGGGTCGGTCAATTCCGGCGGCGTCGACAATGCATTCTTTGGAACTCGCGCAGGGGGTTCGAACACGACCGGCATTAGAAATTCTTTTTTCGGGAGTGACGCAGGTTTCTCGAACACATCAGGATCCTCCAACGCGTTCTTCGGTCTCGATGCAGGCCGCGAGAACACAATCGGCAGCCTCAACGCGTTCTTCGGCGCTTTCGCGGGCACATTTAACGAGACTGCGAGCGATAACGCGTTTTTTGGCGGTTCAGCTGGCTTTGGCACAACAACAGGCGGACGCAACTCATTCTTTGGACGCAGCTCGGGCGAATCGAACTCGACGGGCTTCGACAACTCTTTTTTCGGCATAGAAGCAGGTTCAGCAAACACATCAGGATCGGACAACTCGTTTTTCGGCGCAGACGCGGGCAAGGCGACCACGACATCGATTCGAAACTCGTTCTTCGGAGCAAACGCGGGTATGAGAAATACAACCGGTGCTTCCAACACGTTCGTCGGCATTGCTGCAGGCGATGACAACACAACGGGCAATGTCAACGCTTTTTTTGGTGCGTTCGCAGGTCAAGACAATACGACGGGCAGCAATAACACTCTGATCGGCACGCAGGCCAACGTAACTGTCGGTAACCTGACCTTTGCCACTGCGATTGGTGCTGGTGCGACGGTGTCAACGAGCAATACGATGGTGCTCGGCCGTTCGGTCGATGTAGTTCGCGTTCCGGGAAATTTCGGCATCGGAACAACAACGCCTAACGACAAGCTGGACGTGATCGGGTCCATCCGCGTCTCGGTTCTTGGCGTCGCGGGGCCGACACCGCTATGCCGAAATGCTTCGAACCAGATATCTCTCTGCTCTTCTTCGCGACGTTATAAATCAAATATTCAGGAATTTACGCCTGGTCTCGACCTGATCAAACGGCTCCGGCCCGTTTCATTCAATTGGATCTCGCAAGGAACACGCGACATCGGCCTCGTTGCCGAGGAAGTTGCCGATGCGGAACCGCTCTTGGCCACCTTCAATAACTTGGACGAGATCGAAGGTGTCAAATACGACCGCATCGGTATTGTTTTGGTTAACGCCATAAAAGAACAGCAAACGCAATTGGAAGCTCAGCAAAAGGAGATCGGGACGCTAAAAGAAACCGTTAAGACCCTAACCGCAGCGTTGTGCGAGCTTAACCCTCAACTTACTGTCTGCAAATCAGAACAGAAATGAAAGGACGATTAAAAGCCCGATCGGGCGGGAGCTTATCATGTCGAGAAAAACATCACGTATCGTTTGGCTCCTGGGCCTGATGCTCCTTGTGGTCTCTAGCCTGGCCTTCCGGATCTCGTCCCAGGATGCAATGAGGGATCCGAACGGAGCGAGCTCTTTCGACCTTGTCGATCAGACGTTCGGGCTAGGAAACGGACGCGTGTTGGGCCGAATGGACGACTCAAGTGGGCGGAATTCGTCCGCTCGCGCGGTCGCCGTCCAGCCGGATGGAAAGATCATTTTGGCAGGCGAATGGAGCAGCTTCCCGATCATGGCCAGATGCGTGGTGATGAGACTTGATGCAGCAGGTAATCTCGATCCGACATTCAGTGTAGTCGGTCGTGTAGGCACCGAGATCCTTAACAGAACATGCGTAGCCAACGATGTTGTCCTTCAACCCGATGGAAAGATCGTGATCGCGGGGACCAGTCGTTCCGGCTCGAACGATGACTTCGTGGTTCTGCGTTACAACAGTGAAGGTTCGCTCGACACATCATTTGGAGTGGATGGCATAGTTATCACAGAGGTTGGCGGCAGCGGCAATGTCCCGGACATTGCAAATTCAGTTGCGCTGCAGCCGGATGGAAAGATAGTCGTCGCCGGCCAGACAAGTGGTGACGCAGCGGTCGTCCGGTACAACACCGATGGTTCACTCGATACAAGCTTTGATTCGGATGGCATACGGATCCTGTCGTTTGGACCGGATAGTGATGACGCCGCCGGGGTCGCCGTCACGCCGGATGGAAAGATCGTCATCGTAGGAAATAGCTATAGCGGTATTTCTAATTTTAGGTTCGCCGCCGCTCGTTTTTCATCTGACGGTTCACTCGATACCGGCTTTGGCAGCAGCGGGATCGCCTTTGCGACCTTCCCATCGGCGACCGGCGTGGGAGATCTCGCCGTACAGCCTGACGGCAAGATCGTTGCCGTCGGATATACATTCAATACCGGAACATTTTTCGATATGGCCGCCGTCCGATTTAACACATACGGTACCTTGGATACATCTTTCGATGGCGACGGTAAAGTGACGATCTCGGTCGGCAGCGTAAATATAAGCCCGTCGGACGAAGCAAACTCGGTTTTGATCGCTCCTGACGGAAAGATCGTCCTTGTCGGCTGCGGACGTGGAACTACCGGCAACACTTTCTTTAGCGTCGCCCGTCTCAACCCCGACGGCTCACGGGACATGTCGTTTGCCGGCAGCGGAATTGCCAACGGTTTCGGCGGCAATGGTTTTGGCGTAGCGCTGCAAGGCAGCAAGATCGTTGTCACGGGCGAATCCACTATCGGCACTTCGAGCCGCACTGACTTTGGCACGATGCGATTTACTGCCGACGGACGGATCGATACGACGTTTCCTAGCGGCATCGTGCGAACACCGATCGGCGTTTCAAACGAAGAAGCAATGGCCCTGGCGTTACAGAGCGACGGTAGGATCGTAGCAGCGGGATTTAGTTTTGCAACTGCCACTAACAACGATTTTGCATTGGTGCGCTATCACCCGGCAGGTGTGCTCGACACCGCCTTTGGAGCTGCCGGCAAGGTTACGACCGCGATAGGCCCGGGCGACGACACGGCTCGCGACGTAGTTATACAACCCGATGGCAAAATAGTCGCATTCGGCTATTCGTTGGTCAGCCCGGGCAATTATGATCTTGCGATCGTGCGTTACAACGAGAACGGCTCGCTTGATACGAGCTTTGGCGGCGGTGACGGTATCGTCACAACGCCGATCGGCGGCGGGAACGATTTTGGTTCTGCCGTTCTATTACAACCCGATGGCAAGATCATCGCGTTCGGCGACGCGGAAATAGGATCGACATATGACTTTTTTGTCGCTCGTTACAACCCGGACGGCACGCTCGACACATCGTTCGGCGGCGGCAGTGGTTTTGTCACGACGCCGCTGGCCACAATAGACCGGGCTACGAGCGCCGTGCTGCAGCCTGACGGCAAGATCATCGGAGCCGGCCGCAGTGGCAACGGCTCGGACGACGACTTTCTACTTGTTCGATACAACACGGACGGCACGCTCGACACTACTTTTGACAGCGACGGCATATTGACGACTCCGCTTAACGGCTTTGACTTTATTTCCACGGTCACACTCCAGCCTGACGGCAAGATCATTGCCGTCGGCAGCACTGCGGCCGCGCCAGCGCTGTCTGCGATCGCGGTCGTCCGTTACAATTCGGATGGCTCACCGGATACAACGTTCGGAACGGACGGCATCGTCATTACCGATATCAACAACGGTAATGATTCTGCGAGTGGTGTCGAACTGCAGGCTGACGGCAAGATCGTAATTGCCGGTGCCAGCGGCACTGACACGGCGGTTAATACTGATTTTGTCATAGTTCGTTATGAGCCGAATGGCGATCTCGATGCGAGCTATGGCAACGTCGGAATAGTTCTGACGGCCGCAAGCGACGAAGTCGGCATTGCAGATGATTTCGCTCGCGATATGGTCATTCAGCCGGATGGTAAGATCGTTGCGGCGGGGTATGCAAGGGTTGGGAGCAACCGTGATTTTGCGATCGTACGATACGGTGATACATTGCCGCCGCCGACGGCGACCTTTGTGGTCACTTCACCGCTCGACACTAATGACGCCGTCCAGGGCGACGGTCTCTGCATGGATGCGAGCGGCAATTGTACGCTGCGTGCGGCAGTTCAAGAAAGCAACGCGATGCCTGGAACGGTCGCGACCATCAGCTTCAATATACCCGCACCAGGTGTCCAGACCATTACGCTCTCGTCCACATTATTGACAACTCAAACCGTCATTATTGATGGCTATACACAGCCGGGAGCTTCACCGAACACGCTACCATTCGGCAACGACGCAAATCTGCTGGTCGACATTAACGGAAACGGCGCGGTCATACGCTGTTTCGACCTGGCGTCATTCAGCGTTGTGCGCGGTCTGGTCGTTCGGAATTGCGATATTAATTCGACCTCGATCGGGATCCGCATTTTTAGCGGTGGAGTTGTCGAAGGAAATTTCGTCGGCACGAATCCCGCGGGCACGGCCGCCGATGGCAATTCTATCGGCATTCTATGCTCGACCTGTCGCGTCGGGGGATCAACCCCGGCATCGCGAAACCTTGTTTCCGGCAATACGAACACTGGAATACTCGCTAGCGGAACTGTCCAGGGAAATTACGTCGGGACTGATCGAACCGGCATCATTCCGCTTGGGAACGCCGTAGGCATCAATTCCAGCGGGAAGATAGGCGGAACCGAGATCGGCGAAGGCAATCTGGTCGCATTCAACACTGGCGTCGGAATTACTACGGGCGACGGGAACACCGTCCGCGGGAATTCGGTCTTCTCAAACGGCGGTCTCGGCCTGGATGTCGGTACTGCCGGAATCACACCAAACGACAACTGTGACTCCAATGCGACCCAAAACTTTCCCACGATAGGTTCGGCAAACTCATCAAACGGTGAGACAAACATCACGGGTTTTCTAAACAGCAAGGCTAATTCAAGTTTCACGCTCGAATTTTTCCATAACACCGAGGGCGACCCGTCTGGCAACGGCGAAGGCAAAACGCTGATCGGGACGGTGGACGTTACGACAAGCGCATTCTGCACGGCTTCCTTTAATTTCGATCTTCCTATACCTCTTACGGCGAACGACTTTGTCACGGCAACTGCGACGAGTTCAACCGGAAATACGTCAGAATTTTCCAATCATTTCCAAGTGGAGAATCCGGGAACGCCATTCGCAGACCTTGGTATCGTTGTCATTGACACGCCTCGTGCCGTAGTCGAAGGCGGAAATATTACTTATGACATCACCGTGACCAACCACGGGCCACAATCGGCAACGGCATACACGATCACGGATACGTTGCCCTCAAACGTGAATTTCGTTTCTACGTCACCCGAGTGCTCTCATTCAAGCGGAACTGTGACTTGCGGATTTTCCGGACTGGCCAACGGTGCAAGTACATCGGTTAACATTGTCGTCTCGACTCCGGTTACGGGCTTCAACACTCTGATCAGCAACACCGCTTCCGTTTCGTCTGCTCAGGATTATAACAGTGCCAACAATAGCTCGGCTGTTATCACTTCAGTTGCGCGGCAGGTTCCGAACACCGTGAATTACACTTTTACGACCGTGACGGACGGATCATTGACCGATATGTCCACGGACACGATAACGTTGATCGCAGCCGGACAAAACGACATACCAGCATCCGGCAACATCGGTTTCGATTTTTGTTTCCTCGGTGCGCCTAACTGTGCTCCGACGTTCGCGACAACGGATAACGGATTTATCCGCTTTGAGAATAATCCCGGAGGGAACCCAACGCTTTATAAGCCCTTGGGCCAATCCGCACCCTACATTGTCCCGTTCGCATCGAACCAACGGCCACATCCGACGAATGGCAAAGTCCATTACAAGACCTTTGGAACTGCCCCCGATCGAATGGTCGTAATCGAATACCGAAATATGCAAGCCGATGCGGGCTCGAACGGCACGGCCGACCTGACCTATCAGATCAGACTTTACGAAACGACCGGCGTCATCGAATTCGTGTACGGCTCGATGCAGATGAGTGCGGCCGGAGCGGCCGACCCCAATTCGAACTCCCCTCAGATCGGTTTCAGCTCAGGCTTTGAGGCGGGGTCGATAGGCACCCTCAGCGCCCCCCAAAGCGGCAGCCCTTTGCCGACCTACAATGGATTAACCACGACGCCGGTAAATAATCTTTATTCGGCAGGCTTGATCAATGTCCTTAGTTCAGACCACGACGGCTCGCGGCGTGTTTTCCGTTTCACGCCGCCGACACCGGCTGCCCCGAGCGGGATAACGTTCGCAAATGTCAGCAAGACGTTTATATCGATAAGCTGGAACGACAATTCGACAAACGAGAACGGTTTTCTCGTGTATCGCTCGACCGATGGAGTGAATTTCCGCAGGGCCGCGGTCGCCGCAAAGAACTCAACGACGGCGTTCGCCACTCAGCTTGACCCAGGGACAACCTACACGTTCCGCGTCTATGCTGTGAGTGAAGGCGGCTTGAGCGCGTTTGCGGAAGGTTCACAATCGACGCTGCCCCCGGAGGAATTCATTTCAGTGTCCGACGGCGACTGGGGGACCGCGTCAACGTGGAATCTGAACCGGGTTCCGACAAGCGGCGATAACGCAACGATCGCCGACGGCACCACAGTCAATATAATCGGATTTAGCTGCCAGGCATTCGATCTCAGGGTAGGACAAGGTTCATCAGGCGTTTTGCGATACGACAGCGCTCAGTCGGGCGGCCTCACGGTCAAGAACGTGGTCATTGATGCCAATGCTTCGATCATCTCGCCAACCGATGCGGGTTTTTCCACGCACAACTTTTCATTTCGCGGGAACTTTATAAACAATGGAACGTTTACCGGCAATACAAGCCGCGTGTTCATCAACCTTGGCGAGCAGCCCCATATTATCGGTGGTTCGACGGCGACGACCTTCAAAACACTGGACATTTCGTCTCCCGAAAATATCCTTTTGCAGAACGACATTTCGGTCAGCGGCAATCTCATCCTTACGCTCGGAAAGCTTATTACGGGTGAGCATACTCTAACTCTGACTCCAACGGCGAATCCGTCGAGCGGCAACCCGCGAAGCTATGTGATCGGCAATAAGTTGATCGAATTTGACACCGTCGGCTCAAAAACATTCCGCGTCGGGACCGCGAACGGCTACGCACCGGTGACTGCGACTGTCACTGCCTTGGGCCAAACTCCGTCGAGTTTGACCATCAAGGCTCAAGAGGGGCCGCACCCGAACGCGCCAAATCCCTTAAGGGCATTGGGCCGTTATTGGTCGTTAACGGAAACGGGTGATCTGACGGCAACGCTTGTCTTTAACTATCTCCAACTGGATGTACCGGTGGTCACGGAAGACGCACTGGAACTGAAACGTTACGTTGGTACAGGGAACGTCTTCGAAACGGTCCCGGCAACGCTGAACACGACCGCTAACACGGTGACGACATTGAGCGGAATAACCGATTTTTCGGATTGGACATTGCTCTCGCCATCGGGGCCGACTTCGGCAGCCGTTTCTATCAGCGGACGGGTATTATCAGCGGACGGGCGTCCGATCGCCAAGGCCGTCATCACGTTCATCAACTCCAATGGAGATTCGATCATGTCGCAAAGCAACCCGTTCGGCTACTTCAGGGCTGATGGGCTCATGGCCGGCACGGTCTATATTGTCTCAACGCAGGCAAAAGGATATCAATTCGAAGCCGTCGCCGTGATGCCGACCGACGACATCGCGGACTTCGACATAATAGGTTCGGCCGTGATTAACCCTGTTACGGAAATGACGGAAAGACCCTGAAAGTTGATGGGGCTAAAGGCCGAGACTTCGAAGCACTTTCTGAAAACGCGGATCGGACCGAACCGGTTCGTATCTCGGATCGATGTTTAGATAAGGTAAAACGAACGCTTTCGTCTGCGAGGCTTTTTCGGCTTCTTGCAGAAGTTCGTCCGGGTCGGTTGTCGCTGGTTCCTTCAATGCCGAAAGGTAACCCGTCGCGAAGCCGTGTTCCGGATCGATCTCCAAAGCACGACGGTAGTAGTCGGCCGCTATGTCGGGCTGGCCTGCAAAGTAATATAACTGGCCGATATCTGCAAGAAGCGTCGGATTCGTCGGATCCAGCTCAAGAGCGGTTTTCATTTCCATCTTTGCTTCGTCCAGCTGCCGATGGATGGAATAAAATACGCCAAGCCAATGCCGGGCATTTAAATTATTAGCGTCCAGTTCGATCGCGTTCTTAAGGCTCTTTTCCGCACCGTCCCAATCGTAATAGTGGAACATCCGAATAAATCCCTGCACGGCATAGGCGTCGGCCAAACGATCGTCTAGTTCAAAGGCCTTTTCAAGATATTTTTCTGAATCGTCCAAAGCACCGCCCATCGCAGATCGTCCAGCTAACAGTGCATAAGCACGTGCAAGACTTGCATCGAGCTCAACTGACTTGATCAAATACGAACCCGAGTCACGACGATCTCGCCAGAGTAGCGTCCCGTTCTGCAAATGTTCGTATGCCGCCAAGTTCGTTGGAAGACGCTTCGCCACAATCGTTCGTTCTGCGTCTGTCATCCCGTCAACCATGGCCTTCGCGGCAGCATTTGCGATCGCATCCTGAAGCTGGATAATATTGTCGAATTCGAATCGGCCTGTCCATGCCTCGGTGTCGTCTGCCGTGTTAACCAAGCGTGCAACGGCGGAATATCGCTGATCGTTGAAGGTCAATTCGCCGCTCAATACTGCATCGGCCCGCAGCTCAGCACCAAATTTTTCGTATTGATTAATAAGCTGCATCGGCACTACGTTGAACTTGTTGACACTGCCAAGCCTTATGGAAAGATCACGGGCAAAACTTGCTGACGCAATTTCAGCTGTGCTTTGAAATGGTAATACTGCCACTGTTTTGAGTGCCGAAGGTTGGCCCGCGGGCCGCACACGAACCGGTCCAGGTAACGTGCTGTTTAAGGCACGGGCTTCGCCATTCAAATATCGGTATCCCGCAAAACCTGCTGCAAAAACGATCAAAAACACCGAACATACGAGCACCCATCGCGTCGGACGACGGCGGCCCGCTTCTTCTGTCGCAACTGAATTCGCGGTTTCGCCATGGAACGACCTTTGATCTTCGATCAGGGCCGTTTCGGACACTGACGCGCCGTCTGAAACCGGCTCCGGCTCCGAATGCTCATACTCAAAAACATACCCTCTTCTCGGAATGTTCGTTATTTTCGCGGCTGAGCCGTTCGTCTTAAATGCCTTTCGTAATACGTAAACATTTTGGGTCAATACGCTGTCCTCTACGAACGAATCGCCCCATATCCGGTCCATCAAAACTTCTTTAGAAACGACCTCGCCTTGGTTTTCGACCAGAATTGCCAGTAGTTCTAACGCCTTGAGCGGAAGCGGAACAACGTCGCCATTGCGGCGAAGGATCTTCATTTCGGGATCCAGAACTAGATCGCCGAATTCGAAAACGTTATTTCCGTTCAGATCTGCCATTTTCGTCAAAGCGAGAACTAAATGAGAAACGTATGAGAAAAAATTAAGGACTTTTTAGGTAAAGCCGATTATAAATGTAGGAAGATTTTACTTTACAGGCCCTTTTTAGACAATCATTTTGCGAGGAACTCGTCGCTCAAAGATACGGCGAGCCGGGAAAAACTCTATGCGTTTTATAATAAAGTGCTGTTTTAATCTCTTATGTCTTCTTTCCGTTTTTCTAGTTTCCACCGTTGATGCCCAGGTCTGCACGCCAGTTGCTCCCGGCTTGGTCTCTTGGTGGAGCGGTGATGGGAACGCGTTCGATTCGCGCTCGCGAATCAATGGAACATTGCAAGGCGGGACGACGTTTGCCGCCGGACAGGTCGGACAAGCGATAATGTTGGATGGATTTGACGACTTTATTCAGCTTCCGAGTGATCCCTCGCTCGTCACGACTTCGATAACGCTTGAGGGATGGATAAACGCCAATCAGATCCAGCCGCCGGTTGAAGGCGGATTCGTTTTTGCTAACCGTCAACAGAATGTCTCCGAAGGTTTTTCAGTCGGGGTGGATTCCAATCAAAAGATAAAAATAGTTCTCAGAACTTCCAGCGGCGTGGCGGATGTGATCTCGGTAGATTCTTTTCAAGCCGGCGTATTTCAACACATCGCGGTCACCTATAACGAAACCAGCGGAATCCTATCGGCCTTTTTGAATGGATCTCCGATAGTTCTTAACATTCCAACTCCGATCGGCGGAGCGTTACTCGGAACAAATGAACAATTCATCGGACAGCGGGAGCAATCTGGCCCCCTCGTTGGCAGATTCAACGGCCTGATCGACGAGCTTTCGATCTACAATAGAGTTTTGAGCGGAGCGGAGATCGCCGCCATCCACGCCGCCGGAACCGCCGGCAAATGCAAACCGACTGCGACCGTTGCTCCGAGCGGTGTGGTTGGTTGGTGGTCAGGAGATGGGGACGCAAACGATATTTCAGGCTTCGACAATGACGGCGGCCTATTTAACGGTGCTGGCCACGACATCGGTCGGGTTGGGCAGGCGTTTAGCTTTGATGGTTTAGACGATGTGGTCAGGATCGGAAGTCAGGCCGAGCACAATGTTCAGACGGGGAATTTTTCCTTGGAAGCTTGGGTGAATCTACGCAACTACGCCGTAGGTTCGAGTTTTATTGCCGGGAAGGAACTATGTGCAGGACCGAGCATTTATGCAATGTATGTCTCGAACGGAGGTGCCCCCTCGATGAGACTCAACAATTCCAGCAGCGCCAGCTTCTTTGCGTCAGGACCCGTAGGCGGGGTAGGTTTGAACCAATGGCACCACCTCGTCGGCACACGAGAGGGAAACACTCTTCGGATGTATCTGGATGGCGTCGAAGTAGGTTCGACAGCTTTGTCTGGATCTTTTGATGCTCAAGGAGCTTCGTTCAGCATTGGTGAACGCCCGGACGGCTTGGCTGAGAGTTGCCGAAGCCTCACCAATGGCTTGATCGACGAGGTCACGCTCTATGATCGGGCTCTGGCCTCGGCTGAGGTTGAATCCATCTTCAACGCCGGAGCCGGCGGAAAGCTGAAACAAAGCGCGACCTTGAACGGAACGAACTTGATCTCTCTTTGGCGAGGCGAAAATAACCCCCTCGACGAGCGCGGAAATAACAATGGCTCTTTGAGTGGTGTCAGCTTCGGCGCGGGGCGCGTCGGTCAGGCATTCGATTTCGACGGTGTCGACGACTTCGTTAGGGTTGAAAATAGCACCAGTCTAAACGTACAGACCGGCAACTTTACTCTCGAAGCTTGGGTGAATCTTCGAAGCGTTTCCACTCCAAACGGCACTTTCATCGCCGGAAAGGATGGCTGCGGCGAGCCAAACATTTATTCGCTATTTACATTCTCGAACGGCGTTCCCGTGTTTAGAGTGAACAACTCATCCGGAACTACCTTTTTCGCAACGGCTAGTGACCCGCTCACTTTGAATGAATGGCACCATCTTGTGGGAGTCCGAGACGGCAATACCATCCGCCTGTTTGTGGACGGAGAACTTTCCGCCTCGATCTCGCTTTCGGGGACCTTCGGTACCCAATCGCAACGCTTTTATATTGGCGAACGCCCGGACAATCCTTCACCGACTTGCCGAGGTGTAATGGATGGTATGATCGACGAGGTGGCGGTCTATGATACCGCGCTTGGCCCCGCAGAAGTGCTCGCAAACTTCCGATCAGGCAACGCATTATCAACGGCCGTGGGCGATGTCCGCATTACGTTCTCAGATGTTAGCAGTCCCGGGTTAACCCAACAGATACCCCTGACCGGCGAGGGCCTTCCGCCCATACCGACAGATCCGGCGTCGGCGTTGATCTACGACATCGCAACAAGCGCTTCTTACACGGGGAACATCGGGCTTTGTTTCAATTTGCCGTCGTTTTCGACCGCAGATATATTTATGCAACTGGTGGTCGTGCATCTTGAAAACGGCAACTGGATAAACCGGACCACCTCCCGCGATTTTGCAACGCGAACGGTCTGTGCTCAAACGACCACCCTTTCTCCCTTTGCGATCGCCCCGATCGCTCCTACGTCGGCGCCTGTTACGGTCGCAGGTCGGGTGTTATCACCGAACGGAAACGGGATCGGCAATGCTGTCATCACACTTTCCGATGCTGCTACGGGGGCAACGCTGGTGGCTCGGTCATCCCCGTTCGGCTACTATCGCTTCGATGGCGTCGCTTGGGGCCGGACATACATCGCGGAGATCAGATCCAAATCCCATTCATTTCAAATTCCTGTACGGGAGATCACGGCATTTGACGACATAGCCGATCTGGATTTTATCGCCGACCCCTTGTTTGGCCGTCCTGGTTCGAAAGGATCGCCCTGAGCCTTATTTAGCGAGGGCTTCGAGCCGTGCACATTGCCGAACGGTTGCGCACGGTTCTTTTTTCTGTGCTTTCATCAAACAATTTCGCCTGACAAACGTTCCCAATCTTCGTAAAGTTTCTTGACCAGCAATTCCTGTTCGCGAAACTCGCGTGTGGCCTTTTCGAGCAGCTTATAGTCGGCAACAGTTTCCGGCTCTGCCATTTTCGCCGAAAGTTCGGCCGCACTGGTTTCGGCCTTTGATATCTCGCTCTCAAGCTCCGCTATCTTGCGCTCAATGCGGTCACGCTGATTTTTGCTGAGCTTATTTTCTACGGTAGCGTGCTGAACTGGTTCGGGTTGCTCTTCGATATGTGAAGGCATTTCGGCCGCCAACTCGGTCGGCTTTGCCTTTTTCCAATCGTGAAATTCGGTATAGTTACCTGCAAAATTCTCGACGGTTCCGTCTTGTTCAAATGCGAGTATCTGCGTAGCGATCTTATCGAGAAAAAAGCGGTCGTGGCTTACGGTGATGATCGTGCCGTCATATTCCGCCAGAGCGTCTTCGAGCGCTTCGCGAGCCGGAATGTCGAGATGATTTGTCGGCTCGTCAAGTATCAGCACGTTCTTTCGCGAATAGATAAGTTTGGCGAGCGCGAGCCTTCCCTTTTCGCCGCCTGAAAGATCGCGAACATTTTTGAACACATCTTCGCCCATGAACAGAAACCGAGCTAGAAACGAACGAAGCTCACCATTGTCAGCCATCGGTGCGACCCGGCGGAGTTCTTGAATTACCTCGTTAGCCGGATGAAGTTCATCAAGATTCTGTGCGTAATAGCCAATATTGACCTTAGCTCCCCAACGGATCTCGCCGGCAAGTTCGCGGTTCTGACCGAGCAAGGCTTTGAGCAGCGTGGTCTTGCCGGTCCCATTGGCACCGATTATCCCGAGCACCTCACCGCGGAGTATCGAGAAGTTGATGTTTTTTGCAAGAACCGTCTCGCCATAACCGACCGCAAGATCTTCGGCCGTGAGAACATTGTTTCCGGTGCGCTCAACCTGCTTCAGGCCAAAGCTTCCGCCATGCTTTTCAGCCGCGACCGCCTCGACCCGATCCATTCGTTCGAGCATATTTCGACGCGATTTTGCCTGTTTCGTCTTTTGGCCTTCGAGATTTCGGCGAATGAATTCCTGCGTCTTGTTGATCATCGACTGCTGGTTTTCAAACTCGCGCATCTGCTGTTCGCGGCGAAGCTCGCGTTCTATCACGAACTTCGAATAATTTCCTTTGTAATTGACGGCCCTACCGTTCTCTATCTCGATGATCCGAACGGTGGTGCGGTCAAGAAAATATCGGTCGTGGCTGATGACGACGTAGGCACGGTTATAGGTTTGCAAAAATTCTTCCAGCCATTCGACCGCGTTCACATCGAGGTGGTTCGTAGGCTCATCGAGCAGCAATATGTCCGCTCCGGAAAGAAGAAGCCTTGCCATTCCGAGCCGGTTCATTTGCCCGCCGGAAAGAATTCCGGTATCCATCGACCACTGCTCTTTCGTAAACCCGAGACCGAGCAAAATGGCCTCAGCCCGTGCGGAATAAGTAAATCCATCAGCCTGCTCGAATGCCGTTTGCAGGTCAGCATAACGGTTAAGGACCTCATCGGAATGGTCCGTCTCCATCTGCTTTTCCAGCTGCCTCATTTCGGCTTCGATGTCGTGTATTTCTTTGAATGCGGATAGAGCGGCGGTATGAACGGTCTCGCCGGCTTGGAAATCGACGTGCTGATCGAGCAGCCCGAGCTTCAGGCCATTGATCTTGACGATCTCGCCCGAATCCGGTTCCTCAGCATGCGTGATAAGCCTAAAAGCCGTCGTTTTTCCGGCGCCGTTTCGGCCGACGAGCCCGATCTTTTCATCCGGGTTCACCTGAAACGACATGCCGCGCAAGATCTCGGTCCCGCCGTAGGATTTTTTTACATCAGTAAACCTGAATAACATTGCAGAAGGTAAAAAGGAAAACAGGTAAAAGGCAAAAATATTCTCGCCCTTTACCTGAACCTATGTGCTAAGTGCCCGACTATCTCGCGTTCGAGTTAGCGTTCCCGTTCGCTACCGGGGCCCGATTCGCGTTCGTCACAGCCGCATTGGATGTGTTGCCTGCATTCGCGTTCGACGAATTAGCCGCCGGAGCAGCGTTAGTATTCGCATTTGCAGCCGGTGCCGCCCCTGCCGGACGTGCTCCGCTCAGTTCGTTCGGATTATCGACAACTTTCTTTGCAAGGAAGTTTTCGATCCGGGCTTCGTTCATCGCAATCGCCTGATACGAAGCGGCAAGCAGCTGTTTGCGCGAATTGATCAAAACGTCCGTTATCTCTTGTTTCACGCCGGGCGTTTCAAGCGTTCGGTCTTCGTCATTCTCGACCTTCTGCTGGATCTTCAAGATCAGATACCGGCCTTCGAATGGAACGATGTTCGGTATGATCTGCCCGACCTTCAACTCCTTCATCACGCCGTCTGCAAAGCCCTGCCCGAATGCCTGCGCCAACTGTTCTACCGTAAAATACTGCCAATCGCCGCCGCGGAGCCGCGTTTGCGGATCTTCACTGACCTCACGTGCAACGGTCGCGAAATCGGCACCCTGCATCAGACGCTGGCCGATCTCGCGTGCTTTTGCCTGGGCTTCGACATCGTTCTTCGTTGTGTCGTCCGGGCCGGAATCCTGCGGATCGATCACGATAGCAGCAAGCTGAGCACCGCGTTTCCGCTTAAATGCTTCCTTATTTGAATCAAAGAACTGAGTTATCTCAGCATCTTTCGGAGGCTCGATCTTTCCGGTGATCTTGTCCTGCAGTTTCTGAATCGCAAGGCCTTTTTTGATCGTTAACCGGGCGGAAGTTTCGGTCTCACCGATCTTTTCCATTTCGGCTGCAAATTGTTCGGCTGAAAGACGGCTCTCGGTCCTTCGTTTGTTGAATTCCGCAGTGACCTCTTCATCGGTCGGTACGGTCCCTTCGGCTTCTGCCTTCTGGAACATCACTTCCTGCTCGATCAGTGACTGTAGGGCCTGTAGTCTTGCTCCAGCCAGTTCAAGCGGCGAAAGCTGGCTTTCCTGGCCCTGTGCCTGCTGTTTGATGGCACGTTCGACGTCTTCCATCTTGATCGGTTTACCATTGACGGTCGCTGCAGTTTCGTTCGGATTAGTAGCGCCGGGCCCGCCGGGGCCGCCTTCGCCGCAGGCAGAGAAAATGGCTGAAATAGTTAGGACAAGAGCCAACGAAAAGGCTCGGTTATTGTTTTTTAGCACGTTTGCAAATACTCCTTGGAGTGACACTTTTATCTTCATTACTTGACTACGAACCGCGAAATTGTTATAAAACTTGTTTTTGAGTTTTTCTAAACTCTTTACCTCGACCTTTGGAGGCGATACATTATGGCTAAAAGATGCGACGTATGCGGGAAAGGCCCGCAATTTGGAAACAATGTTTCCCATGCTAACAATAAGACCCGCCGCCGTTTCAACCCGAATCTGCAGTCGGTTCGTGTGAAACTGCCATCCGGAAGCAACCAGCGTGCTAAGGTATGCACCCGCTGCATCAAGTCCGGTAAAATTATCAAAGCCGCGTAGATTTCTTTGAGTTACGCTTCTCGTTTTTGGTTGCCAAATGCCGACAATTTCGGTGTTTGGCATTTCTTGTGTTCCAAATCGCCACTCAGCTTAAGAGTGAACTCTAGACGATAGCGATACAGTCGATCTCGACACGAGCGTCCCTCGGCAGCCGTGCTGCCTGAACCGTGGCCCTTGCCGGTTTATTCGAATCGAAAAACCTGCCGTAAACCTCGTTCATCGCCGCAAAATCGTTCATATCGGCTAGAAATACTCCGGTCTTAACGACCTTGTCCAAGCCCGAACCTGCGGCTTCCAACACTGCTTTCAGATTCTTCACCACCTGTTCAGTCTGCTCCGCAACGTCGTTTGACACGAATTCGCCGGTCGCGATATCTATCGGGATCTGACCCGAACAAAAGACCATTCCGTTCGCCTTTATCGCTTGTGAATAGGGCCCGATCGCCCCGGGCGCATTTTCAGTTGAGATAGTTTCCATTTGAAGCCGGTTCCCCCGAAACAAAATGGAAATGATAACAGAAACGGGGTTAAAAACAAAACTGAAGCGGCCGGTAGTTTCCCACCGGCCGCGCTCAGGTTATCGTTCAAGGGCAACTGCTACCAAGTAGCTGTTACGGAATTCGAACAGGTATTAGTATTCGTTTCACAAACACGATATGTGATCGAACCGCTGCCCCTTAGGCCCGTATTGTCCGAATGGAATCCATCGTTGCCGGTCGAGAATTTCGTGCTTCCACGGAAATAATCTACGTTGGTTCCCGAAGCACCCGACCACGAAAGGTCCGCGATCCGAATGCCCTGTACCTTACGCGTCGAAACGCTCAAAGTAATACTACCAGGTGTCGGGGTCGGAGTTGGTGTCGGTGTTGCCGATGGTGACGGGCTTGGTGTTGGAGTCGGCGTCGGTGTAGGCGATGTTCCGCCGCCGATGAATCCTGTGTAAAGGAGAACATTCGGCGAACCCGAGCCGGCACTAGTGACCTTGCCGGTAGTGCCATTGTTCACCAAAGCATTTCTGACCGTCGAAGGGCTGGCGGTCGTATTGCCTTGAAGATAGAGCGCCGCGGCACCCGCAACATGCGGTGCGGCCATTGAGGTTCCGCTGATCGTATTCGTTGCTGTGTTGCTGGTGTACCAGGCCGATGTTATGGAACTGCCCGGTGCAAAGATATCGAGACAGTTGCCGAAATTCGAATACGATGCCCTAGCATCTGAACTTGTCGTTGCTCCGACGGTGATCGCGTTCGAAACCCGGGCCGGGGAGTAGTTGCAAGCATTTGCGTTGCTGTTTCCGGCTGCGATCGCATATGTAACACCCGCATTGATGGAATTATTGACAGCCGTATCGATCGTCGATGAAGCACCACCGCCAAGGCTCATGTTAGCAACGGCCGGCTTAACGCCATTCGCAGTTACCCAATCGATACCCGCAACAACACCGCTGGTCGTTCCCGAACCTTGGCAGTTGAGAACTCGAACCGGAACAAGGCTCACATTCTTGGCCACGCCGTAAACCGAGCCGCCCGTTGTCCCGGCCACGTGGGTTCCATGTCCGTTGCAATCGTCAGTTCCGCGGCCATCGCTTATCGACGTGAAACCACCGGAAACACGGCCGCCAAAATCGTTATGCGAGGCACGGATCCCGGTGTCGAGAATATATGCACGAACACCCGACCCATCGGCGTTATAGACATAGGTGCCATTCAGCGGAAGGTCGCGTTGGTCGATTCGGTCAAGTCCCCACGTAGCATTTGACTGCGTAGCGTTTATCGATACTTCCGCGTCTTCCTCGATGTACTTTACGCGCGGATCCTGACTAAGGATCACGGCTTCTTTCTCTGTCATTTCAACCGAGAATCCATTGACCGCATGTTTATAAATGCGATCGATACGGCCGCCATAAATGGACGACAATTCGTTCGCCACATACTCGGCCATAGAGCCCTCACCACGCATTCCTGTCGCCGAATCATCCAGAACGACGATGTAACGATTCGGAATAGACCTGTCGGCCTTGCGAAATTTGACTTCTTTTTCTTGAGAGCCGGCACGCTGAACCGGAATTACGGCGAGGATCATCGCTACCAACGACGCGCCCAAAAGAACTGCGATAAATCGCTTCATATTTCTATTTCTCCTCTAATTTTAGTTGGGCCTTTTTGGGAGGCCGCTGTCTCTTCGCTGTGTCTCAAAAATATGTAGTTACGAAGACAAATAATGATCGAAGAGCCGAGGTCAAACGAAAATAATGCGATCTAAACTAACACCGAGATTATACGCATAAATCCGAACACATTCCATAGTGACTAGAGCGGAACGGGCGGCTGAATGGCCACCGCCCGTCCGGATAGGTCACCCGATCAAGGCCGGGTCGTGCAGAGGCTGTAACTGCCGCTGCCGCTGTACGAATTCACACGCCAGTAATAATAACCGGCGGTGCCATTGTAGCTAATGCTTTCACTGGATGTAGAACCCAGCGAACTTGCTACAACTGACCATGAAGAACCATTCCAGCGATAAAGTCTCAGGTCGAAATCGGCATTTGACGGCCCGGTCAGGATGCCCGAGTGGACTCCGCTGATCGTGCTTTGATAGTAAGTGCCGTTCGGCTGTATCTGAGCCCCGCCCGAAGAAAGCGTTCCTGTATATGTTCCGCCGCTGCACGAAGGTGGTGGAGTACCGCCTCCTCCCGACAAGAGTGAATACAAAAGAACGTTTGGAGACCCGGTTCCAATGCTCGTCAACCGGCCTGTCGTGCCTGTGTTGACGATCGCATTGCGCACGGTCGCATTCGAAGCACCCGTATTTCCCTGTAGATAGAGGGCTGCAACACCGGCAACGTGCGGTGCGGCCATTGACGTTCCGCTGATGGTCGAAGTTGCTGTATTGCTGGTGTACCAGGCAGACGTTATCGACGACCCCGGAGCAAAGATATCCAGACAGCTGCCGTAGTTCGAGAACGAAGATCTCGCATCGCTACTCGTCGTCGAGCCGACCGTTATCGCTGCCGGTACGCGGGCCGGTGACGAATTGCAAGCATTTGCGTTGCTGTTTCCTGCCGCAACAACATATGTCACACCGGCATTGATCGAGTTATTGACGGCAGTATCGAGGGCCGAAGAAGCTCCGCCGCCGAGACTCATATTCGCGACCGCTGGTTTGACGTGATTTGAAGTAACCCAGTTTACGCCTGCGATCACGCCCGAATTGGTGCCCGAACCGCTGCAATTCAACACCCGAACTGCGTACAAGCGAGCCGCCTTCGCGACACCGTAAACGGTTCCGCCGACGGTGCCCGCTACGTGTGTCCCGTGGCCATTACAGTCGTTCGAATTCTGCCCGTCGCCTATCGCGTCGTAACCGGCGAACGCGCGGCCGCCAAAATCGTTGTGTGTCCGGCGAATTCCGGTATCGATGATATAAGCATTAACGCCGCTGCCCGTCGGTGTGTAAACGTAGGTCCCATTCAGCGGACGGTCACGTTGATCGATCCGATCGAGGCCCCAAGTGGCATTCGATTGGGTTGCGCTGATCGAAACGATGCTGTCCTCTTCAACCAGCTTTACCCGTACGTCGTTGCTTAATTCGATGGCCTGCTTTTCCGTCATCTCGATCGAAAAACCATTGACCGCGTCTTTATAAACGTGATCGATCCGGCCCTGATAGGCAATTGCCATCTCTGACGCAAGGCTTTCGGCGTTAGACCGGGCACCTCGTTCACCCGCAGCCCAATCTTCCAGAACGACGATGTAACGCCCCGGGATCGGCCTGGCTGAACGTTCGAATTTACCTTCCCTGTCCCGCTCCTGACTTTCGACCATCGGCGAGAAAACAGCGACCGCCGCACAGCAAAGACCTGTCAACGCCGCCACCATCAATAATCTTTTCATTGTTTCTACCCTTCTCCTGTTTTTTTCCGCCGGCGCAGAGAGCACAGCGGGATTTTTCGCAAATAAATAAACTTACGAAAGCGGGAAAATACATATAGAGAAAATAAAACCGAAAGTATATAAGGTCTTCGGTAAAGTATAGTGGGCTAGAACGAGGGGATATTACATCAAATGGATTCAAATGTAAAGTGAAACTTATAGGTCTATAAGTTTTTATTTATTGTGAGCGTTCACGCGTTCAATCGCTCAACCGCGATCACACCGGGGACTTTCTCGATCGACGAGATCACCCGATCAAGGTGCTTTTTGTCGAAAACCTCGACCGTTACCTCAATTAGGCCCTGATCGTTCCGTGAGACATTTGCCTTGGCGTCACGGATCCCGGTCTTGATCTCGGCGATCGCATTAGTGATCCCGGCGAGCATTCCGGTACGGTTCTCGGTCGTAGCAAGTATCCGCACCGATTGGATCTCTTCTTTCTCGCTTTTTGCCCAATCTACCTCGACTATTCGTTCCTTGTTGAGCATTAGCTGCGAGACATTTTTGCATCGCTTGTTGTGAACCACGATCCCCTTGCCCAACGAAATGTAGCCTACTATTTGCTCACCGCGAAGCGGATTGCAGCAGCGGGCCCGGTTCGTAAGTAGATTGTCGACCCCTTTGACCACGATCGCATCGTCGCCAAGGCCGATAAATTTTTTGACCGCCTTTACTCCGGTCTGGAATCGGTTCTCGCTTTTCCCTTCGGGATCCAATTCGGCAAACTTTTCCGGGCCAAGATGCTTTGCGATCACATTTCTGGGCAGGGTCTTGCCATAGCCTATCGAGGCAAGCAGGTCATCCGGACGGCCAAGCCCATACTCATTGGCAATTCGCTTCATTTCAGTATCGTTGCCAATGAACTTTTTGCCTGCAATGCGAAATTTTTCGAGCTCTTTTTCAAGCAGCTTTCGTCCAATGTCTATTGAATCGCTTCGCTGCTGTTCGGCGATATAATGCCTGATCCGGTTTCGAGCCTTTGAAGTGACAACATGATTGAGCCAGTCGCGCGAAGGCCGCGAATTGGCGGTCGTCATTATCTCGACCACGTCGCCGTTTTGTAGTTCCGTCCGCAGCGGCACTATCCTTCCATTGATCTTTGCACCGGTACAGGTATCTCCGACCTCAGAATGTATCGCATATGCAAAGTCAATAGGCGAGGATCCCCTGGGGAGCTGAATGACCTTTCCCATCGGTGTGAATGCATAAACATCCTTCGGGAAAAGGTCCAGCTTCAGCGATTCGATGAAGTCCTCCGAATCCTCGTTTGATTCGGTGTTTTCGACCAATGGGAGCAGCAGCTTTTCGACCGTTTTTCTTAGTTCGTCCAGCGACGCATCTTCCTCCGCCTGGCCAAGCTTCTTTTCCTTGTACTTCCAGTGTGCCGCAACGCCTTCTTCGGCAATATGGTGCATCTCTTCGGTACGGATCTGCACTTCGAACGGCTGGCCGGTGTCGCCGATGACGGAGGTGTGAAGCGATTGGTACAGGTTGTCGCGCGGTATCGCGATCCAATCCTTAAAACGTTCCGGGACCGGCGTCCAGGTGTCGTGGATCACGCTCAGTGTTAGATAGCAGTATTTTCTGTCGTTAGGCGTAATGATGCGGGTGGCGATCAGATCATAGACCTGTTCGATGGCTATCTTCTGCTTTTTCAGCTTTTTCCATAGCGAATATAAACGCTTCACCCGGCCTTCAATAGCGATAAAAGGAACTTCGGCTTCCCGAAGCCGTTCAATAACGGTGTTCTTGATGCGTTCTAAAGATGCCTCAAGTTCAGGCCGGCGCACATCGACATCCGCTGCGAGCCGTTCATATTCATCCGGATGTAAATTCTGAAAGGAAAGATCCTCGAGTTCGCTTCGGACCTTACCCATTCCGAGCCGGTGAGCGATCGGTGCATAAATGTCGAGCGTTTCCTGTGCTATCCGGGCGCGCTTTTCAGGCTTAAGAAAAGACATCGTCCGCATATTGTGGAGGCGGTCGGCCAGCTTGATCAGCACGACGCGAACATCCGTGATCATCGCGAGCACCATTTTGCGGACGTTCTCTGCCTGTTGGCGTTCTTTTGAAAGGTTGCTGATCTGTGCGATCTTAGTGAGCCCATCAACCAGGTGTGTGATCTCGTCGCCGAAGTACGACCTTATCGTATCAAGGTCCACAAGAGTATCTTCGACTACATCGTGCAGGAGCCCGGTCGATACGCTCACCTCATCGAGCCGCATATCCGCCAAAAGGTCTGCCACAGCGAGCGGATGAACAAGGTATGGTTCGCCGGAGGCTCGCTTTTGCCCCTTATGGTGAAGCGCCGAAAACATATAGGCGCGACGAATAAGCTCAACGTCGGGCCGTGGCCGGTTTGATTCGACCTTCTCAATTATGTCCTCAATACGGATCATCTTATATTCCAATTCGTATTCTATCGGAATTCAGATATTTAGTTGTATAAAAATGCAACGAAAATCGGCTGTTGAAAAAACAAGATGCCCGTTCGGTTAAAACGGGCATCTTAAGTTAAGAAAATCGATCAAAAACTACTTGGCAGCATTGGCGTTGGTATTGCCCTGCAAAGCCTCGGTCGCCGCAGCTTTTGCCGCTGCAACCCGACGCTCTTTTTCAGCCTTAGCGTCAGCAGCGACCTTTTTGAGCTGATCCGAATCGGAACGCCTGCGGTCTGCTTCAGCCTGCTTTGCCGAAAGATCGGGAGAACCTTCAATTTCAGCAAGACGGGCCGCCTGAACGCCGATGCTAGCCCTGTACGAACGAGCAGATTCGAAAGGAAGTACAGATTCCTCAAGTATCGCAAGCTGATCATCGTTAATCGTAGTCACGTCAATCGAAGGAGAATTTTTTACGTAATCTGGCTCGAGTTGATATGCCTGATTGAAGATCTTCTCGCCTTCGTTAACGCAATTTCGAAGTTTCGTCAAATCGGCCTCATTTTCAGGCTTAACGAACTGGTATACGTCCTTACCGTCTTTCTTGACCGTTTTACGTACGTTTTCGTTGTTCGTAATGTCAGAGGCACAAGTGTTGAATTCCAAACCAAGCGAAACGAGGGCCCGGGCCCGTGCTGTCGGCGGAAACTGTTCATCGCCGGCCACCTTTTGCAGCCATTGTTTTGAAACATCGCCCTGGCCGAGTGCATCGTTAAGGCTTGTGATAGCACTTGTCGTACTGTTCACAGCCGAAAGGGCTGAAAAATAACGCTTTTGCTCAGCAACATCACCAGAATTCGCGTCGTATGCAGCCTTAGCATCAGCGTATTCCTTGAGCGACTGTGGGATCGCCTTGTTATATTCGACGAGTGCCTTTTCCGCCCATTCCTTATTCTGACGATCAGCACTAAACCGTTGGTGAAGCGTGCGAGCCAGAAAGATCTGAGCAGTACGTCCTTCTAGGGTTTCGCCTTCCGGATCACGAGCAGCGGCCCTGCGAAACAGGTCTTCTGCAACGTCAAACTTACGATCCTTGTAAGCGGTTGAGCCATCGACCAGATTCTTTCTGGACATGACGCGGTTATAAGTTGAGCAATTCGTGGTTACAGCGACCGTCAGTGCGATCAGCAAAAAAATCCCTAAACGAGAAAATCTCATTCTTGACTCCATGAAAATTCAGGTCTCCGGCCCGTTTCCTATCGGGCCGTGCCCTTAATTTGTTTGCAGATCATCGATCTGAAGGCCGATTGGCGAAGCCCCGGCGGCCTTAACCGCGTCAATTACCTTTACAACGTCACCATATCGGACCGACGTCGGAGACTTGATGAAGAGGGTCTTTTCGGTCTCGTTCGAATTCGGACGGCGTACGTTATCACGTTCACGCTGCGAAAATATCTCGCGAAGCCGGTTTGTCAACGCCTCAGGCTCGTCCAACGTGCCCTGCGGCTCGTTGTTAAGCGAAAGAGCCCTTGTCCCGGGGTTGATGGTAACCACAAGACTAAGCGGGTTTGCTTCAACTACCAGATCCTTCTGTTCTTTTGGTTCAGCGGGAACCTTTGCTTCGAACTTGCTCGGCTTAACCGGGGTGATGATCATAAAGATGATCAGCAGCACCAGCAAAACGTCGATCAATGGTGTAACGTTAATGTTCGGCGTTGCTCCGTCCTTGGAGCCGCCAGATGACATTCCCATAACTTCTCCTACTGGCGTCGGGCAGCATCAATTATGTTGCCCTTAGCCGATAAATCCTATGCCTATGCGCCCTCTTCCGCTCCGCCTTTTTTCTTGTCAGCGACCAAGCCGATCCTGTCGATCTCCTGCTTGCGGATAGCGTCGATGGCCTTAACAACGGTCCCGTAGTCAACGTCGATCCCGGCCTTGATATAGACGATCCGTTCAGCGGCCGTCTTGTCCTTCATCAAGGTCTTGACCCTCTCACCCAATTCTTCGATCGGGTAAGGATCTTTACCTATATAGAAGTTGCTGTTGTCCGGGATCGCGATCACGACGGACGTATCCTTCGTGATCTCTGCGTCCTGTTCGGGCGTGTTCATTTCTTTCGGAATATTTACCGTAACCCCCTGTTGGAGCAATGGTGTCACGATCATAAAGATGATCAGCAACACGAGCATTACGTCCACCATCGGGGTTACGTTAATGTCCGAATTATATTCATCGGTTCCGCCGACTTTTGCACCCATGGCATTTATCCTCCAATGAAAAAACTAGTTCGGTGCTTATGCCTTAAGGTTCTTGGTTCGCTGGCGAATGAAATAATCGACCAATTCAGAAGCCGAATTCTCCATTTCAACGCTGAAGCTGGTTACCTTGTTCGTAAAGTAGTTGAACAGCCACACAGCGGGAACCGCCACACCGATACCGAATGCCGTAGCAACAAGAGCTTCAGCGATAGCAGCACCAACGGCGCCGATACCGGCATTTTCAGCCTGTGCAAGAGCAACGAATGCGCCGATGATACCCACAACGGTTCCGAACAGTCCGACGAACGGAGCGGTCGAACCAACAGTTGCGAGACCTGAAAGGCCGCGCTTCAATTCAGCGGTCTTAACGGCGATAGCACGCTCAAGTGCACGCTTCGAAGCTTCCATTTCGTCGGCGGTGATCTCACCGGCACCTTGATGGGCACTGAATTCCTTCAGTCCTGACGAGACGACCATTGCAAGGTGCGAATCCTTGTGGCGGTCGCTAATGCTGATAGCTTCGTCGATGTTGCTGTTCTTAAGTGCCTGGGCAACTTTCGGAGCGTATTGACGCGATTGCTGTTTGGCCTTGTTATAGGTGAGCCATCGCTCGATGCCTACAGCAATAAGGTAAACAGACTGGACGAGCAGCGTGATGATAACGGCCCAACCCGGGATCGTTAAGCTTGAAATAATGTCGTAAAAGCCGAACGAGATCTTTCCATCTGCCGAAGCAGAGAAAAGAAGAAATGAGCCCATCAGGCTAGCGAAAAAAGTCATGGTTTTTCCTCCAATGAATCTAAGAAATCTCTATCAATGCCGAACTTTCTATCAAACTGAAAAGGCCTATGTTGCAAGGCCTTTTCGTCTCTTCGCTCACAGTTATGGAGCGACAAAATTGTATGTAATGACCCCGGACACCTTTACTGGTTGGCCGGAGAGCATCGTTGGGCTAAACTTTGCACCGCGTGCGGCCGAAGCTGCGGCGGCACGAAGCAGCGGATGTCCGCTTACAGCGCTTGCCGAGACAACGTTACCGTTCTCATCGATCAATACCTGAACCGTTACCGGCCCGCCCGCGCGCACTGCACGTGCTGCTGCTGGATATGGCGGTTTCGGAAGGCTGCGGGCCTTACCGTTTAGTACACCACCCGATATCTGTTTCGGTACTGGCTTTTTCGCAGGTGGCGGTGGCGGCGGTGGAGCTCCACCTGTGTCGCTGTCTCCACCCTGGCCGGTCGCTCCGCTGTTACTTCCGGTACCGGTCGTGTTAACACGACCACTGTAGTCCGGCGGTGGTGCATTTGCCGCAGTAAAGTTCCTATCGCCTTGAACAGTAAATCTATTCGGGTCGCGAGGCGGGATCTTGGATGCTTCATTGCTGACCCTGTCCGGAACCTTTGGCGGTGGCTCGTCCATGGTCGCGATAATCTTTTGGCGAATATCAACATTCGGATCCTTCTGCTTATCTTCCGGCTGCTTTTCAGGCTCCGGTTCCGGGGCTTCTTCGATCACAGGCGGAGCAACCAATGTCTCCAGGCTCAGGTCGCCGCCGCCAACGCCGTACTCTTTAGCGAAAAGGCTGTAGAGATAAGCGCTGAACAAGATCGAGACCATGATCACAAGCGTCGTGAGTACGAATCCGCCGCGCTTGGAGTCAATATCTGCATTGCTCTTCGATTCAACTAATTGGTCTAACATATTTCTATCCTCCCGAATTTCGGCCGTATTCCGGTGCCAAACTTTTCCGGTCAAAGCACATTGGCTTTCTAAGATTCTGATGAAATTTGCAATTCTACCGTTGTAACCGTTATAAACGCGGCTACTGTAAGGATTTGCAATTCTAATTCAACGAATCTTGAACCGTCGTTCATCAAGTGCGGGTTCGAATGGGTTTCTGCCGGCAATGCAAACAAAAGTTATCGATCCCCTTTTTGAACCTGAAACAAAAACGGAACTACAAATTCTCTATATTCAATTGACCAGCAACGTTAGAAAGTCTATTTATTCCGCTTATGAAAGTCAAGAATAAGTTAAGCAATTTTATTAAATCTACAAATCCTTACAAAATAATTCGGGTAACCGGCCTATCGGGTTACCGGTCGCCGAGTCACGGAACGCCTTGAGGCAGACGCGATCTTTTGACCCGCAGCAGTAACTTCTTCCGAAACCACGTCTTTCATTTCCGCTTTGCCGATCTTACTTTGCCACCAGATAGCGATCGGGCTTGCGACCGCAATTGTCGAATAAGTTCCGACGATCACACCAACAAACAATGCGAGCGAAAAACTTCTCAGCACTTCGCCGCCAAACAGCACTAGTGCCAACACCGAGAGGAAAGTTAGCCCGTTGGTAACGACCGTTCGTGACATCGTCTGATTGATCGAACGATTCGTAACTGAGTAGAGATCTTCGCCGCGGTTCAACACCGTGTTTTCCCGAATACGGTCAAAGATAACGATAGTGTCATTTACCGAGAAACCGACGAGCGTCAGCATTGCCGCCAAAACGGTCAACCCTACTTCCCATTGAAAGATCGAAAAGAACGCGAGCGTGACAAGCACGTCATGGAACACCGCAACCACCGCTCCGGCCGCATAGGTCCAGTCATACCGATAGGCAATGAACAAAAGCATCCCAACGAGGCCAAGCAATGTTGCGATCACGGCCGCATCACGAAGCTGCTCACCGGCGATCGGTCCGACCGAGTCAGTTCCGACGATCTTGTAAGCGGCATTTTGATCTTGTTCGAGCGGAAGGGTCGGATCAGCTTCTTTACCAAACGCATCAAGAGCTTTTTTTACTGCCTGTCTACCGCGGTCAACCTGCGTCTGACCGGCCACAGGCGGAGCACCAGCATCGGGCTGAGCGGTGTTTGTATTCGTTTGTGCGGCAGGCGCAGGCTCAGGCGCCGTTCCAGCTTCGGCCCCTTCAATTATCGGTATCTTTATCAGAACTTCATCTGTTTTGTCGGTCGAATCCTGGATCACCGAATCACTTATTCCGCTGGCTGAAAGGGCGGCCCTTATTTCGTCCGCTGCCGGTTTCTCGCGAAACTTTACCGTAAGCACCGTGCCGCCTTTAAAATCGACTCCCAGGTTAAACGGATCCAGGCCGTTATACTGTCGGACGCCTGCCGAGACCAGCCCGGCGATAAGCATTGCGACTGAAATAAAGATGAGCGGTTTCCGCCATCCCATCCAATCAACCTTAAGATCTGTAAAAAACTCAAACATTGTTACGTGTGGTCGCCAATTACGCTAGCTTTCTGCAATGGCAAAATTCAAAGACTTAAATACTTAATTTCTTCAGGTTCGGATTTCGTTCCAATATCCAGAGGAATATCGTTCGTGAAACAAATACCGCCGTGAAAAGGTTGATCAACAACGCAAGAATAAGCGTGACCGCAAATCCCCTGATCGGACCTGATCCAAATAGATACAGAATGAGCGATGAGATTATCGTCGTCACGTTCGTATCAATGATCGTGATAAACGCCCTGTCAAAGCCGGTTATAACGGCCTTTGCCACGTCGTTCCCGGCCCGCAATTCTTCTCGCATTCGCTCGAATATAAGAACGTTCGCATCAACGGCCATACCGACGCCCAGGATAAATCCGGCGATACCGGGAAGCGTTAGCGTCGAGTTCAGCATAACCAGCCCGGCGATCGTCAGGATCGAGTTCAGGATAAGCGCGATCACTGCATTGATACCCGAACCTCGGTAATAGATGAGCATGAAAATGATGATGAACACCATCCCTGCCAACGATGCAGTAACACCCGAACGGATCGAATCCGCACCAAGGCTCGGGCCGACTGTACGCTCTTCAAGATATTCGATCTTTGCCGGAAGAGCCCCGGAGCGAAGCGTTAATGCGAGGTCTTCGGCATCTTTTTTTAGAAAACTTCCGGAGATCTCTCCGCTGTCGAAGATCTGCGACCTGATAAACGCGATCGACTTCACTTCCCTAACGTCATCAGTCCCCAGGACAACGCCCATGTAATTATTGATGTTTCGTCCAGTCCAGTCCCCAAATTTTTGAGCACCTGATGGCTTCAAAGCGAAATTGATCTGGTAATCTGATTCATTTCCTGTGCGTGAAACGGCACTCGCACTTCGGAGTTCGCTTCCATCGATCACTGCAGGATATTCTACGATCACCCATTCCTTTAACGGTTCTTGGCCGGCGGGCGTGTCTGCCGCGGCCTGGCGTTCGGTGTATGGAAGTACGAGCCTATTTGTGGGAATGATGCCGCCGAGCGACTGGACCGCCGCTTCTCTAGTTGGAAAACGGTCGAATGGCGCTGGATTTGGGCCACCCTGGACCTTCATCAGAAATAGCTCCGCTTCAGCCCGAAGGATTTCCTTTATACGCTCAGGATCGTCAACACCCGGCATCTGAAGAAGTATCTGTGCCGAAGCCTCTGAGCCATGCTTCTGTAAAGTGGGTTCGGCAACACCGAATTGGTCAATGCGGCTTTCAATTATCCTCAACGCCTGATCGACCGCCTGGTTCTTCAATATCGTCTGCATGGTCGAGGGAAGCGACCAAGAAACCGAAGTTCCGTCATTAGATTCGTTCCAATCGATCAGATCTACCTTTGCCCTTACAGCATCGATCACAGCCTGTGCCTGGTTAGCATCCGAAAGGTTTATCGTAATCGAATAGGTTCCGTCCGCTGCTTCAACGGTGTAGTTCGTCACAGGCAGCTTTGCATCTTGAGCGGCAAGCATAGCCGCCTGTCCATTGTTTTCGGTCAGCGTTTTAAGGTAATCGTCAGTATTGACGCGCATCACCAGATGCGAGCCGCCCTTTAGATCAAGGCCGAGATTTATGTTATTGGCAAGATTTGCCTTGATGCCTTCCCAAGTGAAGTCGGCACGGCTGGGCGTGGTTCGCGGGCCGAATACCAGGTAAATACCGATCAAGGTGATCACGACGATCAACCCTGTCCTGATCCAAAGTTTGTTCTTCTTCATTTTTTACGATCCGCCGTTCGCACCAAAATTCATTTCCCGTTTAACGAAACGGGTAGGTGGGCGGCCTTAAAACACGTTCTAAAGTAAAGCTAGGCCTTTTTGCCGACAACGGCGCTTTTACCGACTTCAAGCAGCGACTTTTCCGCGCTATGGATAATGAAACTGTTCTCTCTTATTTCCTTTATCTTCCCGATAACACCGCCATTGGTCACGACCTCGTCATTTATCTTAAGATTCGAGATCATCTCCTGCAGTTGCTGTTTCTGACGCTTCTGCGGAAGTATCACAAGAAAATAAAAGATCGCGAATATTATAACGAACGGCAATATGGCCCATATCAAGCCGCCGCCGTCGCTTTGAAATAATAGTAAAAATGACATCATCTATAATTGGTAGTACGGACAAAAGGAAAATAATATAGCGTCGAACGCGGTTTATCAAACCCGTTCGCCGTCATTCTCCTGTAATTTACTTAGAAATTCTTTTTTGAATTCGCGGAAACCACCGGATTGGATAGATTGCCGAATGCGACGCATAGTGTCAAGGTAAAACGCAAGATTGTGATGCGAAAGCATCGTCGCCGCTGCCATTTCGCCTGCGTTATTTAAATGTCTAAGATATCCGCGTGAATAGCGTCTGCAAACGGAACAGCCACATTCGGGATCGAGCGGCTCGCTGTCTGTCGCAAATTTCGCGTTCCTGATATTGATCTTGCCGCGTGATGTAAACACGCTTCCCGTCCGCCCGTTCCGCGTCGGCATAACGCAATCGAACATATCGACGCCGTGCGAAACCGCTTCGATCAAGTCTTCGGGAGTTCCCACGCCCATCAGGTATCTTGGCGCATCGACCGGCATCTTCGGTGCGATGTATTCGAGCACGCCGTACATAACGCTCTTCTCTTCGCCGACACTCAATCCGCCGATCGCGTAACCATCAAATCCGATATCGACCGTTCGTTCCAAACTTTCACTCCGCAGATCGAAATGCCCCGCGCCTTGAATTATCCCGAACAAAGCCTGCCCGCCGTTTAGAGTACAAGCTTCAGCTTGCTCTTCAAGGGATCGAAGGCTAGAGTCTGAACTCTGAACTCTGCCCGTATCGGCACCCTTTTTGTGTAGCTCATCAAACCTCGCCTTCGATCTTGCCGCCCAGCGTGCCGTCAACTCAAGACTCTTTTTTGTCGCTTCATAGCCCGCATCGCCCGGCGGACATTCATCAAAGACCATCACGATCTCAGAACCCAAAGCCGCCTGTATCTCCATCGAAACTTCGGGCGACAAAAACTGCTTGCTTCCATCCAGATGCGAGCGAAACTCGACGCCCTCTTCGTTCAGCTTTCTTAGATCGGTAAGCGAGAAGACCTGAAACCCGCCCGAGTCGGTCAGATACGTACGGTTCCAACCGGTGAATTTATGAAGCCCGCCAAGCCCTCGAATGATATCCGGCCCGGGACGCAAAAAAAGATGATATGTATTGCCGAGAATTATCCGTGCATCAAGTTCGTCTTCCAGCCATTCGAACCGAACGCCTTTTACCGAGCCCTGCGTGCCGACAGGCATAAAAACAGGCGTCTCGATAACCGAGCGCCTCGTGCTTATCGTTCCCGTTCGAGCCTCGCCATCAGTAGCGGTTACTTGCCAATCGATCGATTTCATCTAGATCAGTAATTAGTAATTAATAATTAATAATTACGAAATTACTAATTATGCCATCCGAAACATTAAAGCCTTTTCCCGATCAGTGCCCAGATCTTTTCGGCTCCGGTCGCGTTCGAACTCGTGATCTTTCCGTGTTCGTCGATCAAGATAGCCGAAGGCGTACCTTGCAGGCCGATGCTTTTTGCCAGTTCGCTGCCTTTTCCGGCCACCGTGGGCGATAAAAAGCCGAGGCCTCGCGCAGCTTCTTCTTCATCGCCGCTAACGAGCACCAAAAGATTCGGATCGTTCCCGTTGCGCGATCGATCCCATTCAAGAAGAGCCTCGTGCATATCCACACAATGCGGACACGTCATACCCCAAAGCACTGCGAGCGTCTTTCGGCCGGTTATCGAATCAGCGTTCAGCGTTTCCCCGTTTACCGCTTCAAAAGAAAACTCCGGCACGCGTTCACCGATCTTCAGCGGCTGCGAGAGGCCGTTCATATTCGCGACGTAAACGTAATCATCGGCAAGATCCCTGGACCGAAGCTCCTCGATCAGATCTTTGATCGCCTTGTCACCGGTCGAAACATAGCTGGCAATATTCCCGTTTCGATCGACAAAAAGTGCCGCCGGCGTCCATTGGGCCTTGACCGATTCGGCCACCTCGCGTTTTTCCTGGATCAAAATACGAATATTTTCCGCATCGCCATACTTCGCTTTGTTGTCTTCGATCGTGCCGCTGCTGAAAAATATAAGATCGAGCTTTTCTCCGAGCTCAGCCTGCCATTTCTTTATCTCCGGGAACAAAGCCTTACACGGCCCGCATTCGGGGCTAACAAAAAACACCAGGGAAGGCCTGCCATTTCCAAAAACATCATCACGGCTGACCGTTTCACCTTCAATAGACATCAGTGCAAAGTTCGGCACCGGCGAACCAATGGCCAAACCTTCGGTCGGCGGAACACCTTCGACGCGTTCGACCTGCCCGCCGTCTCGTGAGATCACTTCTAGTAATTCGATCCGCCGCATTATCTCGCCCTGTTGATCAAAAATGCGCTTCAAGAAATAAACGGCGACCGCAAGCAGCCCCAACACCAAGATCATTATTAACGTAGATGCCATACCAGAATTGTTACTGACCAAACTCGCGCCCTGCCCGTCGCTTCCCTGCACGGCCAGCGAGAGCGCGAGCACACCAAAAATGCCATTCCTTATCAAACTGCTTTTCCCGACCGGTTCGCTGTGGATCTGCCCAAAACAATGGCAATCCGGCGCGTTTCCCTGTGCGATCTGATAGATCATTCCGCCAAGAAAAACCGCGATAAGCAGCACCGCCAAAACAGCCGCGAACCACGACGTCGCAATAAATAAGAACCCGAACGCCAGAAATATCTCAAATATCGGCAGCCCGATCCCGACCGGCTTTGCCAACGCATCCGGCACGCCAAAACCCTTGACGGCCTTCTCCGAGCCTTCAATGTCCATCAGCTTCCCGATCCCCGCTAGTGCAAAGATCGCGAACAAAGCGATTCGTATCAATAAGAGAATTTCATCCATCATTGCTTAACGGTAAACGGTTAGTGGTAAGTGGTAAGTCAGCTTCCGCGCTAACGTTTTGCCCTTGCCTTCGCCGTCCTGATCGAACTAGTCAAAAGCTTTTGCAATTCAATGCAATCGGCGATCAACGAATCAGCTTGCGACTGAGTCAAATATTCACTGTCCTTTAATAGTCTCAACCAGTAATGAGTTTCGAATGCTTCTTTTTGTGCGATCGAAAGCTTATGTATAAAATCCGCCTTCGATTGTCCTTGCCCGGCTTCTTCAACGTTCGCACCGATCGATGTGCCCGCTCGCAAGATCTGTTTCGAAAGCACGTATTCTCTGTGCTCCGAAGCAACATACTTATAAAGCTTCACGATCCGAAGGGCAAAATCATACGACTTAGTCTTCAACACACTTTCCGCCATACCATTCTTCACTCACCACTCACCACTCACCATTTACCACTCACCACTCACCGTTTACCACTTCTCTTATCCATTTTGTGTTTTTCTTTCAGCCTGATCGGAGTCGCAAAAAACTCAAATTCATCGCGGAGGCGGTTTTCGATATATCGCAGGTAAGAAAAGTGTAATCCCGACTTGTTTCCACCGGATGTGAAAAGCACGAATAGCGGCGGACGCATTCCGCCCTGCGTGATGTATTGCACCTTCAAGCGCGAAACTCCGCCCTTGACCGGAGCCGGAGCAGTGCCGCCCTGCGGCTGCGAAATGTTCTCTTCAAAAAACTTATTGAGCTGCGATGTTGGCACACGAAAATTCCGAGCTTCATTTGCTTTTATCACCAAAGGCAAAAGCTTTGTCACGCGTTGTCCGGTCAACGCCGACGTCGTCACCATCGGCGCCCAATCGAGAAACTTCAGGCTCTGCCGCATCTTGTGTTCGAACTCATAGATCGTATTCGTTTCCTTTTCTTCGAGCGCGTCCCATTTGTTCACAACGATGATCACCGAACAGCCCGCGTCGACCGCATAACCACCGATGTTCGCGTCCAGATGCGTGATGCCTTCGACCGCGTCGATCACGAGCAACGCAACATCCGCGCGTTCGAGTGCCTTTACCGCCATCACGACCGACATCTTCTCGGCCATTTCGACCGTCTTGCCCTTTCGCCGGATTCCGGCCGTATCGATCACCGTGAACTTTTGGCCATCGACCTCAAGCTGTGTGTCGATCGCGTCGCGCGTGGTTCCGGCGATCGGCGAAACGATCACGCGTTCTTCACCCAAAAGCTGATTCAGAAGCGACGACTTCCCTACGTTTGGCCGCCCGACTATCGCCAGCTTTATCTCGCGGGTGTCTTCCTCCATTTCCTCTTCCGGAAACTCGAGCACCTCAAATATCTTGTCGGTCATATCGCCGACCGAAGTTCCGTGTTCCGCCGACAGCGGCGAGACGTCGAAACCGAACATATGAAATTCGCCCGCTTCGTCCTCGATCTTTCGCGATTCGGCCTTGTTCGCCGCAATGAACACCGGCTTCCCGATGTTCCGCAGGTAAACCGAGATCTCTTCATCCAGCGGAGTTACACCCGCACGCGCGTCAACCACCCAGATGATCGCCTGAGCGGATTGGATCACAAATCCGGCCTGTTTGAAGATATTTGCAGGAATGATGGCTTCATCGTCCGGCACGATCCCGCCCGTATCCACCAGCTCAAACGTCTTCGACCGCCAATCGACCTCGCCATAGATACGGTCCCGTGTTATCCCCGGCTCATCGCCGACGATCGAACGCCGCGTTCCCGTCAGACGGTTGAACAGCGTAGATTTCCCAACATTCGGGCGCCCAATGATCGCAACAAGCGGTAAAGACATAACCTATCATCTTACGCATCCGCGGAAGCCGTTACAAATAGCCCGCCGCCTCGCTCCAGAAGCCATCGAGCCACATTTGCACAATAGAATATTACACGCTTGTAATATTCTGATCATTGAAATAAAATTGTCTTGTATGACAGGGCGGGAATTAGCACATTATCGGAAGAAGCACGGGCGGACACAGCGGCAGACGGCGAATGCTCTAGGTGTGTCGCAGACCTATCTTTCGCTGTTGGAAACAGGAAAGCGTCCGATGACCGAACGACTGCATAAAAAGGCGGCGAAGTTTTTTGATCTGCCACCGACCGAACTGCCGGCGCAGTTTGCCTCAGGCGAACTGCCAACGGTAAGCGACGCTCAACTCGCCGCCGATCTTGCCGATCTCGGATACCTGGGGTTTTCGCATCTGCGACGCAAGCGGCCCAGCCTGAAAAATCCGGCGGACGTGCTGCTTTCAGCTCTGAACGCCCCGCAACGAGAGGCTAGAGCGGTCGAGGCACTTCCGTGGCTTTTGCTCGCGTTCCCCGAAATGAATTGGCGCGAGGTCAAACACGTCGCTAAAATGCACGATCTTCAAAACCGTCTTGGTTTCCTTTTGAATGTGGCCGGCGGTTTGGCAGAAAGAAAAAGTAATAGTTCGCTTGCAAAACTTCTCCGCTCACGCGAAGCCGAGCTCGAACGCTCAATGCTCGTCCGCGAAGACACGCTCTGCAACGAAGGCATGACCAACGCCGAACGCCGCTGGCTCGCCACAAACCGTCCGACGAACGCCCGATATTGGAACTTGCTGGCCGACTTAACGCCGAGAGATCTAAATCATTATGAATAAGATCCAATTGCCCGAACCATGGCTTTCCTTTCTCAAAGAGATCGACGGCCTACTTTCAAAAGAAACTCAACTGCATTGTCTCGGCGGTTTTGTTGTAACGGTGTTATATGGCTCCGAAAGGTCGACGGTCGATCTCGACGCATTGTCGCTCGTCGCTCGGGATTCGCCAGTTTGGGAACTTGCTGGGAAAGGTTCGGCTCTGCATAAACGCCACAAACTCTATCTCGACCGGGTCGGCATCGCGAATCTTCCTGAAAACTATGAAGAACGAATGACCGATAACTTTAGCGGCACTTTCGAACACTTGAGACTCTTCTCGCTCGATCCGTATGACGTGGCACTGGTGAAGATCGAACGAAACTCGGCACGGGACCGCGAGGACGTAAAACACCTCGCTCGCGTAGTTCCCTTTGACCCGGAGACTTTAAAGCAGCGTTACTATGACGAACTCCGCGTCTATCTCGGCAACCCCGAACGCGAAGACCTTACCCTAAACCTTTGGCTTGAAATGATCGAAGAAATACAGAATATATAAACTATCAGTAGGCACGAATCGCCGGGAATCGAACGCCGCGTTCCCGTCAAACGGTTGAACAGCGTAGATTTCCCCACATTCGGGCGCCCAATGATCGCAACAAGCGGTAAAGACATAACCTACCATCTTACGCATCCGCTTGGCCGCTTACAACAAAGCAGAGGCAGAAGACGAAAGCGACCGGGTCCCGCACTCGTGGTATTATCCATTCGTAAGTTTCGCTACACGATGGCTTTCGCTCAAGCACAATCATTTGATCGCCGATCGTTTCTTCAGGCAGGGCTAACGGCCGCAGGCGTTGCGTTGGCGGCTCGTCCGGCATTTGGACAGACAAGACGCAGGCTGGCTCCGGTAAAGGTATCCCGCGACCGCATCATCCGTGAGCTCGTTGGCTTGCGGCCTTACCGAGACCAAGGCTATCGGGTCGAAGCGGAAAAAGCTGGCACCAAGCTGATCATCCACAACTACGGCCACGGCGGAGCGGGCATCACGCTTTCCTGGGGAACTGCGGTCGAAGCGATAGATCTGCTGAAAGATCTCCCCGCGCCACCGCAAACGCGTCCGAATCAGAAACAAGCATCCAGACGCTTTGCCGTCATCGGCTGCGGAGTTAACGGGCTCTCCACCGCATTAATGCTTCAGCGGCGATATTCGGACGGCACACCCAATGTGACCATCTATGCACGCGAACTGCCGCCCGACACAACCTCAAACATCGCTGGCGGCTTTTGGTCGCCGACAGGTGTTTACGATCAGGACTACGCGACTCCAACGTTCATCGAAGCCTTTCACAAGTCAACTAGAACGGCGAATCGAGCCTTTCAGTTGATGGTCGGCAAGGAATACGGCGTTCGCTGGATCGACACTTTCTCGCTTCACCGGGCCGAGATCAGCCTTGTGGGCGGACTGCCAGGCGGCGACGATCTCTACCCGAATCGTACCGTCCACCGCGACCCCGACAACTACTTCGGCGCTCCGATCGTCCGCCAATACAGTACTATGCTGATCGAACCGCAGGTTTATCTCTCTAAACTGTTGCATGATTTTTACGCCGCCGGCGGTAAACTGGTGGTCAAGGAATTTAAGGACCGCGAAGAAGTTCTCCGTCTATCTGAACAGGTGATCTTTAATTGCACCGGGCTCGGCTCGCATTCGCTGTTCAATGACGACAAACTCATCCCCGTTCGAGGCCAGCTTGCGGTGCTACTCCCCCAACCGGAGGTCGATTACTGTTACCTCGGTGCCGGTTATATGTTCCCGCGAACCGACGGCATCATCCTCGGCGGCACCTTCGAACCCAACAACTGGTCCTTAACCCCTAATCCCATCACCACAACCCAAATTCTCAACAATCACACCGAAATGATGAAAGGCGTGAAATGACGTCTTGGGACTCGTTGTGACAACTTATCCCGGCTCATCACCGACGATCGAACGCCGCGTCCCCGTCAAGCGGTTGAACAGCGTAGATCTCCACACATTTGGGCACCCAATGATCGCTACAAGCGGTCAAGACTAGCCTACCAACATTGCAACTTTGCACGAGAAAGATAGGCGTGACCGGATGTCGCGAATCTTGTGAACTTGTCGGATTTGCTCAGTAGGTTTACTTTATCACTTAAAGATCAGATCCCTTGTGAATGAATTCGGACAATGGGGTCTAACCGGTTAAAAGTATGTTTGCAACATTGCGAACGACTGAAGGAACATTATGGGATATTGGATTTACGTTAATGATAAGACACAGGGACCACTAACGCTTAAAGAGGTGAAGGAAAAGATCCTTTCAGGTGAAGCTATTGCGGGAGATTTAGTAACCACGAATCTAGAGAACGGAAGATGGGTACCCTTATCGGGTCTTCCCGAGCTTCAGGCCTTAGAAGTTCCTTCTCGGTTCGCCACAAAGGTAGCCATTGCAGAAGAATTTCGTCGTTCGTGCAATAGCTGCGGTAAAGTTTGGCACTCGTTAGTTTCCCGTGAGGTTGAGATAGAAAAAAAGGAACTAAAGGAGGGACTTATGCAAGGTGCGACCGGTTTAGGGGGCTGTGCTACTTGTGGTTTGTCACTTGGTGCCGCAGCCCAGCATTCCCGAAACAAAGAGTTGTACCATAGTGAAATTGAACGGCTGAGATCCTGTCCACAGTGTGGGTCCAAAAACTATGAAGAACAGATTATCCAATTCCAACAATAACCCCCCGTTCTTGAATAGGTTGGTTGTGCTTGCAATTCAAAGAATCTGGCAAGAACACCTGAGTAAGAGGTATAAGAAAAAAAATGCTTGCTTTTGTCGATTTTACCCGAGTTGCTCCGAATACGCCGTTCAGGCTCTTGAAAAGTATTCGATTTTCACAGCATCGGTCATGATCAAGAACCGCCTACGCCGATGCACTCCGGATAACTGGGATTCATCTCACGACGTCCCATGATTAACTTTGGTTTCGGGAATACAAAAACGGTCCAGCTAGTGCGAGCAATTCTGTGATTTACTCAGCATCTGGTTTTATAAAGGAGTACACCTACTCAATTTCAACAAGGGTCGTTTACGGGGATCATTAATTTGCGCGGATCGAACGGATCTGGACGGCAGTCGATGGGGGCTCGGAGAGGCGAGATGTACAATCCTTCAAATGTATAGCCCTTTTAAAGCGATCAAAGGAGCCCTTATTGAACTGTTGGAACTGATCCTGATTCCTGCGGAATTTCTTATCGCAACCATTGGCATCGACCGAAAGGTTGGTTTTGTAGGCTTGTTAATCGTTTTAATTTTTATAGGTTTCCTGCTTTTCAGATATCTATAACTTTTCATATTGGACGAACCTTTTCGGTTGCGATCCAGTCAGAACCGTCGATGGTAATCGACGGGCTGCTTTCCGCTAATACCCAACACATACCTGAGGCTGTTCCGACAATTGCGGCGGCTGTGAGAGAATCTAAAAACAGTATTCATCTTCAGATCCTTCACCGGATCGCGGTTTCAGACATCCCAAAAGGAGAGATAATGGCACATTTAGCTCACAGATGTAACGGATCGAGACTTCACATAGCGGCAATAGCGGCGGTGTTCGCGTTCTCATTTTTGTTCACAGCGTGCGGCGGCGTAATGGACCGCTTGACTGGAAACACGGGTTCGAATTCAGCGGCAAGCAATTCAACATCAGTTTCGAACGCAGCCGAAGCTGCCGCGAATTCCGCCTCGCCTGCACCTAACCCGGACGCTGCCGCTGAAATGACTTCCGGAAATTGCTCGCTCGACTATTATCCGGTCTCGGCGGCGAAACAAACGAAGTACAAGATCGCAGGCTCCGGCTCGGACACTTATACTTTGGCTCAGTCAGCGATCACGGAAAACGGTTTTATCGAGACCCGGACATTCAGTTCCGGATTGACGGTCACAAATAATTGGGTCTGCGAATCGGAAGGCCTCCGCACCGCCGAATTCACCAACACAGGCGTGATGAAGAACGCGAATTTCACGATGGAGACGGTAAAAAGCGACGGCGTAACTCTGCCCCGCGTGGCGACGCCGGGCAAGGAGTTTGAAGCGAACTATGACCTAAAGGTAAACGTGGCCGCGGGGCCCGTTAACGCGAACGCGACCGGAAAGGCAAATGTTAAAAGCAAGGTCGTTGCCGCGGACGAAAACCTGAACGTGAACGGCACAGACTATAAAACTGTGAAGATCGAAAGCGTGATCAAAATAAACCTGACCGTCAGCGGCCGCGGCTATGAGGCCGCAAGCGTCAAAACGACCAACTGGTTCGCACCGGGCGTCGGGCTCGTAAAACAGGTGGCCGACAGCACGCTGGGCGACGAGACGATTACGATCGATAATTGATCCGTGGTCTCATCAGGCGAATTCGTTTAGACGGGGAAGAGGCCTTATGATATCAGACGGGCCTTCGCCTGATGAGCTGAATGAAGATATTGATCCGCGGGACAAATTGGATCGGCGATGCGGTGATGACGATCCCCGCGATGCGCGAATTGAACCGCATCTTTCCGGATTCGCACCTAACGCTTTGGACACGGCCGTGGGCAGAAGGCATTTTCCGCGATGCAGATTTTGTCGATGAGATAGTGACGTTCGACAAGAAACCGCGGCGGCCGGGCCCGACGCTCGATGAAGCCGAGATGCTCCGGCGCGAAAAGTTTGACGCGGCGATCTTGTTCACAAATTCATTCGAATCCGCTTTGGTCACGCGGCTTGCCCGAATTCCCCGCCGCATCGGTTTTAACAAAGACCTTCGCGGGCTGCTGCTGACCGATCCTGTTCCCGTTCCCGAATGGAAAGGCCGCACGCACGAGGCCTTTTATTATCTCGAACTCGTTAAAGAGGCCGAAAAACGTCTGCTCGGAACCGAGACCGTCGGTTCGAACGCACCCGACATTCATCTTGATATATCAGACGAGCGTCAGAAAAAAGCCCGCGAAATTTTAACCGCCGCCGGGGTCGATCCGGATCGGACGATCATCGCATTCGGCCCGGGAGCGACAAATTCCCGTGCAAAGCAATGGCCGGTCGAAAGGTTTGCGGCGTTGAATGATCGCTTTCAGCAGGAGATGAATGCGAACGTTGTAATAATGGGCTCGGCGAATGAAGCCGATGTCGCGGAAAAGCTCGCTTCCCTTTCGAACAACAAACCGATCGTGCTGGCCGGAAAGACCGATCTCGCCGAAGCGGCTGCCGTGCTTTCCGTTGCGGATCTTTTCGTATCAAATGATATGGGTTTGGCACATCTGGCGGCGGCGGTCGGAACGCCTACGTTGGTTATATTTGGCCCGACAAACGACGTCACGACCCGGCCATTTGCGGCGAATGCGGAGGTGATACGGCATCCTGTCGAATGTTCGCCGTGCATGCTTCGCGATTGCCCTATAGATCATCGCTGTATGACAGGCGTGTCGGTCGAACGCGTGTTCGAAACGGCGGCTTTGCGTCTCGCCGAACCGTTATCGATAATTGAACAGGAATGAAGAAAGCGGCATTTATCGATCGCGACGGGACGCTTGTAGAAGAGGTGAATTACCTCTCGCGGGTCGATGATCTCAGGGTGTTCGATTACACACGCGAAGCTCTGGAGTTGCTTCGCGCGGCGGATTTTCAGATCGTCGTCGTTACCAACCAATCCGGCATCGGCCGCGGAATTTATACCGAAGAGGCGATGCACTCGATCCACGAGGCGATGGCGGTTGAACTTTCGGGCCTCATCGATGCGTTCTATTTTTGCCCGCATCTGCCGGACGCCGGCTGCGAATGTCGAAAACCCGGCATGGGAATGATCAACGCAGCGTGCCGGGATCATCAGATCGAGATGAACGGTTCATGGATGATCGGAGATAAATTGCTGGATATTCAAACGGGGTTCAACGCCGGCATCGGCACCGCAATGGTGCAGACCGGATATGGCAGAACGCACGCCGGTTTACTCGACCGCAACCCTGACATCATCGGCTCGGACCTGCTCGAGGTCGTGCGAAACATCATTGGCCTCCCGAATCGTCTCAGCGCCTAAAAGCGGCAGCGTAACGGTAAATTCCGATCCTTTCCCCACGCCTTCGCTGCGGACCGAAACCGAACCATTGTGCAGCTCGACAAGATTTCTGACGATCGCAAGCCCGAGGCCGAGGCCTGCATTATCAGTTCCGACGCGTTCTGCATCTTGTCTAAAACGCTCGAACACCTGCGGCAGAAATTCAGAACTTATGCCCGCTCCGTTGTCGCGAACCGTCACGCGCGCCGCATCGCCATCGGCTGCGATCGATACCAGGATCTTTCCGCCCTCATCTGAGAATTTGATCGCATTCTCGATAAGATTTGAAAACACCTGGACCATCCGGTTTCTGTCTCCGCTGACCCAAACTTCCGCTGACTCGTCGCACTCAAACGTTATCGAAATATTGCGCCGGTCGGCAGTGGGCCGAAGGCTTTCCACCGAATGTCCGACAATTTCAGCAAGCTCAAGTTCCTCATTCTCAAGTTTCAATTTTCCTGAGATCAACCGGGCAACATCAAGCAGGTCCTCGATCAGGCGATTCTGATTTTCAGAACTGCGAATGATCGTTGAAACAGCCTTTTCGATCTGGATCTCGTCCAGGTCACCATCTTTCAACAACCGTGCCCACCCGAGGATCGAATTCAAAGGCGTCCGCAGTTCGTGTGAAACGGTCGCCATGAACTCATCGCGAAGCCGATTAGCGATCTCTGCTTCGCGCCTGGCAGACTGTTCGCCCTTTAGAAGCAGGTCGCGCTCCGCATCAATACCCATCAATGCTTCGTTCGCCGCTTCGAGACTTATCGTTCGTTCCTTTACCTTTTTCTCAAGCCCTTCATTTGCTTCAACAAGCGCCGTTTCGGCAGATCGCCTCTTGTTGAATTCGCGAACAACAAATATGTTTGCCAAGACCAAAGCACCCGCGCCGGCGAAGGTTGATCCGATCAGTATCCAGATCGTCAGATACAGACTGTCCGAAAGGCCCTTTTGACGCCGTTCGAGGAGCGTTGCCTCGTCGGCTTTCAGCTTTTCAATAGAAACGCGCATCGGGTCAGTCGCCGATTTCACACGTTGCGGAGAAAATTTGACCTGTGCCGCTTCAACGCCTTCATTCGATCGTGTCGAGATAGCGTCGGCGGTGATCGTAAAATACTCGGAATTGTACGCCTCGAGCCGGCTGAGCTCGTCCAATTGCGGTTTGTTCGGCGCAAACCGCTGACGAAGATACAAAAGGTTTTGACGGATCTGCTGTTCTGCTTTCCTGTGTGGATCGAGATATGTGTCGCTCGCAACAAGTGTAAAACCGCGCACTGACGCCTCGGAATCCAGCGTAAGATAAAGTATCTGATCCAATCTGTAAATTATGTCCTGCGAATGTCGCTGCCATTCCAGTGCTTGCTGCGAAGATACCGTGCTCTGATAGAAAACAAAGCCGATCATCGCCAACATAAGAAAGACAAAGGCTGAGATTATCGGTAATTTTCGTTCGAAACCTATCGACATAATCGACTTACGCCGGTTTGTGAGGCGACAAACGGCGGTATGGTGGGCACAGCAACTTTTCAATAATAGCATTTTGTTGAAAAATGCGGATATGCCCCGCTCTTTTGATTTTTCAGCGAACTAAGTTGGCACTAACTGAATCTCTAGGTCGGACGTTCTCTTCCCCGGAAAAATTGAATAGAGGAAGATGTATATGAAGCACCTAACAAAGCTTTCGATAATTGGTATAGTTACGCTCGTTGCCGTATTTGCCGCCGCCTGCCCGAAGAGGGTCAGCATTGCAGACATTGAAGCGAATCCGAGCCGGTATCAAAACAAGGACATCGCGATCGCCGGGACCGTTCAGGACAGTTACGGCCTAAACATTCCCGGAACGCCGGTTCGCGGCGGGGCATATAAGATCAGCGACGGCACGGGTTCCATCTGGGTTCTGACCGAAAATGCTGTTCCCGGAAAAGGCTCACAGATAGGCGTGAAAGGCCGCGTCGGCAGCGGAATGAACTGGAAGGGCAGAAACTACGGCCTCGGAATGTACGAAAAGGACCGCCGGTTTGCGAAAAAATAGCCGGCGATAGAAAATTTAGGCCTCCGGTCAATGTTTCAATTGCGCGGATCGATCAAAAATGCAGATCGTCGTCGAATCGTTCGAAAATGAATTTCGGGGCCTCCATCAACGGCTACAGGTTTTGCTGCAGCGTTGTCCGGAGGCCTCGCTTTTTTTGGGAAGCCCATCAGCCGGCGAAAATTTGATACGCTCCGCCGCCGAAATAGAGATGATATTCGGCGGGATCACGACACGTTTGTGGGACGATCCGTTCGAATGGACCTTGCCTGAAGAGTTAGCCGATAAGGAGTCGATCGGCGAATATTTCGAACAGGTCGCCAAAACGTGTGATCGCGGGCTGGAAATGCTGGCCTCTGATGAGGACCTTGCCCGTTTGATCCCCGCACCTGAAGAATTAACCCCAATTTCCGAGATACTTCATAGAGGCATTCGGCGAAGTACTTTTCACCTCGAAGTCGCGGAAGATCTCCTGCGATCTGAGCCCGGCGGCAGAAGCTGATCTTTGCAAACCGAACTTTTTCGTGTAAAAATTCGTTGTTCTCTCGACGACGGAAGAAGTTTGCAGTGAGGTGTTGATGCATTGTCCAAGATGCGGCCAGGAACAGGCCTCAGCCGAAACAAGATTTTGCTCGCGATGTGGGTTCCAACTCGACCTGGTGTCCGAACTATTGGTCCACGGCGGAGTTCTGCCCCAGTACGTCCATCTGGATGAAACGAGCCCTACGTTATTCAATCGCCGCAACGGCCTCACTTTTACGCTTATTTGGTTCATCTCATTCCTGTTCATCCTGACGCCGATCAGCGCGATCCTTGACCTTGACCCGATCGTTCCCGTTTTCGGCGTCTTGTCGATCTTTGGATCGCTATTGCTGCTTATGATCTCCTTGCTTGTTTTGCCGTCAGGAAGCAAAGCGCAGGCGAAACAATTTGCTGCTCCTGCTCGGTTTGATCCGAATATGCAACGCGGCGAGATGAGCGGCCGTCAGGATCATGGTGCACTTCCGCCCTCGCGTACCGAGCCCGCATCAGTTTATACGGCACCGCAGGCAGGCGGCTGGAAAGCACCCGACACAGGCGAGTTTGCCGTACCAAGTTCAGTGACGGAAAATACGACGAAGCTGCTGAAAAAAGAGGAAGAATCGTAATCTATGCATTGCCCAAAATGCGGCCAAGAACAGGCTTCCGACCAGACCAGGTTCTGCTCCCGCTGTGGATTTTCATTGACCGGGGTGGCGATGGTCGTCGCGAACGATGGAGCAGTTCCGGTTTCCGGTGTTCAGCCATTTGTTCGAAATTCGCCACGCAAACGGGGTGTGATGCAGGGGCTGTTCTTTTTCCTTCTGGCTTTCTTGATCGTTCCGATCATCACGATGATCACGATCGCAGCCGATGCAGAACCATTCGCAGTAGTCATCGCCGCGGTGATATTTAGTGTTGGAGGATTTTTACGTGCCGCTTATGCCTTGATGTTCGAGGACGGTGCTCCGACCGCTTTCGCACCTGGTGCCGGCGTACATCAATTTCAAGAGCCGTCCGCACCAAAAGAGATCTCAGCACCTGCGGCAAATGTCTATACGGCACCTTCAACGGGTAAATGGCGAGATACCAACGAACTCACACCTGAACCTTCGAGCGTGACTGACAACACGACAAAGCTGCTCGAACGCGATCAATAGCCGATCGCCGCACCGTCGCTTCGCGGATCGATCGCCCCTATCTTCGTTCCATTCTCGTCGATCATTATCCCTGTCGCGGAGGCCAGATTCATCGGTCTCGGGGCGAATTTGTGGCCATAGCCTGTCAGGATCTTTATCGTATCCGCCGATAACCCGTTGCTTTCGAACATCAGCTCATCGGGCAGCCACTGATGATGGACTCGCGGCGCGGCGATCGCCTGCTGGATATCCATACCGTGGTCGATCACGTTGATCACGGTTTGAAGCACCGCCGAGATTATCCTCGGGCCGCCGCGTGCACCGACCGCAAACCACGGACTTCCGTCCTTTCGCATCACGATCGTCGGCGTCATTGAAGACAGCGGCCGCTTTCCGGGTTCGACCTTGTTGCGTTCACCCTGAACCAGTCCGAAAAGATTCGGCGTGCCCGGCCGCGCGGCAAAGTCATCCATCTCGTCGTTCAATAAAACGCCGGTTCCCTTGGCGGTGACCTTTGCTCCAAAGAGATCGTTGATCGTATAAGTGTTTGAAACAACGTCGCCGTCCGGGCCAACCACCGTATAGTGGGTTGTTTCAGTTCCCTCTTTCACAGCAACCGATCCGAATTTTGTTTCCTTGCTGGTCGAGGCTTTTTTGGGATCGAAATCGGTCAGGCGGCTTTGGGCGTATTCTTTTTTGATAAGCTCTGCGGCCGGCACATCTGCAAAATCCGGATCGGCCATATATTCTGCGCGGTCGGCAAATGCCCGCCGCGATGCTTCCGTGTAAAGATGCAGTGCCTCGGCCGAATTCGCCCCCATCGCCTTAACGTCGTATTTTTCCAACATATTAAGGACCTGAAGCAGGACGATCCCGCCCGAACTCGGCGGCGGCATTGAAATTATTTCGTGTCCGCGATACGTTCCGCGAAGCGGTGTCCGCTCGATCGCCTTATAATTCTTGAGGTCCTCTACCGTCATCAGGCCGTTATTCGCCTTCATATCGGCGGCGATCAGCTCAGCCGTCCGGCCCTCATAAAAACCTTTCGCACCGTCTTTTTTGATCCGTTCGAGCGTGTTCGCAAGGTCAGTTTGAATATGCCTGTCGCCGGCCTCGAAGAATTTTCCGTTGTTCAGAAATATCCGCTTGCTGTCTTCGTAGAGTTCAAGGTCGCTCGCATACGCCCTCATTATTCCGGCAAGCCGATAGTTCAATATGTAACCTTCCCGAGCCAGCTTTATCGAGGGCTCAAGAAGATCGGCCCATGTCACTTTTCCAGAACCGTGTTTCTTAAAGGCGAGTTCAAATCCCGCGACCGTTCCGGGAACACCTGCCGCCCGATAGCCGCGGGTCGAACCACCTTCGCCGCGGATCAAATTGCCGTCCTTATCCACATAAATATCGCGGTGTGCTGCGGCCGGTGCCATTTCACGGTAATCGATGGTGAAGGCCGATCCGTCCTTTTTTCGGATGACCATAAATCCGCCGCCGCCGATGTTTCCGGCCTCGGGATAAACGACCGCGAGAGCAAGCCCGACCGCTATCGCCGCGTCAACCGCATTGCCGCCTTTCTTCATAATATCGACGCCGATCTGCGACGCTAGTTCGTGCTGCGAGGCGACCATTGCCGTTTTTGCCCGTGCGGCCAACTGGGTTTGAGCTGGCAAAGCGAAGTTCGCCCCAAAGGAAAGCAGCAACACTGCCGCAGAAAGTATCCGAATGGAAAAGCTTGTTAACATAAGCAAATATTATCATTGAAAAAAGGCCTGAACAAAATTCGCCATTTCCCCTGTTCCGGTACGATCCGCACAAAATTGCCAGACGCTTCGTGTCCAAACTTCCCAAATCGTTCGTTTGCAACTATAGTCATACCTTCGCGGTCGTAACGCTCCGGCCGCGAGTTTCTATGGAATGCGATAGTTGCAATGCTAAGGTTCCTTACCTCCGTTTCACCCGTCCATCGGCTGCGTCTCTCGTATAACGCGGCACGCCGCCGTCTGTCCGAATATCGTCTCTTTGTACTTCTCGCAGTTGTGGGCCCGGGGATAATCGCTGCCAATGCGGGCAACGATGCAAGCGGAATTGCGACTTATTCGACCGTCGGAGCCGGGTTTGGGTACACGATGTTATGGACGCTGATCCCGGTCGCATTCAGCCTGATCATCGTCCAGGAAATGTGTGTTCGTATGGGCATTGTCACCGGCCAAGGGCTCGCAGACCTTATCCGCGAACAGTTCGGTGTTCGGCTGACTACGTTGGTGATGCTCGCACTGTTGATCGCGAACACCGGTGTGGTTATTTCTGAGTTCGTCGGGTTGGCTCAGGCATCGGAGTTGTTTGGGATCTCCCGATACTTTTCTATTCCGCTGCTATCTGCGGCGATCTGGTGGCTCGTCGTCCGGGGAACGCGAAAAGTCGTCGAACGGATTTTCCTCGCGATGTCGCTCGTTTTCATCTCCTACATATTCTCGGCATTTCTCGCGGGGCCGGACTGGGGCGAGGTAGGCAGAGGGTTCGTCGTGCCGACGTTGAGGACTGACGCTTTTTATCTCTTTACCGTGATCGCTTTGATCGGAACGACCGTCACGCCGTTTATGCAGGTGTTCGTTCAATCGTCCGTCGTCGAGAAACAGTTGGACGTTGACGACCTGCCGATCGCACGACTCGATGTCATATTCGGGACGCTTTTTGCCTGCTTCATTGCTGCGTTCATAGTCATAACGACCTCTGCGACACTGAACGCCGCCGGAATAACGGAGATCGATTCGGCCGCGACCGCAGCCGAGGCATTCGTTCCGATCGCCGGCGAATATGCCAAGTTCATTTTCGGGATCGGGCTTTTCGGTGCTTCGATGCTGGCAATGGGCGTTATACCGCTGGCGACGGCATATTCCATCAGCGAAGCACTCGGTTTTGAAAAAGGCCTTTCCAGATCCTTCCGCGAAGCACCGGTATTTTTGGGCATCTTTACTGCGATGATCGTTCTGGGCTGCGTGGTCGCGTTGATCCCGGGAATTCCGCAGATAAAACTCCTCGTTCTGACACAGGCGATCAATGGCCTGCTGCTACCTTTTATCCTCGTCGCCATCGTTTCTCTTTCAAGCCGAGCCGAGATAATGGGCGAACACGCGAACGGGGTTTTCTTCCGGATCATCGCATGGACGATCACGGTCGTCATCTCTTTGATCTCTTTGTTGTTGCTTGTACGAATGATCGTTGATATCTTTGGCGATTGAACCTATGCCTACGCCAGAACTTCGCCGCCGCGTATTTCTTAACCTGTTTGCCGCTTTGGTCGTTGCGGCACTCCTTTTCATACTCCCGCTTCTTGAAGAATTACTAAAGGGATATCTTGCGACAGAGGCCGGCCTTATCATCGCACCGGATGGATCGCTTTCGCGGTCCGACGGGATGACGCCGCAAATGCTGACGTTAACCGTCGTGACACTTTCGGTTACGATCATGCATCTCCTGAAGATCCTTCTCGGAATGGCATTGGTCGTCATAATCATCCGGCTGTTGGTGATGCTGCTATTCCAAACGGTTCTGCGAAGGTCGAGCCAATCCGAGATAGCCTCACTTCTTAAGACGATCATTTCGACGATAATCTATATCGTCGCCTTCTTCGTTATATTTCAGTCGGAATTCCCAAATATAAATCTCGGCGCATTGTTCACCGGTTCTACCATCCTTGGAATAGTCGTCGGCCTTGCGCTGCAGGACACGCTGGGAAACCTATTTGCGGGCATTGCCATTCAGGCCGATCAGCCCTTTCAGGTCGGCGATGTCGTAACCATTTCGAACCGCGGCAGCGGTGTGGTCGAAAGCGTTTCATGGCGCGGGGTAAAGATCAGGACGTTTCAGAACAAGCTGATCATTATGAGCAATGCCGTAATGTCGAAAGAGACGATCGAGGTCGCGCCGAAAAATAATCTAAATGCCCGGATAGTTCATTTCAATACGGTCTATTCCGCCTCGCCTTCGCGGACCGCTCTCCTGGTTCGCGACGCAATCAGGAACATCGACAACGTATCTCAGAAGATGCGCCCGGTGGTTCGAATCAGGGATCTCGGCGACAACGGTATCGATTGGGAGATCAAATATTGGTGTGAGAATTACGTCCGCTATAACGATACCGATGCTCAGATACGCCAGCGGATCTGGTATGTCTTCAATCGTGAAAAGATCGAATTCGCGTTTCCAACCCGCACGGTTTATATGGAGCAGAGTGCCGTGGAACCTGAAGTTGAAGAGATCAGAAACACAAGGCTCGACCAGTTATCTGCCGTCTCGGTCTTTGCTCCGCTTTCTGACGAAGAACTGATGCGTCTGGCGGTTGCATGCATACCAAGGGTCTTCGCTCCCGGCGAAGCGATCGTAAGGAAAGGCCAGGAAGGCAACACAATGTTCGTCATTGTTCGCGGATCGGTAAGGGTGCAAATACCGGACGGTTCCGTTCAGCGGACCATCAACAATCTAAAAGCAGGTGATTTTTTTGGAGAAATGAGCCTGCTGACGGGCCAGCCGCGAACCGCGACCGTCATCGCTGACGATGAGACCGAGGTCTTACGGATCGACCACTCTGCGATAAAACCGATCTTTGAAAATAACCCGGAACTTGTTGTTCGGATAGGCGAGATCGTCGAAGACCGCCGGGAACGGCTCAAGACACCTTCGGAGAAAACGGTAGAAGACGAGGCATCGCCCGACAAGAGCGTTATCAAGTCACTAAAGAAATTTTTTGGGATCGATTAGACGGCTCACGCCCGCTTGGTATCGTAGATATCGTGCAGAACTTCTGAGATCGGCTTTCGGTTTGAGAAGCGGTCGTCTGAGCTGCCTGATCGGTCGCGGTTTCTATCAGCCACGCGTTCCCCGTTTACACCATTCCTTTCTTCCGGGTCAATATGAACGACGTTACTCTCAGGGTCTGTCACCGATCTGTTCTCGGAGCCGTGTTCAACTTCACTTGCCTGTTCATTGGCATGCCCATTTACGAGCATAGGAACGTGCGTCGCAAAGGCTTGACGGCTTTCTTCAAGCAATGTTGATCCCCGCAATCTTCGTGATCTTTCGAGCGATCTGATGGCAGCCGAGGTCATCGGAGCATCGGCTGGATCGCGCTCGATCTTTCGCAGCACCTTAACATAGCTTCGCAACTCAGGCGTCGGGTAAACGAAGGCCTTTTCATCTGCCTTTGGATTCTCGACAACATTGGCGAGATGTTTGACTGCGGACTTGTGGTCGCCGATGCGTTTATAAAGTGCGCCGATCGCAAAATGGACGAGCGGCGGTGCTGCCGACATTCTATGTATCAAAGCCTCGCCCCGGTCGATCGTTTCGCTCAATTCAAAGCCGTACCATTTACGGTCGTCATCGCGAAGCATCTCGTTTGCGGCCAGATAGAATTCGAAGATCTCGCGGACATCGCTTTTAGCACCGGTCGAGAACATCTTATAGAGAAAGAACGCGAAAACGCCGAAGAACATCACCACGAACATCGGCATGCTGGCAACGACCAGCATCGACGCCACAACGCCGAATGCGATCAGGTATTGGCCTTTTTCCTTGATCGCCGATGAACCACGTTTTTGAAGACTATTTTCGCTCAATTCTTTTGTCCGGGCCGCTCATCAGCGGGATCTCTGATGGGGACCTTTATTTCACGACGCGACAGACGCACTCTCTTTTTCCTTTTCCTCGTTCTCTTCATCAACCGCCTGTTCGTCAGGACGCGACGCTTTCCGTTCGGCCTCGTGTTTAGAGAGTCCGAACTCGGCAAGGACGTCCATAACTTTGTCCGCCACTTTATACGGCGAGTTGATCACGAACGAGATCGTCTCATTAAACACAATCGATTCCAGCTCAACGAGATCCGCAAGCTTCTTTTCGAGCGGAAGCTCTTCAAACTTCTTGCGGTACTCTTCTTTTTCAGCCTTTTCGTCCTCGCCTGCTTCTTTTTCTTCCGTTGCCTTTTTACTCATTACAACTACCTCGCCGGGCTTTGCCAATCGCGCGAAACAAGCAAGCCGGGTCTTTTTGTTAGATGACGTTCCATTTAATGCACTCTTTTCTGCTTTCGAGACCGCAGAAAGATTTGTCGAGCCCGAAACGATCTCAACCGCGCACTCATGCACTTCACTTTCCGGCCCACACTCAACCGAGCCATCGCCCAGGCGCCGTGCTGCCGCGGCCAGATATGTGCCGACCGGGACTATTCCTTCGATTCCGCTTGGTTCGAAACGAACCTCTACATTCTCCATAAACTCACTTTGGACCTATCAAACCGACCTCACACGAACTTTTGGCTGCGCTCCGGGCGGCGTCTGACCTATATGTACCGATTTCTTTTGGCACTCCGAACATATTCCCCACATTCGCAAGCTATGATGCGTCGGAATGAAGTTAAATTTGTCCGCCATTTGATCCTGCAGCTCTTCTATTTCAGCAGATAGGAACTCGATCACCAGTCCACATTCGGTGCATATCATGTGGTCGTGGTGTTCATGATCATAATGGTGTTCGTAATAGGTCTTATTGTCGCCGAACCGAACTTCGCGGGCGAGCCCTGCCTCGGTCAACAGTTTCATTGTCCGATAAACCGTCGTATGGCCGACCGTTGGGTCCTTTTTCTGCACCAGCCAGTAAAGGCCTTCGCTTGTAAGGTGTTCCTCGGTGCTCAGAAATATCTCAAGTATAAGGTCGCGTTGTGCCGTGCGCCGCAGGCCGCTTTTCTGGATATGTTCAAGAAATATCTCTTTCTCTTTTGCAAATTTTTCCGCCTTCTTTGCCATGACTTTTTTCAATTTTACCACAATGGATTCAATGTTCGCCGCTTAAAAGTGTGCGAACCGCTTGGGCCGCGGCCTCATCGGCACCATTAGCGAGAGCCATATCCAGCGAGCGCATTCCAAGAACCTTGTATATCGACATTAACAGTTCGCGATCTTCTTCACGTAAGGCGTTCAGATGTGCCCGAACAGTCTGGGCATCCGCACGGGCAAAACTTCCGGTAAGTGCTTTTCCGGTTCCTGTTTGCTCAATATTTTGTAATGTACTCTTGATCAGCGGAAGCAATATTTTCGGTGAGATCTCCGGCTCGACACCTGCGAGCCGCATCATTTCGAGCGAAGCGTCGATCAAAGCCGTTAAATGGCCGCTCGCCATGACCGCAGCAGCATGATAAAGGGCCTTCTTTTCCGTAGGGATCGAGAACGGCAACCCGCCGAGCGACCGTGCCAGTTCTTCAGCCACTTCGACAGCCTCAGCATCACCTTCGATGCAAAAATAAGCGTCATTGAACACGGATCTGCCTGATCCCGCTGAGTTTACCGACACTAACGGATGCATCGAACCAACAGCCGATCCGGTGTCGCGCAACCTGCTCAGCAAGTCCGACGAATATGCTCCGCTTGTGTGAAATACTGTATTTTCCGCACGACCAAGCTCGGCAAGCCGTGCGACGACATTCTCGATCTCCGGATCGCCGGTGCAGATCAGAACCACGCCATCGACACGTTCGAGCTGATCGATGCTCACCAATGTAGGATCTGAATTTAACGAATGAGCGAACTCCGCATCCGGCCGGTTTCTGTAAACAAGCTGAGCGACAGTGTGACCGGCCCGATCAAGGGCGATCGCAAGAGCTCCTCCGAGCCGGCCAATTCCAATAATGCTCACATTTGCCACTATTGGAGACTATAAACTAAAACAATAAAAAGCTTTAGACCTTTCCGATCGACTACGCCGGAACAAGTTCGACCAATTCCGGATCGACAGCGATCGTTTCACCCGAAGCTGGTTCAGTTCGCCCTGGCTTGCTCGGTGTTTTCGCATTGGTTGCTTTGTTGGCCCTGATAGCGTCCGCCAGAACCGCGGCTTCGACCAATGTAATTGGCGGAAGCTTTCCGTTGCCTGACAGCTTTTTGATCAGGTCGGCTGCGACAAGGGCACGGTCCTGATCATTCTTTGTCCGGATCTTGCCCAGACTTTCGATTATGGCCTTTCGATCGTTCGTAAGTCTTGCCCGGAAGCGGTCAACACCCGATGAGAGCGCTTCCATCATCTCAGATGGCAGCCACGCCCATGATTCGGTATTTTGCAAACTGAAAACACAGTGGCACCGGCCGATGGTTGATGCCAGCTTGGCGGTGTCGAACCGGCAATCCAGGTCATTGAACCGGCTCTTTTGTTCCGCGATCGTCCGCTGGTCTTCCGGATCGGCAAGCCCGTAGCTCGCAAGCGAATGAAACTCATTCCAGTCGCTGCTGGCTATCACTGCATTGAATTTTTCCTGCAGATTATGGGCATGCATTATCGCGTCGTGCTGCTGCGTAAAGAACGCCACGTAATCTTTCTTGAATTTATCGAAAAGCAAAGCCGCCTCTCTGTTTCGCGATTCGGACGGATCGAGAATACACAAGTTGGCAGCGTCGATCAGCCGATTGCGAAGCCCCTCAAGGTCGTTATCGCTTGAATGGTCTGCCGAAAAAACATAGCTGAGAACGCTGTCGCGAATGATGGTTCCCTTAACAAAGTGCCTGATAGTGTCCAGCTCGGCGACCCGGCGGCCATATTCCTCATCGGAATCCGAGAACAGGTTCGCTGCCTGTGAAATGCCGGCCAAGGGCTCTGTCTCACCATTTAAGACACGCCCGAAGATCTCGAACAGCGCCGTAAACGACTTTGCCGCCGAAGAACCGGTTCGCCATATTCTGGTGTTGAAGACCTCATCAGGCAGCGATTCGAACCGGTCCAATATCCGCTCCTTGCGCCATTCGCCATATCTCAGGCTTAGCGAGCGGCGAAGCTGATCAAGGTCCTTGGCGTCGGCGAATGAAGCGAACACCTGATCGCCGGACAGCAGTTTAGCCCAATGCACGAGCCGTTCGTTGGAAAGAACGTTCTCGACCGATCGGGCGATGCCTGTAATATCGTCCCATATCAGCCTTAGGTCGAGCGATCTTTTGTTGATCCGATCGCCCTTTGCCGTAACAAAATCGATCCTTCGGCCGGCCACAAGCGCGGTAAGCAAAATGCGCTGGCTTTCGCGGACAAAACCGTACGGCGATGCCCCAAGGATCGACCCCACGTCTTCCATGCTGAAAGTACCGCCGGCACCGGTCAGCCGTTCGATCAACTGGGCAATATACGGCAGTTCTTCGATCGTTTCGACCGGTACCAGCTCAAATTTTTCTTCCGTCTCGCGCACCAGCCCAAGCGGTATCGCAAAATTGCGGACCAATTCTTCGAAACCTGAAAGTTCGCCGCCGCCGTAAAGGCCGGAGATGAGAATGTTCGATTCCGCCGGACCCAATAACGAACTAAACTCCGGATGATCCGGAAATCTGGTATCGAAATAGGTCTCCAGCATTCTCGAAAAAAGTTCGCTGAGTGATTGAGATTCGCGTGCCTCTTCCGAAAAATTAAAATCGAAGCCGCCGACGACCAGTTTTCCGTCATCAAGGAAAGAGCGCTTCAGCACTCTCGCCGCCGCCACACTGTGCGATTGGAGCGGTGCATGGAGCTGTTCCGAATAGGTTGTCCGTATCGTGGTGTCTGTCGTGAGAACGAAATATCGACGCAACGTGTCTTTTTCGGACAGCGAAAGTTCATCCGGCCGCCAATAAACGACGTCGCCTGAACCCGGATCTGCTTCCGGATCAGGATCAAGCAACTCGACCCGTACCGACCAATCCAGCGCGTGGTCACGCGAACCGGACTTTACCGCCGCATTCGTATCGGACACGAAACTAAGCCTTCCACGCCTTATGCTTCCCCGCCAATTCAGCGAACATTCCACTGAGCGGTTGATGAACGAACCTTCTTCGCTCGACCACGAACCGTCCGGATAACGGTCTTGGAACAGCTTTGCCAGAACGTCTGCGACGACCGAATCGCTGCATTTCGCCGCTGCCTCGTCAAGCGCGACGTTGATCTCGTCCTTGCTCGTCATCCGGAATCCGTATCTCGGTTCACGGCCTTCGAGCGTTACCTGCCGGATCTCTTCCGGAAGCGCCTCGGCAAATTTTGTGATTATCTCTTCGATCGTCCGATACGCCTTTTCGGGTTCGGCTTCGTCAAAGATCAGCATCGATTCCGCGATCTCCGCAGCGGATGCACCGCGGCCATCGAGCGAAAGCAGCAACAGGGCCTTTAGGATCAACTTTGCCTGGAGCCGCTGAATGACCGGGATCTTCGAGACAACTTCCTTGCTAATGCGGTCAAACGCCGCGAACGGTTCGGCAAGATCTTCGATCCCGCGGAGATTGTCTTCGACCTTATCGAAAACCTCATCGAGCGCGATCAGCGATGTCGCCGGCCGTCCAAGTATTCGTTCACCCGCTTCCTGGGCAAAACCGAGCACCGCAAAATCATGAACATGCAGCCGAATGAACGGAGCGACCTCCAATATCGATGGGTGCAGCGGATAAAGCGAAGCGAACTTCTGTTCGCTCCAACGGAAGTTCGGAAGCACGGTCCTGAAATATCGATAGACCTCGGAGAGCACCGCTTCCTTGCCCTGATTCTTCGGAAATACGTGGCGGTTTACCACCGTATAAAGATGCTCGGCGTCGAGATAACTGATGCTGTAAGTTCTTGCGATATCGGCATTTACGCCGTCGGCACCGGCGATGTCATCGTCAAGCGCGACGCCGATAAAGATATTCTGTCCGCGAACCAATTCGGCGATCTTGCCCAAAGTTGTGCCGTCGTCCCGCGATACGCGAACCCCGCGTTCGAAGGCCGTATCAACCAGAATGACGGCCGGCATCTCGCCTGTGGCCTTGTCGATGAAATCGAGGATCGTGTTGATCGTTCCATCGGGAACAAAATCCTTGCCCGGAAATTCGCGGGCGACCGCCTGCTCGAATTCTTCGATCAGCGTTTCCGCCGTGCCGCGCCTTACGCTAAAGACCGGATAATGCCGCCGCAGCAGCCTTTGCGCGCCTGCCGCGATGTGCGGATCGCTGACCACCGAACGCAGCTCCGTGTGCGAGACGATCGCACCGAGCGTGGCAAGGAAATGGCTTTTTCCAACGCCGCGATAGCCTGCAAGGGCAAAACAATCGCCGCCCCGGGCATGGACCATCGAGATCCGGTCGAGCCATCGGCCCATCATCTCCGACGTGATGTCGGTGAAATGATAACCTTCGAGCGTCGCCCTCGGGTCGGCGTCAAAGTCCTTTACGCTCTTAAACTTAAGAACGTTAACTATGTCCTTTACTTTATCTTTTACGGGATTCATCGGCGGTGTTTCAGTAGGAAAAGAAGCGTTGCGGTCGGAGTGAATTGACTCATCGACATACTGAGCCAAACAAAGTTTAACAAATTTATTCTGGAAAATAAATACAATTTGTTATATCCCAAGAAAATTCCCCAGCGGCTTGCCGCCATGTTATCTTCCGCGGCTTGCCGCTATGTTATCTTCTGCGGCTTGCCGCTATGTTATCTTCCGCGGCTTGCCGCAATGATGAGCTGAAGGGCTTGCCCTTCAGGCTGAGTTTCCAAGTTCCTCCTGCGGCTTGCCGCTGTATGGTTCGGGAGTTTTCTCCTGCGGCTTGCCGCTGTTTGGTTCGGGAGTTTTCTCCTGCGGCTTGCCGCTGTTTGGTTCGGGAGTTTTCTCCTGCGGCTTGCCGCTATGTTGTGCGGCGAAGCTTGCTTCGCCGTGCAGGCCACCACTCGTCCGCGGGCTTGCCCGCGATCATTTTCGCCAGTCAAGCCTCTGAATGTCCACCTCACAAACCGATAATCCTCCATCGCCTCGACCAACCGTAGAAAGGCGTGTTATCGCGGGCAAGCCCGCCGGAGTTTCTCGAACCTGCCGGCGAAGCAAGCTTCGCCGCACAACGTGGCGGCAAGCCGCATAAGAAGTCAATACAAGCCGCATAAGAACCTAATACAAGCCGCATAAGAAGTGAAAACAAAACGCTAAAGGACCGAACAAGAGATCTAAAAAGACATTGATCTCTGCACACCCGGTGGTTTCGCCGCTTGGCTGAGCATCGCGGCATGCTGCTTTCGCTGTGGTTTTATCTTTGTAAATTCCCCGAACCGCTTCGGATCGGCGTCTGTTGAGACAGAGCCGAAACCGGAATGCACATAGTGAAGCAATTGCCCGTCCGATCTGTATTGGTACCAGATCTTTAGTTTGCCGTCTTTATATTCTTCTTCGACATATCGAACGGTGCCAAATCTATCGACGACCTTTTTCAGATCGTCAAATGGCGTAACAGGCTTGGCCGGTTCCGGTGGAGCGGCAGCGGCGGTATCGCGAACCTGCGGACCGGTATTTGAAACATCTGCCGCATTTGCCGGACGGCCTCTAATAAGGTGAACGATCGGCTTGGGTATTACCGAACCTCCGCTCTCTCTATAAACACGGACGGCATCTTTGAATCTATTCAAAAGTTCATTTTCGGCAAGCGGAGGCGCCTTGCCCGTTTTCCTATAGGCCGTTCGGGCGTCAACGCGGGCAAGCTGCACCAAATAACCTTCGTACATAATGAACATTCCTTCCGTTGTGCGCATGTCATAATCAACCAGCCGCGGGTCGTCGTTCGCTTCGTTGTATTCCTCGCAGCCCGGAAAATAGTTAGGGTCTTTCGTCGGGTCCTTCGGTTCGTCGCGCGGTATATGCGGGGCCGGAGCCGGCCGCCATTGATGCAGCAAACGGTGCGCGGTCGATTTCGAAAGCTTTAGTTCACTGGCGATCGCACGAATATTCATTCCGCCGTCGTGCATTGCCTTCACCCTGTCGATAAGCGCCCAGTTTGGGCTGTTCGCCGGTTCACGCAAAAGGTCCGCTTCCGCGGCGAATCCGCAAAACCGGAAACCAAGAAAATTGCGGCCGATCTTCCCAAGCCGAAACCAGGGCGCATTCGAATCGTCATAGATCATTTCACCGCTTCGCAGCTTGATATGCTTTATATAGCGGTCGGCGGGTTCATGCGTGCTTTGGCCGATAGCGAAGATGTTGTCGGCATAGTTGGCTATTGCCTTGGAACCCTGAAGATCATTTACGTTTAGCGGCCTGCGCGGGTCGCGTTTTGGCGTGTGCGCCAGCAGGAGAATAGAGAGCCCGTATTTCCTCTTTAACCGGTGAAGCTCTTTCATCAGCGGAACGGTCTCGCGGTTCCCTTCTGCGGTCCGTTTCAAATATGTGATGTTGTCGATGATCAGAACCTTTGCCCCGCTTTGTTCGATAAGCGGCCCGATCATCGCTCTAATTGCCTCTTCAAACGGCTTTCCGTCGTGAATTGACATCGTTTCAGGCGCGAGTTCGAGACGCTTGAACAGATCAGAGAATTGATAAGGGCATGTCAGGCGTCCGCTCTTCTCAGATGAAGGCTCGGCCGTGTAACGCATCTCAAACTGCTTGCAGGTAAGCTCAAAATCCAGATACAGGACCTTTTGCCGCTTGGCTGTCATCTCAAAGGGATAAATAGGCGTGCCTCTCGTGATAGAATCGGCGATCTGCATCGCCAAAGCGCTCTTTCCTTTGCCGGTGTCGGCGAACATTATCGACAGTTCGCCCTCCTGCCAAAGATCGCCAAACAGCTTTTTTGGCACCGGCATCGACCGCGCGGCACGCATCCACTCATTCGCGGAACGAATAGCGAAAAATTCGCCGGGGTCGGCGATCGTCCGCAGATTTTTCTTGACCGAAACGTCCATAAGGTGTATCGTAACAGATGTTGCATTGCTTGTAAAGTGTTTTATGCATAAAACGTATAAATTTTTTGCGTGTGGGACCCTGGGACAACGGGACAAGCGGGACAAAGCCCTAAATTATGGTGCGAAGTTGTTCCATATACGGTTATTTGGTTTAATACAGGTTTGCTCGTACTGAGGATTTGTGACTTATGAACAACGCATTTATTGAAGGTATTGAAAAATTGACCGAGGCCGAGTGGCTGGCGGCGGTCGGATCGCTGGCGGCGGATATTCACGAGGTTGACCGCAACGCGACCGAGATCTGGTTCCGGTTCTTTCCGCTGGACCTTGTCCGCTATCTTGAATCGGCGGACGACGTTGAAGCAACGATGAAAGGCATCGTGCTCGAAGGCGATTTCGGCCTGCTCGATAAGATCGATACCTCGCATTTCTTCCTATACGGCCACCGTTATTGGCCGCATGTGAAAGCCGCTGTGACAGCACGTGCCGAATCGGTTGATGCATTTACGGACCTCGACACGGAGATCAGAAATATCGCACGAACGGTCGCCGATGCCGCGAAAGTTGACGTTTCGCTGACGCTCGGAATAGCTGCTGTCGGGCTTATGACGCTTGTCCAGGCCGGTTATGACGATATGAAGGCCGCCGCCGGAACTGTCGGAAAAACACTCAAGACAAAGGATTCCGGCAATATGACAAAGTCGCCCGATGAGATCGTCACCGCCCGTGCGAAGGACGATTCACAGGGAATGCTCGGGTTTCTGCGGACCATCAATAAGGAATTTTCCATCAGGTTCAAGGCCTCTTCCTACGACGGCAAATGCAAGGTGATGAACGAAGAAGAGCTTGCCTCGGCTTCGCAGAAAGACCGTTCAAGGGCTTGGCAGGAAATGGATCCGCGTTGCTGGGAAGGCCCGATCCCGATCGAATGTACGTCGGCATCGTGCGGAACATGCTGGGTTGGCGTGGTCGGCGGACAAGAGAAACTCTCGGACCCAAGCGTTCGCGAACGCAAGGCGATGAAGGTCTTCGGCTATAACCAGCCGGACGACGCGAAACCTTTCTTGCGTCTGGCATGCCAGGCAAAAGCCATCGGCAACGTATCAATAGTCATCCCGCCGTGGAACGCCGTCTCCGGTAAAAAGGTGAGAGGAAACGTTGAGGACGTTGAACTCGAACCGAACACGACCTCAGCCAAAAAGCTCCGCGAAACGATCGCCTCGGCTATGAATGGTGAGTAAGATGTTTCACCACAGAGGACACAGAGAGCACAGAGTTATTTTATGGAGCTGAATGAGATAACTGAAAAAATAATCGGGTGCGCGATCAAAGTTCATAAGGCGCTCGGGCCCGGTTTACTGGAAAGCACTTATGAAGTGTGTCTTATTCATGAACTTAACAAGCTCGGTCTAGGAGTTCGATCCCAAGTCGTCCTGCCTGTTGTCTATGATGGAATACGTCTGGACGCGGGTTACAGACTAGATCTGTTGGTTGAGGATGAAATCATCGTTGAACTTAAATCCGTAGATAGTATTCATCCGATCCATGAAGCGCAGATGATCTCGTATCTAAAGTTGAGCGGCAAAAAGATCGGATTATTGATCAACTTTAACGTAAAACTTTTAACGAGCGGAGTTCGGCGATTGGCAAATTAAACTCTGTGCTCTCTGTGTTCTCTGTGGTGCAATGCTCTTAAATATACTCTTCGTCGGAGTAGCACCAGGCCCAATTTTCGCCGGGTTCCATCGACATGATCAACGGATGCTCGGTCGAGTGAAAATGGGCAGTAGTATGTTTGTTCTTTGAAGTATCGCAGCAGCCAATGTGGCCGCAGACAAGGCACATCCGCAGGTGGACCCAGTCTTCGCCAAGCCGAATGCAGTCTTCGCAACCGGCCGCACTCGGATAAACGGTCTGGATCATATCAAGGTGCCCGCAGACCGAATCGTCAACTTCCGGTTGATATTTGTACTCGCGTTCTACGTCGATAGTTGTTCGTTTGATCGCCGTTTGATTCGCCGATCGGAAACCGACAGCCGTTGCCGTAACGGCCTCGACAGGTTCTTCACCGGCGGTTCGCTTAGCCCTAAATGTCGCGGCGTTGCGGGCAAAAGCTTCGGTCGGACCGGAAACCACGAGTTCGTCGCCGACTTCAAGCCGAAACGAATCATCAGGATCTTTGAAAATTTCACCATCGCGTTTTAGCTCATTGAGCATAAGGCCGCTATTGCTCATCTCGAGCTCGCCGATCGACATTCCGACCGCCGCGGAACTTTCTCGCACGGTTACGGTTCGCGAATCGAAACATTCCTCACCCGGCTGACATGCAAAATCGGAACTTTGCATATTGATCTGCTCGGTCATTAGCGCCGCATATCCGTTCTTGCGGGCAAGAACTTCGAGCCGGTCGATCTCTTCGGCAGCGATTCGATATTCACGGAGCACCTCGCCGAATAGCTGGACCACGGATTCGAATTCTTCGGAAATGACCTCGTCGGCTCCGGATTCGATAAGATGTTCGGCATCGTTCGTATATCGTGTACGAACGACGATCCGCATTGTCGGATTAAGCTGGCGGGCGACCGATGTTATCCGATGCGCGGTTGAAGGATTGTCGTCAGCGATAACAAGCATCTTTGCGGATTCGACACCAACGTGACTCAACAGAAACGGCTTGGTAGCATCGCCGCGGACAACAGGAAGGCCTTCGGATTCCGCTTCGTTCGCTCCGTCAGGACTTAGCGTTGTGATGTTAAAAGGAATTCCCGAACCGGCAAGCACTCGTACAAGAGACCTAGCAGCCTGGCCATATCCGGCGACTATGACGTGGTCTTCCAGGCCTAGATCGTGCCCTGCAATTTCTTCTTCATTGTCATGTGGGATCGAAGCGGCTTCGCGTTTAGCATTTATCTTCGACGAAAGCTGACTGCCAAGCTTCATCATAAGAGGCGTTGCGACCATCAACACAACCGTAGTTGCAATAAAGGCCTGCGAACCGGCAACACCCGCACCGGCCGGAAACAGGCCGACTTCGCGCCCGGCACGTTCGAGCACGAACGAGAACTCACCGATCTGAGCAAGCGTCAAAGCAGATGCAGCAGCGATCGGGGTTGCATATCCAAGCACGCGGACGCTGATGAAAGTCGTAGCAGCTTTTATCAACAAAACGGCAACGATCGCGGCGATCACGACTGGCAGATTCTGGACGAGAAAGCTGACGTCAAGCAGCATTCCGACCGATACAAAGAACGTTGCCGAAAACAGGATTTGAAGCGGCAATGTTTCGCTCAAAGCGTGTTGAGAAAAGCGACTCTCGCTGACCATCAGCCCGGCGAGAAACGCACCGAGCGAAAGGCTGACGCCAGCAAGGCTGGTTAGGTACGCGGTACCGAAACAGATGGCAATGACCGTCAATAGAAAGAGTTCAGGCGAACAGGTCATCGCAACAGCCTCGAGGATCTTTGGCATCACGCGGCGGGCAACGACAAGCACGACCGCAATGATCGCGACCGCAGTTCCAAGTGCGATACCGATCTCGCCAAGTCCGCCTGAACCGCCGGCAAGCGTTGGAACGAGCAAGACCATCACGACGATCGCGAGGTCCTGGAAGATAAGTAATCCGAGAGCGATCTGGCCAGGTTCGGAATTGGTCTCGCCGCTATCGGCAAGGAGTTTGAGCACGATGGCCGTTGAACTTAAGGCGACCAGCATTCCGGTGAAGATACCAGTTTTCCAATCGACGCCGAATGCCGAAAGAATGATGACCGTTGCGAGTATCGACAACCCGACCTGCATTATGCCGCCGCCGAATATAAGGCGTTGGATTCGGGCAAGCTTTTCGAGGCTGAACTCGATGCCGATGGTAAACAGGAGGAGTATGACGCCGATCTCAGCAGTCGCATCGACCAGAGCCTGATCTTTGACAAGCCCAAGGGCGTTCGGCCCGATCAGCACTCCTGCCAAGAGGAAGCCGACGATCGGCACGAGTTTTAGCCGAAAGCAGACGTATGCGATCACCGCACCGGCGACGATCAGCGCAGCCGTTTCAGCAAAGAACGGCGGCACTGCTCCGGCAGCAAAAATATTTAGAAAGTCGATTTTCATTTTCGAATTGGCTCAAATCGTGCAGTTTGCATCGCACAGATCGCGATACTTGGTCGCGTATTATAGAACCCGTTTTAGCACACTGTTAGATACTTTTGCGAATTGGCGAACAGCACCATAGAATTCAATTGCCGTTCACGAATATAAATGTCGGAAACTCGAAACATTAATCCGGTAATGTTAGTCCTTATAGCCGTTTTCCTTTGGAGTACGGGCGGGCTGTTCATTAAGCTGACCGCGCTTGATGCGTATCAGGTAACGTTTTATCGTTCTCTGTTTGCGGCAGTTACGGTCATTATTCTAACGCGAAAAGATGGCTTAAGGATCAACGGATTCGGGATCTTGACCGCGATCATTTACGCGGCACTGCTTTTCCTTTTCGTCTGGGCGACGAAGAAGACGACCGCCGCAAATGCGATCTTTCTTCAGTACACGGCGCCGATCTATATTCTGGTACTTGCTCCGTTTATCATCGGCGAAAAGTTTAAGATGCGCGACCTTGTAACGGTCGTGATCGTACTTGCTGGAACGAGTTTGTTCTTTGTTGGCAAGCTCGAGATCTCTGATTATCAGGGAAATATCGCCGCTTTGTGTTCAGGTGTTTTCCTCGGTCTTTACATCTTGCTGCTGAAGCATCCTCGAGCCGAAGGTTTTAATCCGACCATCGCGGTTATTTACGGGAATCTCCTGCTCGCCGTCTTAACGGCTCCATCCGGCATTGCGGCTTTTCCTGTGATGGTAGTGATGGATTGGGTGGCGGTCATTTTCCTGGGCGTGATCCAGATCGGCATCGCGTATGTCTTGTTTATTAAAGGCGTTCGCGGCGGAACGCGTCCGCTGGATGCGAGCCTGATCGGCTTTATCGAACCGCTTCTGAATCCGGTTTGGGTGTTTCTATTCGTGGGCGAACGGCCTTCACAATGGGCGATCCTCGGCGGCACGATTATCGTAGCAACGGTGGCCACACATACGATGGTGCAATATCGTATGAGGACGGCATGAATGTATTTTTTTCATTGGCCGCTGCATCCCAAAACTTGTTTAGCTCATCTAGGTGTGTGTTAGAATCTACCGTCGATTTACTCAATAGAGAAAGGATTATTTATATGAAACTTCGCCGATCTATTTTTGCCGCCGCCACCCTGTTCTTGGTGAATTTATCGGTGCTCGGCCAAACCGAACCCGCGGTTCCCGCACCGACGCCGGAACCGAAATCAGAGGTCGTCACGATCAAGACCAAGGTCACGGCTGCTGAGTACGATCAACTTTTGTCGAAGCTTAAGTCGGGTGATATGTCGATCGATTTTGCTCGCCTTCGATTGGCATTCACCGAATCTAAAAACTACTCGCCCTACAGCGGCTCTGATCTTCGAGGGAAGATGGAAACGTCTTTTGACGAAAAGAATTATAAGGACTGTCTAAAGGCCGCGAATGAGATGCTTGATAAGAACTTTGTAGATCTGCACGGCCATTTTTATGCAATGCTTTCAAATCGCGATCTTGGGAATGAAAAGGAATCCGCGAAACACCGGGGGATCCTCGAAAAGCTATTGGATGCGATCCGGCAAAATGATGGACTTTCTGCAAAAACCGCAATGATCTCGATCGGCATCGCAGAACAATATTTCGTAATGAGTTACATGGGCTATCGACGCCAGTCTAAAGGCTTAGTTCGAGAGGGTGACTCAATGTTTGATGTTCATACTGCTTACGACGAGGAAAACGATAGCACCCGCAAATTCTTTTTCAATATCGATAAGGTTTTTGGGCGCTTCTAAACGAGACCGACGCAGCCGGTGTTCGTGATCGCCGGCTAGCGGAAATCGTGTGAGATTACTTCGGTGTCAATGTTTAAAACCGGCTTGAAATGTATAGCTTTAAGCATTCCGCGGTCTTCAAAGATGCCGCGAATTATCAGGTAATCGTTTTGATTGATAACAGCTCTATATCTTTCAAAGACATCGGGCATCACGACAAAATTGGACTGGCCGGTCTCGTCCTCAAGCGTGATAAAAACAACGTTCTTAGCGGTCATCGGCCGCTGACGAACGATAACGGCACCGGCGACCGAGGCGATGTCTCCCGTAACCAATTCCCTGCTCTGCATAGCAGACAGAATGCCGTGGCTGCTAAGTTCATCACGGAGAAATGCCATCGGATGCTTGCCGATCGAAATACCTGTTTTGCGAAGATCGGCATCAACGAGTTCAATGCCTTTTAGTTTTTTCAGAAATGGGGCTTCTTGCTTTTTAGCATTGTCGCTCAGCGATTCATCAAACAGATCGCCCGTCGGCTGCAACGCAAGTTCAGAATGCCAGAGAGCTTCGCGGCGGTGCACCGTGCCGTCAAAATTCAAAGCACCTGCAATGCTCAGAGCCCGCACCTCGCGTTTGTTTATCGCCGGAACACGACGAATAAGATCTTCGACACTTGCGAACTCGCCGTCTTTTTCACGTTCTTCTATGACCGCTTCGCCTATTTCCTGCCGAAGGCCGCGAACATATCTAAGCCCGAGACGAACACATTGCTCACCATCATCATCCTCTACGGTAAAAATATATTGCGACCTGTTAATATCCAATGGCCTAAAATGCAGCCCGTGACGTTGTGCATCCTTTACCAGCGTGGCGGCTGAGTAGAAACCGAGCGGGTAGTTATTGAACATCGCCACCATAAAACACGCCCGATGATGAACGATAAAATACGCCGAAGCATAGGCAAGCAATGCAAAACTGAAGGCATGCGATTCGGGAAAACCGTAGTTTGCAAAAGCTTTTACATAATCGACAATGCGTTCCTGAACATCGGCTGGAATGCCGTTCCTAGTCATGCCGTCGCGAAGATTTTTGCCGATCTTTTCCATCTTGCGATCAGGTCGTTTAAAGCCCATCGCACGCCGCAACTCCTCGGCCTCGCTGCCGGTAAAATCGGCGATGTCCATTGCGATCTTGAGAAGCTGTTCCTGAAAAAGCGGCACGCCGAGCGTGCGTTCAAGCGTTGGCTTAAGACGTTCGTGGATATAATCGATCGGCTCCAAACCCTGCCTGCGATTGATATATGCATTGAGCATATTCCCGACGACAGGCCCGGGGCGGATTATTGCGACCTGAACAACGATGTCGTAAAAATTCCGCGGTTTTGATTTTGGCAGGAAAGCGATCTGGGCACGGCTTTCAACCTGAAACATTCCTATCGTGTCGCCTTTCTGTATTGCTTCGTAAACCTTCGGATCGTTGCTCGGAACCTTGTAAAGATCGAGGTCCTCGCCGTCGTGCTCGCGGATCAGCTCGATCGAATCACGCAATACGGCCATCATTCCGAGCCCAAGCAGATCGACCTTGACGATCTTTAGACGCTCGCAATCGTCTTTGTCCCATTGAATGATAGTGCGGTTTTCCATCGATGCCGGCTCAAGCGGAACAATGCCGTCCAGCCGATCAAGCGAAATGACCATTCCGCCCGAATGCTGGCCGAGATGGCGCGGATAATCCAAGATGCGGCCATACATCTCGACGAATTTCTGCAGCCTAATATTGCTCGCCGTATCGACGCCTTCTTCCTTTAACCTCGCCTTTAGCTCGTCGCCCTGAAACGTTTCGTAATGCGAGACAAGTTTCGACAAACGATCCAAGACATCGGTCCCGAATCCGAACGCCTTACCGACCTCACGCACGGCAGATTTTCCGCGATAACAGATCACGTTGGCCGTCATTCCGGATCCGCGTCGCCCGTAGATCTCATATACGTGCTGGATAACCTTTTCGCGGTCGTCTCCAGATGGAAGGTCAATATCGATATCGGGATATTGCTCGTATTTTTCCGAAAGAAAACGCTCGAACAAAAGCTTGTGTTCGATCGGATCAACAGCGGTGATGCCAAGGGAATAACAGACTATTGAATTCGCTGCCGAGCCTCGGCCCTGCGAGAGTATGCCTTCGTTCTTGCAAAAATCTGAGATGTCACCGACGATCAGAAAATATCCTGCCAGCTTTTTCGTCTTTATTATTCTGAGCTCTTTATCGAGCCGAGCCTGTATCTGCAGCCGCGTTGCTTTGTTGCTTTTTCGATATCTTTCGATCGTCCGCTGTTCGACCTTCTTTCGCAAAAGCGAATCCATTGTCTCGCCCGGCAACAAAGGATAATCCGGGAAATTGTATGAAAGCTCGTCCAAAGAAAACTTGATGCGTGACGCGATCTCGGATGTTATATCGACGGCGTGCGGGTGATCTTCAAAAAGAGCGGTCATTTGTTCGTGCGTCTTTAGGTAGCGCTCACCGTTTTCCGAAAGCAGCTTGCCGGCATCATAGATCGTGCAGTGGTTCTTTATGCAGGTGAAAACATCGAACAGCTGTCGGTCACATTTATCGGCGTAATACGGCCCGTTGCTAGCGAAGAACGGCACCTTTAGTTTATGGGCAAGCCCAAGCAAAGATTGATTTATCGCTTCTTCACTTCGGAGATGATGCCGCTGAAGTTCGACGTAAAGCCGGTCTTCAAAAACATATTTGAGCCAAGCCAGATCCGCCTGGCCGCGGCCCGCTTTGATGCTGTTATGCATAAATCCATCGGCACCGCCGGTGTAGCACAACAGATTTTCGGAATGCTGTTCAATGTCTTTCCGCGTCGCGAAATGCTCGCCTTTCTTGTTGCGAAGCTTAACGGTTGTGATCAGCCGGCTGAGGTTTTGATAGCCGTTCAGATCGATCGGAACCAGCGGCAAAAGGCTGCCGTCTTCGAGCGTGATCTCAGAACCGATGATCGGCCGAATGCCTTTTTCCTTTGCTTCGAAATGAAAACGAACTGCACCGGACACAGTGTCGCGATCGAGCAAAGCGACCGTGTGCAAACCTAATGCAGCGGCGCGATCTATCAGCCCTTCCGGTTGTGAGCCCGAAGAAAGAAAGCTGAACGCCGAACGCGTATGTAGTTCGCAAAAAGACATTTTCTAATCGTATTCACCGATGAGAAACCACTCGTGGCCAGCCTTGCAAAGCCTGTAAACGCCCTGGGCTTCGACCTCGACATCCCATTCCTGGGTCTCCCAGGAGTTTTCCCACCATTTCGAATTTGCACGCCAAATGCCGCTGTATTCGATAACGTGGCCGCTGAAATATCTTGTTCGTATAAAGACCAAACGGCCTTTGCGAACCAGCACCTCAGCTCGGATCGGCGGCCGAAAATAACTGAAAGCTATGATCGGTTTCGTGGGCTCGCTCTCGAGGCTTTCACGGCCGATCGGCATTGCCTCTGCATCCAAAGCAAATGCCTCTGCCGCTCGTTGATCAAGGATCATCGGCACTCCGACATTCTCTTCACCGACCAGTTTTTTCAATTTGTTCACCGTTAAGAGGAGGCTCTGCGGTTCGGGTCGCGAGACAGCATACAAGCCGGTTTGCGACGGGCGCGGCTTGGCGAAATGGGCAATAACATTTACCGCTTTGATCCCGGTTTCCGGCGGATCAAGCGAAACCCGTAGGTTTATAAGCTTTAGCCAGAACGACCGCTCAAGCGTCGGGAAAGATGTTTTGATCTCGTAATTCCGCTTGATTCTATTCGATAGCTCAAACGAAAGATCTAATTGTTCGGTGCTCAACCCAATATGAGCGATTCGGACAAAAAGATTGTCGAGTCCGTGGTTAAGCAAAAATATCAACTGCTCAAAATCTTCTACCGGCGAATCGAGAAGATAACTCCATGATGCCTCACTTTCCTTAACGTTTGGCGTAAGCACCGCCGAGCCTTTCTGCTCGGCGATATCGATAATTTCTTCGAATTCGCGGCCGTATCGCCCGATCAATTCTTCCCGCGGGATCTCGATCAGATCTTCGATCCGCCGCACACCAAGATCCGTGAAAACATTAAGCGTGTCCCGCTCGATCGGGAGATCGCTGAGCGGCAGCTTTTGAAATGTATCGGGCGAATGAACAACATTGCTTACACCGTCATTCCGGCGTGCAAGCAGCGTCGCGGTTTCGATCGTTTCGGCAACGGCGACACTTCCCGGCAAGTTATGCTTTTGTAATTCTTCAAGTATCTTGCGGGCGATCAACGACCGCTTGCCGATAAGCCGCTCGAGTCCGCTCACGTCGAACAAAATGCCGTCCTCAAGCACTTCCATCGAATAAGCGAACTGATGCGCGACAGAGACCAAGGCCTCTTTGTCCTCTTTTGCATTCGGCGAAACTATGCAGGCATATGATCTAGACATTGCGGTAATCCGCTTCGATCCGTGCTGGGATCGGGCGGCCGTAAAACTGTTTGCGTGAATGCATTGCGATGTGAAATTCGCGGAGCAGTTTGAAGCGTCCGCTGCCGGACCATTCCGTTCGCTCACGTGAAAAGACAAACGAGCTTTGCGATGCCGAACCGGTAACAGGCCCGTCGGACGTTGCTATGACAAGCGTCGGAGTGTCCTTTATACGGGTTCGGTAGCGATACCAATACGTCTTTGGCACTAACTTGAGTTTGCTCGCGGGCAATCCGTTCAGATTGAGCCATATCGCCCCAAACCCTTTAGCTTGAACAAGATGATCCGCCGCTGTGAACGCCTTTTCGATATCGCCGGCACACTTTACCCATAAAAGATTTTCGAGCTTTACACCCGCAAGCACGGCCGAAGGCGGATCGAATCCTCCGGCTGAATCAACCACCGCACATATCTCGCCGGCCGCCGTAAGTTTTGCGATAATGGAAAGGGTTAGACTGGCTTTTCCGGAACTTGGTCCGCCCGATATTTCAGCGACGGAGCCTCGGGCAAACCCGATCCCAACAGATTCGATCAAGATCTCTTCGGTATGCAGCTGCTCTTCTTTTAATTGGGACGCCGGTTTTACCAGACTTAGATTCCGCATATCGACTCAGCCTTAAATGTGCTATATTTAAGAATATATTGCACAGATGCAACAATTGTCAAAGAATTATTGACGTTAAACAAAACTGAAAAAATCCGATCAAAAGTCGATCTATTGCCGCTGACTGGTAAAAGCCGGCGTGATACAATCACCGCTAAGAACATGCAGGAAAGCCCTTTGCTACAAGCATTATTCGAAGATGAACGCGGGCCCGTAACGGTTTCGGAGCTGAATTCCGACATCAAATCGGTGATCGAACGAAGCTTCGCAAGCGTTTGGGTCGAGGGCGAGATAACAAATTTTCATTCGGCAGCTTCCGGGCATTGGTATTTTTCATTGACCGAAGGCGGATCTTTTATCAAAGCTGCATGTTTCAAAGGCCAGAATTTCCGAATTCGTTTCAAACCCACCGACGGCCTACAGGTAAGAGTGCGCGGCCGGATAACGACCTACGAAGCCCGCAGCGAATACCAGATCATCGTAGAATCGCTCGAACCGGTCGGTGAAGGTGCACTTGCCGTTGCATTCGAGCAGATCAAAGCCAGATTGCAGACAGAAGGGCTTTTTGATGAATCGATCAAACGCCCGATACCGCAATTTCCCCGCCGGGTTGGAGTTGTTACATCGCCAACCGGAGCTGCGTTGCAAGATATTTTGACAGTGCTCGAACGCCGTGCAAGATCGGTCAGTATCGTGATCGTGCCGACACTTGTTCAGGGCGAACGAGCCGGTGAGCAAATAACTAATGGAATTCGAATGGCGAACGAATTCAACGCTACCGCTTCGGAAGCGGAGAAGATCGACGTATTGATCGTCGGCCGCGGTGGCGGTTCGGCAGAAGATCTGTGGGCGTTCAACGAAGAAATGGTCGCAAGGGCGATTCGCGATTCGAACATTCCGATAATATCGGCTGTCGGTCACGAGATCGATTTCACCATAGCGGACTTCGTTGCCGATTTGCGGGCTCCAACTCCATCCGCCGCAGCCGAGATCGTCGCAAAGGCTGAGTCCGATATAATCGAACATTTGCGCCGCTCGACCGCCGAGTTGATACGTTCGATGAATATGCGACTATTGACCGCGCATGGAGATGTACAATCGCTCGCAATGGCACCTGTATTTGCAGAATTTCCGGCATCGCTACGTGAGAAGCGGCATCAAATTGACAGGTCGATGTCTGACGCGACGCGGAACTTAGCGAGAAAGTTGCAGGAACGATCAGAACGACTTCGCGATGTTTCGCTTCGGCTCTCGCCGGTAGGTTTGGCGAAAAAGGTCGGCGAGAACAAACGCCGTTTGGGCATTCTGGATCAGCGTTCGAGGTCAACCGGCGCCTCTCTTACCAGAGAGCGACATATGCTGATCGAAACTGCGATGGCACAACTAGATGCAATGTCGCCGTTACGTGTTTTGGATCGCGGTTATTCGATCACGCAGACAATTGACGGAACGATCGTCCGCGATGCGGAGCCGCTGGCACCGGGCGACAAGCTTAAAATTCGCCTGGCTCGGGGCCGAGTTGACGCGTCAGTTACAGATGTGTTTCCGGTGGAATAGAGAGGTTCAACGTATTTGAAGAAAGCATTTTTGATAATCGCCACTGTGTTGGCATCGCTGGCACTGATCGCTTCGATCGCGGCATATTTTTATTGGCGGAGCTTTGAAGACACGCCGCAATATTCGCTCGCATTGCTGATTGATAGCTCGCGGCGAGGCGACGACCAGGCTTTTGCTCAGTTCGTTGATACAGATACGGTCATAGAGAACTTTCTTCCGCAGATAACGTCAAAAGCCGCCGAAATGTACGGCCGTGGAATGCCGCCCGCAGTGCTCGATAAACTGCTGAAGATAGCATCACCGATCCTGCCGATCGCAAAGGACAGGGCTCGGACCGAACTCCCTAGACTGCTAAGAAGTGAGACTCAACGGTTTTCGGATGTACCATTTCCCGCAATGGTCTTAGGAGCGGACAAGTATCTGGATATCAAGATCGACGGAGATTTGGCAACGGTAACCTCCCGGCTTCCGGAACATCGATTTGAAGTACAGATGAAAAAGAACGAGAATCGCTGGAAGATCGTCGGTGTACGCGATGAAGCCCTGGCAACCCGGATCGCTCAGTCGGTCGGCGAACAGTTGATCGGTGCGGCAACTAATGGCGATCCTAAGAACGCAGGTAAGAGTTTAGGTGTGAAGGATCTGGAGTCCTTGATAAAGCAGGCAGAGATCTTTTTCGAATAATCATGGCAAAGACGTTTGAAGAATCGCTCGACGAACTTGAACAGATCGTCGGAAAACTTGAAGAAGGCGATATGGCCCTGGAAGAAAGCCTTGCTTTGTTTGAACGCGGCGTAAAACTTTCGCGAGATTGTCGTGACAGATTAATAAAGGCCGAGCGCCGGATCGAAGTCTTAATGAAAGATTCGACAGGCGAGATCGGCCTTGAAGAGATCCAATTACCTGACTAGATTCTTTGAGCGATCACGGCCTTTCCTGATTTGCGCGTGAAGCCTTACGCTGCTGGATTAGGTCACAAGCTTGGTAAGCTCCTGACGGATCTACCGCCGTGCTGCCTACCTCAACATGCTGAATCTTACCTTCTGTATCGACAACGAAAGTTGCTCGACGTCCATAGCCAGACTGCTCGTTATAAAGACCGTATGCTCGAGAAACCTCTCGCTTCCAGTCGCTGAGCAGTGGAAACGTTACGCCGAGCTGCTTTGCGAATTCTTTGTTCGAAGCAAAGCTATCCATTGAAATTCCAATAACCTGTGTTTCTTTTGCGTCAAATTTTGCGATATCAGCCTGATACGCTTTAAGTTCGGCCGCTCAGCCACCAGTGAACGCGACCACATAAAAGGCAAGCACGACGTTCTTTTTTCCCCGGAAATCGCTGAGCTTTACTTTGTTTCCGGTGGTATCATTCAGCTCAAAATCCGGCGCCTTATCGCCGACTTTAAGCTCTGTTGCCGATGGGGTTACGGTCAACGTTTGAGCCATAATCCCGGCAACAAAAACAAAACAAAAGGCTATAGAAATTATGAGACCCTTCACAAACTTTGACGACATATTTTTCATCTCCATCCTGGACATCTACTTTACACGAGATTCGATGTTCTCAATAGATATCACGACATCTTCATTTAGATGCTCTATCCAATTTGTTTCAAGACCGACTCTGCTGAAAGATTTGAGCGGCAATATAGCAGCCACCGTTCCTAAACGGCCAAGAATTTTGACGTAGAGCGACCGTCTATAATAATCACGATAATCGGCAACGAGTTGAGGTTCGCTCAAACGGCCGACCAATATATCTTCGGCCTCCTTATTACCGATTGGATCAAATTTATATTCTTTAAGGGCATCGATGAAAACTTCCCAGAAAAGATAACCTCGAACATATTCAATGCCTGTCACAGCTCGTTCTCTCAAATCACCCGCATGTAGCGTTCCGCTTTCCGTCAAAACCGGTTTCGCCTTCGATGAACGCAACCCGATTAAGATCGAACCATCACCTGAGGACATCGATATACTGCTGCTACCAACGCCAGTGCAGGAAACAGATCCGTCATTTCTTGTAACGCATTCAGGCTCCCTTTCCTCCTCAATCCTGGATTCATATAACCTCAAAGCATAATCAAGCAGTCCGTCAAATTCCGAAACAGTCATCCTTGCTCGATTAACCTGATGATATTCCGGTCTAGCGTAAGGTTTCCAGAACGAAAGAAACGATCCGTAAACGATTCGCGTAACGCTGACGATTGGCTGACCTTTATTTCGTTCGAATCGAAGCGCAACGATGTCCCACTCGTAATGGCCGATTTTGTAAACCAGATCAAGCGTTAGGTTCTGAGGAAGGTTGCGTCGTTTTCCAGCAGGTTTGATGACGTACGAGCGCTCGTCGGTATCCTCAGGTTTAATCGAATTCAGTTTCTTCAGAACTGCTACGGCCACTGGATCGGAATGTTGGGCAAGAAGGTGTGAGGGACTTAGAACAACAAGAATAAAAAATAAGATCGGGGTCTTAAGCATCACCTGAGTTCCGACGGCGCGAAGTGTCCTCAATCAACACTTCGCCCCGACGGGTTTTTCTTGTTAGTCTCGCGAGCTAAAAATGCTCAGAATGTACCAGAACAGCAGTGCGATTCCGGCAAAAAGCGTGAGCGAAGCCGCAACGTGTTGATTTGGATTATATTGGTGCAGAACCTGCGACGTATTGTAAAGTATCGCGGTTCCGGCAAACGCGACCATCACAAACGCGAATACGCTACCGAGCGAAAATCCGAAAAGTGCACTTGCTACAATGAAACCAAGGGCCGCAAAGCCGCCAATGGCAACGATCGGGCCAAGCCATGAAAAATCTGCTTTCGTAATGAACACGGTCGCCGTAATTCCCAGAAATAAACCGAGAGTTACGATGCCGGCCTTCGGGATCACCGATGCGTCTGAATAAGTCGCTGCGATGAAGATCATCGGAACAAAGATCACCGCCTCCGCCAGAATAAAAATTCCCAGTCCGGCGTATTGCATCGCCGTCGATGTATCCGACATTGCCCAGCGATTCGCAAGAAATGAGACCCCCATGAATAGCCCGAGCACTACCAACCATCCCATGCTACCACCCATAAACATGATCGAAGCGATCTGGTATGCCGCGCCGGAAACAAAAAGAAATGTTTCAACGACAATAAACGCAAGAATTGCCGCAGCCAGCAGCGTATAGGTTTTGCGTATGAATTGTGCCCGCTGCGAGGGCATCGCATCTGCAACTGAATTACCAAATGATGTTGAGTATTCGTTCATATAATTTACTGATTTAGATTCTTTAGATCGCTAAAAGTTTGCTCCAAGTCCAATCGGATAAATATAAGGATAGCAGGAAATTCGATTATTGTAGAAAAGAATTTAAACATTTGCGACGTGGAAATAGCGACCGAGGCCGTGCAGTTGACACAGATACATATCTGCTGCATGTTCGCTATACAAAATTCTCGCTCCGCGATCTAAGATTGAGCTTCCCGATTCACTAGCGAAAGTGTTAAACACTCGGCCCGATTCTTCCATTTTTTGGTCTGTTTTTATCTAACTTTGGTCTAAAGTTCCATAACTTTGGTCCATTGTTCCGTAACTTTGGCTTAAAGTTCCGTAACTTTGCTCTGTTTCTCCGTAACTTTGGCTCAAAGTTCCGTAACTTTGCTCCATTTCTCCGTAACTTTGGCTTAAAGTTCCGTAACTTTGGTCCAAAGTTAGATAAAATTTGACCGAATTTCGGACATATATTTCAATCACTTTCCCGCTAACACAAATTCCCTCAATAACTTACCGCGTTTTCCACAGGTGCGGAAGTTTTCGAGCTGATATGACCGAGTGTTAAACACTCGACCGTTTTCGGCTCGGGCCTATAACGATCGAACACAAAAAGGAGGCTGGCCGGAATGCGATCCGGTCAGCCTCGTTTGTCTCAGTTCATTGCCTGATACAAGTTAAGGTGTGTAAGCCGAGGGAACCGCGACGTCGGTCGCGATGCCCCAGTTCAATCCGGCAGACCCACCCGAACTGTAAACAAGGAACCACTCTCCGGTTGATGGACGGAAGATAGC
>JBGSYH010000037.1:0-13162 GCA_041751035.1 Pyrinomonadaceae bacterium | reverse complement strand
CGCGTGTTCACATGTGAACAAAAATGGGACTTTTCAAGGTTTTTTAAAAAATTGGCTGAATTCGACGCTGAGACGATAGTAACTGTAGCACACGCAGCCACTTACACGTTCCACCCACTAGCGGAACAGGCCCGGAACAAGGCCGGAACGCCCCTGGGACATGCGTGTTGGACCCTGGGACAACGGGACAAACGGGACAAGCCCAGAACTTAGGCAGACCATTTGTCGAAAATGGCTTTGGCTATTTTGGCGATGACGGCTTCGCGGGTCTTTTCGTCGGCGGGCGAATCGGCTACGAATACGGCGATAGAGAAGTATTTTCCGTTCGGGAGTTGTATCAGCCCGACATCGTTCGTCGCGGTGGTCACGCCATTGGCCGTGCCTGAAGTGCCGGTTTTATGTGCAACGACCGTTCCTTTCGGCAAGAGTGCCTTTAAGCGGTTTTTGCCGGTTTCAGTGAAAACCATTGACTGACGTAGAAGCAGTTGTCTTTCCGGACTAAGTTCGAATCTCTTTGCGGAAGAATTACCCACGGCTTCTGCGTTCGACGCAAAGAAACAGCCTGGAGGCGGATAATAAACGAGTTGCTTTTCGTCTCTGCTCGGCGATTCCGGGACGACAAGGCAAGAAAGAAGTGCGACAGTCGCACGCGGGCTGGCCCAATTTTCGTACTGGCGTTCGTTGTTGTTTGAAAATTCTTTGTGAGTGTATTTGACCTTCATCGCATCGATGTTAAGTGAATCGATAAAGCTCTGAACTCCGGCAGCACCGCCCGCGACACGCTGCAAAACATCAGCCGCCGTGCCGTCGCTGACGCTTACCGCGAGTTCGATCAGTTCGCCGACCGTTATCTCACCGCCATTCGGATTTTTATCGCGATAAGGCGAATGCATCCGGTCGGGCACAAGTTCGTCCTTCGAAACGGTGATCTTGTCGGCAAGTTTGTGTTTGCCTTGATTGAGAACAGCCATCGCGATCGGGACTTTCACGACGCTCTGCATCGCGAATCGTTCGTCGGCATTGAGCGAAACGCTGCCTTCGCCGTCGATCATTTCGGCATAAACACCGACGCGGCCGTTCGCCTCTTTCGCGATCTCTTCGATCTGTTTGGCAAGTTCGGCATCGTCGTTCGTCGGCTGAGCCGCAAGATTTGAATTCGCCGAATTGGCATTATCGACGCGGCGGAAATTGTTCGCGTCCATCGCTGGCCCGCAGCCCGCGACGAACAACATCAGCAAGAAAGCAAAGTATTTCATTGTATGAATGTGCTAAAGAAGAGTTCCTTTAATACCAAGCGGCAGAGAAAAAAGAGTTTCGCCGGTCGCGATGATCATATCGCCTTCGGCATTGAAACACAGGCCGACGATCATATTTCCCGCAACGATATGCTCGGCCGCACCGCTTTCATATTCGACGGCGAAAATGCCGCGCTTACCGCGATAGCAGGCCGCGATATACATCGTACCATCGGCCCCGAACGCAATTCCCTGCGGACGGCCAAACCCTCGGAAATACGTTTCGACCGTACCACTTTTATCGATAGCGTAAACCGGTTCATGACTCGCCAGGCCAGGAGCCGAAACATAAAGTCGGCCATCCGGCCCGAAAGCCAAATGATACGCCGCAACCGAAGGTTCGAGCTTTGCAAAAACATCGGGCGAGCTGTCGGCGAGAATTCGAAAGATCGTACCCGCTCGATCACCGACGAAAAGAACGCCGTTCTTATCGAACGCAAGCCCGGTCGCGATCCCCAAGCCGCTCGCTATCGTTACGGCATCTTCATTTCGCTCGATGCGGTAAACTTCGCCATCGCGGCGGTTCGTTACGTAAAGTTCGCGGTCAGGCCCAAACGCAACACCCGTCGGGTTCATTACGTTGACCGGAAGCTCGTCAACGTAACCGTCCGCCTCAAGCCGGAAAAGCGTGTTGCCGATCATCTGCCCGCGTCCGCCCGAACGGGTCATCACGATCGTCCCGTCCTTCGGATCGACCGCCGGATTCGCCACGAAATGAAAGCCGTCCTTGATCAGTTCGGCGATGGTCAGTGCATCGATCTCAGCAATGCTTCCGCCAAATTCAAGTTTAATGCTCGCATCGCGGCCGCCGTGAAACACCGACGGCACTTCGAGAACAGCACGCCTCGACGACGCACCTGTTGCCCTTGCCGCTCGGCCATCTACGGAAAATGCCGGCTGCATCCCGCTTTCAAGGGTGAGACCCTGGTATTCGACCACGATCTCTCCCCCCGGGAGAGCATAACGCGGTTCGACCCTTTTAATATTCGAAATATCGGTCATCGAAACTATTGATGATACGAGGTTCTTGAAGGAGTGTCGAATATGGCCGGATTTAGTGAGAATTTTGCCGGATTTTGGTCAGATTGACCGAACAGTGACAAAAAATGATTGACGAGCGGTAGCGCGACGCATTAAACTTTGTTTGACGGTGTTGTTTCAACTTACCTAATTCACCCGGCCGTCGATCCGAATCTAACCTTCCCGGTTTTATGCTGACCAGAATAGACGATCTTTTGCGCATGGCTATGAGTTTCGGTGCTTCCGATCTTCATTTACGGGCCGGAGCGATACCTGTTATCCGAATTAACGGCGAGCTTGTACCAATGTCAGGAGTCGTCAAGCTGACTCAGGAAGAAACGCTGGAGATGGCGTTTTCGATGATGTCGAACCGTCAGAAGCAGCATTTCAAGGAAGTATTCGAGGTCGATATCGGCTATGGCGTGTCCGGCCTGGGGCGGTTTAGGGTAAACATTTTTCAGCAGCGCAATTCGATCGGGATAGTCGCTCGAGTCATTGCGGACGCAGTGCGTAACTTTGCCGAACTTGGACTGCCACCGATCTTGAACAAGGTCGCTGACGAGCAACGAGGGCTTATTCTCGTCACCGGAACCACCGGTTCGGGAAAATCGACAACCCTTTCCGCGGTTGTGGATCACATCAACGAAACCCGAAATTGCCATATTGTTACGATCGAAGACCCGATCGAATTTCTTCACAAAGATAAACAATCGTTCGTAACTCAACGCGAGGTAGATGTCGATACCCGCAGCTTTGCCGAGGCTCTTCGCGGCTCGCTTCGTCAGGACCCGGACGTGATCCTCGTCGGCGAAATGCGCGATCTCGAAACCATCGAAACCGCACTTGTGGCAGCGGAAACGGGCCATTTGGTCTTATCGACGCTGCACACCTTGGACGCTCAAGAAACGTTAACTCGTGTCATTTCAGCATTTCCGCCATATCAGCAGAAATCCATCAGGATCCAGTTGGCCGGTCTATTAAAAGCGGTCGTTTCGCAGCGTTTGATCAAGTCGGCGTCCGGAAGTACGCGGGTACCGGCAGTCGAGGTTCTGATCTCAACACCGCTGATACGGGATTACATTCTGCACGAAGACAAGACCGCATCGATCCGCGACGCGATCGCCGCCGGCACCTCACAGTACGGTATGCAAACGTTCGATCAGTCGCTTTTCTATTTGTATCAATCTGGATTGATCACGCTTGAAGAGGCCTTACGCGGTTCAACAAATCCAGACGAATTCCGACTGCGGCTGGCAGGAATTCAAAATACGGCTGGTATGGCCAAAGAAGAAATGGAGAGAATCAGCGGTGTAGGTAATATAAGTAGCCTTATCACACGAATGTAGGTGGCTGATTATTTGACTATCACGAATTTGGCGGCTTTACTGGCCGCCATTTCGCTTTTGGGCGTTCAGTAACTCCAACAACAGTTGACTGACGATCTAATCAGCTTTCGACGTTGGTATGCCCTTCGACGAATTCTTCGCCCCATCACAAATCTCGAGTTAAATCAAATCTATAGCCATTTACAGGTTCAGGCCTCATGTTTGGCTAACCCGCGAAAGAGCACATTTGTTTGCTAAACATCCGACGAGGCTACTTTGACACCAATGCATCGTTCGGGTTAGAATTTTCGTTTGCCAAATGGGAGATATTTAAGTTCTTAAAGCCTAAGAAGAAAGGAGTTTGAATCAATTGAGTAACGGAAATTTTTTATTCACGTCCGAATCGGTGACCGAAGGCCATCCGGACAAAATTGCTGACCAGATCTCAGATGCCGTGCTCGACGCGATCCTAGAACAGGATCCGACGGCACGTGTAGCCTGTGAAACCCTTGTCACCACGGGTTTAGCGGTCATCGCAGGTGAGATCACAACGAATGCTCGTGTGAACTACAAACAGATCGTTCGCGACACTATCCACGAGATCGGATACAACGATGCGAATTTTGGCTATGACGCCAACACCTGTTCGGTCGTCGATGCTGTTGGTACGCAATCGCCGGATATCGCACAAGGTGTTGATACTGGCGGTGCTGGTGACCAGGGACTGATGTTCGGTTTTGCGTGTAATGAGACACCTGAATTGATGCCGCTGCCGATCAAATTGGCTCACGACCTGACAATGAAGCTTTCCTCGACTCGTCGTGATGGAACTCTTCCCTATTTGAGGCCTGACGGAAAATCGCAAGTTACGGTCGAATATCGCGACGGTAAACCGCACCGCGTTGAAGCCGTTGTCGTTTCGAGCCAGCATTCTGACGATGTTACAACAGAACAGCTTCGGGCCGATATCCTTGAAAAGGTTATTAGATCAACCGTTCCGGCCGAACTTCTTGACGCTGAGACGAAATTTCATATTAATCCGACCGGACGTTTCGTCGTAGGCGGCCCGATGGGCGACGCCGGCGTAACGGGCCGCAAGATCATCGTTGACACCTACGGCGGCTACGCTCCACACGGCGGCGGTGCTTTTTCGGGCAAAGATCCGACAAAGGTTGACCGTTCGGCGACGTATATGGCTCGCTATATAGCAAAAAATATCGTTGCAGCCGGGCTTGCCGATAAATGTACCGTCCAGCTTGCGTATGCGATCGGGGTCGCGGAGCCGGTCTCCGTTTACGTTGACACGCATAACACCGGAAAGGTCGATGATTCGAAGCTGGCCGATGCGGTTCGCAAGAATTTTTCATTAACGCCGAAGGGTATTATCGAAACCCTGGATCTTCGCAAGCCGATATTCAAGGAAACCGCACGTTTTGGCCACTTTGGCCGCGACGGATTCTCTTGGGAAAAGACCGACAAGGCCGATGCCCTGCTCGGTTCGCTCAGCGACGCAGCAACCGTTTAACAGTTGTCGGTGAACAGTGGCCGGTGGTCAGCAAAAACCTGACTACGACTGCTCGTTCACCGTCCTTTTATAATTCTGACTACTGGCCACCGGCCACGGACCACTAATTTATATGGCAACCGAACAACCTTCAATTCAATACGATATTAAAGACATTAATCTTGCGCCGCAGGGTAAGCAGCGGATCGAATGGGCAGACCGCGAAATGCCTGTGCTTCGCTTAATTCGCGAGCGCTTTGAGCAGGAAAAGCCGCTCGTCGGCGTAAAACTCGTAGCATGTGCCCACATCACGACCGAGACCGCTAACCTGGCGCGAACGCTCCAGGCTGGCGGTGCGGAATCGCTGCTTATCGCTTCAAATCCGCTTTCGACGCAGGATGACGTAGCGGCTTCGCTGGTTGCCGATTGGGGCATTCCGGTGATGGCGATAAAGGGTGAATCTACAGAGACTTACGTTAGCCACGTTAAAGCAGCACTTGAAACAAATCCGAACCTCATTATCGATGACGGATCCGACGTTGTGGCGACGATGATCAAGGAAAAGCCGGAGCTGATCAATAACCTGATCGGAACCACCGAAGAGACGACGACCGGTATCGTTCGCTTAAACGCGATGGTCAAAGCCGGCGTGCTCACCTTCCCTTCCATCGCTGTAAACGACGCTCAGACCAAGCATTTCTTTGATAATCGCTACGGCACGGGCCAATCAACACTTGACGGCGTTATTCGTGCGACCAACATTTTGCTCGCCGGTAAGACGATCGTCGTTGTCGGCTATGGCTGGTGCGGTAAGGGCGTTGCGATGCGTGCCCGCGGGATGGGCGGCAACGTCGTTGTTTGCGAGATCGATCCTATCAAGGCGATCGAAGCCGTTATGGACGGAATGCGTGTGCTTCCGATGAAGGACGCTGCAAAGATCGGCGATTTCTTTATCACCGTCACCGGCAACCGCCACGTTATCGACAAGGAACATTTCGAAGTGATGAAGGACGGAGCGATCGTCTGCAACAGCGGACATTTCGATCTCGAACTCAATCTCGATGCGCTTCGTGAGATGTCGGAACCGGCAGTTACCCGCCGTCCGTTCGTCGAAGAATACATCGGCCGCAACGGCGGAAAGAGCGTTATCGTGCTCGGCGAAGGCCGCTTGATCAACCTCGCAGCCGCCGAAGGCCATCCGGCTTCGGTCATGGATATGTCGTTCGCCAATCAGGCTCTGTCGGCTGAATATCTTGTCAAACAAAAAGGCAAGCTCGGCGCCGGCGTTCACGTCCTGCCGACCGAGGTCGATCAAGAGATCGCAAGCCTCAAGCTCCACGCAATGGGCGTAAAAATGGACGTCCTAACCCCGGAAATGCTCGAATACATGACCAGCTGGGAAACCGGGACATAATTGCAGAAGCCCGCACGAAGTAAGGGCATTCCGCACAAGTTAATTGAAAAAGGCTCGGCAACCGCCGGGCCTTTTCGTTTTGTAAGCGGCCTTCGCAATGACGAGTTTCAGCGGCTCCGCCGCTATGATGAGTGGAATGCCTTGCCGCAGCGCTTTTTGGAGACCTTGTCTTTGTGATCCATCTATACAATTCTTTAGCGGCTTGCCGCCAAGTTGTGCGGCGAAGCTTGCTTCGCCGGCAGGTTCGAGAAACTCCTGCGGGCTTGCCCGCGATCACAAACTTTTCTACAATCCTCAAAAATCGATGGCATTCATTTCAAAAGACTCGCCCTGCTATTTCTTCACCTCGGTAACGAACTCCCGCCTTCCGATCTTCCGCACCGACGAATTCAAACAGGTCCTTTGCACCGCATACGACGAAGCTCGACGATCGGGTAAATTCTCGATCCATGCCTATTGCATTATGCCCGACCACAGCCACATCGTCACCGGCGGCGAGCTTTCGCCTTCGAACACGCTTAGATACCTGAACGGCATTTCGGCACGCAGAATTCTCGATAAGCTGAAGAGTAACCCAAAATATGGGCCGTCCCTACAGGAATTGAGAGTGCAGGCCCGCGGGGAGCATAAGTATTCGGTTTGGCAGCATCACCCGAATACGTTCATCATTACGTCGGAAGGAATGATGATGCAGAAGGTCAACTATGTGCATAAGAATCCGGTCGAAGCGGGGTTGGTCGAGGCGATGGAGGAGTATAGATTTACTAGTGCCAGACTTTGGCTCAGGAAAGCTCTTGTTGATGATGAGCCGCTCGAGGTGGATCTGAAAAAGATAGATTGGCGAGTGTGATCGCGGGCAAGCCCGCGGACGAGAGAGGTGGTCGGTACGGCGAAGCAAGCTTCGCCGCACAACATAGCGGCAAGCCGCGGAAGAAATTTGGAAACTCAGCCGGAAGGGCAAGCCTTTCCGCTCATCATAGCGGCAAGCCGCTGTCGATTTGGGATTTTGGATTTGGGATTTAGGATTTAGGATTCTGCCCGTTGATTACCACCGACGGTTCTGACCGATAGCGGCAACCGGCGGGGCTTTTCATGTTTTTGTTTACTTCGCATCGAAGCTCGTATATCATTTTCGAAACAGACCAAAGGAAGAAAATACGATGAAATTTATTGCCTCAGTTTTTGTCATTGCCTTTATTTGCTCCGCGGGTTTAGGACAGATCTATATACAACCGGAACGGCAGGTTTTGAGTTTGCCTGAGATAACGGTGCCGGCAGAAGCTGTAGAATCCGGACTTCGAGGTACTGTTAGAGTTGCGGTACTTGTCGACAATTCGGGCAGTGTGATCTCTGTCGGGGACACTTTCGGGCCGGATTATGTCTGCCCGGCGGTTTCCCGTCCGGACGTGGTTGCCCTGCGAGACGCGGCGAGATCGATCGCTGCCGGAGCGAAGTTCAACCCGAACCTCGACGCTTCGCAACCAACCGAGCAGACCGTTTTCCTGGAGGTCGTCTTTCCTGGAACGTCGAACAAAGACCCAAACGCGGAAGAAAAGGTCACAACTTACGCGGGACCGGTAAAAGAAGTAAAGAAAGAGGAAAAGAGCGAAACGAAAGATCGATTTACAATTATTGGTGATCGAAATTTTAGTGCGGCAAACTCGCCGCCGGATTACCAAGGCCCGGTGAACACCGGAGCAACTGGTACCGGCAATTCTGATGAACGACGGCGTTTATCCGGCGGCGTTTTGAACGGCAAGGCGATCAGCTTACCCAAACCTCCTTATCCGGCGGCCGCGCGAGCGGTACGTGCCTCCGGGCCGGTTGCTATCCAAGTGTTGATCGATGAGTCAGGCTCAATGTTTTCTGCGTTTGCTGTGTCCGGGCATCCGTTATTAAGATCAGCAGCCCGCAATGCGGCGTGCGGTGCCCGATTTACGCCAACCATGCTAGAAGGCAATCCGGTGAAGGTCAGCGGTATTATCACCTACAATTTTGTGGCTCCGTAAAAGGGTAACTTTAGTGAAAATTGATGAGGCTCGGCGGATCGCCGGGCCTTTTATGCTTGAACTTCACTTCCTGCGAATCCTTTTGTAAACCTGCTTTCGGTCATCCACCATCACGACGCGAACCTCCTTGTTCGGATCGTCGATCTCGTAAACGATTCGATAATTCCCAACCCGTAACTTGTAGGCGTCAATTGAGGTTAGTTTTTCCGCTCCGAAGAGTCGGGGGTCTTTTTCGAGTTGACGGAGGTGATCAACTATCTTGTCGTGTGCTTTTGAAGGAAGGCCGTCGAGCTCTTTGGCAGCAGACTTTGTAAGCGAGATCCGATAGGACATTACTTTTTCTTGGCACGGGCCGAAAGGTAGTCATCAAGCGAAACAGTAGCTTCGTTCCTTCTTTTTTCAATAACGGACGCATAACGCAGATCTTCGGCAAGCCTTTTGTCCTTCATCAGCATACCGATAAACGCGTCGCGCTCCGCAGGCTTCATTCCCTGAAATGCCGTCCAAAATACTTCCGCTGTTGCTTGAGGCTGGGTCATAACTAGGAAATTATACCATTCAATAAACGAAAATTGGAGTCACTCAACTGCCACCAAAAGAGATCCCGAGGATCTCCATTGCGGGGTTTTTGATCAGAAGATAAATAATGAATGCGGCGAAGGCGGCGTGGATGCCGATGATGATCCAGCCGGTGCGGTCGAAGGAACGGGTTTCGGTCCAGTCTTTTTGGGCGCTTTGGAGAAAGATAGAAAGCAGCAGCCCGGCGTATGGCACGAAGCGGAGGAACATAAGCCATTGGCTGGCTCCGATGTTTTGCAGCCGAAGCACATCAAGCACAACGCCCAGGATCGTCAATACCAGTCCGATGATGCTGAACACCGAACTTTCCGGCCCAAACCAGAAGAAAGCCGCAACACCAATAAACATCAGGGCGATCCGCGAACCGAAATATACCATTCGGTCAACTTCGGGAACTGATGATGAAAATTCGCGAACTGTCATAGAAGGAATGCTAGCACAACTCTTTTTGATCGTGAAAATATTTCTATCTGTTTCGCCAAACTTTTTAACGTCTCGCCCACAAGGCGAATCTTAGCAGCATCCGAAATAAATGACCGATCGGGCGAAAATTCTGTTAGTATGGTGGGCACACAAATAAAACTAATCGAACAAAGGGCGGGTTTCCTAAATTTTTCAATAGGAGGATCTGAGATGGTGCGTTTTTTCGATCGGTTATCGGGTAAAAAGGGTTTGTATATATTCACGGTTCTGCTTGTGTTTATCGTAGTTGCGGCATTCGCACTTGTTGAAACCGCCGACGCGGAAATGAGCGGTCCGGCGGAAATTGAGTCCGGGCATCAGAACGAAGCTCTGGCCGGAACCGCAACAGTGGAAGTCGTTACCGAACCTGTTCTATGCAACGGCGCTCGTTTGCGATTTACGGGCGTGCCGTCCGGCGAGATCGTTCTCAGCGGCTGCGAAGATGGTCAGCCGACGTCGGCCCGGACCTTGGTTGCTCCCAATTTACCGGTCGGGCAAAGGACCTCGACCCTTTCATTCATTGATCCGTCGATCATCAACGCCGGCTATACCCTTGTTGCCGTCCGATGCGATGATCGAGAGAGCCAGACCCCAAGCGTCGGGAATGTTGCCAACAAACGAGCGACCTTCCGTCTCGATACTAATGAATCGGTAAAGTGTACGTTCTTTCTTTCAACCATACCGGAACCGCCCGAAACGCCCAGTTGCGTTTGCCCCAAGGAAGGAAGATGGTCAGTGAAAAATCATTTGGGACGAATGGCCTGCACCGGAAGCTTTACATTTGCACACCCTTTGCCGCCGGTGACGGTCAACGGAACCATCAGAGCCAGCGATGAATGCGCGACTCTAGTTGCCGAAGGAATGTCAGCCGACGAAGCTACCATTACGTTTCGACGGAACCCGAACTGTAGTTATAAGGGAACAGTCGGGGGCGAACAAGGCGGCATACCGATGGAGATCCATTTCACTTTGGATGTTGTAAACCAAGAGCGAATGACCGGAGCATTGAGCTCGACCGTAAATGAACAGGGTGCAACGTGCAATATGAATCGGACATATGAGATGGATTTCAGCGGACAATAACGGACACTAAAAAATGGCTCGGTACGCGCCGGGCCTTTTCAATTTTTTGCCTGGGGATGAGCTGCTTCAGTTCTAACTTTGATCAGCGGCTTTGTCCGGAGACAAAAATCGCGTCGAAAAGGTTAAGAGCGGGTTCTGATCTGCCCAATTCCCTTTTCAAAGACGCTCGCGTGAATCCCGTGCCATTCGGTTTTGACGCAACCTCTGACACGATGGCGTTTCGCCATGGACACATTCTGAGGTTTTGTGTTGAAATATTGTTTCATCTGTGATATGTTTGTATTATGGATGCGACATTCATTGATGCCGAGTTGCTTGGGAAAGAGCAGTGGGCGGTGCTGCCGCGGGGCGATGTGGCGCCGCATTGGTCGGGGCTTTATGTGACGATGAACCGCGAGGGCTCGATAATGATCAGCCGCGTAACGCACGATCGCATCGGAGCGCCCGAGGCGGTGCTGATAATGCTCGACGCGCTGAATTCCCGGCTGGCGCTAAAACCCGCAAAGCCCGGCGACCGCAACGCCTATCCGGTTCGCAAATATGGCAGACGCGGCGGCCGAATAATTCGAGCCTATCGGCTGCTGACCGAATTCGGCATTCGCCCATCAGACACCATCGAATTCCTCCAGCCAGTGATCGACGACGAAACCCGTCTGATACTAAACCTAAAGAACATACGCATCTCTCCAAAAGCACATTCGCAATGCCGGAAGAAAATTAGATAGTGATCCACATGGAGCCTATCCGATTTAGAACAAACGAACTTTCCGCTTATACTCGGAGTATAAATATTTATGAAAGAGAAGGTTAGAGTTGCTAGCGGGCAGGGGTTTTGGGGAGATCTGTTGACGGCGCCGGTGGACCAGGTGCGGGGCGGGCCGATCGATTATCTGATGCTGGATTATTTGGCAGAGGTAACGATGTCGATAGTCCAGAAACAGCGGCAGCGGGACCCGAAGGCGGGATACGCACGCGATTTTGTGTCGCTGATGCGCGAGATATTGCCGGATTGCGTCGAAAAAGACATCAAAGTTTTGTCGAACGCGGGCGGCGTTAACGTTGAGGGATGTGCGGAAGCCTTGCGGGACACGGCGCGTGAGCTGGGCTTAAGTGGGAAGGTCAAGATCGGCGTGGTGACCGGCGACGACATCTTGCCGAGGCTCGATGAATTTTTGGACAGCGGCGTTGAGATAAATTCGATGGAGGACGGCACACCTTTGGCGACGATACGCGACAAGGTGCAGTCCGCGAATGTATATCTTGGGGCGAGCGGTTTGGTCGAAGCTTTGGGAAAAGGAGCACAAATCATCGTCGGCGGAAGGCTGACGGACACGGGGCTGACGTTGGCTCCGCTGATGCATGAGTTCGGCTGGAAATTTGATGATTGGGACCTGGTCTCGGCGGGAACGATCGCCGGGCATATTATCGAATGCGGCGCGCAAGCCTCCGGCGGAAATTGCCAGTACGAATGGGACAAGATACCGAATATGGGGAACGTCGGATTTCCCATCGTGGAAGCTCTGGCGGATGGAACGTTTACTGTAACAAAGCACGAAGGCACCGGCGGGCGTGTGAATGTTCAATCGGTAAAGGAACAGCTTCTATATGAAATGGGCGACCCTAAGGCTTACATTACGCCGGACGTTGTCGCGGATTTTTCGTCTATTCAACTTGCGGCGGACGGCGAGGACCGAGTTAAAGTGTTCGGGATCAAGGGAAACGCAAACACGGATTTCCTGAAGGTTTCTATCGCGTATTCCGGCGGTTGGAAAGCGGTCGGCACGCTCGTCTATTCGTGGCCGCACGCTTACAGGAAAGCCCAGGCCGCGGACAAGATCTTACGCGAAAGGTGCGATAGGTTAGGTTTGGAGTTCGATGTGATCTTGACGGAGTTCGTCGGCGTAAATGCGACTCACGGACACCTCGCTTTTAGCTCCCCTCCTTACGACGGAGGGTTGGACGCAGCTTTGGGCGGACGGGGTGGTTCTCTCGATCGCGACCTTTCCCAAATCCCCGAAGTCCAGCTCCGTGTCGGCGTCCGCGGGCAGAACAAAGCCGACGTCGAACGCTTCACCAAAGAGATCGCTCCGCTGATCCTAACCGGACCGCCCGCCGTAACCGGCTTCGCCGGCGGCCGCCCAAAGGTCGAAGAAATAATGGCCTACTTCCCTGCGTTAATTCCTAAGCACCTGATCGAAACGAAGGTGGAGATCGTCGAGGCTTGATATGACCGAGTACAAATATACAGAGTGTTTGGAAAACGAGGTGCTGAGAAAGCGGCCTTATTGAAAGAATGGTGTATATTCGTAATTGAAAACGCGATCTTTGTCGAAGAACAAGCTGATGATCGCGTGAGATTTTGGGGCAATGTAGCGGAATATGGAAATCGAGTCCTACGGGTTGTTACGCTTGAGGATCGTATTACGATTCACAACGCATTTCCGGACAGCAACTTTAAGTTATGAAGATCA
>JBGSYH010000036.1:0-213965 GCA_041751035.1 Pyrinomonadaceae bacterium | reverse complement strand
CGAGTTGAAAGATTTTGCAAGCGTTAATACCGGTGCTGAACTTACCGTTAGCGTGCTTAAGGGTGACCGTTGGGTCGAGACCTACCGAAGGAAAATGGACATTGAAGATATTTACACAAGGTATTCCACATACGATCCGCCAAGGCCTTAGCATGAATCAAATATACACAAAGTTCCTTCTTCTCACGTTTGCGATCGTCCTCGCGATCTCGATTCTAGTTTCGTGGCCGACAACTGATAGCAATAGGGCCGAGGCCCAGATCGTTCGAACTAATTCGACCGTTTTTACTAATTCAAACGCCGCACCGCCCGTTCCGCCGATAGTTGATGACTTTGTTCCGGAGTTCGCTAATCTCCCAACGTACGACGAGATGGCGGATATGGATAAAAATTCTGTTCCATCATCGGTAAAGTTGATCGATATTTTAGAGTTTAAGTCGCCCGACGAAATGTGGCCCAGTTACAGCAAAAAAGAACTGCCCGTTCGATCTGGCGAAAATTGGCTTGGGTTATACAGAACTGGCGGAGAATTGTTCCTCGCAAATTCAAAGGTTACTCGGTCCGACCGAAAAGGATACATCGGGCCCGGCGATGAACTTTACGACTGGCTTAAGTTCGAACGAAAAGGCGAACTCCTTTTTCTGGTCAAAGATGTCTCAGAATTAAAACCCGGAAAGATCAATACCTTGTACTCAAAAGAAGCTTCTACGGGAGGCATTTCGTTAGAGGGCGGATACAAACAAAGCTTTCAGTTGGGCAACAAGAATTATGTGCTTCGCGTTACCACCGGTCTTCAACGCGACGGCGAAAGAGTAAATGTCCTGATGCTTGAATCGGGCGGTAAGTCTCAGATGGTCACGTTCAACCGTTACTACAAAGACCACAATACTCTATATAACATAATCGGCGAATTGATCTGGGTAGGTGATATGGACGGAGACGGAAAGCTCGACTTCTATTTTTCAGAATATGGATACGAAAAAGGTGGATTTGGTTCGAACCTATTTCTTTCATCGCCGGCGAAAGATGGAAGGCTGGTTGAAAATGTCGCCGGGTTTAGTTCTGCTGGGTGTTAGTCCCCTTATAAGACCGTGTTTACGGTGTTGGAATGCAAGGTTCACACTCCCTACCAGTCGTGTTTCTGTCTGCGTTTTGCGATACTTGGGTTAGATGAAACCCGAAGTTCTTTCTTCCAAAACGATCTACACCGGAAAGGTTTTTGACATTCGCGTGGACGAGATCCGCGAGGGCGATGTTCGGTATGAGCGGGACATTATTGTTCACGGCGGGAGTGCGGTGATACTTCCGGTGTTAGCCGATGGAACGGCGGCTCTTGTCAGGCAGTATCGGCACGCCGCGGGAAAGTATCTTTTGGAGATCGCCGCCGGAACGCTCGAAGCGGGCGAAGACCCTTTGGCGGGGGCGAAACGCGAGCTTGAAGAGGAGATCGGCGTCACGGCCGGAAAGATAGAAAAGCTCTCGGAATTTTACGTCTCGCCCGGTTTCCTCACCGAAAAGATGCACCTGTTCTTAGCCACTGAGATCACCGAGACAAAGCAGAATTTAGAAGCGGACGAGATCCTTACCCTAGAAAGGCATTCGTTCCCTGCACTGCTCGAGATGGTCAAGAATGGCGAGATCGAATGCGCAAAAACGATAATCGGAATACTTATGGCCAATTCGTTACTTCAAAGTCAGGGCTCCCTTTAGATCGAAGCCCTCCGAACGTTCGCCTACATTCCTTTATAATTCGGGCCGCCACCGCCTTCGGGCGTTACCCAATTTATTATCTGATACGGGTCGGCGATGTCGCACGTTTTGCAGTGAACGCAGTTTGAAAAGTTTACCTTTATCTCTTTCCGTCCGGACGCGGCATTGTCTTCCATTTCATAGACCGCCGCCGGGCAAAATCGCTGACACGGATTCCCGTATTCTTCGGCACAGGTCGTCGCGCAGATCTCCGGATCGAGAATGTGCAAATGCGAAGGCTGGTCTTCGCTGTGAGCCACGCCCGCGTGAAAAACGTCAGTGATCTTGTCGAACGTTAGTTCTTTATCGAAAGCAACATTCTTATAACGGTCGGCTCTGAGGTGATCATTCGGGCCTAGAGCTTCACTCCCATCACGTTCAAACGAACCGTTCAGTTCCTCCATTCGAAGGTGTCCAGCGATGTGGTGTTCCTTTGGCATCGCACCCCATGCGAGTCCGCCGGTCACAAACTGCAACGCCGTATTCACCAGTGCAGGCCACCGTCCCTGCTGAAACGCCGCGTGGAAATTTCGCACCGGGTGGAGCTCGTCATATATCCACGACATATTCACCTTGTCTGCGTAATGCTTCAGGTGAACCGACGAAAAATCGTTATGCGCCAAGGCGTCCACGATCGTCTCGGCGGCGAGCATTCCCGACTTCATCGCCGTGTGAATTCCCTTGATCCGTTGGCCGTTCAAGAACGAAGCTGAATCGCCAACCAATAAAACGCCATCCGCAAACAGCTTGGGCATTGTCCAATAACCGCCCGCGTTTATCGACTTCGCACCGTATTTGATCATCTTTCCGCCGCTTAGAATTTCAGCGATCTTCGGATGCGTTTTGAATTTCTGGAACTCGGCGTGCGGATCGATCAGCGGGTCTTTGTAATCAAGCCCGGTCACATACCCGATGCTGATCACGTTGTTCTTCATCCCGTATATCCAACCGCCGCCGTAGGTCTGCGTGTCGGATGGAAAGCCGAGTGTATGAACGACCTTCCCTTCGTCAAAACTCCCTGCCGGAACTTCCCAGAGCTCTTTCACGCCGATCGAGAAAACCTGAACTTCCTTGCCCTCCATCAGGCCAAGCCGTGCCATCAACTGTTTCGCCAGACTTCCACGCGAACCTTCACCGAGCACCGTAACCTTTGCAAGCAGATCGACACCGGGCTCGAAATTGTCTTTAGGATGGCCTTCCTTATCGATTCCTTTGTCGCCGGTTCGAACGCCGATCACTCGGTCGTTCTCGTCGTACAAAACTTCCGACGCAGGAAATTCAGGAAAGATATTGATACCGGCTTCTTCGCACTTTTCGCCGAGCCATTCGCACATTTTCGAAAGGCTGATGATGTATTTGCCTTTGTTCTTTAGCGGCGGCGGAACTATCGGAGCGTTGATCGATTTGTTCTTTGTCAGATACCAGGCGGCGTCTTCAGTTACGACCGTGTCGACCGGACAACCTTGTTCGAGGAAATCCGGCATCAATTCACGTATCGCGATCGGGTCCATCACCGCGCCCGATAAGATATGCGCACCGACGAACGGGCCTTTTTCGACGATGCCGATCTCGATCTCGCCGATCTTGTTCCCTTGCTTGTAACCCTTTTCAATGTATTCGTCGTGCTCGGCGATCTTCGTTTTCAGCCAGAGTGCCGCAGCCAGATTTGCAGGTCCTGCACCAACAAACACAACGTCCATTTCGATCTGTTCGCGTTCGATCATAGTTCACAAAAATGCCGGAGAGCCCGGCTCAATTTCCCAGAAAATGAATGACTATTCAGTTACGACGAGTATATCAGAAATGGTGTGGGAGAGACACGCGTGCGGTGCGGGTACTGTATAAAACGCTCAATTCACTGCGTTTGATGAGAGCACTGCCGGCCGTGCTTTCACATTCGCATAGATCTCCTGTAGCGAGATCTTACAGCCGATCGAATCAAGCGAAACAACGTCGTCGCGTTCGTTATAGATGCGATAGAGCCACTGCTTTTGATTCTGGCGTGCGTAGTGTTCGACCCGCATTTCGTCCTGTTTCAGCATCAGACATTCCTTAATGCTTGGCAGTTCCAGAATGCTTTCCTGCTTGGCGGTCTTATCTGCCGAATTCGTTTTGCTCGAAAATATTTCGACCAGCAGCGTTGGGTTCAGCAGCAGGTCATTATCTGCATCAGCAAACGACGGTTCGCCGGTGACAATTGCAATATCAGGATAAAAGATCATATTGTGCCGCAGCTTTACGCGCATGTTCCCGATATAGATCTCTGCCTTGTGTCCATGCAGGCGGCTGCCGATGCCGATGACCGTGTTTGAAACAAGCAGATTATGCTGCCTATCCGACCCCGAACGGCCGATTATCCGCCCGTTCATAAATTCGTTCTTTGTCGCGCTCTGTCTTTCTGCCATGATGTAATCCTCTGCCGAGCCCGTCCTGAATTGCGGATTTGCGGACATTTCGCTCATACTTTTGTAATGCTCCTGTGAAATTAGATTTTTGTGTGGACAAAAAAAAACGGTGGGCGTTTTGGCTTTGGGGATGGCGTTGTAGAGTTAGTTTGGCATACCAGATAAACTTTAATCAAGGACTTTGTTATGAAACTTTCTGAACTTGCTGAAAAAACCTTTACAGTCGTCGAAAGCGGCGACGCCGATGCCGAAATCAGTTCCGCTGCGGGGCTTGATATTGCCGAAGCGGGCGATATTACGTTCCTTGCGAACCCGAAATACACTCCGCAGATCGCCGCGACGGAGGCTTCCGCGATCTTCCTGAACGAAGGCGTCGAAGCCGGCCGCGACGACATCGCGATACTTCGTGCAAAGGACGCTTATCTCGCTTACACGCGTGCACTTCGGCTGTTTCACCCCGAAAAAAGCGTAAAGTCCGCCGTCCACCCTTCGGCGGTGATCGACGAAACTGCGGTGGTCGATGAAACTGCCGAGATCGGTGCAAACGTAGTAATTTCGGCGGGCTGCAAGGTCGAGAAAGGCGTGAAGATATTTCCGAACGCGACGCTATACGAAAATGTTTCGATCGGCGAGAACAGCGTGATACATTCCGGAGTTTCCGTGCGTGAAAACTGCGAAGTCGGTGCACGATGCATCGTTCACAACAACACGACGATAGGTTCCGATGGCTTTGGATATGCGAAGGACGAGGACAAACGCTGGCTCAAGATACCGCAGGTCGGCCGCGTCGTGCTTGAGGACGACGTCGAGATCGGTGCGAATACTGCGATCGACTGTGCTTCGGTCGGCGAGACCCGCATCAAACGCGGTGCGAAGATCGACAACCTCGTCCAGATCGGCCATTCGTGCACGGTCGATGAAGACGCTCTGATCTGTTCGCAGACCGGACTCGCCGGTTCAAGCGTGATCGGAAAGCGCGTGATACTCGCCGGTCAGGTCGGCATCGCGGGGCATTTGAAGGTCGGCGACGACGCCGTGATCACAGCCAAATCCGCGACCTCGCACGACGTCGAACCCGGCAAGATCATCTCCGGCATCCCCGGCTTCGACAACAAAGACTGGCTCCGCTCGACCGCCGCCTTCCGTCGTCTGAGCGAACTTTCAAAGACTGTCCGCGATCTCACAAGCAGAATTGCGAAAATTGAAGACCGTAAATAACAAGATCCCCGGCACCCGATCTAGAAAGGTCCTATCTCTTAATAATGTGCCGACCAGCTTATATCGCCGGAGTTAAAATGGGGATTCACGTTGTACTTCAGATCACCGACCCCGCTGCCAAGCACACTCCCGACCTGAAACTCGCCATTAGCCTGTCTCTTTACATAATAAAGCGTAATATATTTTGAGAAGATCTCGGTCTCGTCGGCCCGGTGTGACCCACGGCCCATCAGCGATCCGATATTCAGAACACCGCCCTGGGGGCCACCGACCCACGTGAACTTAAGATGCCTCGGATGATCATGTGTGATCATGATCATCTGATTGTTGTAACTGACGTTGGTATGTTTCCAGCTTCCGGTTACATGTTTGAACCCGCCCTGAAAAGATTCGCTTATATCGATCAAACGGAGGAAGGTGTAGTGGTTCGCACCGCCAACATATTGCTCGATCATTATCCGATGGTCGTTTCGTAGCATCGCTTTCTTGAATTCTCCTTGAAACGTTTAGATTTTTGCGGCACCAAAACCCGTCAGATGAACCTTGAAACTTACTCTTTATCGGTTTGTTTTCTTTATGGGCTTGTTATCTTTTCAACAGAGGTGGTCGTTTCAAACGCCTTTTTAAAATCAATCCGGATCTGTTCGTGTCCCATACCCTCGGAATAGCCGGTAACTGCAACCTCGAAAAGGTCGTAGATCGTTTGACTCACTAGTCCTCGATTCTTGTTATATATGCTGAGTACCAAGGAAGCCTCAGGAAACGTCTCTTTAAACCGCGTTCCCCCGTCATCGAAGACCAAATTGCTTGCTACCGCCATATTCGCAAAATAGTGCGATAGTTTGTCCTTTTTTCGCCGGACTATGAGAGGCCGAGCAAGTCGGGTTGATGCCGAACTCCAACTTGAGTGATCTTGTCGGAAACCAAAATCCCAACTTTCAATCGTTGTTTTCAAATTCTTGCCTTTCCCGTAAAAGTCCTTTATCGATAAATTTGCTTTGTTCGACATTGCCACCTCGCTTGGTATTTTTTTCCTATGGAGCGGTAAATCCCGGAAGCGGATTTCCGTAAAATGCGTCCGTTCTCCAAGACATTTTGTCCCATGCACCATCTTGGTCACCCAGAACCTGAACCGGCACGATCAAGCGGTCACTTCCCAGCTTTAATGAACTCGCGAAGCCATTATCAACAAGGTTTCCCGCCCTATCGACAGAAAATTTGAAAGTGCGGATCAGCCGCCCGGAACGCATTATCTTGATCTCATATTCCCCGGGATTCTCGCTAAACAGATGGAGCCGGCCGAACATAGTTTCGTTCTTGTCGGACGATCTGTTCCACGGGATCACATTCGAGAAAGTGCATTTCCAGCGGGTCCATTTATACTGCCCTGCCGGTTCGGTGATCTGTGTCGTATTGTTTTCGGCCTCGGGTACAGAGCAATTTGGCATCCCCATTTCCCTGCCGTTGTAATACATCTTTCCGACCTCGGTCCCCTTGTAAAAGATATGCGGTACGGCAAATTCATTCGTCTCGCCGCGCGACCAGATCGCGATATTAAATGACGGCTTTGCCGTCCGGCGCGGATCATCGCGATCAAATCGCTCGTCGTATTCGTAAAAGACATAGCCGATCGAAAGATTCCAGTCGTGATCGACGTAATAAACCGAATAACTTGACCCTTTTGGCCCTTCCTGATTCGACTTCGCTTTACCAACCCTGAACTTACCCGAGAAAAGAACAGTCTGGTTTCCCGCAAGTTCATTCCGCATCTTGATCTGAAAATTGACCGGGCCTGAATGAGTGGTCGCCTTGTCCTCAGAAATCTCCCTGCCGCCGCATTCAACCGTTAGGCGAGAGTCTACTCCGCGGGTCTGGGTCCGGCAATCAAAACTCAGCCACGCTCCACTGGTCAGACTAAATTCCACATTTAACTGGTCGCCGCTGACGACCGGTCCATTTACGGCGAATTCGACCTTCGGCACCCAGCTCCAAGTAAGGCTGCTTTTCTTGTATTGGTTCAACGTAAACGCGGTTACCTGAACGGAATCTTTCGCAATTGTCGCTCGGTCTTGCCGAATCCCGCGAATTGCAAAGGTAACTGACGACGCTAGAAGCAAAATGATAGTGCCAATCGCGAGAGAGGTTGAAGAAAAAAGCCAAGTTCGATAGTGATATCCCATTGTTTTTGCTATTTGATTTTCTTAAGATTAGGGCTAGTGCCGGCACCTTGTTCCACGTAAGCCGATGGCAGATCGAGGTCAAACGCAACTACCTTAAGATCGTTCATCGGATGTGGCGGTCTTTTCATTGAAATTGACGCGCCTTTGTCTCTAAGAACATAGAGTGCAGCTCGCTTTCCAAAGGAATATCGGCCGATGGCAACCGATACGGTAAACGCTATCTTCGCGTCCGATAGCCTCATCATGTCGCTAACAAATGACAGATCACTGTCCTTATAATTTATGAACAAACGAATCGCCTTAAGATTTCGAGCCCTAAGCAATTGAAGCATTACAGCTTCGTCACTTGTCGATTTCATTTTTACGTAATGTCCGGCGGGTTCATGAAATGAATCGATTGGCAAGAAGCTATCGCCAAGAGCAACGCCTTCAGCCAAGATGGAACTAAATCCGAAGAACCCCTTGTACGAACTTTTCAGAGCTTTCGCGAAGCCTTCAGCAATTGGATTTCCCATTATTTTTTTCTCCAGGAGCCGACATTCGCTCCAAAATTTCTCTGTCTGCACCAAACACTTGCGCTATACTTCGGGTTACGATTTCAGCGAAACTAGTCTATCCGCAGTAAGTCACGAAATCCTGAAAGTTCGGTGGAAATTCGATGAAAGTTGTGTGAAAGGCCTGGAATGTTGATCAAAGAGCAACAGTTTTACGATTTCGCGGGCTTTCGGCTCGACGCAAGTGAAAAGATCTTGCTACGAGACGGGAACCGCATTTCGCTCACACCCAAGGTCTATGACACGTTAGCGATCTTCGTTGAGAATTCGGGTCGTTTGATCGAGAAGAACGAGTTGATCGAACGGCTGTGGCCGGACAACTTCGTTGAGGAAAGCAACCTAACTTCAAATATAAAAACACTGCGGCGGGCACTTGGAGATGATGCGTCTAATCCGCGGTTTATCGAAACGGTTCCCCGCAGAGGTTATCGCTTCATTGCCGAGGTTCGAACTCATGCTAATGAAACGGGCGCGGACGCCAAAGAACCGAAAGGTCGCGGAGCAGCTATCAATCTTCACCCAAATGGCTCAACGAACAGATCTACGATAGCTCTGGTTGCGATCCTTCTGATCGCCGGTGTCGGAATATTAGGCTTTTGGTTATCCACCGGTGCTTCGGGCTCAGACGGTACCGCGCTTTTGAGCGCAAAGTTTGCGTCGGAACCCTTTTCGACGAGTGGCGAGGTCTTCCATGCCGTTATTACGCCGGATGGAAAAAGTGTCATTTATACGAACGGGCCTGAGGGCAAACAGAGCATATGGCTTCGTCAGCTTGAATCTGGCAACAATATCGAAATAGTTCCGCCGACCGAAGACCCATACGTTGGCCTTACGGTATCGCCCGATGGGAACACGATCTATTTCGTGCGTCGGCCCCGTTCGGGCCAAAAGAAGGCCACATTCCGGGTTTCGGTCAGCGGCGGGATCCCGGCGAAGCTTATTGACGACACCGAAGGCTGGATCAGCATTTCTCCGGATGGCGAACGGATCTCGTTCGTTCGCTGTAAATTCTCCGACTCTGAGTATTGCTCTTTGCTTACTGCCGACGCCGATTCCGGAAAGAATGAAAAAATCCTCGCGTCTCGTCCGCGCCCGATACGTATTGCCGATAATGAATTTTCGCCGGATGGGCGTTCGATCGTCTTCGCGGTAGGGCAATCGCAGAATCAAGCCAATGAGTTCGGCCTGATGATGATAGATATTGAAAGCGGCGTCGAACGCGAGCTTTCGCCCGAGAAATTCTTTGATATAAAGAACATCGCGTTTCTTCCGGGCGGCAATTCCCTTCTCGCAACTGCGTCTCGCGTTCCGAACAAACATTTTCGCATTTGGACAGTGAATACCGCTGCCGGCGATGCCCGTACGCTTACAAATGATTCTGAAAGCTACGGTAATATAAGCGTCCCGACAAGCGGCGATCTGCTGGTCGCGACAAAGATCCGGCAGGATTTCAAGCTCTATGAGATCTCCGGCGACAACGCTTCCGCACGGCAGAGCTTGGCCGACGCTTCGCACGTGGCATACGCTCCGGACGGCAAGATCTATTTCTCCTCGCCGATGTACGGCAACGAGGAGATCTGGAGCGTGAACCGCGACGGCAGCAGCCTTCGGCAGATCACCAACGATGCGGCCGATGACGGACTCCCGACGCTTTCGGCAAAGGGTGACGCGGTCTTTTTCAGTTCTAACCGTTCGGGAAGCTCGCAGGTTTGGCGGATGAACGCTGACGGAAGCGACGCGAAACAGATCACCGACGCGAACGGCGGCCGTCCGGTCTCTGTCACGACGGATGGAAAATGGGTCTTTTATCGGCACGGCATCGAACGCACACTTTGGCGCGTGTCGGCGAATGGCGGCGGCGAAGAAAAGATCTTCGCAAAGAGCCCCGACGAATTCGCGGTATCTGCGGATGGAAAGTTGGTCGCCTTCTTCGAACGAAAAGATGACAAGAAGCTGTTAATTATTGCTGATATCGAAACGGGCGAGACCGTTAAAACCTTTTCGATCGCCGACCAGACTCAGGCGTTCAACCGTTTGGCGTGGATGCCGGACGGCACAGCCGTCGTTTACGTTCTTTCGCCCGATGGCAATATGCAAACACTCTGGTCACAGCCTCTAACCACAGCTTCACCGCAAAGGATCGGCGAGCTTGGCACCGACCGCGTCAACTCGCTAGCCGTTTCGCCCGACGGCAAGGGCTTCGCGATCGTTCAGGGCGGCTGGAAACACGACGCGATCCTCTTCCGCGGCCTCAGGTAACGCACTGACACTGCATACCTTCCTGTTACTTTTGCCGAATTAGTCCACCGGAAGGATCCTAACCTTCATCTGGCTGAACACCTTATCTCGCCAGATCGTGGCGACGCCGTTTTTATCAATTTTTAGGATCGTATAGATGAAGTCCGATAGGCCTACGTTGGGTGTTGCCTCCACACCTGAATATTGAAGATACTGATCACCCAGATACTCTTTCGGCACCGGCGGATACACATCGTGAAGTCCCCAATGAAACGCCTGCGTGATCATCACGTGGGCGATACCATCGGCGGAGTATTGATTTATCACATTCCCATTTCTATCGACCCTTCCCAAAACGTACATCCGTGGCGCACGCATTTCATCAACTGTACGAGCGAACGACGTTCCTAATTTAGTGAACATGTCGCGGACCATTGTTTCTCCATTAATGCTGTTTCGCAGGTTGTTTTCGTAATAGTTCCAGGGATTGGCAGAATTCCGATATCGCAGATAGTTGCCAACGAATCCATTGCAATCTATGCCCAACCGTGAGTACTTATCGACGATCTCGTTGCAATACCGCTGGATCCCATTTGTCGCAACGCCACACCGAACGGCTAGCTGAAGAGTGATCTGAACTGATTCGGGTGCACCTTTGCCATAGAACGCCTGAACTGCACGAACCAGGAACGGCTGAAACTCCTGTCGCGTTTTCGCTCCCATATGATAGACGGTTCCCCATATGTTCTTCACTTTCATCTCCAATGCTTTACCGCTCTTAAATTGTTTGTCGGCATACGCTAATACCGCGCTCCGAAATTCCTGCAAGCCCGGCGGCTCGGTCGCGTTCTCGCCCGACCCGTTGTGCAGCCGGTAATTTCCAAAGCGCACTGATTCATAACGCACGATCTCGTTGTCGTCATTCATGATCGGAAACTTCATATCCCAATATTTCCGAGCGTATTCCATTGGCCCGATAGTCGGCATTTTGAAAATTCTCCTTGTAGAAGATCCTTAGAATTTGCGGGGATATGATCTCTCCCCGCAAATTACGTCGCGCAGGATCAACGGTCCACGCCGTTCGTCCTGGAACGATTCTGGAAGAAGTAATATTCGGCCGTGTAGGGAATACTTCTTTCTTCTCCGACTGATGAGCCCGGCTGCACAGGTGCAAGGCCGCCGACCGTATATAGCCGCTGGATATAACTAACTTTGTTGAATATCCCCGGCCCTTCGGTGGAGGTTGACTCTAATAGCAGCCAGGGAATTGCATTCGGATCCGGCGTGCAACCCTCCAGGCGTCGTGCAACGACCTTACTTCCGCTGTTGCTCTCCCATGTCGGACCTGCGTAATGCGTACCTACAAGGCCCCGAAAACCAGCGTCGGCATAAAGATTTGCAACCGGTGCCACAAAAGCCCAACTCGCACCGTTCCAGCGGTAGACTTGCGTCCCGATAGCGTACGTACGGAATATGGCCGAGGAACCGGCCGGGGCTTCGATCGCCGAACATTCTGCCGGCAAGGCCGAATTTGGAATATCGATTCTTTCGACAGGCTGATTTACGAATCCATACGAAACGACTGCAACCCCTAATATGACAAGTAATTGATTCGTCAATGACCATTTATTTATTAATTTCATTTTTGTTCTCCATTATTTATTTGTCTTGGCGGCCTTCGGATCGCAGACCCGAAAACCGCCATGACCTGTTACCTGACGCATTCCCGAGGGACCATCAAATTCTGATATACATAGTTGGCGACGTTTCGGCCGACCGATTGGCCTGCTTTCTGGTCAAACGTAAAATGGATCCCGCCGTAAACACGGCTTCGCTCCTCTTCGTTCGCCATTTCGTTGAACCCCGCATATGAACGTGTAGCTCCGCCCGCACCTTCCCAGGTGTGAGTAAACGGAATATCGTCCCGCCCGAATACGAGAGCAAGGATCGTCGCTTGCGAAGTACCGATAGCTGCGTGATTACCTGCGTAGCTCGGATATGGTGGATTGCCAAGCAGCGGCGTCCAATTCACATCCGGTTCAGTGGCAGGATTGCCGTCTTCGTCGGCGCGTCTGATCGCCGTCACGGGCCGCCAAACACCGTGCACGAATTTGCTCGTCATCGTCGTTTGCAACGCGTCGTGGAAGGCGATGTTCAACAACGCAAACAACCTTGCATTCTCAACGGTCGTCGTTCCGCGCTGTTGTGCAACCGTGGTCGCGACATTGTTCCAGACCACCCAAACCGTGGTCGGCGTATTAACGTTTGCCCAAACCCTTGCGATCTGCGTTTGATCGGCGGTTCGCGTGGTGCTCGTCGCCGAACCAAGTCCCTTCACTTCATTCAGATCGGCTGCGTACTCGGCGCTCGTAAGAGCCGGTGGAGCCGCCGGTGCGAATTGGGAATTTGACCCAAGGGCGAACGGAAGAACAGCCGGAAACTGCGTGAATCCGGCCGGTGTGTTGGTCGGCGGAGCCGGCTGCCAATTTCCCGGGGTCACTGGCAATACATAGGATGGCGGAGCTGCGTTCCAGCCATCATTGGAGCGAATTGACAATATTCGGGCCGCGACCAAATGACCGACCCGAACTCCCGCTCGCTTTCGATTTTCAGGTATATATGCCAGAGACGAGGCCAATTCCATCGCAAAGACGCTTTGACGACCCGGATAAAGTGCCACCATCACGTCGTGAGCGGCCTGCGCCGCCGCAGCTTCGACCGATGCATTCTTAAAGCCGGGTATGCTCGTAAGGTACGGGGTATAAGTTCCGTCGATCGAATTCACCGCGTCAAACATCGCTGCGTGAAGGATCGCAAAGCTTCGCACCGGGAAGATCGTCGAAGGGTGCTGTCCGGGGACATTGAGTGTTTCCTTCAGAACGCGGTTCCATTGCAGGACCACATCCTCGTTGACCGCCGGCATCTTTTTGGTGCCATCCGAATTTGCCCAGGCTCCAGCCTGCACAAAGATCAAGACAAAAAGTGCAAGAATGCACGTAACATAGTAGTTATTATTCATTTCTTATTTACTCCGAAATTTATTTGGGCCCTTAGGCCCTCTTGTGATCGGTCGACCATGTCGGCCTCTCCGTTCTTGAAGAACATTGCGGTCCGAACCGGACGACTCCGACTCTGGAAATTCTCCTCAAACCGCTTTCGTTAAACCCATTTAGGTTCCGGTCGTCTCTTAGAGCCCCGCTAATCAGTTTTTACTCTCATAGCGGCAACGTTAAGCTCGATCTGTTCAAGCCCTGAGTGCGCATTGCCTCCGCCAGCCGGCGAGATGAAAGAGATCAACACCGAATCAAGATGAACGGTCATGGTTCGCAAAAGACTTCCCGTCCTCGTTACTGTTTCGATCGTCAGGGTGCCTGATGCGAACCCCCTGCCCGTTGTCCAGGCCGAGATCAAGTCCGGCGAAATATTGTCCCTTCGCCTGAAAAGGACAAGATCTTTCGCCGCATATCTCCCTGGGCCGCCACCGGCACCACGCCCGACCCCATTTCCGATCGGCTCGCCCCATGCAAATGAATCGATCTCGATCTCGCCGATATGACGCGGTGCATAAGAAAGGCCGCGGATGCCTTCAAGTTTCAAAAATGTAAGATTCATGATCTTCTTGTTCCCTGGAAAACCGGTTTCCCAATGACTGCCAACAGGCGCACGAGCTCCATTAAACAGGCAGCCCACGCACGCATGCTTCAATCGTCCGGGGCCCGTGTCCATTCGACGGTCAAGACCTCTGTGTGACCGCTAATTCGTAAATGCGTCTATCGGATTTCCGTAGAACGATTCTGTCTTCCATGCGGTCGCGTTCCATTTCTCGTCCGGAGCCGTGACCTTCACCGGCAGAATGATCGTGTGGTACGGCACGAATATCTGGTCGGCATAAGAAGGCCGAACGAACCTTCCGTCGCTGCCGACCGTGAATTCCATCTCGCGGATCTGCTGCCCGTTATGGTAGATCTTCACGGTATATACGCCCGGGTTCTTATCCACGTAAAAGGCCTTCGGAAAGTTGTCCCGATTGAACGTACCGTTATTGTCGAAAAGAAGGTTTCTCCATTGGAACTGCCAGCGTTTCCATCGATTCAAAGGAGCAAATGCCGCCGAACCGTCTGTGGTACGTTCGTCGTAATCGCTCGCGCCGCCGCCATCCTTGGTCGATGCGATCTGCTGGCCTTTGTAGAAAACGCGGCCTTCGAGATCCGAAGCATTTGGCGATCCTTTTATCCAGAAACTTACCAGCGGAGGCATTCCGCCAACTTGGTCGATCGAATGATGAAATCCGATCATTCCGTATGGCATCAGCCAGTCGTGATCGACGAAGAATTCGAATTTATTCTTGTCCGGGCCGCCGTTTGACGTGCTAAACTTCCCGACCTTGAACTTGCCCGAAAATAGGGTTTCTTTCGGATCGTCATTTACGATCTTGAAAGAAAAGACACCTGTAGCATCGGTCGATTTCGTATCCAGTGTCCCGGTCCAAGGGCTCGGGCTCTGGTACACAATGGTTCTGTCCGCATTGCGCCCGCCCACCTCCAGCTTCTCGCTGTACCAAGCCGTTCCGTTGGGGTTGAAGTATTCGACCGAATAGTTCAGCGACTTCTCACCATCGTGAAAATTCTTGAATCGAAGCTGCGGAACCCAGCTTGAATGGTTCCGCTGCCCTTTCATTTTCCAGTATTCGTTGTGTGTCTTTGCCTGAACATAGACCGAATCCTTCAGGAAAACAGGCGTGCTTGTCGGCCGCTGCGGTCCATAGATCAGCTTGCCGTCGGTCTTGTTCCCGGCGTTGTTGCTTTGATCCTGAATTCCGCCATTGCCCGGATTCTTGGGCTCCGGTTTCGGCTTGCCGATCGCGGGAATTCGCGGAATGTTGACGTTTATCTGTGCCGTCACCACCTGACTTGCCGTGAAGTGGATTATCGAGAATGCGATTATTGCTATTGATCTGAACATATTGATTATTTCTCCCTGAACTATTCCTATTTAATGGCTGCTTTGCGTCTTTATGTTCGATAAGAACACCCGAATTTCTGTCAGTTCGGAAAGCCGACGAAAAGGCCACTTTCTTTCGCTTCCAAAACCGTGCAGCAAAAATTCGATCTGCCGGGCCGTTGCGAATTAGTTAGACTAGAAAAACTCCGACTTCCGGTCTTTAGAATGGCGTTATAATTCGATTAGAGAGTGGTTAGAAGTAATGAAACCATTGAAACAAAAGCACTTATATGAATTCGGCCCGTTTCGTCTATTTGGCGAAGAAAGCATATTAAAGCGTGATGACGTACCGGTTCCGGTCACGCCAAAAGTGTGCGAGCTTCTCGTCGTGCTGCTTGAAAACCGGGGCAAGACGCTCGACAAGGAATTTCTGCTCGGTGCCGTCTGGCCGGACAGCTTTGTCGAGGAAGGAAATATCTCGTTTAACATCCGGCAGCTTCGCAAGGCGCTCGGTGACAATGTCCATGATCCGATCTATATCGAAACGGTTCCCCGCCGCGGTTATCGCTTTTTTGCGGATGTCAAAAGGATCGCGGTCGAAACGGACGAGCCGACACCGGACCAATTCGGAGTTGAAACGAAATCGTCGAACATTCGTTCCGGACACGCTCTTTCGGGCCTTCGGTATTTCTATTTGGTCCCTTTCGTCGTGCTTGGCGTTATCACCTCGATCTGGGCATGGTTCCTTTTATCGGAAAAAGCCGCGGCGGCACCGATCCTTGCTTCGCCTTTTGCCGCCGAAAAATTGTCCACCACTGGTTCAGTTTACGGCGCGGCAATTTCGCCGGATGGACAGACCCTCGTCTATTCGAAGCGTGCGAACGGTAAACAGAGCGTGCGGCTGCGGCAGTTGGATGCGGGCACAAATGTTGAATTGATCCCGGCCGCTGACGAGCTGTACTACGAATTGATCTTTTCGCCGGACGGAAAATGGATCTATTTCACACGGGCCATTCGCGACGACTATCGAAAGATAGACACCTTTCGCATTTCGATATTCGGCGGAATTCCGCAGAAGGTCGTTTCAGGCACAGAAGGCTCGGTGAGCCTTTCGCCTGACGGAGAGAAGCTTTCCTTTGTTCGCTGCCCCATACAGAATGACGAATGGTGTTCGCTGTGGCTCGCCGATGCCGCCGATGGAGCCAATGAGCGAAAGCTCGTCATGCGGCCATTTCCGATCCGGATCGCGGATAATGAGATCTCCCCGGACGGTAAGCGGATCGCTTTCGCGGTGGGCCATTCGAGGAATCAGGCAAATGAATTTACTGTTTCCGCGGTAGCTATTGATTCGGGAGAAGAAACCCCGATCACAGCCGAAAAGTTCTTTAATATCAAGAACATCGGCTGGATACCGGACAGTTCCGGGCTGCTTCTAACCGCGGCGAGAATGCCGAACAAATATTTCCGCATCTGGCATTTGGACCTGGGCACAGGCGCGGCAGACCCGCTGACAAAGGATTCTGAAGCCTATTCAGTTCTGAGTCTCGACCGGAATGCTTCGAAGCTTGTGACTACTCAGATCAAACAGGATTTTCGTATCCATCTTTTCAATGTTGATGATCCCGCCGACAAGCGTTACCTTGCGGATGCTTCGCGAGCCACATTCGCTCCTGACGGCACGGTCATTTTCACATCCGTAATGTCCGGGAACGATGAGATCTGGCGCATCAATGCCGACGGCAGCGGACAGCGGCAGTTAACAAACGACCCCGGCGGCGACGGCCATCCGATCGTTTCGCACGACAGCAAGACGATCTTTTTCACCTCGAACAGAAGCGGCTCGGCACACATCTGGAAAATGGCCCGCGACGGTTCCGGGCAGACGCAGGTCACCCGCAGCGAAGGCGGATCGCCCGCATATGCGACGTCGGACGGCAAGACGCTTTTCTATCGCCACGCCATATCGGGAACGCTCTGGTCAGTTTCGCTCGAAAGCGGCGAAGAAAAGCCTTTCCTCGAACACGTTAAGAGGCAGTTCGCATTTTCGCCGGACGGTTCGAAGCTCGCCTTTGAGGAGTCGAACGGGACCGGGCCGAGCGTGACGATCATTTCGCCGACGACCGGCGATCTGGTAAAGAAGATCGCTCTGCCAAAGGAAAAGTCCCGCTTGCTTGAGATCGCGTGGATGCCGGACGGCCACTCGCTTATGTTCCTGATGTCGGACGCGGATTTTGAAAAGAACACGGTCTTCATACAGGATCTGGACAGCGACACGGCCAGGAAGATCTCGGACCTGGGCGACGACGAAGTAAGCGAGGTCTCGGGGATCGCGGTCTCGCCCGACGGAAAACACTTCACCGTCGTCCAGGGCGGCTGGAAACACGACGCCGTGCTCTTCCGCGGCCTGAAGTAAAGTTCAGTCAGGAATTTTCAACCACAGATGAACACGGATGCACACAGATCGGAAGAAAATATCTGTGTCTATCTGTGTTTATCTGTGGTTAATTTCTTTCCTTTTTTACCACCGACGGACACAGATGAACACAGATTTCTTCAGAATAATCCGTGAGAATCCGTGTTAATCTGTTGTTATAAATATATGAGCACATCAGAATCCGGATACGACATCACGCCGCTTGACGCGGACACAATTGAGAATTTGGCGAGCGACTTGAACGAAGAGGAGCGTCGCGTGCTTTTGAATCACGGGACGGAAGCTCCGTTTTGCGGGACCTTGCTTGATAACAAGCTTGACGGGACCTACGCGTGCCGCCTTTGCGGGCTGCCGTTGTTCGCGTCGAAGCACAAGTTTGATTCGGGGACGGGCTGGCCGTCGTTTTTCGCGCCGTTCGACCGCGAACACCTCGAAAACATCGACGACACGAGCTACGGAATGCGCCGCACCGAGATCCGCTGCGCACGCTGCGGCGGCCACCAAGGCCACGTCTTCCCCGACGGCCCGCCGCCCACCGGCCAACGCTACTGCCTAAACTCCGCCTCACTAGAATTCTTCCCCGACGGCGAAGAAATTCCGCAGAAACACTTATAGATTTAACATGTCAGACGAAGCGTATAATTCCCAGAACGAGATAATAAAGATTGCGCTCCAGCAATCGATCACGTTGTTAGAGATCGCAGTACTCGAAGTTGGCTCCTCAGAGTTACCAAACAAAAAGGAGATGATCAAAGAGATGGCGAATGCCCTTGGATACATTTCGGCAGCAGGCTATCGGCTTCCAGGCGGATTAAGTCGGCCCGTTGAACCGGAGACACCTTTGCCTGACGGCGAGCTATCGGATGAACAACAAGCCCGGGTCGATCAACTTACCTCCGAAGAACTCCGTTTGATCGACGATGCGTTACTTGCTCAATGCAATCATCAGTTTAGAAAGGTCGCCAGAGTTGTGGGTACCATGATGATGGAACGTGATGAAATCTACAAAGGAATTCCTGATATCTTCTATTCACAACGGGTCACCAAACTCATCGAATCGGGACGTTTGGAACATCAAGGCCGATTAGGCTACATGCGATTCTGCGAGGTCCGGCTCCCTCAGGGAAATCCCTCACCGGAATTCTTCCCCGACGGCGAAGACATCCCGCAGAAGTCATAGTCTGTTCTAATTATCGAGGTGCAGTCTAAGTGACTAGGCGACTCAAGGACTTCCAGCTCGATTTTACTTTGAGTTTACAGCGAGTCCCAGCTACGGGGAATGTAACATTCAAGTTCATCTCGATGTATACAGATACCGGTAATGGTCTGACCTACAAATGTTTCTGGTTTCTGTTTATCAGGCATCACATCACCCATCGGGAATCCAAAGCAAGTGTAGTGCAAATACAACGGGCCGGCGGTGTAGATAGAGCAAATAAAGTAACTGTCCTGGCGTGAAAAGACATGATCAAGACGTGAGCTTTCCGCAAAATCTTTGTCCACTTTAGATTCTCCCAAGATAAGCGAAAGGTCTCCTTCTCCTGTTTCTGTAGTTACAAATCCTAACGGTAAGTCTGAGCAATTTAAGGTATATTCAAACTTAACATCTAATGCCAAGCTATCAATCGTCTCCTCATTCTTGGATGTTATCTTCACTGTGGCATTCTTGAAATCATACAAATAGGCAGTTGTGTTAAACCGGGTCTCTTCAAACTTTGCTTTAGCTTCGTCGTCTGAAAATTCGTGCACTAACAGACCAGATTCCTCTTCTCTATTTTCCTCGAAAACAGGAATACTGTCGATAAATGTATTATCGGCTGCCCCAAGGACCGACTTCATTAGTTCTATACTTCCACCGGGACCAAGCTTATGGAATATGTCTGGCTGAATGAGTCGTTTCGAGTTAGGAAACTCAATTCTTAGAGCTTCGGCCTTTTCACGAGCCTTCTCCCTTTTGCGAATTATGTATTCAGCGAGTAGCACCGCAATTGCCACAACCAGACCCGATGCAAGACCCGAAACAATACCTCCGCCTACGTTGGTCCAAAAGGATTCCATACATTTCTCCTGGTAAGTTCAAACATTATCGCACACCTCTCCTATCCCGACGACATCACTCCGATAGTGGTTGAAAAGGGAGTTATTGTAATAAGGAGAAAGGTTTTTAAGCGGCAAAAGGGGCTTGTGAGGTGGCAAAAAAATGTTTTTTGCCCGCAGAAGCATGTTTTAGGAAGGCAGGAAAATGTTTCCGGCCCGCAGAAAAGCTAATTTAATCGCAATGCGGCTTGCCGCTATGTTGTGCGGCGAAGCTCGCTTCGCCGGCCAGCCGCCCAAACAACCGGGCTTGCCGCGATCATCGGCGGCAAGCCGCGCAGATAAATAGAGAGCACGCCGGAAAAGCACAGCTTTTCCGCAAACAGACGGGCAAAGCCCGACATCGCGGCAGCATACGCTGTTTTATCGGCCGTTACACGGCCTTACAAATTGAAGTGTTGTTGCATCGATAATATTCTTTACAATACACGCAACATATGATACGATCTGGCGATGCGGCTAGTGGCAGCGGCCGTGCGCTCTTTGAAAGTTTTATTTCCGGCGGCGTCGCAGTCTTGTCGGAACCGCCGATAGTAATCGGCGGGGTAGCGGTTTGCCCGTCGCATACCTGCGACGGTTCTGATCTTGGCCCGTCTCAAAATTGAGACGGTTCTGACTTGATCTTTGAAATCGGCAAGCTAAAGCTTGAACTCTGAACTTCTTTGCGTCTTTGCGTGAGTTAGTTTTTGACCACAGATGAACACGGATCGACACAGATAGGTAAATTTCCTATCTGAGTTCATCAGTGTGTATCTGTGGTTAGAACTGCCTCTGTTTAACGCGCAGGCTTAGGCATTGATCGAACTGGCCGCCCGTTCACGCAGTTGGTTCTGAAAAAGTGTTTCATTTTAAAATGCATTTAAATGAAACAAAAAATCCCGCTAACTGTCTGAAACAGAACGTGTTACGCTGTCTCATTTGGCGCGTTTTTGAAACAAAAAATGAAACAAAAAATGAAACAAAAGTGCAACAATGTCTTGTCCTGAAATATGTCTTGTCCTGAAATAGGTTCACCCATAAAATGGGACAAAAATTCGGGCTAACTGTCTGAATAATAACGGCTTAACCTGCCCCATTTTGCACACTTTCTGGGACAAAACTGGGACAGCGAAACATGGAAATAATGCGGGTTCGGCATACTAAGCAAGCTGAAGCTTGAACTCTGAACTCTTTGCGGACTCTGCAGCTTGGCGTGGATCACTTTTCTGCCATCGAACCGGCCCGCCTGTTCACACAGGCGGTTCTGACATAAGGGCGAAGCTCTGTGATCAACGAAATAAAAAAGAGCGAGCCGAGGCCCGCTCTTTTTAAGATCAGATCGCGTTCGGTCTAACCGAAGTCGTTCAAGCGAAGCGAACTGAGCATTCGCTGGAACGCGTTCCGGTATTGGAACGCCTGGTTTTCCGGGGCTACGGTTGCGATCCAGAGCGTGTCGCCGTTGCGGAGCTGGACGGTATAGATCGTAACGGTTTCCTGCCGGCGTGTGACCGGCGATGTTCCGCCGAGCACGACCGAATATCCCTGGCGCCCGGCAATGCGGGCATTTTGCAGATTTGATCGCGCCTGTAAGTATTGGTTGCCCTGCATTAGGTTGTTGACGAGTTCGCGTGAATCTGTGGCAAGGTTTCCGCTTTGCCCGCGATGCATTCCGACCAAGGCTCCGTGCGTGATGCCGCTGTCGCCATAAGCGCCTTCGGGTGCGAATGTGACCGAACCTTCCGAACCGAATTCACGCCAGTTCGAAGGAACCGACATTTGCATCCAGTTTCCGGCACGATAAACTCTCGTCGATGAAGACGGAGCAGGGACATTATTCGAATAACGTCCGCCGGCAGTTGGGCTCGTGCCTGATCCCTGCCCGCCTTTATATTCACGCTCAAGCTGAGCCATCGTTTTGGCAGGCGGAAGCGTTCTCAGCCGGGCCTGAATACGTTCGAATTCGCGGGTGACTTTGATCGGATTCGGCGAAACATTCAATCTTGCCGCTTCCTGATTTATCTTTTGGAAACGGTTGCCCGGATCAGGATGGCTGCTCAAGAATTCGGGTCCGCGTCCGCCGCCCTGTTGGGCGATCGTTTGGAACATATTTGCCAGGTCGCGAGGGTCATAACCGGCAGACGCCATTATCTGGGCTCCAAGATAATCAGCCTGGGTTTCATATTCGCGGCTGTATTTGGTCTGCCAGGCCTGGGCGGCGACCGCTCCTAGTTGGGCTCCGGTCTGGCCGCCAAGGATCGCACCGCCCAAGATCAGGCCAAGCGTTCCGAGCGTGTTGCCGAGACTGCCCTGTTTTGTCTGCTGTGCGGTCGCATGGCGAAGAGCAATGTGGCTTATTTCGTGTGCCATTACGCCGGCCATTTCGCCTTCATTCTTGGCAGCCTCGATCATTCCGCGGTTCACATACATCGGACCGCCCGGCAAAGCGAACGCGTTGATATCGCTGGCGTTCACGACCTTAAAATTGTAACGGAACTGCGGCTGCCTAAATTGCGATGGAATGTTAGCGACAAGCCGTGCTCCAACGTTCTGAACATAATCGGTCGCTTGCCGATCATTCAGTACCGGGAATTGTTTCTCGATCTCAACTGAATATTTCTGGCCGATCTCGACATCTTGTTGAACCTGATATCGGTTCTTCGGCATCTTGACCTTCGTCTGCGCCGATATTGCGACCGGCATCAGCGACATTGTCCAGATCATTGCTCCGGCAAAAAGGCTCTTTGATATATTTGTAAATTTCATTCGTTCCTCCAATTCCCTCAGATCCAACCCCGATCCGGAATAAAGACACTATACATCATCAGGGATCCGAGGCAGGCAAAATTGAGATGGGATTGGAGTAACGGACGTTCGCCGGAAAATGGCGCGGATAGACTTGATTCGCCGCAAATCGTTGGAATTAAACGATCTAATGTGATGCTTCGGCGGGTAAGGTAACTAATGAACCAAGGTCATTCCGTTCCGAGTTCCGGGCGGCCGAGATCGGTGCAAGAGCCGCATTTAAACGAGTAAAAAGTGCAAACATTTCCTCACGGCCTATGCGTGAACGGATCGATTGGTCCTCGATCAGACGGAAAGCGATATCGGAGCCAATGTCGCTGATGGCGTTCATAGTTTTGATCTCAGCAAGTTTGTGATCGGGCGAAAGATAGATCGCGCACGGAAGACCGACCAAACTGTTATGCAAACTCCAAAGTGTAGGAAAGTGGTGTTACTTTGACGTTACAAAAATGTTAAATATTATTGTGGAAAAATTCTGGCTCGGTAAGTTTTAAGTATAATTTAACCTTAAAAGATATTTAATTCCTTATAATCAAACAAATATGCAGACTGCGTCGGCGAATCCGCGAGGCTTTGTTTTGAGGGGCAGTTCAGCACACAAATTAAATTGATGAAATTAAAAACATATCTAAAGATCACTTTAACCTTTGTTTTATCGGCGCTTTTGCTCGTTTCGGCGGCTTGCAGCGGCCAGAAGTTGGGACAGAGCGACGGAACCTCAGGTAATCCGTCAGCACTGACAGGTTCCGGTTCTACCTTTGTTAAACCGCTGATGGACAAATGGACGAGCGAATTTAGCAAGGTTAATCCAGCCGTGCGGATCGATTACACAGGCACGGGTTCAGGTGCCGGTATTAAAGCTATCCAGAGTCAGACCGCAGATTTTGGCGGGACCGACGCAGCGATGAGTGATGACGAGATGGCTCAGTCAGTGGCCGGCGAGATCGTCCATGTCCCGGTCGTGCTTGGTGCCGTAGTGCTTACCTATAATTTGGCGGTAGTAAAGCAACCGTTAAAGCTGACCCCCGAACTAATCTCAGATATCTACCTCGGAAAAATAAGAAAATGGGACGATGAGCGGCTGAAGAAGGAAAACCCGGGAGTCGCGCTGCCGGCGAATGATATCACACCAGTCTTTCGAGCCGATGGTAGTGGGACATCGGATGTTTTCACAGATTATCTGACAAAGACCGTTCCTGAATGGAAGGAAAAGATCGGCCGTACGAAGAATCCACAGCTTCCGCAAGGGGTAGGCATCGGCGGCAAAGGTAACGAAGGGGTGATGGGCCAGGTTAAGAACACGCCGAACACGATCGGTTATGTAGAATTGACCTTTGCCAAAGCAAACAATTTGCCGACCGCGCTTGTAAAAAATAAAGCGGGCAAGTTCATCGAACCAAACAGCGATACTGTTTCGAACGCGGCCGAAGGTATGGCGGCGAAAATGCCTGAGGATCTTCGATTTGAAATAACCGATGCAGACGGCGACGATGCGTATCCGATCTCCGGTATCGTTTATATGCTTGTATACAAAGAACAGGCAGATGCTGGTAAAGGAAAGGTGCTGGCGGATTTCCTTTGGTGGGCGATCCACGACGGCGAACAATTTGTCCGTGAACTCCATTACGCACCGATACCTAAAGGTTTGGTGACGAAGGCTGAGGCAAAAATAAATTCTCTTGTAAATAACGGAAAACCGGTCCGTCAGTAGTAAAAGGCGTTCGGGCAAACGATAAGATCGTGGCACAAACTGGCGCCTTAGGCGACAAAATCTTTCGGTCTATTTTATGGGTCGCCGCGACCAGCATTTTGGTGCTGGTGGCTGCGATCCTGATCATGATGGTGCACAATTCGATGCCGACCATTCAACGGTTTGGCATCGGATTCCTTTTTGGCAGCGAATGGGTCCCGTCGCAGCAGATCTTTGGAGCCCTTCCGTTCATTTATGGAACAGTGGTCTCTTCCTTGATAGCACTTTTCCTCGCTGTTCCGATCTCGTTGGGAATTGCAGTTTTCCTAACCGAACAAGCCCCGGTAAAGGTAGCTCGGCCAATAGCCTTTATGGTGGAGTTGTTGGCCGCTATCCCTTCGGTCGTTTATGGCCTATGGGGGATTTTTGTCCTTGCACCGTTCATTCGGAATTATCTGGGGCCGCCGCTTCAGGAATATCTCGGCTTTCTGCCGCTCTTCCAGGGACGCTTGACCGGTATTGGGATGTTGACCGGCGGCATCATTCTGGCGTTGATGATCACACCGATCGTAACAGCGGTGGTTCGCGATGTTCTGGAGGCCGTGCCGACAACTCAACGCGAGGCCGCCCTCGCTTTAGGCGCAACAAAATGGGAGACGACGTTGATCGTTCTTGGCAACGCATCGTCAGGAATTGCCGGCGCTGTCGTGCTTGGGTTGGGCCGGACAATTGGCGAAACTATGGCCGTGACAATGGTCATAGGAAATTCCCCGCAGATCACGGCTTCGTTGTTCGAGCCGGCATATACGATCGCTTCGGTATTAGCGGCGAATTTTGCTGATGCGACCGATGAGATATATCTCAGCTCACTGATCGAAATGGGCCTGGTGCTGTTTCTGGTGACGATAGTTATCAATGCATTTGCAAAGCTTTTGATCATGAGCGTATCGCGGAAAACGAACGCCGCGAAACACGTTTAATACCGATGGTTCGGCATATTTAGAATGGGAAACGCGACCGAATCAGTTCATTCAAAGCGAAAGGCGGTCAATTTGTTGATGACCAGCCTGACGGCGACCTGCGCCATCGGGGCGACGGCTATATTGCTTCTGATCTTGGGCTACATCGCGGCAAAAGGATTTACGTCTATCAGTTTCGAGTTTTTGACCGAGACGCCGAAACCGGTCGGTGAGGGCGGCGGGATCGGGAACGCGATCATGGGTTCGGCGATGATGACGCTATTGGCCTCGGTGATCGGGTTGCCGATAGGCATTGCTTCCGGCGTTTACTTGGCTGAATACGGCACACATTGGTACGGCAACACCATTCGCTTCGTTGCAGATACGCTGATCGGCGTTCCGTCGATAATTGTCGGGATTTTCATCTATACTCTCGTGGTCGTTCCGATGGGACGACAATCTGGATTGGCCGGCGGCTTGGCGTTGGCGGTGATAATGATACCGATCGTGGCACGTACGACGGAAGAGATGATCAAACTGGTTCCGAATTCAATGCGCGAAGGTGCTCTGGCACTCGGGGCTCCGCAGTGGCGCGTGTCATGGAATATTGTGCTGCCGGCCGCGGCATCAGGCATCGCGACCGGAGCTATGCTTTCTATTGCGCGTATAACGGGCGAAACTGCCCCGCTCCTGTTTACGGCGCTAAACAGCCGGTTTTACAATTTTTATCTCGACCAGCCGATGTCATCGCTTACCGTTCAGATTTATAATTATGCGACCGGGCCGTTCGAGGTCGAGCACGCAATGGCATGGGCGGCAACGCTTTTGTTGGTCGGATTGATACTGGTGATCAACATAGTCGTAAGATTTTTGACCCGGAAAAAGTACTAAGATAATGCCCAGTCACCAACATTCGGTGGGCAAACAAAGAATGAGCAGCAAGATAAAAATTAAGGATCTTGATTTCTTTTATGGCAAAGACCAGGCGCTTTTCGATATTTCGCTTGAGATACCGGAGCGTGAAGTGGTCGCATTCATCGGGCCGTCGGGTTGTGGAAAGTCGACATTCATTCGGACGCTGAATCGAATGAACGACACGATACCGATAGCCTCGGTAAGGGGAACTGTCGAGATCGACGGGCAAAATATCTATGCGCCCGGAACTGATGTCGTCGCGCTTAGGCGAAAGGTCGGGATGGTCTTTCAAAAATCGAACCCGTTTCCTAAATCGATCTTTGAGAATGTGGCATATGGAATAAGGATAAATCAGATCCATTCAAGCAAAGCAGACCTTAACGAACGCGTGGAAAAGGCACTTCACGATTCTGCTTTGTGGGATGAAGTGAAGGACAGGCTGAACTCATCTGCCTTTGGGCTTTCCGGTGGGCAGCAGCAGCGGCTCTGTATCGCACGAGCGCTGGCCGTACAGCCGGAAGTGATCTTGATGGACGAACCGGCGTCAGCCCTCGACCCTATAGCGACCCAAAAGATAGAAGAACTCGTGGTCGAATTAAAGAAGGACTATACGATCGTTATCGTCACGCACAACATGCAGCAGGCCGGACGCGTGTCCGACCGGACGGCATTTTTTATGCTCGGGAAATTGATCGAATATAACAAAACGCAAAAGATGTTCACGAACCCGGATGAACGTCTGACCGAAGATTATATTACGGGACGATTCGGTTAAATCGTGTTATAATTGGGGTTTTAGTCTTTTTGGACGTAGATTGGTAATGGAACATCGGATAATTGATCAACAACTGGATGTCCTGCGGGACAAGATTCTATTGCTTGGCGGAGCGACCGAAGCGGCTGTTAACCGCGCGATGCAGGCATTAACTGAACGCGATACTGAGCTTGCGAAAAGGGTTCTCGAAGAAGACAAGATCATCAATCAAATGGAGCTTGAGATCGACCGGATGAGCATCGAGATACTTGCTCTTCAGCAGCCGGCAGCCCATGATCTTCGCTTTGTTATCTCAGTCGCAAAGATCACTCCGATCCTTGAACGGATCGCTGACCACGCCACGAACATCGCTGAGGCCGCGATCATTCTGAATAATGAGCCGCAGGTAAAGAACTACGTTGATTTCCCGATCATGGCGCAAACGGCCGCAGAAATGCTTCGGCTTGCGCTGGATGCCTTTACGGCGGAGGACGCCGAAACGTCTCGTGAGATCATAAAGCGGGATAAAGAGATCGACGCGAGCTATCATCGGGTTTTCAATGAATTGCTCGAACTGATGATCGAGAATCCGGCGGCGACGACCGTTGCGGCCCATTTGTTGTTCGTTGCGAAACATCTCGAAAGAATCGGCGATTACGTAAAGGATATTTGTGAGCTGAACGTTTATCTTCGCGAAGCGGCATTCATCAAGCACGGCGGATAGGTTTAGTCAGCAAGTTTTCAAAGGGCCGCGGTACTTGCTGCGGCCTTTTTGTATTTCCGCTGCGGATGAGTGGCTTGCGGAACCGTCCGCCAAGTGCAATCATTTTCTTATACGAGCCGCAGAAGTGACGGCAATCGGAGCAAAAAATGTCAGCAGTTTCATTAGCAGTTCGACCGTTGGAAGATTTCCTCGTGATGCCTGAGGCTGAGGTCTCGGAAAGCATCGAAGCCGCACGCGAGGCTCTTGGAGAACGTGTCGTTGTTTTGGGCCATCATTATCAGCGGGACGATGTGATTCGCCATGCCGATCTGACCGGCGACAGCTATCAGCTTTCTGTAATGGCATCGCAGACCGAAGCCGATTTCATCGTGTTCTGCGGTGTTCATTTCATGGCCGAATCGGCTGACATTCTCGGCAAATCAGAACAGGTCGTGATACTGCCCGATATGGGAGCCGGCTGCTCGATGGCAGATATGGCGAACATCGATCAGGTGGAAGACGCCTGGGAGCAACTTCGCGACATTGGTGTCTTAGAGCAGAAAGTAGCGCCGATCACTTATATGAATTCGACCGCGGCGATAAAGGCATTTTGCGGGCGGAATGACGGCGTCGTTTGTACGTCATCTAATGCAGTTCCGCTCTTCGACATTTACCTAAAGAACTACGACAAGATGTTCTTTTTCCCGGATCAGCATCTGGGAAGAAACACCGGTGCGAAATTTGGTATCCCGCTCGATAAGATGGTCGTTTGGGATCCGCATCAGGAACTTGGCGGGAATACGCCTGAGGCACTGCTCGATGCGAAGCTGATATTGTGGCGAGGCCATTGTTCCGTCCATGGCCGGTTCAAGGAATGGCATGTCGACAAGATCCGTGACGAGGTTCCCGGTGTCCAGGTGCTTGTTCATCCGGAGTGTACTTACGAGGTCGTTCAAAAAAGCGACCTGAACGGTTCAACATCGTTCATTATCAAAACCGTCGAGAACGCTCCTGCGGGAACGAAATGGGCGATCGGGACAGAAGTGAATCTAGTGAAACGTCTCGCTGATCGTTTCCCCGACAAAGAGATACATCTGCTGGCCCCTGATCTTTGTATGTGCGCAACGATGTACCGCATCGCTCCGCAGAACCTAGCCTGGGCATTAGACAATCTTGCGAATGATACCGTGGTCAACCAAATACGTGTTGACGACGAAACGAAACATTTTGCGAACATCGCGCTCGAACGGATGATCTCGATGACGGAAAGCAAGAATTAACCACAGAGCTCACTAAGCACACGGAGATCAATAGTCGAAATATCTCTGTGGCCACTGTGTTCACTGTGGTGAGAATTCGTTATGGCTGAGGTGAAGGATAGACTGCCCGATAATGTTTCGGGCAAATTTTTTGTCGATAAGGAATGCATCGATTGCGATGTCTGCCGCGACACGGCTCCGTCCAATTTTACCCGAAATGACGAGAATGGATATTCATACGTTTATAAACAGCCGGAATCAGACGAAGAATTTAAGCTCTGCGAGGAAGCTCTCGATGCCTGCCCGGTCGAGGCTATCGGCGAAGTAGACAGCTGACGCCGTCCAATTTACTTTTCCGGCAAACTTGCCTTCGGGTGTATCCTATCTAACACGTGCCCCATGTTTTACCCGATCTTTCACTAATGAAATTGAGCGAGGGATGATATGAAGAATCTATTTGCATCGATCGTATTGAGTCTTTTAGTTTTAACTGGTGCGGCTGCTGCCCAAACCTCCTGGCTGGACCGCCCTTTGACCAACTGGAACAACAATGTTTCGGCCATTCCAACGGCTCCAAGGAGTTCAGCTTCGTCGCCCACGTCACAGATGTGTGCACCGACGGTTCGAACGCCTGACAGCATAAATGACCGTGCGCTTACCCGCGCAGGTTGGCACCTTTACGGGCCAAGCTATAACTACGGCACGCTGCAAATAATTACCGCAATGGCGAGTGTTGACGGAATGTGCAGGCCGAATCAATATAACGGTTTTGTCTTCGTCGGAAATAGCTTTGCCGGAACGCTCTCGCCGGTGGTTTCCGAGGCGCGCTCGGACGGTGCATTGAGCAGGATCAGCCTATATAGGCCGGAAGAACTAACGGTCGAATTTGTCCGTTACGGCGCGAACGATGCACTATGCTGTCCTTCGCAGACAAGCTATGTGGTTTATGAAATAACCACCGGCGTTCGCCCGATCGTCCGTGCGGAGGAAGTCGATACGCGTGCAAATTGCGATTCTTCCGGTCCGATCCAGACGCAGGACAATGTTGTCTCCGGCACGGTGACATATCGCCAGCGGATCGCATTGCCGCCGACCGCGGTATTGACCGTTTCGCTGATCGACGTTTCCCGAGCTGATGCAGCGGCAGCGGTGATCACGCAGCAGCGGATCGAAACGGCAGGGAAGCAAGTGCCGTTCTCATTCGATATGGCCTATGACCGAACGAAGATAGAAGAGCGAAATCGTTATGCAGTCCGAGCAGAGATTCGCGACGGCGGCCGACTTTTGTTCACCACCGATACAAATTATCCGGTGATAACTCAAGGGAATCCGCGAAGTGTGGATCTCACGCTTGTACAGGTTGGTGTTGGGCCGGGCGGCGGCGGGAACCGCGAATCGACGATACGCGGAACCGTTACTTATCGCCAGCGGATCGCCTTGGCACCGAATTCAGAGATCAAAGTTTGGCTGGTTGATGCGGCTGACGCCGATGGAGAGCCGGTAGCTGAAAACACCTTCAGTTCCGGAAACCGCAATGTGCCGGTACCGTTTGAACTCAATTACGCGATGCGCGACATAAACCGCCAACGCAGCTATGAACTATGGGCCGAGATCCGCACGAACGGCGAATTGCGTTTTCGCTCGCCCGCTGGACAAGCTGTAACGCTCCGCGGCGGACAAACGCAAAATATCGAGCTTGTCGTTGAACCGGCATCAGAAGGCCCGACAACGATCACGGGCCGTACGCTTGACGTTTCGAAGTTTGGAACAGGCTCGCTGCAGATCGAAGGCAGAAGCTCCTGGCTTGTGGTTAGCGGCCGGGTCGCGGTTCGTGACACGGGCGATGCCACCATCTCGCTTACGCGTATTGGCGGCACGATAACGTTCGACGGGAAGCTGACCTTCATTGACGACACCACTGCTCGGATCGCAGTTACTAGCTCAGGCGATGCCGATGCAAGCGGCGAGATACAGATCAACTACAGTGGCCGAACCCTTAGAAGTGTCACGGCAACGAACCTGGTGCTTGATGGCCAAAACGTGACGCTGAGGTTTTAGATCCTCGCTTGAATCTGGAACTCGTAACTCTCAACTGTTGATTCATCAAGAGTTTAGAGTTACGAGTTTTCAGTTTCGAGTTTAATGTTTATCTGGTTGCTTACCGGGAACTAGATCTCGATAAATATCCAATCTTCGACGACCGATACCTTGTATTTCTCGATCGAGCATTTCGGAGCGGTGAAGCAATGGCCGGAGGTTACGTCGAATTTCCAGTCGTGGTGTTCGCAGACGACGGTAGTTCCTTTTAAAGGTGAATCGGCGAGAGCATAGCCTTTGTGCGGACAGAAATTTTCGATCGCATAGAAATTTCCGTTTACGTTAAATAGAGCGATCTCGCTCCCGTCCTTTAACTGAACAGTCGCACCGCGGCCCGGCGGCACGGATTCCGCACGGCCAACTTTGATGACGCGGCCCTCTCGTTTTGGCTTGTGTTTGTTGTGTTTTCCCTTTCCCATTCTTCTTGTTCAATTCTGCCAAGCGGCGAACGGAAATCAAAATCGCTTGCGTTATCTGCATAACTCAAACAAAATAGGGTTATGGCAAATACCGAGGCCGTCGGGCTAAAACGCACGAAGTGCCGCGACATCATGACCGCGAGCGTGACAACAGCCTCGCCGGAAGCTTCGCTTCGCGATGTAGCGGTGATGATGCGCGATGGCGACATGGGCAGCGTTCCGGTCGTAGACGGCGGTAAACTGGTCGGAATAGTTACCGATCGGGACATCGTTGTGCGCTCGATAGCTCATGGTAAAGGCCCGGAGACGGCAGTTTCCGAAGCGATGACATCAGAGATATTTTCAGTTGGCCCGGACGAATTTGTTTTCGAGGCGATTCGCCTAATGGGTGATAAACAGGTACGGCGAATTCCGGTGGTGAATGAAGATGGCTCGCTCGCCGGGATCATCGCAATGGCAGACGTTGCGCTGGAAATGGAAGACGAACGCGAGATCGCAGAAACACTCGAAGAGATCTCAAGCGGTTCGGCGTTCTGGAGTAAAAAATAGTTTCGTCTCAGATTTAGGACGGCGCACCCATATTCAATGGCAAAAGCATTTAACCGACATTTTCAGTTTCTTGGTTCCTCGGGCGGGGCGAAGCCTTCGGGGCGTTTGTGGCTTCCGGCGGCGGATGTATATCAGGTCGAGGATGGCTGGGTCGTAAAGGTCGAGCTGGCAGGCGTTGCCGCTGAAGATGTAGAGATCGAGGTGCAGGGAAATACGCTTTATATAGTGGGATGCCGGAAGGACCGTTCGTGTGCGGCGGGTGTTTCGTATCATCAGATGGAGATCACCTATAGCCGATTCGAAAAAACGTTGAAATTTCCGGCGTCGATCGAGGGCGTAAAGCTCGATCATATGTTTGAGAATGGGCTTTTGATAATTCGGTTGAGGAAAGCTGAAGGTTAATTCGCATCGGACAGGAAGCAGACGACATACATCAAACACACGGGGAAAGGATGGCAGAAGAGCTAGAACAAAATTCGCTTACAGAAACTGAGGTAAACATTCCGCAGCAATTGGAGATCGCGATCTTGCCGCTGCAGAATACGACACTGTTTCCTGACACGGTCGTGCCGCTGGCGGTCGGCCGCGAGCGTTCGATGCGCGCCGTCGAGTCTGCTCTTTCTACGGAAGAAAAACTGCTCGGCTGCGTTACGACCAAGACCGAAGGCGTGACCGGCGATGAAGCAAAATTCGAAGATCTTTATCAGGTCGGCACCATCGTTTCGATAAAGCGAATGATGCGAAACGAAGGCGTGATGCAGCTGATCGTTCAGGGTCTTGAGCGTTTCCGCGTTATCGAATGGAAGACAGATCAGCCGTTCATTAAAGCAAAGGTCGAAAAACTACCGGAGCTTACACGTGTTGACGACGAAGAGGTCGAGGCTCTCAAACGCAATATACAGGGCATGATCCAGCAGGCTCTGGCGATGTTGCCGCAAGTGCCGCCCGAGATCCGAATGGCTGTGATGACACAGCAAGATCCGGTTCAGCTTTCATATTTTCTGGCGTCTGTTTTGGATCTTGGAAATGAGACCGAGCAAAAAATGCTTGAGGCGAACACCGCCGATGAACTGCTTTCACTGACTCATGCCGCTCTTGCACGCGAGCTTGAGATAATGCAGATCCGCACGAAGATCGCCAGCGAGGCACAGTCCGAAATGGACAAATCGCAGCGCGACTATATTCTTCGCCAGCAGCTGAAACAGATCCAAAAGGAACTGGGAGAAGACGACGAAGGCGGTGAAAAAGCCGAGGCTCAGCAGCTTCGCGAACGGCTAGAGACCGCAGACATTCCCGACGACGTCCGTAAAGAGGCGAACCGGGAATTAAAACGGATGGAGGCATTGCCGCAGTCCGCACCGGATTATCATGTGATCCGAACCTATCTCGAATACGTTCTTGAACTCCCGTGGCGAAAGGCGAGCGAAGAAAAGCTGGATCTGAACGAAGCCCGCAAGATCTTAGACGAAGACCATTACGGATTGGAAGATGTGAAGGAACGAATTCTCGAATCGCTCGCGGTCGTAAAACTGCGGCCCGATTCGAAGAGCCCGATCCTGCTTTTTGTCGGCCCGCCCGGAGTTGGCAAGACATCGCTTGGCCGTTCGATCGCACGTTCGCTCGGGCGTGAATTTGAGCGGATGTCGCTCGGCGGAATGCGCGACGAGGCGGAGCTTCGCGGACATCGGCGAACATATATCGGTGCGATGCCCGGCCGGATAATTCAGGCGCTTCGCCGCGTAAGCGTGAACAATCCGGTGATGATGCTCGACGAGATCGACAAGCTGGGCAATGATTTCCGCGGCGATCCGGCTTCGGCGTTGCTCGAGATACTCGATCCGGCACAGAACAACACATTTCGCGATAATTATCTCGATCTGCCGTTCGATCTTTCAAAGGTCTTCTTTATCGCCACCGCGAATTCGCTCGGGCCGATACCAATGCCGCTTCGCGACCGAATGGAGATAATCCAGATCGCCGGATACAGCGACCGCGAAAAACTTAACATCGCAAAACAATATTTGGTTCCGCGGCAGATAACTGAAAACGGTCTCAAACCTGAGCAGTTTGAAATTACCGACGCGGCGATCAATCTTTTGACCTCGCGCTATACACGCGAAGCGGGCGTGCGCCAGCTCGAACGAACGGTCGGCAACATGGCCCGCAAGGTCGCCTTAAAGGTGGCTCAGGGTTCGACCGAGCGCATTGTCATAGACTTCGCTGATGTAAAAGAATATATCGGCCCGCCGCGTTTTCATCCTGAGAAAGCACGGGAAGAATTGCCGCCTGGCGTCGCGACCGGAATGGCATGGACCGAAATGGGCGGCGAGGTTCTCTTTATCGAAGCGACGCTCTTGCCGGGCGGTGGCGGTTTGACGCTTACTGGCCAGCTTGGAGATGTGATGAAGGAATCGGCTCAGGCTGCGCGGAGCTATCTGTGGTCGCACGCTTCGGAGTTCGACATCGATCCGGAGATGATCAAAAAAGACGGCGTTCATCTTCACGTTCCGGCAGGAGCAATTCCCAAGGACGGCCCGAGCGCAGGCGTGACGATGGCTTCGGCACTCGCATCGCTTTACACAGGACGTAAGGTTCGAACCGATACGGCAATGACAGGCGAGATAACTTTGTCCGGGTTGGTCTTTCCCGTAGGCGGCATCAAGGAAAAGGTTCTGGCCGCGCATCGTGCAGGGATCCGGCGGATTATTCTACCGGCTCAAAATGAGCACGATGTTGAAGAGATCCCCGAAGACGTACGGAAAGAGCTCGAAATAATTCCGGCGGCACGGGTAAGCGATGTACTGAACGCGGCACTCGAGCCCGATGCCTCGATCTCGACAGACAGAAATGGCCGGAAGGATATTCACATTCCACCAACCGACGGCCGCCAAGCCGAAAGAGAGGGCGACCGATTGATCGCCCGTGAAGAATAATAAACTTTGACCGCCCGGCCTAAACCTTCGGCGGATCTGACTTTACAGGCGGTGAAACTGACTTTTGTGTCGGTTCACCGTTTTCGCTTGTCCCGAGTTGTGCCAACAGATCAGGCAGATTTATTCCAAGAGCCTGCAATTGCTGCAACAGCGAGAAGACCACGGTCGGGCCGGTCTGAGCAAAGCGGTTGATACCGCTGCTATCGCCGTGGCCATTTCCATTTCCCGAATCGATCATTACGACCTTGTCGATGTTGCCCAGCGGTTCGCTGACAGCACGGAAGACTGGAGCGGATGACTCGATAATGGCCGGCAGTTTTTCAAGTATCGTCTGCAGACGAGCGGCGTCGTTAAATTCACGCCAAGCAGCTGCCTTTTCTTTGATCGCGGCAGCTTCGGCAAGTCCCTGTGCTTCGATAGCTTTCGCTTCGGCCAAACCTTTCGCCTGTAACTTTTCAGCTTCGGCGAGACCGACGGCGCGGATCTTTTCTGCCTCGGCCTTACCTTCAGCAGCCACGGCGGCGGCACGACCCTGGCCTTCGCGTTCAAGCGTTTGAGCCTCGGCTTCGGCGGTCGCTATCTGTGCTTGTTTGCGGCCCTCTGCTTCGAGAATTGCGGCTTCCTGCAAGCCTTGGGCACGAAGAACGGCCGCTTTTCGGTCGGCTTCTGCCTGCTTGACGACCGTCGCTTCGAGTTCCTTTTCCTTACGCAGGACCTCTTGTTCCTGAACGGAGATCTGCTCCTGCGTTCGAATGCGTTCGATGCGGACCTCTTCGGCCGTCACCTGCTGCTGTGCCTGTGCATCGGCAAGCGGCCCGGCTTGATTAGCCTTTGCTCGCTCGGATTCGATCTCGGCCTGGACCTGTGCCTTTTGAATTTCCGTCTCGCGGTTGGATTGGGCGATCAACGCTTCCGTCTCAAGCCGAACCTTTTCGCCTTCCTGCAACGCGAGCGATGCTTTGATCTTCGAATCACGATTAGCTTCCGCCTGGCCGATCTCAGCGTCGCGTTTTACTTCGGCAGTTCGACGTTTACCGAGTGCATCGAGATAGCCTTCTTCGTCGGAGATCTCCTGAATGGTCAGAGCGTCTAGCCCGATGCCCATTTTCTCAAGATCGCCTGCGGCCTCGGTCGTCAGTTTCATCGCGAAGCTTTGACGGTCGTTGTTGATCTCTTCAACGGTCAGCGTTCCGAGGATCGCACGAAGATGGCCTTCAAGGGTTTGAAACACGAGCCGATGAAACTGCTCCTGCGGCATCCCGAGAAATCGTTCGGCGGCACTGCGGAGCGAAGTGTCGTCACCCTTGATCTTTACGTTCGCGACAGCCTTGACCGAAACCGGAACGCCCTGCACCGTATAGGCACGCGTCGTTGCAAGCGGCACCGTTATCACATTCAGGTCGAGATATTCGACCTTTTCAAGGAACGGAAAGACCAGCGTCGCACCGCCGCGGACGAGGCGATAGCCGACCTTAGTACCGTCAGCAAGCTTTCTGCTTCGGCCCGAAATAACGGCAGCCTGATTCGGCGAAACTTTGATGTAGTTTCGCGAGATCAGCATTATCGCGATCAGCATGCCGATAACTATGACCAGCACGGTTAACACAATGAGCAGAGCAGAATAATCGAATAAAATATCCACGTTTAACCTCTTTCTATTTCAACAATTACCGAATCACCGGCGATAGCGGCGACCTTAACGATAGAACCCGTCGCGATAGCTTCGCCGCCGCTTGTTCGGGCAAGCTTTTCGACCCGTTCGTCCCCGATCTTCGCCGTAATCTGGCCGAGTTCGCCGGGCTTGATCGTCACCGTCACCTGAGCGGTCCGGCCGATAAGGTCGTTGTCGGTAACGGATGAAGATGATTGCTGGCCAACAAGAAACCTTCCGAATGCTGATACGACGCCGCCGAAAATGACTCCGCCCACAAGCCCGATCAGCGAACTGCCAACGGCACCAAACCCCGACCAAGCGCCGATCAGACCGAAACCGCCAAAGGCCGTGATAAACACAGCGATGACGCGGCTGTCGAACAATCCAAAATCCGTACCGTCACCGGCGCCAAGATCGGCATCGCTGCCGAACATCTCAAATATGTCGCCCAAAATAAGCGACGCCAGCAAAAAGATAAACCCGATGCCGCCGATTATGGCGAATAGAGCAATTAGATTCATATTCGTAAATAGATCCATATGTGCGTTGTGCTCCGAGTTTGTGAATAGGCGATTGCGGACATTCTACAATGAAAGAGAATTTTTCGCTACGAATGCAAAGTTCTTTTGTAACACCGGGATCCGGCTATTGTAACATTAACGAATGGACGACAAATATAATATAAGCAAGAGCCGCGAGCCGCAGACCAAGCAGGAAGCGATCCAGCATCAGATCGAGGAATTGATCAAGCTTCGAGATAAGGCAAACGGGCTTGCGGAAAAAGAAAAGATCAACAAGGAAATAATGACGCTTTATGCTCAATATGAGCGGCTAAAGCTGTGATGTTTTACGACGCGGCGGCATCGGCACGTTCGGCGAGTTCGGCCCACCTAGTCATATCCGCCTCGAGTTTTGTTTCGAGCGATTGTTGTTCGGTAAACAGCTCATGAACACGTCCGGCATCGCTTGCGGCTTGTTTCAATTCCTTTTCGATCTCGGGAAGGCGAACTTCGGCGGCAGCGATACGCCTTTCTAGTTCTTCGAGCTCGCGGGTCTCTTTGAATGAGAGCTTTTTGGGTTTGGAAATTGTATCGCTCGCGGTAGGTTTCACGTTGTCCTTTCTCACGTTAAGAATGCTTTCAGTATCTTCTTCACGCTCGACAGCTTCGAGATACGCTGTATAGTCACCCGCAAATTCACGGACGTTGCCGCCCGGTTCGAAACGAAAAACGTTCTCGATCGTGCGGTCGAGGAAATATCTATCGTGGCTGACAACGATGAGCGCTCCCGCAAAATCGTCCAAGTATTCTTCGAGCGCGATCAGCGTCGGTATATCGAGATCATTCGTCGGTTCATCGAGCAACAGAACGTTCGGCGAACCCATTAAAATTCGCAGTAGATATAAACGCCGGCGTTCACCGCCCGATAGATTGCCTATCACGGCATATTGCTGCGCGGGCGTGAACAAAAATCGCTCGAGCATCTTGCCCGCCGTTATCTGCACACCTTCGTTCGTGGTGACGTATTCGGCGATGTCGCGGATGTAATCGATAACGCGCTGTTCGTCGTTCAGCTCGCGGCTTTCCTGATCGTAATAACCGATGTGAACGGTCTGGCCGATCTCGATCTCGCCCGCGTCCGGCGAAATTCGGCCCGTTATCATATCGAGCAGTGTTGTCTTGCCCGAACCGTTCGCACCGATTATCCCGATGCGGTCGTCGCGTTTCAGCAGATATGAAAAATCATCGATAAGCTTGTTCGCACCGTAGCTTTTCGAAACGCCGTTGATCTCGATCACCTTTGAGCCGAGCCGTTTTGAGCCGATCGCGATGTCCACGTCTTGCTTCGCCGCCTCCTTCGGCTGAGCCATCAGCGTGTGAGCGGCTTCGATGCGGTGTTTCGATTTCCGCGTCCGCGCCTTTGCACCGCGACGGAGCCAAGCAAGCTCCTTCTTAATTAGCTGCTCGCGCTTATGGCCCTCGACCTCGCGTTGCTCTTCCTGCTCGGCTTTCTTTTCAAGGTAATAAGCGTAGTTTCCGCTGAAGCTCTGAATGCCGCCGCGATCGACCTCGAATATGCGGTCGGTCACGCGATCGAGAAAATACCGGTCGTGCGTTACCAGCAGAAGCATGCCCGTGTAACGAGCGAGATATGCTTCGAGCCATTCGATCGTGTCGGCATCGAGATGATTTGTGGGCTCGTCTAGGATAAGAATGTCCGGCTTGAAGATCAGCTCGTGGGCAAGAGCGACGCGTTTTCGCTGGCCGCCGGAAAGCTCTCTCATTTTGGCGGCGGTATCGGTAATGTCGAGCTTGGTGAGCACGGCGCGGGCGTTTGCCTCGATATCCCAGCCGCCGTTCATTTCCAGTTCGTGCTGCAGATCGGACATCCGCTGGAGCAACGCCGCGTCGTGGTTACCGGCGGCGAGGTCGTGGCAAACTGCCTCGTAGTCGCGGATCGTCTGCATCACGCCGCTGCTCGAAGCAAAGATCGTTTCGAGCACTGTCAGGTTTTCGTCGTACGGCGGATTCTGCGAGAGATACGCGAGCGACATTCCCTTTGCACGGACGACGCGACCCGTGTCGGGTTCCTCGACCCCTGCGAGAATGCGCAGAAACGTCGTCTTACCCGAACCGTTCGCGCCGATGATGCCGACCTTGTCGCGGTCTTCCAGGCCAAGCGTTACATTCTCAAAAAGCGGTTTAAAGCCGTAGTTCTTCGAGACATTTTCCAGCGAAACAATATTCATGCGATGCGTTAAAACCTAATTCCCGATCGCGTTGAACAGCAGCGGAAATGTTGCGAGTGATTGCCCGCGGTATTGCGGACGGAAACCGAAGAGAATGATCTTGCCTTTGCCGACCTTGATCTCGACGAGTGCAGCTTTGCCCGCTATCTTTTCTGCGCCCAAAGCCCAGCCGGAAAGAAGAATTTGTTTCGGATCGGTCGGGTACGATGCGATCGTCCGAACATCGCTGCGTTTTATCGTCTGCCATGGCGTTCCGGGTTCATCGCCGGAGGTCGTCCAATCGCGGGGTATGTCGAACACTGGCGATTGCTCGAACCAGGCGATCGATTCGCGGGGCATTCCCTTGGCGATCGGATGCTCTGTGTCGAGTTGCGTGCGGAGAATAGATCCGGGAATGTAAAAGCTTTTTCTATCGAGTCCGGCTGTCGCATTGATGACCGGCAGCTTGAACTGCTCTATCGCAAAGAGCGACGAGCGGTTCAGGAAAACAAGCGTCCCGCCCGCCTCGACAAACTTCTTCAGATTCGCAACGCCTTCTTTTCCAATGCCGCCCGTGTATTCTTCCGGCATCGAGCCTTTTGCATAGCCGTTGAGGATCTGAGCCGCCGATTGGTCGGGGAAGATAATTACTCGATTTTCGTCGACCGCACGTGACTGCAACTCTCGATTACTGATCGATCTCTTCACATATTCACGCTCATGAAGTTTCGGAAAGAACCTTTGATAGTCTTCGACTACCCATCTGGTCCATCCCTCGTCCATATTTGGAGAATGCGAGCGATAGATTGAATAAATGTACCTCTCTCGATTGCCAAGGCCCCCGCCACTACCAATAAGTTCCGGCGGCTCACCGAATGACATTGATTTTGTAAGTCGTTCAACTTTCGTGTCCGTCAATAGTGCGAGACTATGAGCAGTAACGTCATACGGCGAAATTGGATTTCCCCCTGAATCGAATAAGTTAGGGTATTGCTGGGCTTCGATAAGAGCCTTCGCGAACGCGCTGTAAGGCTGATCCATTCGCACGATTGACGTGCCTGCTCGGAACTTCTTTCCATTGGCGTCGAACGCACCGACTTCAGTAACAGTCAAACCTCCTCTTTCGAGAGCGCCGATTAGTCTCCATCGATTTCGGTTCACGTTTTCTTTGGAATCCCAGCCCGATGTACCGTAGTTAAAGGTTGGAGGCTCAACTGCATAGGCCCAAACTTCGCCCTCCTTCCTGGGGCGCACCGCTTCCTTACCGATCTCATAAAACCTCGACAGCCATTTCTCGCGGTTGTTGGAGGCGTGGTCTAACAAACTAAATGCGGTGGCGGTCATGTAGTCGGTGATGTTGCGGAGTTTCCATTCGCCGCCTTTCCAGACGGGGCCGAAGTTCGGCGTTTCGACCTTTGCGTCGAGCCCGCCGGAGGCTCCGCGGAGATCTTCGAATTTTACGGTGATCGGCGTGGCGAGGCGTGCGGACGCGGTCTCGGAAAGAATTCGCACGCCGCCGTGGTAATGAGAATAGGCGCGTGCGGGCGTCCAGGCGTCGTAGGTCGTGCCCGTCGTAATGCCCTGCAAGCCTTTCTTGCGGAGGTCGCCGGCCATGTAATTGCCCAGCTCGGTAAAGCCTTCGACGATCTGTTTTGGCACGTTCGGCTCGACCGGAGCCATGTACGGCGGCAGAAATTGGCGAGCACCGTTCGGGCCTTGCTGATGCACGTCGAGCACGATCTGCGGATGCCAGACGTTGTGGATCTTATCGACGGTCAGTTGCGTCTCGACCTGCGTGAAGGCGTACCAATCGCGGTTGTTATCGTGTCCGACGTATTTGTGATAAAGCTCGGGCGGGTTCGTGCCCTCATACGGTGTGCCGAGCGTTTTGTCGTACCAATTCTTGACGATATCCACGCCGTCCGGGTTCAGCGACGGCACGAGCAGAATGATCGTGTTATCGAGAATATTCTTGATACGCTTGTCGCTGCTGGATGCGAGTTCGTGGGCGATCAGCATCGACGACAAATAGCTGCCGACCTCGGTCGAATGAATGCCGAAAGTGATCAGGACGATCGTCTTGCCGTCAGCGATGTATCGCTTTACGCGGCTCTGCGGCATCGAGCTCGACGTCAGTTCCCAACGCGGGTCGGCGAGCTTGTCATTGATGTCTTTGTATTTCTCGATGTTCTTTAGATTCTCAGGCGAGCTGATCGTCGCGTAAACGAACGGAGCTCCCATCGTCGTTTTGCCGATCTCTTCGAACACCATGCGGTCGCTGGCGGCGTCGAGTTTTTTGAAGTAATCGACGACCTGCGCCCAACTCGCGAGTTTTCGGTCATCGCCGGGCGTGAATCCGAGCACGTCCTTCGGCGTCGGGACCTGTGCCGACGCAAATAATGCCAGAAAGAGAATTGAACCGCAGAGACTCGAGAGAGCAGAGAAATTTTTCATCGGGGCTGATACTCCAGAACTGATTTCTATAGAGTTTAGCGGAGTTCTATTGGATAGACAACGATGTTCTGATGTGGAGGCTTGCCGGAGTGAAAAGGGAATCGACCTGAGTTACTCAGAAACCAGCCACAGTCGTAAAATCAGCACATCGAACCGCTCAGCGGCAGGGAATCTGAATAAGGATAAGGCCAATCAGCCTAATAAGTTAAACAAATGAAAGTTTTTGTTTTATTTTTTCCACAGGACACGCTATACTAACGTTTGCGTGTCTTGTCCTATTTGTTCCCGGCACGCTTTCACGGGGAACATCCTTGTCGAAATTGGGCTTTGGCTGCCATTAGGCCGTCTTCAATAAGATCATCCAGAGGTAAGGTTTTGCTGGCTTTTTCGCTTGTAAGTAGATATTTATTCACGGCTATGACAGCCGCTGCCTTGGCGGTTAGCTTTGGCTGCGGAGCTGCCGCGAATGATGCAGTTTCGCCTGTGGAAAACCCGGTTTCCGCCGCGAACGCCTCGGCACCTTTAGCTTCAACGATCACGTTCAAAGAAAACGGCCCGGCAGACACTGTTAAGGCATTCTACACAAAGCTCCGCGAGAACAAGATCCGTGAGGCGATCTATCTAACGAATCTAAGACCGGCTGTCGAAGGCCTGTCTGATGACGAACTAAAGGAATTTTCGGTCGATTTTGCCAACGTCGCGAAAAAAGTACCGCCGGCGATACAGATCACGGGCGAGATAGTCAGCGGCGAGCTGGCGACCGTTACGGCAAATCTTCCGAACGACGACGATAAGCTTGAGCCGCAGACCATCCAGCTCAGGAAGAACGGCGATTATTGGGTGATCCAGACCGTCGATCCCGCCGCCGAAGAACTGATAAAGAAAGAGGGCAAGAATTATTTTCGCGCTCTGAAGATCGAATCGCACCAGGAGGACGCGAAGTCAATGCTCGAGCGGGTCGCAAAGGCTCAGATACTTGCCGCAGGGCAGAACGAAGGCCTCTTTGCCGACATGGAAACGCTTATCAAGCAAGGGTTTGTGCCGGAAGACATTCGCACATCGGAATCGACCGGCTATGTTTATTCGCTGACTCTAACGGAAGGCGGCAAGAATTATTTCGCGACGGCGACACCGGCGGAGTATCGCAAGACAGGCATCAGTTCATACATCCTGAAGCCGCAGGAAAAGGGAATGCCGGTCGTTACCGGCCGCGACAATGGCGGAAAACCGCTGACAAAATGAAATTGATGTAAATTTTCATTGCCGGTGCAAAGACACCGCGTTCCAAAAGGGCTATCAAGGGGAATCGGAAAGGAGAGAACGACCTCACATGCTAAGAGAGCTGATAACCAAACTCACCGGATCATTCGTCGAACGCTCTCATTCAGCGCGAAAAAAACATAACCTCCCGATAAAGATCACATTTGAAACACAGCATTCGACCGGACGGCTCAGGGCTCCGCACGAACAGCTTTTCATCGCCGGCGAGACCGCGGATATAAGTTCAACCGGCGTAGGGTTTATCGTTTCTTCGATCCGTGTTCGCGAAAATTATCTGGTCGGGCAGGACCGCGTGCTGAATGCCGAGATCGATATGCCCGGCGGAAAGATAAAGATGAAGATAATCGGTCGGCGCTATGAAAAGGTCGGCATTCACCTTTCGACCGAGCGTTTTCTGATCGGTGCCGAAATTACCGAGATGGCAAAAGACGACCGCGAGCGATACGAATATTTCTTACGGCACGGCGGTAAACGCGGAAACAATCCTGCTCCGGCGACGATCCAGCCTTAGAGATCAGTTCTCGATATTCGATCAGACCAACCTTTCCAACACACCCTTCCGTTTCACGATATTCTTATAATCCCATTGGATCGTTTTGGCCTTTTTCAGCCAGCGTTTCAGGTCTTTCGCGTTGATCTGGTCGGCGGCGGTGAAAATGATCGAGGCGTCTTTGAATTTACCTGTTCCGGGCGTGAGTTGTTCTTCGTCGAAACTCGCACCGCTCCAGAACATCAACCGAATACCTGCTTTCAATTTGCTGTAACCGACTATCGGATTACCATCAAGAAACCACACAGGATGCCGATGCCAAATTTTGTTTTCGGCTTTTGGCAGCGCGGCATCTATCGATTCCGCCAGCAGGTCACAGATCTCTTTATCGGAAGCGGTTTGCGCGTTGTTATATTCCCGGATCTCGCTTTTCATAAGAATATGTGCCTGTTTTCCGCTCTTATATCTTCGCGATCTTCTTGCGTGAGCGTTTTTCGGTCATCTTACCGTCAAATTCTTCGTCGTTGGCCTCGGCCTCTTCTTTGGTCTTGCGAACGATCTGGTCCTTGTGATGCGGCGGCGAATAGATCGTGTAGATCTTCAGGTCTTCGGTCGCCGACGTGTTGATCACGTTGTGCCGCGCACCGGCCGGGATGACGACCGCGTCGCCGTCTTTGACGGTGTATTTGGTATCATCGACCACCACGCGGCCCGTCCCACCCTCAAATCGCAGGAACTGATCGTTCTCCTCGTGCACTTCGGAGCCGATCTCTTCTTTCGGCTTAATGCTCATCAGCACCAATTGGCTATATGCGGATGTGTAGAGAACCTTTCGAAAATTCTTGTTCTTGATAGTGTCTTTTTCTATGTTTGATTTAAATCCTTTCATGATATGTCCCCTTTGTAGATTCTCTGGCCGTGATGCAGTTCCAATTTATTCTTCATTTTCTCGTTCTTGCGAAGCGTCATCCAGATCAAGTCGATTATATCACCAAGGGTAGTCCCCATTTTTTGAACATCCGATTCAGATATCGCAATTTCGAAAACATCTTCGAGCGCGCGTAAAATGTCTGGGTCTTCAAGCGCATCCCTAAGAAAAAGTAGATTCCCGGAGAAATCATCATTGGCCGTGAACCGTGAAACATCAACCTCAAGCTCAGCTTCCAGTACCTTGAGCACACCTGCCGCAACGAAAAGCGGAATTCCTTTGGCTGCGATATCGCGTTGGTGAAATTCTTCGACAGTGAGCGGTTCGCGGTCGGCAAAGGCTTTATCAAGTAACGACCGGTTCTTTCTCGTCTTCAAGCGATTCGCAGCGAGGCTCGCAAGAAATATCAGAACCACTACGCCAACACAGGCGAAGCCCGATGCGAGTGCGTACTCCATTAGCGCTTGAACACGTATCCAGCCGAGCCTCTGCCCAGGAGCCTGTCTTCAATGATGTCGTCGCAATTTGATAGGGATCTTCTCATGTTTTTGCCTTTGTAATGATCTGAAACAGTCGGTCTCGGTCGGCCTCTGTTGCCATTTTCTGCGACAGCCTCTCAGCGTTCAGTTTGAATGTTTCATCATTATACAGGTCGATGAGCCGAGTTTCGAATTCGGGTTCGTTCAGATCCTTTATCGGCAGCGGTTCCGGGCCGAGGCCTTTCTCATGGACTATTCGCGCCCAGAACGGTTGATCTACCGCGTGCGGAATAACAATGCTCGGGCAGCCGTATTTCAATGCCATGTGCGTCGAACCCGAACCGCCGTGGTGCACCACCGCATATATGTGCGGATAGAGCCAATCATAGGGCACGTCTGTGACGAACATTACATGTTGCGGAACGTCAGCGATCTCGGCGAGTCCGCCCCAAGATGTATTGATTATCGCGGGAATGTTGTTTCGGCGGAGTGCGTTCACGATCATCTCGGTCTTCCGCTTCGGATCAGTGTTCGTCATGCTGCCGAAGCTGATGAAGACGATCTTTTCGTGGGTTTCAAGGAACTTGAGAAGACGTTCGTCCGGCGTCCAATCGATGGCCTTGTCGCGTTCGAAATAACCGACGACCTGTGCCGTTTCGGGCCAATATTTCGGCCGTTCGAAAAGGCTGGGCGAGACTGTGTAGATCGACTCTTCCGTTTCAAGCATCGCCTTGTTTATTGCGGACACGCTGAGCTTGAGAACGCCGTAGTCCTTCGCAACCTTCTTCGTAAAACTCTTTATTGCGACTGCCTTGATAATATTTATTAGACGGAAGCTCGCACGATTCATTGTCCGGCCAAGGTCTTTCCACATTGGTGCAAAATCATCTACTGCGTGGGCGAGCCCCGGGATCGGGGCAAGCATGATCGCCTTGCCCGGATTCGCCATTCCCCAGACGATCGCAGTGTTGCATTTTGGATGATAGATAATGCGGTCGGGGGCTTCGTCGATCTGAACTTGGTGCTGGATCTCGACCGATTCGCGGGCGAGTTTCATGCCTTTTCGTGCGAGTGAACCCCAATTCTTCAAGCGACTGAAAAAACCGCCTTCGCCGCCCAATATCTCTTTCGCATCGCTGCCCTCGATAAGCTTTAAAAACTCTTCGCTAAACCCGTGAAACCGAAACCCCATCGCCTCTGTTATTTCGCGAAACTGCTCCGGAAACAGACAAACGACCTCCCAACCTCTCTCGCTAAAGATCTCGCCAACAGCCAAAAACGGCTCGACATCACCGCGAGTTCCCATGGAAATTAGGAGGGCTTTCATTTTTGACTAAGACGAGTAGCTCGATAAATATTCTTCTGCTCTTCGTTTCATTTCTTCATACTGCAGAGAGATCTGCCGACATTTCTCTGCGGAGTTTCTTGCTGAAATACTTCTCATGCCTTTTCCTAGAAATTGAATTCGTCCGTCATGTTCATGAAAAAGTTCAACTGGGACACCATTGGCGTAAGTAATCTTATCTTTCCCAAGCAGAACTTCGGCAAATGCGTAGTCTTCCAAGCTGCAGAATGCCCTACCGATCCGTAGCTGCTTGATCTTCTTATGTTCAATTAACGATCTAAAGATAGGGTAACTCGGATTCACTAATCTAACTCCGAAGCCCAAACTAAACACTTCCAGGTTTGGAATTTCACCTAAGAAGTCAAAGTTTTGAACAGGTTGGCTCCAATCAAAAGTGCCGTTAATATGGATGTACCTTAGACTTTCTAAACCTGCGATTCCGCCAAAGTCATTCACTCGCCTTAAATTTTCGAAGTGAACCGATTTTAATTTTTTTAAGTTTCTTAATGGCGATAGTTCCGAAAATCCTGAGACATATTCAAGGACTAACTCTTCCAAATTTTGCGAATCTCTTATGAAGTCAATGTCGGGAGCTCTGAAAAAAGTTATTCTTAATCTCTTAACATTTGTCAGTTTGCGAATTGCTTGAACCTGTTCTTCGCTTGGCTCATGAAGCGTGAGTTCTTCAAGGTTCGGGCATTCAAAAATCTGTTCCCAATTAGCCTTGTCGTGCGTTTTACTTATTGTCAGGATCCTTACTTGGTCTTTGTTTGGAATGTCAGAATCCGCAAGGTACGCAAATCTTTCTCTGTTCGGAATTGTCGTCCAATAATCGCCCGTTCTGTCCAAGAAGTCTGCGAAGTGATGTTTCATTGTTCGCGATCGTATGGCTATTCTGCTGTCGTGCTACTTGAGCGATCTCTAGGCTCAAATCCGAGGAGAGATCGAAAGAGCGTGTTTGATATGTTCTGAGTCCGGATAGCTTTCGCGGAGTTCTGCTACCAGTTTCCGGGAGAGGTTTTGATCAAGCAGCAATTTCATATTGCGGCAAAATGGCTAGCTGTCTTTCCCGATCTGCTGCAAATGCCAGGCAGGCCCGAATGTCTTCGCGGGTAAGCTCTGGGAAGTCCGAAATGATCTCTTCTTCAGTCATACCACCGGCCATATATTCGAGCACATCTTGCACAGTTATTCGCATTCCCCGGATCGTCGGTTTTCCGCTTCGCTTACCGGGTTCGATGGTGATTATTTCTCGGTAATCCATGCCCTAAACTATATCAGAACTTCTCCGTTCTGTTCTTACAAATTCCACGCGACCTGGCTTCGGAGGCGCATCAGTGTGCGCTCGAGTCCGATGATCTCGAATACCGAGAGCATCGATGGGCCGACGGCGACGCCGGTGAGCATTGTTCGGGCTCCGTTCATGATGACGCCGAGCTTCGTACCTTTTTCTTCGGTGAAGGCTTTGACGACGATCTCTATATTCTCTTCGTTGAATGGCCGAGAACCACCCCGTCCGCTCAAAGCAGCGCCCACCCCTCCTTCGTAAGGAGGGGAGCTATGAAACTCGGCTTCGAAGCGGTCGGCGAGTTCGGGCAGCCATTGTTTCAGGTCGGGGAATTTCGTCAGGTTCTTGGCGACGGCGGCCGGGTCGAAGTCGAAATCTTCACTGAAATATGCACGGCCCTGCGTCGAAAAATCTTTAAGCGTGAAAAAGCGCTGTCGGATGAGGTCGATCGTGTAGATCAGCCAATCTCGCGAACCAACTTCCCGAGGATCCAACGCGACCGTTTCCGGACGTCCGTCGGGGCCAAGGTCTGCCGTCGAAGGGATATTTGCACTCAGGGCGACGCCTTCTTCGTCATATTCTTCACGCCATAGTTTCGCGGCTTTGAGCTCGGCCTTAACGAACGGAAGCAGGTCAACGAGCGGCATCGTGCGAATGTATTCGGCGTTCATCCATTGGGCCTTGTCGTCGGTCCACTTTCGCGGATCGTCCGGGCTAAAATTGAAGACCGCGTTCGAGCGGTGAATCCCGGAAAGCGAAAATTTCGCGATCAGTTCGTCGAGCGTATAGATCTCCTGCTCCTCGCTTGCCGACCAACCAAGCAACGCAAGATAGTTTCGAAACGCGGCGGCGAGAAATCCCGCGTCGCGATAGGTCGTCATCGAAACGACCTCGCCGTGCTTTCGTTTCGAGAGCTTGCCTTTGTTCGGCGCCATTATCAGCGGCAGATGTGCAAAGGTCGGCGGCGTAACCCCGAGAGCTTCGTAGATCAAGATCTGTTTATGCGTGTTAGTAAGATGATCCTGTCCGCGGATGACGTGCGATATCTCCATTTCGATGTCGTCGCAAACGACCGCGAGATTATAGAGCGGATGGCCATCGGAGCGAAGCAGCACAAGGTCTTCGGTCTCGGCATAGTCGCGTTCCTGTATTCCATAGACAGCATCGTCAAATGCCGTGCGGCCGTGTTCCGCGACCTTAAGCCGGATCGCAAATGGTTCGCCGGCTGCGGCCTTCGCATCTGACTCTTCTTTCGCGAGATCGCGATATTGGTTATCGCGCATGTTCTTCTCGCCCTGGTTCGCTCGGGCTCGTTCTTTGATCGCGTCTTTCACATTGGCATCAGAAGGAGCCTCACGAGGTGTGAAATCACGATATGCCTTGCCTTCTTCTAATAATTTCAGTGCAGTCGCTCGATGCTTGTCGGCGTTGTCCGATTGGAAAACGATCTCCTCATCATGCTCGAGTTCGAGCCACGCAAGGCCTTCAAGGATCGAGCGGGTCGATTCTTCAGTGGAGCGTGCGAGATCCGTATCTTCTATGCGAAGCAGGAATTTCCCGCCGGTGTTTCGGGCGTAAAGATAGTTAAATAGCGCGGTGCGGGCCGAGCCGATATGTAGGTAGCCCGTGGGCGACGGGGCGAAACGAACGCGTGTAGTCATAAACGAAGATTTTCACGCATAGCGGCAGAGAACGCAAAGTTTCGCGTTCGATGATATATTTGCAGGCAAAATCCCGCATTCAGAAAATTATGTCCACAAAATGGCAAACCGGAACCCTTTTGGCCGCGGCCTACCTTCTCTTCGGCGGGCTTTCCGCTTATGCCCATGTTAAATGGTTCGTTGAGCACGATGTTTCAAAACCGCCGCTTGCTATCGGCGAGGTGATCGACCAGACCTTCGTCACGCTATTTTTGGTCTTTGCCGCGGCGTGCTATCTGTTCTTTCTTGCAGACCGATGGATATTTAAGAAGGGAATTCTCTCGGAATTCGATCAGTGGCTTAAGCGGTTTGACGACGTAGCGAGCCTGATAATGCGGGTAAGTTCCGGCATCTTTTTTCTAAGCCTGTTCATTTGGTATCAGGTTCACGGCTCGACCTTTTACATCACACCGGAGCTCAAGACCGATGCGGCCTGGGTCGCGTGGCTGCATCTGCTGATGGCGGTGGCAGTGATCTTCAAACCGACGGTTTTGTTGACCGGTGTCGGGATTCTCATTCTTTACGGAGCGGCGATCGCGGATTTCGGGCTATTCCATATGCTCGATTATGTGATCTTTCTCGGCATTGCCGTTTTCCTTATCACATCAAGTTTCGGTGACGCGAAATGGCTGAAAGGCGGATTCGTAACGCTCTTTGCCTGTGCGGGACTCACGCTGATCTGGGCGTCGGTCGAAAAGTTTGGCTATGCCGAATGGTCTTATCCGCTGCTTGAGGCAAACCCGGATATGACGATGGGAATGTCGCCGCGAACGTTCATGACCGTAAGCGGTTTTGTCGAATTTTTTGTCACATTTGTTTTGCTTGGTGCGGTGTCCGTGGTCGGTCGACTGGTGTCACTTGGGATGATGTCGATATTCGTTCTGGCGGTGTTCAAGTTCGGTATCGTGGATGCGATCGGACACCTGATGATCGTCGCGATCCTTTTCGTGCTAATAGTTCGCGGCCCGACCGACGCTCGGTACATGCTTCTGCTGCCTGAAAAATCGGTCTTTACCGAAGCATATTTTATGACCGGACTATATTTCCTGGCTTTTGTGATGATCTTCATCCTATATTACGGGATCCATTTTCTGAGCTTCGGTTCATAAGAATCGAGAGATTCTCGGTGTGTCCTACCTATAAAACTCTTTACAATACACGCAACATATGATACGATCTGGCGTGCGGCTAATGGCAGCGGCCGCTTGATCTTTGACATCGGCAAGCTGAAGCTTGAACTCCGAACTTCTTTGCGGGCTTTGCGTCTTTGCGTTAAAAGGCCGCCGAACTGGCCGCTCGTTCACGCAGTTGGTTCTGAAAAAGTGTTTCATTTTAAAATGCATTTAAATGAAACAAAAAATCCCGCTAACTGTCTGAAACAGAACGTGTTACGGTATCTCATTTGGCGCGTTTTTGAAACAAAAAATGAAACAAAAAATGAAACAAAACGCGAAACAAAGCTATTCTTTTAAAATGGGACACTTTTTGTCCGTAAGCAGTTGAACAGCAATCACTTAACCTGTCTCACTTTGCGCAAAAATTGGGACAAAATTGGGACAAAACTGGGACAGCGGCACATTGATGCGAGGGGCTTTAACCACAGATGAACACGGATCGACACAGATAGATTTATTTCCTATCTGAGTTCATCAGTGTGTATCTGTGGTTAGAAACTGCCTTTATCTAACGCGCGGGCATTGGCAAAAGCCGAACTGGCCGCCCGCTCACGCAGGCGGTTCTGACCTCGCGGGCTTAGGCATCGAAGCGGCAACCCATGCGTGTCGGACCCTGGGACATTGGGACAAGCGGGACAAGAATTTAGACCGATCTTGAGCTGTCGGCTCCAAGTGCTTTTGGTTCTGCTATTAAGAGGGTTCGGACTCGGTTCTTTGGTCGCTTTGGGTGGTATTAAGCAATGAAAAAACCTGCCAGAGTTGATCTGACAGGCTTTAAGATCTGGCGGAGACGACAGGATTCGAACCTGTGGTACCCTTTTGGAGTACAACGATTTAGCAAACCGCCGCTTTCAGCCACTCAGCCACGTCTCCGAAATGCCCATATCGGACAGAACTTCATTCTAGCGGACGGGCAAACTTTGTCAAGCTTAATGCATCTCAAACGCTAATGACGATACCGAATATGTGCTTGACAGGCTTGATTTTTGCGAACAAAATAGCATAGACGTCGTAGTTTGTCTGTACGTCGATCAACAGTTCGGATTTTTGTGTTCGTGGTGTGTTTAGATCAAGCGCTTCTTTAGAGCCAATGTTCTCTTCAATAAAGAAACTTAATGTGGCTGTTTTCGCCTTAGCGGCGATGGTCGCCGGGTTGTGTGTTTCCGCACAGGCAGCGGATGACGTCGAGCAGGTTGGTGAAACGCGGAGAAGCAACTTAGGGACGATCAAAGGTGTTGTCAGGGACCATGCGGGCAAACCAATAGCGGATGCGACGGTCGCCATATTTAAACTTGGAACGTCAAAGCTTTTGAAGCAAGTTCGTTCGTCGAACGACGGGTCTTTCCTGACTCGTATCATTCCCGGCAAATACACGATCCTTGCAGTTGCCGAAGGTTTTAACCCGGTAACGATCGCTGAGGTCGAGGTAAATCGGGCTTCGCTTGCTAATTATGGGTTTAAGCTTGAGCGGTCCGGAAGTGGAAACACCCTGCCCGAAAAGCGTCTGGACCGCAATAATCCAAAATGGAATATTCGCGCTTCGCAGTTAAGCCGAAGCATTTATCAGGCTGATGAAGGTTCGGAAACGGTTGCGGTCGCCGAACCTGAAGAATTTGAAACGCCCGGGCCGGATGAGACGGATAGTTCGGATGGACGTTCGACTACTTCCTTAGCTGAAACATTTGCGACCTCTTCACGCAATGGTGCCCATGCAGGAATAAATTACGCGACATTAATTCCGGTCAATGACGAGACACAGCTGCTCTTTGCGGCTCAGGTGGGCATAGGCCGGTTGGCTGCTCAGCGGTTCGAAGCACAGATCAATACCTCCTTCATTGACGGACATCAGTTTCGCATTCGCGGCGGTTATTCAGGCCTTGGCGCGGTGCGAAAGGGTGATTCATTAGAATCGCTCGGACAGATCTCGCTTCAGGCGACCGACGAATGGCGGGTTCGTGAAGGGATCATCCTTGTTTACGGCGTCGACTATTCAAAGTTCGTTGGTGCCGGCGGAGATTTTTCGATCAGCCCCAGGATCGGCTTTCAATACGATGTCGATGCCAAAACACGCTTTCGCTCGTCATACACGACCTTGAACGAAGAGCGGACCTGGTCCAAGGCGATCGAGCTTGAGAATGCTCAGGTGATCTTCCGTGAACCTTCGTCCATTGCGGATATCGTCATCGAGGAAAGCAGGCCGGTGATGAACCGGAGCAGCCGTCTCGAGTTCGGCATTGAGCGGGTCTTGGACAACCGTTCCAGCATTGAGATAAATGGATTCTTCGATACCGTGTTTGCGCGTGGTGTGGGTGTTACCGCTTTCGACCTAATGTCGCACGAGAATGGTTCGATAAGCGAATTCGTCGGGAACCAGCAAGGGGCGACACGCGGCGTTCGGGCGGTCTATGCCCGGCGTTTCTCAGGTATTTTGAGTGCCGGAGCCGGTTACAGTTTTGGAATGGGTCAGAAGATATCATCTGATGCCGTTTCTGACCCTGAAAGCCTGTTTGATTCGGATCTCTTTCACACACTGTTTGGGCAGGTCGATGTTGACCTTTCGACCGGAACGAATATTCGGACAGTGTTCCGGTTATCACCCAGAGCGACGGTTTTCGCGATCGATCCGTTTCAGGGGCGGTTGGCAATTTATGACCCGGGTTTGAGCGTCCTTGTGACGCAGGCTCTGCCTAGCTTGGGCCTTCCGGTTAGGGCAGTGGCCTCGCTAGACGCACGAAATCTTCTTGATCAGCAAACAGGCTCCTTCTCCGACGATCTTGGGCTTCGACTAAATTCGCATCGCCGTATGCTTCGCGGAAGTATTTTGTTCAGATTCTAGTGCTGTTGGCGAAATTTGTGATGCGTGTCGGCGGCGAAGGCCGCTTTTGTTTTGTCCAATTTCTCGGATTAAGAAGCAAAATTATGAATATGCAAGCCTTGAGCGCCGGACACGCCTACTCGCCTTTATTCCAAGTAGCTGTGAAATCACTGATTTACAGCCGCAAGGACGGTTTGAGGTGTTGGAACATAGCTTGCCTATTTGAAATAAAGGGTTAGTCACTTAAAAGCATGCCCGGCAAGGTTCTTACAAGTTGGAGTCTCTTATGGCTGTTGGTTATGGGTTTGCTCGTAGCCGGCGCCGCCCTGAACCTTGCTCAAAGGGCCGGAAATGCGTTGCCTCCGACCGACGGTGTCTTGTGGACGCAGCGTGCCGATGGGATCTATGCCGAGAAAGTTCTTCCTGGTTTCGCCGCATCTAGGGCAGGCATTTCGGAAGGCGATAAGCTGCTCACGATAAGTCTGGACGGAAAACAGGCTGATGAGGTCGTCTCTGTTGGCGATATCTCAATGTATCTGGACGCGGCCGGCGTTGGCGGCAGCTTAACTTACTTCTTTGAAAAGCGGTCATATTCCTTTAGCGATAATCGGTATTTTGCGGATCTAACTAATTTGGACACGCTTCCGCGATGGACACCGTCGATAATTTTCCTTGGCGTCGTCGGTTTGATCTGGCTTGGGGTTGGCCTTTTTGTTCTCTTTAAACAGGGCAGCAGGTCGCCCTATGTCTTGCATTTTGCGACCCTTTGTTTGGCGGCCTTTGTATTCCACGTATTTCGACCGATCAATACCGGCCAAGACCTTGATCTCGCAATTCAAGTACTCGACGATATAGCATTCGCATTATTTGTTCCGCTCTTTATCCATTTTTGCCTTCGATATCCGGTTCGGGGCGATGTTTTTGGGGAGCGGCGTTGGCGTACTCTCGTGCTTTATGTTCCGGCGGCGATATTCGCGTTTTCCATTTTGGTGTTCACGCTTCTTCCGCTCTTGCCTATCTCATCGGTTTCGGGATTTTTCGCCGATCTTGTCGAACGGCTGAAGTTCTGGCCAAGGCTGAATTTCGTCCTTCTTATTCATTTTGTGGTCGGCGTTTCAGCCGGTTCGGGAATACTTCTTTGGAGATTTCTTACAAACAAACAACCGATGGTGCGTCAGCGGTTGAAATGGGCAATGTGGGGGACGCTGGTCTCGATCGTGCCGATCCTTTCATTTCAAATTGCCCGTCGGTTTGTTCATATTCCTGAGGACACATTGACCGTTGCCTTGACGACGCTTCCATTGGCGCTTATTCCGCTCAGCTTTGGTCATTCTGTTGTTCGCTACCGGTTGATGGATGTCGATATCGTCGTTCGCAGGGCCTTTGTTTATGCGGCAACTACTATCGCGCTCGCGACGCTGATCGGAGCGGTCGCACTTTCCCTTGTGTTCCTGATCCGTTTTGACGGTGGTCTTACGAATACCGAGATCGCTCTTCGTTCCCTTTTAGCGATCATTGCAATGGCGGCGATCGTTATGCTCAGTGAGCCGCTTAAAAACTTCCTCCAAGACCGAGTCAACAGATTCTTTTACGGTGAACGATACGACCTTCGCCGCGGCCTTCTCGATTTCGGACGTACGCTTTCTGCTACGACCGCTCTCGCTCCGCTGCTCGAAGCCTTGTCTGACCGGCTGGTGCAGGTACTGGATGTCGAAAAACTTGCGATCTTAATGGAGCGTTCCGATCGGCCGGGCGAATATTACGTCACCAAATCGGTCGGGCTTAGCGACGATTTCAATGTTCCGCCCGATTTTAGGCAGATGGTCCGGGAAAAATCGTCGGGTAAGGGAGTTGTCCGTGCCGATGAGTTTCTGCTCACAGAAGACGACACGAACGGCGTAAATGGTCATGGGGAAAAGAACGGCAATCGGCCGACCCCCCGTGAGCTGCACTATTTTGTGCCTTGTGTGGCGCGCGGAAAGATGGTTGCGGTGATCGGGCTTGGGCGTGGAAAGGATGGTTCGCTGCTGACATCTGAAGATCTCGACATTTTGCGGACCGTTTCCGGTTACATAGCGGTCGCGATCGAAAACAGCCGCCTATATCAAGAACAGCAGCAGCATACCGATGAACTCGCTCTATTGAAGGAATTCAATGAATCGATCGTTGAATCCGTAAATGTCGGACTGCTTGCTGTTGATGAAATTGGCGTAATTACAAGGTGTAATTCAACGTTCGAAGAAATGATGTCGCTTTCGCGTTCGGAAGTGGTTGGTCAGCGTGTAGAAGAGGTTTTCGACGAAGCGTTTGCTGCGAATTTGAGCAACATTTTAGGCCGCGGCAGATGGCATTTGACCGAGATCCGAAACGCATACAAACTTCACACTTCGGACGCGCTTGGCCGCTCGCTTGTTTTGAACGTTGCGGTCGCACCGCTTAGGTCGATCTCCACCGAACAGACAGGTGCCATAGTAGTTTTGGAGAATGTAACTTCGCGTATCAAACTCGAAGAATCGCTTCAGCAAAGTGAGAAGCTTTCAAGCATCGGCCTGCTTGCTGCGGGGGTCGCGCATGAAGTAAATACACCCCTTACAGGCGTATCGAGCTACACACAGATGTTGCTTGGAATGATCCCGGAAACTGATCCCAAGCATGCGTTGCTGCAAAAGATGCAACGGCAGACCGACCGTGCCTCGAATATCGTCGGGAATCTTCTCAATTTCTCGCGGACTGGTGGAGCCATCGAACCTGTAGAGGTCGATATTAACAAACTGCTTGACGATACGCTGCAGCTTCTGGAACCTCAGCTTCGAAGTTCGCAGATCTCGATCATAAAAGATTACGACCAGAACGTACCAAAGATTTTGGGTGATGCCGGAAAGCTTCAACAGGTCTTTACGAACCTCATCCTGAACGCCCGCGATGCAATTATCGGCGAAGGCTCCGTAACTCTCCGATCACTACAAACCGAGGCCCAAGAGGTTGTCATCGACGTTATCGACACCGGTGAAGGAATTCCTGAAGAGAACCTGAAACGCATTTTCGATCCATTCTTTACGACTAAGGGTGTCGGGAACGGAACGGGGCTTGGGCTTGCGGTCACTTACGGTATCGTGCAGGAACACGCCGGATCAATTGAAGCTATAAGTGAAAATGGAAATGGCTCGACCATTCGCCTCGTCTTTCCTTTAGCCGGGCGCATTCGCCACCGGGCCGTTAGCTAGGTGCTGTGTGGCCGGGTTTTGATCGCAAAAGCGCTCGATGGAGATACACTGCAACCGCTCCGGCAAGCACCATTACTCCCGAAGCAGCGTAGAACGTTCGAGCTATGGTCTCGTCGTCGAGCGAACCAAAAGCATTGTTAAGTAACAAACCGCCGATCATCGGGGCTATAGCTCGAGCAAGACTTGCCCCTGACTGCATGATCCCAAGCGAACTTCCCTGATCTTCATCGCTCGAAATACGCGAGACCAAACTTGTTAATGCCGGCGAAGCAAGGGAGTTTCCAATAGAAAGTAGAGCTCCGATCGCTAGCAAAGCGGCTAAGCCGCCCGCCGCAGGACCAATAAATGGCATTGCGGCCAACGTAACGACCATGATAAAGCAGCCGGCGACGATAAGGCGCGATTCACCGAATCTCTTTTCCAACATACCGAAAAGTAGGCCTTGGCATATGATCGACATTAGACCAAGGAATGCGAAAATATAGCCATTGTCCGATGCATCGTAGCCATAGCGATACGCCGTGAACAGCACAAATGCGTAGGTCATTATGGAAAACGCAGTAACGAGGAGAAAGTACGTAAGATTGACCAGGCCAAATATCCGGTCGCCGAAAGATTCCAACAGTTCAGCCAGCCGCCCTTTACGCTCTATGCTTTTGACCTGATCAAACTTGCGGCTTTCCGGAAGAAAAAAGTAAAGTGCGATCGCATTTACGAACGCCAAGGCGCCGGCAAAATAAAAGGGAATATGAACTCCGTAATTGCTCAAAATGCCTGAGATGGCAGGGCCAAGAATGAAACCCAATCCGAATGCGGCACCGAACAGACCCATACCTTTCGCACGTGTTTCACGCGACGTGACATCCGCAATATATGCCTGTGCCGTCGAAATGTTCGCTCCGGTTATTCCCCCAACTATCCGGCCCAAGAAAAGTATCGTAAGCGATTCGGCGGCGCCTAGTATCACGAAGCCAACCGCAGACCCCAATAAGCTGATGAACAATATTGGCCTGCGTCCATATTTATCCGAAAGGCGTCCTAGCACAGGCGAGAAAAAGAACTGCATCCACGAATAGATCGCCCAAAGCATTCCGATCTCAAAGGGCGTCGCAAAGAATGGAGCGTTGTTCGCGTAATACGGCAGGATCGGGATCACTATGCCGAACCCGATCAGATCAATAAATACAGTGATAAAGATCACTACCAACGGAGGCGTGAAGAATTTTTCCTTTTCGGTGACCTTATCGGAATCGCTCATAGGCCGAACGTTTTTATCCATCGCAGTAAACGCCAAAGTTTAGCAAACGCGAGAATAAATGTAGAATAGAGAAAAATCTGATACAAATTTGCTAAAAGGATGCGAAAAATTCCAAGACCTCAATTTCTGATCTTGATCACGATTCTACTTTTAACTGGAACTATGAGCCAGAAAGCAAACTCCGGCGTTCGCGTAAATGCAGCGAAGGACCTGGCGGTCCCGATCAAAAAGCAACGTGCTCCTCAGATCCATTTCGTTGTGGGGATGTCGAAACCGACAAGCCATTTGCTTGAAGTGGAGATGCATTTGCAATGGGAAAGTATGCCGGACCTTACGCAGTTAAAGATGCCAGTTTGGACGCCGGGCAGCTATCTTGTGCGTGAATACGCCCGTCATGTTCAGGATCTTGCGGTCCGCGACGCTGCGGGGCAAGAGCTTGCATGGGAAAAGATAAATAAGAATACCTGGCAGGTGAATTCGAAGGGCCTCAAAGAGTTCACGGTGACATATAAGGTCTATTCGAACGAGCTTACCGTACGAACCAATGAACTGAATGATGAGCATGCTTTTTGGAATAATGCGGCCCTGTTGTTCTTTGTCAAAGATCAGCTCAAAGCCCCTTCGACTGTAACTGTTAAGCCTTATGGGAACTGGAAGGTAGCAACTGGTCTTCCGCCTGTTGAAGGTGAAGTAAATACGTATCGTGCTGCCGATTTTGACAAACTTTACGACTCACCATTCGAAGTGAGCGATTTTAAGGAAGTTACATTCACAGTACAGGGCAAGCTTCACCGTTTTGTTGTAACCGGCGAAGGGAATTATGACCTAAAGGCGATCGCACGTGATTCGGCAAAGATCGCGGAGGAGTGTTACAAGATCTTTGGCGACCTTCCGTTCGATAATTATCTTTATATTTTGAATCTTCGCGGACGCGGCGGCCTCGAGCATTTGAATTCGACAGCACTTCAGTGGAACCGCTTCAATTTTAAGCCGCGCTCTCAGTACATTAGCTTTCTTTATCTCGTCGCGCACGAATATTTTCATGTTTGGAACGTAAAGCGGATCCGGCCCGACGTGCTTGGCCCATTCGATTACGAAAACGAGAACTACACCAAATTGCTTTGGTTCGCAGAAGGAGCGACCGCCTACTACGAAGCTGTGCTTCTCAGACGAGCCGGTTTGATCACCGATAAACAGTTTCTGGCTACAAAGGCATCTTTGATCACCGATCTACAGGCGCGGCCCGGACGATTTCAAACAAGTCTTGAAGAAGCGAGCTTTGACGCCTGGATCAAATACTATCGACAGGACGAGAATTCGGTAAACAATCAGATCTCTTACTATGACAAGGGCGAGATCGTGAACATGATGCTGGATATCGAGATCAGAACGGCCTCAAAAGGGGCAAGATCCCTCGATGATGTTCTGCGATATTTGTATAACGAATTCTCGAAGAAAGGAAAGAATTTTTCGCCCACCGATCTACAGCGGGCGTGTGAGAAAATGGCAGGCAAGAGCCTGACCGATTTCTTTGCAAAATATGTTCGCGGCCGTGAAGAGATCGATTACGATGCCATTGTAAGCGGAGTTGGTCTCCGCATGGATGTTTCGCGATCAGGTGAAGGGAAGGCCTACATTGGAGCAGATCTTATCGAGGATGCGGGTCGGCTTTCAATTCGTGCTGTGCGTTTTGGTACGCCGGCATTCGATCAAGGGCTCAATTCCGGCGATCAGATAATCGCAGTCGACGGATACCGGGCAAATCTTTCGTTCCTGAATAGTTACCTAGCTGACCGGAAACCGGGCGATACGGTGGGATTAAGTATATTTAGATCCGATCGACTTCGCGAGATAGAATTCAGGCTTGGATCGGATACGCGAGCTTCTTACTCGTTCGAGGCCCTGTCGAATGCGACCAACGAACAGAAGCGTTTATATAAGGAATATCTTCTGGCTGAACATTGAATTGCGCGTTCTGGACGCAAACCTTTTGTTATGAGTTTTTCTAGGGCGGCAACTATCGCCGTGGGCATTGTTTCGATCCTATTTTCGGGATGCGACGCGCCTGAGAATCCGTCGGGTGCTGTATTTCCGACTACTCTTGGAGATGTAGCGGCTGTTCGGTTGAGTTACCGCTACGAGGCAGATGTGCCGGCGCCCACGATCGAGGAAATACAAGCTCGAACTGGAAGTATTGACGCAGCTGTTGCGGCCGATTTTCAGATAAATCGGCCGGACGAATCCGTTTCGAGCACGATCGCATCCGCCGACGGAAGTCGAATTGCCGTGGTTTATAGCCGTCCGACCGATGAACCTGGTGATTATCGGCTCGATATGTACGACGCAAGTGGAAAGCCGCTCAGAAAGCTGACATCGGATCTAATGGCGGTTCATTTTCCGGACACGATCCGCTGGTCGCCCGATGGTCGTTCATTGGCGTTTGTAGCTATGTTGAGAACTGCGTCGGCAGTTCCTGAGCCCGTTCAAACACCTGTTTCAGATCAGCCTGCAACGGTCGAGGGAACCGATTCAAACTCAAATTCCGAGCCTGTTGCTCCCGTCGAGCCCACCGCGGCTCCTACACTTGAAGCCCCAACGGGGATACTTACTTTTCGGACGGATCAGTTGTATGTTGCAGACGCTGATGGCGGGGTTACTCGCCCGCTGACACAGAATGAAAGCCTGATCTACTATTTTTACGATTGGTCGCCCGACAGTACGATGCTGGTGACCCTTGCGGCTACGTCGGTCGAATGGAACTATCTTGAAAGAATGGTTAAGGGCCGTGGCGAGGTCTTCGTTCCAGCCGGCCGTCCAAGAGTAGTGGAGAAAAACGGTCGAGAAAGATTGCTGGATGATGCGTTGACGTCTGTCTATCCTGTCTGGTCACCAGACTCGTCAAAGATCGCGTGTGCATTCGACAAACAGATCCGCGTTTACGACGCTAGCGGAACGGTGCCAACACAAGCCGCCATCCCTTTGAGGAACAACTTGCTCCTCTCATCTCAGGCATACGACCAGTCGCAATCTCAAGCGCTCGGCGCTGAGAACTCGAACGGCGAGATGCAGGAGCTGGCCTCGAACGCTAACACGGCAGGGTCGACCCTTCCGGACCCAAATACGCTAGTTTCGTTCAACCCGATCGTTACGCTACATTGGCCCTCTAGTGAGCTGCTATATTTTCAAACTGCATTTATAAAGCGAATGTTGAACGATGCGGACAGTGTTTCTAGTTTTCCGCGCTGGCACAGATTAATACTCTCGGCTCAGGCCGGCACAAACTAAATTATGAAGTTCCAAACTGTTGAAGAGATCTTTGAAGTGAACGATAAGATCAGGCAGAAATTTAAAGAGATCCTTAACAATATACCCAGCGAATTGGCCGCTTCGGAAGGAGCCGAGGGTACCTGGTCGATTCAAATGATCGCCGAACATATCGCTATCGTCGATGAGGGAATGATGAGGATCTGCTCCAAATTGTTGTCGAAGGCTGAGGCTGAAGGCTTGACTGGCGACGGCATGGCCCAGGTTTCCAGTTCATTTACAGAACGGGCCGCAGCGGCATCAGAGACCAAGCTCAAAGCTCCTGAAATGGTTGAGCCAACCGGCAGAGTCTCGATCGCGGAAATTATCAGCCGGCTGAATTTGAACGATGAACAATGGGCCGGGCTAAGAAAAAAGTTCAATTCTTTCGACGCGTCGAAACATACCTTTCCTCATCCTTATTTTGGGGATCTGAATGCACAAGATTGGCTTCTTCTTCGGGGCGGACATGAAATGCGCCATATCAGACAGATCGGTCGTCAAATTCAAGCCATGAATGGAAAGAACCCCGGCTGAAAGGAGGGCGATCAGCCGGGGCGATCGTCCAAACCTAAGCTTCTCAGTGGTCAATTGCTCTGTTGAAGCTTTGTTTGGATGAACCGAGGATCAGATGGCATTGCCATTTATCCTTTTTTTGATCATCGGGATACGAGCGGCACGTCGCCGTCCGTTCCGAACCTAATTACCTGAACGGCTCCGTCTAAACTACGAAGAATGTACCAGTTGCCGTCTGAGGGCCTAAACACGGCGATGTCGGTCTTCAGATCTTCATCGTACTGGCCTGCAACGGGTATATCGCCCGGCAATCCGAATTGTAGGATCGTGTAACCGCCGTCTGAGGATCTTGCAACGTACCAAACTCCATTGGACGGGCGAAATACCGCTAGATCGGCCCGGCCGTCACCATCGAAATCTCCGCTGACCGGGATATCGTCGCTCAAGCCGAATCGTGCTCCGCCGAAACTGCCGTCTGAGCTTTTTCGCCAATACCAGATTCCCGTCGAGGGCCGATATACTACTAGATCGTCGCGGCCGTCGCCATCAACATCTGCAGGCATCGGTATGTCTTCGGGTAGTCCGAACCGATCGATCGAAAATCCACCATCCTGGCTCCGCTGGACATACCACACGCCCGTCTCTGGCCGATAAACCGCTACGTCTGACCGGCCATCGCCGTCAAAATCGCCGCGTACGGGCTTGTCTGTAGCAAATCCGAACTGCAGCCCGGTGATACCTCCGTCCGAACTTCGCTTGATCTCCCAGATCCCTGCCCCGCCGACATTTCGGAACACAGCAATGTCAGTGCGGCCATCTCCATCGTAATCTCCAGAGACGACCTTATCGCCGGAACCTCCGAGCTGGTCGAATGTGATCCCGGCTCCATTCTGAGCGAACCATTGACCGGTCGACGGACGAAAAACGGCAAAGTCATTCGTTCCGTTACCGTCAAGATCGCTTAAGCTGGACCGCGGTATCAAGGTGCCGCGGATCTCGCCGCCCGGATTGTTCTGGCTTGAAATGACCGCAGACCACAGCCCTGTCCTAAGCTGTTGAACAAGGGCGGATGATACATCTATCGTTATCGACGCGAAATTTCCATTCGTACCGCCAAGAACCGGAAACTGATAGACGGTTGTGGCATTGCCAGTCGTTGTCTCGATATAGGCGGCGGTTTGCGCACTTGTCAGGTTATGAAATTCTCCGAATATCGTAGCCTGGGTTTCAGATTCATTCAGCGAGACCTTTATTTCACCATTCGCTGACGTTTGTACAGGTGGGGTCGTACCCGTTCCGGTAAGATGTGCCTCAAACGAACGTCCGAATGATGGACTTGGACTCGGCGTCGGGCCCGGCGTTGAACCCGGTGACGGCGAGGGGCTCGGACTCGGACCAGTAAAACCTGCGAAAACGCCGTTCATGATGGTGGAGCCGTTCACCGTTAGAACGATCGTCGAACCAGCCACCACAGGAGGAACTGTCTCACCTCGGTCAGTTCGAAGTCGCAATCGTCCTTCGCGGTCGCTTTCGATCTGGAAGTTTCCAACAGTTATGCTGTCAACGATCGCCGTTACCGTGGTGCCTGCGGGAAGGTTGATCTGTCTGACACGTATCTCAAGTTCAAGCCGACTGCTGTGCACCTCGAATTCGGCATAGCCCAATGGCACAACACCGCCGATAACCGCCCCCGAAAGACCGGCAAATAGGTTGCCGCTGTTCGGTGAGCCTGTAGGGCTAGGGCTCGGGCTCGGATTCGGGCTGGACGTTGGACTTGGATTTGGTGAACCGGTAGGCGATGCAGATGGGCTCGGCGACGCGCTGGGCGACGGATTGGGGCCTCCGCCGCCAAGAATTCCGCTAACCAGCACATTGTTATTGCCCAGAACCTGCACACTTGAACCATCTACGGTCACCGGGACGTTCTGTCCGTCTTCCGTTCGTAGTTTCAAGCGTCCTCGCTGGTCAGCTTCGAGAATGATAGAACCGATCGAAGTACCGTCAACGACCGCGTTCAGAACTGTGCCTGCCGGTAGTGCAACGTCTTCGATCTCTACTTCGATCTCTCGATGGCCATTCGCATATACCTGATATTCACTGTCGCCGTGGGGATTGATGCTTCCAGTTGGCGAAACGAGGTTAGCCGTGCGAACTAGGATCGGAACACCGCCGGCCTCCGCCGACTGATTAAAAAATGGGATGGAAACCCACGCTGCGATCGCCGCGATCACTAGCGCGGGCTTCACGAATTTTTTCCAAGAATTTATTCCTTTCATTTTTGTTACCTGCCAATCTTTTGATCTACGATCCGAATTTGCACTAGCCCTCGATCGTGACAACCCGTCTCAAACAGACAGTGCTGGAATGGTGGAGAAAAAGACACGAACTGAAAACAAAAAAAGACCGGCCAAATTGACCGGTCTACGACGGAGATCCTTTCGTGGATCTATTCAGGGCAGTTTGTCCTTGGAGCTTGGCAGTTCTCGTTACCAGTAAGGACACAGAACGCATCGACTCGATTTGTTTCCATATGGATATTCCGCGAAGGCATCTGGCAGTCCCATTCGCGTCCACGTTCCTCGATCGCTTCAACTACTTCAGAAAGCGGCAACTCAGGGTGTAAAGCCTTCAACAGTGCTGCAATACCACTAACAACCGGGGCTGACATCGAGGTTCCCGACCAGACACCGTAGCGTCCGCCCGGGAGAGCACTCACAATGTTCTCGCCCGGGGCGACAACCCGAACCCATCGATCGACACCTCGGTTCTGTACATCCGCCATTGTCGAAAATGGAGCAAGCTGATCCAGGCTGGTGTTGGCTCCGACACTTAGTAGATTATCGTCAATATCATTCACACCGCCGCGCTCGGCAGCCGGATAAATGCGCGAACTTCCGTTCCCGATCTCGCCTCCATTCCCAGCACCGGCTACTATCAAAAGCCGATTGTCGTCAAATTCAGGAAACTGTTGCTCACCCGGGATCACTACATCATCACATCCGTTGAAAAGGTCGTGTAAAAATGAATTCGACTGCGGTGTCAGGTCTTCCGGATAACCGAAACTCATATTTATTACGGTTGCTCCGTTCTTCGCGGCCCAGATCATAGCATCCTTTATACGCCAAAGATCCCCTTCGCCGTCAGAATTCAAAACGCGGATAGGCATGATCTTGGCGTCAGGCGCCGTCAATGCTATTATCCCTGCGACGTGAGTGCCGTGGCCAAATACCGGATCGGCCCTCAACTGTCCGACCTCGCTGGGATCGTCGTCATCATCAACAAAGTCGTAGCCCGGCACCAGTTTTCCCGCAAATGCCGGGTGCGAAAGATCGATCCCGGTATCTAAAACAGCGACGGTTACACCCTGCCCTGTAGATATCTGGTGTGCCTGAGGCAGTCGGATCTGTTTCGGAAACCATTGAAGCTGAAACCCCTTAGAACTTCCGCCAATGGCCCAGGAACGCCCGATCGCCCAAGAGCGGCCCAGGGTCCAAGGTAGTCCTTCCCTTTCGACCAGGCTAACCCTACGATTTGACTCTTTTTGCAGGATCCGTGTGTCGCCTTGCATCGATGCAATGATCTCGAGCGGAGTTTGTGAAGATTTTGTCCGATCGATCCGCATTCTGTAGGTCGGCGGGGTTCCAACCTGATCGAGCGGCGTCGGGATCAGATCATATTGAGCTGCAATAGCTGAAAGCTGTGTTTGATCGGAAATATCTAATAGGACATCGTCCGGTGTGCAATCGCAGAACGCAATCGGAGCTGCCGGTCTCTGCCCGGGTAAACTACCAAACGGGACGAGAACAGACAAAAAAACCAAAACGACTCGAATGCCAAAAACCCGCATCTTGCCAATACCTCATTTCAACAGTGTGAGATAGTCTATCAAAAAGACGCAATTGTGCGAAAAATATTACGAGCCGCCTATCAGGACAAACGGGGCCCAGAAGTAGGGATGGTCACCACGCGCAGCAAATGAACTCTGCGTTCTTCCGAGTGCTTGTGCAGACGTACTGCCAGAACTTATTTCTTTATAAAATCTCTTCATGAACTCAACGGTTGCCTTGTCATTGACGTTCCACAATGAAAGTAACACTGAGCGTGCTCCCGCCGCGATCAAGCTTGCTGTGAAACCTATTAGCTCTTCACCGGGCGATGAATGATTTAGGCCAGTTTCGCAAGCGCTAAGGGTTACGAGCCGGGCATTCAGCTTCATTTTCAAGATATCACCTGCAGTAACTATTCGATCCGAGAGCCGTAAATTTGAGAATGCCGGATTGTCTGTTCGAAACTGTCCATGACTTACGACATGCAGAATTTCCGCATTTGGGGCGAATTGAGCAAAATTGGAAAATGTTGCCGCCTTATCCGTGAAACGTCTGGACCCGCCGAGCAATTTCGAAATTGCTGCCACCTCGTCATTCGCAAATGGGATCGAGGCGTCATCGGAACTGAACAAGATCGCACCTGAACCTTTGTCCTCCTTTCGCTTGTCCAGCCGGGCCCATATTTCGGCGCTAGGCGTAAGCGTGATCGAATGTCTTTCTATTAGGTATGCACTCCCATCGAACAAAGAACTAAACGGTACATAATTCAATTGTCCATACGGTGAAATGACTAGCGATCTCCCATCTATCAAATGGCTGATCGGCCCAATAAGTTTCTTGTAAAGTGTTTCCAGTACCTTGTCGATCCGAGTCTTCATCTCAAAACGGATAGCATCCGAAGGATCCCTCAAAAACCTGATCGCATTTACCTGAAAATGAAACTGCCGGATTAAGTTGCCGATCTCGGACTCGTTGGTCCTTAGTTCAATGAATTTGATCGGATCGGAACCCAAAACGAAAACACCCACCTGGTCATTTGTCGAAACATACTCGACCAGACATTTATCCGCTCCGATAGAGTTCTGAAGATGTTCGATACTTATGTCTTGGGATTCGATCGCGGCATACCGATCCGAGGACGTTTCAATCCTTCCCAAAATTAACCTTCGCTCAAGTTCCGAAAGTTCACTCTCCGCTTTCCTTATATCTGAGGCGATCTTCCGCGAACGCAGCGGATCCGCGTCGTTCAACAGGCGATAAAGCCAATTCAAACGTTGGCGCAGCGTTTGGATGGCAGGCTCATCGTCAGAATTTTCGGGATCTGCATTGGTTGCGGAAACAAGTTCGAGAAGGGTTCGTGCACGAAGCTTTTCAGCGTATATGAACGCTGATCGGATGTCGTTCGAACCAATATTAATCTCAATTAAATTCTTGAACGGCTCAAGTTTGTCTGAAATAAAACTTCGGCGAAACTCAATTCCCGGAAGCGGGGCTCTTAGTCTTTCAACGATCTTTGCTGAACGCGAAAAATGTTCGATCGCCAAGTTACGACTGCCTATTCCAGCGAAATACTTGCCGGTTTCATTGAGGATCGCGATCAACAGCCTGGTGTCCTTAAGTTTGCTGGCCTCATCGAGGAGCAGCTTAAGCCGCTCCCTGAACCCGTTCAAGGTCCGGTATGCAAGATCGGCCTTTAGGACCTGAAAGCGGGCCAACAATCGAGTCCGCGGTGTCGTTATTGATCGGAACGACGACCTGATCTCACCGGAAAGCCGTAACGCCGCCGTCCTTCTTCCAGCGAGCAATTCATTCTCCAAGAGCAGAACCTTGGTGTGGATAACACCGGTACGGTTCAGCGTTTTCTCAAACAAACTGATCGCTTTTCCAAACTCCCGCCTAGCGGTCACATGATCGCCGGCATTCATATGGACTTGGCCCAGTCCAATCCGGGCCCGAGATTCTTCGGCAGTTAGGCGATTGCGCAAAAGCTGCTTTATGGCATGTGCATAGAGTTTTTGAGCCTCAGTGTAAAGATTCAGCTCGGCGTAAGCTTCGGCCATTTCGAGAAGAGCTATTGCGATCTGATGAGGCATCTTGAGCGATTCAAACCGCTTCCTCGATGATTCGAGGTATTGAAGTGCCTCACTATACCGGCCGGTCCGTCTGAGGAGATACCCGAGGCTGGCTTCGATCTCCGCCTCCGTAAATCCCATCTTCATGCGGGCAGCATTGGCCAGAGCAGAGCGTAAACTTGATTCGGCCTCCTCGAGCCGGTTCATTTCGGTGTAGGTATTTGCGAGACCGTTTTCAGCCAAAACCTCCCACTCGGCTTCCCCAACATTTCTGAATCGCTCAAGTGCCGAACGACACCAACGCTCCGCCTCGGCATGCCGTTCACTCCGAGCAAATAGATTGCTCATATTCAGCTCAATTTTTGCAGCAGCGACTGTGTCATTGTGGTCAAGGAATATCTTCAGAGCCCTTCGTCCGGTGCGGATCGCCTCGTTAATATGGCCCATCATAGCCTGGACCATTAACAAAGCGACCATTGGGCGAGCTGATTCAAGGATATGACCAACGGATCTGAATATCTTGCTTGATCGGCGAAGATCGTCGACCGATTGGTCGAGCGTGCCTTGAACCACTTTCTCGATGCCATTTACCCAGTATCGGATCGCATCGATCTCAGGAAGTTTATGCAGCTCGGCGATCAGGGCCATTACCGACGCTGCTTTCTTCGTAATGATCGGTTCCTTTGTCCATGATGCGTAGCATCGGTCTCGGATGATCATTGCGAGTCGAACTGCATCGTTCGGAGGTAACTCGCGGATCCTGACCTTGGAGTCGGCCAATGATCGTGCGGACAGTAACTTGTCGGCCAGGTTTTCCAGAGAGGATGATCGTTCGGTCTGAACCACAATGGCGATTCTACGTCGACCGGCTCATTTCTTGAAGCGGGAAAGGTATAAGTTGGTCGGGACCGATCATATCATATCGAAAAGGTTCCTGTTTCGATAATACTTGCGTCGGTCAGAACTGAAACCGAATAATCGCCCTTTTTAGTGATCGAAAATTGAAACTGTCCATCGTCAGTCAGTATCTCCTTGACCACGCCTGCACCTTTCAGCTGAACGGTCAGGTTCGGTTCGCTAGATCCCAGGATCTGGCCGATCAACTCAAATCTCTTTGAATGCCCGGAGACCTCGATCTGGATCACAAGTTCATCCACTGTAAAGACAAGCGTTCGAACCGCCGTACCCTGAGTTGCACGTTCGCCTTGTAGTGCCGTGCCCAGCGAGACGTCCATTTGCAGAGCAGCCAAAATTCTCTTGAGGAGCGGCCTGGGCTCGACGGCATGAGCAAAGTCCGTGCGGTACAGATTCTTGACCCATTTGATCGCCTCTTCCGGTGCATCGGTTGACCTATCAGATCTGATCAATTCTATGATTTTCTCAGTTCTATCTTTCATTTCACTTTTCTAAAAACCTGACGTTTTCAGTCGCCAACTCCACAGTGTTTCCTCTTCGATAAAAAAGACCAAGGATCCTCTTCAGTTCGTGATCAATTTTTCGAGCTTCTTTAGACACCTTGATCGAAGTGGGCTTATACTTGTTCCACCGGCCCCGATCACCTCTCCAACCTCTTCATAAGACGCCGGCTTGTCCTGCAAATAAAGCATAGAAAGTATAGTTCGGCATCGTTCGTCCATGGAGGCGATCGCGGTCCTGATCAGATGTTGCTGCTCCATTTCTATCAGAACCGTATCTGCCAGCGGACGCAAATCAGGTTCATTCGCCATCAAAAGCTCATGTTTTTCCGGATCTCCGTCTGCGACCTCATTCTTTCGCGACCTGATAACCCCCCATGTCTTGAACTTTGCGGTCGTGACCAGCCAAGCTCGGATCTTTTCGGGCTGCTTGATCTCGTCGAGCTTTTGAAGCAGCGTAACGAACACATCTTGAAAAATGTCAGAGGATTCTTCGTCGGAAAGCCCGCCACGCCTCGGGATCGAATAGATCAAGCGCTGATACCTGTCGACCAGTTCATTCCACGCTGCTTGATCGCCTGACTTGCATCTTCGGAACAAGGCCGCGTCCTCTAAAGCCAGGGAAGAAGCCTGAAATTCATCAATGGTTGATTGTTCGGTACTGTTTCCCACTGTGTCCGCATTTTCCAACAATTAAACATTTGAAGCAAAGTTCGATCGAAATTATCCTTGTTTTACCCGATGATCATCTGTGATAAGATTTCGCTTTAGCTGCTATAACAAAGTCTTACGGTAACTTTACGCATTCTTGTATGGATAAATTTGTAGTTCGCGGCGGGGCTAAACTTCTAGGTTCGATCGAGATCGGCGGGGCGAAGAATTCGGCCTTGCCGTGCCTGGCAGCGTCTTTGTTAACCGCCGAAACAGTTACGCTCCACAATGTGCCTTATGTAAAGGATCTGATCACTCAACGACGGTTGCTTGAAGACCTTGGGGCGACCGTGCTTACGCCGGAGCTCCGAACTCATAAAGTTACGGCCGAACACATTGATACTTTCGAAGCACCTTATGAACTAGTGAAAACAATGCGTGCAAGCGTGCTTGCTCTGGGGCCGCTTCTGGCACGATTTGGTAAGGCCAAGGTAAGTCTTCCGGGAGGTTGTGCGATCGGTACACGTCCGGTCGATCTTCATTTGAAGGCTTTTGAGGCACTTGGCGCGGATGTATCGCTGGAGTCCGGCGACATTGTTGCCTCAGCCCCTAAGGGACGACTTGTCGGAGCTGAGATCAATTTTGAAATAGTGACGGTTACCGGAACCGAGAACGCGATGATGGCGGCGGCTCTTGCCAACGGCAGAACTGTCATTCGAAACGCAGCGATGGAGCCCGAGATCGAAGATCTTGCGGAACTGTTGAATAAAATGGGGGCCAAGATCAGTGGTGCCGGAACGCCGGAGATCACCATTGAAGGTGTCGAGAAATTAAGCGGCACCGAGCATACTATCATTCCGGACAGAATCGAAACCGGTACCTTCATGATTGCGGCAGCGATAACCAATGGTGAACTTGAAATAACGAAGTGCCAGCCTCTTCACTTGGTCGCGGTTATAGAAAAGCTTAGATCGGTTGGGATTGAAATAGAACAAACAGGTGAAGATACGTTAGTTGTACGCCGGTCAGCTGAGGGATTGGTTTCTCGTGATGTAATCACTGAACCGCATCCGAAATTTCCAACTGATATGCAGGCCCAATATATGGCGCTTATGACGCAAGCGAGTGGAACCTCCGTTGTTACCGAGACGATATTCGAGAATCGATTTATGCACGCCTCGGAAATGATCAGAATGGGAGCCGATATCCAAGTTACCGGCAATACCGCGACGATTCGAGGACCGAAACAGCTCTATGGAGCTCCGGTGATCGCATCGGATCTTCGTGCCTCAGCTTCGCTTGTACTCGCTGCCTTGTGCGCGCAGGGCGAGTCCGTGGTCGATCGCGTGTATCATATCGATCGCGGATACGAGAGGATAGTCAGAAAACTCAGATCCGTTGGAGCTGATATAGAACGCATTTCCGAGTCGTCAGCAGTCGCGGAGGCGGGTTAACATTCGATTTCACTTATGTTTTAATTGAATTGTGAGCGAAAAGGGCCGGAACGAATGTATTTTCTGTAAAATCGCAGACGGGGCAGTGCCTGCAACGAAGGTCTTTGAAGACGAACTTTGTGTTGCTTTCAATGACCTAAGCCCTCAGGCGCCGACGCATATTCTTGTTATTCCAAAGATTCATATTGATTCGCTTGATAATCTAAAGCCAGAACAGGCAGAAATTGCAGGGCATCTATTGCTTACCGCCGCGGAAATTGCCAGAAAAAATGGTTTTTCTGACGATGGATATCGGGTAGTAATCAACACTAACTCGGACGGCGGGCAGACCGTGTTTCACATTCATGTTCATTTGCTGGCAGGGCGGCAGTTTATTTTTCCTCCGGGCTGAAGCATTTATAATGCGTTATATCTTTTCGATCTTGTGCTTGATTTATGTCGTCGTCTTGGCGGGCTGCTCCGGACCGTCCGGTGATCACGCGAACTCTGCGAATGCGAATCTGTCGGATGTTGGCGAATATCAAGATGCAGCTCAGGCCCTTGCGGACGGGACACGTTTTCTTGACGAGGACGAGGTAGAAAAGGCGATCGCGGCCTTACTACAGGCCGTTAGATTAAATCCGGATCTCGCAGAGGCCTATTTTAATCTTGGTGTTGCATATGCATTGGTAGAAATGCGGGACTCACTCGATCCCGAAAATGCAGTTCCTATTGGAACAAACTCTGAAGATGACGAAAAAAAGGCAAATTCGGTTATCGCATTTGAAAAGGCCGCAGAAGCATACGCAAAGGTCATAGAACGCGAACCAGAGAATCATCAGGCGCATTTTAGCCTTGGGCTTTCTTACAACAAGTTGAATAAGGATCGCGAGGCGGCCAGGGCATTTCGACAGGCCGTGAAGCTAAACCCGGAAGACAGTCAATATCAAACAGAACTAGGCAAAATATTGATCAAGTTGGCGGAATATCGAGAAGCGATAGGTCCCTTGAAGAAGGCACTTGAACTTGATCCGGAAAATGTAGAAATAGAGGAATTATTGTCGGATGCAGAGGCCGGCAGAAGTAGGGTGGATTACGTTTCGCCGAAGCGAGATTCTAACACGGCGTCGAATACGAATACATCCGGCAACACGACAACATCTTCATCCAATACGAAAACAAGTCCAGGCGCGAATCCTGTTACGAAACAATCCCCTGGCGGAACTCCGAGACCTGTGGGGACTAAAGTTCAGCCTCCATCAAATCGACCCAAATAATCTTCTTCGCGCAGCCTAAGTGTGTCAACTTGACATACGTGGGTCAAAAAGACACATAATCTAGTTCTACAGCAACCTTAGAAATGTATGAACATGGAAATAGATACGTCTGCCGAACTCTCGCTCGAACAGAAGATCAAAATGCATGAGGCTCGCGAAGGGATCCTTGAGCGACTTGCGGGCGACCTTCCGGAGAGCATCGAGATCGAGCGGTTCCTGAACGTGATCGTTTCCGAACTTGGCCGTATGCTGGACGCAGATCGATGCGACGTGCTTCAGCTCATTGACGACAAAGAACTCCAGATCAGTCACGAGTGGCGTCGCGACAAAGCTATTCCTTCAAGTAAAGGTACCGTAATTCCCATCGACAAGAGCCGCCTTTCTGAACAGTTTGATATAACACGTCCAATAGTCATAAATGACACCGCATCGTCAAAAGACCCGACGCTGAAGTTCTTTGCAAAGGCCCTGGAAACTCGGTCGTTGCTTGTAATTCCGATCAGTGTGAAGGAATCGGTCATCGGCCTTCTTGGCCTTCACGATACAAAAAAACCGAGAGTCTGGCTTGAAGAAGAAGTGCAGTTCCTGGAATCGATCGCCAGACAGATGGCTATTGGCTATCAATATACACGGCTTTATGTCCAGCAAGAGCAGGAATCAAAGCGTACGAACGCTTTACTTGAGATCGCAAATACGTTGAATTCGCATGCTGATTTTAATGAAGTTTCGGCTCGCGTGCTTGAACGAGCAATCAACCTTGTCGGTGCCGACTACGGTGCACTCGGAGTGATCGATCATGCCGAAAAAAGGATCGCGCTTGCATCGTTCAAATCGGCTGAAGGTGTTAAACCGAACCGCGTTCTTAAGATCGTGGAATCACATGGCCGCTCATTGAATATCGATACGTTTCCGGCGGTCGCCGGACTGATCCGTGATGGACACACTCGTCAGGTCTCTGATGCCGAATTGCCGTTTGCGATAAGGATGATCTTCAACCGCTCGCTCGGCGGAAAAACCGCATTACTGTCTCCTGTGCGGGTTGGGGGCACCACCTTTGGGCTGATCGGCTTTGTGTGGAGTAAGCCGACGACCTTTGAGGAGCATGACATAGCATTGGTCGAAGGAATTGCTGACCAGATCGGCACTGCATTGGAACGGGACAAATTGTCTACCGAAGTGATCCGCTTAAAGGGCGAATTGTATCAGCGAAGCAGCGAAATAGTTGGTCAGACCCCGGAGATTCGCCGATCGATCGATCTCGCATTGAGCGTCGCAGATACGCCTACGACCGTATTGATACAAGGTGAGTCCGGAACCGGAAAGGAGCTGTTAGCGAATCTTATTCATTTCAATTCCGGCCGCGAGGGAAAAACTTATATAAAGATAAATTGCGGAGCGATACCGGAACCACTTATTGAATCGGAGCTATTCGGTCACGAAAAGGGAGCATTTACTGATGCTCGCACACAGCGGCGTGGCCGATTTGAAGAAGCGGACGGCGGTACGCTTTTCTTGGACGAGATAGCTGAGATGCCATTGTCCGCTCAGGTGAAACTATTGCGTGTCCTGCAAGACGGTGAATTGACTCGTGTGGGAGGAAACGAGGTATTGAAGACCGATGTGCGCGTAATTGCTGCAAGCAATGTTGACCTCGAAGAAGCCTGTAATGACGGCCGATTCCGCAGCGATCTTTTTTTCCGGCTTTCTGTGTTCCCTATCACAGTGCCTCCACTTCGTGATCGAATTGACGATATTCTCCCGCTGATGGTCCACTTTCTGGACGAGTTTAAGGAGAAGACCGGCCGCTCAGTTAACGGAATATCGCCGGAAGCCCAGCAGGTGTTACTTAGTTATGCATGGCCGGGAAATGTTCGCGAGCTTCAGAACACGATGGAACGAGCCGTAATTATCGCTTCGGGAAGAACGGTTGAAGTCGATGATCTTCCACCACGAATACTGAGCAATACGAATATCGTCGGAAATGTTCGACGGGTCGGAATAAAGCAAGCTTTCGGAGATTCGACGAAAATAGGATTTGAGATCGCACTGCCGGCCACATTGGAAGAGATCGAACAACGGGCAATAGAAGCAACTTTGCATTTTACTGACGGGGACAAATCACAGGCGGCCCGTTATTTGAACATTGCCAGAAAGACACTATACCGAAAACTTGGCCAATCGGATGAGGGTCAATGATCGTGGTGGTGCGAACGGGTCAGGAATTCGAACTGATCGAATTTATACATGTCCTCAATGAATGCTTTCGGTGGTTGCCCGTCAGGATAAATGAAAACGTGAAAGCAGGCATTTAAACCATATTCGATCAGAGCATCAAGCTCATTATTACGCTCCATTTCGGCGAGAAGCTGCATCAGGAAATTCTGCTCCTCGACCGGCATATGCTTTCGGGCAAGGTCAAACGCGCAGCCGGACGTATGCGGCGGCAGCGAGCCGGCCCCACGCACTTTGTATGAATTCGCGTTATTACTGTTCAGCAAGATCTGATAATCCATAGAACGCGTAAGCGACGTGACCCTTAAGGGTCTGCGGAATTTCGCGTAATAGCCATCTGCAAGCTTTTTCAATATAGGCTTCGCCCGCGGATGGAACATTCGTAACAGCCGTCTTCGCATCTGCTTTCTGTCCGACGCGGTCTCAAGATCGTACTTCTGCCCGGCAAAATTGTCAGCAAGCCTTTTCAATTTGTCGAACTTCGGATGCCCCTGAACGATCGGGGTTCGAATGTCGTTTGGCGATGCGAATTCGAACGACAAGAACTGTGAATCCTGTGCCGAACCGCCTACATCCAGGTAAAAACTCTCACCGGCCATTGGCATTTCAAGTAGTTCACGGCTCATTCGCTTTTCCGCCAGGTCGGCAAAATCCATCGGCTGCTGATAGCCGGTTGCACGCATTTCCCTCAGTTTTCGCGTTTGCTTGATCACACCGTCACCAAAAAGCTCCTTCGGGACGGCCAGACCAGCGGGACGTATACCTTTTTCACCAGGGCGGTTCTCCATTGCCAATCTCTGACGCTCGGCTAAGAAAGCAGCGGAAACGTTTAATTCCGCCTCCTCCGCTTCAGGCGAACTTACGTTGATATCGGCAACATCTGAGGCGACCAACTCATCCTCTGCCACTTCCCATTGGGAGATAATATCGTTGATGTCTGTCTCGTCTTCACCACCAAGCGGGTCGATAACCCGAACCGGGATAGGGTTCCCGCTTGCAATGGGTGGTGATACAGGCCCTCCATTACTATTGTCGTCGCCCGAGACTATATATAATCCGATTCCCGTAAGGAGAACGATCAGTATTGCGAGAGATCCGGTGGCAAACAGCAGAACCTTTGTATGATCGGGTCCTTCTTCATCGTCGTCTTGAGGTATCGAAAGGTTTATTGTAGACGACCGAGTCGGTTCGTTGTCACTCGCGCTCACGGGCGCATATTCGTGAACGGGTTCGACAGGAGCCACATTTGTCGCTCTTTCCCCGCTATCACCGATGGTTATCGTCGTATCAGTGCCGATCTTTATGACGTCGCCCGAGCGGACGATCTGCGGACGTGATATACGCGCTCCGTTTACGAATGTTCCATTCGTCGAGTTTTCGTCCGCAACCAGTAGCTCGCCTTCGTCTATGAAAAATGTCGTGTTCTTGCGAGAAAGGCCCGAATCGTCGAGCACGATGTCGGCAAGCTCGGTTCTGCCAATAGACAGCTCATCATCAACCGAAACGGTCTTTAATTCGTATGGGCCGGAAATGTTGAGTTTGAACTGCACTATGGACTTAAAAGGTGATCAATGGTGATGGTCTTCGTCGGCAACTTCTTTCAGCTTTGAAAGGTCGATCAACTTCGAAAAATCGTCGAAGTGAAACATCGAATCGTCCTTACAATAATTGCAAAAGAACGTAACGTCTTCGCCAAGATACATATCCTTCAAATGATAGGCGATGAAACAGCCGTAGCAACGCTGGATCCGCTTTCCGAAATCTTTAATAACGCTTTCTGAATCTATTGACTCCATATTGTCGAAAGGAAATTTTAGCATACGAGGCAAATCAACCCACTTGCTAAAGTTCGTATGATGTGTTTTTAATAGAGGTATTCGATGAGCGATCTAACTCTTCACGTCCATCACCACCATCATCATGCCGGACTTATCGCGCATGACTTGAACCTCGTTTACTAAAGCAAGCGAATAACAGTCTTAATAGAACAAGCGCGAACTTGAAAAAGTTTCAAGGGCGTCGTTTTGTCATTTTTCGGTTATGAAATTAAGGATAGCAATACAAAAACAAGGCAGGCTGGCAGACGGTTCGACCGCGCTGCTGAAACGATGCGGGATCGGATATTCGAACGGATTGGGGAAGCTTCGTGCGGAAGCCGAGGATTTTCCGCTCGAGATCTTCTTCCTCCGCGATGACGACATTCCGGACTACGTGGCAGACGGCGTTGCAGATATCGGCGTGGTCGGCGAGAACGTGCTGGCCGAACACCCGAAGGATGTTGAGGTGGTCGAACGGCTTGGGTTCGGGAAATGCAGGCTTTCGGTCGCTGTGCCAAAGGGCGACGATTACGCGAGTTTGGCCTCGCTTAGCGGTAAGCGGATCGCAACTAGCTATCCGAATATTTTAAACCAATACTTTGCCGCGAAGTCTGTAAAAGCGGACATTCACGAGATCAGCGGCTCGGTCGAGATCGCGCCGTCCATCGGATTGGCCGACGCGGTCTGCGATCTTGTCAGCAGCGGCAGTACGCTTTTCTCAAACGGGCTTCGCGAGGTAGAAACGGTGCTCGAATCTCAAGCGGTCCTTATCTGTCGGCCTAAGCTTCCGACCGATGCAGAGACGATACTGGACCAACTTCTATTCCGCATTCGCAGCGTACGTGCGGCGTCGCAAAACAAATACATTCTCTTGAACGCACCGAAAGATAAGGCGACCGAGATTTCGAAACTGCTGCCGGGAATCAAGAGCCCGACGATGATGCCGCTCGCCGAAGAAGGATGGGTATCGATCCATTCGGTGATAGCTGAACACGATTTCTGGGAAGTGGTCGACCGGTTAAAACAGGCCGGGGCCGAAGGCATCCTTGTACTTTCAATTGATCAGATGATCGGGTGACAAATATGCAGATCATAGAATTTCCGAAACGCGAAAATTGGGCACAGATGCTTCTGCGGCCGTCGCTGGACACGACATCCCTCGAACGGGCGGTTGCGAACATTTTGAAGGATGTTCTTGAGAACGGCGATGACGCCTTGAGGAAATATGCACGCGAATTCGACAAGGTGGAGCTTGATGATCTTCTTGTATGCGAAGCCGAGTTCGACGAAGCCGAACCGTTAGTTGCAGACGATCTGAAGTCGGCGATCGAGACCGCGAAGGCGAACATCGAGAAATTTCACGCAATAAATGAAGGTGAACCAAAGGTGATCGAGACCACGCCGGGTGTGTTTTGCTGGCGTCGTTCGGTAGCTATCGAAAAGGTCGGGCTCTATGTTCCCGCCGGAAGCGCGCCGCTTTTTTCGACCGTGCTGATGCTCGCGATACCGGCAAAGCTCGCTGGCTGCCGAGAAGTCGTGATGTGTTCACCTCCGAACAGCCAAGGCATGATCGATCCGACAACTCTCTATACGGCAAGGCTTTGCGGAGTTTCAAAAGTTTACAAGATCGGCGGTGCACAGGCCGTTGGAGCGATGGCGTTCGGTACCGAAACGGTTCCCGCGGTGTATAAGATATTCGGGCCGGGCAATCAATTCGTGACCGAAGCGAAGATGCAAGCGACGCGTTTCGGTGTTGCGATCGACATGCCCGCCGGGCCGTCGGAAGTTGCGGTGATCGCGGACGAAACGTGCGTCCCAAAGTTTGTTGCGGCAGATCTTTTGTCTCAGGCCGAGCACGGGCCGGACAGCCAAGTCATTCTTGTTTCGACCTCGCGGAAGGTCGTTGACGATGTAATGACTGAGATCGAACGACAAGTCGCCACGCTTCCGAGGCGGCAGATCGCAGAAGCGGCGCTTAAGAATTCAAGTGGGTTCGTAGTAGGCGATCTTGCCGAGGCAGTCGAACTAATGAATGAATATGCTGCCGAACATTTGATACTCGCAACCGAAGACGCCGAAGAACTCGCCGGACAGATCGTAAATGCTGGTTCAGTGTTCATCGGAAATTACTCGTGTGAGAGCGCGGGCGATTATGCATCGGGGACGAATCACACGCTGCCGACGAACGGCTATGCAAGATCATTCAGCGGCGTTTCCACGTCAAGCTTTATGAAGTCGATAACATACCAAAAACTAACCGCCGACGGCATCAGGAATCTCGGCCCGTCGATCGAGCTGATGGCGGACGCAGAGCAATTGGATGCACACAAGCGTGCGATCTCAGTTCGATTGGCGGCTTTGGGAGGCGGCGATGGCGTTTGATCTAAATCGCCTAGTGCGGCCAAACATCTTGCGACTCAAGCCGTATTCATCGGCTCGTTCTGAATTCGAGGGCGACGCCGAGATCTTTCTGGACGCGAACGAGAACGCGTTCGGTTCCCCTGCCGGCAAAGGCTACAACCGTTATCCTGATCCATTGCAGAAAGAACTGAAGGCCATGCTCGCGTCGACCAACGCACTTTCGCCGGAACAGATCTTCGTCGGAAACGGTAGCGACGAGGCGATCGATCTGCTCTTTCGTATCTTCTGCGAACCCGGCCGTGATGAAGCGATCGTCTGCCCGCCGACCTACGGAATGTACAAGGTCTGTGCGGACACCAACAATGTAGGAGTTCGCGAGGTGCCGCTAACTGACGAGTTTCAGCTGAACGTCGGAAACATCCTGGCGTCGGTGAACGACCGCACAAAGCTGATGTTTATTTGCTCGCCGAATAATCCAACGGGAAATTTGATGCGGCGTGCTGACATAGAGAGTTTGCTTAATAGCTTTAGCGGGATCGTGGTGATCGATGAGGCGTATATTCATTTTGCCGCCGAGCCTTCGATGATAACGGAGCTGGCACGGTTTCCAAATCTAGTCGTGCTTCAAACCTTTTCAAAAGCGTGGGGAATGGCAGGGCTCCGCGTCGGGATGGCATATGCAAGTGCCGAGATCATTGCTCTAATGACTGCGGTGAAGCCGCCGTATAACGTTAGCGGGATCGCGCAGCGATCCGTTATCGAAGGTTTGGCAGACAGGGATTCCGTTGCGGATTGGATCCGAAGAACGCTCTCGGAACGCGATCGATTGGTCAGTGAATTAGGCAAGCTTTCATTCTTCCAAAAGATATATCCGAGCGATGCGAATTTTATCTTGGTGAGAACCGAAGACGCGCGGGGCATTTACAGATATCTGATCGAGCAAAAGATCGTCGTCCGCGACCGGAGCAATGTTCAGCTTTGCGAAGGCTGCTTGCGAATCACGGTCGGGACTGAAGAAGAGAACAACAGGCTGCTTGAATCGATCAGGCATTTTGGCATTACTAATTAATAATTATGAAATTAGTAATTACTAGTTTTAGAGGAAGACAGCGATATGAAGAAAGTACTTTTTATTGACCGAGACGGAACGATAATTCGCGAGCCGGATGATTTTCAGGTGGACGTGATCGAGAAATTGAGCTTCATTCCCGGGGCGATCACGGAGCTTGCGGCGATCGCTCGTGCAACGGATTTTGTGCTTGTGATGGTGACGAACCAGGACGGAATGGGCACCGAAAGCTTTCCAGAAACGGCGTTTTGGCCGGCACAGAATTTCGTTTTGCAGATGCTTGAGGGTGAAGGCGTTCGTTTTGCGGATGTGTTCGTTGATCGAACGTTTCCGCACGAGAACGCATCGACACGGAAGCCCGGAACCGGAATGCTGGGTAAGTATTTGACGGGCGAATATGACCTCGCGAATTCGTATGTGATCGGCGACCGGCCGACCGATGTTGAGTTGGCGAAAAACCTTGGGGCAAAGGCGATCTTTATCAAGAACGTGAACTTCCCGCTGACAGACGACCTTGGTGTTGAGGTCCACAGTGTAGAAACTTGGGCCGAGATCAGCGACCTCTTGATCAAACAGCCTCGACGGGCGACACAGAGCCGCAACACGAAAGAAACGCAGATAAGCGTCGATATATCGCTCGATGGAACCGGCAAAGCAGACATCTCGACCGGCATTGCCTTCTTCGACCACATGCTCGAACAGATCGCGAGACATGGCGGCTTTGACCTGACTATAAAGGCGAATGGCGACCTGCATGTTGATGAGCACCACACGATCGAGGACACGGCGATCACGCTTGGCGAAGCTTTCGCGATGGCGCTCGGCGGCAAACGCGGCATCGACCGATACGGTTTTTGCCTACCTATGGACGATTGCCTGGCACAGGTCGCGGTCGATCTAGGCGGGAGAAATTGGTGCGAATGGGATGCCGAATTCAAACGCGAGAAGATCGGTGAGATGCCGACCGAAATGTTCTTTCATTTTTTCAAATCGTTCTCCGACGCGGCCAAGTGCAACCTGAACATCAAGGCCGAAGGCACCATCGAGCATCACAAGATCGAGGCGATATTCAAGGCATTTGCGCGTGCTTTGCGGATGGCTGTTCGTCGAGAGGGAACCGAGCTGCCAACGACTAAGGGAATCCTGTGAAAGTTGCGATCGTTAGATATAACGCCGGTAATACGGCTTCGGTGTTGAATGCACTCTCGCGTCTCGGCATCGCGGCTGTTGTGACCGACGATGCGACGGAGCTTGCGGCGGCAGACAGAGTGATCTTTCCGGGGGTGGGAGAAGCTTCGGGTGCGATGCGGTTTCTGCGGGAACGCGGGCTTGATGCCGCGATTCAAAACCTAACCCAGCCTGTGCTTGGAATTTGTCTGGGCATGCAGCTTTTTTGCGCGTCGTCGGAAGAGAACGAGACGGAATGTTTGGGCGTCGCGGACCTTCAAGTAAAGCGATTTGCGGCCGGTGATTTGAAGGTTCCGCACATGGGCTGGAATCGGGTCGAAGAAAGTGAATCGAAACTTTTTCGCGGCATCGGCAGCGAGGAATACTTTTATTTTGTACATGGATATTTCGCGGAAACTGGCGACGAGACCACTGCCGTTTGCACATACGGCATTCCGTTTTCCGCAGCGATCGAGAAGAACAACTTCTACGGCGTGCAGTTTCATCCCGAAAAATCGGGCGATGCGGGAATGGAGATCATCAAGAACTTTTTGAGAATATGATCGAGATAATCCCCGCAATCGATATTATCGACGGCAAATGTGTTCGGCTTTCCGAGGGCAATTTTGATCGCAAGACCGTTTACAACGACGATCCTGAGGCAGTCGCTCAAACGTTCGCCGATGCGGGCGTCAGACGGCTACATGTCGTTGATCTTGATGGAGCAAGGACCGGTTCGCCGAAGAACATTTCAGTTCTCGAACGCATTGCTGCGATCAAGGAACTAACGGTAGATTTTGGTGGCGGCATCAAAACGGATGAAGACCTCTCGGCTGTGTTCGATGCGGGTGCAGCGGTCGCATCGATCGGAAGCATAGCGGCGAATTCGCCGGAGACTTTGACGCGGTGGATCGAACGTTACGGCGGCGAACGGATGTTTCTCGGTGCAGATGTTCGTGATGGAAAGATCGCCGTGAATGGATGGCAAACTGCGACCGAGATCGAGGTCATACCGTTCTTACGTTCGTGGTACGCCGCTGGAATAGTCCGCGCATTTGTGACCGATATTTCAAAGGACGGAATGCTTGCCGGTCCGAGTACCGAGCTTTATCGAAACATTATCAATGAACTGCCTGAACTTGAACTTGTTGCCAGCGGCGGCGTTAGTTCGATGGATGATATTTATGAACTCGACCGGATCGGCTGTGCGGGTGTGATCGTCGGAAAAGCGATCTACGAAGGCCGAATGCAGATAGGGGAACTTAAGGAATATGCTGGCTAAACGAATAATTCCATGCCTTGATGTAAAGGACGGGCGAACGGTGAAGGGCACGAACTTTGTCGAGCTTCGGGATGCCGGCGACGCGATCGAACTTGCAATACGATATTCGCAAGATGGAGCCGATGAGCTCGTATTCCTGGATATATCCGCGACCAATGAACGACGAAAGACGATGACCGAACTTGTCCGGCGTGTCGGCGAGGCGATCAATATTCCGTTCACGGTCGGCGGCGGTATCTCGGATGTTGATGACATTCGTCCGCTGCTCGAAGCCGGTGCGGATAAGATATCTATCAACACGGCGGCAGTTCGCGACCCGGAACTGTTGACGCGTGCGGCCGACGCTTTTGGTTCACAATGCGTGGTGTTAGCGATCGATGCAAAGGAGACCGACGAGGGCTGGCGGGTGTTTCTAAACGGTGGACGCGAGGCGACGGAGATCGACGCGGTGGAATGGGCCGAGCGAGGCGTCGAGCTTGGTGCAGGTGAGATCTTGCTAACGTCTATGAATGCCGATGGCACAAAGGCTGGTTTCGAAAACGAACTTACGCGAAAGATCTCCGAGTCGGTTTCGGTTCCGGTTATCGCCTCGGGCGGTGCCGGGACGATGGATGATTTCGCCGACGCATTTGTTTTCGGGAAGGCAGATGCGGCTCTAGCGGCAAGCGTATTTCATTACGGCGAGATCGGTATTCCGGATCTGAAAGCGTTCTTGAAAATGCGCGGGATCGAGGTGCGAATATGAACTTAGAGTTTGAAAAATATCCGGACGGCCTGGTTCCTGCGATCGTTCAAGACGCGAAAACGAGTGCCGTTCTGATGCTCGGCTACATAAACCGCGATGCGTTTGAAAAGACCCAAGACACCGGCGATGTAACTTTCTTTTCGCGTTCTCGGCAGGAGCTTTGGGTAAAAGGCGAGACGAGCGGGAATTACCTAAAGCTTGTTTCGATGCGTGAGGATTGTGATTCCGACGCATTGCTTGTTCTGGCAAACCCTGTAGGCCCGACGTGCCACACAGGTGCGACCACATGTTTCGGCGAACCGGAGATCGATACCTTGGCTGACCTCGAAAGCGTGATCGCCGATCGACGGGAAAACCCCACGATCGATTCATATGTATCAAAACTCTTTGCGAAGGGCATTAACAAGATCGCGCAGAAGGTCGGCGAAGAAGCGGTCGAGGTTGTTATTGCCGCAAAAGACGACGACATCGACGCCTTCAAGAATGAGGCCGCCGATCTGCTGTTTCACTATCTGATATTGCTGAATGCGAAGGGAATTACGCTTAGCGATGTGTCCGACGTTTTGAGAGGGCGACGACGCTGATCATTTTACTACGCCGCGTTTCGAGCTTTCAATAAACTCGATCAATAGGTCAACCTCCTTGATCCCGCTGATCTCCTCGCGAATGCGTTTGACCGCTTGGGTGGTGTTTAGCTTTGAAGAAAGAAGCAGATGATAGGCGTGGTTTAGCGCCTCAATGGTCTCCTTTGAATAGCCGCGTCGTTTCATCCCTACGCGATTAAGGCCGAAACACTTTGCGTGGTTCCCTTGAATGATCGCGAACGGCGGGGCGTCTTTCACCACCACCGAATACCCGCCGACAAAAGCTTCAAGGCCGATACGGCAAAACTGATGAACGCCTGAATATGCACCGACGTTGGCACGGTCCGCGATCTCAACGTGTCCGGCGAGCGTTGCCGCGTTTGCCATGATGATGTCATCGCCGAGTTGGCAATCGTGGGCCACGTGCGCCTGCGCCATAAATAGGTTTCCATTACCGATCCGCGTCACCCCGCCGCCGCCTGCGGTGCCACGGTGGATGGTAACGAATTCGCGGATATGGTTGCGTTCTCCGATCTCCGTGCGGGTCGGCTCGCCGCCATATTTTAGGTCTTGCGGTGCAAGCCCGATCGAGGCAAATGGGAAAATATGAGTATCATCGCCGATCGATGTATCGCCATCGATCACAACATGCGAATCAAGCCGCACGTTATTGCCAAGAACGACTTGATCGCCGATGGTGCAAAATGGCCCAATTTGACAATTTTCTCCAAGCTTAGCCGACTGCGAAACGATGGCTGTTTGATGAATCTGTTGAGTTTTCTGAGCTTTCATTTGCGCGATCAGATATCGGTTTCTTCTTCGTTCTTATTCGAGACGTGCAAAAAACTGAAGAATAAGAGAACCAGTCCGACCAAGGTAAAAAAGGCCCCTCCTATCATTAGAGCCTGAAAGAGAAATGCGTGAGCCTCAGACATAGGCATTCCGGCATCACCTGCGGCATTGCTACGTATATAGCCAAAGACGATCAGGAATATACCTAGCACGGTAACAAAAGATGAAATACCGAGTCTTGCGACCTTACTTTCCAAGATCAGCCACATGAAAATGGCAATTATAGGGAAGGTGACGTAAATGCTGAAGATCGTTCCTGCGAGCGTCGAACAGATAATTGCCAATATTCCAAGCCGTTTCTTTCCAAGAAAAAAGCCGAAACCCAAAGGGATCAACCCAAGAATCAAGCCGATGGCAGCATTGATCAATGCGACATACAGAATGGCTTCTGTTGTTGTAAGTTCCATTTCGCCCATATATTGATCCTCCTTCTATTCCTTTGGCCGGTCCGCAATGACGGACATTATTTCCGTTTCTGCTGTGATGTTGCCGTCGACCGAGGCAACGCCATGCATGCGTTGGATCTTTGAGCCGATCCTGAGCGCGGTTACTTCGAGCCGGAGCGTATCACCCGGGACGACGGGGCGGCGGAACCGAGCTTTCTCGATGCCGCTGAAATAAGGGATCTTTGACCCGCGGTCCTCAAACTCGCGGAGAGCAAGGATCGCACCTACCTGCGCCAGTGCCTCGATCTGCAAAACACCGGGCATTACAGGTGTGCCGGGAAAATGGCCCTGAAAAAATTGCTCATTCGCAGTCACCTGCTTAATTCCAACGATTCGGACACGTGGTTCCAATTCGATGATCTTATCTACAAGCAGGAACGGATATCGGTGAGGCAAGATCTCTTGGATCGCTTTTGAATCGTAAACGGACATTAGTGGGCAATTATATACAAAAACATCAGCCGGACGAATTGGACTCGACCGGCTGAGTGAAAAAAGTTGAATCGTCGACTAACGAGGTGCTGCGGCTGTCGCAGCGGTCGCAGGCCGTTGGTTGAAAAAAGTAATGAATTCCTTGGTAACGTCAGCCTTTGCTGGATTTATCGCCAGTATAAGATCGGCATTCGCTAGCTTAGCGATGTCCAGAACAAGATCGTAACCTTTTTGAGTGGCAAATTCCTGGATCGCTTTTCCGATATCTAGCATGATCGGTCCCAGCACCTGCTGTTCGCGTCGGCCTGCCCGCGCCTTTGCATCTTCTTCTTTTCGTTTGATGGTCGTTTCAAGCGCCTGATACTCTTCGACCTTTGCCCGGATCGCATCCGTGCTGATCGGCACCTGGCCACCCGCGGCTACCGTGTCCTGGAGCTTTTTGATCTCGGCACCAAGTGTCTGGTATTTGGTGAACAGCCCCTGAAGTTCGGTTTGTAATGGCTTGAACTCGTTTTCGAGTGTTCTTGCGGCATTAAGATATCGGGTTATGCCGCCTTCGGTGGCTGCGAAAGCATCGGTGTCGATCACGACGACGCGCAAGTTGCCCGCCGGTTGGGCCGCTCCCTGAGAAAAGGCTGCTGGTGCAAACATGGCTGCGACAACAAGGCTGATCGCTATTGAATAAAATCTTTTCATTTGAAAATAAAACTCCTGGAAACTTCTAAAGTAACTTACTGAGATGGTCAGTATGTTTGAATCGATAAAACTGCGAAATGTTGCCCAGCCTTACGAAAAGCAAAGAGAAATTCTATTCTACCGGGGCTTGCAAGTCAATTTTCCTCGGACCGTTAAGGCTGCGTTCGGGCCGGCGGCCGGGCATTGAAAAAGGTTATGAAATCCGCAGTAATGTTATATCGGTCGTCAAAACCCATAAGCAAGTCATCCTCTTCCAATTTCGGGCCATTCAGGATAATTGCAAAACCTTTCTGCTTGGCATAATCGTTCATTGCGCCGAAGATCTCCCGATAAACCGGGGCTACCAGTTGCTCATAGCGGCGTTCATACTTTAGCTTCATATCTTCCTCGCCGCGTTTTATTTCCTTTTCGAGGTCTTGTCCCTCAATTACCTTAGCCTGCAACACCGCAGCCGTGGTTCCAGGTGTTCGTTGAAGGCGTTCGATCTCCGCAGCTGCGGCTCGATACTTCGTGACGTTCCCCTGTATTGCGTTGGTCATTGGACGGAACTCATCGTCAAGAGTTTTGAACGCGGCCTTGAGTCGGGTCAAGCCCGCTCCAGGTTTGTCATCCAAAAATGCTCGCGGATCGACTATGCCGATCTTCGTAGGCCCGGCAGGGACGGCCGATGGTGTCTGAGAAATCGCTGCACTGGCAGCACAGAACAAGACTATGAGCAAGATACCAGATCTATACATTATTTTTGAGACCATTTATATCCTTAAAAAGTTCGGCCGACCGTGAACTTAAAGCCGCTTCGTTTGCCGGGAAGAAAAATGCTTGGCAATTCCTCCGTGATCCCAAATTGCCCATTCGGATTATAAAAGTAGATCAACCTGAATGGAACGTTTACGACCGGGACCTGAACTCGCAATTCGAGTCCTACGCTTGATCTAAAGTCCCCGATCTTATTGAAAAAGCTGTCGTCAACTCTGAGAAGGGTGTTCTGCTGCGCTTCGCCTCTCAAATAGAATTGGTCAATTCCGGGGGGCAAAGACACGGGACAGCCAGTCGTGTTGCCCTGACAAAAGAGGCTAAAAAATTCCTGCCTGGTAATAAGCCGATTATTGAAATAAAGAAGAGACCCGAAGCGGCTTTCCAGCACCGGGGTATTGATCAATGCGAGTGCGGTAACGCGGCCCGCCCCCAAAAACCTGTCATCATCAAGAAATTCGCTGTTGATCCGCTGGGTGCCCGATTTACGCAGATTGAATACGCTGCCAATGTCGGCAAATGCAGCAAGTGTCGCCGGGCCGAATAGCGGAATTCGATATTCAAAGTTTCCAAGAAGCTGGGTGTCGCCACCAATGAATCGGAAGTTTCGAGAGAATAGTGCCGGATTCGCCCCATCCGGGCCAGTCAAAAGACCAAGTGCGGCGATCTCTCCGGGGATCGGCGAATTTGCCGGGAAGCCAGTTATAGGGTTTGGCGTTCCAAACGAATTAGTGGCCGCGATCACATTTCGGGTCGTAACGTACGTATCAAACGGAGCAATCGGCCCGACTGCTCGAGAATCGTACCCGCGGACATCGTTCTCACTTCCGAGAAAATAACGTTCGAAGATCGGAATTCCGCCTACAAACGAGATCGAATTCGCATTTCTGATCGTTTCCGTTAAAGCAAAAGTTCCGATCGTTCCTGCCTGAATGCGAAAGGCAAAGACCTCGGGGTCTCTGGACCTCTTTCTCCGGACAGGTATGAACTGCGAATAAGTGATGTTCGGCTGGTATGTACGAACGTCACCGCCTAAACCAGCAAGTGCTACGGAAACTGAGAGTTGACGGCCGCTGACCGTATCGATCCCATTTGCAGCGGGTTGACGTGTATCGTAAACGAACGAACCGGTTATCCGGCTCGTCAATATATTCGGCTGGGCAAAGATGATCGGAATTCTTTCAGCAGGGTCGGCAGATTCATTGATCGGCGGGTCCTTTATCGACGTAGCCGAAAATTGGTACGTGAGGCCGACCCTCGAAAACCTGCTGAACTGACGCTTTGGAAGAAATTCCGTGAGTGACGTTGTTCCAAACAGTGTGACACCATAAGTGCTTTGGGTAAAAAGATTAGACTCATCGGTCCGGATCTGCGCCAACGGATCGAATAGCTGGTTCAAAAGATCCTGATTTTGGGTAAGGAATGTCCCTTCGCCAAAAAATTTACTCCTCGACGCAAAAAGCGAGACACCGACCGAGATCGGCCGGTCGCGGAAATATGGCTCCTGATAAGTGACCTGAAGGCTCTGCTGCCGATTACCTGCGCCGATCGAAAATGAAAGTATCTCACCGCGCCCGGCAAGGTTGTTCGTAGAATACTCCAAGCCGAAAAACGACCCGCCGATCCCTGACACGCCGCCGTTAAATGATATCTGCTGACGCCCTTTTTCCTTTACCTTTACAACAAGGTCAACGTCTCCTAACTCTTCGTCGGTTCGGGTCTCGACGTCCTGATCTTTGTCGATCGGGTCAAAATACTGCGTCTGGTTTAGTCTTGCGATCGATATCTCTAGGCCCTGTTGATTGTAGATATCGCCCTCGTTGATGAGGAACTCACGCCGCAGTACACGGTCACGCGTAAACGTATTGCCGGTGAAATTAAGCCGACGCAGAGTAAATTGTTTTCCCTCTTCGATCGTGATCGTAATATCGACGATGCCTTCATTAGGGTTTGTCGGATTGTCCCGAAAAACCGGGTCAAATTCAGCGTTGTATTGCAAAAAGCCTTGTGACCCATACTGTTTCTTGAGGCTTTCATAAACGGCTTCCTGGAGCCTCTTGCCGTCGGCGACCTCTCCCTTTTGGAGCCCGACAAATGCTAGTATGAGCTGTTCCGAGAAAATAGAATTCCCCTCGACCTTAAGTTCACCAACCCTATAAAGCTTTCCTTCGGTAACCGGAACAACGATCCGGAGTGTGTCATCGATCGAAGAAATAAGCGGAATGGGAAGCGTGATCAATGGAATTATACTGGTCCGGCGTGGCCCAAGGCCAACGATCTCCGGCTCACCGATCCGAGCCTGGAAGTAGCCTTTCGACCACATATATGAAAGCACATTGCGGCGCAGGTCATGGTCCAGCTTCCGCATATCGAGGATGTCCTGACCCTTGAACCGCGAGATCAAACCTGTCGATTTAACGAGCGTTAACGCATTTCTGAGTTCACTGTCCTTGAACTTTTCATTACCTTCGAAATCGATCTTTACGATTCGTGATCGGAGGCCCTGTTCCACGTTGAAAGTGATGGCGATAGACGTAGCAGAAACTGCTTCTTCCTCGACCTCGACTTTGGCGTTCGGATAGCCCTTTGAGGCGAGCAATTCACGAAGTACCCTTGTCGCGTTTCTTGCTTTTACCGGGTCGTAGATCTCTTCCTTGGAAATACCGACTCGCTGTTCGCGAAATGCCTTTAAAATATCCGATTCCGGAACAGCCTTGCTTCCGGTAAATTGGAGATCCCGAATTATAGGCCATTCGCGAACTTCAAATATTACGTTAACCCCACCCCGAAGGCCTTCGGTGGTCAAAACACGCGAGGCTGTTTTGTCGAACCAATTCAATGACAGGAGTTCACGCAGATCCCGCTCGAGAGCTGCCGGGTCAAAAACATCACCAGGTCTCGTCTTGATGTAATAGATCAGGTCATCATCACGGAGCCGACGATTACCTTGTATATCAACGGTTTCAACGATCTGTTGTGCGGGGGCGGCCTTGTCCGGATTCTCGGCAGCCTTTTTGCCTGTTGAAGCAATGCTCTTACCGGCAGATGCTGCCGTTTTAGGTACATCGCCATTGTTGGCAAACGTCGGCATTACACATATTCCAATAGCGAATGCGACGAAGGCGAATGCGCTCAATTTCTGCATACGAAAAAAATTCCCTTATAAATGCGATCTGGGAGCCGGAGAGCCGCTCCTAAAGCTACATCGTGCAAATAATCAAAATACGCACGTTTTGCTTTTTAAAGTGTCAGAAATAACGCTTGCTTTGATTCGTCGATACGACAGCAAGTTGCCTTTCCATCACAAGTCCCACAAACCTTCGAATTATACAGCCAAACACTGCAAATGCGAAAAGCGAGCGAACTAACTTTAATGCCGACCCGCATACCGAGGCTTGTCAGTGATCGTGAATCGTGAATCGTGAATCGCAATTCGATATTCGCAGATCTCCTTTCACGATCTATCACTGACCATTCACCACTAACCACTCACTGTTCCTCATTCATCATTTGGTTATCTGTGCACAAAAATTTCGTTCGCCTGACCACCGGCCACTACCCACCGACCACTGCCTCCGTGTTAAACATCCGGGCCGATTCTTCCAGATTTTGGATCAAAAACGTAAGACTTTGGACCAAAAACACCAGACTTTAGACCAAAAACACCAGACTTTGGACCAAAAACACCAGACTTTGGACCAAAAACGCCAGACTTTAGCGCAAAAACGCCAGACTTTGGACCAAAAACGCCAGACTTTAGAGCAAAAACAAGTAATTTTGGTCTATATTTTGTAATCGCAATTCTCGAAATTTATAACTAAATCATTCAAATAACAGCATTTACCGACTTTTTCACAAATGTAGAACATCTTCGGCCCCTCGCGATCAGAGTGTTAAACACAATCGACGATCCCTTAGCGGCTCGGCAGCTTTAATGGCGAAAAAGTCTGCGCCTTTCCGATCGATCGAGGCTTCCATGCCCTTCATTTCTGAGCAGCTTGCTGCAATGCACCACGGAGAGGCTTGCCTCTTCGGCACGGTTCCCTTAAATTTTCGGGAGGCTATGCCTCCAAAAAAGCTTTTATCTCACATCGGTGACAAGAGACCGGTTACTACTCTCGTATTTTTCACGGAAAACGATCAGAAGTTGAATCCCTTGATGTCGAAAAGCTGTGGGACGCGGACGGCCGGGTAAGTTCAAGCTGTCGTCCAGTGGATTGCCGCGAAAGGCCGTTTCGCCTCCGGTCGGTTGATTCCCAATTGTAACATTCGCAGTATCAATCATCGGCAGCGTCCCGCCGGGATTTTCCGTAGCATTACCATTGTAAAGTGTACACGGGAGTTGTCGGCGATGAAATTTCCGATATTACCGAACTTTATCTTATTCGTACCGATCGTTCGTTGGAACCGCCGATGGCGATTCAATAAAAGGGACCATCGAATCAGAAATGATCCCGGACGCTCTCGATTTCACCGGTTCCAGATAGTGAGCGATTTGTTTTAGCTCGATTGCTTAACCTCTCTTAAAATTAGTTCAAATGCCGCAAAGGCTTCTTCGGGAATTCGGACTCTATTGAATCTATCCAGACGATTCGACAATGCGGTAGCTAATTGTGGACTAAGAGATTGCCTTAAATGGCTATTGTTCTGGCTTCGAGCAATTCCCGCAAGTATCATTACTGCCTCGTCCGCGTTTGAGTGATCGGAACTGCCAATTTCTAACAAAATCCGTAAAGAACTGTAAAACAACTCCGGGAATTCAAGACTAAGCACTGGATTCGTCATAATACCCGACAGTCTAGAAACAACTCTCACATTATGATTTACGAAGGCATTTTTGTCCCTTAAGATCTTTGCCAAAGCAAGCGTCTGATAACTTGAAAACTGAGATCGATTTGCGGTCGCAATTTCTATAAGGAACGCTTCACGAACGGCATCGGATCGCAAATTATCGGGAATTTGAAGTATCAGTTCTGGCGCCTTAATGATTCTTTCGTATTCTTCGACTATTGAATCAATTTTTGAAAAGTAAGATGAGTCCGAAACCGCAAAACTCGTTTCATTGCTACCTGACCGCGATATGCAGTGAAACAGAACCACTTCGGAATCTTGTTTGGTATCAAGGTTGAACCACCAGTACTGCCGTTCGCGATCATTATGAAATGCTGAGCGGATCTGTTCATTTGTCGTAGGTCGAACGTAACCGATTTCTACAAACGTCGAATCCAAAGACGATGATGGATCGAGTCGAAGAGGCTTCTCGATTTTGAACCTAACAAAAGCGTCAGAAGAATGAGCGATATGTGAGGAGTAGGCGGAACATCCTCTCAGTAAGGCTATAGCGATCTTAGAACCGAGTTTCACTTCATGTCTCTTGGTAGCTTCAACGCTTTTGTCACTATTGAATTGGGCTTGAGCAGTTTCACCAATGAACAAGACAAATATAATGCTGACGACTACAAACTTTAATATTTTAATTACCTTCATTTGTGTCTATATCTCCGATCGTGAGTTCAGTCCGAATATGCGGTTACGAATACAAAACGATTACCAGTCACCCTAATGCTTGATGAGTTGTTTGCAGGCATCACGGTTCCGTCAGAACCGATTAAGGAGTTTAGGCTCACTTCCGAGTTTTCGTCTGAGATGATCGGGGTCAGGCGTGCAATTCTCGAAGTTTTTCGTGATATTTTTTCTTAACCAATTCCTTCGCATAACTGAGTTTACTGTCATTCTGACGGTTTAATTGGGCGGCATCGCGGCGGCGGCCGGTAGTAGACGGGTCGAGATTTACTATCTTAGCGATTTCAGCAATTGTCGCTCCGGCTTCGTAGGCCGAGAGGATAAGGACCTCTTTTGCCATTACGGAGCGGGCGGACTTTGTGTCAGAGCAGAAGCTTTCGCGTGGAAGGCCGAACACATTCTCGACGGCTGCGACAATCGCCTCGGCCTTAAATTCACCGACCTCTATCCTACGACTGGCCGCTTTTCGTGGGTCGAACTCACCCATTCGATGGATCTTTTCATCCACGAATTCTTCGCGAACCTCGGCTGGCGAATCAAACCCTTCGGGATATGTAATTCCTATGCCCGCGGCGATGTGGTCTCGAAAACGACGGATGGCAACCTCGCGCTTTTGCCCGAACCGCCTTAGGAGCGGATCGACGTCAACAATGTCTGTATGTGCGAGGCAAAGGTATTCGCGGTGGCTGCTGTAGGGATAGTCCTCAGGCAGCACGACCATGTTTGCGCGTACAGGATTTAGGTGAATATACCGAACAAGCTCAGTAAGATATGTATCGCTGTCACACAGTATCGCCTTGTGCCTTCCCTGGAATACGTGTCCAATGTGATGGTATCGACGATTGTACCACTGACTGTAACCCGTCAGCACCCGCTGCATTATTCGTCCGACCTTTTCAGTGCGCCGCTCAATGAGCAGGTGAATATGGTTATTCATTAGGCAGTATGCATAAAGAAAGAAACCCAGCTTCTCCTTTTGCATCGCGAGCAGCGAGAGGAATTTTAGAAAGTCTTCGGCGACGTGAAAAATGTCTTGACGGTCATTACCCCTTGTAATAACGTGATAAAGACCACCCTCGACCTCCAATCGCGCTTTGCGTGCCATTGATCGAGGAGTTTACCAGAACTTTAGAAAATGAAGAATTCGCCGGAGAATTGCACGTCTGACCCCGTTTCGTTCCCCGTTTCGTTTCAATCTGAGGAACGATCAGATACCAACGTTTCAGCTAATTAACGTTTATGGTCATCGCCTTTGAATTCAGTCGGATCGATTGGCCATTATCGTTCGTAATCGCGCGCGACACAGTAATTGAATACTTCCCCGGCTCGTCAATTCTGAATAAATCAGTAACGCTGATTCCGGTCTCAAAGGATGCACCCGGAAGAAGCCTTTGCGCTCGATTACGCCATACCGGAGCTGACCGTGCCGAGAGTCTAATCCCATTCTCGGTCAGCGGTAATAGCTGATTAGATCCATCTCGTACTTCGATCAAATAATCTCGAGCGGCATACGAACTTATGAATGAAATCTCGTGGTCAGTACGGTTAAATAAAACAACTGAAATTCGAACATCCTCGCCGAGAGCCACGTTTTCCTTATCATTGGCTATTCCAACAGTGAGTTCAACTAATTTGCCTGTCTTGTCTTCGTCGTTCAATGAAACTCGATCAACGGATTGTGCAAAAAGAGCGATAGCAAGCGACGCTAAGAGCCCCAAAAGTGCGAATACCGAGACTTTTGAATTCATTTTTCTCATCATGGTTCCTATTTCGAAAATTCAGCGAAACTCAAATTGTGTAATATTTGCAACCCACTCAGGATGCTCGAGTGTGTCCATACTCTGAGGATTTACCGTTCTTGATACATTCGAAAGAGTCCAAGAAGTGCAGTTCGATCCACGCGTTCCTGTTCCTGCCCAACTCCAACTTATGTGCCTGAGCGGAACATAGATGGATTGACCGCTGGCAACCTGAGGTTTAAACATAAGAAATGTGGAAAAACTGTCATTTGCGGATACTGAGGTGTAGTCGCATGACGGATCCAATGGCTGAAGTGGCGAATCATTTTCCGACGCGGTATCTATTCCCATCGGAAACAAAGTATCAAGACCAGCACCTTGGAGAACCTGCTCGTTACCCAAATTCGGTTTGCGTTTTCGCGTACTTAAGTTCACAACTTGTACCCAAACTATTTGTCCTGCAACACCCGGAGGCAAGGTCGCCGACGCGGAGAATGTTATACCCGGTGTCGCGGTCGGGGATCCATAATGTAATGCAAATACGGAAGAATTATCCGGAAGCGTAACCGACCCTAGACCAACATCAGCAGTCGTTGATGAAAGTGTCACCGTTGGTCTTCTTACGTTGAATTTGGCCTGTGCTGTAAAGGTTTGATTGCCGATATTAACCGAATACTCCACAATACGGGGATTTGCACCATCAATCCAATAGAACTGTACTGTCGTCTGGTTCAAACTTTCCGGTGCTAGCTCGGTAACAATTGCGCTAGTCGGACCTGTTTCATTTGTGTAGGTAACGGTATAGTTGGATATACGCGTACCCGGAATGGACCATTGCGAGTTTGATCCGGTTCCATCAGTAATCCGACTCGACAAATCAATCCGCTCACCAACTGAGACATTTGTAGTGATGCTTGGGTTGCTAATAACTTGGCCGTTTCGGAGTATCTCGACCAGCGGAACAACTTCGATCGGCGCAGTGGGTGAATTGGGGACGTTATAAGAATCGCAGAAACCGCCTTCAAGGTTGTACCAAACGGTTCCGTTCCAAAAGGCTTGGATCTCGGCTTGGCCTATGCCGACTGCAGTTGTAGTTCCATCAAATTCGACTTCGGCCACATTCTGGTTCGTAGTGTCCCAAAAATCCGCAAAGACCTGATATGGCGTAGTTTCTGTTCCAAAGCATGTCGTGTCCTGCTGCATCGCAAGAAACGGTGTTATTCCGCCTATCGAATTCGCAACAGCATCAGGTTCAAGCCATGCCGCAAAAAAAGAATTTGGGCAGCAATTCGCACATGAATATGTGCTCGCAATTCCCCGGCTCAAACTGATCTGTTCGCTACGTCCGCTCAGGGTCTTATTCGCATTTCCCGCAACTGACCATGCGATCTGTCCTTGCTCAAGATACAACGGTATGGTGTTTCCGTTCACGTCGGGTGTTTGGTCGTCGCGTATTTGTCTAAAGTCTATAGCTTTAGTCTCGCCGGGTTTTATGGATATCAAGCCGGTACCATATTTTCCGCCTTCGAATAGAAGATCGGCAGTAAATTTCCTCGGCTGGTCAGTTTCGTTCTTTATGTAAACGATCGTCCTGAAATCGCTATCGGCTTTCCAAGGAAAACCGCCCGCACTCGACGGCATATTCTGCGGGTCGAACATCGGGACTTGAAAAATATGTTCTCCATTGGAACTGCCGCTTTGAACCAAAGTAATTATTGAACCCTTTGGCGTATCGTATTCGATCTCAATGCCACCGATCTTTACTGACGCCGGAACACTTGCGTTGTCGATAATCGTTCCAAGATCGAAGGTCCTGGTCGATCCCGCGGGTATCTGCCTTTCTGGTAAATGGATCAATGACACATCGCCATTCGGCTGGGTATAGATGATCTTTCCTTTTACACGTGAAACTGAGGAGCCGATATTTCTGACAGCAATGCCTGATTCAAGTTTTGCTCCGTTAACATTGCGGAACCGGAAGCCGTTTCCGTGCCAACGTTGCGAGACGGTGTTCTCGGGGTCGATGAAGGGAACGGCCGCTGAATAGCCGTGACTTGGTTTGGCGATAAACATTCGCGCAAGAACTGCTCCGGGATTTCCGGTATGAGTAATCGAAACGCCGCCTTTGATATGAAGCGTGCCGTTCGGACTGCCAACCAGATCGGCCATGATATCGAGAACTCGAGTTTCGCTTCGGGCGAGAGTTATCTGAACAGGAGCCGATTGTTGTGGAGTTGTCCCATCCACACTCAAAGTAACAGTAACGCTCGAATAGGAAGTGTTTGAGACAACAAGCCGTGTCTCCATGTTTTCGTTCGGAAGCCACCAGACGCTCTCCAGTTTATTGGAGACAAACTTCGACGTGTAAACAAGCTGCTCGGCCCAGATCAGTCCGTTCTGTTCATTTACCATCTTGACCTGAGCACCCATCTGATATTCGCCGCCCTGATAGTTGATCTTGAGACTTCCTTCGCGAAAATCGGGCCCAGCCGCCGCAAGCATCACGTTCATATCCACTTCGAGATATGATGTAGCAGGAACAGAAATGGGTGCAAGATCGAGTCGGGTGCCGGATAAACTATATATCCTCGGCATTGCCAGGATCGGTTCCGGGCCTTTGTTGTTAAGCATTAAGGTTGTCGTCAGGTTTGGGCCGAGTTTGTAATAGGTCGCGGAAACACCATATGTCGGATTCTGGACATTTGATAATTCGATCAGATCATTTCGCGCACCTTTCGCCGAGCAACAGCCCCGTTCACTTTCGAGACCAGGAAAGATCGAGGCCATCGTTCGGCTCGGATTCACTCTCCCTCTCTCTTGCGAATGAACACTAGATGAGAATGAGGCTAAGGCGATAAATAGAACCAAGAATGAACGTGGAACGTTACGAAAGGGACGCGGGATAAATGCTGACACTTTGGCCTCCAGGATAATTGGGAGAAAATACTCTCTCCTGCAAAAAGACAATTACCTACAAACACTCTGCGAAATCGTAGGTCGATCAGGTGAACCGATACTACTCGGAACTAAAGTCTCAAGTCAAGAACTTTTTGCATAGGATCGGTGTGAGCTATGAACATTTCGCTGGAAAATTTCATCTCTGACTCCGTTCTTTTCAAGGACCTTAAAGATCGAGAATTCGCCAGAGAATTGCAGGTCAGACCCTTTTCTTACACCTTCTTCGAATACAAAAAGAAGCTGCCCGGCGAATTTTCCGGACAGCCTCTGGTTATTCGGAGATCTGTAAATACTCAATTATTAACGGCGACCTTGTGTTCAAAAAAAGGCGGGAAAAATTCTCTTAGTTTCAGCTTATCGTCGGCGACAACAATTTCGACATCGCTGTTATCGGTAATCTCGCCTTGGATCAGAGCTTCAGAAAGCTCGTCCTCAACATATCTTTGCAGTGCCCGGGCGAGTGGGCGCGCGCCATACATCCTGTCGTCACAGGTCTTTTCGATAAGCCATTTTCGGGCCTCGTCCGAGATCGTCAACCGAAGGTCCCGGCCCGCCAACATTTTGTTCAAACGGCCTATCTGCAGACCGATTATCTGTGCGAGATCGTTATCCGTAAGTTCGTCAAAAAGGATGACCTCATCCAATCGATTAATAAACTCCGGTGCAAAGACCTGCTTGACCTGGGTCATTACCTGGTTCTTCAAGTTTTCGATCGAAGTACCAACGGCTTGAAAACCAAGGTTCCCTTTCTTTTGGATACTTCGGGCACCGATATTCGAGGTCATTATGAAGATCGCGTTCTTGCAGTCGATCGTGTTCCCCATGGCATCTGTCAATATGCCGTCTTCAAAGACCTGGAGCAGGATATTGAAAACATCCGGATGGGCCTTTTCAACCTCGTCGAATAGAACAACGGAATATGGAGAACGCCGAAGTTTCTCTGTGAGTTGGCCGCCTTCCTCGTGGCCAACATAGCCCGGAGGCGAACCGATGAATTTCGCGGCGGCATGCTTTTCCATAAATTCGCTCATATCAAAGCGGATCAAAGAACGCTCAGAGGCGAAAAGATACTCAGCAATTGAACGCGCGACCTCGGTCTTCCCAACACCGGTCGGCCCCAAGAATAGAAAGGAACCGATCGGTTTGTTCGGGTTCTTTAGGCCGGCCCGCGAACGGCGAATGGCACGAGCAAGTGCGGATATGGCCTGTCGCTGTGAGACGATCCGGAGATGCAATTCTTCTTCTATGCCGAGAAGCTTTGTCGCCTCGTCCTGTTTGATCGACGAAACCGGAACTCCGGTACGGCGTGCTATCACCTGGTCAACGTCGTCCTTGCCAACCTCCACCGAAGCAAACGAATTCTCAATATTTTTCAGTTCAAATGTGATCAGTTGATCTTCATTTGCGGTGGAACGTTTCCAGCTTTCGACGGTCTCCTTCCACGAAGGCTCGTCAAATCGTTCCTGCTGAAACTGAAGCTTTGCACGTGCACCCGCTTCGTCAAGAACATCGATGGCCTTGTCAGGTAAAAAGCGGTCTGTTATATAGCGGTTCGACTGATAAACTGCAGACTCAACGGCTTGCTGTGTATATCTGATCTGGTGGAAAACCTCGTAGCGTTCGACGATCCCTTTGATGATCTCTATAGCTTCCAGTTCGGTCGGCGGCTCTACCTTGACCGACTGAAATCGCCGCTCAAGAGCTCTGTCTTTTTCGATCGATCGGCGATATTCGGCCGGCGTTGTCGAACCGATCACCTGGATCTCACCGCGCGAAAGAGCAGGCTTTAAAATGTTCGCCGCATCAAGCGTTCCTTCAGCAGAACCGGCGCCAACCAGCGTATGGATCTCGTCGATAAAAACAATATACTCCTCGCTTTCGCGAAGCTCGGCCATTATCTTCTTAAGTCGTTCTTCAAATTGTCCGCGATATTTAGTTCCGGCGACCACGGCCGAAAGATCGAGCGAGAGCAATTTTTTGTTCTCAAGAAATGTTGGGACCTGATGGTCGACGATCCTTTGTGCCAAACCTTCAATAATTGCGGTCTTACCCACTCCGGCTTCGCCGATCAGTACAGGGTTGTTCTTTGTACGGCGGCAAAGTATCTCGATCAACCGCTCCATTTCATCTGAGCGCCCAATGAGCGGATCAAATTTACCGATCGAGGCCTCTTGCGTTAGGTCACGAGTATATTCCTCGATCCCGCTTGGCTTTGCGTCTTCCTTTTCAGGTTTTTGAATGGATGCCGGAACGCCCGTTTGCCGACCGATCTCGTCGCGAATGTCTTGTACGCGAAGTCCATACTGGAAAAGGATCTCTGCGGCCACGGTTCTTTCTTCTCTAAGCATTCCGGCAAGCAGGTGTTCCGGGCCAACGTGGCGGGTCTTCAAATGTCGGCTCTCTTCGTTTGCGTAAAAAAGCACCCTCTTGGTCTCTGCGGAAAGGTGTAATTCGGACGTTTGCGGAATACGTTCTCGTACGACGATGCGGTCTTCTATTTCTCGTCGCACCGCTTCAACTGAAATTGCTCGATTGTAAGGAAAGAACCTTGCGGCGATGGTTTTGTCTTCGCGCATCAAGCCCAATAGAAGGTGTTCAGGAGCTATGACCGGTGAGCCATATTGCAGGGCCTCATACCGGGCAAAAAATATAACGCGGCGAGAACGTTCTGTGTAGCGTTCGAACATAAAATAAATGCCATGTGTCCCGGACGTGGGCATCTCGGACATGGCTGGTCACAATAGGCGACTTTCAAATTTCAGAGATTAGTTACGAGCTACGCACTCTATAGTTGCAAACACAAGGAATCTCCAGAAATTTCTTTGGGCACTTGCCGCATCAGTTTGTCATCCGTGAGCGTGAATCTACATCTATCTTTTCCGGCTCCGGTATTTCGGTCATTATCGGTGTCCCTTTCTTTCCGATGCCGCTTATTACCTGACCGGCCGGTGCCAATTCGACCTTTGAGGTCAACACTCTCGCAACTCGTTTCGGAAGAAGCATTGGAGCGATGCCTGCGATCGAATCGGCAAGTGCGACGATATCGCCGCCGCCGGGCCAAAGCTCACGGACTACCTTTTCATCTGTACGGTTGACCAGACGTAACAGCGTAAGCGCGACCATGTAAATATCATCGACCTGGCCGATGAATGGAAAGATGTCCGGAATAAGGTCGATCGGCGAGATCACATATACGATCGCTGCAAGAAACAGGCCTTTCTCAGCTGTCGGGACACGCGAATCCTTGAGCAACCGGCCAAGGAGCCTTACCATGTTCGGCAAGAACATCAGAAAATTGCCCATTCGCCCACGGGCTTCGCGCTTCATCGGTCTGGTTTGGATCGCACTTGATTCGCTCATTTTCGTCTCAACTTCTCGGGGTTTCCTAAGTCTAAGAACAACACAAGCTTTGTGCAAGTTTCGACGGCGCCGGTTGTATGGTAAATTCGAGAGAATAGAAGGCCACTTATGATCCTGGAACAGATCCGCAAACGAGCCGCTGCCGACCGGCAGCACATAATTTTGCCCGAAGGCGACGACCTTCGAACCCTTCAAGCGGCGGAAATATGTTCGCGTGAAGGCATCGCCGCGATCACAATTCTCGGCGATGAGGAAAAGATAAAGTCTCTGTCTGCCGAAAACGGCGTAAATATAAATGGAGTTTCGATCCTGGATCATCGGAGATCAAAAGACTTCGCGAAATATGCAACGCTCTATTACGAACTCCGCCGTGCAAAGGGAACTACACTTGAAGAAGCAGAGCAAGCCGTTAAGGATCCGCTTTACTTCGGAAATCTGCTTGTCCGAGAAGGCAAGGCGGATGGATCAGTTGCCGGAGCGACCAATACGACGGCCCATACCGTTGCTGCGGCTTTGCGTTGCATCGGGGTTCGTGCCGGATTCAAAACGGTCTCGTCGTTCTTCTTGATGGTGGTGCCGGACAAGAAATTTGGAGCTAGGGGAGCGATGATCTATGCGGACTGCGGGGTCGTTATCGATCCGGATGTGAACGAACTTGCTGAGATCGCGATCGCGTCTGCAGATTCATGTCGTGCACTACTGCAGGTCGAGCCGCGGGTCGCGATGCTTTCTTTTTCAACAAAGGGAAGTGCGAAACACAAGTCGATAGATAAGGTGGTAGAAGCGATGAAGACCGTGCGGGCTAGAATGCCGGAACTTCAGATCGATGGCGAACTGCAGGCAGACGCAGCATTGGTTCCGTCGGTAGCAAATTCAAAAGCCCCGGGTTCGCCGGTCGCAGGAAAAGCGAACGTGCTCGTTTTTCCCGACCTCAATGCAGGAAATATCGCGTACAAGTTGACCGAACGCCTCACCGGTGGAACTGCCATCGGCCCTATCCTCCAAGGACTTGACCGCCCGTGTAATGACCTCTCCCGCGGCTGTAAGGCGGAAGATATCGTCGATGCCGTTGCAATAACTGCGGTGCAGTCGCAAGCACGAAAATTAAGCTAATTAGCTGGCGGAAGCAGTGCAACTATCCGCAATGGCCCGCCCGAGCCGCCTTTTATCTTCATCGGAAGTGCGATCACCTTAAAACCTTTTGCCGGAAGTTTGTCTAGATTCGCGACGTTCTCGAATGCCGGAATGTTGTTGGTCATCAAAGCGACGTGCGATTCGAAGAGAGTCGATTGGCCGAAATCGATGCTCGCCGTATCTAACCCGACGGCTTTGAACTTGCGGTTTTCTACCAGCCATTTCGCCGCGTCCGGATGCAGGCCGGGAAAATGCAGGTCTTTGATGGCGCCAGGGCCTTCTTGATCAGTGCCGAGATATTCCTTTACGTTCGGCCATTTCGAGCCGAAACCGGTCTGGAAAAGTATTATCGACCATTCAGGTATCTTGCCGCTAGCGGCTTCCCACGCTTTAATGTCGTCGATCGAGATCTGATAATCGCGATCGTTCGCGGCCTTTACCGAAACATCGATCTTCACACCTTCGCCGACCAGGTTCTGGATCTCGATCTTATCGATGGTCTTTTTCCCTTCAGCAAAATGGATCGGTGCATCCAGATGTGTTCCGCCGTGTTCAGCACCGGAAAAATTATAGGCCGAGTAATAGAAGCCCTTATCGGTGGTGCCTTCCGCAACCGTGGTTCGCTTGAATGGATCTGCAGTGACCCAATAGATCGTTTCCTCGGAAAAGTCATACGAAAGATCGATCCATTGCCCGGCGAACGGATCGGCGGCTTCCTGCGTACAAGAAAACGAGACGAGTGCTGCTATTACTGGAATTATCGAAAGTTTCTTGAACATGATTCGCTCCTCAAGGCCGAAAATTACTTGCGTTTTACGATATCGAACTTTTGTCCGTTCGAGAGAAAGCTTAGCGTGTACGGCTGCTTGCCGCTCGTTGAATGAACGAACATCACCTGCGTTTTTCCGCTAACGGTAAGTCGCCGGTTGTCTTCGATCAATACAGCGGTGTCCTCGTCTATCCCAACTCCGAGCATTCTAGGGTTCTCTATGATCAGGCCAAACAAGCGGTTATGCCGTTGGCGAACGAGAAAGTGTTGATCAAAGATCACATTTGGGATAAGCCCGAGCCCTTTTCTGATGCCAACCTTTTTTCCGTCAAGGATCTTCAGATCTGCTTCGCCGGTTATCATTGGATCGGACATTACAGCTGCACCTGCACTTGTGCCGCCGAACGGAATGCCCTTCCTGTACTTCGCCTTTAGCAGAACTAAAAGCTCTTCGTCGGCAAGCACTTCCATTATCCGGTTTTGATCGCCTCCGGAGAAGAAGATTCCATCGGCGTTCGCGATCTCGATCAGCAACGCCGCACGCTTTGTATTGTCCAACGGGCCCGTTGGAGCATGAATGACCTTTGCCGCTCGTGCATCCAAAAACTGCTTTTTCAGCGATTCAAAACTTTCATCTGGAACGCCGCTCGCCCAAGTGACAACAAGAAGGTTCGCTTTGTTGCCGCCGCTCCAATCTACAAACTTCTTCATTGCCTCGGGTGGGCGTTCGCCGCCGCCGATGACCAGGAGCCTTTGTTGAGCGGACAGGGCAAACGTGAGAAGAAGCAGTGTCGCGCACAGGACCGCTGGTCTGTATTTGGATAGGTTCATCTCGTAGATCGTCAGTAAACTTTTGTATCGCCTTTTGGCCGCGTTTTCCAGCGCCGATGGATCCAAAGCCATTGTTCGGGGTAAGCTCGAATGATCTTCTCTATCTCAGATGTATAGGCTGCGGTCGTAGCGAGCACATCGGCTGTTCGGTTGCCAGTGTTCACAGGTTCGATCGCCGCACCGCGGACGATCATGTACCGACCGGTTTCATTATCGAAGACGCAAAAGATCGGAAAAATAATCGAATTAGTTCGCATCGCAAGCAAAGCGGGTCCACCAGTTGTACACGCGTCAATGCCAAAGAACGGTACAAAAACACCTTCCTTCGGATGAGCGTTTACGTCGGCAAGGATTCCGAGGAATTCGCCATCTCGCAGCAATTTTATCGCGAGCAGTGCAGAATTTGTCTTGTTAAGTGGGCGAGCTCCGAAGCGGGTTCTAATTCCTACTGTTAATTCCTCAAGCAGTGGATTGTCGAGCGGACGAGCAAGGTACGACATCGGTTCGTACAGGGCGGCAAATGCAAAAACTAGCATCTCCCAATTGCCAAGATGCCCGGTTGTTATGACTACGCCGCGTTTTTCACGCTTGATCTGCTCGTAGAGCTTTGTAGTTTCCTCATCGAATGTGAAGTCCACTATCTTTGCAATATCTTCCCGAGTGTACTTTGGAAACTGACTTACCTCGCCCAAAACACGTCCTAGATTTTCGAACGTTCCTTTGAGAATTCTTTCGCGTTCTTCCAAAGAGCGTTCGGGAAAGGCTAGCTCAAGATTTTTTAGCCCCGTTCTACGAAGCCGTCCCAAAAGCCGAAATCCGATCTTTGAAATTAGTGTGGCAAGAGCTATGGCCGCACGACGCGGAAGTAATCCAAGCAAGCCAAAAATTGACCTGGCAATGGCGTATTCAATGTAGATTGTGATGTTGGATTTTTTGGGCCGGGGCATCGAGTCCTAATCTAACTTTCGTCACGGTCGGATACAAATAAAAAAACACGTTTTCAGGCTGATTCGGCGACCCCGAGCCACTCCATACCCGCCTCGACGGAATCAAAGAACTCGATTCGGGTGCCCCGATTAAGTGCTACGGTCTTAAAGAAATCAAGAATGTCATCTGGTTCATAGCTGACAAAACAGAACGCGATCATTAAACCTCGCGCGATCTGCGAGGCGGACACCCCCGAATCGAATGCTCCGGCTGTGTCGAGGCCGGGGTTAAATTCCCGGGACTCGATCAAAACTTTCGTACAGCCATATTTTTGGCAAGTTCGGGAAATTTCATCCCAAAACTCGGCGACATCGTCGCTAGCGAATTCTGGTCCGTTTTGCTGCACAATATGAAGGTATCCGTTCTGAAAACGGCTCGAAGAAAAATCTCTCATTTTTTAAAGCGGGGACTACTGCGGGCAGACATCAACACGAAAAAATAGAAATATGGAAGCTCATGAATACGGTCTAATACTACCTATTTCCCCCGTATTAGCTCAAGTTATAGAATTTTAATGTTCGATAACCTAAGATGCAAACACTTAGGGGCAATTTAAGTCTTACAAAACTCTTACATTTCCATTGATTGAAACCTGTTAGCCTAGAAAATACAGGCGAATGCCTTGGACGACACAATATATTAATTCGAGCGGGGGAACGATGGAAAAAGGAATAGCAATGACGGGTGAACACAACAGGATAAATTGGCACACACTTATTTTCGTGATCATTTTTCATATTTTGGCGGTCGTAGCGTTGTTCAATTTTAGTTGGGCGAACCTAACAGCTGCATTTATTCTTTGGTGGGTTGCCGGAAGTTTTGGAATCGGCATCGGCTACCATCGACTTCTGACGCACCGTGGTTTCAAGGCTCCAAAATGGTTGGAATACACTATGAGCATATTTGGGACGTTGGCATTGCAATCGGGCCCGCTCACGTGGGTTACAACTCATCGAATCCACCACGCCTTTACTGAAACGGACCGAGATCCGCATAGCCCGCGTAACGGGACATATTGGTCGCATATGGGCTGGATAATGCGTGGCAAGGCTCAACATCAAACATGGGCTGATATGCAGCGATATTGCCCTGATTTCGCGAACGATCGAGTTCACCAGTTGATAAACAAGTATTACATCGTGCCTACCATAGTGGTTGGTATGGGGTTGTTGGCGATCGGCGGCTGGACAATGCTTCTTTGGGGAATCTTTCTGAAGACGGTCCTCGGTTGGCATTTTACCTGGCTCGTAAATTCGGCTACCCATCTTTGGGGCACTCGCCGCTTCGAAACTCGTGACGATTCGCGCAATAACGCGCTGGTTGCAGCCGTCACGTTCGGTGAAGGGTGGCATAATAACCATCATGCCTTTCCCCGTTCGGCCAAACACGGGCTTGCATGGTACGAATTTGATGTCAATTGGGTCCAGATCAGAATACTTGAAAAACTTGGGATCATTACAGACGTCCATGCTTATAGTGATAAAAACAAAAAGACGGCTAATGTGCACGAGGCACCGGATTTAACGCCGGCCACCGATGCCGCATAGGTCTTGCGAGTTCGCAATAAACGATGGGCAAAAGTAAATCGCGGATTTACTTTTGCCTATTTACTTTTAAACTCAGAGTTCATAGATGCGACGACGCAAGACAGCGATATTCTTTCTCATATTCGGTATCTGCCTATCGGCACTTGCCGTTGCGTTGAATGTCGGGTGGATACTGCTCAGCATAAGCGAAGTTGTAATATTGGTGCTCGGCATAATTTTCTTTGCCTTGATCATAACCGGATTGATACTGAATACAGTCTTTCTTGTTCGCGAGATCCGAAACACTGAGCGGCAAAATGCTTTTCTGAATTCCGTGACGCACGAGCTGAAAACCCCGATCGCTTCCATAAAGCTCTATCTTGAAACGTTAAAATCGCGTAATGTCACAGAGGATAAACGCCAAGAGTTTTACGACATCATGCTTGCAGACAGCGATCGTCTGTTGAATACCGTTGAGCAAGTGCTGCAAGCCGGCCGAACCATGGAAAAGCGGCGCGAATATAACGTGACCGACATTGACCTTAATTCGGTCGTGGCAGAATCGGTCGAAACAATTCGATCCAGATACAATTTTAGTGAAGGCACTATAAAACTGACACTTTCAGACAAACCGCAGATAGTTTCGGCCGATCAGGGCGAACTTAAAACAGCGTTTATAAATCTGCTGGACAATGCCGTCAAATATTCTGCCGACGAAGACCGGAAGATCTCCGTTCGCGTGCGCCCGGCGACACTGCAAAAGCGAGTCGCCGTGGTGATCCGAGACAACGGCCGCGGGATCCCGGCCGGTGAACTGAAACGCGTGTTCAAGCGTTTCCATCGTGTGTCAACACCGGGTGATGAAACGAAGGGAACCGGACTCGGCCTGTTTATTGTCAAATCCATCATCGAGCGACACGGCGGGCGAATAAAGGCCGACAGCCGCGGTCCGGGCCATGGGAGTACGTTTGCCGTTCACCTTCCACTTTCAAGATATGAAGCTGCTGATAGTTGAAGACGAACAACATATTGCACAAGGGCTCAGATTCAATCTCGAAGCTGAGGGTTACGAGGTGACCCTTGTCGCCGATGCCGAAGCGGGCCTTGCCGCACTCGACAATGAGCGATTCGGAGCGATCATTCTGGACGTGATGCTGCCTGGCATCGACGGAATTGAAGCCGCTCGACGACTTCGCGAACGCGGAGATTTTACGCCCATTCTGATGTTAACCGCGCGAGATCGGCCCGAGGACGTCCTTGCAGGTTTCGAAGCAGGTGCTGACGACTATCTTCCGAAACCCTTTGAGCTAAAGATATTTCTTGCCCGTGTGAACGGGCTGCTTCGGCGTTCGGAATGGTCGAGGATCACAGATGCTGAAAAGAAGATCGGCGATCGGATCGTGATCAACGGAAAAACGATCGATCTTGCAAATCTGGAACTCTTGACCGACGATGGCGTCCACCAGCTTACGCTAATGGAGATCAAGTTTTTGCGTTACCTTATCGAACACAAAGGCGAAGCGGTTTCCCGCAAGACGATCCTTGAGGACGTGTGGGGTTTGCAGGAAGATACCGACACTCGCGCGATCGATAATTTCATCGTCAGGCTTCGCAAATATCTCGAAGACGACCCTGCGAATCCGCAGATCTTGAGAACCGTTCGCGGTGTCGGATATAGAATGGTTATCGACTAACGATCAGCTTTGGTCGAAAGGTTCTTGTTTCAGTTTTCAAAGAGCCGAGAACAACATTGGCTGCGTTATCGTTTCAGCCGGGCTAGATGTTTCTTCACTTTCATGACCGCGAAGCCCAAGCCGCTTCGCATGAAAATCGAAAAGCTTTTTCGTGACTTCCCATTGTTCGGTTCGCCCGGTCGAACGTTCGGCATAGGTTCGATGGCGCAGCGTTCCGCCGCGTTCACGCCGCAATGTGTTTGTGATCTTTGCGACCCGCGTTGGCGACAGCCGCTCATTCATTTTCTGCACAAAATAATCCTCGATCGAATCCGTATCCAAATGCAGCATCGACATAAAAGCCCGCTTTGCCCCGGAATCCTTCGCACGTTCCAAAAGGCTGGGAATGTCCGATTCGTTATAACCGGGAATTACCGGTGCGATGCCGATACCTGTTGTGATGCCTTCGTCCGACAGCATTTTCATCGCACGAAACCGGGCGTCGGGAACGGGTGTGTAGGGCTCGAACGGATTCGACCTTTCTTTTGTTAGAAAAGGAAGCGAGAAGAAAACCGTCACCTTGTATAGCTTCTTTAATATGTCAATATCGCGGGTTACCAGCGGTGATTTTGTTATAACGCCGACCGGGATCTTGAACTCGGCACAAACCTCGAGGCATTGGCGAGTTAGTTTGTACTCGGCCTCGAGCGGCAGATAAGGATCGGTCGCGAATGAAAAGTCGAGATGCGGCATTTTGTCTCGTGTTTTCTTTAGCTCCTCGCGAAGCAACTTTGGGGCATTGGGTTTTACGACTATCTTCGTCTCAAAATCGGTCCCTGCTCCGTAACCGAGATATTCGTGATACTGCCGGGCGAAACAATAGGTGCATCCGTGGATGCAGCCGCGATAGCAATTCACTGTGTACCGCCAGCCGCCTTCCCAGTCAGACGCAAATGCCTTAGTGATGATCTTCTTGGTCCCCGCCTCCTCAAACACCTCGAGTTTTGTCGGCGGCGGCTCACCCACGTATTCTGCCGAATAACGGTTGTAAGGATTTGGTGGGTTTTTAACTTGGCGCATACAAAATCAAGAAATATGCCTATTTTTGTTCAGATGCGAGATTCCGCGACCTGAACACATCTGAACAAAAATCGACGTTTTTGACGATTTTGCCCATTTTTGCGCCATGCGGTGCGTTTGCGTCCGGCGCAAGGTAGCGCAAAAATCGGCGTGTTTCACACTTTTGGTCATTTTCACCCATTCTTGTTCCGTTCGGAATGTGCCCGGACGGAACACAGCGGAACAAACATCGGCGCTTTTGCCAATTCTTAAAGATCCGGGATATTTATAACCAAAGTTCACGGAGACGAGTATAGCAGTTGTGTCATTTACTGTAAATAGTGTTATGTACGCAACACCAACAAAATTGAATTCGTAGAAGAACGCTTGAATATAGGATTAGCACCGATCGATCTTGTATACCTATCGTCCTGGTAGACCGGAAAGCAGATCTCGGGCCATTAGGAGGTCGGTTTGCGGGTCAGAGCCGAGTTGGAAGACGTGTTTTCCGCAGATGCTGAAACCGTTCTTTTCGTAGAACCGCTGCGCGCGTGGGTTAAATTCCCAAACGCCGAGCCACATTACATCGCAGCCAAGTTCGCGGGCCGTCGCAAAACACTCATTCATCAGAGTCTGTCCTACGCCTTTTCCCAAGAATCTTTGGTGCGAATAAAGCCGATTCAGTTCGATAGGCCTCTCTGCGCGAATGCCTTCTTCGGTGGTTCCGACGATCAATCTTGCATAGCCGGCCATCTCACCATCGATCTCGGCGATAAGAAAAATATTTCGTTCGTCGGCAAGTTCGCGAGCGATCTGCTCTTCACTAAACGCCTCGGCCATATAGGCCGCCAAGTCGTCCGGCGCATTTGCCGGATGGTCATGAAACGCATCCCAGAAGGTTGTGTAAGCGAGATCGGTCAAAAGGCGACGGTCGTCTAATACGGAAGGGCGAACGGTGATCACAACAAGGTCACCTCATAATCCAAGAAATTACGGTCGGTGCTTATGACCGAAATATCATCAACAATTGCTTGGGCAATTATCAACCGATCGAACGGATCTTTGTGATGAAAAGGGAGTGAAGAAACTTTCAACGCGTGGTCAAGCTCGATCGAAAGGATCGAAACTGTCGAGCGGTTTATCTCAGCAAATATCTCGTCGATCGGACGGGAAAGAGATAGTTTTCCGCGACTTGTCTTTATCGCGATCTCCCAAAGACTAGCGATGCTGACGAAAGTGCTGTTTGTCGGGTCAGAAATGAGCAGTCTGCTCGCTGGCGACAATTGTGCGTCGCCCTCGAGGTGCCAAATCAGGATATGCGTATCGATCAAAATACGCATCACATGTAATCCTCGAAGTCATCAAGCGGTGCATCAAAATCGTCAGCCATATATAGAACCAGGCCCTTCATAGCTCCGAACTGTAACGGTTTCTTCTCACCGCCATTCTTGTCGTGCTTTGACAGCTTGATCAGCTTTTTGCTCTCCATTTCGTCGAGCATCGCCTCAGCTTTCGGATCAACAATTTCAACCTCAAAGGTCAACATACCAATATTCTAACACCGAAAATCTTGATTAGAACAATGTTTCGAAGTGCCGTCCTAGTTCACCCGATCCTGTATTCGATCCGATATCACTTTGTCAGACCCGTGACAGAAAATCCGAATGAACAAAAACCTTGCGCCGTCGAAATCTTGCGGGGCTTTGCACCAAGGCAGTTGCTTTTAGATTCTCGATCCCGGATACGAAATAAGGTTCGAAGCAAGCTGGAACGTCGTTCAGCCATTCTGGTGCGACTATATCTGCTTCATCGCACAATGTTTCAGCAACAGAGGCAAGAACCGCGTCCTTTTCCGGGTCTGAAAGCTCAAATGGTTCGCCGATCGCTTTCACGTCACGATGACGGCGAAAGTCATCAACAAAATCCATCAAGGCGATCTTCCACCAAAGCGGATCAGCCATCATCTTTTCTTTTGTTTTGGCGATCGTGATCATTGCTCGAACAGTTCTTCCAAAAGGAAAATGGTTTCGGATCTTATATCTTTATTCGGATAGTAATTTCTAACGATGGCCAGTGCGTCTTCGACACCCGAAATTTCATTTTCCTTGATCAAGAACTTTATATCATCAACGTCAAGAGTATCTACCCGTGCCGACAATATCTTCATTGCCAACATATAGTCGCCCGGCGGAACGAAAACGGTTAGGTTGGAAAGCTCAAACAGCGGGCGTTTCGGATGTTCAACAACAAACATTTTGACCGCATGATTCAACCAGTCGACTTCAAGGCCATGACGCTCTCTGACGGTCGCGGCCGCACTACGAATTTCTTTTACCGGCTCAAAGATCGCGTCAACATCCTTCGTCGCCGGGCGAGATTTGAAGGCCAAACACATTACCGCGCCGCCATAAAGTTCGTCGTTAAGCTCGGTTAGATATTGTGTTATCTCTTCGGCGGTCATCGTTTTTGCTGCAAACCAGCTACTTCATGATCAGCTTGGCGATGGTTTGAAGCTGCATGTTTGACGTGCCTTCGTAGATCGAGCCGATCTTGGAGTCTCGCCAGAATTTTTCGACCGGGTAATCCTTTACATAGCCATAGCCGCCGTAGAGTTCGATCGCTTTGGACGACACCTTTTCGGCAACGCGCGATGTGTAGAGCTTTGCGATCGCGGCTTCTTTTAGGAAGCTCTTTCCGGCGTCTTTCAGACGTGCAGCGTTGTAGGTAAGCAGGCGAGCGGCTTCGATCTCAACTGCCATCTCCGCAAGCTGAAACTGAACGACCTGAAAATTATTGATGGCCTGGCCAAACTGTTCGCGTTCGGCGGTGTATTTGAGAGCACATTCGTAGGCACCTTGAGCGATGCCGAGCATCTGTGCGGCAATGCCGATGCGGCCTTCGTTTAGCGTTTCGATGGAGACCTTGTAACCTTTTCCGACCTCACCTAAGACATTCTCTTTAGGCACTTTACAGTTCTCAAAGATAAGTTCGGTGGTCGAAGACGCGCGAATGCCGAGCTTGTCTTCCTTCTTGCCGACCGAAAAGCCTTCGAAACCTTTTTCGACGATGAATGCGGTAATGCCTTTGTAACCGGCGTCGGGGTCGATCGTTGCAAACACGATAAAGATCTCGGCTTCATTGCCGTTCGTTATCCAGAGTTTTTGCCCGTTCAATTCCCAGTGGTCGCCTTTGTCGGCAGCCTTTGTTTTTAGTGCAAACGCGTCTGAACCTGACGAGGCTTCGCTCAAGGCATACGCACCGACACGGCCTGTCGCCATCTGCGGCATATATTTTTTCTTGATCTCATCATTGCCCCATTTCATAAAGGCATTGGTCACAAGCGTGTTGTGGACATCGACGAAAACCGAAACTGAAGCATCGACCCGAGCAAGTTCTTCGATCGCAAGGATCGCATTAAAGATCGTCGAACCTGCACCACCATATTCCTCGGGCGATTCGATCGCCATCAGGCCGAGTTCGAAACACTGTTTTATCAGGTCCGGATCGAGCTTCGATGCGTGTTCCATCGCTTCAACTCGTGGCCGAACTTCGCCCTCGGCAAATTCGCGAACCGAAGCCCTGAATAATTCTTCTTCTTCTGAAAGTGTTGTTAAACCGCTGACATTTTCCGCTTGAGCGGCTGCCGATGAACTCATTGAAAATAACCTCTTTGATAAATAATTTTAATAACGATATTACAACAATCCGGCGGAAATCTCATTTAAATGGGAAGCGAGAGCGGCTAAGGTAGTTCCATCAGGATTATATCTGAGGTAAGCCCGCCGCGGGCGATAACGGCATGTGTTCCCGACAATGACCAATCGAAGTTGTAGATCTTTTCGCCCTGTACGGAAAAGACCATTTCGGGCTCGCGATCCGGCTCCTTTATGCTTTGCCGTACTATCGACGAATCGCGGATGTAATCAAAACTTTCGCCGCTCGTCGAAAAACGGATAAAAGCCCGCGGCGACCTGATCCTGACGGTCAACATACGGGTTGGGTCGTTCAGGTCCAGAAGTCCGATCCGAACCGGCACATTTAAAAAATCGTCCGCGTCTTTCTCTTCCTCTTCATTTGTCTTATAAGCGAATGCGAGCCATTTGCCGTCAGGCGAGGCTTGGAAAAAGTGCTGCGGGGAAAGATCTTGTACGACTCTGATCGTCTCACTAGTATTATCTGCCAAGGACAGCCTTCTGATCTCGCTTCGATTTGCGGCCCGTGCCAAGTAGAAAAGAAATTTTTCGTCGTGTGAAAGCGTAGGATACCAGTGCGATTCGTCCTTTGCGTCAGTTATCTGGACCGGATCAGTTCCATCCTGATCGATCCGCCAAATGTTTTCGCTTCCGGCTCGATTTGACGTTAAATACAAATGCTCGCCATTGACCGTTGGGCTGACTTTTGTATTCCGGGTGTTTCTATTATCGGTCAATCTTGTCTGTCTTCCGTCTTGAAGATCCATTGCCCAGAGGTCGCGTTCAACGTCCGCCCGGCCGTCGAAGATCACGCGGTTCTCGGTGGCGAATTTCAGATCACCGAGCCCGTAATGACCATATTTTCCGGTCGTCAACGCTCTCGGCTCTTCGCTTTCATTGGCAGGGATCAGCCAAATGTTTGAGACAAGGCTGCGGACCTCTGTTACCAACCTACGGCCGTCCTTGGTAATTGAAATGCCGTCATAAAGATCAAGATCATTAGTCACTCTTGAAACACTTCCCGACGGATACTCTACGCGAAATAGCTGACGGCCTTTTTCAGGTTCTTTTGATAACGCGTAAAGCGACTTGCCGTCGGGCCGCCACGCTATATGGAAAAGCTTTTGCAGTTCAGATGGAACCGATTCGGCCGTGCCGGATGAAGTATCGAAAACAGTGATCTCCGAACGCTGGCCGGTCGTCGGACGCTTGATCACTGCCAATTTTCGGCCGTCCGGCGACCACGCAGGAGCGACCAGGACAAAGAACTGGTCCGGCGGGATCAGTTCGACTATTGTTCTTTCCTCTCCGGAATTCAGATCACGAAGAATGAGCCGATCAATATTCGATCGAGTATCCTCGCGGTAGATTGCTATCGATCTCCCATCGGGCGAGATGCTGAACGAACCCCACACATCTGTCGCGACCTGAACCGGAACACCGCCGAACGCAGGGATCTTGAAAACGCCTTGCCCCGAACGCCACAGGCCGCGTTGACGGAAATAGATCTCGCGGCCGTCCGGTGAAAATTCAAGAGATGACGGAACCTCTGAACCATCGATCTTGATATCGACGACGCTCCCGGATTCGACATCCTTGAGTTTTGCCGCTAAGCGGTTGTCGGTGCGTTCGAGATAAGCAACAAGGCGTCCGTCAGGTGAAACAGCGGGTGAAGACGCAGTTCCGCTGTCCGTAAGGCTCTTCAGTGTCAATGCTGCCGTTCCATTGTTCGCTCCGGTCACGGCGTCCGAACGGAAATACGAAAATGCCGCAATTATAAATAGAAGCGAAATTACGCCAAAGACCACCGCAAAGCCCCGGATGTGAGATCTCTTTTCATAGATCTGCGGCGGCGTTCGCGTTTCGGCCACCCACACCGGTGCCGCCGGTTCAGGCATTGACTCAAGTTCATTAGCGACTACTTCAAGTTCGGCCTGCGAGACGATATGCACTTTGCTCACAAATCGATAACCGCGGCGCGGGACTGTTTCGATAAATTTTTCGTCGCGACCCAGTACTTGCCGGAGAGTGTAGATGTTCTGTGTAAGATTGCCTTCTTCAACAAAGGAATCTGCCCAGACTTCGTCGAGCATTTGGTCTTTGCTGACGGTAGAACCGGCATTTTTAACTAGCAGCAAAAGAGTGTCGAACACCTTTGGCGGTAAAGGAATTAGTTCGTCATCACGCCAAAGATTCCTTTCGCGCTCATTTAGACGAAAGTTTCCGAAAGCGTATAAGTTGCTGGAAATATTGGACATGCGAAATCTCAAGTTCTTCTTGAGAAAAAATTGACGAACTCTTAAGGACTATATTTCGATCCTTGCCTACGATCACTGCTGAAAAAGGGAAAGTGATTTCTCATACATGATAACTGTTCGCCTGCAATTTAGTAAAGGATTTCAAATTTCGGCGAAAACGGATGGCTCGTTTGCCTTTCAGCTATGAACCCAAATGCTCCGGCACGAAATTCGTCTAAAACGCTGATCATAGTCCTTGTGGTCGGCGGTGTGCTGGTGGTGCTTGTAGCGGCAGTCATCATCGCGGCGGCAATAGGCATCTACGTTTTTTCGGATCGCACATCGGCACCTGAACGGGACTACGATCCGCCGAGGCCGGCCAGTACCCGTACACCTAGCGACCGAGCGAAGGCACTGAAAACGACCTCGAACGGCGATAAGACCAATGAACTTGTTGAGGAACTTAAACAGAAACCGACGATCGGCGGTTTCTCACTTCAGAACATTATTCCGCAGCATTCGAACCGCGTATTCGACGCGTCGCAAGGCGAGGTCAAAGGGATCTATACGGCAAATGGAAGAACCGTTTCTTTCTTCATCGCTGAATATAGCGATCGTGCACGTGCGGCTGTCGAATTCGGCAGAATGGTCGGCCGCGAGCGTTCGCGGGGAGCTACGATTACTGATCAGATACGCGTGGCCGGCGGCGCGATCAACGCAGCATTCACGAATGGCAAAAATAAGAACGTTGCGTTTTGCGAGTGGCCGGACAACGAGCCCGTCAAATGTCACCTGATCGGATCGGAGGACGAACAAGCGCTCGCGGCGTTTCGCGATGGGTTATCAACAGGACGATAGATTTCTGCCGACCAACGACTGAATTACATGAAGCTAGAAACGAGAAAGTTAGAAGAAAAGAATATAAAAATGAAAACACTTTTGTTTACGCTTACATTAGCTGCCTTTTTTCCTTTATTGGCAGCGGCTCAGTTGGTAAACGACGCTGCGACCGACTTCACCGCTACAACGGTCACACAAAGCCATAAGGACGTCGGATGGTATCCGGTTCCAAATATCGAGTTTTTAGGAAATGTGCCCCGGCGAAGCGCTATTCGTCTGTCAGTCAAGAAAGGTGGCAACGAACTCTATGCGCACCGCTGCGAGCTTGCCGGCGGCACTGGAAAGAAGACCCAAGCATGTTATGACCGAACAAAGTCGATCGCCGAGACAGGCCCGATGGACGTTGAGGTATATTTCATCGACGGCGATTCAGGCACAGAGTCTCTAGCTAGAAGATACAAGATCGATGCTCGCAGGGCACCGAAAGCCGATGATGCTCCGGCCGACTTCTATATTCATCGGCATGGCGACGCTGCGGTCGCATTTCTTTCGCGACAAGCCAATGGCGTGTTGTTTCTTAATACATTCTTTTCACCGATGGAAGATGCCGATGATGTGTTCGGCTATTCGCCATTTCTACGCTGTTCCGTTAACGGGACACCGGCCGATCTCGGTCAGGCGATGATCAATCCACGGCACGGCCCGATCTTCAATGCATTTCTTTCTGGGCGAAAGGCCAATCGAACGGTTTATCGCGACTATATCAGGTTCGACCGAACAAATTTTCAGTTGCCTCTAACGTTGAACAGGAGTTTTGCCAAATCCTTCGAGGTGACCAAAGCACCCGGCGCATGGGAATGCCGGATCATCGGCGACAAAGACCGAACTGTGTTTCGCACCATTAGGTTCGAGGTTACCGGCGACGGCAGCATCGTTCCGCATCCCGAGCAGCGTAGCGGCAACGTCAATCTCGCCCCCGACGGTTACATGATCGATGTTGAGATTCCTGCGGGCGGCAGCACTTTAGACAAGCGTCTGCTTCCGATGCCTAATGCAGGGCTTTTCTATGGCATTCCGTGGTCGACTCCGGAAGGTAAAGCGATGGCCGCAAGAGTTCCGAAGAAAGGCGATCCGTATCCGGTAACCCAGAAGTGATCAATTACGAACAAGAGGATGATAAACATGCAACGACGATTCCCCCATTTATTGATCTTAATGATCGCATTATCCATATATTCATCGGCGCAAACGACCTCTACAGGCAGGCAGATGATCATGGACGACGGGTTCACATTCTTCGACGCGGAGCCCGCCAAAGGCCGCAATCCGAATAACACAGGTGACATTGATATCGGTTGGTTCCTAAAACCCTCGCTGCGTGTAATGGGAACGTTTCCGGAAAACAGCGGCTTCCGGCTGGTAGTAAAGAAAGGCGGAAAGGAACTTGGAAAATTCTTTTGCGGCGGATGGGTCTATAAAAAAGCGGACGACCTCCAGTTGAGAGCACGTCGGGGTGGCGATGATATTGAAGACTTTATGCAGACGAAACCGTGCTCGAGTGAATCGTCCCCGATAAAGGAGATCGGGCAGATGGATGTCGATGTGCTTCTGGTTGATGGAACGACAGATGCTGAAACGCTCGCACGAAAACACAATATCGATGTTCACAAATTGCCGAACATTAAGGGCCCGAAAGGAAGCGAATATCCTGGCGTCGCTGAGTATTTCATCCAAAGATATGCCGAGGCGCCATTCGGGATCATGCACGCCGGAGGAAATTATCACTACGGAGGTGCGTTGGCTCAAAAGCCTTTCAAATATGCCGATGATACTTCTCGCGGCACGATCTCGATACATTTCCCGATAACGCCGGACAAGCGAACATATTACAAAACTTTTCTTCGATGCACTGCTAATGGGCAAAAGGTTGGCATTCAGTTCGACAGCGTCGATCTCCGACGTCCGTCAACTGCTGCTTATTTTTTTGCATCTGCACTTGCACAGAGAAACGATCCGCGATTCAGCGAACGGATCACGTTCACATACCTAAATGCGGTTCTTCCGCTTTCAATAGGAAATGTTTCTGGAAAATTTAATGTTTCAGGCATGCCCGGCAGTTGGGCATGCAGCCTGGTCGAGAACGGCGAGGCTTATCGCACCTTTCGATTTGAGGTAGGTTCTGATGGGAACATCGCTCCACATCCTGAACAGCGAAGTAAGAACGTCAATCTCTATAACAAGACTTACCTTGTGGAGTTAGAGATACCGGCTGGCGGCAGTTCTATCGACGAACGGCTGTTGCCAATGCCGACCGCGGGTGTTTTTTACGGTATTCCGCTTTCAACGTCCGAAGGCAAGGCGGCCGCAGCGAAGGTGCCGAAAAAGGGAACTGCGTATCCCAGCATCCCGAAATAAATAGGTTTTAAAAAAGGAGCAAAATGAAAAACTGGAAGAACATCACCAGCATGCCGTTGGCATTGGCACTTTTACTAGCCGTTTCACTTGGATGTCTCGGACCTAGTGCGAGTGATTCGCAGTGCGAAGGCATTGTCGAGTCCAACGGCCAAAGATTTGTTGGTAAGGCAAAGGACGAGGCACAGGCTGGGCTGAATGCGTGCAACAAGTTTTGTCTGGATATGGACGAAAAAGCCAAGGGCATGGTGCGTGACTGGCTGGCGTCTGACGCTGCAAAAGAGTTTGAGCGGAAGATGAAACGAAAACCAACAAAGGAAGATGCGGTGATCGAGGACAAACGAACTCTCGATTACGTTACAGGAACTTGCGCCGTTCGCTGCAAGTCCGAAGCAAATAGAGGAAAACACACACTAAAAACAAGCTGCGGAAAATAGTGCCGTATGAAGTGGAATTTAAGCATTAAACGATATGAAATTAGCAACACTCACATTTTTTCTCATCCTCACGATGTTGCCGATGCCGGTGCTTTCGCAAATAAATTTGCGGTTGCCTAAGATCGGTGCTCCAAAAAAAGAGGACGCCGGAAAGGCTGCGACGAATCAGTCCGGCTCAAGCTCGAACCGCCAATTGGTCATCGACGATGGCTTTACCTTTTTTGATGCCGAGCCGCTGCAGGAATACAGCGCAGAGGCGAGAAGGCAGGTGGGGATCGGCTGGCACATAACATCCCACCTGCGCATGTTTGGCACGGTGCCGAACCGGAGCGGATTCAACGTCGTCGTCAGTAAAGGTGGCAAAGATATTGCAAAGGTAAGGTGCGAAGGTACAGTCTATCGAAAAGCCGAAGATCATGCTCCGGCCGACCAACGCAATCCCGGAGATGATTATATTATGACTGTTCAGCATGGCTGCGCAGATAAATCAAAAGTTATCAAAGAAACCGGAAAGCTCGACGTTAGGGTCTATTTTTTCAATGGCAGCACGGACGAAGAAAAACTTCTTCGCACTTACAAGATCGACGTTCGTGAAGCTACGCGAGTGCGCGGCTTAGCGACGGCGCCGGTACCGGACGTTCCGCATTACTACATTCAGCGTCATGCTGAAACGCCCGCGGCGATCCTTTTAATCAGGCCGATAATCGGATCAAAACTTGCACCGAATTATTTCCGTGTGTCCGGTGAAAGCGATTTTCACAGCGAAATTGATATCTATTTCAATATTTCAAAGAAAAAACAGACCGACCGTATTTCTGAGGCCAATGTGAGATGTTCGGTCAATGGAACTCCGCTCAATTTTCCCGGCCCCGGAAATTTCGCTGACCAAACCAGGGTGAGGCAGCAAAGAGTTGAAACAGCCATTTATACCGACCGCCTGGCTGCAGAATATAAGCGTGCAAATGAATATATGGACGAAGTTTCGTTCTCTTTATACCAGGTAAAACTGCCTTTGCTCTTAAAAGGTGATCGGGCAAATAACCGGCTTGGCATGTCCGATCACAAAGGCAAATGGGAATGTTCAATTCGGCTAAACGGCGAAAATATCCGCACTTTTCGATGGACGGTCGGCAACGACGGCCGCCCGGTTCCGCACCCTGAGCAAACAAGCGGAAACATTAACTTGAATTACAACGGATTTTTGATCGAAGCCGAAGTTCCGGCCGGGGGCAGTTCGTTCGATCATCGGCTGTTGCCGCTGCCAAACGATGGATTTTTCTATGGTATTCCTTGGACTTCTACAGAAGGAAAGGCTGCGGCCGCTAAGATCCCTGTCAAAGGCAAGCCGTATCACGTACCCTCGACGAGCGGCAGGTAAGAAGGGCTTGGAACTAAGAATTCGCTCCAAAATGACAGTAATCGACTACGATTTTTTTGCTAAGGAGAACACATATGAAACTTCTAAAGAATATCGCAATTTTGACGATCTTTTCCCTCGGAGCCTTCGCGTCGATCAATGCACAGACGCCGGAAGCGGGGCCAAAAGTAACACCATTAAAGCTGCCGGCGAATGCAAATTCCGGCCAGATAGACGGCGACATTAAAGACGGCAAGACCATCGCTCTTGGCTGGGCAGAACGCAGTTCGGTCGCATGTTTTCCGGGCACACGTTTCGAAATGTTCAACGGAAATCACGTTTTCTATCGGATACCGATGCCAGCCGGATCTAGGATCACCATCACGCTCACGCCGAAAGACGGGGCTGCAGTAAATCTTTATGCGCTACGCCAAGGTGCCGCCGAAACCGCTGCACCGCCGAATATATCGTCCGCAATATCGTGCGAGGCCAAGTATCCGATCTACGCAAATCTAGGCGGTGGCCGAACCGTTTCGAACAAAGACGACGGGACCCGAAAGATCGAATTCATTTCGGTCGGTTCACCATACTCGATCCTGATCGGCGTTGCCGGAGCCAAAGGGTTGACCGAGGGCTCATTTTCGCTCGGTGTAAAGATCGAAGCCCGGTAAAGGGCCAGATTTGTAACAGCTCAGATCTGAGCGGGCACATCGCCGGATCTGGTGCAGTCATGGAGACGGCGTGATGAAATAAAGCGGTAGCGATGTTCTCTGATGTTAAAAGCGTTGGGAGAGGAGATGCGTAAGGCTGAATTATCAACGATCTCGAACTACCAGAGTGAAATCTTTGCAAATGGAGTAGAAGTTCTTAATAGGAGAAAAAGAATGATGACAAAAGCAAATGTATTTTTGACGCTTTGCGTTGGCTTACTCTTCGTAGGATTCATCAACGCTCAATCCTGCACGATGGATTCGTCTTTTGCGCCGAGCAACATCGATATTCCAACTCGGATGGAGACGGGACAAACCGCAAGAGTCCGCGTGAACGTGCTCAATTCGGGAACATGCATTTGGCAGGAAAGAAACGTAAAGCTCTCCATTAAGGTCATACGCAAACCAAGCCGAGCACCCTATCCATTGGAAGAATTCAAATCCGAACTAAAACTCCGCAATTCGGTTTACCCCGAAAAAAAGCACACCTGGTTCTACGAGATAACCGCCCCGACATACGCTGGTCGATACGTGCTTGAATGGACCATGACTAATGACGGCAAACCATTCGGTGTGCAAGTTAGAAAAACGATCGAGGTCAATGTGCCCTAAAGGGCCGTTAGCGAAGGAGGTTTGAGTAATGACGACAATCAGTGCTTTTGCCATCGCCTTTTTTTTACTGCCGGTTTTTGCGGACGAAACTCGAATCGAGCCGTTACCGCATCTGCGGCAAACGTACGACGCAAAGGTTTTGCGAGTGAATGGGTGTAGACAGATTAGAAGCGGCACGTCTTCCTGTCGAATTACCGTTCAGGTCGAAAACACAGGAACGACCGATTGGGACAGCGCAAGCTTCCGCCTTGTCGGCCGCATTGTCAAAGGTCCATCGGGCTCGCCCGTTCAGCGGGACGAACTGGCGCACGACAATACGAAGGTCAGTCTCGAAGCACGCCGCCGGGATTTTTTCACATACGAGGTAGAAGGCGTGCCATACCTCGGCCGGTACGAGATCGAATGGTGCATGGCCAGATCTAATGGCAGGAGGTTCGGCGACTGCATGCGAAGAGAGATCACAGTGGTCGAATAAAGGGAGAAAAATTATGGCGACTTATCCAAGTGCTTGGGGATTAGACTACGAGGACGTTCAGGGCCTGTGCTGGCTGCCTTACAAGGGTTGCGGGAAAGTAGGGCTGTATGAGTTTTCGAACGGCAGCCAATGGACGGTAACCGAAGTTATTGAGAAGGGCGAATTCCGTGCCGTGCTGGTCACGGGCAAAGGAAAAACGATCCTTTCTTTCTCGGGAACCGATCTTACATCGATCGAAGATTGGCTCAACAATGCCTTGCAGGGACTTACAGGGATCTCGCCCTACTATGCCTTAGCGTTGAGTCTGGCGAACTCTCGCCCGTGCGATATTGTGGTAGGCCACTCGCTTGGAGGCGGATTGGCCTCATATTGCGCGGTTTACTGCGGAAAACCCGCCGCAACCATCAACCCGGCTCCGTTGAACATCAACGATATTAGCGCTATCCCGATAATCATCAGGGATGGCCTGGTCATCAATTACGCGGTCGTTGGTGAAGCTCTATACTATCTTTGCCTGTTGACGACGCCGGTTGCTCCGGGCATACCGGTCTCGCCTACTCATCCAAGTCCGATTCCGATCCCCGGCATTCCACAGGCTCCGTTGATGACGAGAGTGGGCCGGATAAACTGGGTCGCGTCGAATGGCTCCAATATGTTTGCAAAACATCTGCTCGATCATCTTATCGGTTTTACCGAGCCGGTGCATATGGCTCCCGGCACTCCGGGGCCCTATTTGCCACCAAGCGAACCGTATCCTCCCGGTCAATATCCACCCGATCCCAAACGGCCTGGCTATGTCCCGCGAATCCACGTAGTTCAACCGGGTGACTGGCTTTCGAAGATCGCTATCACATACTACGGCGATATGAACAAGTGGCCCGCGATCTATGAGCGAAACAAACAGGTGATAGGGCCGAATCCTGATCTGATCCAACCGGGCCAAAAGCTGGTCATTCCTTAGAACGCATTTGAAACCGCAGTGGCGCAAACGATAGCATCGTAAGGGCCGCGCGGCGAATGTCGGAGAAAGATCAGACAATAGACACATTCACACGAGGCGATAACGGGAAGAATAAGGAACGGCTGGGGAAACTGAAATTCCTTGGTGTGATCCTAACTCTGGTCGGCATCGCTCTTTTTGCCTATTTTGTATATTCGGTCGGTATTGCTGAGATCGCAGCTAATACCGGCCGATTCGGTCTGGTCGGGTTTGCCGTTATCTTAGCGATCTATGCCGCACGCGTCTGTCTGAGGGCCGCTGCATGGAAGCTTTCCGTTTATGACCCATACCATCTGAAGATGCGGGACACGATCCCGGCGGTCATCATCGGCGAAGCGATGAGCAGCACTATTCCGCTGGGTATCTTGATCAGCGGCACTGCAAAGGCCGTCGCTGTGCGTAAAAAAGTTCCAATGGTCGTTGGTCTTTCGTCGGTCGCAACCGAAAACCTTTTTTATAGTTTTACCACTACGCTTTTTCTCATTTCGGGTGCTTTTGTATTTGCTCGCTGGTTTGCGCCTGATGCTAACACGGTTCTAACGATCGATATCCTTATCGGGCTGATGATCGTGATCTTTATTTTCTTGATGTTGCTGATCATTCGCCAATGGCATTTTGCGAGCGAAACTTGTGAATGGCTCTATCGACGCGGCGTGCTCCCCGGGCTTCTGGATACGGGACGTGTTCAGGTGCGGCTTTTCGAAAACCTCATCTATGGTTTCTATCGACAGCATCCAAAACGATTCTTGCCGATCTGTCTCACCGAACTTGCTTTTCACCTGTTGGGCATCGTTGAGGTCTGGTTCATTCTTACCCGCATCGCCGAACCGGCCGGGCATTTTGTTTCGGCATTTTTGCTTGAATCTGTAAGCCGACTGATAACTATAATATTCAAACTTGTGCCATTTCTTATCGGAGTTGACGAGGCCGGAGCACAGTTCGTAGCCGAGGCAGTCGGCATCGGCGCTTCGATCGGAATAACACTTGCCATCATTCGAAAAGGCCGGATACTTTTCTGGACAGCAATTGGATGGATGCTGGTGATCAAACGCGGCCTTAAGGTCTCGAGCCTTATCAGAACAACCAAAGATAGTGCGGGAAAAACCTAAAGTGGCCAGAAGATCGGCACAAGCAGCATGGAAACGGCAAAGACCAATAAAGTAAGAACGCTGCCGACCTTTACAAAGTCCATAAATCGGTAGCGACCCGGGGTGTACACAAGAACACAAGCCGGTTCAAGCGGTGTGATGAATGAGAACGAGGCGGCCAGTGTGACAGTGATCGCAAATGTGCGCGGATTTAATCCGAGAGCCACAGCGGTTTGGATCGCGACCGGCAGCACGACCAATGCAGCGGCCTGGTTCGACATTGGCTGCGTAAGCAAAACCGTCAACAAAAAGAATCCCGCCAGAATTGCGATCGAGCCATACTGTTGAAAATAGGTTTCGATCAGACCTGCCAGGTATTTGTCGGTCCCGGTCGCTTCCATTGCCACGCCGAAGCTCATCATACACGCGATCAACACGAGCAACCGGAAGTCGACCATCGAATACATTTCATTGTACCGAACGGTCTTCGTCGCCAGCATCAAAAAAACGCCAACGAGGACACATATGACGACCGGGATCTCGACACCGGTGACGAGTTTTGATTGGGAAAGAAATAAAAATGCAAGAAATGCGCCGATCGCCCATCGGCGTTTGTCAATTCGCATCGTAGATTCCGAAACGTCTTCGAGAAGTACGATATTCCCGTCGGCTGCCAACGCATTTATGCTGGCTCGCGAGCCCTGTACGAGCAAAACGTCGCCGAAACGAAGCGGGACGCGGGTAAGTTTTTCAACGATGGATTCGCGATGGCGGTTTATAGCCAGAACGGTCAGGTCGAAACGCTGGCGAAAACGAAGTGTTTTCAACGTTTGGCCGACCATTGCCGACTCGGCAAGAACGAGCACTTCAAAAAGTTCGACCTCGTCGCTTTCAAGGGTGCCGTCGTTGAGAAGAAAATCGGGCTTTATTTCGAGGCCAACCTGTTCCTTGACGCGCAGCAGATCGGTCAGCTTCCCTTCGACGATCAGGACGTCGCGACGCTGGATCCGCTCGCGTGAATCCGGCCCAATGATCCGCTCCTCTCCGCGAACGATGCCAAGCACGGTAAGCTCGAGATCAGTGCTGATGTTGGATTCGCCCAGACGTTTGCCAACAAGCGGAGATTCGGGCAAAACGATCAGCTCGGAAATGTACTCGCGGATCTGGTATTCATCTGCAAGCGATTCGGAACCTTTTGCCGCCGGAAGGATGTGACGGCCAATGAGGAGCATATAAACAATGCCGACACATACGACGATGATCCCGATCGGGGTCAGCTCGAACATTGTGATCGCATCATAACCGTAACGCTGCATCGCACCGCTAACAGCAAGGTTGGTAGACGTTCCGATAAGCGTACAACTGCCGCCGAGTATCGTTCCGAAGGCCATCGGCATCAGGAGTTTTGAAGGAGCGATGTTCGCTCTGTTCGCAAGTCCGATGACCACAGGAAGCAACATTGCGGCCGTGGTTGTGTTATTCATAAACGAACTCGCAACAGCCGCCGTTAACATTATCAATGTCAGCAAAACGAATTCGCTGTCGCCGGCCACTTTCTGAAGGCGGCGCCCGATCAGATCAACAAGCCCTGTCTTTACAAGCCCGCCGACCAAGACAAAAAGCCCGCCGATCGTCAGAATGATGTCACTGCCAAATCCGGCGACTGCCTCATTAACGGTCAGGATCTGTGTCAGGATCAAGGCGACAACGAGCAACAGCCCGACGATGTCGACGGGAAGCTTTTCGGTCGCGAACAGGGCTATCGCGATAACGAGCAATGCAAGTGTGATTGTGATCTCAGCCACGGTGCGGAAAGAATACCGAAAAACCTTGCTTTTTGAAAGGTTTAAGCCCCAGGTTTTCGAGTGCGAAAACAAAAAAGGACGGCCTGGGCAAGGACCGTCCATTGACGCCTTTCCACCGCTCTCTATTGCGGCAAAGATCTGGTCGCCGGGTCTGGTATCAGGTTCACTGAAGATTCAGTAAGATCCTTCGACCAGATCGAAGGCGAATGGCGGTTGTTTGCAGTAGAATAGAATGATGAATATGCAGCGGACCTTTCTATTCCTTTTTTGCCTTTTCTCGTTTTCAGTTTCGGCTCAAACTATCGACGAGAAGGTCGCCGAGATCGATGCCTATGCCCAAACCGTATTAAGAACACACGGCGGGCCGGGAATGGCGATCGCGATAGTCAAAGATGACAAAGTAATTTTTCAAAAAGGATATGGTGTCAAGCGCCTCCAGTCGTCCGAGTCACTAGCTATTATCGAACCGAATACTTCCGTTGAAATGGCGTACAGGAATCTTTATTTGGCTGTGAAGAATCGCGATATGGGTAGGATCGTTGGGAATATGTCGCGAAAAACGTGGTCCTTCAGTGAAATGGTTTCAATCCGACAAGAGTCACCGCTCGAGAAGATATACGCAAATGGTTTTACGGCCACAACTTTTGCGAATGCGCTGCCGGCGATTCGCGACCAGCGAATAAAGGACAACTTCGGTGCTGTTGAGGTTTACAATGCGAAAGACCAGCGATGGGAAGATCTCCCGTTTGTTTTTGAGAACGGCGGTTGGAGATTAGCTATCGGCGAGCTTTTTGCCGGGACATTTCGATCTCCCGGAAAATCTCGTTCAACAATTGAGTTGGAACAAGGAAAACGTGAACCGGAGACGACTCAAGTAAAGAGCGGAACGGCATCCGGTTCAGCCTCAGCCACAACTGCGACAAGTATTGGGATATCGGATTCTCCGATGGTTGACGAAAACACAGTTTTCGCGATCGCTTCGAACTCAAAGGCTTTTCTGACCGCGACTCTGGCAATATTGGTCGATGAAAAAAAGCTGAGTTGGGACGATAAGGTCTCCAAGTATCTCCCGGAATTTCAAATGTATGATCCATGGGTCACGAGCGAATTGACTATCCGCGATCTTGTGACGCACCGAGTTGGATTGGACACGTTCAGCGGCGATCTTTTGTGGTATGAAACGACGTACAAGCCTGAAGAGATACTTGCCCGCGTAAAGCACCTTAAGCCGGTTTCTAGTTTCCGATCGCGATTTGGTTACCAGAACCTGATGTTCATTGCCGCCGGACAAGTGGTCGAAAAGGTCTCGGGGAAGAAGTGGTGTGATTACGTCAAGGAACGCATTCTTGATCCGCTCCGGATGACCCGCACCACCTGCAGCGTTAACGACCTGCCTGACAATGCCGCGTGGCCGCATAACGAATCAGGCGGTAAACTCCGCGTGCTGCATCGCGGAAATGTTGACGGTTCTTCGTCTGCCGCCGCACTAAATTCATCGGTAAGCGATCTTTCAAATTGGATAAGAACACAACTTGGAAAAGGGAAGTTCGAAGGACGACAAATATTCAGCGAACAACAGGCATGGGCAATGCATCAGCCGTATCTATCGCAGCAGATCTCCGAAGCAGCATCAAAGACTAACCCGACACGGCATTTTTCCGGTGTTGCAATGGGTTGGTTCGTTTACGATTATCACGGCAGGAAGATAATTAACCACAGCGGCGGCCTAGATGGCATGCTTTCCTATACGGTTCTGATACCGGAAGAGAATGTCGGTTACGTTGTCCTTACAAACAGCGAATCGCCCGCATTTGGAATAATGACGAATAAGATCCGCGATGTGTTTGTTGGGGCACCCAAGCGAGATTGGAATACGGAAGCGGTCGAAAACGTAAAACAGGCGAAAACCAGAGCGGAAGATGCTAAGAAGAAAGTTGATGAATCGCGGGCCGCGAACACGAGGCCAAGTCTCGCTTTATCGGCATACGCCGGTAAATATTCTGACAAAATGTACGGCGATATCACCGTTACAGATGAAAACGGAAGGCTGGTAATGCGGTTTCTGCCGTCGCCGAATTTCGTGGCCGATCTTGAGCATTGGCATTATGATACGTTCGTGATCCGCTGGAGGCCGTCGGTCGCCTACAACTTCCCGCGTGGTTTTGTAACATTTACGATCGACAAGAACGGAAACCCGGATGAGCTCAAGATCGACCAGCCGAACAATGACTTCTGGTTCTATGAATTGGCTCCAAGACGCGTTCAGCCTTAAATCGGACATCAGGATTGTGCTTATCGCCCGACTTTTTGTTACAATTCCGCTTTCTTAAACGCGGAATCATTGGAGGCCCACGTATGTCAAAGATTACAGCTGAACTTGAAACAAAGGACGGTAAAAAGGTTACTATCTGTATTGAAGATCCGAATGCGGTAGCGGCCGATGATGCTGTCGAAGAATCGGCAAAGCAGTTTGCGGCTGAGCCGACCATAACCGAAACTGACGATTCGATATCGTTTTCAACGCCGAGCGGGAAGATACTGACGATCACCATCGCGGAATGATCACGGGGTAAAATAAGATGGGCGACCAAAAAGAAGAACCGAAAGACGAAACAACATCGTCAGCGGCAAAGCCGACGATCACGATCGCCGAACGCGAAAAGGAAGAATCTTCCTCAGCGGCAAAGCCAACGATAACAATTGCAGAAAGAGACGGCGATAAATAGCCGAAAATGAATTAAGCAGGAGTAGATTGAATTGATGTCAGAAGAAGCAGTAAAGCAGGCTGAGTCGGCGGAAGAAACCGAAGCAAAGCCGACAATTACGGTCGCCGAAAAGGAAGGCGAACCGGCAGCAGAGATCGCACCGACGCCAGAGGCCGAACCAGAAGCAGAAGCCGCACCGGCCGAACCCGAAGATATTCATTATCAGGCCGTTGAAAAAGAAGGCAGCGTGACGGCCATTTGGGAAATGCAGGGCCAAAAGCACCTGCGAACGATCGACCCACGCTCGGTTGAAGGAAAGCAGATCCTTGCCCTCTTCGAAACAGCCGCCTAAACGATCTCGATCCAGATAAAACGAACCCATCCGCGGAGACATTCCGTGAATGCGTTCGTGTTTTTATTTGCGGGCGTGAGATTTAAGGACGCGGCCAGAGATGCGAAACAGGGAATTCGACCCGATCAAATTTGCGTCCGTCGAACTCCGCAACGGCTGCGATGCCAAGTCCTGCGGATGTTAAAAAAATCGCCTCGGCACTTTTAAGAGCTTCAATCTTGGCCACAACTTCTTCGCATTCAGTGTTCTCAATGACGTGCTCCCGGGTTGTTCCGGCAAGACAGCCGGTCGAGAGGGCCGGAGTGAAAAGCCTTCCGTCCCTCAACCAAAAAAAGTTCGACATACATCCGGAAGTTATCTCACCACGCTCATTCACTCGCACTGCTTCGTGAAATCCTCGAGTCTTCGCCTGATTCATCGCCAAAATATTCTCAAGATAATTACAGGATTTAATCCCGGCGAGTGGCGACTTGGAATTCACCGAGAACGGAGAGACAGTCAGTTTCAGATCGTGTTTTGTGTTTCGTTCTGGGGCCATCAGGATAACTATTTCAGTTCCGGAGATCTCGCTTTTAGACCAGTGCGGGCCTTCCGTTCGATCGTAGAAGGTGATCCGCGCCCTTCCGTCGATGATGCCGTGGCCGCTGATCTCAAACGAAAGTGTTTCGTGCACAGCTTCTTTGGAAAGTTCCGACAGGTCCAGCCCGATCTTCGCTGCCCCATCAACCAACCGCTGCCAATGCTTTTCCCAAAGAAACGGTGACCCATCAAATACAGCTATAGTCGTAAAAACACCCTTACCGTATAGCAAAGCCGATGAGCGGGCCGTCCCGATGAAATGCCTTTCAGTCATGCGGCTTCCTGTTCGGTAGAAGTGGCGATCGACTTCGGATCGGCGGAAAACTTTTCGACCAGATCGACGAACAAATCGCTGCATTCTTCCTGCGGAACGTGACCGCAATTCTTTAGGATCACAAGCCGTGAATGCAGGATCGAGTCATAAAGTTTATGGCCGTTCTTGACCGGAATGACGCGGTCCTCTTCGCCCCAGATCAGCAGTGTTGGCTGGTTGATCAGATGAGCGTCCTTTTCGATCCGGTTCGCGTGCCAGTTGCGCGAAGTTGCGAGCGCGGCACGGTGGCCTTCGGCATTTGTCAGCGGCTGCTGTACAAATTTTATACGTTCGTCCGTGATCATATTGTGGTTCACATGTGCAAGCGTACGGTGCATCCGGAAGCGCATAAACCGTTTTGAATCGACTAGGAAGGGCGTCAACGCTTCGCCGATGCCAGGAACCGAAGCGAGCCGCAGTATCGGATGATTTTTAACATCGTCATTGATGACTGCATTGACCAAGACAAGTTTTCCGACGCGAGCCGGATAATCCAAAGCAAGCGTTGCCGCGACCGCACCACCATATGAACTTCCGACAACGACTGCCTGACCTATGCCTATCCGATCCATAAACCGCGAGACCATTCGGGCCTGCGCGTCAATCGTGTAATCAAACCAAGCCGGCTTTTCCGAATAGCCGAACCCGATCAGATCAACGGCCAACACTCTAAAGCCCGCATCGGCGAGCATTGGTGCGACCGTCTTCCAAACATAAACGGACGCCGTGTAGCCATGGATCAATACGATCGGCGGGGCAGCTTCGTCGCCGAATTCCTGAAAGTGAATGCTGATCCCGTCGATGTTCACGAAATGCGATCGGTCTGAGTGGGGAATGCTGTGGCGCACGTCGTTCCAGGCAACACTATGTGGCCGGGTGAGCAATTTGACAGCAACGGCAGCCGCTATTCCGCCTCCGATCGCTAACGTTAGGTTTCGGGTTTTCATAATCAGATTCTAACTCAAAACTAATTTGGGCCGAATACAGTGTTCAGCTGGGTCGAAAAAACCTATCGCGATCAGTTCGCCCGCAGGCGATGTCAACCTGATGGGTTCGTCCGCTCGAAAGTCTGCATCGCTGCCTATCCGCGTGGACATACCGTTCTTCGTCTTTTCGACTCGGTCGTCTCTAAGGGCGAAATTCAAAAGATGTTCGACCGCGGTTTCGATCGGCAAAAGACGTTCTTCGGGATGCGGCAGTTCCTCAAGTTCATTAAGCGTAATGCTCTCTGATATCTCAAATCGGCCAGATCGAATTCTGCGCAATTCGCTAAGGTGTGCACTGACGCCGCTCTTTCGGCCTATGTCTTCCGCCAGAGTTCGGATGTATGTTCCGGCCGAGCAGGCAACGCGTATTCGATGTTCTGACCTTGGTTCAGCATCGTCGTCGATGAGTTCGAGCTTTGAAATGAAAACATTTACGGCCTTTCTGTCGACCGTTTTGCCTTCTCTTGCGAGCTCGTAAAGCTTTTTGCCGTCGATCTTCTTTGCTGAATACATGGGCGGAACCTGTTCGATCTCACCACGAAATTGATCGAGCGCCTGCCTTAGATCGGCTCCGGGAACGGACGTCGGATGTGGGACCTTGGACCTTGGACTTCCTGTCCGGTCGCCCGTATCGGTTTCCCAGCCGAATTGAACGACTGCCTCGTATTCCTTTTCGTCTTTATCAAGAAACTGTGCAAGCCGCGTCGCTTTACCGACAAGGACAGCCATCACGCCGGTCGCAAACGGATCGAGCGTGCCGGTGTGGCCAACCCGCTTTGTTTTCAATATGCGGCGCACTCGGGCGACAACATCGTGCGAGGTCAGCCCGGCTGGCTTATCAACAATTAAAATACCGTCCACGGCATTGATTTTATTTCATTGAATGATAATTACTAATTAGCAATTATTAATTAATAATTGTTTTGTATGTGGCGAAGCCGGCCAAGAAAGATCGAAGAAAGCGAGCGTGTTGTAAAAGATGTCGAGCGTTCTCGTGCTCGGACGATGAATCGCGCCGTGAAACTCCTGGCTGCCAAGCCGCGTTCAGTGGCTGAACTTCGAGAACGGCTGCTCGAAAGGGCCTGGACGAATTCTGAGATCGTCGATCGTGTGATCGATAAGTTGAAGGAATACGATTATCTCAACGATGCTCAATTTGCCCGTGACTTAGCATTGTCGAAACTCAGGCAAAAACCGCAGGGCAAGCGAAAACTGCAGCAATCACTTTCGCGTAAAAAGCTCGATCGTGAAACGCTTGATCAGGCCCTTGATACTGCGTTTCAAAAGATGCCTGAAGCCGAACTGATCGACGTCGCGATCGAAAAACGCATTCGGTTGAAAGGAAAGCCTCAAACCCGAGAGGAAACAAAAAAACTATACGATTTTCTATTGCGGCAGGGATTTGCGTTCGACCTGATCAGGACGAAAACCACTGAGTTTTTAAACCGCGACGATCACGAAGAACATTCTGCGTAATATTATGATCAACTACGACGGCCGCAAGTTCCGATCGATCCAGAATTCAGATACCGGCGAGGTCGGAGCCGATACTATCTTCATCTATCACCAAAGCCGCAACATCGTTTGGGCCGAATATTCCGGCGGTGAGATCGTCTGCGGTCATCTGATCGCGGTTTGCGACGATTCTGGTTCGCTCGATTTGAGATACCACCATGTCAATATTCGCGGCGAGTTAATGACCGGAATTTGCCAGTCGACACCCGAGGCCTTATCAGATGGCCGAATCCGGCTTAACGAAAAATGGCAGTGGACCTCCGGCGAACTTTCTTCGGGCGAGTCTATCGTCGAGGAAGTTTTTTCTTGATGTCTTTGAATCCGATTCACCCCGCTTCCCGAAATCTCCTGACAGAAGGTAAAAACCTTTCCGTTAATAAATTTTTACGAACAAGGGAGATCTTATGAAGAAAGTATTTTTTGGATTTTTTGCATTTGTTGTTGCTTTTGCAGCAGCTTCGGTTGATGTTTCGGCTCAGATGAAGAGCGATAACCCGATGGTCGGCGGGGCGGCGATGTACAAGAACAAGAACATCGTTGAGAACGCCGTCAATTCGGCGGACCACACAACTTTGGTCGCGGCGGTAAAGGCGGCAGGCCTCGTGGAAACCCTTTCCGGCAAAGGCCCTTTTACGGTTTTCGCACCGGTGAATGATGCCTTTGGCAAGTTGCCAGCAGGCACGGTTGATACCTTACTCAAGCCAGAGAACAAGGCTACATTGACAAAGGTTTTGACCTACCACGTCGTTGCAGGCAAGTTCTACGCGAAAGATGTGCTGAACGCGATAAAAAAGGGTAACGGTACGGCAGAATTCACAACCGTTTCGGGCGGCAAGCTGAAGGCTATGCTCGAAGGTTCGAATGTTGTACTTATGGACGAAAAAGGCGGCAAGTCGACCGTGACCATCGCTGACGTAAAGCAGTCGAACGGAGTCATCCACGTTATCGATTCAGTTGTACTTCCTAACTAAAGTAAAGGGTCCGCGAAATGAACTGCCAGGCAAATGCCCGTTCATCAGCGGACCTTTTCCATTGAAGGAAGAAAATTCCAGGCAATTGGTATTTAGAATCAATAAGAAAATTTTCGCTTTGCGGGGTCAGCCATATGAGTAAATCAACAATTTTTGCTTCTGCAGTTTTAGTTACAGTTGTCATTTCTACAGTTATTTTTCTGAATCCCGCAACTCATGCTGTTACATCGGGCACTTCAACCGAGGTGACCATAGCCTTGCCAACACCAAAACCTGGCAAAGCGACCCAGAAAGATTCGAAAGTGATCTTCGTCACAGAATGGGACGGCGAGAAGCTGGAACGCACGGAAGCCGATTGGAAACGGATCCTAACTGAATTCGAGTATTACGTTCTTCGCGAGAAAGGCACTGAAGAGGCTTATTCCGGCAAGTTGCTCAACAACAAACAAAGCGGAACCTACCACTGTGCTGCTTGCGGGTTGGCTTTATTCAGTTCCGATCATAAATACGATTCTGAAACCGGCTGGCCAAGCTTTTATCAGCCGATCAAAAAACATCATGTACTCGAACTCGAAGACGCTTCGATCCGGGAAGAGATCAGAACGGAGATCGTTTGCTCAAGATGCGGTTCGCACCAAGGCCACGTTTTTGACGATGGCCCCGAACCGACGGGGTTACGATACTGTATAAATTCAGCCGCCTTGAAGTTTTCCAAAAGTAAGTGAACTGAATTGCTTTAATTCAATTCCACTTCTTACCGGCTCGTTGTTCACGGGCCGGTTTTTCCATGCGTATGATAAAATCGCCCTATGACCGGTAATGAGATCAGACAGAAATTTCTGGACTATTTTGAGAGCAATGGGCACAAGATCGTTGCGTCTTCACCGCTGCTACCCGCCAATGACCCGACGCTTTTATTTGTAAATGCCGGAATGAATCAGTTCAAGGATGTTTTCCTGGGCAATGAAAAGCGGGATTACAAACGGGCAGTTACCTCGCAGAAATGCATCCGGGCGGGCGGTAAACACAATGATCTTGATGAGGTTGGTAAGACGGCGCGTCACCATACATTCTTTGAAATGCTTGGTAATTTTTCGTTCGGTGATTATTTCAAAGAAGATGCGATCAAATATGCCTGGGAATTTCTGGTCGATGAGTTAAAGCTGGATATTGAGCGACTTTGGTTTTCCGTTTTTGAAGGTGACGACGAGGTCGGCCCGGATGATGAGGCCCGCGAACTATGGGTCAAAGCCGGTGCTCGGCCCGAGCGTGTTTTGGGTTTTGGACGAAAAGACAATTTTTGGCAAATGGGCGATACCGGTCCGTGCGGGCCTTGTTCTGAGATCCACTATTATATGGGAGAAGACCCAAGCGATCCGGAAAAGAACAGCGCGATCTGGGTAAACGGCGAAGGCGACACGACGATGGAGATCTGGAATCTCGTTTTTATGCAGTACAACCACACGCAGAATGAGGACGGTACGTTCACGTTGACAGCGCTGCCGGCACCTTCGGTCGATACCGGTATGGGGCTCGAACGAATCACTGCCGTGATGCAGAACGTAAAGTCCAATTACGATACGGATCTGATACGTCCGCTTGTCGAATTCACGGCCTCGATATCATCGTAGGCGCTAAACCGCACTCAGTTACAACCAGATGATCAGCGTTCTTCTTATCGAAAATCAGCCGATTACACGACTTGGGGTGCGGTCGGTTCTCCTGAATGAAGACGGCATTGATGTGATCGCGGACACCGGAATTGCTTCTGACGGTTTCCTGACGTTCAAAGAACTTCGTCCGGATGTAACGATACTTGGCTTACGTTTTCCGGGTTCCTGCACGATAGACGATCTCGATAATTATTTCGCTGAAGATCCAAACGCAAAGATCATAATGTTTGCCGAACATGCAGGGGATGCAGAAATAACAAGAGCTTTGAAAAAAGGCGCGATGGGTTATATCTGTAAGGACATATCACCCGAAGAATTGATCAAGGCGATCCGAACGGTCGCGGCTGGAAAAAAATATATTCCGGCCGATATCGCTCAGATACTCAGCGAAAGCATGGGCAAAGAAGAGCTTACGCCGGCCGAATCGAATATCCTGCGAATGATCGTTGGCGGGATGTCGAACAAGGAGATCGCCTTTGCTCTTGATAATTCTGAGAATACCGTGAAGTCGCATATTCAAAATATCTTTGGCAAGATCGGTGTTTCAGATAGAACATCTGCCGCGACCACCGCGATCAAACGTGGCCTTGTGAGAGTTGACCTATGATATTTACAGAAGAAATTCAGAACTACGCGGAAGGGTTTACGTCCGGTGAAAGCGAAGTTCTTCGCGAGCTTCGCGAACATTGCTACGAACATTATGCTGACAAGGCGATGCTTTCGGGCTTTGTGCAGGGTCGCGTGCTTTCGATGTTTTCGAATATGATCCGGCCGCATAAGGTGCTTGAGATCGGGACTTATCTGGGTTATTCGACCATCTGTCTTGCCGAAGGCTTGGCAGACGGCGGCGAGGTGGTTTCGCTTGATGTAAACGAAGAAACAAATCGTGTCGCACAGAGCTATATTGATAAGACCGAATATCGTGACCGCATCCAACTTCGCCTCGGTGAGGCTGCGTTCGTTCTGCCGCACGTCGCCGGACCGTATGATCTGGTCTTCATCGACGCCGACAAGCCGAATTACCCGAATTATTACAACCTGGTTTTCGACAAGGTCCGCCCCGGCGGATTCATCATCGCCGACAACGTCCTCTGGAGCGGAAAAGTTCTTGATGACGAAAAAGACGAGGATACGCAAGCACTTCACGACTTCAATAAAATGGTCCTTGCCGACGAGCGGGTCGAGAATGTGCTGTTACCGATCCGCGATGGCCTTATGGTCGTGCGGAAGAAATATTAACAACTGAGTATCACGGATTTCCGCGGAACTTAATCCGTGGAAATCTGCGTGAATCAGATGGTTACCTACCTCACCCAAAAGTACTAGAAACTCCCCACCGCAATTGATGGTTACATTCCATTTATAAATCGGTAAACTTCTTGTATTGGCTTTGCGATCTTATCAGGCTTTACGTGAAAAAGTTTTCCTCACGCAAAGGCGCAAAGAGCGCAAAGTAGAACAAGGAGAAACGAAATGACAGCACAGACAACAAAAGCGAAAGAGATGAAAAAGGTCGAGATGATAGTGGCACCGCCGCCGAAGCATTGGGTCGGCGATGGGTTTCACGTACACGGATTTCTGCCGCGCGGGCCGCTTCACGCTGAGCGAATGAGTCCGTTCTATTTGCTCGATTACAACGCTCTTACGGACTTTCCGCCGCGTGAACAGCCTTTCGGTGTAGGGCCGCATCCGCACCGCGGATTTGAAACCGTGACGATCGCGTACAAAGGTAAAGTGGCCCACCACGACAGCCGCGGAGGCGGAGGCGTTATCGGCGAAGGCGACGTGCAATGGATGACGGCGGGCAGCGGTTTGCTGCACAAGGAATATCACGAGCAGGAATACAACCGACAGGGCGGGCCGTTTCAGATGGTCCAGCTTTGGGTAAACCTGCCTGCGAAGGACAAGATGACCGAGCCGAAATATCAGGCGATAACTAACGGCGAGATGGGCCGCGTCAGCCTACCGCTTGGCGGTGAGGTCGAAATAATCGCAGGTGAATTTGGCGGCGTTAAAGGCCCGGCAACGACGTTCACGCCCGTGCATCTTTACAACCTGAAGTTAAAGAAAGGCGAGGCGATCGACCTCTCGTTCCCGGCAGGCTTTACAACGGCTCTGCTTGCGATAGAAGGTTCGGCACTGCTGAATGGCGAAGAAAAACTGCCGCTCAACAGTCTTGCTTTGCTTGAGCAGGAAGGCGAAGAATTCCGCGTTGCGGCGCTCGAAGACGGTGTATTTCTGTTAATGAGCGGTGAACCACTGAATGAACCGATCGCGCAATACGGGCCGTTCCTAATGAATACCCAAGCCGAGATCGCACAAGCGATCGACGATTACCAGCAAGGCAAATTCGGCTATCTGGCCGATTAGGGCGAATCGGATTCTGAAGGCGGCTGATACTAACGAAAATGGGCACCTGGTGAAGTTTCCAGGTGCCCTCGTTTTATCTGCGTTCTTAAGTTGTTTAGTTTCCGCCCTTCGGTTTCGCGTCTGTCTTTGGTTTTGATGGTGGGGCGAAGATCTTTTTATCGATCTCAACGTTGTGTTTCACCTCTTCCAATTCCATTACAAGGTCGAACTGTGCGGTTTTAGTAAGGGTGCGATACGGCAATACGATCCCGTCGATATCGCGATAGTCGCTGAAGAGATTTATCGAGGGCGTTGAACCCGCGGGCGTAACAATGACCATATCGTGCCGGACCAATAGGCCTGTCTTGATATCAAAATACAAGATATCAGGATCTTTTCCTGAAGTGGTGGCGCGTATGACATACGCATCGTTACCATCAACCGCCGAGGTCCCGGTGACTTCCAGCTTGCTGTAGAGCTTTGCAAGTTCCATGTCGCGATAAAAGGTTGAAGAGATCTTCGCCCGAACTAATTCCTCACCGCTCTTTACGCGAAAGCCCTGGATCGGGTCGTTTCCCCAACCTGCCGTTCCGTCGAAACCTTCGGAAAATTCACCGAGTCCCGCAACGTTCATTCTTACCAGTGAGTAGGCGTCAGGCATCTGGTAACCGGCGATCGTGCCGGAAACTCCGGCTTGGACTATCTGAACCTTGCCGGTAAAACTTCGCGACTTTATTCTTAATCCGGCTTCGCGTCCGCCGATAGCTTCAACATATTTAGCGATAACCGATTGAGCGCTCGGAAGTTCAACCTTTCTGGAAGGCTCGGCGGAAAGAGCGTCTGCATCCTGCGCAACGACGTTGGAAACACTGAAAACGAATATTGCCCCGACCGCAAAAAGTAAATTTGAATATTTTTTCATTTAGAACCTCGTATTATTTTTATGGCCGCATCAAGCTGATCATCCTTGCCTGCTAGAAGGGCCGCTCTCGTTTGTTTTACCGCAACGTCGGGAATGATGCCGCGTCCTTCAAGCAAGGTGTTATTTGGAGTGCGGTAATCGGAAACCGCGTACTGGAATATGGCTCCGGTCGGCAAAGTGTCGAAGACCGATGGCAGCACTCCACCAACAGACGTTTCGCCCACAATTATCGCACGTCCTATGTCCTGCATTCCACCGGCGAAAACCTCGCTGGTCGATCCCGATCCGTAATCGGTAAGAACAACCACTTTTCCGGCGTAGGCGTTTTCCTGCGGAAATGCCATAAAAGATGTCGTGCTCTGCCTGGTCCGCATAGTGCCGAGTGAAGCTTCTTTGGTGATCATCATTCCTGCCAAGCCCGGTGCCATTCCGCCGATACCGCCTGGATTACCACGAAGGTCGATGATCAGACCTTTGGTATCAATGTGTTCACGAACCGCCGTTCTGAGTTTCGAGATCTGCGGCATTATCCACATATTGAACCGGATGTAACCGATATCGTCGCCGAGCTTCTTGGATTCGAAATGAACTCGCTGAGCGGGAAAATTGCCGAAGGGTTGCGACATCTGGCCTGAGAACTTTTGACTTTCGAATTTGTACGAGCGGACAGTGTTCGATCCGTCCACAAATTCCGCTTCAGCCAAAGAGCCGGGCTTTCCATTGAGTTTGGCTTCAAGATGCCTTTCGACGTAGATCTTTTTTGTTGCTTCGCTCAGGTGCCGGCCCTCTAAGGTTTTCGAGAATTCCTTTAAGATCCCTGCAACACTTTCGCCGCCGATCGATCTAAGCAATAAGCCCGGTTTGACGCCTGCCAAATCGCCCGCCGAACCTGCATCGACTCGGTTCACAATGGGTTCACCATCCAGGATCACGATGTCGATGCCCGAGTAACCTGTTTCATTATTTACCTGTTCAGCGGTAAGTCGCGGCGGATAAATGCCAAAATGCGACAACTTCAATTCTCCGAGCATTTGCCGCAATATGCCGTGAAGTTCGTCGTCGGTCGAGGCCTTTTTCGCCAGCGGTTCATATTTCATTTTGACGGCCTTCCAATCGACGCCGCCAAATGTTGGGTCATAGTGCCTATCGTTAATGGTGTTCCAAACCTTTTCAAAGGAAGCGATACGTTTCGAAGCAGCGTCGTCAGCCGGACCAGCGACAACGGCGATCGTAGCCTGTGCAAATCCGGACGCCACAAAAAGAAACAGGTAAAAAGGAATCGTTCTAAGTAGGTTTAACTTCATCTATCCAAATAATACGTCAGCGGCGCTAAAGTCGTTTCAATTTTGAGTAAAATCCGCCAAAGCGATATATTATCTGGACATAAGCATTTCTTTACACATTTTTGATACACAATGAAGTTTTCAGAGAATATTTTAGGATTGGTCGGCAACACGCCGATGGTCCGCATCAATACCTTGACCAAAAAGTTGAAGATAAAGGCGCCGATCTATGCAAAGATGGAGAGCCTTAATCCGGGCTATTCGGTAAAAGACCGGATCGGGATCTCGATGATCGATTGGGCCGAGAAAGAAGGCGTTCTAAAAAAGGGCGGCACCGTTATCGAGGCAACATCGGGGAATACCGGTATCGGGATGGCGATCGTCGCCGCTGTTCGCGGCTACAAATGCATTTTCGTCCTTACCGAAAAAGTATCCGTTGAAAAAATGAGATATTTGAAATCGCTGGGTGCCGATATTGTTGTTTGCCCTGCGGCCGCGAAACCGGGGACGCCGGACCATTATGTTGCGACCGCAAAGCGTATCTCCGAAGAAACGCCGAACTCGTTTTATCCCGATCAATACAATCATCCGGCAAATCCGGCCGCACATTACGCAACGACCGGGCCCGAACTCTGGCGCGATACGGATGGCAAGATAACGCATTTTGTATCGGGCATCGGCACGGGTGGAACGATCAGCGGAACGGGACGCTATCTAAAGGAGATGAACCCGAAGATCAAGGTCATCGGAGCCGACCCTTATGGTTCAATATTCAAAACCTACAAGGAATCGGGCCATGTTCCTGAAGCGACACCGTATCTTGTCGAGGGTATTGGCCAAAGCCTGCCGACGGGAAATGCCGATATGTCAGTTATCGACGAGATAATTAACGTGACAGATCGCGAATCCTTCGATCTGGCAAGGCAATTGTCGCGAAAGGAAGGGATCTTCTGTGGTGGTTCGACCGGAACCAACTTCGCGGCCGCCCTTAAGGTAGCGAAAGATGCCGATGAGAACGCTATGATCGTCTTCATCGTCTGCGACACTGGGGAGCACTATTTAAGTAAATTCCATTCCGATGAATGGATGAAAGAGAAGCTTTTGCTCGAACCGCAAAGGATCACGGCAGGATTGATCAGTGAAACCAAGAACCACGGAGCTCCGGACGATCTCGTATCTTGTTCGCCGACCGATCTTGTCAGCGATGCCTTGGCAAAAATGTCTGAAGCCGGCGTCACACAGATACCGGTCATTGACGACAATCAATCAGTGGGAAGTCTTCGGGAAAGTCATATCCTGGCCAAGTTGCTGCAAGACCGTGAACTTTTGAATGGGAAGGTGGCCGAAATAATGGACAAGAGCTTTCCGGTGGTCGAGGTAGATACGAATCTGAATGAGATCAAATCAAAGCTGCAAAAACATCCGGCGGTCCTTATTGAGGATTTCAAACGGATCACGGGCATAATTACACGCTCTGATGTACTCGAACTGGATGTTTAGATCTGATCTCGTGTGGAGGTCTAGAATAGACGATGAACGACAAGACGCCGACAAACCCGGTAGAGCCGGAAGAAGACCTGGATACAACCCCACCGCAGGGGGTCCAATTAGAAAACGAAAAAAGAACATCCGATTGGAAAATGCCTGAGCCCGTATTTCGACAGACTAGCGGCTATTTGCCGCAGGGATTCGAAAAAAAATACGGAGCGCCAACGGACGACCCTGTTTCGGATGAAGCGGTGACGACTGAAACGGCAGCGACTGAACCAGTGGAGGAACCGTCCGCCGAAAGACCGGAGCCCGTAGATGTTCCGGAAGAGCCGAAGATTGCCACTGCCACCGAATCTCCGGAGGAGCCCGTTCAGCCAGCCCCCGTCGCAACGCAAGCTGAGGTTGCGGTTGAACCGCAGCCTGATCTGATCGCCGAACTTGAGGCCGTTTCCGAACCCCAGCCAGTAACTACGGTCACAGCAAAAAAGAAAAGTGCGGTTGGTCGCATTATCGGCATCTTCTTTGCGTTGGTGGCCGTGATCGTACTAGTAATTATCTTCGGTCTCGTGATCTGGTACATTCTGACGCCGACACCGGAGGCGACCTTTAACTGATCGCAAATTTGGGTGCCTAAGGCCGTCTAAACTTTGCCGGCCGCAATGCCGGCTGTTTTGGTTTTGCAGATTATGGCGGAGGTAAAGCTATTTTTTGGCGACAGCGAATATGTGATGGGTTCAGGCGTCACCACGATAGGGCGCTCCGAGGATAATTTCATTTCGTTTCCCGAGGATTCGAACGTTTCCAGATATCACGCCGAGATCGAAACCCGCGGAAACGAGTACTGCCTTATTGACCTGAACAGCAGTAACGGAACTACTGTAAATGGCGTTAAGGTAAAAGGCGAAGCTTACCTGAAAGAAGGTGACGAGATATTCCTAGGCGGAACCAGCAAGATCTTGTTTGGCCGTTCCAAAGATGCCGTAATCGAAGATCCTGAGGAGGAAAAGGAACCCGATCCTGTTGCCGAGGAACCGCCGCAAGCTACGTCCGACGCTGCGTCAAACGCACCACAGCCCGAAAAGAAAGGATTCAATCTGATCTATTTGATCGCCGGCGTGGCGATACTATTGGCTTTACTGTTCGTTGGAGTTGCGGCCGGAGTTTATTTCCTTCGCGGAAGTTCGTGCGACGCTACGGCCCGATTTCTTAGCCCGGATGACCGTTCGGTGATCGATAAGCCGGCTGACATCGAGATCGACGTAAAGAACGGCAGTTGTGTTGCTCAGGTTGTCTATACGGTCGATGGACAGCCGTTTGCGGCGGTGAGCGAACCGCCATACTCTTCGAACATCGATCCCGCCGGGTTTCCCCTTTTGGCGGATGGAATGGACCACGCGCTTGGTATCATTTTGATCGACAAAGAAGGGAATCAGATGCCTCAATCGGGCCCGATATTCCTCGGATTTGAAACACGAAAATTGAAGGCTCCAGAACCTACGCCGCTGATCGTCAAAGGGCCGGATCAGCCGGGTCCGACCCAGCCCAATAAAGAAATTTCGCCGATCGAAATGAACCAGTTCGCGACATCTGTTGCCAAACAATTGTCGGGCGGACGCAGTTACAATGTCTCGAACCCCCAGTTTTTGCGTGAGGTGGATAGGCGGACGGCGGAATTCGCGAAAGAGGGTTATTTTCTACGGGCTTCGAAATATCGGGATGCGATAAATGTGGCGTATGTTCGTGAACAGAATCTGGATGCCTCGCTCGGGTACCTTTTAGCTATGAGCCGAAGTGGATTTGACCCAACGAAAAAGGGAAATGAGGAAGGGCTGTGGCGGATGACGAATGAATTCGTAACTGCCAATAATTACAACGGTTTGTGTGGTTCCGAGACGATCGGAGACCCGTCGCAGAATTGTGCTGCGAAGGCATCGGCATTATATATGAAAGCGCTTGTATTGGGTGTTTTCGAGGGCGATATGATCTATGCGGTCGCCGCGTTCGGGAAATCAACGGCAGATGCGGCCGAATGGAAGTCAAAGCTGCCGGCGAATCGAACCGATGTTTGGAATTCGATCAGGACGGCCCCTGAACGCGAACAGTTGGTCCGTTTCTTTGCGGCTTCGATCGTGGCAGAAAATCCGCAGCGATTCGGCTTGAAGAACGACAGACCTTTGTCTGAACTTTACAAGCTTACGATGTAATATAGAAATAGAGCAATGCTTGATGTAGTGATCATTTTTCCGACTTCTGAGGGTTCGCGAGAGATCGCGATCGACCAGGAGCGCACTACATTCGGACGCGGAAGCGAAGCTCAGTATCGATTTTCTGATGACGGACTTTCCAGGCTTCACTCTACGATCTACCGAGAGGGTGACCGGATCTGGATCGTTGACGAGAATTCGTCGAATGGAACATTCGTAAATGGATCGCAAGTTGCGCCAGCAGGAACCCCGTTGAATGATGGAGATACGATCCGGATCGGCCTTCAAACAAATCTAAGGGTGCGAATTTTGGAGAATGCCCCAGAATACGTCGCTGAATCACCTAAGGTAATGGCCGCGTCAAACGGTATGGCTTCCGCAAGCGAGGCATCGATATCCGGACCGATAAGCCTGGTCCCTATAGTTCTGATCGCATTCGCTTTGCTGCTTGTTAGCACCTCGGTCGTTTTTATTGCATTTCAGGTGTTTGGAAAAGGCAGCGGCAATCAGGAGATCGTTCAGAATTCCGGTGATCGCGATGACGACGATCTCCCAACGCCAAAAACAAAAGGTACTGAAACACGGCCGTCCGGGCAAAACACTCCTCGACCCGATAATAGCGGCACAACTCCCGGTTCGAACACGACGACAGGAGCCCCGGTCTCAACCGGTAAGCCGCCTTATACGATGCCGGCCGGAAAGACATATCTTCAATTGTCCGATAGCGAAAAGCGGGAATACATACGCGATCGCTCGATGCGGATGGCACAGGTGATCGGAAACAACTCAAGCGACGAGATACCGCCGCTGGCGATCGACCGGATCAAGGCATTTACAGACGCATTCGCAAAAAGGGCCAGCGTTAAACCGCTCGGCGGATGCCGTTTTGGTGACAATTTGCAGGTGACATACGAACGTGCTGCGAAGAATGCACCTTTCATCGTAAAGGCGTTCAATGAAAAGGGTATAGATCCGCGGATCGGCCTTTACCTTGCGATGATAGAGTCCGAACACTGTGTTTGTCTGCAGAGTCCGACCGGGCCGCTCGGTATGTTTCAGTTCACTAAAGCTACTGGAGAGATGCACGGTTTGAAAACTATTAGCGGAGCATCTCCATCAAACCCGGACGAGCGGTGCGAGCCGGAACCCTCGGCACGGGCCGCCGCGTCGTATATGAAGGCTCTGACAGGACGATATGGAACCGGGCCGGCCAGCGTACCGCTCGCGATCGGCAGCTATAACAGCGGCGAGGGCGGCTTAAGTTCGAATCTTGTAAAGGCCCTCGAATCCAATTCAGGACTTCCACGCGATTTTTGGACGCTGATCGCGAACGGAGACAAACTTTCGGCCCAGTTTCAATCGGAGAACTTTAAGTATGTCCCCAAATTTTTCGCAGCGGCGATCGTCGGCGAGTTCCCCCAAGATTTCGGACTAAAGCTTCAGCCGCTGTCCACGTATTCGAAATAGAAATGGGGAATCTTAGGCTTACATTTACGGACAGTTCCGGCGAGACGCGCTCCGAAGTCGTTTCGGCAGATCGGTTCAAGATCGGCCGACATTCGGAGAATGATCTGGCTGTGTTAGACAGCCGCCTGTCTCGAGAGCATGCCCTGATCACTACCGACGAGTACGGTTCTTTTTTGATCGAAGACCTTGGGTCATTCAACGGAACTAAGGTAAACGGCGAAGAGGTTTTGATGCCGGTTCCTCTCTGCATCGGGGACACACTCGACCTGGGCGGAGTGAAATTCGCGGTTGAAGAAGATCAACCAAGATCGAATGTGCCAGAAGAGCCGGATCAGACAAAATCCGAATCGATACATGATCCTAATGCGATCCAGTCCGCCGCACCGGCAGTGCCTGCCGCTAAAAAGAAAAAAGGCGTACCGATGATCATGCTCTTTATGATCCCGATGTTCCTTATTGTGCTTTTGCTGTTTGGCGGCGTTTTGATATATGTTGTGGCGAACAGGGGGAAAACGAATCAGGCTAATCAGCTTGTGATCGAGCAGAATGATCCAGGTGATGAAGATCCTGATGATGGCCCTTCGAAGCCGCCGCGGACACCTGCTGCACAGCAAACGCAGCAAACAGGCCCGACGGGCCCAAAGGAACCTGGTGGCGGACTGACCGGGCCACCTCCGACCATCAGTCCAACGGCATTAACCGAAGAGGCAGGTGCGAAGTGTCTTCGAGCGATCGCTCAAAACGATCCGCGGGCTTTTCTGACATCGGAGCAGGCGAAACGGGTCGATGACCGGATCAAACAGGTCAAAGGGTTCTCGGGGTTAGCAGAGAACATAAACTCTGCAAGGCGAAATTCGAAACAGATCGCTGAATTTGCATCGGCGAATAATTTGAAACCGTCATTTCTCGCGATCGCGGCGATCGCGCGCGTTGGACAGGGCCGAGGCGATGTCGTTGCTGCGGCCCGGTCAATGGCAGAAGTTTTCGGTAAGCTGGGACCGCAGATCGGGACAGAACGCTCGGACGATGCTCTTTTGATGATCGCCGCGTATGAGCAAGGCGTGGCGGGCGAGACAATGAAGATGCGAAACATGCTTCAGGATCTGGCAAACAAAAATCCGGAAAGCACGCGTGAAATCAGGACGATATGGTTTCTCGAAAGGGAAGGTAAGATCACTAAGCAGGAATTTGATCGGGCTCTTACTTTTCTTGCGATAGGCTCGATTACGCAAAATCCGAAGGCTTTCGGCGTCAACACCGAGGCTCTTAACTTTTGAAACTGATCAGAAAACGAGCGTGGAGGATAAATGGCCAACGACGAATGGGTGTCCGGAAAAGTAGGGTTAACTATTGCCGGTGTTCCGCTGGAACTGGAAATGACCGTTCCGGCAAAGCCTGTAAAGGCTCACCGGATGTTGCCGGTCTTTCAGAAAATGGCCAATGCCTTTGTTGACGTTAGTGTCCAAGCCCTCGAAACAGAAGGCAAAAAGATATCGTGTAAAGCTGGGTGTGGGGCTTGCTGCCGCCAACCCGTGCCGATTTCGGAGACAGAGGTCTATCAAATAGCGGAATTGGTGGAGTCAATGCCGGAGCCGCGCAGGTCCGAGATCAAAAAGAAATTTGCCGACGGTGTTGAGCATTTTAAGAACATCGGTTGGTTCGATCGGCTAAATGAACATTTTGTCGGCGGCAAACCGACCGAGGCCCAAGAAGGCTTCAAACGGGCGATCGACGTTGTTCTTGAGTATTTTTATGAAGGGGTCGCATGTCCATTCTTGGAGAACGAATCCTGTTCGATCCATCAGGACCGGCCGGTCGCGTGCCGAGAGTATCTTGTAACGTCACCCGCTGAAAACTGCGCAAAACCGACCGCGCAGACCGTAAAAGTGGTCGATCTGTTGATCAAACCTTCGCGGACCGTACGCTGGCTTGGATCTAGCGGCAAATTGAGTTCCGCAGGCTTTCTGACGCTGATCAGAGCCTTGGAACTTGCAGGATCAACACCAGAAAGCTTTGTCGAAAAGTCCGGCGAGCGGTGGATGGCAGATTTTTTCGGACATCTCGCTGAAACGAACATACCTAAGAAGGGCATTAAACCCCGACCGGCGGCAGGAAAGGGTTCGAACCGGAAACGTAAGAGTAAAAGAGCCTAAGGGTTACGGGAACCTTTAAACCATTCCCGCTGTTGTTTACTAATTGAGGTTCTCGTTTTACTATTGACCTCGAACAATATGAGCAATTACCGAAAGATCGTCTGGAACGAGGGTATGCTCCTCACCCCGCACCATTTTCAGCAGTGGGACAACTACCATGAAGAACTACTGAATGCCCGGGCTCGTTCGATATTGCCCTTTGACTACGGCGTTCTGAATCTTCAGGTAAATAGTGAAGCGGTCGCGAACGGGAATTTCCAGATCACAAATTGCAGGGCCGTAATGCCGGATGGTCTTCTGGTAAATGTGCCGGATGCCGAAGCCGTGCCCGATATGCGGCCCGTCGGCGATCATTTTAAGGTCGAGAAGGATAAGCTCGGAGTTCATTTGGCAATACCTGCAAGAAAAATGGGTGAGGCCAATTTTCAATCAAGCGGGGCCACTGCGAGCAATAACGTCCGGTATCTCCAGGAAGGAGCGTTGGTCAAAGATGAAACGAGCGGCTCCAACGAACAGCCACTTGCCTACGCAAAGAGTAACTTGCGCATAATCTTCGACGACGAGCTGCGAGATGGCTTTACATCCTTGAAGATCGCAGAGCTGCAGCGGACACCTACCGGACAGCTAAAGATATCTGAAGATTACATACCGCCGGTGTTGAAGGTCTCGGCTTCGGTCTGGTTGGTGAATATGCTTCGCCAGCTTGTCGAGATATTGATCACCAAAAGCGGAAGTCTGGGCGAACAGCGAAGGGCGAGTAATGCATCGCTGGCCGATTTCACGACGTCGGAAGTTGCGGTTTTCTGGCTGCTGCACACTATAAATTCGTCGATCCCAACAATGTCGCATTATTTCCGTTCGCCATTATTGCATCCGGAAAAACTTTATCTTGAAATGGGAACTTTGGTCGGAAAGCTGATGACCTTTTCTTTGGAAGTACATCCGAAAGACATTGTTAAATACGACCACGACGACCTTCATTTCACCTTTTACAACCTTTCGATGCAGTTAAAAGACCTGCTCGAAACCGTTATCCCAAGCCGCTGTGTGCCGATCCCGCTCGAAAAGACGCGCGACACGCTGTATGTCGGCCGTATCGAAGACGAACGTTTGCTAAAAGAGGCAGGTTTCTATTTGGCTGTCCGTGCACAAATGCCCGAATCGAAACTTATTGAGGGCGTTCCACGCGTAGTAAAGATAGCATCCCGTGATGTTATAGATTCGGTCATCGGTTCGGCTTTGCCGGGTGTTGTTCTTACGCATTCGAATCCGCCGCCAGCACCGATACCTTCGCGTGTCGGGTTCAAATATTTTCAGCTTGATTCGATCGGGCCGTACTGGAACGGTATCTCGGGTTCCAAGGTGATCGCTGTTTATGTTCCGAATGAGATACCGGACGAAAAGTTAGAAATGTACGCAGTAAAACCGTAGTTTATGGCAGACGTAGCCAGCAAAAATGACCTTGTTACTTTCGCCGGGCCGATATTCGACCTGATATTGAGGCTGAAAGCTGGGATCGTTGCGCCGTCGAACGAACTGCGACCAAAGGTCTCGGGAATGCTCGATGATTTCGAGCGGCGTTCGGAACGTTACAAGTTCAATCATAAGATCGTTCAGGTATCGAAATTCGCGTTGGCCTCGTTCGTTGATGAAACGATGCTTACAAACAATTTTCCGCTTAGAAATGAATGGGAAAAAAATCCCCTACAGCTTGAATTATTCGGTGAACAGCTTGCAGGCAACAAGTTTTTCGACAAGCTCGACGCGATGTTGAAACAGGTAGAGGTTACGGCCGACGCGGTTGAGATCTACTACTTCTGTATGTTGCTCGGTTTTAAGGGCCGGTATGCCATTTACGAGCAAGAGAAGCTGCTTTCGATAATGCAGGAAACGGCAAACGCCTTAGTAAAGGTAGGTAAGATAAAGCCCGTTGAGCTTTCACCAAATTGGCTTGCGAACGACCAACCGAAACCGCCGGAGAAACGCGGAATGCCCGTTTGGGCAAAAATGGGAGGGATTGCCGGTCTAGGTTTAGGCGTTATTGTTTATTTTATTCTGTTCATTTTGAGTTTTAAGTTTTTAGGCGAAACGCTTTCCCGGTTGCAGATCTGATCGCTTTTGCTGACCTGCGGCCTTTTTGGTTCGATAGTTCTTATGTCCTGGCACCTAAATGAGATGAAGTATGCTCTGGGCCTTGGCGGCATGATGTCGTTTTACGGCATCGTCGGCCTTGTGGTCGTTCTTATGCCTGAGGACACGATGGGATGGAACTATAAGATCGCCACAATCGGGCTGGTACTGCTGACCTTGCCGTTTGCCTTGATCATAATGCTGGTGTCCTCAAGGCGAAGTAAGAAAAGGGCGGCTCGCGAGGCGGCTGAGGCCGAGGCCGCATCTAGTGTCGGAACCGAACCTTCACAACAAGCTACGGCACCCTCACCGGTCGGAACGTTTGGCGACCTTAGTTCAGGTGCCGAGGAAACAGTCCAATTTCTTAAGAATTCCAATCTTGGCGAAAGCGGCCGCGATGCGGTTTACTCGCTGCCATGGTATCTGATCGCCGGTGCACCCAAATCTGGTAAGAGCTCCCTCGTTATCTCATCGAATCTTAACTTCCAAACTTTAGCGAGTCAGCGGCAATCCGAACAGCGTTTCATCCGGCCTACGAAGAATGTTGATTGGCGCGTAACTACTGACGCTGTTTTCGTCGATTCCGCGGGAAGATATAACACCGAAGGTACGGATGGCGAAGAATGGTCCGGCCTTTTGGAGACGCTCAAAAAATATCGGGGAAACAGGCCGCTGGACGGAATGCTGCTTGTGGTCGATACCGAAGCGGTTCTAAAGGGTGATGAAAGGGAGATCGAACAGCTTGCGAAAGTGTTGCGAACGCGGCTTGATGACGCAATGGCGCGGCTTAAAGTGCGATTTCCTGTCTATCTTGTTTTTACCCACGCCGACGCGATCGAAGGTTTTCGGGATTCTTTCTCAACTTCGAAAAATGAGGACAAAACCCTCGTTTGGGGAGCGACAATTCCGCTTGAGAAGTCGGAGAATGCCCAAACGTTGTTTGATGGTGAATACGAGATACTTCAAAATTCGATAATGAAGCGGCGGCTTGTACGACTTTCCGCTCCGTTTCCACCTGTTCGTCAGCTAAAGATATTCAATTTTCCCCTTCATTTTGGCACCGCGAGAAGGAAATTCGGGGCATTCGTAAATGCCTTGTTCCGGCCAAGCCCGTTTAGCGAGAACCCATTTTTGCGAGGCTTTTATTTCACGGCCGCACCTGCTTCAAAGGGCGGTTCTGGTGTCGCTACCGTAAATGGCGGGTATTTCACGGAACGATTTTTCCGTGATGTCGTGCTCCGTGATAAGGATCTTGTTTCCACTTTTCTCGCTCAACGACAGAAGCCACCGCTCTTTGGCTGGTTCCTCACAATTTTGTCCCTGCTTTTGGTGTTTGCGTTTCTAATTATCGCGACAGTTTCTTTGATCACGAACAAGCAGATGCTTGCGGATGCAGAGCGTGTTGGCGGCAAGGCGATAACACTTCGCCAGAGTGATGCAGGAAAGAACATCCTCGCAAAACCGGAGAACGAGATTCGAGCAGAGATCGATACGATCGAAGAACTCAGATCTCTCGCTGCTGACCTGGACAAGCATGAAAGGGAAGGGCGTCCGATATATATGCGGTTCGGTTTGTATTCCGGTGACCGAGTTTTGAATGAAAGGCTGCTGCCGATCTATTACGGCCTTGTCGAGCAAAGGTTTGCACGGCCCACACTTGAAATGGTAAAGGCCGAATTGAAGAAATTCGCTGAATCATCCACAGTAGCAAACCCTGGAAAATTAACTGAAAAGGAAGAACAAGAACTAGGACGCCACTATGATCTTCTAAAAGCCTATCTAATGCTCACGCCAGAGTTCGCGGACAAAGCTGAGGCTTCGCACGTGGTCAACACATTTAAGGATATTTGGACAACCGAATCCAAGGTGCCCGCTCAACTGAAGACGACAGCTCATCTTCAGCTTGAATTCTGGGCCAAGCAGGTTGATCGCCGGGAAGATCCCGCGAAGTTTCCGCGAGGAGACATTGATAAACAGCTTGTCGAAAATACGCGGAGGAAACTGCAGGCATTTCCACCGATACAGCGATACTATCGCCGTAAGGTGACCGAGATCTCAAAGGAGATCGATGAGAAGATCGGACCGACGACCCTCGAGGGGTTGTTATCGCGCCGAGGTGCTGATACGAGCCTGATGACAGCGACATCCCCCGTACAGAGCGCCTACACGCGGGCGGGTCTTGACCTGATGAAGGTGGCCATTTCAGAGGCTACAACGAAACTAACTGAAGACGACTGGGTAATGGGCGAGCAGGGCCGAGGCCAGCTTGCTCAGGCAGGTGATACGGCCGTACTCGAAGAAATGTATTATCGCGATTACGCGGATCAATGGCGCAACTTTGTAAAAGGTATTGACGTCATTCCTTATCGTTCGGCGGGTGACGCGGTGGGTGCCCTTCAGGCATTTTCATTAGCAAAGTCACCGATGGAGGTCTTAATGACCGAGATCAAGCGAAATACTCATCTTTCGGCTCCGGTCGACGAAGGCGGCACGATCGAATGGATCAAGGGTTTGATCTTTGGTGCATCTGAAGTTGGTCCGGGTGGTTCACAGCCAGAGAAAGATTTCCGCCCGCTCTTCGATTTTGTCGGTAAGACGGGTGATATAGAAAATGCTCCGATCACGCGATACAGAAATGAACTTGGCATGCTTGCAAGGGAATTGACCGGCAAGAACGACAATGAAATGAAGCAGATCGCCACGGAATTGGCCGGTGAAGAGCCAAGAGACCGTCTAAAGATCGGGACGCGTGAAAAGAACATTGGCGGTATGTTGAGTTCGTTTGATGATGCCCAAACTCCGGGCGCGAAGGAAGTTGCCGTTCTACTTTCGAAGCCGGTCGAAAAGTTAAGGGGTCTGCTCGGTGCGGACGCAAAAAGCCAGCTTGCAAAATCCTGGACCGAACAGATCTTGCCGGCTGCGCGTGAGATCGAAAAAGGCTATCCGTTCGAAGATGGACAGTCAGATGCCGATCTTACAAAGCTAACGGAATTTCTTGCTCCACAAACAGGAAAGCTTTCTGAATTTTTTGACAAGCGTCTGGCTTCATATTTTGAAGAAGCGGGCGGGCAGTTCAGGGTCAAGGAAAATGCTGAAGTTCAGTTCAGCGACGAGTTTGTAACTTACCTGAATAACGCATTCGCGTTGCGCCGGGCATTGTTTGGCTCAAGCCCGACGCCGAAGTTCGAGTATGAATTCACGCTGAGGCCTGTAACAGGAGCGATCGTCGAAGTGGTGATCGATGGTCAAAAGGCAACTTCTGAAGGTACTGGTTCAATTAAACCTTCCTTCCCGGGAAGCGGAACAGAATTGGGAGTCTTGATAAATCTGGTATCAACAACCGGAGCAACGGCTGCCGACACCACGGACACGGGTTCAGGGCCACAGCCATTACGATTCCCGGGAGTCTGGGGAGTGTTCCGATTCGTCGACGCCGGCAGGCCGCAAAAACAACCGTCGGGCGAATATTCGCTGTCTTACTCAGTAAGCGGTAAAACGGTTTCAGGAACGATCAAGCCCAGCGGCGGCGACCTATTTGATAAAACGATATTCCGGAAAGTAAAAGCTCCTGATGCCTTCATTAAATAACGGTAGGCTGAAGGAATGGTTAACGATTATGAATGATGCAAAACTGAAACTTGATGCCGGCGATCTAAAGGGCGCTGTCGAAGCGGCCCTGAACCTGGTCAAAACGAACCCGACAAATGTTGCCGCGCGTACTTTTTTGTTCGAGCTTTCGTGCTTTTCAGGCGATTGGGACCGAGCTGAGAAACAGCTTGAGGTGATCGGCCATCAAGATGCGAACGCGATGATCGGCTCATTGATGTATCGCCAGAATTTTCACAACGAACGCAATCGGATGAAACTGTTCTCTGATGGCCTAAGTCCGGAATTCGTAACCGCGAAGCCCCCATATATCGATGATCTACTTTCAGCCGTCAACCGCATCCGTGAAGGCAGTATGCTTGAGGCGCGGACACTTCTGGATAAGGTAGAAGAAGAACGTCCGGCATTTCCATGTGAGATAAACGGAGAACGATATAGCGATATCCGTGATTACAACGACATAACAATGTGCGTTTTGGAAGTATTCATTAAGGATTCATACGTTTGGCTGCCGTTTGAACAGATCAGGTCGATCAAGTTCACGAGGCCGAAAACGCTGAGAGACTTGTTTTGGATCCAGGCGGAGATCGAAATGCTTAGCGGCACTGCCGGCGAAATGTTCATTCCGGCACTTTATTCGGGTTCGTGGCAAAGCGAAAACGACCAGGTCCGTTTGGGCCGAATGACCGATTGGCAAGATAAGGGCGAAGAAGTGTTCATAGGCGAAGGAATGCGGATATTTTGGATGGACGGTAAAGACCGTTCGATCCTCGATATGGAATCCATCGTTTTTGATCACGGCAGCGAAGAAGTTGTCTAAACGTGCTTATTTCTTGTATTTGATGTTAGAATGTTGAGCACCTAAAACTACGAAGCAATTTTCATGGCCTTTTCTAACAGGATTGGAGCCGAATTTCTAATGAGCGAAGAACTTGAAAAACCTCCGGTGATAGATTTCGACGCGATCTTGCAGCCGATCTCTGATGACAGTCCATCCGGCGAGAGCCTTCGTTACTCGGGGCTATACGACGAGATAATGGAAGCTCGGCGCGCCGATGACGCCCTTGCTCTCGGAGACTGGACGACGAACTTAAAGACTGCCGATTATCGTCGTGTGGTCGAGCTTGCATTCAATGCGTTGTCAACCCAGACAAAGGACCTTCAGGTCGCATCGTGGCTTACGGAATCTTTGATTCGCCAACATGGGTTTGCCGGCCTGCGCGATAGTTTGAAGCTTTTAGCGATGCTGCAGGAAAATTTTTGGGATAATATTCATCCCGAAATTGACGAAGGCGATATGGAAGGCCGTGGAAACGCGATCGAGTGGTTCGACGTTCAAGGGGCTGAATCTATCCAAGTTACGCCCATTACCGGTGGGCCCGGGTTGAGTTTTATTAATTTCGAAGATTCGAAGATGTTTGATATTCCCGAGGATCTGTCTGTGTTAGACCCGGAAGATCAGGCCCGGATCAATGTATTAAAGGAGCGGGCCGAAAAAGAAGGGCGAACGACCTCCGAGCAGTGGCGAAAAGCCCGGGCCCAGACCCGACGGCAGTTTTGCGAAGAGACCAATTTTACGATCGGTCAGTGCTGGGAAGCATACGCGAATCTTAACCGCGTTATAGAAGAAAAGTTTGACAGGAATCAGACGCCCGGCATGACGAACCTCAAACGGGCGCTGGAAGAGGTTCACAGTGTTGTCAAAAAGATCCTGGAAGAAAAGCGGATCGAAGAGCCGGATCCGGCAGATAATTTATCGGGCGATGTTGACGGTGAGTATTCCGAAGAAGGTTCCTCAGGCGGCCGCCGCCGAGGAGTCGCGACCGGAGCTATTCAAGACCGCCGAGACGCCCTTCAGCGGCTGGGTGAGGTCGCAGCTTATTTTCAGCGAGCGGAGCCCCACAGCCCGGTCGCCTATCTCGTGCAAAGGGCAGTCAAATGGGGCAATATGCCGCTCGACTCCTGGCTAAAGGATGTTATTAAGGATGACGGAGTTCTTTCCCATATCAGGCAAACACTGGGTTTTGATACCGGTGGCGATGATTGGGGAGGTAGCGATCAGGGGAATGACAGCTATAGTTCGGAATCTACGGAAACGACGTCAGATGACTCATGGTGATCTGTTAAGCATACTAGAAGTCTCGTATTTTAACGGACGAGCAGAACAGACAAGGTAATTTTAGATTAAGTAAGGAAGGAGAAAAATAATGCCAACAAAAGAAAGTTTACAGCATAAGATCGACCGCGTTCGTCCGCCGCGCGTTCAGATCACATACGATGTCGAGGTCGGCGGTGCCATTGAGTTGAAGGAACTTCCCTTCGTCGTTGGCGTTATGGGCGATTTCGTCGGAAAGTCAGAAGAGCCGCTTCCGGCCTTGAAAAATCGAAAATTCGTTGAGATCGATCCCGACAACTTCGATCAAGTCCTTGCCGGAATGGCTCCGAGACTTGCATATACCATTGACAACAAACTTCAGGACGACGGAAGCAAGATGGGTGTCGAACTGAAGTTCAAAAGTATCGAAGACTTTGAACCGGATGCCATTGTGCAGCAGGTTGAACCGCTTAGAAAGCTTGTCGAAGCAAGGCAGAAGCTATCCGATCTTCGTTCGAAGATGGATGGAAATGAGAAGCTGGAATCGATGCTTGAGGACATCATCTCGAACTCGGATAAGCAGAAAGAGCTTAGCGACGCACTTGGTATTCAGGGTAAGGAGGACGCATAACCATGGCTAAACAAAAAGAAAAAGAGGCCAGTGCTCAAACCGTCGAAGTTGAAGAAGGCGGGGGGTTACTTGACCAGATCTTAACCGAAGGCCGAATGGCCCGCGACGATTTTCAGAAGGAACGAGCCAAGGACATGATCGGCGAGTTCGTCGGGCAAGTGATGAGCGGGGAATTGACAATGTCCAAGAATATGGACGTTGCGATCAATTCGCGCATCGCGGAGATCGACCGGCTTATTTCGGCTCAGATGAACGAGATCATGCACCACGAGGACTTCCAGAAATTGGAAGGCTCTTGGCGCGGACTTCAGTATCTCGTGCGAAACAGCCTGACCGGGCCTCAACTCAAGATACGTGTAATGAGCGTTACGAAGAAAGACCTTCTTAAGGACTTTGAACGGGCCCTTGAATTCGACCAGTCCGCAATGTTCAAAAAGATCTATGAGGACGAATACGGAATGTTCGGCGGGGCACCGTTCGGTGCCCTGATCGGAGATTTCGAGTTCGGTAATCATCCGCAGGATATGGCGTTGCTTGAAAATATGTCTCAAGTAGCAGCTGCGGCGCACGCTCCGTTCCTGAGTGCGGCGGCGTCCGGCCTTTTCGGCTGGGATACGTTCAGCGAGATGTCCGAAGTGCGTGATATCTCGAAGATCTTTGACCGGACAGAGTATATGAAATGGCGAAGTTTCCGCGAATCGGAGGATTCACGGTATGTAGGCCTGACCCTTCCTCATGTTTTGATGCGTGAACCGTACGGTGCCGCAACAAAGCCGACCGAAACATTCCGTTTCGAAGAAGACGTTGACGGCAGGGACCACAAAAAGTATCTCTGGGGAAATGCAGCATACGCATTGGGTGCCCGACTAACAGAAGCGTTTTCAATGCACGGATGGTGTGTTGCTATCCGCGGTGTCGAAGGCGGCGGGCTTGTTCAGGGCCTTTCGACCCATACGTTCGAAACGGATGAAGGCGAGGTTGCAATGAAGTGTCCAACTGAGGTCGCTATCACTGACCGCCGAGAAAAGGAATTCTCCGATAACGGATTTATTCCATTGGTCCATTGCAAAGGAACCGATTACGCAGCATTCTTTGGTGCCCAGTCGGCCAACAAAGCTAAAAAATATGATTCGGATGAGGCAAACGCGAACTCACGCTTGTCGACCCAACTCCAGTATATTTTTGCAGTTTCGAGGTTCGCCCATTATCTGAAATCGATGATGCGCGACAAGATCGGCAGCTTTATGTCGCGGGATGATTGCCAAATGTTCCTTAACAAATGGATCATGAACTACGTTACCGAAGACGACACCGCTTCGGCGACGACCAAGGCACAGTATCCGCTTCGCGAGGCACGCGTTGATGTCGCCGAGATCCCGGGTAAGCCGGGCTGTTACAGAGCAGTGGCCTACCTGCGTCCACATTTCCAGCTCGACGAACTGTCAGTTTCGCTTCGTCTGGTTGCAGACCTTCCGCAGCCGGCCAAAGGCTAGAGTTGGTTTTTCCTCGGCTGTCGGAAACCAGTTTCAACAGGGTTTCCGACGGTCGAACCGGCCCGGTCAAAAGTTTTCGATCGGTTCGCAAAAACGTTTCAGCAATACGTCTTTATCGTGTAGCTGATGAAGAGTTCGTTAGCAATATTTGAAAAAAGGAGCAAACTAAAATGGCAGTTGACATGTTTTTGAAGATCGACGGAATCGAAGGTGAATGTCCCGATTCCAAACATAAGGCTTCGTTAGAGATCCAATCGTTCTCATTCGGAGCAACACAGACCGGATCGTTCGGTTCAGGCGGTGGTGGTGGTGCCGGCAAAGTTAATATGCAGGATTTCCACTTTGTGATCAATCTCGGCAAACACTCGCCGAAGCTTTTTGAAAATCTTTGCACCGGTAAGCATATTCCGACGGCTACCCTTACCTGCCGCAAGGCTGGTGGCGAAGCTCAGGAATACCTGAAGATCAAATTCTCTGATTGTTTGATCTCGTCTTATCAGGTCGGTTGCTCGTCACAGGGCGGAGACCTTCCAATGGATCAGTGCTCGTTCAACTTTACGAAGATCGAGACCGAATACAAGGAACAGAAGAAGGACGGAAGCGTTGGCGGTGCTATCAAGGCCGGTTACGACGTGAAGCTGAACAAGAAGGTCTAAGGCAGCTTGTTCGAAAGATGTTTTTTCAAAGCCGTCGGGTTGTGCCGCACAAACGGTACAGCCCGCGGTTCTTCTGATATTTACAGGCAGATAAAATGGCACGGATCGATAATGAAATTCGGGTGACGCCGTCGGTGCTCGACCGGCTGATCGACCTCGATCCCAGAACCAGCGAAGAGGCACCAAAGACCAGATCGGCCTCGCTTCGCGAGTTGCGCGATTCTGTGAGACGCGACTTAGAATGGCTATTGAACACCCGCTGCCACACCGAAACAATTGACGAGAATCTGGAAGAGGCACCGCGATCGGTAGCCTTCTACGGGCTTCCTGATTTCACTGGGCTGGCGGCGAAGAATGCCGCGGAACAGAAAAGGCTTGCAAGTGCGGTGGAGACCGCGCTTTTAAATTTTGAGCCACGATTTTTGGACCTCAAAGTTACGCTTGAACCTTTGAGCAACGTTGACCGGCAGATGAAGTTTAAGATCGAAGCCAGGCTTGATGTGGAGCCGGCGCCGGAACCTATTGCCTTTGATACCGTGCTCGAACTTGGTAAAGGCGATTTCAGTGTGATCGAAAAAGCCTGATTGGCGGCTACGTTTAACGGGCCTCAAATTTCCTCTAAATGCGGGACGAATTACTAGGTTATTACGAAAGAGAACTTGTATTCCTTCGGCGGATGGGGGCGGAGTTTGCACGCAAGTATCCAAAGGTTGCCACGCGCCTACTGCTCGACGAAGAGAAGATCGAAGATCCGCACGTTGAGAGGATGATCGAGTCCTTCGCGTTCCTGACCGGGCGGATCGGGCTGAAGCTGGACGACGATCTTCCGGAGATCACAGAATCTTTTCTCAACGTACTTTACCCACACTATTTGGCGCCAATTCCGTCGATGGCGATCGCACAAATGGGCTTCGGTTCGCCGAATGACAAGATGACGACCGTGCAGCGGGTTCCGCGCGGTGCCAAATTGAATTCACGCCCGGTTGATGGAACTCCGTGCCGGTTCCGCTCTACATACGAAGTGGAACTAATGCCGATCGAGATCAGATCGGCGGCACTCGAATCCCCTGCACCTAAGGATGGACGAGGAAAGTTCAATGAGTGCACTCTCCGGTTAAGCATGCGATGCAACGGGGATGCGAACCTTCACGAACTAAAGGTAGGCGAAACCGGAAAGAACCCTGAATCACTCCGATTCTATCTTGATGGCGATCCTCAACTAGTTTTTCCGCTCTACGAGATAATATTCAATCATTCCACAAAGATCGAATTGCGGCCCAAAGACGCACCGCTCAACGACAGAACCCTAAAAACGATCACAAACATACAGTTAAGGCTGCCTGACCCTGTGATCTTACCAGCGGCGGAAGGTCTGAAACAGGTCGGCTTCAGTGACTCTGAGGCGATGCTTCCCTTTACGAAGAGGTCGTTTTCAGGGTATCGGCTTTTGTCCGAGTATTTCGCTTTTCCATACAAGTTCTTGTTTTTTGACGTCTTGGGACTCGACCAGGCTATCGAGCGAAAGTTTGGCAGCCATTTCGAACTGCTGATCCATCTTCGCGACGTAACGCCCCCGATAGCTCCGATCTCGGCTGAGACTTTCAAATTAAATTGTTCGCCGATAATCAATCTATTTTCGCAGACCGCTGATCCAATATTTCTTTCTCAGCAAAAATACGAATATCAGGTAATTCCGGATGTGCACCGGCAATCTACGACCGAGATCTATTCAGTTGACGAAGTTGTCACGAGCGACCCGCGAACGGGAAATGTACGGACATTTTCACCGTTCTATTCGCTGCGTCATGCTTATGGCGAGCAGATGGAGAAATCATTTTGGTACGCGGCCCGGCGTGCATCACAGCGTGCTGACGATCAGGGATCGGAGATCTTTCTCTCGCTTGTTGATATGAATTTCGACCCCAAGGTGCCGGCGACCGATGTGCTAAACGTAAGATCAACCTGCACTAATCGGGATCTGCCTGGGCGACTCCTTTTTGGCGGAAAGGAAAGCGATTTTGAGGTAGAGGGAACTGCATTGCTCTCTCGGGTTCGTTGTCTGACAAAGCCGACCGAAACGGTTCGGCCCCCGCAGCGAAAGGCTGTCCAATGGAGGCTGATCTCACACCTTAATCTCAATTATTTGTCCCTGGTCAACAGCGAGAATGGCACACCGGAGGCACTTCAGGAAATACTCCATCTTTACAATTTCAACGATTCTTCGGTAACAAGGAAGCAGATCCTTGGCATTACCCGCGTCGAATCCAGAAAGGTGATCCGCCAGATCGGCGGCCGGGTCGGCACTGGTTTTGTGCGGGGGCTTGAGACTACGATAACGTTGGATGAAGAGCAGTTCGTTGGGAGCGGAATGTTTCTGTTTGTCTGCGTATTAGAGCGATTCCTTGGACTTTATGCCTCGCTGAATTCATTCAATCAGGTCGTAGTTCGGTCTGAACAGCGAGAAGAGATGATAAAGCGGTTTCCGCCGCGAGCGGGCGAGCAGGAGCTTTTGTAGAATTCGATAGATGGCGAAAAGATCTGTTAAAGAAGACCTATTCGAGGAGCCCTATCGGTTTGAATTTTTTCAGGCCGTGCGAATTCTTGAAAAGATCTTCCCTGACCGGCGAACTGTCGGCGGCGATGCGCTCCCCGCGGAAGAGGTAGCACGATTCCGTTCGCGGGTGGCCTTTGATTTTCCTCCAAGCGAGATCCACGAGATAAAGGAATCGACCGATGAGCGGACAGGGCGAGAAACTGTTGAGATCTTTCAAAATTTCATGGGATTGATCGGCGTCAGCGGCGTGCTTCCGACGCACTATACTGAGCTCGCATTTGACCGAATACGACATCGAGATACGACGTTGTGGTCGTTCCTGGATATCTTTACACATCGGGCGGTCTCTTTTTTCTTTCGGGCATGGAAAAAGCATCGCTTTCCCGTTGCTTATGAGCGAGGCGATGACAGCTTCACGGGATATTTGTTCGATCTCTCAGGTCTCGGCACCGCCGGTCTGCGCGGGCGTTTGGGTGTCGAGGATGAATCGCTGTTGCCCTATGCCGGACTGATCGCTCAACGGCCACATTCTGCAAAGGCCGTCGAGAACCTGCTTTCGGATTATTTCCAGACCGGAGTTAGCATTCGCCAGTTTCAGGGGCATTGGATTGCACTCGATAGTTCGGACCATTCACACTTAGGCACGCAGAACAACGTGCTAGGTTCAAGTTCGATAGCCGGGACGAACATTTGGGATCAACAGTCCAAGTTTCGGATCCGGCTCGGGCCGTTGACCTTTGCCCAGTTCGCGGCGTTTTTGCCGAACGGCAGCGCAAGTCGGCCGCTGCGATCGATAATGAGATTCCTAGTTGGAATGGAATTCGATTCGGATATTCAACTCCTGCTGCTCGCACGGCAGGTTCCTGGAACAGTGCTTACTACGCGTGCTATAAGACGTCCGATGCTCGGATGGACGAGCTTTTTGAAGACCCAGCCCTTTGAAAAGGTGGATGAACAAGTTATTTTACAAAGCGAAGGTGCCGTCGCTTGATATTTATTTGACCCTAAAAACGGAGAAACACTATGAACGTGAACTTAAAATCCTTGGTCGGACGCTTAAACGATACCACCAGAAATGCACTAGAAGCCGCAGCCGGCCTGTGTCTTTCCCGAACGAATTATGATGTTGAAGTTGAACACATTTTAACGAAGCTTTTGGAACAGGACGACACAGACCTGCACAAGATCTGCAAGCACTACGAGGTAAATCTCGATCGGCTGACAAAAGACGTAAGTGTTGCTCTCGACAGGTTAAAGACCGGAAATTCAAGGACCCCTGGGCTAAGCGACAGGATTCCGCGTTGGATACAAGACGCCTGGCTTCTCGCTTCGGTCGATTTTGGAGCTTCGCGTGTCCGCTCCGGCCACCTAGTTCTGGCGTTATTGTCTAACGAAGGATTGTCACGCATCGCTCGCGATGTTTCCAAAGAATTTGCACATATTTCGACCGAAGATCTTCAGGCTAAGTTACCGGAGATCACGGCGGAATCTGCCGAGGAGCGTGACGCAATGGCACTTGGTGAAACCGGCGGTGTTTCCGGTGCATCAGTCGCCAGCGGTGTTCCGGGAAAGACAAAATCACTCGACCAGTTTACCGAGGACCTTACGGCAAAGGCCGCTGCCGGCAAGATTGATCCGGTGCTTGGGCGTGATTTTGAGATACGCCAGATCATCGATATTCTCACTCGGCGGCGGCAGAATAACCCGATCCTAACGGGTGAGGCGGGCGTCGGAAAAACGGCCGTTGTGGAAGGTTTTGCTCTTCGTATTGCCCAAGGCGATGTGCCGGACCCATTGAAGAATGTTGCCGTTCGCTCGCTTGATCTGGGACTTTTGCAGGCCGGCGCCGGTATCAAAGGTGAATTCGAAAATCGATTGAAATCAGTTATCGACGAGGTCAAATCGTCGCCGCAGCCGATAATTATGTTTATCGACGAGGCTCATACCATGATCGGAGCCGGTGGGGCCGCCGGACAGAACGACGCCGCTAATCTGCTAAAGCCGGCACTGGCCCGCGGAGAGCTACGCACGATCGCGGCCACGACCTGGGCCGAATACAAAAAGTATTTCGAAAAAGATGCTGCCCTTGCGAGACGCTTTCAGGTCGTAAAGGTAGATGAACCGGATGAGCCAAAAGCTATTGCGATGATGCGCGGCATTGCCGACAAAATGGAGGAGCATCATAACGTGCGCATCCTTGACGAGGCGATCGTTGAGTGCGTCAAGCTTTCGCACCGGTACATCACCGGGCGTCAACTTCCGGATAAATCGGTTTCAGTTCTGGATACAGCTTGTGCAAAGGTTGCGATCGGCCAGGGCGCAACTCCTGCTGCCGTCGAAGATGCAACGCGACGCATTCAGAACCTGACATCTGAGATCGATTCCCTTGAACGAGAGCAGGTAACCGGGGCCGAACACGATAAAAAGATCGAAGAGTTAACCGCGTTAAGATCGGAAACCGAGGCAGAACTTGAAAAGCTGAATGCCCAATGGGAGAAGGAAAAGATACTGATCGAGCAGATACGGAATGTCCGGACGAAACTTGAGATGACCAGGCTCGACGGTAAGCTCGCGGATGCTGTCTCCGGTTCAGAATCAAATGGCACTGGAGAATCGACGGCTGCCGCTGCGGCTGGTGAGACAGACGCTGTTTCTGTTGGCGACGATGGTTCAACAGCAGCGGCACCTGCGCCCGAGGCAGAAAAGCCCGTCGATACAGAGTTCTTAAAAGGTGAATTAAAACGGCTGAACGAGGAGTTGAAGGCAGTTCAAGGCGAGAATCCGTTAATGCAGCCTGTCGTCAATGGTCAGAGCGTGGCGGAGATCATCTCCGGATGGACAGGCATTCCTATCGGCAAGATGGTTGCGGACGAGATCAATGCCGTCCTAAATCTGCACGAAACGCTTCGTGAACGTGTTCTTGGGCAAGACCATGCGCTTGAAGCGATCGCTCAGCGAATTCGTACTTCACGTGCGGGCCTTACCGATCCAAAGCGTCCGATCGGCGTTTTCATGCTGGTCGGTACTTCCGGCGTCGGAAAGACGGAAACAGCATTGGCTCTTGCCGAATCATTGTATGGCGGAGAACGAAATCTGATCTCTATTAATATGAGTGAGTATCAAGAAGCCCACACCGTTTCGAGCCTAAAGGGATCGCCTCCGGGATATGTCGGCTACGGCGAAGGCGGCGTTTTGACCGAAGCCGTCCGCAGAAAGCCATATTCCGTGGTTCTTCTTGATGAGGTTGAAAAGGCTCATCCGGACGTGATGGAGCTCTTCTTCCAGGTCTTTGACAAGGGCGTCTTGGAAGACGGCGAGGGCCGTGTGATCGATTTCAAGAATTGTATAATCATACTAACATCGAATGTCGGTACTGATACGATAATGAAGCTTTGTGCCGATCCGGAGACCAAACCACTCCCGGAGGGCATCATCGAGGCGGTCAAACCGGAGCTGAACAAAGCTTTCAAGCCCGCTTTGCTGGGCCGCATGGTTACGGTTCCTTATTATCCGATATCCGACGATATATTGAGGCTGATCATTAAATTGCAGCTTGGAAAGATCAAAGATCGAATTTTTGACAACCATGGTGCGCAATTTTCCTATGATGATTCCGTCATAGATACGGTAGCGAAGCGCTGTACCGACGTGGACAGCGGTGCCAGGAACGTTTACAACATCCTGACCGGAACGCTACTTCCGGAGATGAGCGGGGAAGTGCTCTCACGGATGGCCAGCGGCAGCGGCATTTCGAAGGTGCATGTGGGCGTTGGCAAAGACGAAAATTTCAAGTACGACATCAGTTGACCGGCGAGCGGTTCGCTGTTGATCTGTGAGGAAGACGAATGCCAGATACCACGCAAGATGGCCGGTTAATGAATATCCAAACCCCATTGGGTAAGGATGTTCTATTGCTGTCAAGCTTTACCGCGGATGAAGAGATCTCGCGCCTGTTCAAGGTCACCGCCGAGCTGCTCCATGAGGGAACGGCCGGTGGTGATATTCCGCACGTTATCGACCCTGCCTCGATCCTTGGAAAGTCCGTGTTGATCGAGATCGCTCAGCGTGATGGAACAACGCGTCATTTTCACGGGATAGTGAATCGTTTTGAACAGCGAAACCGCGACGACCGATTCACGCATTTTCAGGCTGAGATCGTGCCGCAGCTCTGGCTTCACACTTTGAATCGGCAAAGCCGGATCTTTCAGAATCAATCGGTTACCGATATTCTTCGAACCGTCCTCAAGGTCGAACATTCGATCGAGCTCACAGGCACGTACGAGAAGCGAAATTATTGTGTCCAATATCGCGAAACTGACTTTGATTTTGTTTCCCGCTTAATGGAAGAAGAGGGCATTTTCTATTATTTTAACCACACGCCTAATGGTCACAAGATGATCATCGCCGATGCCCAACAGGCCCATCGTGATTGTCCGACGAAAAGCACCGTCTCATTCGACCTTGACCAGGCCGATGGTGAAGACTTTGTTTCAGTTGTAAGGGAGTGGACGGTAAATCACAGGCTTCAGCCTGGAAAGGTCACCTTCTGGGATCACAAATTCGAAATTCCGTTCAATAAGCTTGATGCCACGCAACCGACCCGCTTCTCCCTCGCGGCCACAAAAGATCTTGAGATATATGATTATCCTGGAAGCTATGCCCGCAAGTTCGATGGCATCGATTCAGGAGGCGGCGAGCAGGCGGGAGAACTAAACAAGGTCTTCTCGGACAAAACAGCATTTGCTACGAAGGCGATGGAGTCGATAGATGCCGGCTATAAGGTGATCACCGGTGTTGGTGATATGTCGTCAATGACCCCGGGCTTTAAGTTCTCGCTTGAGAATCATCCGGTGTCTTCCACCAACGGGGCCTATGTACTTACCTCGGTCTCTCATTCTGCAATGCAGAGTCCAGACTATTCGTCGGAGGATACCGTCCTAGACCCGTACAACAACGCCTTTAATTGCATCCCCGCGGGGAACCAGAGCCCGACGTTCAGGCCCGAAAAAATAACCCCTCGTCCGTTCGTTCAGGGACCGCAAACAGCCACAGTTGTTGGGCCTTCCGGCGAAGAGATTTTCGTTGACAAATATGGCCGGGTAAAGGTCCAGTTTCGATGGGACCGTGACGGTAAGGTAAATGAAGGCAGCTCATGCTGGATGCGTGTTGCGCAAAATTGGGCCGGGAAGAAATGGGGCACGATGTTCATCCCGCGGATCGGGATGGAGGTCATCGTCGATTTCATCGAAGGCGATCCGGATCAACCGATCATTATCGGCTCGGTTTACAATGCGGACACAATGCCTCCGTACGCTCTGCCCGACGAAAAGACCAAATCAACGATAAAGACAAATTCGAGCAAGGGAGGAGGCGGATTCAACGAACTGCGATTTGAAGACAAAAAGGGCTCCGAGCAGATCTTTATCCACGCTCAGAAAGACCAGGACATTCGAGTGAAGAATGACTGTAAGGAAACGATCATGCATGATCGCCACCTTTATGTTGAAAACGAGCAGTTTGAAAAGGTCAAAAAAGATAAACACCTTGAAGTTGTCGGTAACCAAAATGAAAAGATCGGCGGTTCCGTTAGCCAGACTATCGCGGGGAGCGTCAATGTTAAGATCGGGGGAAAATACGCTGCAGAATATGGACAGGAGATCCATCTAAAGGCCGGAACGACAACGGTTATCGAGGCCGGGGCAGCTCTCACGCTAAAGGTTGGCGGCAATTTTATCAACATCAACCCTGGTGGCATTTTCATTAAAGGCACAATGGTCATGATCAACAGCGGCGGTGCGGCCGGGAGCGGTTCAGGATCGTCTCCGGAGGCTCCGAAGGAAGCGAAAATGGCGGACAATGCGGAGGCAGGCCAGAAACCCGAACTTCCGCCAGCTCCACCGCCAAATCCGCCTAAGGCATTTGCACAGCTTCAGACCTATGTTCAGCAGGGAAACTTAAAACCCGAATCATTAAAAGGCGGCGCTACGCAGGCGGCTCAGGCCGCGCAGAAAGCGGTCGAAGAAAAGAAGGACGAGGTCAAAAAAGAGCTTGAGAAATTGAAGGATAAAGCTAAAAGCGCGATGGGCAATGCCGCGGCTGCGGTCGCAGCTCTCAGCAGTAAGGCTAAGGAAATGGCAAAGAAAGCCAAGGATATGGCGGCCGAAGCGAAGAATAAGGCCAAAGAAATGGCTGACAAAGCTAAGAAGGCCGTTGAAGATGCAAAAGACAAGGTCGAAGCAAAGGTAGACGAAGCTAAGGAAAAGCTTGCTGAGGCGAAAGCTGAGGCTAAGGAAAAGGTAAGCGAAGCGAAGAAGGCTGCTGAAGAAGCCAAGCAAAAGGCTCAGGAAGCTGTTGGCGAAGCAAAGCAATCTGCCACCGAAGCCGCCGAAAAGGCCAAGGAAAAAGCCGCCGAGGTTCAGCAGCAAGCCGAGGAAAAGGTTGCTGAGGCTCAAAAGGCTGTCGACGAAGCGAAACAGGAAGTTGCAGCGGCAAAGGAACAGGCTGCTGCTGCGGCAGAAGAGGCGAAAGAGCAGGCAGAACAAGCCGTGGAACAGGTTTCTCAGCAGGCAACCCAGGCACTGCAATCGGCTCAGAATGCGAATCCATTCCAGGGCTGAACGCTAGCAGATTGATTTATGGATCAGAACGTTTTAAAAGAGGCACTTTTTTCAAATCGTACACAGCTCTATGGTGTGCTCGATGGCGTAATGGTGCCTGAGCTGCCGAAGAGGCTTTTTGACGGACGGATCCCCAATGAATGTCTTCTCGCCGGGGAACTGCCGGATGATATGGTCCATGCTGCGCCTTATCTTGTACACCTTTCGCCTGACAGCAAGTTCGCCGATTGGGTTCTTGAAAACTCGATCGGAAAGCATTGGGGTATTTTTGCCCAAACACAAAGATCAATGACCGAGATGCGTCGGCATTTCAGGGCACTCCATCAGGTTTACGATGAACGTGGGAACCCGATGAAATTTCGATTTTTCGATCCACGCGTTTTGAATAAATTTCTTCCGACATGCAACGGAGGTGAACTTCGTACTTTTTTTGGTGAAGTGCTAAATATCTTCTGTGAATCACAAGACGGCAAGTCACTTAACAGATACTCGGTGAAGGAAGGAAAATTGGACACAAAAAGGATCGGAGGGGAGTAAACGATATGCCTACAGGACCAGCGGCCCGACTAACTGACAATGTAGTTCATCCACTGCCCCCGGTATTGTCACCGGGGCCAGGAGCTCCTACAGTCTTGATCGGGTTTCTTCCCGCATGGCGGGCGGTTCCTACGGGCGCAGGTGCGGCGATGCAAGCTATGAATCAGGCGGCGAACGTAGCGATAAAATCGGCCGAGGCTGCCACCGCGGCCGCAGCTGGAACACCTGGATTACCTGCCGCAAAGCTGGCGGAAGAGACGCTTAAGGCGAGTCTGGCTGCGTCAAACGCGGCCTCAATGGCGAGCATGTCTGGCGGAGCCGATACACATGCCTGTGTAACGCCGTTGCCGATTCCGCCGCATGGCCCGGGTTTTGTAATTGATGGATCGGCAACCGTGCAGACCATGAACCTGCCACAGTCGAGAATGGGTGACACCGTCATCGAAGCAGTTGGGCCGCCAAACAAGATCGTAAAAGGTGAGTTTACCGTTATAGTTGGCGGTTGAGAGGAGAAAAAGTTTAATGCTGGTCATTCGCGACGCACAGATCCAAAGCTTTATCGCGCAGAACGAACACGATGTGCTCGAATTGGTATGTCAGGCCGTTTTCGAGGCATGCGGTGAGCGCGTTAAGGATATTCAGGAAAATCGCCTGATCGATATGGTAAACATCGGGATGGATACCGCCAGGATGATGGGAGCGACACGTCCAGAAGACATTGCTGCATTCGTTGTCCTGATGTTCGAATTCTCGCCGACGTTTTATCGAGATCAATTTGTTTCTACCGTTTTGAATGATCCGAGCTATCCGATCGGAGACCTGATTGCGCAACTGCCTGAACGTGTGCCAGCCGAAGCTTGGGACGCTATCTGCGAAGATTACGACCCCGCCTTCTGGTTTCGAGGAAAGGAGGCTGCCGCACAATGAGCAATGAAGCTACGAAGATACCTGTCGATCACCTTCAGCGAACCGTTGAGCAGGCTGAACTCGTCGAGAAGCTTGCAGCGGACATTGAGTCATCGCCGGATGAAAAAAAGGCGGCGAAACTTGAGATGGAAATGGATCGCCTTGCGTTTTTCTTAAGTGTTGCGCGCGGCGACCACGCAAACCGTGCCAAAACAGCGATCGAGATCGCCCGCAATACCGTACTCGGCCGCGCGATCACACAACCGCTCCCGCAAATAAAATAGAAAGGGAAAAGTTTGCGACAAGGCTACTGAAGCACGTCGGGAGATCTCAGATAATGCGATGTCCGACGCGGGCGTGGCTCAAAAAATAAAAACCCCGGCAAAGAAGTTCCCTTTGTCCGGGGCCTTCTTATAGCTGAAGATCAATTCGACTCTGCTTCGAAATCTTCCAACTTGACGCGAGTTATCCACTTTCCTTTGACCAGGGTTTTCGTGGTCACCTTTACTTTCTTTCCCTCTGTACCATTGTCGAAACTCGCATCCCGTGTCCATTCGTAAACTTTCTTAGGCACATTGTTGACCACCGTATAGCCGAGATCCTGATGCCAACAGCAACCTGACTTCGTGGAAACAAGAAGCATTTTCTTTTTCGGATCCACTTCGAACATGCCCATTCCATCTTGAGCGATCTCGGTCAGAGGCTTACTCAGCACAAAAGCATCCTTAGCCTTATTAAACAGGAAAATCTGATAGTTTGGGCTTCCATATCCGCCAAGGTTGTTCTCACGCACGGCAATGTCGGCCGTCCCGTCAAAATTATAATCCTCAAAAAAAATAACGCTCTGCGTGTCGTATTTGAGCTTTGTGTCTGAAAGCTGTGCCTCTTCGATCAAGAATTCGATATCGGGCATCTTGATAACCTGAACCAATTTATCGTCGGCTTTTTTTGTTATCGTAAAGACACCGTTCTTTCCACAAAACCCTTCATCGCATCCATCAACGACCAGCTTCACATTATAGGACTTTGAGGCATCCGTGATCTCGAACGTTGTTTGAGCCGACATGCCGACCGACATAAAAACTATACAAAGGAAAACCGCTTTCATAAAGTAAACTCCATTCTAAAGATCGAACGAAAAGCCGCCGTCAAGGGTGGGTCATCTCTTCTGGAATGACGTACTTATCAAATTCTTCTTGCGTAAGCATTTCAAGTTCCACAGCCGCTTCTCTCAGCGAGATCCCCTTTTTATGCGCATGTTTTGCAAGTTTCGCGGCATTGTCGTAGCCGATGTGTTGATTTAGTGCGGTCACGAGCATCAGCGAATCGTTAAGATATTCATCGATCTGGTCACGATTGAGTTCGATCCCGGCGATGCAGTAATCGACGAATCCGTGACACGCATCGTGGATCAGGCGAACGGAGTGCAGGTAATTGTGGATCATTACCGGCTTGAAAACGTTCAGTTCAAAATTGCCCTGTGAGCCTGCAAAACCGATCGCCGCATCATTTCCCATTACTTGTGCGGCTACCATTGTCATCGCTTCTGACTGCGTCGGATTGACCTTTCCAGGCATTATCGACGAGCCCGGTTCGTTCTCGGGCAGCGTCAATTCGCCGATACCGCACCGCGGACCCGAAGCCAGCCAGCGAATGTCATTTGCGATCTTCATCAGCGATGCAGCTAGTGTTTTTAATGCTCCCGAGGCAAAGACAACTTCGTCGTGTGCAGATAAAGCGGCGAATTTATCGGGATGAGCCTTAAACGGTAAGCCAGTCAGTTCCGCGATCTTTGCCGCGGCCCGGTCTGCAAATTCCGGATGCGAATTGAGCCCTGTGCCGACCGCCGTTCCGCCTATCGCAAGGTCCATCAATCCGGGCAGCACCATTTCCAGCCGCTCGATGTCGCGGTCGATAAGGTTTGCCCAACCGCCGAATTCCTGTGAAACGGTTACCGGCGTCGCGTCCTGTAGGTGCGTGCGTCCGATCTTTACAACGCCTTCGAATTCTTTAGCTTTCGCCTTTATCGCGTCCGAAACCTTTCGCAGTTCCGGGATCAGCGCGGTCGTGCGTTCGGCAGCGGCGATATACATCGCGGTCGGAAAAGTGTCATTCGACGATTGCGACTTATTCACATCGTCGTTCGGATGTATCGGCGATTTCGAACCCATCTCGCCGCCTGCGATCTCGATCGCCCGATTCGAAATGACCTCATTGGCGTTCATGTTCGTCTGCGTACCCGAACCCGTTTGCCAAACGCGAAGCGGAAAATGTGCGTCCAATTTACCTTCGATCACCTCATCAGCGGCCTGCGATATAGGCTCTAATTTATCCTTAGCTAACTTCCCAAGATCGCAATTAACGATCGCCGCCGCTTTTTTAAGTATCCCAAGGGCACGAATTATTTCGCGCGGCATTACGTCAAAGCCGATATTGAAGTGCTTCAGCGAACGCTGCGTTTGGGCTCCCCAATAGACATCGGCAGGCACTTCGATCTCGCCCATCGAATCTGTTTCCACTCGAACGCTTTCTTTGCTTTTTGCTGGTTCTGAGGTGTTCATCATATGCCTTTATTCTAACCCAAATCCTTCAAAGCCCAAGCGTTCTGAACATACCTTTCTTGGTCCGCCATCATGTGCTAAGATTCGAAAGCCGAATGACCGGTAGCTAACATCAAAATGATGGAAAACCTCAAACTATTCCTTCAGATCTATTACAATCCGCCTGCTGCAATGAGCGATATTATCGATCGCGGAAGTTGGCTTTTCGCCGCGATATTGGTCTTGGTGGTCGGGGCCGGATTTTATCTGACCATAAATGCGAAGCTGGATGCGGTTTATCAGATCCCGATGTTTAGCGATTACATTAGCGGTTCGTTTTATGATCTTACGGATGACCAGCTTGCTGATGCAATTCGGTCAGCCCAGACGCAGTTTGATTCTGCAAATGCCGCACGGCCACGCATACCATTGATCGGTGATGCCTTTTTTAATTTCTTTTCCTTTAGTCCCTTCGGATTTTACCAGCCCTTATTGTCGTTAACTTTATTCTATGTTCCGTTTACTGTTCTGCTTGTATCTCTGATCGGGCGGATCGGCAATTTCGGCGTCGTTCTTCGGCGAGAATACACCGCTACCGCAACCTGCATTCTAATGGCTTGGGCGGCAGCTCATCTTCCCTTTGCAGTTGCAGGCATATTGACACTCAATGCTGCTGTGTCGCCGAATGTATACCTTTTGATGTGGTTCGCCAGCGGAATGCTTTTCGGTATCTTTGTAGTGTTTGCCCTAAGGACGGTTTTGGGAACTACGTTTGGTGTTGCAACGATCGTGGTGCTGATATCGTGGCTTTCGTTGACCTTTGGCATGTATGTTTTCCAAAATGTCTCACCTTGGCTACTCTCGCCGTTTCTGATCATTTTTGCGGTGATGTTTTTCGGCGGATATCTCGGAAGCGAAATACGGGGGTTCGGCGACAGCTTTCGGCGGCGGCAAGATTTTAAGCGCTATTTGCACAGTTTGACGGTGAATCCGAAAGACGCTGATGCGCATGTCCAGCTTGGTCTGATCTATCTAAAACGACAACAAAGATCCAAAGCTGTGGAACATTTTCAAAAGGCATTTGAGATCGACCGGACCGAGATCGACGCAAATTACCAGCTTGGCAAGATCAGCCGTCAGAACGGCGATCTGCCTAAGGCTATTGAACATTTCGCCGTCGTGGTCGAGCAGGAGGATAAGTATTCTTTGAATGAGATCTGGCGCGAGATCGGAGCGACATATATGGCCGCGAAAATGCCAAACGAAGCCATTGAAGCTCTGGAAAAATACGTTTCCCGGCGGCCGGTCGATCCGGAAGGGCTTTACTATCTGGGAAAGGTTTTGGCGGAAACAGGTCAGATCGAACGTTCAAAAGAGCTGTTTGAACAATCGATAGAATCCGTTAAGATCGCACCTTCATACCGAAGGCACGAGTTGCGAAAATGGGGTAAGCTGGCAGAAAAAGAGCTATAGAGAATTACTTTGGGTTCTGGATCGGCAGGCCGTCCGCCTTCCATTGTGCTGTGCCGCCCGTAATATTTATGATCCGTTCAAAACCGTTCTTCAGCAAAATGTCCGACGCCTCGGCCGATCGTCTTCCGGTCTCGCAGATGATATAGACCGGCTCATCTTTTCTCAGCGTGACAAGCGAATTCTCCAATCGGTCGAGAGGAATATTCCTCGCACGCGGTGCGTGGCCCGAAGCGAATTCTTCTGCTGTGCGGACATCTATAAACTGAGTGTAAGCGGCATCGACCTGTTTGCTCGCCGCAGACGGCGACATTTCCGAAACACCTGCCCGTACATTTGATCGCTCAGCCGTTTTCGGCGGCCCCTCACATCCGAAGAACGCTCCGGCGATCATTATCCCGACTAGAATAAACTTCATCTTGGTTATGATTTTATACTTATGGCGGGCTTCAGCAAAGAACTAAACTCTTACATATCCGACGACGAACCGGTCCTGCGGCGTCTCTTCGTCGCCGGGCATTATCTCAAAATGAGTCTGTTTCAGGCCGTGCGTTTCAAATCGCGCCAACTCTTTTCGCGACACCGGCCATGGAAGTTCGTCGGTTTCCTCTTCGTCGTCCCTGCCGCGCGTCACAACTATCAGTTCACCGCCCGGTGCGACAAATCTGGCAATGGCATCGATCGTCTGATCACGCATCGCCATCGGCAGCGGTTGGATCGTATAAACCTCCAGCACGAATTCGAAGGTGCCGAGCCATCCACGAAATGGTTCGAAAAGGTCCATCACTTCGAACCGGATATCTGTATCAGCGTGAAGTCGCTTTGCCCATTCGATAGCGGTCGGTGAAATATCGAAAGCTGTAACCTTGAAACCCAGTTCGTGCAGATAACGGGCATCGTCCCCAAGTCCACAGCCGACAACTAAAGCCGATCTGCCATCGCCACGCAGACCGGTCGTCTCGGCATAGGCGCGTAGATATCTATTTGGCTCGAGATCGGCCCAGGGGATCTTGTCGTTGTCCCCCGCGGCCTCTATATAAAGCTCCTCGAACCAACCCAGAACATCTCCGCCCGCGGCAAACTGTTCGGCTAACTCCCTCGCTCTTGCCCGCTTATCAAACTCTTCTTCGTCCATATTGCATCGATCTTACTTATCTCCCCCGAAGATCCTTCAATGTGAATGTCCTGTTTCAACAACGCGTCGCGTCTAGTTCATTTCCGCCTCAGATTTCGGCGAGCAAATAATATGAAAGAATCTGTTGTAGTAGAAATTGCACCATTCACCGTTGCTGACGGCGTTACCGACGAACGCCTCATCGCCGCCTCTGAGGAACTTCAATCAGAGTTTCTCGCCCAACAAAATGGCTTCATCAGACGCGAACTTCTTCGCGGCAACGATGGCGAATGGATGGACCTCGTCGTCTGGCAAGATCGAACCAGTGCAAAGGCCGCGATCGAGCGAGCCGCTGAAAGCCCCGTCTGCTTTCGTTTCTTCGAACTGATGGCGCAGAACGGAAACGGTGCTGGTGACGGCGTGAAACTTCTCGAAAGAATAAAGGTGTACGAGGGCCGATAAGCCGATCTATTCGGTCGGAGCACCGGCTTCCTTCCATGCTTTCCAACCACCGGCCATCGAATACACGTTCGTGTAACCCATTTTCTGCAGCATATCCGCGGCCAGTGCCGAGCGATAACCGCCGCCGCAATACAAGATCAATTCCGTTTCTTTATCCGGAAACTGAGCCACAATGTCGCGTTCGATCACGCCCCGGCCAATGTGTACTGCGCCGGTTGCATGTTCAAACCACTCGCTGTCTTCGCGAACATCGATCAATGACGCACCACTTCCAATGTGCTTCAATGCTTCTTCAACTGATAGTTCTCGGATCCGCGACTTGGCGTCATCCACAATGGCGAGAAATTCCTCTGAATGCTGCATAGTTCGTGTCCTGTTCGATGCTGATCATACGTCTTTTCATGCAAGACCTTCGGTCTCAAGCAATTTTAAATGAGGGCAAATAATCAAATGAAAATTTCCATTATCTTTACACTAGCAATAGTATCGTTTCTACTGACCGGATGCAGCAAGGATGCAGAGGTCAACGCATTTATTTCTGAATTTGAAGCAGCTACGAGCGAGATCGTTCAGAAGATCGAATCGGATCCGAGTTCTGCTGGAGTTGAGGCCGCCACGAACGCCTTCAATGCGCGTAAGCCTCAGCTGAAGTCCAAGTGGGATGAGATAAAGGGCGCGGTCGGAATCCAAGTTACCGCCGAAACCAAAAAGCGGCTTGAAACTAGCGTCGCGAACAATATGAAGGAGCTGATGGAATTTTCGATAAGGAACTCGGTAAAATTGTCCGCCGACCGGGAAGCAACAATTAAATTCAAACAACTCTTGCAGGATTATTCAAGTACGTTTGCAATGACTGGAAAACAAGGGTGACGGAAAAAAGTGAGAGGCGGAACTGATCCGCCTCTCGATTCGATCTCAACGAGACCTGAACAAAGTAAAGCCACTCTAGAATATAAAACGAACGCCGAGCTGAAGCTGTCGCGGGCCGCCGAACCTCGCGGTTGACGGTGCGAAGAGTGGAACGCCCGCGTTCTGTTCGGACGGCGAACCATCCGGAAGCGGTGTACCAAAAAAGCTGATGGCATCATTGCCAAAGTTCTTGTTCGAAGCTTTGGTGACGTTGAACACCTCAGCCGAAAGATCAATCCGCTTAGTCTCGCCGAAGCGAAATGCCTTCAACAGACGCACGTCAAGGTTGAAGAACTTTGGCTGCCGGAATGAATTGCGGCCAACGACACGGCCATTCACTATCGCCCGGTCGTTGTCATCGTTGCCGTCGTTCTGCGTGTCAAAGCCAATGACCGCCGTGTACGGGAACCCCGAACGAGCGAGCAACACGCTTGAAAGCGAGAAGCCTGCCCCCAGATCGACAAGGCCGCTGATGTTCATGTTGTGTCGAACGTCCTGCTTCGACGGCCCTCGCTCGATCGAAAGATCGAACGGATTAAGTGCCGGCTCCTGAGAGAAGTTGCGTTCGTTCGAATCGTCGTCCGTGTTCTTCGCCAGCGTGTAATTCGCCTGGAACTGGAACCGGTCGGCAAACCTACGGGTGAGCGTAACCGTCATACCGTCGTAGGTCGAACGAGCCGTCGATTCGTTGATCGACAACCACTCTACCCCGGGTATCGGACGTGCTGCGGGGAAGATCGGCATTCCGGTCGCGTCGATCGTCGGAGGAAACAGATTGCGGTTCAGGCGACGTTGGAGATTCCAGGTTTGGTTTCGAATATAGCCGACCGAAAGAACCAGGTCATCGGTAACCCGCTGCTCAAGCGTACCTGAGACCTGAAACGACCTCGGGTTCTTGAAATCCGGGTCGAACCCGAATATGCGAGGCCGCTCGATGAACTGCTCAAACCCCGCGGGAATAGATGTCAAAGAATTTGGAAAAGTGAAGATCGCATCGGGTCCGCGAAGGCGGCAACCCGCACGGTTCGGGTCCGCCGAATTACGGCAGGCACTTGGCTCTGCTATCTGGATCGCCTGTGTCGTCAAGCCATTGTTGGTGAAGACCCTCTGGAAAAGATTCGCCGGTGTGCGAGCGGTAAAGATACCTGCCGACGCTCGGATCACCGTGTTTCCGCGGCCATCAACATCGTAGGCCATACCAAGACGCGGCTGAAACTGTGCAAGGTCGTTCGGGATCCTGCCGGTTTCCGGAATGCCGGGAAAAGTAGTATCCGGCTGCGGATTGATCTGTGCCTCCCAACGAAGCCCCGCATCGACCGTCAAGCGATCGGTCACACGGATCTTGTCCTGGATGAACAAAGCATATTCCTGCTGCGTTCCGCGGAAGATCGATGAATCTTGATCCTGCGGAGCGAGCGTTTGACGAAAGCGTCGGGGGCGGCCGGCGATGTATTGCTCAAGCCCAGTAGTCGGAACGCCTCCCAACGTACGGTTCTCAAAATCCCAGCGCCCCTGGATTCGAGTTTCGCGTCGCTGTAGAACGCGATTGATATTGGTTTCAAATCCGATTCGTATCTGGTGCCGACCGCTTGAAACACTCACATTGTTGGCAAGTTGGAATCTCGTTGACTCGAACTGACGAGGGCGACCATCGTTTCCACCGATATCACCGAAACCGGCGATGTTGATGCGGGGCATATTCGAATTTGGCTCTTCCAGCCTGTTATCGGTAGCTATCTGTCCGCGGAACTCGTTGATCAGATTTGGCGAAATAACGGTTACCAGTGATCCTTTCAGGCCATTGCTGGAACCGATGCGCGCGTAATTGCCGGATTCGGCGGTTGTCTGTCGCGGCGAGTCAAAGTCAAAATTTTCGCCACGCATACGAGTGTAGGTGTACTGCAGATTTAAAGTGTTGTTGTCGTTTACGATAAAATCCGTCCGACCAAATAGTGCAGTCGGGTTGTTCGTGCCGCGCTTCTCGCCTTCGAGAGCCGCAAGCTCTGACGGTATGGGGACGCCGGGAACGTCTTCGAATTCGACAACGAAAGGAACTCTAAGTAAGTTTTGTTCGAGACTGAAAAAGAAGAACGCTCGGTCACGAACTATCGGCCCGCCGATCGAGCCGCCGAACTGGTTCTGTGCGTTGTCTAGCCTGCGGCCGAACGCGTTCTCTGAGGTTAAATGGCGGTTACGATTAAAGTAAAACGCCTCGCCGCGAACATTGTTAGTTCCAGACTTTGTAACGACATTTACGAATCCCGCATTCGTTCTGCCTACCTCGGCCGTCGCGCCGGAACGCACCACCTGAAATTCGCGAACAGCCGATTGCGGAAAGAAGAACACTGATTCATTTCCTCCGCGTTGGTTGCCCTGAACCGGATCGTTGAAATCCGCGCCATCGACCGAAATGTTCGAATTTATCGAACGCTGGCCTGCTATGACCAAGCCGCTTCTGTCGGCTTCCTGCACCACGGCCGGTGTCAATGTAACGAACTCAGTGAAATTGCGTCCGCGAACGGGAAGATCGGAAACAAGGCGTTGGCTGATCGAAGCTCCGGTCGTCGCGGTTTCGGTATCAATCAGATCAGAGCCCGAGACAACATCGACCTGGGCCGTGACATCGGACGGACGTACCGAGATGGTCAGCGGCGTAGTTTCACCCACCTTTAGAGCAATATTTTCACGACGGCCTTCGGCAAAACCATCGGCCTGAACGACGATCGAATAATTGCCGACGGGAAGAACACGAGACGAGAATCGTCCGTTGGTATCAGTCACGGCGTTTCGCTCGAGCCCGGTCTCCATATTGCGGATAACCAGACGAGCGCCGGGTACCGCTGCTCCGTTCGCGTCAATGATGCTGCCCTCGATGGCGGCACTTCCAGATTCTGACTGGCCCAAAGCGCCGATAGTTAAAGTAATAGAGAAAAGAACCAAACAAATTTGGCGGCCAATACTGAACGCTCTGTTTTGCTTAATCATTATTGTATGTAAATACTCCTTTTAAGGTGAACTAAATAGACTTTTTCTTCCGAGTCCCCAACGGCGGTCTTCGGCACAAACTGAACTTACTTTTCCGGGAGGCAACGAAGAAGATTATGTGAATTGTGTTACAGCAGGGTAAACAAAAGGTTAAACCGATGTGAATTCGTTAATGCGTCGTCCAATGGTCTCGGACACTCGCTTTTGTTAGCTTTGACGCGCTCGGCTATAATCTGTCGTTTAGGATAAAAATCACTTAATACGAGGAAAACGACATTGGCAGAACAATTTGACGTAACTATTATCGGTGCCGGCCCGGGCGGCTATGTGGCGGCGGTTCGCGGAGCACAGCTTGGGCTTAAGGTCGCGATCATCGAAAAAGAAAAGGATGCAAAGCTCGGCGGCACCTGCGGCCTTCGCGGGTGTATCCCGACCAAAGCATTGCTTAACGCGGCGTACCTTTATCAAAAGGCCGGTGAATTTGAAAAATTTGGCCTGAAGGTCTCGGGCCTCGAATACGATTGGGCAGGTGTTCAGAGCTATAAATCCGGCATCGTCGATAAGAACGCAGCCGGCGTGACCTATCTGATGAAAAAGAATAAGGTCACCGTTTTCAACGGCCACGGAAAGATCGCCGGAAAAGGCAAGGTCGAGGTCGCTTTGGCCGACGGGAAGAAAGAGACGATCGACACAAAGAATATTATTATCGCGACCGGTTCCGTCGTTCGTCCGATCCCGGGCTTTGAGGTTGACGGTAAGCAGGTCGTCAATTCCGACCAGATCTTGGAACTTAATTCAGTACCAAAATCAATGATCGTAATGGGTTCGGGAGCCGTCGGTGTTGAGTTCGCCAGCGTATATCATCGCTTTGGCTGCGACACGACCGTTGTTGAACTGATGGACCGTATAGTGCCGATCGAAGATGCCGATGTTTCGAAAGAACTCGCTCGTGCGTTCAAAAAACAAGGCATTAAATGCGAGACCGGCATCAAGCTGGACAAACTTACAAAGGACAAGAAAGGCGTGAAAGTATCCGGCAAGAACGGCAAGGGTGAGGACGTTACTTTTGAAGCCGAAATGCTGCTGGTCGCCGTCGGACGAATGCCGTATCTTGATGGCCTTGGGCTGGATAAGACGAAGGTCAAGGTAAAGGAACGCGGCACTGTCGAAGTAAATGAATTTTGCGAGACCGCCGAGCCGGGCGTTTATGCCATCGGCGACGTGATCGATACTGCGTGGCTCGCGCACCTTGCGTCGAAAGAAGGAATTCTCGTTGTCGAAAAGATCGCCGGAAAAAAGGTCGAGCCGATCAAGCAAAATCTGGTTCCGAACTGTACATATTGCGACCCCGAGGTCGCGAGCGTCGGCCTGACCGAAGCAAAAGCGAAAGAAGCGGGCTACGATGTAAAGATCGGCAAATTCCCGTTCTCAGCCAGCGGCAAGGCCCGCATACTTGGCGAAACGGATGGTTTTGTGAAGATCGTCGCCGAATCGAAGTATGATGAGGTTCTCGGCGTTCACATCATCGGCCCGCACGCGACCGAGCTGCTAGCCGAATGCGTTGTGGGAATGTCACTCGAAACCACCGCAGACGAACTCGGCCGCATTATCCACGCGCACCCGACCGTCTCCGAAGCAATAATGGAAGCCGCCGAAGGCGTGCATGATATGACTATACACATGTAATTAAGAAGGATCAGTGATCTGTGGCCGGTTTCAGTTCAAGCATCGATTGCCGGCTCTCGGGTGAATACGGAGCGACAGTTCTCTATTCAATCACGCATTAAGAAATATCATTTAATAACTCGTGCATTCCTGGCTAGGACTTGCAGAGATTTGACACGAATGCACGAATAACTCCCTGAGACGGAAGTTCCCTGTTTTCCTACTTGATCCGTGATTAAAGAGCTCGATCGGCGAAAAGTTATACCCGGTTCGATAGAGTGGATTTTGTCTCCAACCTAATGCAGATTCGACATTAAAAGTGGACATTCCTCTGATAATCAGTTTGCTGCTCGCATTGTTCGCGTTAATTTTCTTTATCGCGGCAATTCCCTTTATTGTCAGGGAGCTGAAAGCGGCGGCGAACTCCGTGGAGACCATCGATATTCCGGGAAGTTCGGAGGTGTTTGCTCGATTCTCATTTACTCCGGAAGAGTGGGCATTGGTCCACAAGCAGGAGTTTTTGGAAGATGACAAAGGAAGTAGCATTCTGGACAAGTTCGCAGGAATAATCCGCACAGATACTATCGAGCGGGATCAAACGAGCGGAGAGATCTTTTTCCTGCCAAAATGCATTTATATCACGGACGGGCGTAACGGAAAGCTATACAAGATCAACGATCTGAACAGCGTCGGGAGAGGTATCCGCCTAATATCTATTGAGCCGCTAGGAACTTTAACTCTATTCCGATTTAGTATTCGGATAAATGCGAGTTCGATGACGAGAGAGTTTCGGGCAGTAACTGTTAAACTGGAGTTCACCGTTCCGCTTCCGAGATCTGCACGAACCCAGCTTGACGATATCTTGGTGAAATACCGTGAAATAATTGAATCTTCTAAGTAATCCGGCTCTTAACTTTTTGTTATAATCGTCGTTTTAATGACGATCAAACATACATCATATCCAAAGAGCAAGATCAAGATACTGCTGCTAGAGAATATTTCCGATGCCGCAGTACGGGAGTTTGGTGCGGGCGGATATATGGAAGTGCAGCGGCTGGGCGGTGCGGTCAGCGAAGCCGAGTTGATCAAGGCGATCAAGGGCGTGCATGTGCTCGGTCTTCGCTCAAAAACTCAGATCACGCGAAATGTCATCGAAGCGGCGGACAAGCTGCTTGCGATCGGGGCGTTTTGCATCGGAGTGAATCAGGTGGAGCTGAAAGTCGCGACCGAGAAGGGCATTGCCGTGTTCAATGCTCCGCATGCGAATACGCGTTCTGTGGCGGAATTGATCATCGGCCTGTGCGTGATGCTGATCCGAAAGATCGCCGATAAGAATGCGGCGGCCCATCGCGGCGAATGGGCGAAAGAAGCGACTGGATGTTTTGAATTACGCGGCAAAACGCTCGGCATTGTTGGCTATGGAAACATCGGCTCGCAAGTTTCGAATATGGCCGAATCGCTCGGAATGCACGTCTTGTATTACGATGTTTCGACAAAGCTGCCGCACGGGAACGCAAAGCAGATGGGCGACCTTCGCGAGCTACTCAAGCGTTCGCATATCGTAACGCTTCACGTGCCTTCGACGCCCGCCACGCATAATATGATCGACGCCGACGCCATCAAGTTGATGCGCCGCGGAGCGATCCTGATAAACCACAGCCGAGGTGATGTGGTCGATCTTGCCGCCGCAAGAAAAGCGCTAAAAAGCGGCAAGCTCGCCGGAGCCGCGATCGATGTTTTCCCCGAAGAGCCGGAAAAGAACGGCGACGCGTTCGCGTGTCCGCTGCAGGGAATGCCGAACGTTATCCTGACGCCGCACATCGGCGGTTCGACCGAAGAGGCACAGGCGAACATTGGACTCGACGTCACACACAAGCTGATCAGATATCTCGATTACGGCACTTCCGAAGGCTCGCACAGCGTTCCGCCGGTCTCGCTGCCGCCGCAAGCCGGAACGCACCGCATTTTGCACATCCATCGAAACATTCCCGGCGTACTCGGCGAGATAAACTCGCGCCTCTCGAAACGCGGCATCAACATTGTCGGCCAATACCTGAACACCAATCCGGAGATCGGCTACGTGATACTCGATGTCGAATCAAAACTCTCCAAAGAAGCCTTCGAACTCCTCAAGGATGTGCCGGGAACTGTTAAAGCTCGAATGGTCTATTAGTTCTTTTGGTTAATTAATTACTAATTATTAATTGCCGAATTAGTAATTAGGTGGAGATTAAATGAAGATCGTAATTCCAGGCGGAAGCGGACAGGTCGGGAGGGCGTTGGCGAAGGCTTTTCATCGTGACGGACACGAGGTCGTTGTGCTGGGGCGTTCGCCTGAAAAGCGTGAATGGCAAGCCGTGAAATGGGACGGTAAGACGTTGGGTGATTGGGCGGCGGAGATCGACGGTTCGGATGTTGTGATCAATCTTGCGGGCCGCAGCGTTAATTGTCGGTACAATGCGGAGAACCGTAGGCAGACAATGGATTCGCGAGTCGATTCGACTCGTGTTGTCGGCGAGGCCATTTCGAACGCGGCAAACCCGCCAAAGGTTTGGTTGCAATCGAGTACCGCGACGATATATGCCCATTCATTCGACCGTGCGAATGACGATGTAACCGGCGTTATCGGCGGCCAAGAACCCGATGCACCGGACACCTGGAATTTCAGCATCGACGTTGCGACGAACTGGGAACGGGCCGCAAACGAAGCAGACACGCCGAACACACGAAAGGTCCTAATGCGTTCCGCGATGACAATGGGGCCGGCTCGCGGCGGCATTTTTGACACGATGCTTGGCATAGTTCGGTTTGGACTCGGCGGCACTGCGGCTGGCGGAAAGCAATATATCTCCTGGATCCACGAGGACGATTTCATCCGCTCGGTCTATTGGCTTATCGAAAACGAAGAGCTTTCCGGCCCGATCAACATCGCCTCGCCAAACCCGCTGTCGAACAAAGAATTTATGCGTATCTTTCGCGAGGCATGGGGAACACGGATCGGACTGCCCGCGTTCGAATGGCAGCTCGCGATCGGAGCATTCTTCATGCGCACCGAAACGGAATTGATTCTGAAAAGCCGCCGCGTCGTGCCAAAGCTGTTGACCGATTCGGGGTTTGAATTCGAGTATCCGGAATGGGGCGGAGCCTGCCGCGAGCTATGCAATCGTTGGCGAAGCGAGAATAAATAAAATGAAACTTACATTATCAGCTTTAGCACTATTCATTTTTTCAAGCGCCGTTTCGGCTCAATGGATCAAGGAAACGGTCGATACCAAGGCCTCGTTTCGCGGGCTGTCGGTCGTAAGCGAAAACATAGTGTGGGCGAGCGGGACCGGCGGAACGGTGATAAGAACCATCGATGGCGGAAAAACATGGGATGTTCTTCAAGTTCCCGGTGCGGAGAAACTTGACTTTCGCGATATCGAAGCCTTTGACGCGAACACGGCTTATATTCTGAGCATTGGAAATGGCGACGCCTCGCGAATTTACAAGACGACCGACGGCGGGAAGACCTGGCAGCTTCAATTCACCAACAAAGACGAAAAGGCCTTTTATGATGCGATCGCTTGTTGGGATCGGAACAACTGCATCGCGATGAGCGATCCTGTCGGCGAATTCTATCAGCTTATTATCACAAAAGATGGCGGGAAGAATTGGAACTTCACTGGCCTCGACAAGATGCCAAGAGCGAAAGACGGCGAGGCTGCATTTGCCGCCAGCGGAACCTGTTTGATAGTTAATGGAAAGAACGATGTTTTTCTTGTGTCTGGCGGATCGGACGCACGCGTTTTTCGTTCGAATGACCGCGGGCTTTCGTGGTTCGTTGCCGATTCGCCGATCACCAAAGGCACGCCCGGCAGTGGTATTTTTTCGATCGCGTTTCGCAACGCTCTTCATGGTGTGGCCGTCGGCGGGGACTATGAAAAACCTGCGGAAGCCAGAATGAATCTTGCCTTCACCCGCGACGGCGGCAAATCATGGTACGACGGCGAAGGGCTATCAGGTTACCGGTCTGCAGTCACATATATTGACGACAAATCTATGATAGCTGTTGGAACGAATGGTTCCGACATTTCGTTCGACCGCGGTGCGACATGGAAAAAGATCGGCGACGAGAATCTGAATGCCGTAGCTGCAAAAGGCAGAAGAAACGTGTGGTCCGTCGGTCCAAATGGGTTAGTCGTGAAATTATCTTTATGATCACTCTATCGGAATCGACTACGTCCAAAATCGGTTTGGTACATCTTCAAGTAACTGTAGAAGCCTGATAAAATGGAGCTACAAAGGGTCTGCATAAATTGGATCACGTTGTTCTGTAGCTCAATTTGCAACAGAACACGATGGTCGGATTGAAATGGCTCACTCAAAACCTATGAAAATTATCATTGCTTACGACGGCTCTGCGTTTGCGGATGCTGCGATCGAGGAACTCGGGCGGGCGGGGTTTCCTGCCGATTCCGAAATTGCCGTTCTAAGCGTCGCTGACGCTTGGGAATTGCCCGAAATTGTTGGCAACGTGTCGGATTCCGGAGGCCGGGTCTCTCAGAAGAACATTGCGGCAATACAACAGCATCTCGAAAAGGTGATAGCGGATACGAGCGTTCTTGCGGAATCGGCCGCTGCACGAATTCGGACGATGTTTCCGGATGCGACCGTTTCGGCTGAGTCCCGCACTGGAAAACCGGCCGTTGAGTTGCTCAAGTTCTCTGATGAATGGCAGGCAGATCTGATAGTCGTCGGCTCGCACGGCCGCGGATTCGTAGGCCGGGCGATACTTGGCAGCGTTTCGATGAAGGTTCTGCACGAGGCACAATGTTCGGTAAGGATCGCGCGTAAACGGATAAATCCCGAAGGCCAGCCGCCAAAGATACTTGTGGCAGTTGACGGTTCTGAGAATGCCGATCTTTGCATCGAGGACGTCGCTCGTCGGACTTGGCCTGCGAATACAGAACTCCGCATCATCACAGCTGATGACGATCCTGCATCGCGGCCTGAGACCAGCGTTCTCGACGCCGTCCCGGAAGGAAAGGAAGATTCCGACGAGGCGAAGGCATGGGTCGAGCGGGTGTTAAACGCCCCGGCTCAGAAATTGGCGGCAACTGGCCTAAATGTGTCGCAAAACTGCCGGTGGGGTGATGCACGCAGGGTGATCCTGGATGAGGCTGAAACGTGGAAAGCTGACTGTATTTTCATCGGCGCCCGCGGATTGACGCGGCTGAAACGCCTTCTGATCGGCAGCGTTTCTTCGACGGTCGCCGCACGTGCCGAATGCAGCGTTGAGGTGGTCCGTGTCCGATCGGACGGCTGAGAATTTTTTCTTTTCGACTAAATATGCTTAAAGTCTCTGACTTGATGACTTCGCCTTCGGTCAATATCCATCAGGATGCCAGCCTTGGCGCAGCTGCGCTCTTAATGCTCGAAAAAGGTTTTGGTTCGCTTCCTGTCGTTGACGACTCCGGAATGCTCATTGGCCTGGTTACTGAATCCAGTTTTGCCGCCAAGAGCGTCGGTATGCCATTCTCGGTCTTTCGTGCACCGCAGGTCCTTGGAAAATGGCTTTCCGATGACCGGATAGACGAGATCTACGAAGCGGCGAGATCGATCCTGGTTCGCGACATCATGGTCAAGACGGTCGTTACGATCAGTGAGAACGAGCCTGCGGCGCGTGCGGTCGAACTAATGCTTGAGCATGATATCAACCGAATACCAGTCGTCCGCGATGGCCGTCCTATCGGGATCGTCGCACGCCATGATCTGCTCCGAATGGTGGTTGAAAAGGGAGCGAAGATCTAGCTTTGAACGATTACCTCATTCTACTTCTCGGCCTTGCGGCGGCGGGTATCGGGGGTGAGTTGTTCGTACGCGGAGCGATCGGTCTGGCTGGTTGGCTGCGCATTCCGGCAGGAATAATCGGCGCGACGGTCGCGGCGTTTGCGACATCAAGCCCCGAGCTTGCCGTTTCAATAAATGCTTCGCTCGAAGGCAAGCCGCAGATCGCGCTCGGCGATGCTTTGGGCAGCAATGTCGTTAACGTGGCGCTGATCCTGGCGATCGCGCTTGTTGTGATGCCGCTTCGGGCACCGATCGACAGTATAAAGCGGGATTTTCCGGTTGCTATAGTCGCCCCGCTTCTGACCGCGCTTCTTTTGATCGACGGCGAACTTTCGCGTGTTGATGGTGTGATCATGTTGAGCGTGTTTATCGCATGGCTGGTCGCCGTAGTCCTCGAAGTTCGCAAGCAGCGTGACAAGACCGAAGAAGTGCTTGGCGAATCGAACCGGCTGCGTGTCGTACTTTCCGTGGTTGGCGGACTTGTAGCTTTGATCCTTGCGGGGCGGCTTATCGTGATCGGGGCGAAGGGCATCGCGGCTTCGTTCGGTCTTGGAGAATTCGTCATTGGAGCAACGGTCGTCGCGATCGGAACTTCGATGCCCGAACTTGCGACGGTTATTATTTCAAAGCTCCGCGGCCATGAAGAGATCGGCCTCGGAACTATACTCGGAAGCAACATTTTCAATAATTTCTGGATCGTGTCTATAGCGACCCTGATAACACCGATGACAAATTTGCCGCTTCGTGAAATAGCGGTCGGGCTCGGATTCGGCGCACTCGCGGTGATACTTACTTTTCCGGGGCGAAATGGAATCATCGGCCGCTATCGCGGGATTATTTTACTGGCTATATATTTGGCATATTTGCTGACGATCCTTAGGCTTTAGATGTTTTCCGAATTGAATTTTTTGCCGATTCTATTAGTCTATTTAGAAGAATTAACGAATTCCTGAACGCGGCTATCGGCCGGATCGGATCGGCTGGTTATTACGTTTTGTGGGATATATCGTTCGAATTTTGATCTGATCACTTGAATATGAAACCCATCCTTAGGATAAGAAACGAAAGGCTTACCAAAGCATTTAAAGAATTTTTCGACAGTGAGAAATCCAGTGCCGTGGTCTTAGTGGCGTGTACGGCGGTTTCGCTCCTCCTGGCGAATATCATTGGACAGGCATATCCGGATTTTTATCTTAAGACCTATTTAGGCGTCGAAGGATTTCTGAGGCTTAGCTTAGAGCATTGGGTCAACGATGCCCTGATGGTCATATTCTTTTTGCTGATCGGGCTCGAGCTTGAACGTGAGCTTTATGCCGGTGAGCTGTCGAACGTAAAAAACGCGCTTTTGCCTATATTTGGTGCGATAGGCGGTCTGGCTTTACCGGCGCTTATCCACTTCGGATTCAATGCCGGTACTCCGTATCAGGCCGGTATAGGAATCCCGATGGCCACTGACATCGCGTTTGCGATAGGTGTTCTTGCATTGTTGGGAAGCCGAGTGCCCGCTTCACTGAAGGTGTTCCTTGTGGCGCTAGCTGTGATGGACGATCTCGGGGCGATCGTTATCATCGCTATCTTTTACACCGCGGAACTCTCATTCGTTTATCTTGGGCTTGCGCTCGGCGTTTGTGCGCTTTTGATAGCCCTTAACCGCCTGGGCGTGATGAGCCTGATACCTTATATTGTCGGCGGCTTGTTTATGTGGTTCTTTATGCTGAAGTCCGGCGTTCATGCGACGATCGCGGGTGTGCTTCTAGCATTCACGATCCCGTTCACGCATAAACGCGATGATGAGGCTTCGCCGTCATACCGGCTCGAACACTTTCTGCACAAACCCGTAGCGTTTGCGATCTTGCCGATATTCGCACTGGTAAACACCGGTATTGTTATCGGCGGCGATTGGGCCGCTGACCTTTCTTCTTCGAATAGTCTCGGCATTATCCTCGGTCTTGTCGGAGGCAAACCGATCGGGATCACGATCCTGGCTTTCATCGCGGTTTCGGTCGGTATATGCCGTTTGCCATTAGACCTGAACTGGAAACATGTTTTTGGAGCAGGTTTGCTTGGCGGTATCGGGTTTACAATGTCGATCTTTATTACTAATCTTGCGTTCGTCGGCGGCGAACCCGCGTTTGTCTTGAACACGGTTAATGCCTCAAAAATGGCGATCCTTGTGGCTTCACTGACCGCCGGCACCGCAGGATTTATTTGGCTGAAACTATTGGGCAGCCCGAACGTAGGTGATGTGGATATGGATACCTACGATTACGCAGAGGAAGACGATGGCAGCATTGTCGAAGAGCCGGCGTAGAGAAATATGAGCCGAAATTTCATAAGCGTTCCGTTCAAATCGGAAAAGCATCAGGGCCTTTCAACGGTGAATGGAATTGCCAAATTTTCACCTGCGGGGATCGTGCTTGAGTTCGAGGCGAAACTGTTCGGCATTATCGCCGGAGGTGTTAAGGAGATACGCTTGCCGATCTCAGAATTGCTGGACGTGAAATTCAAGAAAGGCCTGTTCAAACGCGGCGCAAAGATCGAAATACGTACCCGAACCTTTGCGGCACTTTCCGAACTTCCGAATGAGGACGGAAAAGTAACGCTGAAACTGGGCCGCGACGATTTCGAACGCGGCGAATCGGCCGTCGCTCAACTCCAAAAAGATATGCAGACCTTCGAAGCCGAACTCCCTCCGGCCCACACACCCGTCAGCCAACTTTTTACGGATGAAAGCGAAGAAGAAACGAAGCTGTTAGATGAAAAATAGTCTATAATTCGACTTGTATGGGATCGATCTCAGTAGAAATACCAACATCAACATTTGCTGCGTTGGGCGAATCGCCCGATGAGTTCGTATCTGAAATGCGGATCGCGGCGGCTGTAAAGTGGTATGAGCTTGGACGTCTATCCCAAGGAAACGCCGCCGAGGTCACAGGTTTGAGCCGTTCCGCATTTATCGATGCGCTCGGTAAGTTTCGTGTTTCCGCTATCCAGGCCACTCCGGAAGAACTTATAGATGAGATCGAAAATGCCCGGTGACCACGCAATAGTTAACGCTAACTTGCTGCTTCCATATGAGATTCGATCATCACCAGATCTGGTGAGTAATCAATATTATTAAATCCCAAGATCAGCGCGCCGGCACCATTCGCGGATCCTGCTTTGGGGTCAATTTGTATTCCTTCGGCGGTTCGGCGCCGATCAGGTGTTTGACGAAATAATCCCATCGCCTTCGCGTCATGTAGAAATTCGCAGCCAGATCGAGCCCAGTCAAAGCATTGTTCGCAAAGCCGTGCCGGGCATTCGGATAGATGATCAGGTCAAAATCCTTGTTCGCTTTGATCAGCGCATCAACCACCAGATAGGTGTTATAGGGCGGCACGTTGTCATCCATTCCGCCGTGTGCAAGCATCAGTTTACCCTTTAGGTCTTTCGCGAAATTCTGATTTGCCTGGTCGGTATAATTGGACTTTTCTTTCGAATCGTCAACATTCGTCGTATGCTTGCCGTCCGGCCCGACCATCAGCCCGATGTATCTTTCACCCCAGTCGTCTTCGTAATTTCTGTTGTCGTGATTACCTGCCTGCGAGACACCGACCTTGTAAAAATCTGGAAAGCGGAACAGTGCCGCTGCGGTCGCATAACCGCCGCCCGAATGTCCCCACATACCAACCCGTTCGAGATCCATAAAGGGATTCTTCTGAGCAAGCTCTCTGATGCCCGCGATCTGGTCTTCCAAAGTATTGTCCGCCATATTTCCATAACAAACGTCGTGGAAAGATTTGGACCGATCCGGATTGCATGTGCCGTCGATCACCACAACAACAAAGCCGAGTTCTGCCAATGCCTGATGATCGCTGCGGGCCGGACTGAATGAACGCGAACCGACGCCGCCGGCCTGCGGGCCTGGGTAGATGTAATTTACGATCGGATATTTTTTGCTTCTATCCAGATTCGTCGGCGTGAACATCAGCCCGTAAAGGTCCCACTTTCCATCACGCGATTTTACCGTTATCGGCGTTGGCGGTTTCCAGCCCGCTGCGGTCAGGCGTGAGATGTCGGTCTTCTCAAGTTCGGCGATCATTCGTCCATTCATATCTCGAAGGACAGAGACCGGAGGAACATTTGGTTTCGAATAATTATCGACGAAATATTTGTCGTCTGGTGAAAACGACACTTGGTGATGGCCATCCTCCGGAGTCAATAGTTCGAGTCCGGTCCCATCAAACTTTATCTTATAAATGTGAGCGAAATAAGGATCGCGGCCCGCCTCGCGGCCATTCGCCTCGAACCAGATCGTGCGGCTTGCAGTATCGACCTTGAGCATTCTCGTTACCACGAAATTCCCTTTGGTAATCTGATTCTTTACTCGACGGGTGGAAAGATCATAAAGATAAAGGTGGCCCCAATCGTCGCGTTCCGAATACCAGATCGCCTCGCCCGATTCCGGCATATAATTCCAGTTCTCTTCGCCCTGGCCTGATTCGTATTGGGTCTCAACTCTCTCTTCGAACACATCTCGAACGTCGCCGGTCGCAACGTTAGCGATGCGATATTTCGCCGACTTGTGGTCACGCGTGGATGAAACAAATGCGAGCGTCGAACTATCTTCACTCCAGCGGTTGTCGCCAAAGACCCCGCCGACCAGGATATCGTCCGTCAATGTGCCGCGATGATCGTCCGGTTCCATTTTCAATCGCGTCGTCGTTCCTGCCTCAACGTCGATGATCACACGATGAATCTTTATTATCTCTTTGTCCTGCGGCAGCGGATACTTCCACGCTTCAAGCCGCGGTGCACCGACATTCGTCGAAACAAGATACATATCGCTTACGTGGCGCTGATCTTGTTGAAAGGTCGCGACCTTCTTCGAATCGGGCGACCATTTTACAACGGGCCGGTTCGATTTTCGCCAACCGGCATTGTCGGTCGCATAGCCGAAATCCTTTACACCATCGGTCGTTAGCTTCGTCTCTTTTTTTGTTTCCAGGTCAACCACCCACAAATTCCAGTCACGGATAAACACAGCCCTTTTCCTGTCCGGTGAAATACTGGAACCAACAGGTGCGGCAATGGTTCCCGGAGCGGGGATCGCCAATTCCTTTTCGTTCGAAGCAACTTTTCGCGAGCCGTTCGCCGGATCGAAAAGAACATATTCGCGTCCGGTCGCTGTAAGCACCATGTACCAGAACCGTCCGTCTGGAAGCCACGTTGGCCTGACCATATACCGATCAACCAGCGGCGAGACGTTGTACGCCAGCATTTTCTCGGCGCGGGCATAGTCCTCGGCGGTCAACTGACGCGTTGTTTGTGTGGAAACAACTGCTGAAAAAAGGAATATTACAAAGACGGAGGCGAAAGCGGTTCGGGCTGGTCTCATATTGTTATTAAGGATTCTCAAGAAAAGTTTTTCATATTATGATTGATTTTGTCCAAAAGTAACAATTCGGAAAACTGACCTTTCGGAGAGATCGATGCCTAAATTCATAATCGAACGCGATATTCCCGGTGCCGGAAATATGACGGCTGAAGACCTGATGGCCGCTTCGCAAAAGTCCTGCAGCGTGCTGAACCAACTTGGCGCTGAGATCCAATGGATACACAGCTATGTGACCGGCGACAAGATATATTGTGTTTACACGGCTTCGCATCAGGAACTGATCGAGGAACACGCACGCGAATCAGGGTTTCCCGCCAATTCGATAGCCGAAGTAAAGGCAATGATCGACCCGACACGAGCGGGTTAACTGCTTAGTTCGATCGCGACATTTTAGACCGCTGCAATGCCCTGCTTACCGGCTTGAGCCCCCGGCTAGCTCCGCCATTCTTTTTTTTGCCCTCAAGTTCTAGTATCCTAGAGTTTTGAAGACCTTTATTTGTTCGTTTTTATAACTCGGAGACTTTATGAGCGTAGAAGTTGTGATGCCCCAGATGGGCGAATCTATCACCGAAGGTACCGTATCAAAATGGCTGAAAGCCGTCGGCGACAAAATTGAAAAGGATGAAGCGATCCTTGAGATCTCAACCGACAAGGTAGACGCGGAAGTGCCGTCGCCGTCCGCCGGCACCCTTTTGGAAATACGCCATCAAGAGGGCGAGACTGTAGAGGTCGGAACGGTCGTGGCAATGATCGGTGCTGAAGGCGAGGCGGCTGCGCCAGCTCCTGAGCCACAAGCCGAGACTTCGAAGTCTGATACCCAACCCGATACTGCTCAAGCGAAAAATGAAGATGCTGCCGAGCCGGAGGTCGCTGAAACCGCGGCCGTCGCGGCTGCGGCATCAAGTGAAGCAAATGCTCCTTCGGGCGACGCCGCCGAGGTTGTGATGCCTCAGATGGGCGAATCGATCACCGAGGGAACCGTCTCGAAATGGCTGAAAGCCGTAGGCGACGACATTGAAAAAGACGAACCGATACTCGAAATTTCGACCGACAAGGTCGATGCCGAAGTGCCGTCTCCTGCGGCCGGCAAACTTCTTGCGATCAACGTAAATGAAGGCGAGACCGTCGAGGTAGGCGCAGTGTTGGCCCTGGTCGGAGCGGCTGGAGCAACCGCAAGCCCCAAGGCTCAGGCCCCGAGTCCAAAGAAAGGCGACCCAACTTCGGCTCCGGCAGCATCGGCTCCATCGGCGATGCCAATTGCTGTTGCGGCTTCGGCCAATGGCGGCAATGGCAATTCCTCGGTCGATGAGCTTCGCAGGACAAAATCCAGCCCAGTCGTCAGAAACATCGCAAAAGAACACGGCGTCGACATTACCCGCATTCCGGGATCGGGCATTTCGGGACGTGTTACGAAGCAAGACATTCTTTCATTCATCGAAACCGGTGCCGCACTTCGACCCGAGGATCTTCTGAAGAAAGGTGCGGCCGCTCCGGCACAGCGATCGGAATATACTGCTCCCGCGATCACAGCTTCGGGAGCCGACCGCGTCGAGAAAATGTCGGTAATGCGCAAGAGGATCGCCGAGCACATGACGTTCTCGAAACAAACGTCGGCTCACGTGACCAGCGTTTATGAGATCGACATGACGAACGTCGCGAAATTTCGCGAGGCGAACAAGAAGGCATTCCAGGAACGCTACGGCACTAAACTCACATTTATGCCGTTTATTTTCCAGGCGGTGACCAATTCGATCCGTCAGTTCCCGATAGTCAATTCACAGGTCGATGGCGATAGCATCGTTTACAAAGGCGATATAAATCTCGGAATGGCGGTCGCTCTCGATTGGGGCCTGATAGTTCCGGTGATCAAAAAGGCCGATACGCTTTCCCTTTCCGGCCTGGCATTGTCGGCAAATGACCTTGCGGACAGGGCTCGGCTGAAAAAACTGAATCCTGACGAGGTCACCGGCGGCACATTTACCATAACGAATCCCGGCGTTTTTGGCGGACTTTACGGAACGCCGATCATCAACCAGCCGCAGGTCGCGATCCTTTGTGTCGGCACGATCGAAAAGCGTGCAAAGGTCCTGACCACACCGGATGGCGACGATTACATAGCGGTTCGCCAGATGGCATATTTTGCCCTGACATACGATCATCGCGTCGTCGATGGAGCTGATGCCGAAAAGTTCTTGTCTTACCTTAAGGAATATCTGGAAACTACTGATTTTACAGCGTAAAATAGTTGTTGAATATTAATGCCTAAATCGTGTAAGCTTTGAAACAAGGAGCTTGCACGATTTTCGGTTCAAACCGTATCAATTTAGAACGTATCCGCACCTATCAAACCAAAACGTAAGAATTCCGAACGGTTTTCGTTCGTTCGTCAGATTCGACCAAATGGCCTTATTCGCACAAATTCAGTTAAGTTTAGAGATTTTTAACCATCGACCGAACATTGGCACGATTGTTGTTTAGAATTTTCGCGGATGGAAACCGTTTCTTGAAAGATGAATATCACTTACAACGTTCCTAGTGAATTGTTCGTCTATTGGTGCGGTTTTCGGGATCATAATATTAGGATCAGGAGAAAATAGCTATGTTTAAGAAAATGTCGGTATTCGCGATCGCTTTGGCAATTAGTGCCGTCAGCGTTTTTGCACAGGAAGGTCAGGTTCGCAATCTTGTAAGCGGACAAAAATATACGATCGAAGGTGTTGTAGTTTCAAAAGAGAGCGATGACGTAATGGTCATTCGTGATTCTGTCGGTGTTGACACACGAGTCGCGATCGCTCCAAATGCGAGCATCAAGAATAACGCTACCTTTGGCGGAAGCCGATATCCGGCGGCATCGCTGGTACGCGGACTTAACGTAAAGGTCGAAGGCCGTGGTGACACATCGGGTGCGCTGGCTGCGACCAAGGTTCGTTTCGATAGAAGCAACCTTCTTACCGCTCAATCGATCGATGCCCGCGTAACTCCGGCTGAGGAAAGATTGACCGCAGCCGAGCAGAATGCTCAGCGTGTCGCCGGCCAGATAGATGAGCTGATGGCGGTTTCGAATGCCGCACGCGGCGGTGCAAAAGCTGCACAAGACACGGCGGATGCCGCTGTCGCCGGTGTTAATGCTACGAACCAGCGTATATCGGCTCTTGACGATTATGTCGTTCAATCGACCGCGACCGTGAATTTCCGTGTCAACAGTGCAGTGCTTTCGCCGGAAGGGAAGGCTTCGCTTGATGAGGTTGCCGCAACGGCCGCTTCGCTTCGCGGATATACGATCGAGGTCCAAGGCTTCGCATCCGCTGAAGGTAATGCAGCCGCCAACAAACGCCTTAGCGAACGCCGTGCACAGGCCGTTATCGACTATATGGTAATGAACCATAATATCCCGCTTCGCCGGATCGGAACCTCCTACGGTTTTGGTATCGCGAATCCGGTCGCTGATAACACCACACGCGAAGGCCGCGAAGCCAATCGCCGAGTAGAAGTTAAGCTTCTCGTCAGCCGCGGACTTAATCAGAACGTTGAGGTTCGCCAGGTTGAGGGCGACACAGACGACTCCGAAGATTAATTTCGGCCCGTCTGAAAAATAACCCTAAAGGCGGGACGGCATATATGTCAGCCCGCCTTTTTCAACAACCGCTTACCTGCCATCAACATCAAATTCCTGAGGTTCTATGTCCAAGCAAATCAGTATTAGATCGGCATTCGCATTCTTGACCGCGATATTATTCGCAACCGTTGCCAACGGCCAAAACCCGACGCCGACGCCGCGGATAAGTGAGGAGACGGAAGTTATCAAGGTGGATTCGCGGCTGATCGTAGTTCCGGTTTCGGTAACGAATCAAAACGGCGAACCGGTGACCGGATTGACCGTCGCGGATTTCCGTGTCCTTGAAGGCGGACGTAATCAGGAGATAGAAAGCGTTGGCGGAGCCGAAGTGATACCGCTTGAAATTGCTTTACTGGTCGATGTATCCGCGAGCACGGACGCGATGTTCAAGTTTCAGCAGGAGACCGCCGCGAAATTTCTTCGTGACGTAATGCGGCCTGACGACCGCGCGACGATAATTACGGTCGGTGCAAAGCCCGCTGTTGTAAGGTCACGCGAAACGGCGGATATCGCGGCGACGGTAGTTGCCGGGATCACACCCACGAAGGAACAGACCGCCTTCTACGATTCGGTCAAATTCGCCGCTGATCTCCTCCGTCAAACCTCGCCCGAAGGCCGCCGCCGTGTGATCGTTTTGATCTCAGACGGCGAAGACACCAACAGCGATGGCGTCCTTAGGGCGATCTGGAATGCCGAACGAAATATTACGGACAACATCGCCGGTTCAAAGCTCAGGGAACTGCGTGTAAAGGCACGCGACGGCGCCAAGGTCCGCGAACAGGAAAAGGTCGTTAAGGCATTGCAGGATGCCGACAGCGTTCTATTTGCGATAAATCCGGCCGGCAGTTCGCTGCAATTGAATTCGATGAGCGTCTTCGGCCAGCAGAATATGGAACGCTTTGCGAAAGAGACTGGCGGTACGGCATTCCTGCCTAAATTTCAGCCGATCGACACACCAGATTATCTTGCTAACGACCTGAACCGCAGGCGAAATACCGAATTGCTCGCACGCATTTTCACGCAGCTTGCAAACGAGCTTCGGGCACAATACCTGATCCAATATTATTCGGATGGAGATTATCCGGACGGCCAGTTCGTTAACCTCAGTGTTCAACTGACGAGACCTTCCGCCGGAAAGGTCCGTGCCCGCGACGGTTATTTTGTAAGGAATTAAACACGGACCACTCGGTCGTGAACCAAACAAAAAAGGACGGCTTTCGAGGGCTGTCCTTTTTTATTTAGGTTTAATATCTGAAGTTCACTTCACCACATCCCAGACATGGATAGTGCGAATGGCGGTGTTTGAGAAATTGCCGGTCTGGTTCACACCGTAAACGAAACTAGAATCATCCGACCATTTCACATCAGCGATACCGCTTTCTTTCAGCATATTCTTTTTGTCGTACTTTGCCCGATCCTTGAGCAATAAGTACTGCAGCAATTTGCCGTCATTTAGATCCCAAACTGATGTGACTCGATCCCCGGTCTTTATTGCAAGTGTCTCGACGGCGTTCATTGTCAACAGTTCGGTGTTGTACGTTTCCTCTGAGCAATTTATGTCGTCGCTTGAGCAGTCGGTGGTCGCGGTTTTTATATCAAACGAGATAGATCGCGTGCCCTCGATATCCCAAATGCCGGCATGCCCGATGCCGAAATCGAAAAAGAACTTATCCTGCTTTATCAAACGATAAAGAGGTGACACGAATCGTGGGATCGATCGTGCCAACTTGAAGTCCGACATATCATAAAGTTCCGTCCTGAACGGTTTCTTTTCCGCATTGTTCGCTCTTCCTACTGCAAATACACCAAATTCCTCAATAAACGCTATTCCACGGAACCGTTCTTTTGGGCTGTCGCGCACTATTTCTAAAACGGGTGCATCATTGCCCTGTTCAAACACCCTAACGCGTTCGGCTTCCTGGATCGCGATAAAACGCCCGTCCTTGCTGATATCGGCAGGAAATGGCCTGTCCTTTGCCGTGGGTCGAAATTCCTGCGGCCGGTCCGAATTCTCGATAAGATCGTAAATATAAAGTGAATTATCCTTCGTCAGATGAATAAACCTATCGTTCAGCACACATTGATAGTTATAGGTGTTCTTGGGATTGCCCACTGGAAATTCGATCTTGGGTTTGCCGTCGCCATCGATGTCCCATACGAAAAGCCGATCGTCGCGTTTTGACACCAGCAGCGTTTCATTTGCCACAACCTCGGTTTCCTGAAATGGCGTTTCAGGTTTCAGGCCGTCGGCGGAATAAGTAGTTTCGATCTTTCCGGTCGCAACATCGCGAAGGGTTAAGGATTCGCCCTGTTTGAAGTTGGCCACGAATTTCGAATCACCCGAGCCAGCGATCACCTTTTTCCCGTCCTTTATTTCCTGATGCCATTTATAGTCATCTATTACGAGAACCTTGGTCTGTTTCAGATCCGCGGCGTCCCACGAAACATATGCGTTCGATTTCCCCTTTTTGAATTCGCCGACCACCTGCTCCCTCGCCTCGTCAAAGCTAATATAGTTGGCAGAATATCCGTCCAATTTAAGCTCATTGATCTTGCTCAGGTCCTGTAGGTTGCGGACGACAACCGTTCTGATGTCCGGGACGTCAGAACGCTCGATAGTTGCCAGCCATTTGCCGTTGGGATCCACGACGTACGGCCGCCATCTAAGCAGTTTGGGAATGCCTAAAAGAATGTACTTGCTGAAAAATCCTTTTGACGGCGCAAATTGATCGATTGTGTGCGGAATTGATCTGATCAATTTCAGTTCTTTCGCGTCCCAGATCTGAAGTTGAGTTTCTCCGATGACCACCAGTTTTGAGCCGTCTTTTACAAATTCAAAACCCGCGATCTTGTCGCTGCCGTCGGCAAAGCCCATCGCTCCTCGATATTTGAGAGGTTCGTTATCGGATGTCTGGGCCGTTGCACCGATAAAGAGAGCAGCCAGGCAACAAATAACGTATGTGAGGTATTTCTTCGTCATAACTAAAGATTATTCGATCTCAAACTTCGCATCAATCACAAATCTTATCCTGATCTGAGCAAAACTGAGATCCGGTTCAGGTTCGGAGGTTACCCCGCGTCCAACTGAAAAGTTACTTGACATCGAATTGCTTGAAACGCCATCGAGCGTGATGTTTCCGCGCTGCTCTATCTCCTTTACATAAACCGCCTTGCCGGGCCGTTCTCCGATCGACGTAAGCAGATACTCGGCCTTTTCTTTGGCTGCCTTTATTGCGAGGATCTTTGTTTCGCGGCGAAGCCTTTCCATTTCGGAGTGTTCCGTGTCTTCGAGCGAAAGACGGCCCACGTTCAGCCTGTCGATCAGCTCGACCAAAGGGCCGATCTTTGAAATGTCGTTCAGTTTCAATCGGTAATCTTTACGCGAAAGCACGTCCCGCACTTTTTTCTGCGGGAAATAGACCGAGTTTATGTCATAGACGGTCAATGCCTTTGCGGCATCGATGCCGATCTTGGACAATTCGCTTCGAAGCAAGCTTTCCTGCTGTTCGATCGTAATCTTGTCCTTTTTATCCATTCGCTCGATCACGGTTATTTTAAAGGTAAAAGTATCAGGCGTTATCCATTGTTCGGCCGAGCCCGAAACTTCGATCACACGGCGTTCTGCCATGCCGTTCGCCTGTCCAAAAACTCCAATAACTCCGATCGTCAAAACGATCGCAAAAACAAGAAATAGCTTCATTTTTTCTCCAAATGCCCCAGGATCAGGGCTTAGCTAATTTTATTGTGAAAGGTCGAAAGGTCTATAACCACGATGCGGCCTGTGTTCCGCAGGTTGCATTTGCCTGGTGTTCCCAGGCAAGCGGTTCATTCGGTGCTCGCACCTGAATAGCCTTTGAGCCGCGGGAGCCAGCATTTTATTGCTTCGCTGTATTTTTCGTAAGGTTTGCCAAAGCGTACCAAAAGGTCGTCTTCTTCGAGCGGGCGAAATATCAGTTGCCAGATCGCCGAGCCGATCAGAGCATAGACCGCAACAAGCGGCGAACCAAGGAAAAGAGCCACGGCCAGCCCTTGCCCGATCCCCGAGACCGCCATCGGATTTCGAACAAACGCATACGGCCCTGCGACGACCAGTTCCTTGGCGTGATCAAGCGGCAGCGGAGTTCCTTTGCCGACACTCGACATCACGATCGCCGACCAAACGCCGGGGATGCTTAGCAATGCGAACAAGATCAAAGCCAGCGGCCCTTGTCCGGCGAATTCCAGCTGCGGAACGCCGAGCTTGTCTTCAAAGATCGTTATCAAATACGGAAACACGATCAGAATGAACGACCAAGCAACAATGATCTGCGTAAAGGTTTTCACAAGCACATAATTCGTAGAACTTTCCTTCGCGGCGCGAAACATACCGTTTCCGACCGTAACACCGGTCGCGAAAATGCCTGACCACAGCGTCGCCGGTGCCATTAGCACCACTCCGAGCCAGCCGCGGTCTGTCATCATCGAGATCGCCAGCGAGTAAAGCGTGGCATAGGTCACCGCACCCGTTACCAGCCACATAAGATGTTCCGCATATCTGAACCGGCGATAGATCAGCACAGCCGCAGCCAGCGAACCCGGCCCGATCAGCAGCAGGTCAGGCAGCCAAAACGCCCAAAGCGTCGTCAGCGAACGCGATTCCATTCGAAACCATTCACGCGATTCGGGATACCAGACGAGCAACATCCACCAACCGATAACGGCAAGCCCCTGAACCAAATAATAGATCGCAGCATTCCGGCGTACTTTTTCCATTTATTCGTATATTGTCGCGGTCTAACGTAAACGTTTTCAATTGCGTTAGCAAACAAGGGTCACTTGAATCTGGGCTAGTGTTGTGTGCAATCTATAAAACTCTTTACAATACACGCAACATATGATAATATCTGGCGTGCGGCTAATGGCAGCGGCCGCGTGATCTTTGAAAGCTTATACCCGGCGTCGTAATCGAGCGGGAAAGTGAGACGTCGTCTCAAAACTGTGACGGTTCCGGCTTGATCTTTGAAATCGGCAAGCTAAAGCTTGAACTCTGAACATCTTTGCGTCTTTGCGTGAGTTAGTTTTTGACCACAGATGAACACGGATCGACACAGATAGGTAAATTTCCTATCTGAGTTCATCAGTGTGTATCTGTGGTTAGAACTGCCTCTGCTTAGCGCGCGGGCGTAGGCATAGACCGAACTGGCCGCCCGCTCACGCAGTTGGTTCTGACAAAGTGTTTCATTTTAAAATGCATTTAAATGAAACAAAAAATCCCGCTAACTGTCAGAAACAGAACGTGTTACGCTGTCTCATTTGGCGCGTTTTTGAAACAAAAAATGAAACAAAAAGTGAAACAAAACGCGAAACAAAGTTATTCTTTTAAAATGGGACACTTTTTGTCCGTAAGCCGTTGAACAGCAAACACTTAACCTGTCCCACTTTGCGCATTTTCTGGGACAAAACTGGGACAAAACTGGGACAGCGGCGAACTAAGCAAGCTAAAGCTTGAACTCTGAACGGACGCCCTTGCTGAAGCGCAGGCTCAGGCATCGAAGCGGCAACCCATGCGTGTCGCACCCCGGGACATTGGGACAAACGGGACAAGGTTGTGAATTTTCAATTTTGCCCGGAATCGATTATCCTAAAGTTTGGTCCCAGGCTCCGCACAAGGGCTGTGGTGTGAACTCCGCTAGGCGAGGAATCGAGCAACGGTAGCATTTTCACCCTGTGTTGCGGTTAAGTCTGGGGCCATTCTCATTCGGGCCTCAGTAAGCCAGCTTCATACTGTTCATGTATTTCATCAACACACGCTGGCGTCGGACTACACGCTTTCGGTTCTTTTCCGGGTTGAAAACGTTCAGAGGGCTCGGGATCATCGCCGCCAGGAACGCCGCCTCTTCACGTGTCAGATTTGAGGCCGATTTCTTGAAATAGTGTCGCGAGGCCGCCTCGGCACCATAAATGCCGTCGCCCCACTCGATCACGTTCAGATAGACCTCCATTATGCGTTTCTTTGAAAGGTTGCGTTCGAGGAAATACGTGTAAACGGCCTCGCGGCCCTTTCGCAGGAAGTTGCGGTCTTCGGAAAGATAAAGGTTCTTTGCCAATTGCTGCGAAACGGTGGAAGCGCCGCGTTTGAACGAAGGCATCGGCGGTATCCATTCGTCCTGGCGGCTGCCGCAGTCTTTGGCAGATGTGTTTGAGGCTTTTGCAGCGGCTTCGCATTCTTCCTTGGCCTCTTTTTGGCCTTCTATGACGGCTTCGTCCCAGGCCTTTTGGATCGCGTCCCAGTCGAAACCGTTATGCTCGAAGAACCGCGAATCTTCACCGGCCAGAACCGCTCTTTGCAGATGCGGCGAGATCTGTTCGATCGGCATCCAGATCATGTACTTCCGCGGTTCTTTGCCTTCGGCACGGGCTTCGGACAGACGGTATTCGATCATCGAGGTCGTCTCGGGATTTTCGGTCCGCAGGCGTGATATGCCGGGAAAGGTGATCAGCTCATAGGCGATCCAGACGCCGATCGCCCCAACGAGGGTTAGAAATAAAACTTTTGTCCAGTACCACATACTATTCGTGAATAGTAAATCGTAAATCGGCTTTAGTAAATCCCCGTTTCCGACTATCCGGGGGCATTTGGCATATTTTTTTGATGTCAAGAGCTTCGCCGATTCGGTATTTCGATTCACGATTAACGAATTTCGATTTACAATGTTTGTATGGTTCAAAACGAAAATGTACTTGCGGTGATACTCGGCGGAGGTGCCGGTTCGCGTCTTTTCCCCTTAACGCGCGACCGTTCAAAACCTGCGGTGCCCCTCGGTGGGAAATATCGGCTGATCGACGTGCCGATCTCAAATTGTATTAATTCGAACATTTCGCAGATGTTTGTGCTCACGCAATACAATTCCGCCTCGCTGAATCGGCATATCTCGCAGACCTACCGATTCTCAAATTTCTCGACCGGCTTTGCGGAGATACTAGCGGCCGAACAGCGAAAGGACAGCCCGGGCTGGTTTCAGGGAACTGCAGACGCAGTCCGGCAGATAATGCCGCATCTTCGCGATTGGCGCGTAAAGACGCTCTTGATACTTTCCGGAGATCATCTTTATCGAATGGATTACCGAAAGTTCTTGGAACGTCATTACGAAACGAACGCGGACGTTACTATTTCGGTAATTCCGGCGAACCCAGCCGATGCAGAAAGCTTTGGGCTGCTGAAAACAAAGTCGGACGGCACGATCATTGAATTTAAGGAAAAACCGAAAGGCGACGAACTGCTTTCGATGATGGTAGATACGACAAGTTTCGGCCTTTCATCAGAAGAGGCCGAACGCAGGCCGTTTCTCGCCTCGATGGGAATTTATGTTTTCAATTATGAAAAGCTTGTCGAATTGCTGAACGAGGACGAATCGAGATTCGATTTCGGCGGCGAGATAATCCCGGCGGCGATCGAAAAACTGAACGTTCAGGCTCATCTTTTTAATGATTATTGGGAAGATATCGGAACGATCCGTGCGTTTTATGAAGCAAATCTCGATCTTGCGTCACCCCTGCCAAAATTCAATTTCTTTGACACGACGGCACCTATCTATTCGCGAAGCAGATATTTGCCGCCTTCAAAACTTCAGAACTGCGATATCGATAAGACGCTGGTTTCCGAAGGCTGCATCGTGAACGGGGTTTATGCACGCAATTCGATACTCGGGCTTCGAAGCCGGATCGAAACAGGCGTGCGGATCGAGGATTCGATAATCATGGGCTCAGATATATTCGAATCTATAGATGAACTTCGCGGAAATCTCGATTCAGAGATGCCGCATATGGGCATCGGAGAAGGTACGGTGATAAAAAAGGCCATTGTTGATAAAAATGTCCGGATCGGTCGCAATGTAAAACTGTTGAACCTACGCGGAATGGATAACGAAGATTGTCCGAGTGGGTCGTATTACATTCGCGAAGGCATAATAATAGTCCCGAAAGGTGCATACATACCTGACGGGACCGAAGTTTAGATCGGCAACTGCCGAAGAAATGCTATTTGAATCTAACGTCCGGCAAATCTCTGCTCGCTTTGGCCAACGATATAGCTGGTCTTTGCACGAACGACGACGTTTGGGCGATTGACCCGGATGCGGATCTGCTTGCGATCACCGATCTGCCCGATGTCTTCGGGATAATAGCCAACCGAATACTGGCGGCGAAGTTCCTCGGCAATTCCGGAGAACGCCGCGTCCAGATTTTGCGTCGAATCGGCTTCAAATTTTCTACCGCCGCTGTTACGGGCAAGTTCTTCCAGGTATCGGTTACCTGTTTCATACTCTTGTCTCGAAGAGCCCGCCGGACCCGGGCCGCGCCTGATCACCGGCCCTTGCCCGCCGAGAATAATGCCGATCACGCCGCCCCAGCCCGTCTGGCGTCCGCCGCGACCTCCGCCCCACGTGCCGTTTTGATTGGCATACTGGCTATAGGTGTTGTAACGGATCGGGTACACAAGTACGTCGGTCTCTTCGGCCTCGGTAAGGCTGCTTTGGTAACTGGCACGCCGCGAGGTCGTATCGACCCCATCTGTGAAAAGAACGATCGCCTTTCGGCCGGATTCTCTCCCGAGCTGCTGTTTGATAACTGATTCAACCGATTCGTAGAGTGAGGTGCCATCGCCGAACTGAGCACGCCGGATCGCATTATGAAGCACAGCGCGATTGTTCGTCGGCTGGCTTAAAACACGCATTGTGTCATCAAACGCGACCACCATTACACGGTCGTTCGGCCGAAGCTGGTTCACGAAAGAAATTGCAGCATTATGGATCTCATCCATTCGAAATGCGGTCGAAGGACTTACATCGATCATCAATGCGACCGTAAAAGGCTGTTCGGTAGATTGAAAATATTCGATCTTTTGCTGCTTTCCGTTCTCGAAAATTTGAAAATCTCGCTGCCCAAGGCCGGAAATAAATCGCCCGTCGCGGTCGAGAACGGAAACCGGCATCGTGACCAGATTTGTCTCGACCCTGATCACCTCGTCCTCGCCGTCAGTGGGCGTCGGCGTCGCCGTCGGCCGCCGTTGCCCGCCGACAAGGACGGGCGGGCCGTCAGGTCGAGCGGACGGTTCTTCCTGCGGCTCGACTACGTTAGGCGTCGGGGTCGGAACAACCCTCGGCCTTGTCGTGCGTGTTGATTGGGCAAAGGAAATTGAGGCGAATATCCCCAAAAATGCTAGCGCAAGCGCGATTCTTTTCATCAGCGTAAACTCCGGCCAGAACTGTACTTTGGGGAAAGTGTCGTTAGGACGGTATCGGCTTACGAAAAGTTGCTAAGGTTTTTACCTGTTGCGCGCGTCCAATTCTTCGATCGCGATATCGTGAAACCTTCGCCGAACCGAATTGATGTTTACAAATGGCAGCGGATGGTTATGTGTGCGGTTGGTGAGCAAAACGAATATGCGGTCCTTGACCGGATCGATCCAAAGTGAGGTTCCTGTAAACCCATTGTGCCCAAAGCTTTCCGGCGACATCTTCGTTCCTGCAGTCGAATCTTTGGTCGAAGCAAGCTGAAATGCGAATGATCGATCTTCATTCATTCCCTTTGTAAAATTTGTGCGAAAAAGTTCGCACGTTTCCGGTTTCAAAAGCTGTGTGTATTGGGGCAGAAATTGGAGAACGATCTTGAAAACCTCATCCGCGGTCGAAAACAATCCCGCATGCCCGGCAACTCCGCCCATAAAATAAGCATTTCCATCATGAACCTCGCCCCAAATCTGGTAATTGCGGAATTTGTCAGAACTGGAATCGAAAGCGACTTGGTTCTTCTCGTTCAGATAACCTTGCTCGATGCAGATCTGCTTTTCATAACCATTCCCCTTTTCGCTGGCGACGATCAGTTTTTGCAAGGCTATTGGCGGCTTGTAGAAAGTGGTGTTTAGGTTCAAGGCCTCGACGATCACTTTTTCAACAATTTCTTCAAAACCAGTTTGGTATGCCTCCTCGATTATCAATTGCAATAGAACAAAATTCAGGTCACTATAAACGACTTTCGAATTTGTCGGATACTCGAGTTTTTCCTCTGCAATTCCGGCCAACAAGGATTTGCTGAAATATAGCGGTTTCCAACCTCGTAGACCGGACGTGTGAGTCAGAAGATTTTCAACAGCTATTTGTTCATCAACTGTAGCCGGTAGTACGTCTAAATAGCCTGAAACTCTGTCAGATAAATCCATAACCTGGCTATCGAGCATTCTGACGGAAAGCAGACCTGTAACAAGCACCTTCGTCAAACTCGCCAGATCATAGATCGTATCAAGCTTTGCGGGGATGATTTCGGGTTCAACGACCGCATTTCCAAGAGCATCATGAAAAACGATCTCGCCTTTTTCAGCGACCAGATATACTGCCGATGGAAAATCGTTCGCCGCGATGCGTTCGCTCAAAAACCTGGAAATGCGTTCGTTCATCTTAACAACATCCTAACTTTTCCCGTGCAATATTGACACATCCGGCCTATAGGAATAAACTGCAACTCTAATCGTTACAAAAGGAGACATTTCTATGAGCAAATCAGAATCAGCAGAATTAATTCTTAAACTTTATGATCTTCGCCGCGAGCCGGTAATGCGAAAGGCCCGCGACTGGATGTTTATGTTCAACCCGAAGAACGCCGAAGAATATATGGCCACAATGATGGATCAGGAAGTTGGCGGATATCTTCGAATGGTCACTTCATATTGGGATATGGCAGCATCGCTTGTCATTCATGGAGCTATTGACGCCGATATGTTTAACGACACGAACGGCGAACATATACTTGTTTTCGCAAAGGTCGAACCGATCCTTGCCGAACTCCGCCAGATCTGGGACGCACCTGATGCTCTCAAGAACCTTGAAAAAGTAATCATGGATCGCGAAGGCGGCGAAGAGAAACTTCGCAAAACGCAAGAATGGCTCAAGTCTATCGCCGAACAAATGGCCGGAGCCCAGACCAGCGAAGCCACCGCATAGTTGAGAAGGCGGCGATCGCATAAACGATCGCCGCCATCGTCTTTTGGGGTTTCCAAAAAGTTGTGAGAGTCCCACCAACAGTTGAAGTATAATCAAAACTCGTGCAATTGATTATTTTTACAATTCTCTTCTGTCTCATAATTACTGCTACATCGATTGTTGGTGTCGGTCAGGACCTGCCCAAATCCACGGACGATGAAGCCTGCGGATGCGAGAAGTACTCGATCTCGTCCGAAATAGAAATGGTTAAGGCTGGGGAGTCAGTGGAATTCGAAGTAAAAACAGACGAATCGATCTTGTCACCTGTCGGTTATAGCTGGAGCGTCAATCTTGGTCAGATCGTTGCAGGGAACGGGACACCAAGGATCAAGGTTCAGACGTCAGAGAGCATTGTTCCAGTCGCGATTCCACAACCAACTCCAGATTCTATTCATGGCTTTTTCGGTTCTCTACGTAGGAAGTGGCCGAAAATCGAGGTTTTGGTAGAGATCATTAATGGGAACTGTAGCTGCATAGTCAAACTAAATGATGTTTCCGTTGGATTGCGGACATTACTTAGAAATCGTCCGGCTGACGTTTCTGATCTATCTCTAAGTTCAGACCTTTTGATCCTTCCTTGTGCACCCGGTCAGCGTCCCGGCGAAGGGCAGCCATCATCGTCAAAGACGATGGTATTAGACATTGGCACAACTGCAATTGACCCTGACGATGATGTGCTCGCTTATTCCTACTCGGTTAGCGGTGGTCGCATTATCGGAAACGGCGCAAAAGTACAATGGGATCTGGCGGATACCACGCCGGGAACATACACAATAACGGCTGGCGTTGATGATGGCTGTGGCATCTGTGGAAAAACAGTAACGCGAACGATCACAGTGATAGATTGTACGCCGTCATGTGCCTTGCCGCCTTCTTGCCCACATGTTGAGATTCAATCGCAGGAAGTTCTTGATAGCTTTACCGAATATTTCTTTTTATCAAAGATTCTGGGGGCTGACGGACTTGATCTGGAATGGACGGTTGAGAATGGTGAGGTCGTTGAGGGTCAAGGCACACGAAAGATCCGTGTAAGAACCGGTTCCATATCCGACTCAGATACTTTCGGAGTATCGCTAAAGCTCTCAGGCTTTCATCCTTTCGCAAATTGCCCGGAAACCTCAACTATAAAATACCGAAATCAATATGGGCAATTCGTGAGAGCTACGCCTAAAGACTCTCCGAAGTGAACATCCACACCATCGGCCATGGACGGCACGAGTTCAAATATTTCCTTGAACTTCTTGAACATTTCGAGATCGAGTTCGTCTGCGATGTGCGGAGCGTCGCGCGGTCGCGGTGGCCGCAGTTCAATGGGTTGGTTCTAGCGGAATTGTTGCGTGAGCATGGGATCGGTTACGAGCACTTGCCAGAAACCGGCGGGAAAACGCGTCCTAAACCCGAAGATCTGGCGTGGGGAATCGGTCGGATCATCGAGATCGCTTCGGAAACGAATGTGGTTCTGATGTGTTCGGAATCGCGTCCGCTTTCGCAGCACAAAGTTCCGCGTGCGAATTGCCATCGCATCGGCATGCTCGCCCCGATGCTCAGAGCAAAAGGGGTCGAACGGATCATCCACATATTGCCGGACGGCCGATCCATCGAATTTGACGAATCGGCCGTGCCTTCTATCTGGTGATCAGCAATCCTAAAACGCCGCGTTACGTTCCAGCTCCATGGCATTTCTTGAACTTCTTGCCCGAACCGCAATGGCAAGGGGCGTTCGGTTTCATCTTTGGCTGGTCGCGCTTGAACGGCGTGTGCCGAGCCGCCTCAGCACCGGCCGATTCGGCGGTAGCCATCGAACCGGTGAAGGCCATTCCGGCAGCCTGCTTTCGGGCACGCTGTTGGGCGAGCCGCTCAAGCCGTTCACGTTCTTCCTGTTCGTCGCGAGTAACCACCTCAAGGTGGAACAACGCTTTCGTCGTGTTCGTATCGATTCGATCAAGCATATCCTGAAACATTTCGAAAGACTGCTTTTTGTATTCAACGAGCGGATCTTTCTGCCCGTAACCGACAAGCCCAATGCCCTGCTTGACCTGATCGATCGAGGCAAGGTGATCCTTCCATTGGCTGTCAATGATGTTAAGCATTATGTAACGCTCATATGCCCGAAGCGATTCCGCCCCGGCGATCTTTTCTTTCGCGGCGTAGTTTGCCGAAGCCTTCTTCCAGATCGCTTCCTCGATCTCGTCCGGTGTCATCGAATGAAAATCGACGCCCGCATCCTTTGCCGGGTCAACCGCGTAAATGCTTTCGATCTCGGCGGCATATGTATCGATCTCCCATTTGTCAGGCCCGACCTCTGCCAGCAAAAAGCTGCTTGTCAGGTCTTGAAGCAGATCGTGAGCGACGCCGCTTTCCCCAAGCAGGTAATCACGATGTTCGGGTTCGAACATTAGCTGACGGCGGAGTCCGTAGATGGTTTCACGCTGTTTATTCATCACGTCGTCATATTTCAGAACGTGTTTGCGTGTTTCAAAGTTGCGGGCCTCGACAGCTTTCTGGGCACGCTCGATCTGCTTGGAAACGGTGCGGCTTTCGATCGCCACGCCCTTTTCCATCCCGAGCCATTCCATCATCGAACGCACCTTATCTCCGGCAAAGATACGCATCAGGTCGTCTTCAAGCGAAAGCACGAATCTCGATGAACCCGGATCTCCCTGTCGGCCGGCACGTCCGCGAAGCTGGTTATCTATGCGGCGCGATTCGTGCCGCTCGGTCCCGAGGATGTGAAGACCACCGACCGCAACCACCGCTTCATGTTCTTTTGCAACAACTGCTTTCGCCTTTTTGAGCTGTTCTTCGAATTGTTCCGGTGTTGCGTCTTCCGGATTTATCTCCATTCGCTTCAGATATTCTTCGGCAAGCGATTCCGGATTTCCGCCAAGCAAAATATCGGTACCGCGGCCGGCCATGTTCGTCGCGATCGTAACGGCACCCTTGCGGCCGGCCTGTGCAATGATCTCGGCTTCGCGTTCGTGATATTTCGCATTAAGAACGTTGTGCGGGATACCTACTTTCTTGAGCCGGTCGGCGATCAATTCGGAATTCTCGACCGAGACCGTTCCGACCAGAACGGGCCGCCCTTCCGAGTGAAGCTGCTTGATCTCATCGACAACGGCATCCCATTTCTCGGGCAGAGTGCGGTAGATCATATCCGAATTGTCCTTTCGGATCATCGAGCGGTTCGTCGGGATCATTACAACGTCGATGTTATAGGTCGTTCCAAATTCTTCCGCTTCTGTTTCTGCCGTACCGGTCATACCGGAAAGCTTTTCGTACATTCGGAAATAGTTCTGAAGTGTTATTGTTGCGAGCGTTTGGTTCTCGCGTTCGATCTTTACGCCTTCTTTGGCTTCGACCGCCTGGTGCAAGCCATCAGACCAACGGCGGCCCTGCATCAATCGTCCAGTGAAATCGTCAACGATGATGACTTCGTTTTCCTGCACGACATAGTGATGGTCTCGCTTATAAAGTGTATGGGCTTTCAATGCCTGTTCGACGCAGTGGAGCAACTCCATGTTTCCCGGATCGTAGAGATTGTCCACGCCCAAAAGCTTTTCAGACTTTGAAACACCCTGCTCGGTCAATACCGCCGAGTGGTTCTTTTCATCGACCAGATAATCGCCGGTCGTTACCTTTGTTTCTTCATTTTTGTAACCTTTCTCCAGACGCGGGATCACGTCATTGGCTAGAAAATATTTGTCGGTCGCTTCGTCGGTCGCTCCCGAAATGATAAGCGGGGTCCTGGCTTCGTCGATGAGGATCGAATCCACCTCGTCGATGATCGCGAAATAATGATCGCGTTGAACAAGCGATTCAACGTCGAACTTCATGTTGTCACGAAGATAATCGAAGCCGAACTCGTTGTTCGTGCCGTATGTGATGTCGCAGGCGTAAGCTTCCTTGCGTTCAACGTCATCCATATCGTTCTGGATACAGCCGACCTTAAGGCCGAGAAATTCGTGGATCTTGCCCATCCATTCGGCGTCGCGAGAGGCAAGGTAATCGTTTACGGTCACGACATTAACTCCGCGTCCGGTAAGGCCGTTCAAGTATGAAGGCAGTGTCGCGACGAGCGTTTTACCTTCACCTGTCCGCATCTCGGCAATTCGGCCTTGGTGCAGGGCGATACCGCCGATCATTTGCACATCGAAATGCCGCATTCCCGTAACGCGCTTCGATGCCTCACGAACGGTTGCGAACGCCTCGGGAAGGATCTCGTGAAGTATTTCCTGTTCCGCTATTCGGCGTTCTTTCTTGTCGTCAATGCCCTCAAGATGCTGGGCGATCATTTCTTTGAACTTCGGCGTCTGAGCCTTTAGCTGATCGTCCGATAGCTTTTCTATCTCTGCTTCCCAATCGTTGATCTCAGCAACGATCGGCTTAACTTTTTTTAGAAAGATATCGCTCGATGAGCCGAATATCTTTTTCACCATTTTATCTGCAAAACTGTTAACTGCCATTTGTTTCCTCTTGTGTTTAGAGTCCACGCTTTAGCGTGCCTTCCAAACCGGCCTGCCTCGGTAAACAGCGAAGCAAACTAAAGTTTGTACTCTGAACGATTGACCGTTCAATCGCAACTCTTGAACTAAAATTGATTATTGAATATGGCGAGAAATGAAAACGAGATCCGCTCGCCGCTACTTTGCGTCAGCTAGCAGGGCGTCAAGAGAGCCACGGGGAAGGCGCGTGGAGATCACAAAGCTATTGTTCTGGACAGCGAGTTGAGTGTTCTTGAAAAAGAGTTCGTCTGACTCTAACAAACTTCCACATTTGAAGTTGTGGAAGGCATTTGAGTAAAGGTATCGAACCAGCGGAGTGTCCTGCGGGAATGAACTCGATTCAAATCTAAAGTCAGTACCTAGGGCCGTTCTGGATACAGTGAGTTCTGAAGTTTTGCCGGGAAGGCCATTTGCCGCTATAAGGAACTCAGAAGCCAGCGTCTTTCCCAGATCCGCGTTCAAGGGAGACGGTCCATAAAGAAATGTATTCCTAAAGGGCCGTTCCAAATCAAGCAACGTTAATGTGAACTCGCCTATCGGATACTTGTTCTCAGGATACGCATCACCAAACGATTCGATAAGATTACTGAACTCATAGAAACTTGCATCGTTGAACCAAAGGTAGGTTGCGAGGAATTCCCGATTTCGCTCGCGAGCCTGATTGCAGCCGTCCGGCTTATTGTCTAGATCATCCTTGATCTCGATCTCGTCCTTTACATCGAAATTCCGAGTCATCGCGCCGGCTTGTTGCGCGACGACGCCCGGTGCCGAACCGGCCATCAACAGGCCGATGTACACACCGAGCGTGGTTAACAAAAGGAGTGAATTTTGATTCTTCTTGGTCAAAACTTATTTTGCTGCAGTTGCATTACTAGGACGAAATCCAGCATTTCCGCTTGGCTTAACTTCCTTTGATTTCGATTCTGCCAGCTTACGCTGTATCAACTCCTGAACCTGAGCTTTGGGCATTTCAAACTTCAGCATAAATACCTTGCCTTCATAGGAAGTTTCCATCTCGGACAAAAACAGCTGTTCATCTCCGTCCGTCCAACCTTTTGCAAGATTCAACATCGTGTTGAGCCCACTCTGCACCGTTCTTGCATCGTTTTCGCTAGGCTGATCGGCACGAACCGTCGCAGTGAACTGATCGTTATTCTGCTCAACGGTAACAACGACGTTGCGAACATTCAAATTAAACAAATGACCAAACCAACCAGCATCGCCAACCCGCAATATCCAATCCTGAGCAAGCTTTTCCATTGCCGGATCGTTAGGGATATTCGGATCGGACGGAACCGGTTTCGGCTTTACCAGAACAATTGTCTTTCCATCCTTACCCTTTCCGAGCGAGCCGGCGATCGATGCCTTGAAGGACTTCGTTAGATCTATTGCACCGCTGTCGATCTTGGCGATCGTTTCATCAGCACCTTCACGAAGCGGGCGTTTATTGATAAACACACCTAATCTGTCAGGCTGCGACTCTTCAACGGGTTCAGGCGTCTGTTCGGGTTTTCCTTTATCGGCTACCGTTCCCTCGCCGGGCTTGCCGTTGCCGGGTTTGGCGCCGTTGTCAGCCGTTTCGGTATCGTCGCCCCACGGATCCTTCACTTCACCTACGATCGGATTCCCCTTGATCGGTTTAGGGGTCCTTTGCGGACGCGCCGCAAGGTCATTCCTCGGAGCCGGTGGAGTGTATGGCGTAACGTTCGTCGGGAAACCCGAATTTACGTTATCGAACCCGGCCAACGGATCGGTTTGAAACTGTTCCGGATTAGCAAGCTTGAAATATCCCGCCGGATATTCAAACTGCGGCTCGACACCATCCATTGAAATAAACGTTACTTCATCGCCCGGCTCGAGCTGCGTCCGCTCATACGCAAGATCGGCAACTTCGCGATCGGTACCAAAAAGCACCGTTCCAACGTACGCCATATCAAGCACCGTACAGACGTTTCCGACGAACGGACTCTGACAGCCGCGGGCCGTTAGAACATTGGTCTGCGCAAGAACAGTAAAGAAAAGGATATTCAAAACCGCCGCCGCACCTACTATCTTGTAGATACGAGGATTAAAATCCCACGTCTTGATCTCGTAATTATTAAATAGTTCGGTTTCGGCCGCCGCAGGCGCGTCCTCGATCCGATCCGTTGGTTGTTCGTATGATTGCTGTTCGAACATATAAATGAACCTATAAATACCGTCTTTCGGTCAATAAAACTGGCCAAACTGCATGCCGTTTTCGTTAGACGCAAGGCATCGCCGATTCGTTGCGATGCAAAACTAAATATTAGCATTTCCAGGAGGCGCTTGGAAGATTAGACTTTGAATCACGAAACATCTAACATCGCCAAATATGCCGCGTCCCCGCAAAGATAATAGACGTGACCGCCGCCGAACTTCGGACGGCACACGCCGCCATAATGATGAACGCAATTTTAAACGAAAAATTGCGGATAAAAGTTCGTCTTCCTTTGCCGAACCGCGGCAAACGATAGCCCAGCATAAGGCGGTGGAGCGGCTCCTTTCCGGCATCGGCGTTCCCGAACCGCAGCCCTTCAAACCCGACGATTTTCAGCTCGAAGCTCTAAGGGCGATCGAAACCGACGATGTGCTGGTCACGGCCCCGACCGGAAGCGGCAAGACATGGATCGCACGTGAAGAGATCCGAAGATTGCTCGCACAAGGCAAACGTGCCTGGTACACGACACCGCTCAAAGCCCTGACGAATTCCAAGTATGCCGAATTCATAGCCGAATTCGGCGCCGAGAATGTCGGCATTCTAACCGGCGACCGAAAGGAAAACCCCAATGCTCCGCTGATCGTTGGCACGACCGAGATCTACCGTAATCAGCTATTCGATGCTCTGCGCGAAGGCGAACAGGTTCGGACCGATCTTGTCATCCTCGATGAGGCCCACTATTTATCGGACGAAGAACGCGGCCACGTCTGGGAAGAGGCGATCATATTGACGCCACCCCGGATCCGAATGCTGCTGCTTTCGGCTACTGTCGGCCGTGCCGAGGAATTTGCCTCCTGGATCGAGACCGTTCGCGGAACGCGTGTCCACGTCATCAACCGAGCCGGAACTCGGCCGGTCGAACTGCGTGCCGGTTATCTTTCCAGTGGGCAGCAACTGTTCCCTTTATTCGACGAGGCCGGGAAATTCAATCCCGACCTCGAAAGATTCTCGCAGCGTCGCGACAGTGGTTTCCGGCGACGGCGTAGTTAAATTCTCAAAGAACGATCTATTTGACCAGCACGCTGACCAAGGCATCCATATCGCTCTGCGGTATCCGGATATCAAGCGATATATCGGTTCCGTTTCGCGAGATGCTGGCCGCGTTTATCAGTCGTCCATACAGCTTTTGATCGGGCCGTTGTGCATTCCCGAGCAGCATGCCGCCGACTGCCTTCAAGCCTTCGAGCGTTTCGAACAGCATTTGGGCATCTTTCGCCTGCTCGGTCCGGGCTGAAAGGTTCATGACAGCGGCATCGCCTGCCATGTCCATACTGCCGTACATATATTTTATTGCCTTGATGCTGGTGCCAAGATCATCGGCGTCGATCGGCAGGAATTGATCCATTCCGGCGGGCACTCTTGCAGCCATGTTCATCACCGCGATCTCGCGTTTGCCCAGCAATTCAAGCACGTCCGAAGCGACCTTTGTCTTTCCTTCAATGGTCTCGCGCACGCGGACTGGCGTGCCAAACGCGATGGTTTCAGCATTTAATACGGTCAGTGCCATTTCCTTAAGCGAGCTGTTTACAATGTTTCCGTACCATTTCCCTGCTTTTGCCTTTTGTTCTTCAGTGGTCTTGGCGTCAGCGATCTCTTTGACCGAGAAGATGTAAAGCACCTTTCCGTCGAATCTTTCTTCGCGATATTTACCGTCGGCAGCCGTTTTTGCGGCCGCGATGATCGAATCGGTATTGATACGACCGCGAGCGATAACGACCGGCTCGATCTCGTAATTCTTGGCATCGATCGGCTTTGCATTTATGCCTGTGGCAACGTGGTCAAAACTCTTTAGGTCAATGCCCGTTTTCTGCTGCATCGATTCGATCTTTGCCATCGCCTCGGCAAGCATCGGCTGATTGCTCGCCAAGATCCGCGGCAATGCCTCGTTCATCATCCTTGACGTGTTCAGCGTTATCACGCCGTCAGAAGCAGGAAGCATCGAAACCAACTGGTTGATCCGTGCTCGTTCTGCTTTCAGGTTTGGTTTATCGGCTAAAACGGGAGTTACGAACTGAATGGCGAAAGCGGCAAATGCCAACACTGCAAAAAGCTTAATTTTCATTATAAAACCTCGATCTGATCAAATAATACCTATCCAACGATAACAGATGTTCCGTTGTTCGAAAATAGTTGGCTTTAAAAGCACTTTCAGCGTCCGTTTTTCTTCGCCTCACGCTCAGAAAGATAAAAATGCCAAAGCAAACGGGCAGCGACTGAACGAAAAGGCCGCCAGCGTTCTGCGATCAGCAAAAATTCATCGGAATTTGGCCTTGCCTCGCCTGAAACCGAATGCCACGCCGCATGCAAAGCGATATCGCCCTTCGGCATAACGTCAGGCCTGAGCAGAGCCATCAGCAGATAGATATCGCTTGTCCAAATGCCGACGCCTTTGAGCTTGATCAGTTCGGCACGGACCTCATCATCAGGCAAATGAACCAGCGAGTCGAGATCTACGTGCCCGCTTAGGACCGCTTCGGAAAGATCCCGTGCATAACCTGCCTTTTGACGGCTGAAACCGATCGACCTTAGTTCAGTGTCGTTCAATTCAAGCAGATTCTCCGGCGAAACGTTGCCGATCCGGCCAGTTAATTTATCAAAACAAGCCTTAGCCGATGCCAGCGAGACCTGCTGTTCCAGGATGATCTGCAAAAGCGTGGCAAACCCAGGCTGCCGATCCCACAGCGGCGGCGGCCCGTATTTGGTGACAATTGCGTTCAGATGATGATCACGGTACGCTAATTCATCGACGCTGCGGTTAAGTTTCCGCAAGCTCAATGTTCCCAGTTGTTTAGCAGGTTTCATATTATCTTTCCGTCTTGTCCCGTTTGTCCCAATGTCCCAGGGTGCGACACGCATGGGTTGCCGCTTCGATGCCTGAGCCTGCGCGTCAGCAAGGGCGTCCGGTCAGACTTCAAGCTTTAGCTTGCTTAGTTCGCCGCTGTCCCACTTTTGTCCCGTTTTTGTCCCAATTTTTGCGCAAAGTGGGATAGGTTAAGTGTCTGCTGTTCAACGGCGTACGGACAAAAAGTGTCCCATTTTAAAAGAATAGCTTTGTTTCGCGTTTTGTTTCACTTTTTGTTTCATTTTTTGTTTCAAAAACGCGCCAAATGAGACAGCGTAACACGTTCTGTTTCAGACAGTTAGCGGGATTTTTTGTTTCATTTAAATGCATTTTAAAATGAAACACTTTGCAAAGATCCGCG
>JBGSYH010000035.1:0-269158 GCA_041751035.1 Pyrinomonadaceae bacterium | reverse complement strand
CACTACCATCTTCGGGTTGTGCTTCGACATCACCTTTGTGATCGCCGCCGTCAACGTCGTCTTACCGTGATCCACGTGACCGATCGTTCCAATATTCACATGCGGCTTACTTCGATCGAATTTTTCCTTGCTCATCTGCTTATTTTCCTCTTAAATCTCAAATTTGAAATCTGAAATCACAATCCAATGGAGCCCAAGCCGGGATTTGAACCCGGGACCTCATCCTTACCAAGGATGCGCTCTACCCCTGAGCTACTTGGGCTCAAACGTAAAAACGAAATGGAGCGGGAGACGAGACTCGAACTCGCGACATTCAGCTTGGAAGGCTGACGCTCTACCAACTGAGCTACTCCCGCTCATGGTGCATGGGGTAGGATTTGAACCTACGTAGGGAATTAACCCGACGGGTTTACAGCCCGTTGCCTTTGACCGCTCGACCACCCATGCGCTTTTTCTGTTGCAATAACCGGCTTTTTGAGCCAATTAGCAAATTTCCAATAATAACGAAGGCGCGGAAAGCGCGCAAGCGCAAAACGGCAGTTTTATTTCAGATGAGCTTATCCGGCGTTATCGGCAGGTCACGGACCCGCTTTCCCGTTGCGTGATAAATTGCGTTCGCAATAGCCGCCGGAATGCCGACAAGTCCCAATTCACCCAGTCCTTTAGCCCCAAGCGGATTAACTATCGTGTCCTCTTCCGGGACAAAGATCGTCTCAATACTGCCGATATCGGCGTTTACCGGAACATGATAACCAGCCAGGTTCGGGTTCATTATCCGTCCGATGCGATGGTCGATCTCCGTATGTTCCATCAGCGCCATTCCAATTCCCCAAACAACGCCGCCCATTTCCTGGCTGTGCGCGCCCTTCGGATTTATGATCTTTCCGGCCGCGGTGGCCTGAACTACGCGGGTTACGCGAACCGTACCGATCTCTTCGTCAACCTTTACTTCGACGAACTGGGCTCCGTGCGAAGCGGTCGCATACTTGCCGCGTTCACCGAAATCCGGACGTGTCGTATGGGTAGCGGTTAAATGGCCTAAATTGTTTCTTTTCAACAATTCTGAAAATGACGAGGCCTTATTTGACTGGCCTTTCACCGTGATCTTTTCGTTTTCGAACGCTAATTCTTCGAACTTTACGCCATCAAACACCGAACCGCCCTTAGCAATATCAGTTTCGATCAACTGTTTGACAACGATCTGGGCACATTCCTGAACGGCCGTGCCGACGCTGGCCGTCGTGATCGAACCGCCCTGGGCCGGTGCTGTCGGAAGATCGCTATCGCCTAACTTAAATGTGACCTTTTCAAGCGGTATGCCCAATTGTCGTGAAGCTATGAGCGAGATGGTCGTATATGTTCCGGGCCCGATGTCGGTCGTTCCGCTTTCGACTAGAACCGTACCATCGGCCTGCAGCGTTACACGAGCAGACGACGGAGCAAGAAAAGCTCCCCAAGTGCCGGTAGCCAGTCCCCAGCCGACAAGGTACTTGCCATCGCGGGTCGCTCGCGGCTCTGCTTTACGGCTTTTCCAGCCAAATTTCTCCGCACCTTGCCGATAGCATTCACGCAATTCTTTACTTGAAAAAGGCCGTCCCGAATCCGGATCGGTCTCGGCATAGTTGATCAGACGCAGCTCGAGCGGGTCGATCTTCAACTGATAAGAAAGCTCATCCAAAGCCGATTCGAGCGCAAATGCACCGGAAACGGTACCGGGTGCACGCATCCAGAGCGGCGTTTGCAGATCGGTTCGTGTGATCTTCGCATCTGTCCGAACATTTGGACAGGCATACAAGGTGCGCGAAATGCCGACCAAGTCTTCCGAAAAAACCTCGTGCGAAGACGTATTATGGACGGCTTCGTGAATTATTGCGGTCAGTTTACCGGCCTTGTCCGCTCCGAGTTTTATCTTTTGCACTGATGCAGGCCTGTAACCATGTGCCGTCGCTAACTGTCGACGGGAATAGACAACTTTTACGGGCCGCTTTACCTCTCGCGAAGCCATAACGGCGAGCAGCGTATTCGGAGTCGGCCGAAGCGAAGCACCAAACGCACCACCAACGAACGGCGATTGAACGCTGATCTTGCTTTGTTCAATGCCGAAATGTGTCGCAAGGTAATTTCGCACACCCGTGACACCTTGTGTCTTGTCGTAAACGGTCAGCTTTTCATCGGTCCAATCTGCGACCGTCGCGTGCGGCTCCATCGCGTTATGGTGCTCAACGGGGATCGTATATGTCGCGTCGATCTTTATTTCGGCGGCAGCAAAGGCTTCGTCCGGTGTGCCGCGAACGGGCTGCGGACGGCCTGCAGGCGTCGCTTTGTCGAGTACCTTCAAAATATCGGTTGACGGCGTTTCTTGTGTGTAAGTTACCTTAACAAGCGATGCCGCATATCGCGCGGTTTCAAACGTGTCCGCAACAACCAAAGCCACCGGCTGCCCGCTAAATAGCACTGTGTCCGTCATCAACGCAAAGAACGGTTTGCTGCCTTCGCCAAAATCTTCGTCGGGCTTGTACGAAGCAAGTTTCTGAACATTTGCGTGCGTCAAGACCTTGACCACACCCGGCTGCTGCTCCGCTTCTTTCGCGTCTATCGCGGTGATCTTTCCGGTCGCGATCGTCGCCGGCACGATATAGCCGTAAGCCATGTTCGGAAAGCGAAACTCTGCGATATACGTCGCCTTGCCCGTTACCTTCGCCCGGCCATCAACGCGGCTTGGCTGTTTTTTAAGGTCGTCGTCGATCATTGAAAATGTCATACGTTTGCCGCCCTCCCAAGTGCCTTCGCCACCGATCTTTGGGCGAGCTTTACCTTGTAACCGTTTTCCGAAAGCGGCTTTGCTCCGCGGACCGCGAGCTCGGCGGCCTGTTCGAATGCGGCCTTTTCCGGTTTTTTGCCGATTAAAAATCGCTCGGCATCTTCGGCTCGCCATGGTTTGTGAGCAACGCCACCGAGAGCGATACGGGCTTGTCTTATAACACCGCCGTTTATCTCCAATGCCGCCGCCACCGAGACGAGAGCAAATGCATAGCTCGCGCGGTCGCGGACCTTCAGGTAATAACTGTTCGCGGCAAAGTTGTTCTTTGGAATGTCGATCGAGATGATCAACTCGCCGTGTGCAAGAGAATTATCTTTCTCGGGAGAATTCAGCGGCAGTTTGTGAAAGTCCGCGAACTTGATAACTCGCATCTTGCCGTCAGGTGTTTGAACATTAACCTTCGCATCAAGTGCGGAAAGAGCGACGCACATATCCGAAGGGTTTACGGCCACACACGATGTGCTCCAACCGAAAATTGCTGAATATCGATTCAATCCGTCCATCGCACCGCAGCCCGAACCCGGTTGGCGTTTGTTGCAAGGCGTCCCAAGATCGTAAAAATAGTGGCACCTCGTCCGCTGCATCAGGTTTCCGCCGTTCGTCGCCATATTGCGTATCTGCGGCGAGGCACCTGCAAGTATCGCCTGAGTTAGCAATGGAAAATCTTTACGAACGATCGGATGATTCGCCGTGTCGGTATTTTTCGCCAACGCGCCGATCGAAACGCCGCCATTCGGCAATGCCCGCACGACCGAAAGCGGAAGACGCGAAATATCGACAAGCTCCGTCGGCCTGTCGATGCTTTCTTTCATTAGGTCGATCAGATTCGTTCCGCCGGCGATGAACCTTGCGTCCTTGTTCTTTGAAACCAGAGAGATCGCGTTTGCCTTGTCGGCCGCTCGTTTGAATGCAAAAGGCTTCATTTCGCACCTCCTGCCTGAACGTCCGAAATAGCATCAACGATATTCGGATAAGCACCGCATCGGCAGATGTTTCCGCTCATTCGTTCCTTTATCTCATCGGCGGAAAGTTTCTGTCCGCGAGCAACGACCGACAGATTTGCCGTAACGTGGCTTGCGTCGCCGTTTCGTGCCTCATCGAGCATGGCAATGGCGGAACAGATCTGCCCGGGCGTGCAATAACCGCATTGCATACCGTCGCGTTCGATGAAAGCGGCCTGCATAGGGTGCAGCTTGTCGCCTTCGGCGAGGCCTTCGATGGTCGTCACCTTCCGGTCATCGCACATCGCGGCGAGCGTAAGGCATGAAAGCTGTCGGCGGCCGTCGATTATCACCGTGCAGGCACCGCATTGGCCGTGGTCGCAGCCTTTCTTTGAACCCGTCAGCTCAAGCTGTTCGCGAAGTGCATCAAGCAAAGACGTTCGCGTATCGACCGGCAGCGTGTGTTCCTTGCCGTTAATATTCAGCTTTACCGAAAGCCTCTCGACCGGAACGCCATTTACTATCGTCGGTTCGCTCGCAACGACCGGTACACCTGCCGCAGCCTTGATAGCCGCCGCGCCGATGCCCGCAACCGCCGACTTCTTCAAAAAATCGCGCCGCGAACCATCGCCAGAGACAGCTTCGTCCTCAAAGGAATTGTGCTCTTCGTACATAATTGTGTTTGGAAGAATTATTCTAACACATCGAGCGAGCGCCCTAGTGTTGCTCGTCGATCATCGCTTTGATCGCGTCCAGCTTTTCAATTGCTGCCTTTTCGCCGAGTTCGATCAGTTCATCGCGTTTGCCGATCTCATCCGGGCGGATATGTGCGATCTGCGGTTCGATTATTACGTCGGCGCGGTAATGTTGGTTTCGCGAGGCGGTTCGGATCATCATCATCGCTGATTGGACCATTGTCCCGATGAACGTAGATGGAACGCCGCCCATCCCCGTGCCGCATGTAAGCAGATCGACCGCGATCACCATTTCCGCTCCGAGCTTTCTAACCGCCCTTGTCGGCATCGGCGATGTCACGCCGCCATCGACCAGATATCTGCCGTTGCCGTCTGCAACGGGCACAAAAACACCGGGGATCGCACAGCTCGCCCGGATCGCCGTCGCCAGGTCGCCCGTGTCGCGAAAAACTACCTCGTCACCCGATTCCAGATCGCATGCGACGGCCGCAAACGGAACATTTAAGTCTTCGAATCTGGTCACCGGAAAATGACGTTCGATGAATCCTGCCATTGCGGCATTCGAAAGCAGTCCTCGAGGGGAATAGGAAAGTCCGGAAACACCAAACCAACTGATAGAACGTCCGATCTCGATGATGTCATCGACCGACATTCCCGCCGCGAACGCACCGCCGACGAACGAACCCGCCGAAGTCCCGGCGATCATATCTATCCGGACGTCGTTTTCGACCAGCGCTTTCAACACGCCGATATGAGCGAATCCGCGGGCTCCGCCGCCCGATAATGCAAGGCCTATCTTTGCCATAGACGCAGTTTACTGACAGCGTTGATTTTACCCGCCCATTGTGGAAAACTTGAAACGCCCAAATGAGTTCAACAGGTTCCCAGGCACAACAAAATCGAACGACCACCGCCAACCTCGCAGCGGGCGACAAAGTGTGCCCGGTGTGTTCGCGTGAAACACGAGATGAATTCGTTCCGCTTAGGGTTCTCGATGAGAGCCTGCAAAAGCTGATCTCGGCAAACGCTCCGGATACACACGATTTTCAAGCGATTTGTGCACGCTGCCTGCGGCTTTTCGAACGTGCAAAAGAGCAAATCATCGCCGACGCCGCGATGCAGAAAGACGGTTCGCACGTACTTTCAACGCCGCTTCGCCTCGATGCTGACGAGCGTTTTACCGGAAAAGGCGTGACTATCGCATTTCTCGATTCCGGCTTTTACCCGCATGTTGACCTTACGACGCCAAAAAACCGAATAGTCGCCTATCGGAATTTGCTCGATGCCGACGGCGATCTAAATTCGCTTTTCCAACCCGACGTTGCAAGTTGGCATGGAATGATGACCTCGGTCGTCGCCGCCGGAAACGGTTCGCTGTCGAATGGTTTCTATCGCGGACTGGCTCCGGATTCTGATGTTGTTCTAGTGAAACTGGCTCGAACGGGCCGAATCACTGACCAGAATATTCTTGATGGCCTCGAATGGGTTCTGGCGAATAAGGGAAAATTTGGAATTCGCGTTATAAACATCTCGGCCGGCGGCGACGATGAACAGCATTATCTTACCGATCCGCTTTCCCAAGCGGTCGAACGATGTACCGCCTCGGGCATCACTGTTGTTTGTGCAGTTGGGAACTCAGGCCATCTACCGGATCATCCGGTCGTGCCTCCCGCGAGTGCGCCATCGGCGATCGCCGTCGGCGGGCTTGATGATAAGAATTCAGTGAACCGTGCCAAACGCGGAATGTATCGTTCGTCATACGGCCCGACCATCGACGGCTTCCAAAAACCGGAGGTCATCGCACCATCGATATGGGTTCCGGCACCGATCCTGCCAAACACGCCGACCGCGCAGCAGGCACATCTTCTCGACGAGCTCGACCATGCCGAAGACACCGATCTCCATTCGATCATCAAGGCAAATCCGGGCATTGACGCTGAACTCGATGCCGCTCTCGACCGGCCGGTTCATTCGATCCGGCAGATCATTCTCTTAAAACTCCGCCGCGAGAACGTGATCACAAAACACTATAAATATGTTGACGGCACTTCATTTTCGGCGCCGATAGTCTCATCGCTGGTTGCGCAGATGCTCGAGGCAAACCCGCGCCTCACTCCACAGAATGTAAAGAGAATATTGATCGAAACAGCAGAACGGCTTCCGCATTATGAAGTTGACCGGCAGGGCTGGGGTGTTATCGATCCGCGTCGCGCGGTCGAATCAGCGATCCAGTTTAAGTAAACCCATCACTATTCCAAGGGCGTCGGCACACGTCTCGGCGTCGGGTTTGCGGTCGGGCGCGAAGGCGTCGAACCGGGTCGAATGATTATCGGGCTCGGCGTCGACGCAGGCGTTCTCGCCGGAAACGGTGTACGGAGCGGCGTCGGCGTTGGATCCGGGTCGTCGTCATCCGGTGTCTCAGTCGGACGCGGCGTAGGCGACGTGGTCGGCGAAGGACTTGGTGATGGTGAAGGAGTTGGCGTCGGAGTTCTGGTGTTGGTGTTTGAATTATTATTTGAATGCTGAACCGGAACATTCCCAAAATCAAACGAATTGCTGATCCCAAGATTTGTGTTCACGTCCGTATTCGCATTCGGTGCGCTCGTGTTCACATTTGCGTTTGCCGCATCACCTCCGCGATTCATAAACACCCACAAAATTCCGGCCCCAATTCCCAAAAGGACAAGCGTACCGAACATTGTCAGGAAAACGACCAGTATCGTATTGGTTCCCTTGCGTTCCTGTTGAGCTGCAACGACCCTCGTACGCTGTGCCTCGGGTTCCGTCATCGGCACCACGATTCGCGGTGCAGGCTCTTCTTTCGGTTCGAATTCTATTTCGTCGATCGGCTGCCCCGCGACCGGCGGCTTGATCTTGCGAACTATCGTTACCTCGGACGGATCATCCTCTATCGGCACCTCAAGACTGTCGCTTGGCATTTCGACGAACTTCGGCTCTTCCTCGTCAACCAGAGGCGTTCCGTCTTTCATACAGAACCGGAGAATGTCTTCGTCGTAGCGAGTGTCGCAGGTCGGGCAAAATTTCATAGAATTTCGGTCGGAAGCGCGGCAAGGCGGCGGTCCCGTCAAATGGGTTGATCCAACTTAGCGGATTTTAACATCATTCAGCGAAAATCTACGAAGCGGGCGGATGGAACATATAAGTCAGTACCCCGGACACTTTCACCGGCTGGCCTGCTAACATGGTCGGGCTGAACCTTGCTCGTCTCGCTGCGGCGGCTGCAGCCGCTCTTAATAACGGATGTCCGCTCACCGCACGGGCAGAAACAACGTTGCCATTTTCATCGACCAAAACTTGCACGGTAACCGGACCGCTTGCCCTGACCGCTCTCGCAGCAGGCGGATAAGGCGGTTTTGGTAATGACACTGCCTTTCCGTTCAGCACACCGCCTGAGATCTGTTTTGGAACCGGAGCTTTCGAGTCAGCCGGTGCATTTCGCGTCTCACCAACTACTGGCGTCGGAGACTTAACGGGAGTTGAAGGTACTTCTTTCCTGATATCAACTGTTTTCGAATCGACCTTGACCTTGTTGTCAGGCAGCTGATTGTCTTCCCCAACCGGAATGGGCTCAGCGTCTTTTTCGACGGGGAATGGATTCGTCGTAGGAGAAGGCCCCGGGGACGGCGACGTCATATCCTGCGTATATTCATTACCGCCTGTAGATGAAAAAAGTACATAGCCCGCGATCCCAAGTCCGGCCAGCACCGCAAACCCTCCTGCGATCAGGAGCAGAACAACGATCAACGTCATAAACACGGGGCTGCGTAAACCGGCTGACGGCATTCGTTTGATCACTGTTTCGGGCTCATTTTGATCCTGCGTCAATGGGTTTCGCAGTTGTTCTGTTCGAAGGTCCGAGCGTGGTGCGATCCCGGCGCGCAGCAACGACCCATCATCTAGGCAGAATGTCAGCCCTTCATCATAATGTTTTCCGCATTGCGGGCATGTCGCCATAGAATTAACCGTCTCCCTCAAACGTCGTCCTGATATAGTCGTGATAATCGGGGCTGCTGTCCAGCGAGTTCCGAAGTGCGTCAAGGAAGAACGTTACATCCGATTCATTTCCGGAACGCAGGCCGTTCACATACTGATAGGCAATGCTCGGCATCGATCCGAACTCAAGCCTTTCCCGCGCCAAGCCTGAATTTCTAAGGTAATAGGCTTGTGAAATATACGCCGCGGCTTCGTTATCCAGCCACGGTATCGTGGTCCGAGTGAGATCGAACGATGCATGCACGCATTCGTGAATGACAAGTCCGTTGAATATGCGCGACCAGCGTTGATTGCGGCCAAAATAAAAAGTATTAGCCGCCGAAGTCCCCTCGCGACGCGCACTATACTTCGCCCAGCCATCGCGAACACCTCCTGCAACGACATTGATCGTTCCATCCTCCAGCGCCGTCGCCACGCGCCGGAATGTAGATTGATCGACCGAAACCGAACCATTGCCGCCCGAGAACGAGAACCTGACCCTCCGGGCCTCGTCGCTTCTCAGGATCTCGATCATCTGTTCCTTAATGCCCATGAGTGAAACCTCCGCCGCTTCCTATGACACGGACGTTATAACAGTTCGGAAATTGCATAGCAAGAAACGGATATTAGTCGGAAGGGAACTAGTGAGCCACTCTAGTTCAGATACTCGGTTGTTTTGTCTTGCAATTGAGGGTGCGCAGCGAACGCCGTAGTTTCTTCTTCAATATCCCAGATCTCGAACAAAGCGGGCGGGCATTCGGTGATGAAGCGTGATGGTTTTTGCAGGACGGTTTGGCGGTTGTAGTCGGTTAGCAGCAGCGGATAGGTCAGATAAAGTTCGTCTTTCGCACGAGTGAGCGCAACATACCAAAGCCTGCGTTCTTCTTCCTCAGATTCGATCTCTTTTAGCGAACGCGGGCTCGGGAACTTACCCTCAGCGGCCCAGATGATAAACACCGCCTTCCATTCCAAACCCTTCGCCTGATGCACGCTCGTCAGCGTCAAAAGCTCATCTTCGCCGCCGCCTTCGATAACCTCTTCACCGACGATCGGCTGCGGTTCCTTGAATCGCTCCGTCGCTAAAAGTGCGAGTTCAGACAGAAATCCCTCAGTCGTCTCATATCGCTGCGAAAACTGTGCGAGCCCCCGAATGTCCTCGCTGCGCCCTTCGGCGTTCTCAAAATTTTCGAGCAGATATTGCTCATAGCCGTTCTCAAAAATATAAGTGATCTGCTTTGCCGGTTGATCGCGGTACTCGTTCGACACAAGCATTTCGAGCAGGTCGATCAATTCCTCAAGCCCCTTCCGCGCGCCTTTTGAGACCTGCACAGAGCGCTTGATCGCGGCGACCGCAATTGAAAATTCCTTTGCCGGGATCCGCTCAATGCTTTGCGTCTCTGCGGCTTTGCGTGAAACGTCTTCTGGGTATTCATGGGAGTATTCGACTGCCGACAAACCGTACGAAACGGCCTCAAACACACGATTCGCCGTCACATTCCCAATTCCCGGTATCCGCTTCAATATCCGCTTCCACGCCAGCTCATCGCGCGGATTCACCAGTATCCTTAAATAAGAAACGACGTCTTTGATATGCGCCTGTTCAAAAAACCGCACGCCGGATTGCACGCGGTACGGAATATTCCGCCGCGCCAGTTCCAGCTGCAATTCGATCGAATGATAGTGCGAGCGATACATCACCGCGATGTCCTCGAGGCTCGTTCCTTCATCGCGCAGCTCCAATATTCGCGACGCCACAAACACCGATTGCTGATCAACATCCGAACACGGAACAAGCGCAGGTTTTACGTCACGCGAACGCTTCACCGCCGTCAGCATCTTTGGAAACTGCCGCCGATTTGCCGCGATCGAAGTGTTCGCCAGGCCTAATATTTCCGGCGTCGAACGATAGTTCGTCTCGAGTTTAAAAAGCTCGGCTTCGGGATATCGTTTTGGGAATTCGTAGATGTTCGTGAACTCCGCACCGCGCCACGCAAAGATCGATTGCGCATCGTCGCCAACCACCATCACGTTGCGGTGCTTTACGGCCAGCAGGTCTATTATCTCCGCCTGCAGCCGGTTCGTGTCCTGATATTCATCGACCAAAATATGCTGAAACTGTTCGGCATAAAGCTCTGCGATCTCGCGTTTTTCGGTCAAAAGCTGCTTGAGCCGTAACAGCAGATCGTCATAATCCATTACGTTTCGCTCAAGCTTTCGCGCGTGATAGATCGCATCAACGCGTTTGATCTGTGCCGTCAGCGTTTCAAAATACGGATACTTTCCAACGATCACATTTTCGATCGGCAGATCGGTGTTCGTCGCATAGCTGATGATGTCCTGCACGACCTCGGGCTTTGGAAAACGCTTCGCTTTTGTGTCGATCGCGGCGTCATCGATGCAGACGTTGATAAAATCCTTCGCGTCCTCGCTGTCGAGTATCGAATAGTTCGAATCGAACCCGAGCGAGACCGCATGCCGCCGCAGAATTAGATTCGCTATCCGGTGAAACGTTCCGCCCCAAACCCGATGCACGTTCTGCGAACCGGTCAACGCCTCGACCCGCCGGAGCATTTCCCTCGAAGCCCGGTTCGTAAACGTCGCCAGCATTATCCTCTGCGGCGAAACGCCCTGTTCGAGCAGATACGCCACCCGATACGTTATCGCCCGCGTCTTCCCGGTCCCCGCACCTGCCACCACCAGCGTCGCCTTCGGCTGTGCCGTGACCACCGCAAACTGCTCTGCGTTCAGTTCGCTCTTGTAACGCGTTAACCGCTCCGGCAAATTCCCCGCATCGCGTTTTAATACATACCGTGCCATAGACCGTGTTTCATTTATAACACAAAACGCCGCATAACGATATTCAGTTAGATCAGAATCGCCGTTGCCTTTATCGCGGTTGCCTTGAATTGCCGTTGCCTTGAATTGCCGTTGCCTTAAATTGCCGTTGCCTTGAATTGCCGTTGCCTTAAATTGCCGTTGCCTTGAATTGCCGTTGCCTTGAATTGCCGTTGCCTTGAATTGCCGTTGCCTTGAATTGCCGTTGCCTTGAATTGCCGTTGCCTTTAGGCAACGGTTTCGGGTGCTTTAAATTCCCCGCCCGCGTCTCGCAGAGGCTAGGCCTCCGCGAGACGCGGGCGGAACGAATCGGCCATCGCAATATTCGATTTTGGACTATTCGAAATCCGACTATGATGCTCGATAATCGGAGAATAATCAGATGGGAAGCAAAGTGAAAAGGACTTATGATAGCGTTGAATTTCAAGGCCGAATTTACAGGTTACGCCTGATCGATCTCCGTCCGAAATGGGGAAGATATTTTGTAGCCTCGACACAACTGAACCTGTTGCTTTACGATGACCTCTACGGGTACACTTCCGACGAAGCGGGATGGGTGGATGAATTGATTTTCTACTTCATACCAATCCACTACTTCAAGCTGTCGGATTTTCAACTTCGGAAAAAGATACTCGACGAACTCGTATGATCAAATATCAATTCTTTCCGCGTTCGCAAGGAATTACCCCTGAGATTGAGGCCGTGGTCAATTGCTTCAAAGCTTCCGAGAAGGAGATTGGCTCTGCAACTAAGACGTTGTCTAGCGACGTCGTCCTATCAAAGGTTAGACAAGGGCTTGAAGCCAACGGGTTCAGGGTCGAGTCTGGGAAAACAAAGGACAAGAAGATCGGCGTTCCGGTTCTCTTTGGCCTCGATAATAAGATCGACAAATCATTCAACGCCGATGCTGTGAGCCACGACGGAAGGATAGTGCTTGAAGTCGAGGCAGGTCGAGCGGTCGACAACAATCAATTTCTTAAGGATATATTTCAGGCCTGTATGATGTTCGGCGTCGAATATTTGGTTATTGCCGTGCGAAATAATTATCGCGGATCCGATGATTTTTCTAAGATCCACATCTTTCTCGAAACCCTCTATGTTTCTAATCGCCTTCGTTTACCACTGCATGGAGTCCTTTTAATTGGATACTAGCGACGTTGGTCAAAAATATGCTGGTACACTCGGGGTAATAGAGTTTCATAGGTTTAATTTACGAGGAACGGTTTAAAGCTTAGTCCATCTTCCATTCGCTGATCTATATAGTCCTTCATCCCAATGTAGAGATTGACGCATCCATCTCGGTTTACATCAAGCCGCTGAAGATTATCCAGGATGAAGGAACGAGGCACCTTAAGTAAAGTGAAGTCCTTATTCAGATAGTCTCTTGCACCCGCAAGGATTATCGCCTCAGCGTTTTCCAGGTTGTGCAAATAAAAACTGAACCACCAATTATCTTTGTAGAGTTCTGACTCAGAGCTCTCCCACATTCGACTAGTGCGACGCGGCAAATGAAATAAGTTGGAATGTTTGCTTGAAATGAATGACTTCGAGTTCGCTCGGATTCTCGTCACTGCGGAAGGTTGGATTAAAATGGCACCATCCCGACTTAAATTAGGTGGTAAAATCGGAAGAGTTTCTGAACGATCCACAAGTTTCTTCAACATGCCTTCGAAATCGCCTGTGGGATCAAGATTTCCCATACGGTATGAAAGGTCAAGGCTAAGATTCGATGAGAGTAGAACGAGATTCTCAGCTGGTATAGCCGATGTTTCAGCAAAGTACTTTCGATAGTCTTGAATCGATAGCGTCGATTTTTTTCTGTGAACCAGGGCAAGGGTGGGTAGCAATAGGAAAATACTTTCAGGACCAATGCCAAACGCGGAGCCATATTTCGTCAGTTGATTTTTCGAACGAAGATTCCCAGCATCTGGGTCATATTCTCCACTTTCTGCGTCGAATTTTGCTTTATCCCGTGCATATTGCTCCGGTGAGAAAAACGACTGCATCCATCCAGCCTTTGCTTTAATTTCAATGATTCCAACCGTTGCTCCGCACTTATCGATTCGTATGTCAGGCGCGGTACTCGCCTTTTGTCGTCGGACGTGGATGGTCCAATTAAGATTATTCAATTCGCTGAAGTGGAAAAGGATTCGACCAACTAAGAATTCCAAGTCGCCTGTAATGGGCGAATGATAGGCACTCGAAAAGTTCTCCCCGTCAAATTCCTTTTCGACTTTGGCCGCGATATATAGATCAGATGTTATTCGCAATAACACCTCAGACATCCGATTACCGTTGTTCTCACACTCAGCGATATCCTTAGCTAAAGCGTCCAAGTGTTGGAAGTGCGTCCGTCTGTTCTCAACTATCATAAATTAATTTGATACTGAATCCGCTTCGTTCGCATGATTGCTTCGAGTTCGGGAACTGAGAGCATTGCGTACGATGGCGAAGCCGGATTTAGGCAGACGAAGCAGAAGCGATATTTGTCGCCTAGGCGTTCGCCGAATTCGAATTCGTTTTCTGTTGCTCCGAAGAAAAAGCCTTTCGGATTATTTGGCAGAAACGCTCGTGTGCATTTCAGCTCGACGAGAGTGACCTCGTCGATGTGCGTTTCAATTGCTTCGATTGAAAGCACAGAATCTGCAAACTTCGGGATCAGCACCATATCGAACGAACGCGAAAAGTTCTTCGGTTGGTCGAGCAGTTCGAGAATCCGCTTTCGCTCATCTTTGTTAACGAAAAAGAATCCCTTGTTCAAGGATTCCATGTATTGAATTCCCTCTTTCTCGGTAGCGTTATTTTTGCGCGTTACGGTGAACGATTGATCGACCATTAGCGTTCACCTCGCGTGGTTTCGAAATCGAGGAGTTCGGGTAACGAAATTTGAAAAGTCTCTGCAAACGTTCCGATGTTGTTTAGCGAGATGTTGCGTTCGCCGCGTTCGACCATGCCGATGTAGGTGCGGTGGAAGCCGGTGAGTTCGGCGAGTTTTTCTTGTGTGAGGCCGCGGGCGGTGCGTAAGGTGCGGATGCGTGTGCCGAATTTGGTAAGAAGTTCGCTGTCGGGCATTTTTGGTTAACGGACAATGGATAACGGACAATGGACAATCCCTTTGCACTGTTAGCTTTTAGCTTTTAGCTGATCCCGAGGCTATACGCATTGTATGCAGCGATCAACATACAATAAGTATCAAGGCAAGTCGTAAGTGGTAAGTGATCTTGGGGCTTGCCGCGGTGTTGTGCAGCGGAGCTTGCCTCGCCGGTGTCGGGCTGTTGCGTGAATAAAACTATTTACAGCAAATGAAACATCTGCTATACTCGGCCCCGTGATCTTCCGCCCGAAATATCCCGCATCTTCAGAAATCGGTAAAAACGCCGATGTTTGTCCCAGGTTGTCCCGGTCGCACACGAACGCAATGGGACAAAAATGGGCGAAAACGCCCAAAAATGCGAAAAACGCCGATTCTTGTTCCGCTATGTTCCGTTCGCGCGTGTCAGGAACGGAACAAAAATGGGCGAAAACAAGCAAAAACGCCGATGTTTGCGCCACCTTGCGCCAGGCGCGCGTGCCCCGCGTGGCGCAAAAATGGGCAAAAACGCCCACTTTTGTTCACAGGTGTTCACATCGCACGCACTCGCATGTGAACATTTATCGCATTTCTAGCCCATCTGGCCCGCATCGTTCTTCTGTGTCCAGAGCGCGGCCAGCCGCTTTCGCCCGGCAAGTTTTAGTTCAAAGTCAGGCATTTCGCGGCAAAGCGTTTCCAGGTTTTGCAGAAAATCGGGCTCGCCAAACATTTCGCGAACGCCCGCCAGATGATCGGCGATCTTTGCATATACGAAAATGTGCTCGGTGTTCGCCGCGAGGAACATCTGCCGGTCGATGCCGCCGTTTAATACCAGCGAGGCCGCCGTGTCCCAATATGACGCGACCATCCGGAAATTCGCACTCGCCCGTTCGCCGTCTTGGAAGAGCTTTACGATGTCCATCGCGGACGCCGGGGCAAATTCGGAAAAATACCATTGCCGCGCGGCCCGCATCTGCTCATCCCGCCGAAGCTCATAGAGTTTTAAGATCGCCATTGTGTCGTCTTGTTTATTCATATTTTGTTCGTATCCCGCTCTCCCTGCCTGCCATCGCAAGCGTCGTCGCGGGCGGCCGTTCCCTGGTGTCCAATGCCATTTGCCGGCATTCGTTCAAATTGTCAGACGCTATCGTGAAAGCTCCGCCCGCGAGCCGGATCGCATTACGAAAATGCTTTTCGGCCGTGCGAAAGTTCCCCCGATGGGCTTGCAGAACACCGATGTTATTTTCAGCGATCGGCGCATCAATAGTTCTATATTTGACCGACCTTGCGAACGCCGTCATCGCCATTTCCTGTTCGCCAAGCGCCAGATATGCAAATGCAAGGTCGAACCACGCCTCGCCGTTCTTTTCGTTGAGCGCTATCGCGTTGCGGAATGCATTTCGTGCCTCGGCCCATTCGCCCGTTTCGGCGTATGTCATTCCCAGCGCAAAGTATGCTTTTTCGTACTTAAAGCCGGAAAGAACGATAGCCGTTTCAAGCCGTTCGATGGCTAGTTCGAACTTGCCTAGCTGATATGCAGAAACGCCGATATTGTAATTGACCCTTGCCTGAAATGCCCGGTCGCGTGCATCGTCGTTTGCGTCGTCCAAAGCCGCCGTAAAACACCGAAGTGCGGTTTCGTGATCGCCGCTCTTTGATAATTCGATGCCAATGTTGAAATTGGTCAAGGCCTCAGCCGATTGGCCATTTGCGGCAAATGCCGAAAGTGTGATCAATATGAAAAAAATAATAGAACGCATTTCCTTTTACCTCCTGAGCGTAATAACGCCTGAGAAAAGTTTAGGAAATGGCTCGATCCGCGGTCTTTCGGCTTATTGCTGAAAATGTTCTGAGATTGCTGAATTCAACCTGTCCGGGCGGCACGCCATAGCTTTGGAGTGAGTGTTGTCGATTTTCGAAAGAGTGCGGTGAAATGGCTTTGGGTCTTAAACCCTGATAGAAAGCCGACCTCGACCAGCGGAATCTCCGGTCTGCTTAGCAGGTGCTTTGCCCGCTCGATCCGCTGCCGCATTACGTATTGCTGCGGAGTTTGTCCGGTTGATACGCGGAACGATCTTGCAAAATGAAATGTGCTTAAACCGGCAGCAGCGGCCAGTTCTGCAAGCCCCAGGTCGCTCTCAAGATTCGCGTCGATAAACTCGGTCACCCGCCGCAGTTTATAACCCGAAAGGCCGCCGGCCTTAGGAAGGCGATGACCGTTAGATTCGGAATAGTTTGTTAACAAATGAAGCGTTAGTGACTGGATCAGCGAATCGGCATACAGCCGGTCGAGGTGCGTTCCGTCGCCCGCATTCTCGAGCAGCGAGAACGCGATGGTCTTTATAAGCTGGTCGTTTCCTTCATAGACCTCGCGGAGCTTTACATTCGGCGAAAAGCCGTTCTCGAGCGCAAAATCGGAAACCGTGGAGGCATCGACAAACAGCCCGATATTATCTATCGGCTCATCCCATTCGGCACCGATAAATTGCCCCGCTGGCGTCAGGCAAATATTCTCGCCTTCGACACAGGTGATCTTTCGCCTTCCGGTCGAAGTGCCCTTTACGGTCTTCAACTTGCCGGCAAGCGACACGCTTATCTCGTGAAATTCGCTAGAATGTTCGGGAATGATCCCCGGCAAAACCCGCGCCCGCCGAACCTTTACACCCGGCCATTCGGCAACGCGAAAGTCAAGATATGGTTCCTGTCCCTTCAATTTCCATTCGACCTGCATATCTCCTATTTGTATCTGGTCAATGCCGAATGCGCAAGCTTTAATTTGCGTGAAGCGAAGCTCCAACGTTCAACGCAGCGTTTCAGATCGCCAATTTCAAACTGAAACAGGCTATAATCTTTTCCGGTTATGGCCCAAGCTGCTCACACGATTCGAGATGTTCCTTCGCGATTGGAATCTGCTATCTTTCGCGGGAAGGCGACCTTGCTACAGCTAAGGCGCGGAGTTGAAAACCGCCTTGATCCTACGATCAGGAAACATCCGCGGTCGCCAATCTTTGCCGATGCGCGGGCGATCGCTACATCTGTAACGCCGCTTTGGACCGAGACCGATCCGCGAGAGCGATTCCTTGTGGCCGGAAAGATCCAAAACCTACGGCTGGCGATCTCGCAGTTGGACGGCGTAAAGGTCTCCGCCGGCCAGATATTCAGTTTTTGGAAGCAGATCGGAAGGACACGTACCGCCTCCGGATATGTCAGCGGCCGCGAGATCCGGCAAGGCTGCTTGATCCCAACGGTCGGCGGAGGCCTCTGCCAACTGTCGAACGCGCTCTACGATGCAGCGCTAAAGGCAAATTTCGAGATCGTCGAACGGCACGCTCATTCTCAGGTGATCGCAGGTTCGCTGGCCGAGGTTGGCCGCGATGCGACCGTTTTTTGGAACTATATCGATCTGCGTTTCCGCTCGCCGATCGATTTCCGTATCGAGGCAAAGATGGATGCTGAAAACCTCACGATAGCGTTCCACGCAGGCGAGATCGTGAACCAGTTTCACAAGATCGGGCGGACTACGCGAAATGCATCGACCGTTAACAGCTGCGCAACTTGCGGCGAAGTTAGCTGTCATAAAATGGTAACGTCGGTCTCTACTGAATTTGGACGAACCGCCTACCTGCTCGACGAATACTGGCCCGAGTTTCAGGCTTACATCAACGGGCACCGAAAGGAGAACGATCGGACACTGATCCCGCTCGACGGGAAATTCTTTCGCAAAGGGAATTACGCCTGGGATACAAAGGGCTGTGGAAATGTCGATCAGAGTTTGTTAACGACCCTCGTCCGGTCGTACCGGTCGCGAAAGCTTTCGCAGCAAGGTGCGGCACGCCAGATGAACCTTCTGGCTATGCAGGAGCGGCTTGCCGAAAGCTATGCCCGAAAGCTCAAGGCCGATGATCTCCATCTGGTGATCCAACAAGATCTGCTGAAGTATCTCTGGCGAGACGGACATCTCGGCGGGCGTACCTTTGATGTTCTGATGACCGCCTTGCCGATAAATGAACTTCAGTCTCGTCTTGACCGTGCAGCCGAACTTCACCCGGAAAGCACTACGCTAGGTGATTTTCGTGCAGATCAAGAGCTGGCATCTGCCGAGGCATCGGCGCTAAAGCATGCTCGGTCGATCATCACGCCGCATTCAGCCATCGCTTCCGTTTTCCCTGATCGTGCCGTCTTGCTCGATTGGAAAATGCCTGAGATCGTCACAGCACCCCGGAAAAAGAATGAACGACCCGTTATAGTCTTTCCGGCATCGACTGTAGGCCGAAAAGGCTGTTACGAAGTGCGCGAAGCAGTCCGCGGTCTCGATGCAACGATAACGCTGATGGGCCCGACCATCGAAGATAAAGATTTTTGGAAGGGTTTCGATGTTGAACCCGCAGGCCCTGAAGCCATTGCATCTGGCAGCGTCGTAGTGCTTCCGGCTTTCGTCGAGCACCGCCCGCGAAGGCTTCTGATGGCAGCGGCAAATAACATCCCTGTCATCGCCAGTGAAGCGTGCGGCGTTGCTAACGTTGAAGGAATTACGATTATTCCTGCTGGAGACGTTGATCGTCTAAGATCTGCTTTAATCGAGTCGCTGGAAAGTGTTAGTCTATAAGGGCTAATTATGACGCTCCGGAAACGGCCATCTCAAATTCTCCTGCTTTCGCTGACGATCTTCGCATTGTTCGTGTCGGCCGTGTCGGCGTGTGCGTGTTCGCATCATGAAACGGCAGCGGTTGAGGAAACGGTTTCGTGCCACTCATTCGCTCATGGAACCCCGGCGGTCGAAGGGGAACAGCCGACACAATCCGGAGATTCATTCCGCGTAGATTGTGATTGCCTTATTCGCGTGCCGGTCCCGGCCGTTTCGGCAAAATCTGAAAAGAAGGCCTTCAAGCAGTCCGCTGATACCGACGCAGTCGTTGAAGTCAGATTTAACGGCATTAACGCATTTTTCACTCAACAGACATCGGTCGGTATTATCGATCGGTTGACCGATCATCATTCTCCGCCCGAGCTTTTCTCCGGGCCTTCGCGCGCACCTCCGCGCCTTTAATCCGAACAATCCGACCCCAACGAATGCTGACTGCTAGCAAAAGCGGTTCCGTCTTTCGTTTAAGCGTTCGTGTGCCATCAACTGAAAGGCACCGATCTTACATTTCGAATTATTGACAAGGAGTCTAATGATCAAAGTAATACTATTTGCAATCATCACGGTCGCTGCGAATGTGGTTGCACTGGGCCATGAACCCTTTGCGCTCGTGAGCAGCGAAAAGAAAACAGTAAAGGCAAACGAACTCGCCGAGCTCGAAAAAAGTCGCACAGGCGGACTTTCATCCGGCAGCACCCTTACGTTCAAAGAGCAGGATATTAGGCTGGTAATTACCACCGGGCCTGAGGACGACATGCTGTCTTATCGTATTCAGGGAATGCGAAACCCGACGTTGGTGGTGCCATCCGGTGCAACGCTTCGCATTCTGTTCATAAACACTGATTACGATATGCGGCACGACGTCCGCTTCGCCCACATAAAACCACCTTTTGAATTGACGCCTTCGACAGAGCGGACGGCCGGTTCCGAACGTTTGACAGCAAGAAGCGAGGACGGCGTTTTACAGGCAGAAGAACTTGTGCTCAAGGCTCAGTCTAACGGCGAATATATCTATTTTTGTTCGGTCCGCGGCCATGCCCGTGGAGGTATGTGGGGTAACATCGCTGTCGGTGTAGCTCCGGGTGCGGCTGTAAAACCGCCTGAAAAACAAACCCATGTTCATTCAGATGACGAAGACCACGACAAACCAAAACCTGCTGCTTCGCCAACACCACACCAACATCACGGCGATTCTCCGTCTCCGACACCTACACCAACCCCTTCGGGACATGACCACGGAACGCCGAGGCCCGCCGCTTCACCGACTCCGCACGACCACGGTGGAATGACGGACACAAAGAAGGACGACCATTCGGGACACGAGATGCGATCGAGCGTGGATATCGGCGATCCCGGAAGCCGCGAGGGTTCCGGAACGTCATGGCTGCCTGATTCATCTCCGACCTATGGCTATATGAAAATGTATGGCGATGGCGGAATGCTGATGCTGATGGGCACGGGTTTTCTTCGCTATACGCAGATAGGTTCGGACCGCGATGTTTCGGTCGCCGGAAAGGGAAGCCGTTCCCGCGTTTCGGCCCCGACGATGTTCATGGCGATGTATTCGCGGCCGCTTTCTGAACGATCTCAGCTGGGGCTGCGCATAATGGCGAGCCTCGATCCGGCGATCGAACGCGGCTGGGGTTATCCGCTGCTTTACCAATCGGGCGAACTTTATCAGGGCCAGCCGATACACGACCGGCAGCATCCGCACGACTTTATCTCCGAATTGTCGGCTTCGTATTCGATAAAGACGTTCAAAGACCAATCGTTTTTCGTTTACGGTGGAATTGTCGGCGAACCGGCACTTGGCCCCGCGATGTTCTGGCACCGGCCTTCGGGAATGAACAACCCCGATGCACCGATCGGCCACCACTGGCAGGACGCTTCGCATATAACCTGGGGCGTGCTGACGGCGGGTTACAACTTCGGTAAATTCAAATTTGAAGGCAGTGTGTTTAATGGCACCGAGCCGGATGAGAACCGCTGGGCTTTTGATAAACTACAGCTCAATTCATTCAGCGGAAGATTTTCGGTCAATCCAACAAAAGACCTTTCGTTTCAGATCTCGCACGCGTATCTGAAACGACCGGAACGCGCCGAACCCGATCTTGACCATATGCACCGAACGACCGCTTCGGCGATGTACAACAAGGCGTTCAGCGACGACCGCAACTGGGCGACGACCTTCGTCTGGGGCCAGAACTATAAAGAAGGCCACGCGACGAATTCGTTCCTGTTCGAAAGCGATTACTCGTTCGGCAAGAACGCATTTTTCGGACGGATCGAACGTGCAAAAAAGGATGGACATGAAATTGTGATTCCGCACGAAGATCCGCTTCACGACGAGGCTTTCTGGCTAGGAACTTATTCCATCGGATATGTCCGCGATCTAGTGAAGGACAAAGGACTTGATGTGGGTCTCGGCGGAATGGCGACGTTCAATTCGAATCCGGCATCGCTTATTCCATACTACGGCGGAACGAAGCACGCCGGGTGGCAATTGTTCATCCGCTTCAGGCCGTCGAAAATGAAGCACTAATGTTGTTTTGATCAGAACCGAAAAGGGCTACCAGCGATGGTATGCCGGGTGGCCTTCTCCCACTGCTACAAAGACGCCGCGGCACGTGTCGCAAACCTTGCCGCCGGCGATCAATTCGGCTTCGACAGTCGCGCGGTCTTCGGTCGAATCGACCACGCGGGCGCGAAGCGTTATCGGCCCACCTACGGGTGTGGGCCGGAGAAGCTTTACATGAAATTCGGCCGTCACGGTGCATGGTGCGGCATTCTCGCCACGCTTTTTCATCAGGTGTATCGTGGCAGCCCAATTGGAATGGCAGTCGAGCAGTGCACCGATGATCCCGCCATTTAGCACGCCAGGAAATGCCTGATGAAAGGGCTCGGCGTGCCACTCTGCCACCAATTCATCACCATCCTCAAAACTGCGAATATGCAGCCCTTTCTCATTTGCTGGGCCGCAGCCAAAGCAAATGCTCTTTGGCGCATAGACTTCCTGTACCGATCTTTCGCTTTCCATAACTCGGCGAAAGTTTAGCATAGCTTTGGCGGCGGCTTAAGGAAACCTTATCCGATCGTAACGTGGCTCTTTATTTCTTTATCTTCCATTCTTGGAAACAGAAGCGAAGCGGCGATCGAGATCGCGATCGTCGTCAGAATGAAACCGAGCGACCATGTGATCGGAAATTTTCCACCCCACGCATCGTTTAGCCACACCATCTTCAGGCCGACAAAGACAAGCACGACCGAAAGCCCGTATTTGAGCAGGTAGAACTTCGTAACCGCACCTGCGAGCATAAAATACATCGATCGAAGTCCGAGAATTGCGAATATGTTCGAGGTAAATACGATCATCGGCTCGGCCGTGATCGCAAAGATAGCCGGAACGGAATCGACGGCAAAAATGATATCCGTCATCTCAAGGAAAAGCAGCGCAATAAACAGCGGCGTTGCCGCCCATCGGCCATGCTCACGGACGAAAAAATGCTTTCCGTGCAGTTGCTTTGTGACCGGCATAAACCTGGTGAAAATACGAATCACCGGATTCTTAGCGGGCTCGATCTCGTTTTCCCCGCTGAACATCATCTTCAGTCCGGTGATGATCAGGAAACCGCCGAATACATATATCACCCAATGGAACTGCATCAACCACGAACCCGCGCCAATGAATATCGCTCGGAAGATAAGTGCTCCGACGATGCCGTAGAAAAGAACGCGGTGCTGGTATTTTGCCGGTATCGCAAAATATGCAAAAACCACTACGAAAATGAAAATATTATCGACCGAGAGCGATTTTTCTATGATGTAACCGGTCAGGAACTCCAGCGATACGGTCCATGCGGCAAGGTCCGGTACGAAATCCGGCATCGACATAAGCCGTTCGTCCTGCGGAAATTTCCAGAGAGCATATCGATAGAGAAGGAAATTGAAAAGCAGTGCGAGCGATACCCAGACAGCGCTCCAGATAGTCGCTTCCTTGAACGTGACCTCGTGCTCTTTTCTATGAAAGACACCGAGATCAAGTGCAAGCATTAACAGAACAAAGCCGGTGAACCCAAGATAGAGCCACCAGTATTCAGCAAAAGGAAAAAGTATCATACGTGAACCTCCGATAAAGTTATCACGTCCGCAAAGAAAAAACCTCACGCGGACATTTGTCGTGTCATCGCGCAAGGTCTTGATACTTTGCCTCTTGGCCGGAGCATCTCTGCTCGTATTGACGACCGAAAGGACCTCTTAAGGGCAATCTACTCCCCTTGCCAAATTGTTGTTAGCAGGGTACCGAAACAAGAGTTAAATGTCAAGATTTAGCCAACTTGAACAAGAGCACGTGCTCGTGTAGATTTTATCGACGCCTCGAACGATCTCCGGGCGGTTTCATAAGGCTTATGCTTACAATTATTGCTGTCATTTTCCTCGCCTGGCTCGTGTTGGGATATTTTGGCTATGGCCGCTGGATAGCCAAGCAATTTCAACTCAACGACGAACGGACGACACCGGCGAACAAGGTGAACGACGGCGAAGATTTCGTTCCTATATCGCCATTCTATCTCTTTGGGCAGCATTTTTCGGCGATCGCCGCCGCGGGCCCGTTAGCCGGACCGATCATCGCATGCATCGCATTTGGTTGGCTTCCATGTTTGCTTTGGATCGCAATAGGCGTTGTGTTGATCGGCGCCGTGCATGATTTTTCAGCACTCACCTCGTCGGTACGCCACGGAGCATGCTCCATTGCAGAGATCACTCGCGACAAATTGGGCGGCGGTGCAGGCCGGGCGATGATGGCATTTATCTGGCTCGCACTCGTCTATGTGATAGTTGCATTTACTGATATCACTGCCGGGACGTTCGTTTCCGGCGACGATGCTTTAGCCGGCGAACAGAGCTTTAATCCCGGCGGAGCGGTCGCTTTTGCATCGATCGCGTATTTGCTGCTTTCGATCTTGCTCGGGTTGGTCGAACGTTTTATCAAACCGCCGCTCTGGCTCGCGACCGTCGTTTTCGTACCCGCCGTTTTCGGCGTCGCCTATCTAGGCACAATGTTTTCGAACGTATTCAGTTTCGGCCATCAAACCTGGGGCATTGTTATTTTGCTTTACTGCATCGCGGCGTCGCTCGTGCCGGTCTGGGCATTGCTCCAACCGCGCGGTTATCTCGGCGGGTTCGTTCTTTATACTGCGATCGTGGTCGGGCTGATCGGCATTTTCTTCGGCGGTTATACGATCCAGCAGCCGGCGTTCAAATCGTGGGATGTAGGCGGCATGACCGGAATGCTCTTTCCGTTCCTTTTTGTAACTATAGCCTGCGGCGCGTGTTCGGGCTTTCACGGCCTGGTGTGTTCGGGAACCACATCGAAACAGCTCGATAAAGAATCTCACGCCCGGCCCATCGGCTATGGTGCGATGCTCGCCGAAGGTTTCGTCGCATTTATGGCGCTTGTCGTCGTGATGATCGCGAGCAACGAAATGATCTTTGGCCCGGATGGCAAACCATTTGCCGCGGGCAAGATCTACGGCAACGGCATCGGCGAATTTCTGACTTTGATCATCGGCAAAGAAAATCTTCCATTCGCGATCACGTTTGGTGCAATGGCTTTCTCGACTTTTGTCTTTGACACGCTCGACGTCGGAATGCGGCTTGGGCGGTATCTAGTTCAGGAATTGATCGGCGTGCCGGGCCGTATCGGTGCGGTGATCGGCACGATCGCAACGGTCGCTCTGCCTTTCGTTTTGATCTTCTATGCGAAGCCGGGTTCGTGGGTGGAATTTTGGACGCTGTTCGGCGCGTCAAACCAGCTCCTTGCGGCGTTGACCCTGCTTTCTATCACGGCCTGGCTCTATAAAGCGCGAAAGCGCATTGCATTTACACTGCTTCCGATGCTCTTCGTTTTAACGATCACGCTTTGGGCTTTGGGTCTGCTTGTTTATGGAAATTTTCAGGCAACGACCGGGTTTGATGTAAAAATGATCAACGGTGTCGCTTCGCTGGTTCTGATACTGCTTGCGATATATCTGATCATCACGGCTTTTATTAAACTAAGGCGAGAAAGAAACGACGCTCCGGCAGAAGCCTTCTGAATAAGACCTTATCGCCGCTCGACCGGGACCTTGTCCAGGGTTCGGGTCGTGTTTTCGGTAACGCTTCCGATGCCCATATCGTGGGGCTCATCAAGTTGCGCCGTCGAAACTGGTTTTAAGTAGTTGGGTGAAGAATGATCGGCGGATGGGCGAACATCTTTGCCTGTGTCAACTCCGGCCAGGATTCCGATCTGCCGAAGTATCATAAAACAAATTCCAAAAAGGGCGGCGAAATAAAATAAACCGATCGGAATTAACTGGTTTATCGGCATTCCGGATTTCGCAAAGATCCCGATGATAAACATAAAAAAGAAGAATCCGCCTGCACCGACCCACCCGATCGACATAGAAAGGTTGTTTGCGAGTGAGCGACCCGCGGCAGTCGGCTCATTCGAACGGCGCCCACAACGGCTGCAATAATTCAGCCCTTCCATTATCTGTGTGCCGCAGCCCGAACAGTACATTGCTTAAATATTTTTTATTGGCCCGATCTTTTCTTCAAGCCAGTTCGTCAGATCATCCACGGATTCGATATGTACCGGTTTGCCGGTCCAAGCTTTTATGGCAAAGATTATCAGAAACACCGTTGTGACGAGTGTAAAAAGTATGCTTCCAACTTGTGCAAGATCGGTAATGCCTCCGACAACGCCGAGTATAGTAGTTACGATCAGAATTCCGACATTAGCCGCGAGTCCTTGTGCTGCGTGGAAGCGTACCTTTGCCTCGTCTTTTGGGATTATGAGCAGCAAGATCAGTCCGGCCACGAGGCCGATGTAAAAAGGAAGATACGGCAGGCCGATAAGCCATTTTTCCGGCAGGCCTGCTTTTGCGACCGTGCGATCGCCGGCGCGGTTCATATCCGCAAAACCGCTTGGTTGATAGGCGATCGGGCCGGCATCGGCCGAAAATCGATAGGCATTAAATTGATCTTCTTCAAGCCGCCGCGTGGTTTCCTCGGTGATGCTTGAAGGCGCGGTCGGGAATTCGGCCGTTCTGAAAGGGCTGTTGGGCGCGGTGTAGTCGCCTACAGAGGCCGTTTGTGCTTTGGCCTTTTCCGGAAAATCCGGATCAAGCGGGTTTGTATCGAATTTTTTCGGCATCCTCAGCCGTATATTACGCTTTTACGCGTGAATTGTTCAATAATTTGAATTCTTTAAGTTAACCGGATTCTTCCTCGTCGCGCATTGCTCCGTTAGACTATTGGAAGGGGATATTTTTGCGTTCACGGGCGTTTCTACTTTTGGTCGACGAAAAGAATCATCGATTTGAGCATATCTTTCGATTGTCAGAAACAGATCCCACCATCGCACTTCCATTCTATCGCTACAGCTTCGGTATACGAATCAGGAAAAAGTATCGACCCTTCCCCGGAGGACTTTTCGCCGCAGTCGTAGAAAACGAGAGGCACAGGATCAATCACAACAATGGGTGTCTTTTTTTTGGGAATATAGAATGCAAAAACTTTTGAAAGGTTCATCCGCCATATCCCTGACGTACCGTTGATTTTTAGAGATCCGTGGGCCGGATTTTTGCTCTTTACCCAAGAGCCGTCCAATTCGCCAACTCTAGCCCGTACCCATATTACAGAACTTTGCTTCGATTTTCGCGAACGGATAGTAAACTTCGACAACATCTGTAAACCTCCGAAGTGGATTTCGAACCTAACATAAACGTGACGCCTTAAACGGAATTTTTTGCAGGTGCTTGTGGCAGAACAGTGGCGTTAAGCCTGCGGATTAAAGAATATCTAACCGGTCTAGGCTTGAATCTCGTCCTCTTTCATCAGCCGTGCGACCTGAAAGATGTAATGAATTCCCGAAACTACGGCGAGCAATACCACAAAGAAATATACGGTCGGCAGATAGAACGAATAGCCCGAGACGGCCGCGACAAGTATTAGCGTTACAGCCACAACTTGAACAAAGGTCGACAGCTTGCCGAGCCAGGACGGCTTAAACCCCTTAAACCCCGTCATTATGTGGATCGCACCGGCAACGGTCACGATCAGCACGTCGCGGCCGATAACCGCCGCAGTCACCCAAAACGGTATCGGCAGATGTTTTACAGGTTCCAGCACATGCGGCAGCGAGAGTACGATAAATGCCGTTGTCATCAGCAGCTTGTCCGCGATCGGATCGATTATCGTCCCCAATTCTGATTCCTGTTTGAACCTTCTGGCAAGAAAACCGTCCACTCCATCAGAGATCCCGGCGATCAAAAACACGACGAGTGCCCAAACGCTGTTGCCGTAGAACAAAAGACTGGCAAAGACGGGGATCAATGCCATACGCATAAATGTCAGAAGATTTGGGACGGTGATGATACTGCTCATTCGGCGCGTAATTCAAGTAGGCTTATCTCCGGAGGGCATTGATAGCGGATCGGTAGAACGACCGTTCCGATACCGCGTGTGATGTATATCTTCGAATTCTTGCGGCTGTGGAGTCCTGCAATTCGTCTGCGACGGATCATCCGGCGGCTCGAATCGCGTACGCGGACCTGACCGCCGTGCGTGTGTCCCGAAAGCGTTAGGTCAATACCGGCACGAACGCAATGACGGAAAATTATCGGGTTGTGCGCCAGCAAAAGCTTAAATTCGTCAGGATATGAACCTTTGAGTGCCGCCGGAAGATCGGTCTTGCCGACCATGTGATCATCAACACCGGCCAACCAGAACGATGAGTCTCCGGCTTCAAATCTCTGCCCTTCATTCACGAGCATATTGATGCCATTTTCTCGAAACTGTTTTGTGATCTGGTCGGCATCGGTCCAATGATCGTGGTTGCCAAGGCAGGCATGTGTACCAAATTCGGATTTCAGCTTTCCGAGCATCTTCGCCACCGGCCCAATAAATTTGGTTTCGTGCGATACATAATCGCCCGTCAGAATGAACATATCCGGCTTCAAACGATTTGCGATCTTTACGGTTCGCTCAATATGTTCAAATCCGGTAAGCGGGCTGTGGTGAATGTCTGATAGATGAATGATCGTAAATCCGTCCAGCTTTTTTGGAAGCCGCTGAAGCGGAATCTCGACACGTTCGAGCGAAAGGCTGTTGGCCTCGTCAATTGCGTATTTTGCGATCTTCGAAACATTTCCGGCAAGCTCGCGAAAAGGACGCTCAGCCGCCAGCACCGTATTGATGCGGCTGCCCAGACGTTCACGTTTTGCTCTTCTCGCTCTGATCATCTTTCGGGAATCGAATTATATCGCTTCGCTCAGCCATTTCCAATCACTCTTAGAAACTTGCGCTTGCCAACCTGTATCAGCACGGCTTCGCTCGCGACATTTATCTCTTCTGCCTGATTTGATGCTTTTTCACTATTGATCCGTACGCCGCCTTGTTCGATGAGACGCCGAGCCTCGCCTTTTGATGCTGCAAGGCCAACCTCAACAAGTAACTCAGCTAATTTGTAAGTGTCGGCAGTTATTTGCTTTAGTTCGATATCGTCGGGCACTTCCTTTTGTACGAATCGACGCACAAATTCCTCTTCGGCGGCGTCGGCCTCCGCCTGAGAATGAAAGTCTTTGATTATCAACTTCGCGAGATTTACCTTTATGTTCCGCGGATTCTCACCATCTGAAATCTGAGATCTCAAATTCGAAATTTCAATCGGGCTAAGATCGGTCAGCAATTCGTAATAACGCCACATTAGCTCATCGCTGATCGACATTACTTTGCCAAACATCTCGTTCGGCTCCTCGTCGATGCCAATGTAGTTATTGAGCGACTTCGACATTTTGTTGACGCCGTCAAGGCCCTCAAGCAAAGGCGTCGTCATTACGATCTGCGGTTCCTGGCCGTACTCACGCTGAAGGTCGCGGCCGACCATCAGATTGAATTTCTGATCGGTGCCGCCGAGCTCGACGTCAGCCTCGAGCGCCACCGAATCGTAACCTTGCGTCAGCGGATAAAGTAGTTCGTGGAGCGATATTGGTGTGTGCTCATTCAAACGCTTATCGAAATCGTCGCGTTCGAGAATTTGTTTGACGGTGACTCGGGCGCAGAGCTTTACAAAATCAGCCGCCGTGAATTTGTCCATCCATTCGCCGTTGAACCGAAGCTCGGTCTTTTCGGGATCTAGCAGCTTGAACATCTGCCGTTTGTAGGTTTCGGCGTTGGCATTCACCTCTTCCCGCGAAAGCGGCGGCCGCGTGACATTCTTGCCCGAAGGATCGCCGATCATTCCGGTAAAATCGCCGATCAAAAAGATAACGGTGTGGCCGAGGTCTTGAAACGCCTTCAGCTTGCGAATAACAACCGTATGCCCAACGTGTATATCCGGCGCGGTCGGATCAAGCCCAAGCTTCACCCGCAAAGGTGTTCCGGTCTTCGCCGACCGCTCCAATTTCTTGCGCAGGTCTTCTTCACGGATCAGGTCAACCGTTCCCTTTTTCAAAAACTCTATCTGTTCATCAATTGTCATATCGAAAGCCGTAATTATAGCTCACGATACATTATGTAGGCATCTGTCGGGCCGTTTTGTTTGTGGCGGAAGGCGTTCGGGATGGTACCGATGATCTCCATTCCGATGCTTTGCCAAAGTCGGACGGCGGCGGTGTTTGACGAAACCACGAAGTTGAACTGCAAGGCGGTGAAGCCGAGCCGTCGTGCTTCTTCGAGCGAATATTCGCCCATTTGCCTGCCGACCCCTTTGCCGTGGGCTGATGGCGAAACCATATATGCAGCGTTTCCAACATGATCGCCGAGCCCGGGCTGATTTTTCCGAAGCCAGAAAATGCCCAACACTTCGCCGCTTTCGTCCTCGGCGGCGTAGCAATGATGGCCATCGGCGAACCACCAGTTCACCATCTGCTCGCGAGGTGTTCCGGATGCGAATGTGTATGTGTCGCCCGCCTCGATGATCGGTTCGATGATCGCCCAAGCCGCATCTGCGTCCCTTTCTTTGTCTGATCGTCTGATCTTGATCATAATCCCGTTCCGTAAATCATAAGACGTAAAGGTAGAATCGTAACGGCAATTTTACGTAATGATGAAGCCCGATGGAAAGAATTATGAGTGAACAAAACAAAAGCTTGGGGTTAGCCTTTATCGGCTGCGGCGTTATGGGCGAATCAATGATCGCCGGTCTGCTGAAGAATGGCGTTGTCGATGCAAAGAATATCGCCGCAAGCCATCCGCGCGAATCTCGGCGTGAGGAATTGAACGAGCGGCACGGTATCGCCGTATTCGCGGGTAATGCAGAAGCCGCGAGATCGGTCGGTGGGCACGAGCACTCGGTGCTCGTTCTTTGCGTAAAACCGCAGCGTTTGGCAAAAGTGCTTGCCGATCTGGAAGGCGTTCTGTACCCGAACGATCTTGTCATTTCGATAATCGCCGGTGCCCGTATCGAAACGCTGGCGGAAGAACTGGGAACCGCAAAGGTCGTTCGTGCGATGCCGAATACTCCTTCGCAGATCGGTGCGGGAATTACCGCATGGACCTGCACGGAAGCCGTCGGCGAAGATGATCGCGGCCGCGTTCGCGAGATCCTTTCCGCTCTCGGCAAAGAGCTTTTCGTCGAAACGGAGAACATGATCGACATGGCGACATCGCTTTCCGCCACCGGCCCGACCTACATCTTTATGGTGATGGAAGCCTTGACCGACGCCGGCGTGCATCTCGGATTTTCGCGCGACATGGCCAAGGAGCTTGTGCAGGAAACGATGCTCGGTTCGGTCAAGTTCGCGATCGAGTCACACAAACATCCCGCCGAACTTCGCAATATGGTCACATCACCGGGCGGAACTTCGGCCGAAGCGATCTACCAGATGGAAAAGGGAACGCTGCGTACAGTTCTATCAAAGGCAGTTTACGCAGCATACAAACGTGCTGTCGATCTGGGAAAGAAAAATTGACAAATTTGCTTTGGCATCACCGTTGTGGCGAACCCGAATATTGACAATATTTTCAACTCGTCCGATACTGTTTCAAATTAAAATTCCGATTTAATTTGTGACCGCTTCTCCGTGACCTTTGTTCGAGAGTGGTCAAAGACCCAGAACATCTTAGAGGAGAAACGTACCAATGAAAAAAGTTATTTTTCTACTTTTCGCGATCTTATTCTCGGGCGTTATCGCGGGGTATGGCCAGACCACCGGTTCTGCGACAACAGATACCGCCGGGGCCGAAAAGCCCAAGCGCGTTGTCTTTCGAGCTACGCGAGATCAGATCACCGAAGCTCAAAATAAGCTCAAGACAGCGGGCAAGTATTCCGGCGAAACCGATGGCCGTATGAACAACGATTTCCGTGCTTCGGTCAAGGTCTTCCAGGGCGAGAATGGGCTTGCCAAATCGGGCTCATTGAACCGCGCAACTTTGGAGAAAATGGAGATCGAGTTGACCGAAAATCAAAAAGCGATCCCGATCCCGGCAAGCTCCTACGCAAAGCCAAAGGCAGCGTCCACAGACAAACCAAAACGCGGCCCGATATTTCGGGCGACAAAAGACCAGATAAATGCCGCCCAGCGAATGCTCAAGCAAGGCGGGATGTACGACGGTGAAGAAACAGGAAAACTGAGCGATGAGACACGTGCTGGGCTCAAGAAATATCAGGAAGCAAATGGCTTAAAGGTAACGGGCACGCTCAATCAGATTACGCTTGAGAAAATGGGCATCGAACTCACCGACAAGCAAAAAGAAACGTTTGGCACTGCCCCGGCTAACTGATCAGCAATACGGTGGCGGACCGATGCCTGAAGCCAACATTTACACCTATCTAACTCCGATAGCGCTGTTCTTCGTGATGCTCGAAGTCGGTGCGTGTATCGCCTACAAACGCAACTATCTTTCGTTCCCTGAGGCCGTTGCCAATTTCGGCACGGCCTTGGGGAATCAAACCGTCAACGTGTTAGTCGCCGCGGGTGTTTATGTTGTTTACGGATATCTTTGGGAAAACTTCCGGATCTTCACGATCGAGCTGAATTGGTGGTCGTTCATTCTACTCCTGCTCGGTGTCGATTTTATCTTTTATTGGGTTCATCGCTGGGGCCACGCCATCAATATTATGTGGGCCGCTCATTCGCCGCATCATTCGGCGGAAGAGATGAATTTCATGGTCGCCTTGCGTGCCAGCGTGACCCAGCGTTTTTGTTCGTTCCTTTTCTTCTGGCCTCTCGCGATCATCGGATTTCAGCCGCTGCATATCTATATGATGGCGGGAATTCATCTCTTCATCGCATTTCTGCACCACGCGGAATTTATCGGCAAACTCGGCTGGTTTGAAAAATACTTCACCACGCCTTCGCATCACCGGGTTCATCACGGCGTAAATTTTCAATACCTCGATAAAAACTTTGGTGAGTTTCTGATCATCTGGGACAAGATGTTCGGTTCGTTCGCCGAAGAAAAAGAAAAGGTCGTTTACGGTATTTACGATCATCCGCAAAGCTGGAATCCGGTTCGCATCAATTTTCATTTCTTCATCGTACTTTGGCGCCTTGCGGCCGCGGCACCCTTTTGGTGGGACAAGCTGCGAGTTTGGTTCATGCCCGCCGGTTGGCGTCCGCGCGGTCTTGAAGCACCTGAAAAGACCGAGATCACACTCGAGAATCAAATACGGTTTCGGCCGCCGATGTTCGAGAACAGCCGCAGTTACCTGCTGGTCCAACTCGTGGTAGGCGTTGTGCTGATGCTTGGTGTTATTTCGAATCTATTCGGCTGGAATACCTCGCAGCGTTGGATCGGGGCCGGATTGCTTTGGTGGCACGTTATCAACTGGAGCGGCATTCTCGAAGCAAAGCCTTGGCTTTGGGCATCTGAAAACCTGCGTGTTATCGTCACTGCATTCGCGCTCGTCGCGATGAATTCGCTGTATCAGCCATCGGCCGCACTGTTCGCGATCCTCGCCGTCTCGGCATATTCGATCCTTTGGACAAACCTCTATTTCCGCCCGGCGAGTCCTAAGCTGATGCCGGCCTGAAGAACTCTGTCTTTGCTTCCTTCGCGGGTTTGCGTGAAAATCCGTTTATGAAACTAGCGATACTCTTTATTCTCGCAGCATCGATCACCGTCGCTGCACAATCCGATGCCCAAACGGCTTCGATCGCCAACCAGATCCGCGTCGTGATGAACACTCAGGCCTTCGACTGGAACCGCGGTGACATTGAGGGTTTTATGCAAGGCTACTGGAATTCAGAAAAGCTCGTCTTCGTCGGATCGAAGGTAACTCGCGGCTGGCAGCCAACGCTGGACAATTACAAGCGTTCGTACCCCAACAAAGAGAAAATGGGTAAGCTCACCTTCGATGATCTTGAAATAACGGTGCTTTCGAAAGATGCGGCGGTCGTGCTTGGCAGTTGGGCACTTGAACGTGCTAGCGACGCCCCGAAGGGAAAATTCACGCTTATCTTCCGCAAATTCAAAGAAGGCTGGCGCATCGTCCACGACCATACAACCTAAAAAATGGCCGCTGTGATGCTCGGAATTCGTCTGAGTAAGGGAACTATTTTGCATCGGCTACGTTAATAGTTTTCTATGTCCGGACGAACCACTATTTTCATTTTTTTTGCGATCCTAGTTCTGTCCGGCGTTGCCCTGGCAAAAGAGCAAAAGCTGGACATTAAAGTTGAGCCGGCCGCCGATACTCGCTTTAGAATAAGCATCTCGTTTACCGGAAATGAAAGCGGCACGACCGCGATCAACCTACCGAACGAATGGGGCGGCCAGCGGGAGCTGTTCAAGGCCATTCACGGCCTGAACGCCTCCCCCGCAACCGTTCGCCTTACCGAAACGGACGCGGCACACCGAAAGACCCTAACGCATCGTCCGGGCGAACGTATCACGCTTTCATATCTTATCGGCCAGGATTTCGAAGGCCCGTTCGCGAACAGCGTCCGCTACCGCCCCGTCGTCGATAAGGACCACATCCATTGGATCGGCAACACGGTTTGGGCATTGCCCGCATGGGACGACGCAACGTTAGTAAAGGTCACTATCGAATGGAAGAAATTCCCCAAGAACTGGAAGCTCGCGAACAGCTTCGCTGCGGGAAAGCGAAAGCAAAGTTCATTTTTGAAGATCGGGGAACTTCGTCAGGCAATATTCGTCGCCGGCGATTTTCGTATTATTCGGACCAAGGCCGCGGGAAATCAGGTCAATATCGCCATCCGCGGCGCGTGGCAATTCACCGATGCCGAACTCGCCGAAATGACGCGTAAGATCGTCGAGGTCGAGCGGAATTTCTTCAACGACCATTCGCAAAAATACTATCTCGTGACGCTTGTGCCGATCGATGCCGGCGGACCGAACTCGATCTCGACCGGCGGCACCGGATTGACAGACTCTTTCGCCTTGTTCTCCACATCAAATGCCCGGCTCGATCGGTTTCGGCAGCTTCTCGCACACGAATATGCCCACAATTGGATACCCGGAAAACTCGGCGGAATGCCTGCCAAAGACGAACAATCACTCTACTGGTTCAGCGAGGGATTTACTGATTTTTACACTTATGAACTGCTGCATCGCGGAAATATCATAAGCGAACGAGAATACGTCGACCGGTATAACGAACTGATCCGCGAATATATCCAGCTGCCTGTTCGCGAGGCCCCGAACGAACGCATCGTTAAAGAATTTTGGAGTGATCAATATGTCCAACGCCTTCCTTACCTTCGCGGGCTTCTTTTCGCGACCAATCTGAACGCCGCGATCAAAAGGGCAAGCGGTGGCAAGCGTTCGCTCGACGACGTGATACACGACATGTTCAAGGCTGCCCGTAGTTCAAAGCAAGAACTTTCCTTCGAGTCTCTCGCCGCAGCGTTCCGCGTTTATCTCGGCGAAGATCCAATGCCGCTTATGAGGCGGCAGCTGATCAACGGCGAGCTAATCGTACCTGCCGCCGATGCTCTCGGGCCGGGCATCGCGCAAGCGACGGTTGAGATACCGATCTTCGAACTCGGTTTCGATTTCGATAAATTTGTAAAAGACCGTATTGTCGCCGGCCTCGACCCTAACTCGTCCGCCTACGCCGCGGGCCTCAGAAACGGCCAGCAGCGAACCGGCGGATTTTCATTCAGTTTCGGTGACACGTCAAAAGAGATCGAATTAAAAGTAAAGGACACCGAGGGTGAAAAAACTGTGAAATTCCTGCCCATCGCCCCAAAACGCCTAACAGTTCCGCAATACATTCTGCATTAGAAGGAAGACGTATTGAATCGATACGCTCTTAACTCGTGATACCCCAAAATAGCGTGAGATCTCAATATGGTATGGGCATTGCACATCAAGATAACAAGACTTCAGGAAGTACCAGAGGAGAATTTATGCATCACGACAAACAAGGATCTATTGAGAAATTACGCGAATTGATAAAAGACATCGATTTCTGCATGCTCACGACCATCGATGGCGGCCATCTGCGGAGCAGGCCGATGTCCACACAGGAATTTGGTTCCGAAGGTGAACTTTGGTTTTTCACCAGCGACGATACCCACAAGGTTGACGAGATAGCCAAGGATAATAGAGTGAATGTTTCTTACTCTTTGCCGGCCGACGACAAATATGTTTCAGTTTCCGGCACTGCCGAGATCGTAAAGGATCGTGCGAAGATCGAAGAGCTTTGGAGCCCTGTCCTGAAGGCTTGGTTCCCCGAAGGACTCGACGACCCACATCTCTGCCTGATGAAGGTCTCGGTCGAACAGGCCGAATACTGGGACACGCCCTCCGGCAAGATCGTGCAGCTCATCGGATTCGTCAAAGCATTGGCGACAGGCCAGGAAGCTGGCTACGGCGATAACGAAAAGATCAGCTTCTGATAGACGTTGGAATTCGCAAAGAGTTGATGGATAATGGATGCAAATCCGTTATCCATTTTCTTTGGAGAAAGCAATGAAACTCTTTTTGTCTGCATTTTTCGCTATCAGTCTGTTTTGCCTTTCTATTTCGGCGCAACCTTACACCATTCAACAATATTTGAGCATCAAGTCTGCCGGTGGGGCAACGTTTTCCCCCGATGGAAAACGGCTTGCTTACACGACCAATACGACCGGAACGTCGCAGGTTTGGGCGGTGGATGCTGCGGGCGGCAAACCCGAGCAGCTCACCAATTTTGAGGATAACGTAAGTTTCGTACGTTGGTTGCCGGATAACAGCGGGATCATTTTTGGTATGGCCCGCGGCGGCAACGAAAACACGCAATTTTATTGGATGACGCCGCAGGGCGACGCAGTCGAAAAACTCACAGATGAGCCGAGCGTTCGTCATAATTTCGCAGGCATTTCGAACGACGGGAAAAGGATCTACTACACATCGAACAAACGAAACCGCAACTTCTTCGACGCCTATTCGCTTGATCTGGAGTCTGAAAAGGAAACGCTTCTTTATAAATACGACGGCAACATCAGCGTCGCCGCGTTCAACGAAGCGGGAACGAAAATCGTCATTTCAAGAAGCGGCATCGAAAAGTCTTTGGACAACGACCTTTATATGGTTGATGTCGCGACCAAGAAAGAAACCCACCTTACGCCGCACACTGATGCGTCCGAATGGGGAAGCGTCAATTTCCTTGCCGACAGCATCGTTTACACGACCAACGACAAGCGCGAATTCGAAGGCCTCGCACAAATGAGTAAGAAGAACGCGGCGATTGACGATTGGAGCGAAGCGAACCGTGAGCTAAAGATCATCGACGACCGGAACTGGGATATCGGCGGTGTCACGGTCTCCGATGACGGTTCGTTGATGGCCTATTCGGTCAATTTCAACGGTTTTTCGGAACTCTATATTCGAAAGATCACGACCACCGGATCGCCTTCCGTTTCGAAAATTGGCGTCAACCCCGAGAAGGTAAGGCTTCCCGCTCGCGGCATCGCCGGCGGAATGACATTCTCGAGAGACGGTTCGAAGCTGACATTCAGCTTTTCCTCATCGAAACACAACGGCGACATTTGGCTGTTTGACCTAAAGACTAAAGCGTTGACACAGGTAACCCAAAGCGATCGTGCAGGCATCGACCCGAACACGTTCATCGCACCTGAACTGATCAAGTTCAAAAGTTTTGACGGTCGCGAGATCCCGGCTTGGTATTACAAACCGAGGCCTGAATCATTAACGGTAGTTCCGATCGCGAGTGAAGCAATGACAATTTCCCGGAACACTCCGCCGTTGCGTGTGATCGTCTCGATCCACGGCGGGCCTGAGGGCCAATCCCGTCCCGGATTCAATCCGCTGTTCCAATATTATTTGTCGCGTGGATACGCAGTTCTCGACCCGAACGTCCGCGGTTCTACCGGTTATGGAAAGACCTATACGCATCTTGACGACGTCGAAAAACGCGAAGATTCGGTAAAGGATATCGCCGCCGCACATGAATGGCTGACGACAAAGGGCGGAGCTGATGCGAAAAAGATCGCCGTAATGGGCGGCAGCTATGGCGGTTATATGACGATGGCGGCGATCACGCTTTATCCAGACCTTTGGGCAGCGGCGGTGAATACGGTCGGCATTGTAAATTGGGAAACATTTTTGAAAAACACGTCCGGCTATCGACGCCGCCAGCGAGAGGTCGAATATGGCCGGCTTGATCGCGACATCGAATTTCTTCGCCGCATCTCCCCGATCCGAAAGATCGATCAGATCAAGACGCCCCTGTTCGTTATCCACGGAAAGAACGATCCGCGAGTTCCGTACACCGAGGCCGAACAGCTTGTCGACGCGCTGAAGAAACGCAATGTCAGTGTCGAATACAAACTCTACGACGATGAAGGCCACGGCATCTCAAAACTAAAAAACCGGCTCGAGCTCTATCCGCTCGTCGCCGATTTTCTTAATAAGTATATGAAATAAAGGAGCGCGGACACTCCTGTCCGCATCGCCGCTTGCGGCGAGAAAACGCAGGTGATTGATCGATTCTTCTAACGGTGAATTCTTTGAATGGCGAGACAGTGTTCGTGCTTCGCACTCATGCGGACAAGAGTGTCCGCGCTCCGTTCGCATTCGATTCGCGGGCGGCGTCCAGGACCCTTTGAACCTTGACGCCGTCTGCAAATGTTGCTGCATTTTCGATAACGGTATCACCGTTTAGTATCGCTTCCGCGATCTTCGGGGCAAATGCCATGAACCCGCTTGGAAAGCCCGATTCGAAAACGCCTTCAATGCCTGGCGGATATTCAACATCGATCGCTGTCATTTCTGTTTCGCCGCGTTTCGCGATGTGAACATCGCCGCGATGGCCGACGCGCAGCCAGCCTTCCGTACCGACAAATTCGATCTGGTTCACATATTCCGGTCCTTCGATCATTGAAACGGACACGAGTCCGGTCGCGTCCGAGGTCAGTTCAGAATCCGTGAATCGGAGGAGCATATTCGCTTCGTCATCGGTCGTCACTTCGCGCGAAGTATCGCCAAACGGCCGCTGTTTAATGTGCGTCTGAAGCTGGCAGAAAACGCTGCTGATATCCGTTTCGAGAAACCAATTGAACGAATCGATCACATGCGAATTTATCGCCCCGAGGGCTCCGCCGCCCGCCGCGATGTCCGACCACCAATCCCATTCCGTCGTCGGATCGCCGCGATGCGGAGCACGAAAGTTGTATTTTGCGTGAACGACCTTTCCGATCGCTCCGTCGTGAAGCATTGCCTTTGCCTTGATCCTGCCGGGCAAAAAGCGAAGTTCATGATCGATAAGTGCCAGAACACCTGCATTATCCGCGGCGGCCGTCATTTCTTCTGCTTCGGCGACGTTCATCGCCATCGGCTTTTCGGCGAGAATGTGTTTACCACTCTCGATCGCAAAAAGCACCATTTCGCGATGCATGATCGGCGGTGTTGTGATGCACACCAGATCGACCTCAGGATGTGCGACGGTCTCGCGCCAATCGCCGGAAAAATGCCCGATTCCAAACTCCGTCGCTGCCGATCGAGCATTTTCTATCGAGCCGCTGGCAACGGAAACCAAGCGTGCTTTTTCACACGCGGCGAATGAAGGCATCTGCACACGCCGTGCGAAACCCGTACCGATAAACCCGATCCCGACCTGTTCACCCATAAACAAGATTCAACCAGATTCTTTGCGAAAGTGAAAGTAGGAAGGTGATAGGCCGCAGTTGGTCAAGAAACCCAATGCGTTCGGTTTGAACGGGTGATCGCCTAAACCAAATCAATACTTTGATTTAGATCAAGTGATCTCGCGCGCTTTCTCATCGTGGAACATTTCACAGAGGCCTACTGCTCAGGACGTTTTGCAGTGGCTGGTGCGACCGTTTTCTCTACATTAACCCTGACAGTTGGCGGAATTGGTGCTCCCGGCGGATGAGCAAGACGAAGTACATTTGTCGGGCCTGTAACTACTTTGTATCCACTCGGAACGGCAAACAGTGTCGGGTCGGGCTCGGTTCGATCCAAATTCGTTAACCGATATGTTTGCTCGCCAAACCTTGGGTCGTTGTGCCGAGAAAATACCGTCAATTGCAGTTCATTTGAGTACCATCTTTCATAAACGATCTCGATCGGCCTTTCGTTTCCAATTGCACCGGCCGGAATTGTCGTGACTGTTTTCTTTCCGTCTGCCGAAACTCCGTCGAAATCACGTGAACCGAGTTCTTCCGTCTTTGATTCGTACTTCTGAGCGTGCCCGACACCGCCTGGAAAACTATATGTAAAAGCGACACTATTCCCGCGGCTGGCCGCCGCTGCAAGCTCTTCAGCCGCTCTTGCGGCCTGCGTGGATCTTACGACAGTTGTCGTAGTTTCCGCTGAATTGCCTTGTTTTGTCGTCCTCGTCCAGGTTGCACTTGGTGCCAGGACAAGGCTCGAACTTCTTACGGTCCGTAACGTATCGTCGACCATCAATCTTCGGCCGGCAACAGGATCAAGGATCGTTATGCCTTCGCCGGTCGAAAACATCGTCCCGAAAACATTACTTGACGTGTTCTCCATCTCGCGGCGAAATCGGCCCTCAGAATTGCGATACATTTTTGTCGTCGAGCTCCGCACGATCCGATTTCCGTCCGCCAGCACCTGAACACTCTCACTTACGCCCTCGGCGGAAAACGGCGCCCCCTTTACTATTCGGTCGCTGCTCGCCGCTAACTCGGCGATAACACGCGCCTCTTGCGCGCCGGCTTCAATTCCCAGAGTTATAAAAAATAATAATAATAACGATCTTTTCATTCCGATAACCTCTATCTCACCAACCTGAAACCGCGAGCAACGCCATCCGGCCCGATCAGTAGGTCCGCCTTAACCGACACCGTCTCATTCTCAAGCGGCAGATCAATTCCCATTGCGAACAACGACGCTCGCGGCATATCGACCCTGACAATGCGGCCGCCGCGTGCGGTTTCATAAGGGTCGCCTGCATATGTCAGCGGATAAAACTCACCCTGGTCGTCGATCTCTGCGCTCTCATTTCTCTTCACCGGCCTGCTCGCAGCCATCTGCGGCTGGGCAGAGGTTCGCACTGGCTGAACTTTTCGTTCCGGTTGTCTTTGAACATGCTCGTTTTCGATCGGACCGGATGGCAAGATCGGGGCAGGGTTCGCTGTCTGCGGTGCCGTTCGTTCGGCTGGTCTCGTTTGCAAAACCACAGGCGCATTCGACGCCAGGTTATTCTTGTCGGTGCCGTTGGACTGATATTTGACCAGGACGGCCGATGTTACTGCCACCATCACAAGGGCAATTGACCCGGCCGGCATCAGCATTCGCCAGTTCATCCAGCCAGATGCACGAGCAACCGGCGGTGCCGCACGTTCGTTTTCCTTTATCCGCCGCAAAACGCCTGCAAAAAGCTCGGGGCGATCCGCAATGCGATCGGTCGCCGACGCATCCAGTGCCGAGGCTTTCAGCAAAACCTTGCTGATCTCCTCAATTCGCTTTTTGTCCGTCTTCGACATATTTCCAACTTCCACTTAATAACGACGCCAAAACTCTGCGTTTAGTTACAGGTACTGGCCAAGAACTTTTGTTAGCGACCGGCGTGCGCGCCACGCTCTTATTTTTACTTTTGAGCTCGACCAGCCCATTACCTTTCCGATCTCCGCAACCGACATTTCCTCGGCATGCAGCATTTCCAGAACGGCGCGGTCCTCGGGCACGAGCCTTCCAAGCAATTTTTCGGCTAGGTCGCGGTCGCACACAACCGTTTCGCTGTCCGGGCCGCTTGCCGCCGCCAGGCCTTCGAGAACGCTGGTTTCTCCATCTGACAGGTCACAGCAAAGATCTTCGGGCTTGCGTTTTCTCGACCTTAGCTGGTCTATACACGCATTTGCCGTTATCCGCCGAAGCCAGCCGGGCATTGAAAATTCATGATCGCCGCGGAACTTTCCGATCTCAACAAAGACCTTTGCAAATGCGATCTGAATGATCTCTTCGACCTCTTCCGGCCGGGAAAAATATTTACCGGCGATGCGGGCAACGTACTTCTTGTATCTGTCAAAAAGCTGCTCGAAGGCCGTGGCGTCTCCGGCCACGATCAACTCGGCAAGCTGTGCATCGGTCCTCTCGGACGAAAAGCGAGCGCCCGCCAGATCGGCATTTTCAGCCAATTTAGCAGAAGCTTCGTTTTCCAAAATGCTTGGCAAAACCTGCATTGCTTGCATCGTTCGCTTAGTTCTCTTAACTCGGTTCGTTCGACAGACCTCGGAAATAGACGGCTTCCGAAGCGCTGCGGTTACACTTTTCGATCGATCGCTTTCTATTTTACGCGCAAAAAGCCGCCGCGGTTCACATTTAGAAAACACCGCAGCGGCACGATCTGTGGCGTGGGCGACCCTAATTCGCTAATTTCACGAACCGCCGCTTTGCCTGAATAATAAGCCCCGGTCGACGCGAAGTTACCATTATAAGCCTTTCGACGCCGCCTTCTTTGACGGACACTTTCGGTTCGTAGGTCACAACATAGCTCGCATCAATGAACGCCGCGAGCCGTGCCGTATTCTCGACCATTTCAACCCCATCGATAGGAATCAGGATGGTCCCATTCGTGTTTTCGGCGAGAGTTGATAATTCGACCTCGCTTTTCTCAAGATCGTCGCGGCGTTCGCGCATCTTCTTAAGGTGTTTGCGGTCAACATTTATGGTCGGGCCGATCTTTGGTGCACGGGCAATATCGCGTACTCCGTTCGGCAGCTGCGCGGCAACCTCGTCGGGCATTGCCTTTGGCGGAGGTGAATTGGAAATGGCTTTCGTTCGCGGCTCGATGTCGTTCGCCTCCATTCGCGTGTAGCTGATCACGTGGACGCTAATGTCGGTCGAAAGCAGTTTTCTCAATGCCGCATTGCGTTCCGCGGCACCATAAAAGCTGTCTGTACCGTCGGTTATCAAAACAAGATGACGATTGTCCTGCTGATGTTCGAGCAATTTAGCGGTCGCCTTTTCCACTGCATCGACGAAAACAGACCGCATACCGAACTTTGTCCGCCGTATGGCCGAATTTAATACCTCTCTGTCCGTCGTCCAATCTGCTACCAACTCGGCCTTATCGCTATATTGTATGATCGCGATCTGGTCTTCCGGCGCGAGAGCATCGACAAGTGCGGCGGCGGTCCTTCGCGTCTGATCAAGACTCTTCTTAAAACGCATCTCGCCGCCCGTATCCATAACGATCAGAACATTTGCAGGCATTCTCCGCAGGCTAGTGGGCTGATGCAGAATGTTGTTGTCCGATATTACTATGTCGGTTTCGTTGACTCCGCGATAAAATTTCCCTGCTTCATCCACCGCAAGGATATTTAGCTTGATCTCTTCGGTCTCGATCTTTACGGTGTCGTCCGGCGTAGGCGTCGGGGTCGGCTGAACACGCCCGCTCTGTGCTGAAACAAATACGGCCGAAAATATGGTCAACAAAATGGCAAAACCGAAACGCATAATTATGAATTCTCCAAAAGATTGGATGAACGCCCTAAAGCTGCGGATGCTTTTTAACGAATTCGATCAAATTTCCGACATACGAATCAAACTTGGGGCAAGCGGCTTTGTAAGGAGCCAGCATTTCCGAAGCGATCGCCGTATCGTAGGTCTGAGAGACAAAGAAATATGGGACGCCGGAGAGCGGAAGGCCGGTTGTTGGCGGTGATATCGGCGATTTCAGGAAAAGTTCGACAAGCGGACTCGGCGGCGTAATTACAGAGTGTTTACCTGTTAGGCTTTCTGCGATCTTATCGAACAACTCTGCCGTTGTTAATGGGTCAGGATCCGCCAGAGCAAGTGTTTTACCAATTGTCCGCTTATCGCCTGCCAAAACAGCCATCGAATCGACCACAAAATCAACAGGCACAAGGTTTAGCCGAACTATCTGGTTGCCCACATTTACGACCCGAAGCAGGCCCGGTGCCATCATTAGATACTGGATCAGATAATAAATGCCGTCATATTTGACGGTTTCGCCTGTTATCGAATCTCCGACGACCACCGATGGCCGATAGATCGTCACTGGCAGTTCGGCCTTTAGCTTTTCGACCTCGATCTCGGCGAGATACTTGGTCTCTTCGTAATAATTGCGAAATCCGGCTGTGTGTTCCAGTTCAGTCTCTAAAATCTCTCCGGTTCGCTTCCCGGCGACATAACACGTAGATACATAGTAATAACGGTCGAGTTGTTTTAGCGAACGAGCAAACTCATTTGCGTTCTTCGTTCCTTCGACGTTCACAGAATAGGCGATCTGCTTTGCCACACCGAGGTCATATATTGCCGCTAAATGATAGACCTCGTTTACCTTATCGCGAATTTCACCAAGATATGTCGCCTCAATTCCCAGATCGGGAACTGTTATATCACCCTCGATCAAATGGAATCGTTCGGGCGAAATGCCAAGATCTTGCGATATACGCTCGATATCGATCCGAGCAGTTTCGAGCAATACCGGTTGAACTAATAGATAAATGTCCGTTTCATCGCTCGCGATGCGCAAGACAAGCCGCCCGGCGATAAATCCGGGAAAACCTGTGATGAAGATGGCTTGTCGGTCAGACACGTTTTGAAGTTTTACACATGTGGAAAAGCGAGCAAGACCTTTCCAATATTCATATCAGATTCCACATATTGATGGGCATCGGCGACCTCTTCAATGGGAAAGATCCGATCAACTATTGGCCTTAGTTCACCATCCGGGAACCTCGGCAAAAGGTCGTCTGCCATCGCTTTTACCGCCGCCGCTTTCTCGTCATCCGAGCGTGAACGCAGCACCGTTCCTTTTATAGTTACACGTTTTGCAAGAGCTAAGCCCATGTCAAACTCTGCTTTTCTCCCCGCCGTCAGCCCTACCAGAGTAATTCTACCTTTCGATGCAACAGCCCGAAGTTCCTCAGGAAAATAGTCGCCGCCGACAAGATCGATAACCACGTCTGCTCCGTGTTCATCTGTAAGCTCAAGCACTTTGTCGGCAAACAGCGGCCCGTCATTAGTTACTATCACATGATCGATCCACCGCGAAAATTCACTGTTAGTATCTGATAGCCTTGCGGCCTTTTCGGGGCTTCTTGTCGTGCCGATCACTGTCGTGCCGTGTGCCTTTGCGATCTGTGCCGCCGCAAGGCCGACGCCCGAAGCTATTGCGTGGATCAGAACGGTCTCGCCTGCGGATACGTTTGCCTGTGTGACCAGCGCATCGTGCGCCGTAATGTAAACTTCCGGGATCGCTCCGGCTTCCTCTGGCGAAAAGCCGTCCGCAGAAACTGCGTGGCGATGATCGATCAGGACCTGTTCAGCTTGGGCCTCGCCTGACGTGATTCCCATCACGTGATCTCCGACTGAATACTGATCGACATCGTCGCCAACTGCTTCGACAATTCCGGCAAATTCCAATCCCGGTCGATGCGGATCATAACCTTTCGGGCCGGGATAAAGTCCACGCCGTTGGAGAATATCTGCACGATTTACACCGGCATAAAAAACACGGACCAAGACTTGCCCGGTTCCCGGCGTTCCCGGCTCGGCGATCTCGCGGATCTCCAAATTCCCGGGCCCGCCAAATTCATTTATGTAAACAGCCTTCATCATCAACGTTTAGAGTGCACGATTTAGCCTGCCTGTTAGGCAAGCAGGCACGCTGAAGCTTGAACTCTGAACTCTTATTTCAGGTTCGCCTCAACGTTGTTCGCCGCGAGCGTATTGCCGGTCGCACGGTGAAATTCTGCGATCGCCTTGTTGAGTTCCGTTCGGGCACGAAGCTCATTAGACCGAGCCGCCGTTAGAGCAGTTTGCCGTTCCAGAACTCTATAAATATCCGATTGCCCCTCGTCCAGTTTTCGCTGTTCAGATTCATACTGCTTCTGGGTGTTCTCGCGTGCCACCGACGCCGTGCGAAGCCGGGCCTCAGCGGTTCGAATTGACTGGATCGCATTTCGAACTTCCGCCTGGATAAACTGTTCCAAACCTTCGCGTTGGACCTCGATCCGTTCGGCATCTACACGCGCCTTGCCAAGATTTGCCCTTGAGGTCTTATCGCCAAGGAGCGGCAGATTGAACTGTATGCCGATTCGATACGTAGGGTATCGATTCGCGAAAATTCCGCGAAGCGGATTGCCAGTTAAGAGTGCCAGGTTCGCTTGCTGCTGCTGGCACGCTGGCGAAGTTGGATCGGTTGAACAAGCTGTCGGAAATGTTGGGTTAAAATTTGGATTCTCAGTTCCGCCGATCCCGGCCGCATTATAACTTGCGATCAGATCGATCTGCGGCTTCGTTTGGTTCTTATAGAACCGCTGATCGACCGCGTTGATATCACGTTGAAATTTATTGATCTCCATTTCCGGCCGATTGTTCAAGGCAGCTTCGATCGCTTCGCCAAGCGTTGGTTCTGGAACACTTTTTTCGACGGACTCCACCGGTACTATCGCTTCGTTCCAAAGCTGGGCATTGCGGTTTGGCGAGATCAAGTTCTTAAGCAGATTTTCTGCTATGTTGACCACGTTGAGCGCGTCGTAAACTGCCTGTTCATAGTTCGCCACCTGCGTCTCCGAAGCGACAATGTCGATCGGCGCAAGCTGTCCTTCTTCGACTAAACGGCGATTGTGTTCAAGCTGCTGTTTTGCTTCGCGAACGCCGTCTCGCTGAACCTGGAGATTCCTTAGCGCATAAGTCAGATCCCAATACGAGCGCTCGACCGCCGCCACTACCTCGATCGAACGTTGCTTGAACTGCGAATCCGAAATGTCGATATTGCGTTTAGCGATCTCGATCACGCGGCGAGGCTGATCGATCGAACGACCGCGAAAAAGGGGTTGAGTCAAACTAAATCCGAGGCTCGAATTGAGCTGGGGGCTCAAGATCGAGATCGGATTATCGGTCGTCAAGCGTTGATTGTTGAACATACCCGTCAACACAGTTCCAAAACGCGGAACATAACCGGTCAGACCCGCATTGCCGACAAATGCACCTTGCGTCGTAGTCTGATTGCTGCTGAAAATACTTACATTCGGCACGGTTGAACGCTCGTAATAAGCCTGGCCATTGAAGCGAGGTTCGAAGAAGCCGCGCGCAGCCTTTAGTTCAAATTCTGCAATGGCGTTCGTCTTTCGCGAGACCTCGATATCGCGGTTGTTCTCAAGCGCAAGCTCGATCGTTTCCGCAAGCGTCAGCGGCCGCTGCGACGTCACATTTACGCCAACGCGCTCGAGGTCCGGCAAGCTGCGGTCTTCGGCCGAAAACCCCGTTGCGATCGGCGGCACACCGGGAACATTTTCCGGGAACACACCTTTTGGATCGGCGACGAACGGCGTTGGCGAAGGCTTCGGCGAAGGCGGTTCGCCCTGCGCGGATGCCGTGGCCGCAAGCAGAAACGCGCCGAGTATAAATAAAATGTATGATCGCGAACTCATAAAAAATAAAAACGTTCGATCAAATAAAAAAAGGTTAATTCCTACCGAACAATGAACCCGTGGCCGAAGCGAATGTCCGCCTGATGCCACCAAAAAGCCACTCCGAAAATCGGCTTACGTATTGAAACAGCCGCATCTCTGCCAGATCATCGAATATGGAATAAAAGACCGGCACAGCCAGAAGCGTTAGCAGCAAACAAAGCGATTGGCCGCCGACGACAAGAACGCCGATCGAGCGGTTAGTTCCCGAACCGGCACCGGTTGAAAGCACCAGCGGGATCATGCCGGCGACGAGCGCCAGAGTGGTCATCAATATCGGCCGCAGGCGGTCGCGGTTTGATTGAATGATCGCGTCGTATCGGCTCATACCCTTCGCCCGGAGCGTATTCGTATGGTCGATCTGCAGTATGGCGTTCTTCTTTACGACGCCAAACAATAGAAGCAGTCCGAGCCCCGAGAAGATATTCACCGTTTGCCCGGCGATCAAAAGCGACACGATCCCGAACGGTATCGACAGCGGCAGCGTCAGCAAGATCGTCACCGGATGGATGAACGATTCGAACTGTGCCGCCAGCACGATGTACATAAAAATGAATGACAAAACTATGGCAAGCAGAAAGTAATACAGCGATTTCTGCAGCTCTTTCGATTGGCCGACGTAGCCGGTGGTATAGCCCGGCGGAAGATTTAGCCCTGCAACAAAACTATCGATCTCCGATGTGATCGACGTTGCCGAACCGCCCGGCCGTGTGTTCGCAAGCAGCGTCACCTGCCTTTGACGGTTCGTGCGTTCGACAGAACTTGGCCCGGTGCCGGGATTGGTCGTCACGAGACGATCAAGCGATACCCAACCAAGCTTCGACGAAGGCACGATCATTCGGCTGAGGCCTTCTACATCGGTTCTGTAATTGTTTATCGCGCGAACCCTTACCTCATATTGATCGGTTCCCTGATTGAATGTCGTCGCTTCCTGTCCCGCAACAAGCGTATTCAATGCCTGCGAAACATCGCCGACGCGAACGCCCAGGTCCGCCGCAACCTGCCGATTAACCTGAAGCTGCACCTCCGGTTTTCCGGCGATCAGCGTTGAATCTACGTCCACCGCATCCGGTATCGTCCGCATTTTTTCGAGTATTCTGTCCGAATATTCCTCGAGCTTTTCCAGATCCGGCCCGGCGATCAGGAACTGCACATTCGCGTTCCTAAATCCGCCGCCGGAGAACGCCTGCACCTGTTGAACGCCGGTCCTCAGCTCATTCGCAAAAGGCGTAAGCAGGTCGCGCGTGTCCGACATTATCTCTTCCTGTGACTTCGCACGTTCCCCTACATCCGTGAGCTTTACATAGATCGTCCCGGAATTTACCACCTGCTGCTGGCCTCCGCCGATGGTCACAAGCGTATCCGTAACGCCCGGCAATTTTCTGATCTCGGCAGCAATGCGCTCCATTCTTAGCGAAGTTTCGCCGAGACTTGAGCCCTCGGGAGCGCGGACCGAAACTTCGAATTGCGACTGGTCATCCACCGGCAGGAAGTTCTTTCCGACAAAATAAAATAGCGGAATTATCGCCAAGAAAACGACGATGCACAGCGTAACTATTACCCATCGATGCGACATTGCAAACCGCAGCATCGCCGTGTAGCTGTCGAGCACATGTCGGAACCAACCCGATTCTTTTGAGTGGCCCTCGCGCGTGCCCGGTTCGAGATTTTTGCCCAGCGTGCCGTCTTCTTCCACATCGCTTTTGAACGCTTCGTCTTCCGGGACCGCCGCATTCTTCGGACGCTTGATCAGACGCGCGGCAAGCATCGGCGTCAGCGTAAACGAAACGATCAGCGAAACCCCGACCGCGAACGACGCCGTCAAACCAAAACTCGACATAAAGCGTCCGACGATGCCCTGCATAAATCCGATCGGCACGAACACGGCCATCAGCGAAAGCGTCGTCGCAAGAACGGCCAACCCGATCTCGCGTGTGCCTTCGATCGCCGCCTGGAACGGATTCATTCCTTTTTCTTCAACAAAGCGATAGATATTCTCAAGCACGACGATCGCGTCGTCGATAACAATGCCGACCATCAGCGTCAGCGAAAGCATCGTGATCGAATTGAGCGTATAGCCCATCGCGTACATTAATGCGAATGTCGAAATGATCGATGTCGGTATGGCCAATGATGCAATGAAGGTCGAGCGGAAGCTCCAAAGGAAAAGAAAAACGACGATGCAGGCAAACAGCGACCCGAGGATCAGGTGTTCCTCAAGCGCTCCGACGGCGTTCTCGATAAAGATCGAGTTATCGCCGATCACGCGCATCTGGAAGCCGGGCGGCAAAGTCGGTTCGATCTCGCCGAGTCGTTCTTTGATGGCGCGTGCGACAGCGACCGTGTTCTGCCCGGACTGCTTTGAAACAACAAGCGTTACGGCCGGCTGTCCGTTCAGGCGGCCTTCGGAACGTATCTCTTCAGCACCGTCTTCGACATAGCCGATGTCCTTAACCTTTACAGCGTAATCACCGCGAGTTGCGACAACCAGTTCGCTAAATTCTTCCGGTTTCTTGATCTTCCCGATCGTCCGGACGGCCGTTTCTTTCTGGCCTTCGTCGAGCCTGCCGCTTGGAAATTCAATGTTCTGTATCCGCAGTGCAGCCGCAACCTCGGCGGCGGTAACGTTATAGGAACGCATCTTGTCCGGATCTACCCAGACATTTATTTGACGTTCCTGTCCGCCGATTATCGTTATCTGCCCGACGCCGTTTATCGATTCGATCCGTTCCTTGATCTGCTTCTTCGCAACCTCTGTTACCTCACGCAAAGCGGTCGGCGCGGAGACTGTGATCCGAAGCACCGGAGCGGCATCAGTATCAAGTTTTAGTACTGTCGGGCGCTCAGCGGTATCAGGGAGATTTGGAATCACCTGCTGGACCTTTTGCTGGACCTCGTTAAACGCGATCTCAACGTCCTTTTCCAACACGAACTGAACAAAGACCTGCGAGATACCCTCGATCGACGACGAGCGCAATTCATCGATGCCGCTGATGGTGTTCACGGCCTCTTCGATCTTTTCGGTTATCTCGGTCTCAACTTCTTCAGGCGATGCTCCCGGGTTGACGACCGTGACTGTCAGCGTCGGAAAATCGATCTTTGGAAATAGATCGACACCAAGGCTGAGAAACGAGAACGCCCCGACAACCACGAGCGACAAGATCAACATCGTGGCAAAAACCGGCCGCTTAACACAAACTTCTGCTAACCACTGCATAACTTCTTTTTAGTTCAAAGTTTCAAGTTCAATGTTCAAGGTTCACTATTGAAACTTGCCGCCTCTTAATTCTGATCCCTGAAGGTATCGCATAAATCCGCTGATCAGGCGGCTCGTATCTATTAATCTTTCGCTGATTGTCTTGAACGTTGCTTCATCAATGTATTCCTGATCAAGAGCAACATAGAGTTGAGACCTGACTTCGCCACAAGATCCCTTTGCAATTGCCAAGAACTGGAGAAACTCCTTGTTCCCGTCGCGCTCAAAACCCTCCGCAATGTTTGAGATGATCGATACGACGGCTCTACGCATTTGATTGCACAACGCAAAGTCCTTGCAGAACGGATCGCGACGTGATGCTTCGTAAACCAACTTTGCCGCCTCACGCCCTGACTTCCAACTCTCAATATCTTCAAATCGTTCGATCTTAGCCATCACTTTACGCAAACTTTGAACTTTGAACTTTGAACGTTGAACCTTTAACTATTGCCTGACGAACACGCCATCACTCAACTGACTCACGTTCGTTACCGCGACCAGGTCGCCTTCTACTAGTCCACGTTTTATCTGTATCTTGTCGTTCTCAAGCAGCCCGAGTTGGACGATGACCTCGCGGGCGGCACCGTCTCTGATCACAAAAACGCTGTTCGTATCGCCAACGGTTCTCACGGCAGTTACCGGGATCATCACGGCCGGTTCAGCCTCAGACTGTGTGATCCGCACGGTCGCGAATTGGCCCGGTTTCAATAATCCGTCAACGTTCTGAACCTCGGCTTCAACATTAAGCACACGCGTTGTCGGATTTAGTGCCGGAGCGATCCGGACAATGGTTCCGGCAAATTTTCTGTCGGGATACGCGGTCACCTGGATCGAAACGCCCTGGCCAGTCGCGACCTTTCCGACGTTTGCCTCCGGGATATCGATCTTCACGCGAAGCGTCGATGTGCGAACAATGGTCGCAAGCTTTGCATTCGGTGTGTTGGGGGAAATAAATTCGCCGACGTCGGCATTGCGTTCGGAGATAAATCCGCTGATCGGCGAAAGTACGACCGTGTCCGAAACGGCCTTTTGCGCCGCATCGACCTGTGTTTGTGCCGTTACTACCGCGGCCCGCAAAGGCCCAGCCGAAGCACGGGCAGTTTCCACCGCCGAACGTGCCGTATCTATGGCCTTGATCGCGACAGCGGCGTTCGAGCGAGCCTCATCCAACTGGCCAAGCAGGCTGTCTCGCTGCGCCTTTCGCTGATCGTAGATCGCACGCGAAACATCGCCCGTGGCCAGCAGCCTTTCGGCACGCGTAAGCTCCTTTTCAGCCAGCATTAACTGCGCAGTGATCGATTTGACCTGCGAAAAATCCTTTATAAGAAAAGTTTGCCCATCGGTAACGCCGAGCCGTGCCTGGGTCTGCCGCAGGTTTGCGATAGCCTGTTCGACATTCGCCTCGGCCTGTTGGACCGATTGCCGCGTTTGCTCAAGCTGTGCACGCGCCTGCTCCAACCGAATGTTCGCATCGCGCGAATCGAGCCGAACCAGCACAGCGCCTTCCTGAACATAGCTGCCGATGTCGAAATTGACTTGCGTGATCTTTCCGCCGATCGCCGGTGCCACGTCCGACTGCGCATCGCTCGCCAGGTTTCCGGTCGCCTCGACATACGTCGGAATATTCACGAGCGTCGCCGGTGCGGTCGTCACCTCAACCGAGGTCGCCGCCTGGTTCGTATTGGTATTCTCAGCGGTGCCGGAACCACACGCCGCCGCAAAAACAAGCGTCGCCAATAAGATAAATGTTCTGTGAACTCTCATTTTATATTCGTCAGATGGTTTGAAAAATCGGACGGTCGTTACGATCAGCTTTTCTTAAACGCGGATCTAACAGATTTAGAAGATCTTTCTGAAATGCTTTGATCCGCTTTGATCCGCCTGATCTGCCAGATCAGCGTTCAGAGATACCTCAGTGCTTTGTCCCTCAAATTTTCAGACATCCTTATCGTTCTACTTACGAATTCCGTTTACTAAAATTTCCGCAAAATTTCGCGCCGCCACTTCGTTTGTTATATTGAGCAGCTTTCGCTCTTTATCCCACAAAATGTTGTTAAGCGAATGATGGATCAGCATTCCCATAAACGCCCTCACAGCTACACGCGGATTCAGTTCTCTCATTGCGCCTGCCGCCTGCCGTTTTTCGATATACGCCCCGATAAAATCATATAACCGCGATATAAATCCATGAACGAACTCCCGGGCCAGCTCGTGGTCCTCAAGTGCCGAATAGAACACAAGCCGCATAAAATCCTGATCGGCGTGGTGTTTTTCGAGTGCACGCAAGGCAAGCTGATAAAAGACCTCGACATCTTCTTCACGCCCCATCGCGGCGAGAAGTTCTAGGTTTCCTTCCCACGGAAACTGATGTTCGCCGCCTTCGCAGACCTTGCTGTGCAGGATCGCTTCGTAAAGGTCGTCCTTGGACGCAAAATGCCGAAAGATTATCGCTTCCGAAACTCCAGCCGCCTCCGCTATCTTCTTCGTCGTTGTGCCGCTAAAGCCATTCTTCGAGAAAAGCTCCACGGCGGTGCGGATTATTTGCTCCCGGCGTTCGTCTCCGCTCATACGGCCGCCTTTATCGCAATTGAATAGATCTCTTAACAAAATGCTCCTTTTTCGCTACAAGTAAGTGCTTACTAACTTACGAATCGCTAGATTCTCATTTTCAAAATAAACTTGTCAAGCCCGGCAAATGATCCAAAACCCCGAGCGTGAAAAAAGGGTGTGAACTTCGCCGTCCGCCGAAAAGTTCAACGCAAAGCCGCCGCAGCAATTTTTCATTCCAACTTCAACAACTGCCATCAACTGCGCCAACTGCTGTTGGCTCGCGCTTTCTCTTTGTCTATCATCGCCGAGACCGGCTATGTCAGGCGTTATTGCAGGTCGGGCCTGATTTTTGAAATTTGAAATTTGAGATCTGAAATTTGAGATCTGAAATTTGAGATTCTGGACTTTGCGTTCTTGGCGACTTTGCGTGAAATAGTTTTCAACCACAGATAAACACAGATCGACACAGATAGGAGTTCAGAGTTCAAGCTTTAGCTTGTCTTCTCTGCGTCTCTGCGTCTTCGCGTTAAAAATACACGCATATTTGTTTGTCCCATCGCTGCGTGTCGGACCCTGGGACAACGGGACAAATGGGACAAGATCGGACATCAAACGGCGACGCGATCACTGACTCGGCCGCTGACACCAGCCAGCGACGACATGGCCGATCGTAAACAATTGCTAACACACGGATTAGCGGTTTTAGGTAAGATCGTTTCATTTTGAGGTGTCTATTTTCAAAATGAAACACTTTTTTCCCGCAAGTAGCTGAAAATGCGGGACTTAACCTGTCTCACTTTTTCCAAAAGTGAAACAAAAATGAAACAGCCACGGAAGCAGTTTGCGGCCCCTAAGCTCGATAGCAGAACTTTTCTGTTCGGATTTCGTTACAACTTATGTAAGCTTGGCTTCATCTGAAACCGCGTTCGTACGTCAAAGCAATGCGGCACGATAGATACCAAGCAGCAGGAGGAAAATACGGAAATGTCGGAATTTGAAGCAGAAGTAAAGAAAGCGGAAAAAGAACTGGAGCAGAGTCTGGTCGCGGTCGAAAATGATCCGTTCGGCGATGCCCAAAAGGACGAGTTTTTAGGAGATATTAAGATGCAGGCACAGGAATACGGCCAAAGGGTACAGGACGCAGCCGCCAAGGCAAAGGATTTTGCAAGCGAGAATTTCGCTTACGCACAGGAAAAGTTCACAGAGCTTTCGAACAAAGACCCGAAAGAGCTGATCGAAGACGCGAAGGAGTTTGCACGCCAGAAACCTGGCCAGACCATCCTGATCTCGGCCGGCATCGGCCTCCTGATCGGCTGGCTGATAAAAGGCCGCAGATAATAGATCAGTGCCGCTAAAGGCAAATTGGAAAAAAGAAGGTCCGCCGGCGAAGTTCTTTTTGAACTAATGCAGGTGGCATTCTCTTTTTTGGTCAGCCTATGGTGCGAACCGCCGTTTGCGAGGCGCAAAAAAAGGCAGGCCTTTCGGCCCACCCGTTTCTAACCATTTACTAGTCTGACTAGCGAACAGCGTTAGTGTTCGGTCCCGTGGCAGTGATTTCGAACTGGCTGCCCTGTTCCAGCTTCAGATTGTCACGTCCCTGGATCAGCACCGATCCGGCTCCGATACCGGCACCAACTCCGGCACCGATCGCAGCACCCTGTCCGCCGCCAGCGATGGCACCGATCAGAGCACCGAGGACAGCACCGATACCAGCACGGGTCACGGTCTGCGTGGTCTGGTTACCATCGCGTGCCGTGCCTTCGTTGTTGATACTGATGTTCTCGCCGTCAGCTTCGCGAGCCGAGTCGATGATACCGGCAAACTGATAGGTCTGGTTTTGGAACTGGATAGTGTCAAAAACCATCGTAATGTTTGCACGGCCCGAAACGCGGCCCGAGCTTTCTGCCTGTGCGACGCGGCCGCGAATGACAGCTCCGCGATACTGGTTCGGCGACGTCACCGTCATTGAAAATTCATCGCCTGTCTGCGAAACGTTTGTCCCGATCGTGTTCTGGAGCACTGCAGTTACTCGTGTTCCATTAGGAATGACGAAGTTACCGACTGCACCAGTATTTGGATCGTTCCAGGTCGGCTGATTATTCACAGGCGGCCACTGAGCAACCTCCGAAACACGGTCGTAGATGCTGTTAACGGTGATCAACTGATTCTGGTTTTCCAGATACAACTGACGCGTCACACGCATACGATTTCCGGCCATCGGTGTAAACGAGACCCTGTAGTCATTGTTACGGTCGCCCTCGGTCGTGATGTTGAGCGTCGGGCCGGTCATCGACACCGTAGTGCGAATCTGCTGGCCGCGATTGTTCGTTTCCGTTACCGCACGCCCGTCAGCGACGAATTCAACTGGTGCACCGTAGTCGGTCGCAAATCGGACTTGATTTCCGCGGGTCTGAATTACTATCGTATTTGGCGACGCCATACGCCGTTCTAGGTTTGCCTGCTGTCTCGCACGCACCGTTGTATTGCTGATCGTTTGAGTGATCACGTTCGAAACGTTATCGCTAGCGGCAACGTTCAACCGATAGGTTCCGTCTAGCGCATTGGCATTCTGCTGTGTACCCCATTGGCCTGGATACTGCTGAAACGGCGGAAGCGTCTGGTTCCAGTTCCAGCTTACGTTGTAAAGATTCGAAAGCGTGTTTAGATCCGTTCGGACCAGATTCCACTGCTGCACTGCGGGTGCATTCAAACGGTTGCGGCTCACGAAGTCGTTGACGTACCAACCGTAATTCAACACGGCTGTGACATCCGTATTGTCAACGCTTTGTCCGTCGAAACCGCTGCGGAGCTCGTCGGTTGCTCTTTCAAAAGCCTCGATGTATCCCAATGCATTCTCGTCCATTCGAACGTTGTTTCGCGGATTGTTCATCTGACGTTCAACCGTCGAACGGAATGCATCCGTACGAGTTTCCAGTCGCTGCAGAAGCACTCTAACCTGTTGTTCATTTACGCGGACCGGCTGCACCTGCCCGGTATTGAACGGCGGAAGCGTCTGATTCCAATTCCAACTTACGTTGTAGAGCCTCGAAAGCGTATTCAGATCCGTTCGGATCAGATTCCACTGCTGCATGGCCGGTGCATTCACACGGTTGCGGCTCATAAAGTCGTTTACATACCAACCGTAGTTCATTACGGCTGTCACATCCGAATTTCGAACCGAGCGGCCGTTAAAACCAGTTCGCAGGTTATCCGTCGCTCTTTCAAAGGCCTCTATATAAGCCAGAGCATTTTCGTCCATTCGAACGTTGTTTCGCGGATTGTTCATCTGACGTTCTACCGTCGAGCGGAACGCATCCGTACGCGTTTCCAGTCTCTGCAGAAGCGGCCTGACCTGTTGCTCGTTAGCTACAAGAATCCCTTGGTTCGGGATCTGGCCTTGCTGACCTCGCGAAAAAGGCGGAAGCGTCTGGGTCCAATTCCAGCTTACGTTGTAAAGCCGTGCAAGTGTGTTCAGATCCGTCCGGATAAGGTTCCACTGATTTACTGAAGCCGCGTTAAATCGATTACGGCTCATAAAATTATCGATGTACCAGCCGTAGTTCAAAACGGTGGTGACATCCGAGCTCTGAGCGCGCCGTCCGTTAAAATTCGAACGGAGCTCGTCCGTCGCATTTTCAAACGCCTCGACGTAATCGCGGAAGTTCTCTTCTCGCTGAGCATTTCTCACGCGGCCATTATCAAGCTGCCGATCGATCGCTGTGCTAAACGCATCCGTACGCGTCTCTATACGCTGCAAAAGCGGCCCGACCTGTCGTTCGTTAACACGAGAGATCTGCGCCTGCACTCCGATCGTGCCGGCCAGCATGGTAATAACTAAACTATAAATAAGATTTCTGGTTCTTCTCATGATTCAATTCTCCTTTAAACTGGTACGCATAGGCCGATAAGATCGTGCCTTTGCGAACCTTCTCTTAATATAAGGTGCAATGCGCGTGCCGCTTGCTGTAAATTACGTTTATATTGAATTTAGACGAAGATCGAAGAGAATGAGCGACTCTGTGACCTTACGCATATAAGGTGTCAGTACTCAAATAATACAGGGATCAAGAAGGGTCGATCATTCCCATTCGATCGTGCCGGGTGGTTTGCAGGAGAAGTTATGCAAGACTAACGATATTCAGTTGTACCTGAAGTCGAATCTGATCGTTTTGCGGACCCTCACCTTCTTTCCGTCACAGACTACGGTTGGAGTAAAACTCGAATCATACGCCGCTTCAACCGCTGCTGAATGAAAGATCTTCGGACCGCTGACGGCGGTTGCCCGCACAACATTTCCATCAAGACCGATCCAAACGGAAACAGTAACAGATGCGGGGCGTTTGCTTTGGCGAGCGACCGTCGGATACTTCGGTTTACCAATTTTTACCGGACAACCACTTGTGCAAATGTGAGACACCTTCGGGAGCGGTTTTCCAAATTCTTTGATCTGTTCGTTGCGGACCTGCTGTTCACATTTACGCGCAAGTTTCTCATCCACTTCTAGCTCGATGCGAAAATTTTCGACTTCTTTATTAGAAAGGCGCTGGCCGTTCACAGTTGCCGAAACAATAAAGATAACGACAGCGAATTGGAAGAATGTGAAAACCATTACCTGAATTAGATGTTCAAATCGAAGTTTTGTTCCTATTCCCATTCGATCGTGCCGGGCGGTTTCGAGGTGATGTCGTAAACTACGCGGTTTACGCCGCGGACCTCGCTTGTAATGCGTGAGAAAATATTTGATTAATCAAAACGTAAAATTCCGAGCACATTTGAATATGGTTCTCTTATATTCATCACATTGAAATTGATATTGTTGTTCGCCGCCAGTACGTCAAACACTTTTATGGACTCTAAGTCCGAAGTTGCAAAGTGGGTCACATCATAGTCAACTTGAGCCTGGGCAAACAGTTTCGTGTCGTTAGGAATTATTAATCTGCTTCTCAAACCCAGTTGATCTTTCTTCTGGAAAACCACTTTTGCAAACTCACCAGCTTTTGTCGCGTGTAGAATATTGAATGGGAGAACTTCAAGATTTCGAAATGGGATTTCGTCCAACGCCCCTTTTACACAGTATTCAGCGACACTTATTGTCGACAACTTCAACCGAAAGTCCTTCTCGAGAAAATATCTGTAAAATCCCAAGACGTTTTTGTGTAAAGGATCCTTCTCATTTAGAAGCCTTATACAGAAACTTGTATCTAAAAGAATACTTTGCACATCCATATAGCCCTATCTCATTTCGCGAAGCCATTCATCGGCATCACCGATCCCTTCCCAACTTGCGGTCGCCTTTTGAATCAGACCAGAAAGATAGTCTTCATTGAATATTCGGTCATAATTTATAATCTCCAAAAGTTCTAACGAGGTTTTGTCAATCTCGCCGTTAACCGCGTTTTGTTTCCCTTTTGTCCTGATTCCATATGACTTGTAAAGCGGATTCGTTTCATAGTCCGCAAGCAACTTCTTGTCCGCTTTGATCTTGAGAATTCCAAACTCTCGCGTGTCGAGATGTACATTTGCCTCGCCCTTTCCTCCTGCATCCTGTACTACTCCATAGAAATAGAACTCTGCGTCAACCCACACTTCCTCTGAACGTACAAATTTTGTGTCCTTATCAACAAAGATCGTCGCTGACTTTTCCAGAGATGTTTTTATTTCGTATGTGACCCCCTGCTTTTTCGCTGAATCCTGAAAATATTCAAATGCTTTTGCAGTTTGGGTCTCAAGAAAGTCGATTGAGTAGTTGTTTTCTTGAACGCTCAAAAGGATTGCATTGAAGCCGATAACGGCCTGTAGAGCGGTTCTAAGTATGTTTCTGACCGAGCCTTCCTGAATTTCGTAGCTAATAGTAGGCCGCTCTTTCTTCCATCCTGGGAACAAGAGATTCTCTGCGTTCTGTAAAACAGCAATAATTTCTTTTATGTCGTAGTTTTCTGGGGCAATTTCAATATTCCCACGCTTACCGATCACTCTAATTTCGATGGAGCCTGTTCTTTCCATGTTATTCACCTTACAGAACGTTTGGATGCAACATTTTATATCAAGCGTGCTGTCAAAACTACTCCCATTCGATCGTGCCGGGTGGTTTTGAGGTGATGTCGTAAACTACGCGGTTTACGCCGCGGACCTCGCTTGTAATGCGTGAAGAAACGGCGGCGAGAAAATCGTGGGGCAGACGTGCCCAATCGGCCGTCATGCCGTCGGTCGAGGTAACTGCACGCAAAGCGACGGTTTTTTCATAGGTACGAAAATCGCCCATCACGCCAACTGATTGTATCGGGAGCAGCACGGCGAAAGCCTGCCAGACGTCTTTGTAAATTCCGAAGTTGTGCAGCTCTTCGATAAAGATCTTGTCTGCCTTTTGCAGCAGCTCGACCTTTTCCGGCGTGATGTCTCCGAGAATGCGAACGCCTAATCCCGGACCGGGAAACGGATGCCGTTCAAGGATCATCTCGGGAATACCAAGATCGCGGCCTATCAACCGCACTTCGTCTTTGAACAATTCGCGGAGCGGCTCGATCAGCTTCAGGTTCATTTTCTCAGGCAAACCGCCGACATTGTGATGCGACTTTATCGTCACTGATGCACCGCGAACCGAAACCGATTCGATCACATCCGGATAAAGCGTTCCCTGTACAAGCCACTTGGCGTCCGCTATCTTGTCTGCTTCTGACTGAAAAACATCGATGAATTTCGCACCGATCGCCTTCCGCTTTTTCTCCGGGTCCGCTACGTCCGCGAGCACAGAATAGAAATCCGCTGAGGCATCAACACCGATCACATTCAGGTGCAGATTTTGGTTATAAACCTCAAGCGTGTCTTCAAATTCGCGATAACGCAGCAGGCCGTTGTTAACGAAAATGCACGTCTGGCGTTCGCCGATCGCCTCGTGCACAAGCGCCGCCGCAACGGTCGAATCGACACCACCCGAAAGCCCGCAGACGACTCGGTCCGTTTCTCCAACTATGGAACGAATTCGTTCGATCTCTTCCTTTATAAAACTCGCCGGTGTCCAATCGCCGGTGCAGCCGCAGATGCCGAACAGGAAATTTCGCAGCACCTCTTTCCCCAGCGGTGTGTGCGAAACCTCGGGGTGGAACTGCACGCAATAAATACCGCGTTCTTCGTTCTCGATCGCGGTGATCACATCGCCGGTAGTTGCGGTCTTATGAAAACCTGAGGGCAATTCCGTCACGTGGTCGCCGTGGCTCATCCACGCATCGAGCTCAAACGGCAGTTCATTAAAAAGTTTCGTCGCACCGCTTAGGACCTTTACCTTTGCATGCCCATATTCGCGGCGTGCCGCCGGTTCCGATCGTCCGCCTAGGTCGATCGCCACAAGCTGCATTCCGTAGCAGATCCCGAGTATCGGCGCACCGACCGTGTCATAAAAATCCGCCGCAACGCGCGGTGCGTCTTCATCCGTCACGCTCGACGGCCCACCCGAAAGTATCACGCCCTTTGGCCGTTTCGCCGCGATCGCCTCTGCCGATAAATGGAATGGATGTATCTCGCAATAAACGCCCTGCTCACGCACCCGCCGCGCAATAAGCTGCGTATATTGCGAACCAAAATCGAGAATTATTATTGTTTCGTGCTGCAAAAGAAAATCGCTCCTTGCTTACAAAAAGCGATTATACGTGGATTATGCGGGATTGTCAGATTCACGCCTTGGACTCGAACACACTCCTTTTGCTGCCGATCACATCTAACTAAAAGGCGAGTAGCGATTCTTTTCATGTTCAAATGGCGAGGCATGGGATGCTATGAACCACGCAATACCAAATGCCCACAGTGCAGCCCATTCACCTACTAGCAAAGTCAGCCATGCGATATACTGGGCCGGATTTAGAAATGGATTTGCGATCGCCAGCAGCAAACTCAAGACGATAGCAACTCCACAGCGATAATACCATTTCGCTCGTTGGCGAGCCTTTTTTGCTATCTCTTCCTGCTCCTCTTTAACGTATTCAGGGTTTTTGGCATTTTCATCAGCTTCTTCCGCTTTTTGAATAGCGCCGTCATAAAAATGGACTAGACAAAAATACGTTATTACCCCAAACACTGCTATGGCGGCTACATAGTGAATGACAGTTATCCAATCCGTTCCACATCGGTCGCACGACGCTCGGCATGTATCGAATAGTGTTTTACAGATCGTTTCTCCAAGTGTGCAAGCATTTAGCGCGTCATAACAATCGGTCCTTGTTGTGGGGAAAAGAGCAACACCAATTGCACCGAGTGCGGCCGCTCGGCTCAAACGGCCTTCTGTAAAAATTCTTTTGTGCCAAGTCTTTGGTTTGTTGTTATTGTTTTTCTGCGGATCGTGCCCATTATAGGCAGCCATAAGAGTTGCTATTACAAATAAAGCCCCTACAAAAAGATCTCTAGTTTGGTCAACCCAGTATGAAGCGCTTATTGAATCTACGCTCTTACCGGTCCACATCCATGCAACAAGAAATACTATCAACGGAAGCAACAATGCGACTATCCCGACCAGCAAGCGTAGAGTCTTATAGTTAAAAACTTCGTGCTGATTTGAATCCTCTTTTGCGGCAGTCTGAACTGGTGGGGGCATATCGATCTCTCCTTTATTGGCTCCAAATGGCCAAATACGCTTTTGAAAAGCACCTTTGCTTAACTGTCCTATTTAAATATGACCTTCTGGGCGATTTTCTTACACCAGTTTACTCCCGTTTTGGGTTTTTGAGTCTTTTTTTACCTTTCCATCTTCAACAATTGCCATCAACTGCGCCAAGTGCTATTCCGGCCCGGCGGTCGTTGTTGCAAAATACGCGGATGAGCGTTTTTCCAAAGGTCGATGACGAGGTGTTTTTTGATGAGGAGGCCGAGGCCGCCGCACGCTATCCGTTTCTAAATAATAACGACGGTGCGAACAGCGCCGACGGCGAAGAAACGATAGAAAGCGAACCAATGGCCGCGGACCAAGATGAAGATATTAATGCGGCAACGCCGAATTACCATTACATGCATTCGCTTGACGACGCGGATCTTCCCGCCCTTGATTTCTACCGATTCGATAATTTCTTTGCGGCGCGTCCGGCGCATGGATTCTTTCTTGACGAAACCAAACTCGATCCCACGGCGCCGCAGTTATTCGGGGAATATTGGCTTGAGGGCGAGCTTGCGGTGCTGTTCGCTGACACAGGTGCGGGCAAAAGCATTCTCGCAACGCAGATCGCTCAATCCGTCGCATCGGGCTTCCCGATCGAACCATTCGGGCTCGACGCACCTTCGCAGCGCGTCGCTTATTTTGACCTTGAGCTTTCCCGCGAACAGTTCGACCGCCGCTATTCGCATGACGACCCGTCGCGTCCCGCCAAGTTTCCATTTCACCGAAACCTGATCCGAAATCCGCCGCATCCGGAGGTTGAGCGGCCGCCTGAATTTAAGGACGAGACGCATTTTATTACCACGTCAATGGTCGAATTCATCGAGTTCTCCGGAGCCCGCGTCGTTGTTATCGACAACATCACCTGGCTGAATAATTCGTCACAGATCGGTAATGCCGCACCGCGGATAATGAAAGCTCTCTTCGGTCTAAAGCGCCGCCTGGGCCTTTCGATCCTTGTGCTCGCACACACACCGAAGCGCTATTTTCGTTCGCCGCTTACGGTAAATGACCTGCAAGGTTCGAAAATGATCGCAAATTTTGCCGACAGCATCTTCGCTCTCGGAAGCTCGCGAAAGGGCGAGAGCGTTCGTTATCTAAAATCTATAAAACAGCGCAGCTCGGCCGCCGGCGCGGATAACCGCACCGCAACGCTTCGGCTAACGAAAGATGTGTGCCTGCTCGGTTTCCAATTTGAAGGATTCTCCGACGAACGCGACCACATCGGGTGGATGAGTTCGCGGGTCGAACCGGAACGAATGATGCTGACCGAAAAGGTCCTGGAACTGGAAAAGCAAGGTTTGAGCCAACGAAAGATCGGTATCGAGCTCGGAGTTTCCGCATCGACGGTCAATCGGTGCTTAAAGGGAATCGTTGAATGAAGATCTCGGGTGTTTCACGTGTTTCAGGTGTTTCAGGTGTTTCAGGTGTTTCAGGTGTTTCAGGCGTTTCAACTGTTTCAGGCGTTTCAACCGTTTCACAGAAACGCGCGGCCTGCTTTCGGAAACGAAATGAGTATGAGGCTTCTAGATCGATTGGTGAAAGTTTAATGGTTATTCTGGTTGTTTCTATCATTCGGAAGGTCAAGGTCCATTCCGATAAGTTTGTGCCTTTTGAGGCCGGGCTCAAACAAATTTTGCATTCGCGGCCAAATAATGTATGTTCTAGCCTCGCATTGACACCACCCGAACATTGGTGTTAGAAGTCGTAGGTGTCAGCCGCTTCAATGCGTCTGACTATTTTTTTCGGATCTTTAATATTTTCAGATGGCGGCACTGGTACAGATAGAACGGATCAGAAAGAGCGAACTACATTCGCGAGTTCTGGAATTGAACGAACGGAAACGCGCCTTTTATCTTGACCCGCAGCTTCCGCTCGATAGATTGTCGCTGAAGCTCGAGGCACGCAAAGCAACTGCGAACGATGTTCCTGTTCCCGATTGCGTTACTTGCGGGGTGTGTTGTTCGTTCGCATTGATCGTGCCGGTTTCTCATGAAGATACCAGCCGATTGACTCGATACTGCGACATTCTGCTTGATGACACAGAGGACGAGATAGTTATCGATCGCGTGTTGCCGAGGTCGGAAGATGGGCGATGCGTTCATCTGATGGGTGAACTTGGTAGGTCGATCGGCTGCGAGATCTATTTGGATCGGCCTCGCGTTTGCCGCGAATTCGATGCAGGCAGCGACCGGTGCCACGAGTACCGGCGGATGTTTGCCATCGAACCTCAGTTAACGCAGGATGAAGTTAGTGAGGCATTAAAGAGGCTAGATGCGGTGCCTATAGAAGTGATAGAAGACGCCTCGATCGTATCGACCGGGAAGGTGAAGCATTCCTCTTTTAATGTTGCGGATGGAACGGTCGAATACACCGAGGCCGAACAACTAACGATCGTGGCGTTCCTGAGTGATGAAAAGCCGCACGAATTGCACACGTTCGAGTACGGCAAGGAATATTGGTTTGAAAGTGATCTTATCGGGATGACCCTCGAGGAGGCTGCATCAAAGATAAAAGAACAAGCGGTTTGGTAAGTTTATGTCAAAGAATCTATTAATAGTTGAAAGCCCTGCGAAAGCAAAGACCATCGAAAAGATTCTTGGTAAGGATTTTCAGGTAAACAGCTGCTACGGCCACATCCGCGACCTTGAAAAAGCCGGGATGGGCATCGACGTCAAGAACGATTTCGAACCCAAATATAAGGTCCCGGACGACAAATTGAAGGTCGTTAGTGAACTAAGGTCTCTTGCGAAAAAGTCGGATGAAGTTTGGCTCGCAACAGACGAAGACCGCGAGGGCGAGGCCATTAGCTGGCATCTGTGCGAAGTACTCGGCCTTGACCCGAAAACGACAAAGCGGATCGTATTTCACGAGATCACAAAGCCTGCCATCGAAGCTGCCGTACAGAACCCGCGTCGGGTGAATATGGATCTGGTTATGGCTCAGCAGGCTCGCCGCGTGCTGGATCGCCTGGTCGGATTTGAACTGAGTCCCGTGCTCTGGCGAAAGATCAGCGCAGGCGGAAACAACCTGAGCGCCGGGCGTGTACAGAGCGTTGCCGTAAGGCTGATCGCCGACCGCGAACGGGAGATAAATGCATTCCAGCAATCAAGTCATTTCAAGATCGAAGGCATTTTCGTCGCCGATGACATAACCGGCAAATCCGTAACCTTTAAGGCTGAAGGAAAGAAACAGGACAGCCCGGAAGATGCGGAAGTATTCTTGAAAGGCTGCATCGGCGCCGAATATAAAGTTACAGACGTACGCGTCAAACCCGGCAAGCGCACTCCGGCTCCGCCTTTCACAACATCAACTCTGCAACAGGAAGCGTCAAGAAAACTGGGCTATGGCGTCGGGCGAACGATGCAGATCGCTCAGAAGCTTTACGAGAACGGACATATTACTTATATGCGTACGGACAGCGTAAGTCTGAGCGATACCGCACTAAGTGACATCACGCAGACGATAGGCAGTATGTTCGGCGAAAGATATCAACAGACCCGCAAATTCAAGAACAAGAACGAATCTGCTCAGGAAGCTCACGAGGCCATTCGCCCGACAAATGCGAAGGCAACGACCGTCGTTGAGCCGGAATGGCAAAAGCTGTATGAACTGATATGGAAACGAACCGTTGCCTCGCAGATGGCCGATGCCGAATTAGAAAAGACCACGGTTAAGATAGAGATCTCCACGAATAAGGAAGAACTAACGGCCTCCGGCGAAGTGCTCAAATTCGACGGATTTCTTAAGGTTTATCGCGAAGGTAAGGACGAAGACGAACAGGAAGAATCATCATCGCAAAGTCTGTTGCCCCCGATGGCGGTGGGGCAGTCTTTACCACTGTCCGAACTCAGAGCCACCGAACGTTTCAGCCGTCCGCAGCCGAGATACACGGAAGCCTCGCTCGTAAAAAAATTAGAGGAGCTCGGCATCGGCCGCCCGTCCACTTACGCTCCGACCATTTCAACGATCCAGAAACGCGAATATGTCGAGAAACGTGACAAAGATGGAAGGCAGCGTTCTTTCCGGATCTTGGTCTTGCGAGACGGCAACATCAGCCAACGGGAAGACACCGAGATCACCGGTGCCGAAAAGGCGAAGCTTTTCCCGACGGATCTTGGTCTTGTTGTTACAGATTTTCTCAAACAATACTTCGACGACATCATGGATTACGGCTTTACCGCCAGGATCGAAGAAGAGTTCGATGAGGTCGCGGAGGGTAAGCTGCAGTGGAACGAGATGCTCGAGGAATTCTACTGGCCCTTCAAAAAGGAAGTAGATAACACGATGGAAACCGCAGAGCGCGCGAAGGGCGAACGCATTCTCGGCACCGACCCGGAAAGCGGTAAACCCGTTATCGCCCGCGTGGCTCGCTATGGCCCGATCATACAGATCGGAAGCGGCGACCAGGAAGAGAAACCCCGCTTTGCAAAGGTTCCCACGGGACAGAGCATTGAGACCATCACGTTCGAAGAAGCTCTCACCCTATTCAAACTCCAGGATTCGATGGGCAGTTATGAAGGCAAGGAACTATCAGTAAGCGTCGGCCGTTTCGGGCCGTACGTGAAATGGGGCGACGAATTTGTCTCGATTCCGCGCGGTACGGATCTATCGGCAGTGGACGCTGAAAAAGCGATCGAGTACATAAAGGCTAAGCAGGTGGCGGACGCCCCTATTGGAGACTATCAGGGTAAACCGATCACGAAAGGAAAGGGACGTTTCGGGCCTTTTATAAAATGGGACGGAATGTATATCAACGTGCCGAGCCGTTATGACTTTGACAACCTCAGCCCGGAAGAGATGAACCAGCTCATCGAGGCAAAGATAAGCAAAGAAGCAAACCGATACATCCAACGGTGGGAAGATGAGAAAATATCGGTTGAGAACGCCCGTTGGGGCCCTGTGATCAAGTTTGGCAAAAAGGTGATCTATATCCCGAAAAAGGCCGATGGAACTCGTGCCACAGCAGAGGAAGCAGCGAACCTATCACTGGAAGATGTGAAAAAGCTTATCGAAGCCGAGGTGCCCGGTGCATTCACCAAAAAGACAAGGGCTCCGGCAAAAAAGGCTTCCGGTAAGAACGCTGTACGGAAATGACAGCTAACACTGTAAACGATTCGCTTTTGCAAAAAAGAGGATTGTGATTATAAAATGGCGACCGGCGTTCCCGTAACAACTTCGATCGGCAACGAAGCCCCGGCCGCGACCAAATAGTCCGGATGAATGAAAGTATAGAATTTTTTCAGGCCTTCCTAAAAAACCCGGCAAAGGTTGGTGCTATCGCGCCGAGCTCGCCCGAACTCGCCCGCAAGATGCTCGAAGGCGTTGAACCCTCTGCGGACAATATCGTTCTCGAATTAGGCGTCGGCACCGGTGCGATCACAAAATTTCTACAGGAAAAGATCCCGGACGACCGTTCATATCTGGGTATCGAGCTTGACCAGGGATTGGTTCGGCACCTGCAAAAGACCTTCACCGGGCTTTCGATCGTTCAGGGAAATGCGCAAGAGGCTTCAGAGATCCATCGGCGTTCCGGATTTGGAAAGGTCGGAGCGATAGTCTGCTGCCTTCCGTTCGTTTCGCTGCCGAAGGATGTTGGCGAAAATATATTGCATCAAGTTGATGAATTTATGCAGCAGGGCTGCACGTTTCGCACCTTTCAATATGCTCACGGCTATTATTTTCCCTCCGCGATACGGCTTCGTGAATTTATGCGCAACCGCTACGGCCGCTCCAAACGCAGCCCACTTATCGTAAGAAACGTCCCGCCGGCTTACACTCTGACATGGAGTTCACTATAGGGCGGGATTCAGCGTTCCAATTCTTTGCAGAAATTCGCTTTTCGGCTATTATCTCAACAACCTGAACTTAGGACCTTTTGCTGGAATAATGACCAATATTCAATATTATAAAGGCGCCATTGACCCGATGGGCTGTATCAGCAACGGCTGGAACCTGATCAAACCAAACTACGGAATGTATTTTGCGATCTGCCTTCTGGCAATGCTAATGATATTGGTCGTATCCTGCATTCCTTGTTTCAACATCATCTTGGCCGGTCCGCTCACGACCGTTATTATAGGCGGCATTTACTTTATATTGCTTAAGGATATGCGTGGCGAACCTGTCGAGTTCGGGATGATGTTCAAGGGCTTTGAAAAATTTCTGCCTCTTGCCTTGATCGGTCTTATCCAATCTATTCCCGGAATTATTTTTCAGATATTGCAGTGGACGCTTGATATCGGAAAGTTTGCTACAGACATCTTGCGGCAGGGCGGCGATGGAGTTTTTTTTCAACAATCAGCGAGCCCAGATCTTGCGATCGAGGGCGGCTTTTTGGCCCTTTATCTTATACTTGCAGTTGTTTTTTTCATATTCAGTATCGGTTGGTCAATAACATTTTGGTTTGCGGTTCCGTTGATCATTGAACATGATATTGGGCCGATCGAGGCCATCAAACTGAGCGCACGGGCGGGTTGGGGAAACTTTATCGGTTTGCTAGTTCTATTGATCTTAAGTGCTCTTATATTGTTCGCTGGATTTGTCGCTATTTGTATCGGAATGTTCCTGGTCATTCCACTTCTTTATGCGGCTTCAGCATTTGCTTACCGGCAGGTGTTTCCGGCGTTGGAAAGAGGCCCGGCGACATTTAACACTCCGCCGCCGCCAACTGAGTACGCCGGAAGTTTTGGGCAAGGGAATTAGCTTGAGGCCGATGTTATGAACAGATTCGTAAAAGGAACGCTCTTGATCTTGCTTGGACTTGTGATGCTCGCTTGGTTTGCATATTCGATCGCGAATCCTCCGCGAATGCCGAGTGAGACCTACTCCATGGATTGGGTAATGGTCTTTGTACGATTGATCGCCGGCGTCGCAGGACTGCTCGGCGGCATTTTGGCGTTCGTAAAAAAATAGGCGCTATCGATCCAGATCGAGTTCCATAAATAGTACGCCGTCGTGCGGATTGTCATAATACGCATGGATCGGGCGAAAGCCGTAGCTTTCATAAAGGCTGACGGCTTTTCCCATTTTTGGCGGAAAGGTATCGAGCCTCATCTTTTTATATCCAATTTCACGCGCGTCACCGATCAGCTTTTCAATAAGCTTTTTGCCGATGCCTTGGCCGCGGGCTGCATCATTCAAATAAAGCCGCTTCATTTCGCAGATGCCATCTTCGAGCTTTCGTAGGGCAATACAGCCCGCCGGTTTTTCATCGACGAACGCGAGATATAGCCTGCCGTCCGGCGGCGCGTACTTCCCGGGAAGCGTCGCCAATTCCTCTTCAAAACTCTGAAAACACAGGTCCATGTCGAGCCATTTTTCGTATTCACGAAACAGCTCGCGTGCCGGAGCAATGTCATCACCACTTTCAATTGATCGTATCTCGAACATAATGAAAATATTAATTCGGTCTTAATTTGAGTCAAAAAACTTTGAAATACCTAATGGTTGAAACTACACTACTAAATATCCAAATTTCGTTCTAGTAATTAAATTATGAACCGTCGATCATTCATTGCAAATCTGACTGTATTTTCCGGCGGCCTTGCGTTAGCTTGTAGTTCTTTGAGTCGGAGAGCCGAGTCGTTTGCTGCCACTGGCGATCTGGCTAAGTTCAAGGCCTTGGGCTACGGCGAACTCGTTCCGACCACAGCAAAGAACACCGGCGAGACGCTAATTTCGCTGCCAAAAGGTTTTGAATATAACGTTTTCGGCCGTGTTAAAGAAAATATGTCAGACGGCCGTCCGACGCCCGCCGCACATGATGGGCAATGGACCTTCAAGGTCGGCAAAGAGCTTCGCATCGTCAGAAATCACGAGGTTTCGGGCCGCAGCTTACCGGGCGAGAATGTCGGCATTGGGAGTCGCCATCATTACGACGATACTTGCGGCGGCGGCACCACCACGCTGGTCATCGATCCAAAAACTAATACGTTAGTTCGCGATTTTGTGAGCCTTTCCGGCACGCTGATCAACTGTGCCGGCGGTCCGACGCCTTGGGGAAGTTGGATCACTTGCGAAGAGACAACGCTCGGCCGCACCGTCCGGACCCGAGCTTCTGACGGTCGCAAGACAGGAGGCTTCAAGGAACCGCACGGCTACTGTTTCGAGGTACCGGCATCTGCTAATTCTGAGGTCGTGCCTGTTCCCCTAAAAGCAATGGGCCGGTTTGTTCACGAAGCAGTCGCTGTTGACCGCAAGACGGGCATCGTGTATTTGACCGAAGATTACAATCCGTCCGGTTTCTATCGTTTCATACCGAAACGCAACAAGCGGCTTGCCGAAGGCGGTACGCTGCAGATGCTTTCAGTAAAAGGCAAGTCCGAACACGACACTCGTTCCGGCCAGATCAACGGCGGTTCGATGGAAGCAGCTTGGGTTACGATCGACAACCCGGATCCCGCCGAGGCAGATGTCGATCCGATCGCCGTTTATAAACAGGGCAAGGCAAAAGGCGGGGCGGCTTTTGCCAGGCTTGAGGGTTGCGAGATCGATGCAAAAGGCCGTGTTTACTTCACGGCAACCAGCGGCGGCGATAAAAAAGGCGGCCAGATCTGGATGTATGAACCAACCGGCAAAGACGAAGGTCGGTTAATACTGCTTTTCGAATCGCCCGACCAAAAAGTCCTTCATATGCCGGACAACATCTGCCTGATGCCAAAAAGCGATCGCCTGATGATCTGCGAAGACAGCGATTACGCAGGCGAGGCTTCTGTAAACCATCTTCGTATTCTTACCGCAGACGGCCGCATCGCTGATTTTGCTCAAAATGTCAGCAAAGATTTCGCCCGCAGCGAATTTGCCGGTTCGACATTCTCGCCGGACGGCAAAATAATGTTTGTAAATATGCAGCTTGCAGGTGTAACACTTGCGATCTGGGGCGACTGGTCAAATTTTAAGGCCTAAGAAGATAAGCCATCGATGCACGGATACCACACAGAACGTTGAATCTGTGTTTATCCGTGTGCATCTGTGGCTATTATTTTCTTATAATTTTCGTATGGAACTTGCGGTTGAGAAATACAAGGTCGCGGATGAGCCGTATTATCTTCCGATCGGGAAAGAGGTCGAGCTTTTTGAAGCGGCATATGCGGCAAAACTGCCTGCCTTATTGAAAGGCCCAACCGGTTGCGGAAAGACGCGCTTTGTCGAATATATGGCTCACCGGCTGAATCGGCCGTTGATCACCGTTGCCTGCCACGAAGACCTTTCATCAACCGATCTCGTCGGAAGATTTTTGCTCGAAGGCGAAGAGACCGTCTGGCACGACGGGCCGCTCACGACCGCTGTTCGCTCCGGTGCGATCTGCTATCTCGACGAGGTCGTCGAGGCCCGCAAAGATACTGTCGTGATCATCCATCCGCTGACCGATGACCGCCGCCGCCTGCCAATAGAAAAACGCGGAACTGTTATCGAAGCACCTCCGAAATTCATGCTTGTCGTCTCGTACAACCCCGGTTATCAATCGATACTGAAAGACCTGAAGCAATCGACCCGTCAGCGGTTTGTTGCAATGGAATTTGATTATCCTGACGCTGAGGCCGAAACGCAGATCGTCGCGAAAGAAGGCGGCATAGATGAAGCTATGGCAGCAGACCTTGTCCAGATCGGCCAAAAGGTGCGCAACCTTCGCGGCCACGGCCTTGAAGAAGGCGTTTCGACACGCCTTCTGATCTACGCCGCACAGATGATCGCCAAAGGCATCGCCCCGATCGACGCCGCCGAGGTCGCCATCTGCTCACCTATCACAGACGACCGCGAATTGCAGCGAAGCATCCGAGAGATAGTAACGACCATTATTTAGAGGGAAATTGGGGAAACCAATGACTTCGAAAAAGCCATAGCCACCGTTTTCGCAGTCGTGACGATCGGAAATGTCGTATTCCTTATGAGGCTTGTTCGCCGAGGTTTTTTGCAACTATAATCTAACGCCAATGAACAAAACAGATAGACGCGGATTTCTGAAGACATTTGGTGCGGCTTCGGCAGCTGCGGTGCTTTCACCGAACGTGTTCGGCCAGGCTCGCCGTGCAAAGACGTGCGTGGTGATCGGCTCGGGGCTTGCGGGCTTGTCGGCGGCGTTTAAGCTTAAGAATGCGGGCTGGACGGTAACGATCCTCGAGGCGCGCAACCGTATCGGCGGACGCGTTTTTTCGCACACGATGCCGGAGAGCGGCGGGCTTATCTGCGAGCTCGGTGCGGAATGGGTTGGCGAAAGCCATGAACGCATTCAGGCGCTTTGTAAAGATTTTAGTATCCCGCTTCAGAGACATCAGTTCGAAGATTACCTAATGCAGAACGGCAAGGTCTCGCGGCCCGGTGCATGGAATTTTTCGCCGCAGGCAAGGACCGCTTTTGATAAGATGATCGCCGATTATGAAAAGCTCACCACACTGCAGAAGAACCGGATCGACCGCACCGATTGGTGGACGCATCTTTCGGATATTGGTTTTACGCGCGACGACCTGATACTTCGCGACCTCGCCGACAGTACGGATTTCGGCGAGTCGATCCGCCACGTTTCCGCTTTCGCCGCATTGGCTGAATATGCCGAATCAAGCGAAAAGAACGAGATGGATTTTAAGATGACCGGCGGTAATTCGCGGCTCGTAAATGAATTCGTAAAACGCATCGGCGAAGGGAATATCCGACTGGGAATGAAAGTTACGGAGATCAACCAGCGAGCGGGAACGGTCACAGTAAAAGTCGGAGATGAAACATTTCGTGCCGATGCGTGTATTTGTACCGCACCGGTCGCCAGCCTGCGAAAGATAAAGTTCAACCCGCCGCTGCCTGCGGCCCAAAGAGATGCGGCACAGCGGCTGACCTATTCCCGAATAATCAAAAATTCCGTTCTTTATGAAGACCGCTTTTGGAAGGGCGACAATTTCTCGATGGTCACGGACACCACGTCTCATTATTATTTCCACTCGACGCAGAACCAGCCCGGCAAGCAAGGCATCCTAACCGCCTATGCTGTTGGTGAAAAGGCTGACGTGCTGGCATCTCAAGACGATCAGCGCCGAATGAACGTTATCACCCGTGACCTGCACGACTTCAACGACCGCTCTCATTTGATGGCGAAAGGCATTGCGTCATACGCTTGGCAGCGTGACGAATTCACCGAAGGTGCATACGCCCAATACCGTCCCGGCCAATGGTTTGGCATTCGCCCGATACTCGCCCGTCCGCATCTAAAGGTCCTTTTCGCAGGCGAACACATCGCCGATTGGCAGGGCTTTATGGAAGGCGCGATCAACACCGGCGAAGACGCCGCCGCGTCGCTGATCGGCTAGGTATCTTCCTGGCAATGTCGGAATGGCGATGGCGACTTTGCCGAAGCACTAAAACTAGTGTCCTGTATCCTTATGATCACTCTCCCGCGGTGATTTTCCGGGAGTCTTTATAAGAGCTATATAATCCTTGATCCGTTCGTTTAACCCTTCTTCTGCGGATTTGATGTCTTCTGCCGACTCGTCCTTATTTGCATAAGCAGTTCGCAGTGCGGTTTCAAGATCAGCTAGAGCGGCCTTATCATCACCAATAAAGTGGTTCATCGCACCTGAGATGTAAAAGAGCAATTTCTTCGGCGCTTCACTCTTTTCGTCCTTGATGAACTTTTTTATCAGTTCAAGTGACTTTCGTCGTGCCTCGGCCGCTTCTGTCATCTTTCCGGACTTTGCAAGATGATAACCCTTTATGCGGTAAAAGTTTTCCCACCATTCTTCGTCCTTGTCCAAGACCGAATAGACCTTTTCCATTATTGCCAGCCGGTCAATAACGGGCACGTCGGTATATTCCTTGAAGGCCGCAGGACCCTTGATATCCTTGAGGACGCCTTTGATAGCAGCAAGCTTTTCCTTCGGAAGCTTGTCATAATCCCACATATACGTGCTCAGATGGCATTTCTTGCAGAGGTAATAAGTTGGGCTGTCCGTTACCGGAAAGAACAACCACTGATATTTAGAGGGATAAGCGTAGATATAGCTGCCGTAGCTTCCGACGACCAAGAAGGTGTTCTTTTGATTGTCGATGGGACAGGTAAACTCTTCCGGAAACCAGGTTATGGCATTTGCGGTTGAGGCAGAGGTAACAAATAGTGCAGCTACTAGGACGATCTTAGAAAGTACTTTCATCATGGCCCTCTTATTTCAACGTTTTCGAGCAAGCGTGCCTATCTTACTATGGCCGTGGTGCTCGGATCGCGAGGATCGTACGGCGTGGCTTGATATCGCCTTATCGCCTCTTGTGCGTTGTCGTAATCATCGCCGAGCTTTTCCGCACGCGAATAAGCGGCGGTCGCGCGTGTTCGGTCGCCTTTTGCGTCATAGGCATTGCCCATCTTGATCTCAGACCAAACGTACAGCCATCCGGGCCGGGCCGAACCTTGGGCACCGATGTCGCGTGCGGCCTTGAAATTGTCGATCGCAACGTCGTAGTTTCGCTGTTCGAGGAAAAGGAGGCCGAGATGGTAATAGACCCACGCATTTGACCGATCTAATTTCAAAGCCTCTTCGAACTGGGTCTGTGCATCGGCATAGTTGCCTTCTTTGAGCTGTTCTATCCCTCGGCGGGCGATCGCCGAAACACGAAGATCAGGCGAAATGCGGAGAAGCTTATAACCGGGATCGACGACCACATCAAGCGGTTTGCCGTCTGATTCGATGTTGAAATCCGCGCTGGCTTCATCCATCTGAAGCGTCACGGTCTTTGTACCGCCTTCGCCCTCGGAACGAAGCTGGACATCGACCGGTAGCCTCAGATTGTCGTAATTCTGCTTTACGGTGCCGCGTGCGATAAATTTTCCGCCGCGTGTGCGTATGATCAAATAATCTGCGGTAAATTCCGGCACGCCCGTTCCCTCGACCCAGCGAGCAAAGAAATAGCGCATGTTCTCGCCGGCAACACGCGATGTCAGCTTTTCAAATTCATCTATCGAAGCGGTCTTGCCTCGGTTCTCGTTCAAATGCGTGCGAAGCAGTTCGTCAAACTTTTGCTGTCCGATCGATTCGCGCAGCAATTTAAAGACAAGTGCCCCTTTCGCAAACATTATGTATTGATACGCGGTGGATTGATCGTCAAGATTGGCCGGCGTTCTAAGGAGCGATGCGGTCTGCTCGAATGTAAGCGATTTTTCAAGCAATTCGCGGCGAATATCGTCGAGCCGCGCACCTGAAAGCTTGCTTTCGCGCAACGCAAATGCCGAATACTCAGCTAGCCCCTGCGAAAGCCATGCATCGTCGAACGACTTGAGCCCAACTGTCTGCCCCCACCATTGATATGCCGTTTCGCGTTGAAGCCGCTCTTCTGTAACACCACGCGCCTGTTCGAATTGACGAGAGGAGATGAACACCATTCCCGGTGCCGTGTAAAAATCAAGGCTTTCGTCATCGATCTGAGCCACAACATAACGATTTCCCATCTCCGGGCGGCCAAACGAACGTGTGAAAAATTCGAGAGCGTTTCCTATCGTCTCGGCATATGTCTCGATCATACGATCGCTGCCGGGCCGAGTGTTGAACTGGATCGAATATTCGCCAAATTTGAGATCGCGGCTAATAAAATTTCCGTAAGCAATGTTGCCTATCAACCCCGGTTTGGAATTCACGAAACGATACTTGCCGCCCACTGATGTGACCGTTTGATCGCTCGAACCGACAACCTGAAGCCCTTGCGGAATGGATATAGTTATGTCAGCCGTCGCCAGATCAGCAGCATAATTATGAAACGGAAACCAGCGCGCCGCATACATCAGATAACCTTCCGTCGCCCCAACGAACGCAAGCCGTTTGTTGAGCAAAGGCCCGCCGGCGGGCGTATTCAAAATACCGCTATATTTAAACCGCAATGTGATAGGCGTGCCGGTTGAGATCTGCTCGCCAAGATCGATCCGAACGCTTGGCCCGATGTCGGACACGCCGACCTGGTCCTGAACGAACGTAACCTGCGGGCCGGCCGATGTCGCTGCGGGCCTTGGAGCAGGCTGCCGTCCTCTCGGCGGCGTTTGAGCAGGCATTGACGAATTCTCCGCGACACGGGTTATCGTTTCGACCTTTAGCGAACCATTCAGTTCGAACGTAATTGACCGCGTGTCCTCTTGCGGCGTAAAGGTCACGTCAGTTGTCGCCGACAAACGGTTCTCGATCGGCGTCAAAGCGGCATCGATACGATAATGCGTTACATCGAACGGTGTACGTCGAACTTGCTGGGCCGAAACAACGGAAACTGAGAGCATCCCGATCAGTGCAAATCCCAGCCCAAATATACTTAATCTCTTCATACCTTCTATTATTCGTTATAAGTGCGAAAATAGGATGTTTGCGCACGTTAAATCGTTTGCCGAACTACGATATCATTCAATTAGATCGACCGAGACCACATTCTGTCCAATTCGCTTTCCCAAAGCCGCCGCGTCAACGTGGGCCGGATGTGTAGTGTATATTTCGAGAGCTTCCCTATTTTCAAACACCGCAACAAGCCCCGTGTCGTATGAACGCTCAAGGCCTAAAATATCACGCCCAACGGTCAGACTGACGATCTCGGGTATCAATTTCGGTAGCGAACGAAGCATGTCGATATGCTTCACCCTGTCTTCTTCTGAGATCTCAGGGTGATATTTCCAGCAGACAATATGTGTGAGCATATTCCTAGTTTACAACTGCCTGTGCTTCGCACCACTCTTTTGTTACTTTATGCCGAAAATCGAACATCTTTTCGATCCGCGGCAGGATAAAAAGCGGTGCGGCAAGGTCTCCGATAAAGGACATCGGCGGTTCAAATTCGATATCGTCGCGTAGGATAGCTCCGCCTTCGTGCGGCTCGATAATGTGTTTGTGCCGCCAACTCGCAAACGGTCCGGAGATCTGCACATCTTCAAACATTCTCGGCGGATCGTATGCGGTGTGTTCCGCAACCCAACGCGAAGGTACTATTCCAAACAGTTTTTGCTCGATTATCGCCCGCGAACCAACCACAGAAATATCAGCCTTTTGAATCACTTTGGCGTTTTCCCAGGGCGGCACCAACCGATCAAAAGCATCAGGCAGCTCGTGAAAAGCAAACACTCGTTCCGGCGTCGCTGCGATCACGGTTTCCTTCACAAACTGCATCAACTTTGACAATATCACAAAGCCTTAGTCTCGGGTTAACACAGGGCATCACACGTTTACTTTGAGATCGGATGCCCAAATCGGTCTTTTACGCGGACCGCTGCTATCCGCGCGATGGTGGAAGTCGCCGGTATCGTCTGCTTGAAAAAACCGCGAGTACGTTTGCGATCGTAACGATGGAAAATTATCGGGATGCTTGCCACAAAAAACGTGGGGCTGAGTGTCAAAATACGCTTTGCTGGAACACATTTCTTCTAGTACTAGCCACATTCCAATTTGAGTCTTCTACTATTGTTTCGCGGCCGGCGGATTTAAACTGTTATTTAAATGCCGCCAGACCTTTTCCAGATGTCGTTCTTCGACGCGGATACTGCCGACCGAAAGCCGCAACGTGAACTTGCCGTTGAGTTTTGTGTGCGACAAATATGCCTCGCCCGAGGCGTTTATTTCGTTCATTATTCGCTCATTCAGGCTATCAAGATCTTCAACTCCAGACGGACACGCTCTGAAGCAAACCAACGCGAACGGCACCGGCGCCAGCATTTCAAAATCAGGCGACGCATCGACCCACGACGCAAAAAGCTTCGCAAGACGGCAATGTTCGCGGATCCGTTCGATCAGGCCGTCGCGGCCGAAATACCGGATAACGAACCACAACTTTAGGGCACGAAACCGCCGCCCTAATTGAATTCCGTAGTCCATTCCGTTCTTAACAGTGCCTTCTTCACTGGTTTTCAAATACTCTGCAACAAGCGAAAAAGCCTGTTTCATCATGCCTAGGTCACGGCAGTACAGGACAGAAAGATCGAACGGGGTAAACAGCCATTTGTGAGGGTTAGTAACGATAGAATCGGCCCGTTCCCAACCCTCGAAAAGCGGTTGAAGCTCAGGCACGATCGCCGCTGAACCGGCATATGCGGCATCCACATGCAGCCAAATACCAAATTTCTCGCAGATATCAGCCACTGCATCGACCGGATCGATACTTGAACTAGACGTTGTACCGATCGTCGGGATAACACAAAGCGGTAAATAACCTGACTCAATATCGTCCTCGATCGCCTCGGCAAGGCGTTCAGGGATCATTTCAAATCGATCATTGCATTCGATCTTTCTAACGGATCGGGTTCCGAGCCCGAGAGTGATACACGCCTTATCTATTGAAGAATGAACATGTTCCGAGCAATATACACGCAGCAATGGCAGATTCGTTCTGCCGCTCATCCCAAGTTCGCGTATGTTCAAACCCGCACGCTCGCGGGCCGCGGCGATCGCATGCATCGTCGAAACCGAGGCCGTGTCGTAGATAATTCCCTCAAATTCGTCCGGCAGGCCCATCATCTGCCGCAGCCAATCCAGCACGACATCTTCGAGCTCTGTCGAAGCCGGCGAGGTGCGCCACAGCATCGCTTTTTGATCGAAAGCGGCCGCGTACATCTCGCCAAAAACACCGACCGACGACGTAGATGTTGAGAAAAGCCCGTGAAAATTGGGATGATTCCAGTGCGTAACGGCGGGAAGTATTAGCCGATCAACGTCGCTCAGCACTTCCGCAAAGTCTTCACCTGTATCGGGCGCCGATCTCGGCAAGCTGTTCTTTAGCCGATCCGGTCCGATCTGTGACAGAACCGGCAGCTGTTCGATCTGCTCGAAGTATTCTGCGATCGAGTCAACTATAGCGTATCCGTGTTTCCGAAACTCATCGGCAGGCATGTCGCCAAGTCGCGACCGGGTTTGGTTATCCATCTATTGATCTTCCTGGTTTTTTGTTACCAATGCGGATTTTAGCCGATGCACGTTAGACAAGCCAACATATTCGGGTATAATGCACGTCTGTAAACATTTACACGGTTTGCGACGTATCTCCACCGCAAGCAAATGCCTGTTCCCGGAGCCGTAAGGCCCAAACGAAATTAAAATCCAGATCTTCTCTTTGAGGTGAAAATGAATCACAAAGTCTCCAGATATTTATTCTCGGCTTTAGCTGTTCTTGTTCTTCCGATACTGTCTTTCGCCCAGGAACAAGGAATTGATCAGCGGATCGACGCAGCATTCAAGCCATATGCTGATGGCTGGGAAGCGATCGTTTTTTATCTGGCACCATTGCCAGAGCCTTTCAATCTTCCGATCGTCCTCTATTTACTTATCATTGGTGCGACCTTCTTTACTGTAGTTTTCGGATTTATAAATATCCGAAAATTCCCACTGGCATTGCAGGTTGTTCGAGGCAAATACGATGACATCGAAATGGCCGACGATCCGGACCACAAAGAACCGCACGTTGAGAAAGCTGAGATAAACATTATCGAAGGCGACATTCCGGACACCATCAAAGACGAGAGCCACCATGGCGAGGTAAACCATTTTCAGGCACTTGCGACCGCAGTTTCCGGTACCGTCGGTCTCGGTAATATAGCTGGCGTAGCTGTTGCTATCGGCATCGGCGGGCCAGGCGCGACTCTCTGGATGATCATTGCCGGACTTCTCGGAATGTCATCCAAATTCGTCGAATGTACCCTTGGCGTCAAATATCGCGATGTGGATAAGGACGGTACCGTTCATGGCGGCCCAATGTACTATCTTTCACGCGGTCTTGCGGAACTCAAGCTGGGCCCACTTGGCAAAGTGCTGGCTGTCGTTTTCGCAGTATTCTGCGTCGGCGGCGCCTTCGGAGGCGGCAATGCGTTTCAGGCAAATCAAGCAACTAGCCAGATAACGACTATGTTTGATCTGAACGCGAGCGGAGGGGCACGAACCATCATCGGAATCATAATGGCGATCCTGGTAGCGATCGTGATCATCGGCGGCATCAAGCGTATTGCAAAAGTAACTGAGAAACTCGTGCCGCTTATGGCCGTCATCTACATAATTGCTTCGCTGGTCATAATCCTCTTCCACTTTACGGAGGTCCCGACCGCAATAGGTATGATCATTTCAGGAGCATTTACGCCTGAGGCCGGAGTCGGCGGAATTGCCGGCGTGATCATCCAGGGCTTCCGCCGTGCTGCATTCTCGAACGAAGCAGGTGCCGGTTCAGCAGCGATCGCCCACTCAGCGGTGCGGACGAAGTATCCGGCCAGCGAAGGCCTTGTTGCTCTTCTCGAACCGTTTATCGATACGGTCGTGATCTGTACGATGACCGCTATCGTCATCGTTTTGTTCAATATGCAAGGCGATTTCTTCCAATACGGCGGCATCGTCGATGCTAGCGGCGCACGTAACGTTATGATCGACGGCCAAGCGGTTAACGGCGTTGACCTCACGGCTCGTGCATACAACGATGTACTACCCGGCTTTAACGTCGTGCTGACCGTTGCGATCGTGCTCTTCGCATTCTCGACCATGATCTCTTGGTCATACTACGGGCTTCAGTCATGGAAGTATCTCTTCGGCCGGTCGAAGGCAGCCGACCTTTCATTCAAGGTGCTTTTCTGCATCTTCGTGGTGATCGGTGCCGCCGCTTCGCTCGGTTCGGTCCTTGCATTCTCGGATGCGATGATCCTCGCGATGGTCTTTCCGAATATGATCGGGCTGTTCTTCTTGTTCCCTAAGGTGCGTGAAGAACTGGCCAGATACCTAAAGGCGATCGGGAAAACATAGCGAAGTTTAATAGCTTTACACAAACGTCGGGGCAGTTCCTTTTCGGTTCTGCCCCGATCGTCGTTGATCACTCACATCTTCCGAAAAGACGGATCGGCTAAATAAAAGAAAAAGGACATCTGCCTAGATCTGGCCGATGTCCTTTTCACATTTTCAAAGATCTTCGTTGTTTTACTGCGGCGGCGGCATGCCCGGCATTCCACCGGGGAATCCAGGAGGCATTCCGGCCGGTGCGTTTGCCGCATCGGCCGCGTCAATGCGTTCGAGGACCTCGTTATAGATAACGATCTCGCCCGCAGCTTCCATCCGCTGTCGTGTCGCGGCTAGATAATCTGAAAACACCTCGTTTCGCTTTTGCGACAGCTTTTGCTCTATCAGGGTCGCACGCTGTTTCGCGAACTCGTTCATGTCCGCTTCTGTCCGTGCTACAGCACCGATGACGTAATAATTCTCGCCGATCTTGATAGGGGTCTTCGTTACTTCGCCAGGCTTGAGCGCAAAGATCGCGTCTTCCATATCCTTGTTGGTGGTTGCCGTCGGGCCTTCCCCGAGCGGCGATCCGAGCGTGAAAGCCTTGGCTTCGCCGGCCTTTACATTCTGGCCGCTGGCAGCGCCGGCGATCGCAGAGGCATTTGCCGCACCTGATGCTATTTGGTTCGCTATAGTCTCAACACGCGCCCGTGCCTGTTCAAGTTTTACTATCTCAACGAGCTGAGTTTTCACCTCATCGAATTCGGCATCGCGCGGTTCTTTTCGGTCAACGAGCAGCGGAATTGCAAAACCTTCAGGAACAGGGATCTTGTCGCCGACATCATTCACGTTTTCAAGCCCCGCGATACCTTCTTCGAACTGCGGCGAGACACCTATCTTTTCGACCGTGTCGCCCGGCTTAACGTAACCTGTTTCACGGACCATTTCCGCCACGGTGTTGTTCGCTTCGTTGGCAAATTGCTGCGCGGTGGCGTTTACGTCCTTATTTTCCTTCAGTGCCTGTGTCGCGCGTTCTGCAAGAGCCGCCGCTGCCTCATACGCACGGCGGTTCCTTAGGCTCACCTCGATCTCTTTCTTCGCGTCTGCAAAGGGTTTTGGAACGTCTTCGCCACGGCGAAGAATAAAATAGCGGCCTTGATAGCTGATCGGGTCGGTTATCTCACCCGGCCTCATCCCAAGCAATCGCTGATAGGGATCGTCAGATTTATTCGGGTTTTCCCGGATCGTGCCCGGCAGATCGCCGCCTTTCGGAGCAGATACCGGATTCTCCGACTGGCCCTTTGCTAATTCAGCAAAAGCTTCTTTCGTGACTGTATCGCCTGCCTGCCTAAGACGTGCAACAAGCTCGGTTGCCTTTGCCAGCACCTGGCCGTCAAATTCGGGTTTCGCGACTCGCAATACTATTTCTTGCCCTAGCACACCGGCCTTTTTCCGCTCCGGCGGCAATTTGTCGTATTCTGCCTGAAGCTCCGCATCTGTGATCGGAAGTTTTTCACCGATCTTTGCTGTGTTTATAAACAAATAGCGGATCTTTTTCTGCGGAGAGGAAATGTAATAGGCCGATTTGTTCTTTTCAAAATATTCACGGAGCTCGGCATCGTTCGGCTCGATGACCTTCGCCAGATCCGCAGGCGTCAATGCAACATACGAAAGGTCAAACTTAGTGTTCGAACGGCGGAAATCTTCGATCACTTCTTCTTCTGATACGGATACGCCGGAAGTTAGAAACGCCTGAAGCTTTCGCCCGCTGATCTGATCGCGAACCGATTCTTCATAAGCGCTAACGCTGCCAAATTGGTTGATAACGCCCTGCTCGTAGCGAGCCTGGTCCCACGGCTTTCCGTCTTCCGGTTTGTTCTGCTCACGGATCTCGGCCGCCACCTCAGCATCAGATGCCGTAAGGCCAAGCCGGGCCGCTTCAACGCGGATTATCTTGCCGCTGATGGCGCCGCTTAGAACGCTCTTAGCCGGATAGGGTCGGCCCTGCATAAATCGGCTGAACTGTTCTTTCTGGCGGGCGATCTCGCCGACCGTGATGTATTCGCTGCCGACCCGCGCAGCCGTTTCGGTGCTGGTCGTCAGGTTTCCTGCCTCCCTTCCGGTATCACGCGGAACCAGGAGGACGAGGCTGAGCACCATGACAACAGCGAAGATCAGAAGGACGAAATTACGTGTCTTTTCAAGACGTGTGAATAGCTTTAGCATCGGTAATTACTCTGTTACAACTAGAATACTGACATGTAGAGATAAACTAGAATCTTACCAAAAACGCACGCAAAACCCAAATAAATTGAGAAGATGTCGAGCGATAGGATAAACCGCCCGCTCGCCCGATCGGCCTTTTCATTGAAAATCGCATACGATTAGTAAATACTCTAGCTTTGATGTTCATACGTTCAGGAGCGGCATATTAGCGAACTGAAAAAGATCGAAAGTGTGGCGATCGTGGTCAAGCCCGGCCATGCGGACGCATTGAAAACCGCAGGCGAGCTAGGCGCGTGGCTTACCTCGCGAGGCCTTCGTCTTTCGGGCCGCCCGCATTGCCCTGCCGAGGCGATCGACGAGAACGATTCAGCAGCCGGTGCCGAAATGTGCGCTGCGTCGGACCTGATCGTTGTTCTCGGCGGCGATGGCACGATGATCTCGACCGCCCGGCTTGTCGGCGATTCCGAAGCTCTCGTTCTTGGCATCAACTACGGCAGTCTCGGATATCTGACCGATTTCCGCATCGAGGAGATGTATTCGGCGCTCGAGGCGATCTTCGAAGGCAACTACGAGGCGGATCCGCGGGTCATGCTCCGTGCCGAACATTGGCGGGGGCCGGAAAAGCTTGCCGAAGGCCGTGTTCTTAACGATGTTGTGATAAACAAGGCCGCGCTCGCCCGCATCATCGAAATAGACGTGAAATTAAACGGCCATTTCGTCAATTCGTTTCGTGCCGATGGCCTTATCGTCTCAACGCCGACCGGTTCGACCGCCTACAACCTTTCAGCCGGCGGCCCGATCGTTTACCCTTCGATGAACGCTCTGGTCCTTACCCCGATCTGCCCGTTTTCATTGACCAACCGCCCGATCGTGATCCCGGACACCGCAAACATCGAACTCGAACTGAAGAACGAAAACGAAGGCGTCGTCCTGACACTAGACGGCCAGATCGGCCACACGCTCAACTCAGGCGATACCGTCAGGATCCGCAAGAGCACCTCCACATTCAACCTCGTCCAACCACCCAACCGGAATTATTTCGACGTTTTGCGAAACAAGCTGAAATGGGGCCGTTAAACTGCCTTACAGCTGTCTCATTTTTGTCAAAAATGAGACAGGTTAAGTGCAGCATTTTCAACACTTTGCGGGGAAAAAGTGTCCCACTAGTGAAATTACATATCTCAAAATGAAACAAACTTGCCCGAAATCCCCTAAGCCGTTTATCGGGAATTGTTTGCGGCTGTATGTGCCGACGCAGGCTGCAGTCAGCGGTTGCGTGAGTGATCGCTTCGCGGTTTGATGTCCGATCTTGTCCCATTTGTCCCAATGTCCCAGGGTTCGACACGCAGGGACAAACCAAAATTCGGATACTTTTAACGCAAAGACGCAAAGGCCGCAGAGAAGACAAGCTGAAGCTTGAACTCTGAACCGATACCATCCGATCTGCGTTTATCCGTGTTCATCTGTGGTTAGAAAATATTTCACGCAAAGACGCAGAGTCCGCAAAGTCTCAGATCTCTAATTTCAAATTTCGAATTTCAAAGAGCAAACCGACATCGAAATGCCGGCTTCGGCGATGATAGCTGAACCGAAGAACCATGCCAATAGCACTTGGCGCAGTTGATTGCAGTTGTTGAAGTTGGAAAGCGTTAAGTTGTCGAGAAATGCAATTTTTGATACTTCCTGGGGCATTTTCGCGGATCTTGATGTCACACGGGAAGACGAGCCACAGGTCATTTGAACAGCGAGGTCTGGTGATCGTCATCGGGTTCAGTGGGAAAGAGGTATTTTGAAAGGTCGCAGCGGCCTTTTGCATCAAATATGACTCCTTCTTGTTCGAGCATCTGCTGTTGTAGGTTCATCGGAATGGTCATGCGTCCGGTCGAACATTTTCCCTGCGAATTGATCACACGCTGCCATGGGACATTTTCAGAATCGGCCGAGTGCATTGCATATCCGACCGTCCGCGGCGTGTAGCCCTCGCCAAGCACGGCCGCGATCTGGCCATAGGTCATCACCCGGCCCGCAGGTATCTGCCGCACAAGCTCGTAAACTTTTTCTTTATAGGCTTTGTCGTTTGAAGTGCCCATGTCTACCGTAGCTACGAAATCATGCATCCATCCTTCGATGTGATCTTCCACAGTCCTTCGACCAGTTCGATCTTATAATTACAACTTCCTGCTGCCATGTTTCCTGCTTCATAACCGGCAGTGGCTTCTACGTGAGTTTCGGACACCCAGTTTAATCTTGATATCCAGACACGCAGATCCTTTTTCCAGAACGATGACGAAAATTTCAATCCCTTGTCCTCTAACCGTTTCCTGAGCGAAGAGCTTGGCTTTCGGTTTCCATCTATTCGAAGATATCGGTCCCGCTTTTGCGCTACATCGGGCCACTCAAAAACCGATTCTACTAACAGGACCCTCAGTTCGTCGGCAGCCGCGGTTTTCGATATGATTCGGATCTGACTTTCAATAACTATGTCGGCCTCTCTTTGTGTCTGGCAAAGTCCGACTGTCGAAAAAAATGAAAGTGTAAAAAGGAAAATGATCAATTTCATAATTCTCTCAGGATCGTTCGGGCCGGGGAGCCGTCGCCGGTGGAGCCAATATATTTTAGAGGCATGCAGATGATCTCGTAATCGCCGGCCGGGACTTCGCGGAGATCGACGCCTTCGAGAATGACCGTTTCGCTTTCAAGCAGGGCGATGTGGACCGGTTTACCGGGGCCGCCGCTGCGTTCGATAGAAAGATAATCAATGCCGACCAGTTTGATGCCGTTTGCGACGAGGAGTTCAGCGGTCGCGGGAGTTATGTACGTAAAGTCTTTCCGAAAGCCGTCTTCCGGAGTTGACCAGAATTCGGAATTTCGAGTTTTGAAAACGACGCGTTCGACTCCCGCAATATCACCAACGTGTTCGGGTTCTATCTCGCGGACTTCCGGGCCGACATCGATCACGCGGCACGGGCCGATCAGCTTTTCAAGATCGAGTTCATGAACGTGTTTGGTGCCGTCAATAAAATGGTTCGGGGCATCTACGTGCGTTCCCGAATGCACACCGAACCTTATCGCCGAAACATTTGCCGAATCGCCGCGGGCGATCGCCTTGAACGATTCGACCGCCGCGTCCGGATCGCCCTTGTAGATCGGCATCTCGCTGCTGATCGCGACCGTTACATCATAGATCTTCATAGCTTTCAGGATAATGCACCCGGAATTTCGTAGCAAAGATGTTTTTGCAGTGAAAAAATATTGTCGCAAAGCCGCGCAGAGGAGCAGAGAACCGCAGAGAGATCGAACAATGTCTTCGCGAAACTTTGCGGAAAAGGTAGCTGCTGCGCAACGGCCGCTCCGTGATCTCTGTGCTCTCTGTGGTGAACTCCGCCCGTTGCGAACTTCACGGCTTTCGGTGAAACTATCTTCATGGAGATAAAACACATTGAAAAAGGCGGGCGTGGCGCGTTTTTGATAAGGGGGGAAGATGGAAAAAGGCTTGCCGAAATGACTTATGTAACCGCCGGCGAGACCGGATTTATCATCGACCATACAGAGGTCGACGAAAGCCTTCGCGGCCAAAAAGTCGGGGACAAGCTGCTTGCCGAAGCAGTTAATTATGCACGCGAAAAGGGGCTGAAGATCTTCGCGACGTGTCCGTTCGCAATTCGAAAGCTAACCGACAACGCCGACTATGCAGACGTCTTTTCGGGTTGAACGTCTAATCTCTTCATTGAATAGTGTCAAGTGGGAAGTGACAGGTAAGGAACTATCCATTTGACGCTATTCACTATTCACTATTCACTGAATACAGATGAACACCCCGCGCATTTCGGCATCAAGCTATTCGAACACCGCACCGCTCGTGTGGTCGTTTTTGTATGGGCGGAATCACGGTGATGTTGAACTGATCTTGGACAATGCTCCTGCGCGTTCGGTGGAATTGCTCGAACAGGATCGTGTTGATGCGGCGCTTGTTCCGGTGATCGCATCGCAGTTTATCGACGGTGTGCGGCTGATCCCGGATGTTTGTGTCGGCGCGAGGGAACGGGTTCGCAGCGTTTGTTTGATAACGGATGGAAAGGAGCTTAAGGATGTGCGTTCGGTCGCGCTCGATGTTTCATCGCGGACCTCGGTAGTTTTAACGAAGATAATCTTTCGCGAATTCCTCGGCTTTGAACCCGAATGGCGAGATGCGAAACCGGATATTGATGAAATGCTCGCCGGGTCTGATGCCGCACTATTGATCGGCGACCCGGCATTATCGATTGCGGATCGCGGATCGCGGATTGCGGATTTTTCTGATGATAGCGAGCTAACGGAAACTGCGGTAAAGACGTTTGTAAACGAAAATCCGAGATCCGAAATCCGAAATCCGAAATCGTACGATCTTGCCGAGCTTTGGCACGAGCACACGGGACTAGGTTTCGTATTTGCAATGTGGATGACGCGGAAGGAATACGTGGACATCGACTTTGCTGCAGTTCGTGACGAAGGGCTGGCGAACCTACGGCAGATCGCGGCGAATTATTCGCGGGACCTGAAGCTTAGCGAGGAAGAAATGCACACGTATCTTTCGGAAAATATCTCTTACAAGATCGATGAAAGCATGCAGGCGGGTTTGGAGCTTTATTTGGATCTGGCGGCCCACCACGGGCTGATAGCCGAGCGCAAGCCTTTGTCGTTTATCTGAAATTGCAATGTTCAAGGAAATTATTATCTTGTTGCTCGGAGCTGCGTGCGTTGCTTTTTCGATCGCGGCGATCTTTAGCTTTGTAAGCTTTGTTTTCGGTTTGGATCTGGAAATGTATGACGCACCGGTTCCGAAAGATCTTCCGGCCGTTATCTTTTTTGCGGTGATCGCCCTGCTATGCGGCATTGGGATGTGGCTTTTGGCAAGGAACGGGCCGAACGCAAAGACCTAAGTTATTGATCGTTGTAGGGGTTCAGCCGCAGTGTTTTTTCGATCTGTTTTTCGAGCCGTTCCGTAAACGAGGCGCCGCAGCGAGCCATCAGCCGACGCCATTTGGCAAAGATTATACGTCTCGAATCTTGGCCTTCGACGCGGTTCCTTAATTCGAACTCCACTCCGGACCAAAACGTGATATCGCTGATCATCCAAAAAAGAATCTCGTCGGTCTCATCAGTTGACCTTCGTTCGAGCTCGAGCCCGCGTTCGGTCACAACGTAATGATATTTGCCGTTTGAGAATTCAACATGCGGGCTTCCGTCGTGCTGCGGCTCGGTTTGAAACGAAAATTCAACCTCGCTATCGAACGCAAGCCGGCAAAGCCTTGTATATGCTGTTTGCAATTCGTGGAGCGGGTCGGACACGGTTAGATGTTAATTCGGGTGGAAGAAAATGCAAGTTCGCGCAAAAAAAGGTTAAAACATCGGCCGCTTCAGATCTTTCATTAGCTCTTCGTGAACGATCTTGCCTTCGTTCTTCTTGATGTGCTCAATGTAGATCAATGCGATATGGATGCGTTTGTCGATGTCTTTTATCATGCTGATCTGCCACATAATGCCGCGTTTCTTGCCGGGCGTTAGCTCTTCGAAATATTTGCTGCCTTCGGGATCTTGGTTCATCACTTCCTGCAGCTCTTCCGGCATCGGCATTCCGTATTTGCTTTCGTCCTTTTCGAGCACGATATCGACCATCTGCCCGACCTCGAGTCCCAGCTCGGTCCGCCGCTGTTTGTTCACCATTATGTAAAAGATCTCGCCCCACGGCATCAGCGCACACGGGAAAGGTTCGCCGCCTTTGATGGTGCAGATAACGCGGCGCGATTTGCCCTCGAACCCAAATTTTTTCTCCACCGCCGGATCGATCAGCAAAAAATGCCAACCGCCGCCCTGCTCGGCCGCATTGGTGAATTCGGCTTTTAGTTTGATACGCTTTACCGCCTTTGCCATCGAAACTATTTCACCACAAAGTGCACAGAGAACACAGAGGTAGCATTAAATTTCTTCAGCCAACCTCTGTGCTCTCTGTGACCTCTGTGGTTAATTTCTTTCCCGTTTTGTTAGAATGAGATAGTGGAAACGATTGTCCAACCGATCCTAGATAAAGCGATTGCCGGCGAACGGCTCTCCGCCGACGACGCGACCGCTCTGCTCGAATCGAATGACTTTGTCCGCATTGGGCTGGCGGCGGACGAGATCCGGAACCGCAAGAACGACGCGAGCGTTGTCACATACATCATCGACCGCAACATAAATTACACCAACGTCTGCAACGTCGTCTGCACATTCTGCGCGTTCTATCGTCGGCCGGGGAAGCCGGACACGTATGTTCATTCGATCGATGAGATCTGCTTGCGGATAGACGAGACCATCGAGCTCGGCGGTACCGGCGTGCTTATGCAGGGCGGGCTGCACCCGGATTTTAATATCGAATGGTACGAAGAGCTTCTGTCGACGCTTCACGCAAAGTATCCCAACTTTCAGCTCCATTGTTTCTCACCGCCTGAGATACATAATATCTCGCTTATCTCAAAGCTCGATTACGAAACGATATTGCGGCGTTTGAAAGCCGCGGGCCTCAATTCCATGCCCGGCGGCGGCGGGGAAATTTTGGATGACGAGGTCCGCAAACGCGTTTCCACCAAATGCAACACGCAGGAATGGCTGGACGTGATGCGTGCCGTGCACAAGGTCGGGCTGATCTCGACGGCGACGATGATGTTCGGCATCGGCGACAACATCGAACACCGCGTCCGCCATCTTGAACGAATTCGGCAGGTGCAGGACGAAGCGCTTGCTGCAAAGGCTTTCGATCCGAACTACGGCGAATTTACAGCGTTCATTCCGTGGACATTCCAACGCGAAAACACCGCGCTCGGCCGCAAGATCACCGAAGAACCGACCGGCATCGATTATCTAAAAATGCTCGCCGTCTCGCGTTTGTTTTTGGATAACATTCAGCACATTCAGTCTTCGTGGCTGACGCAAGGTATTCGGCTCGGCCAAGCCGCTCTCCGTTTTGGGGCCGATGATATGGGCTCGATAATGATCGAAGAAAACGTCGTCTCCGCCGCCGGCGCCAACAACGAAGCCAACGAACGCGACCTCCGCTACCAGATCCGCGAAGCCGGCTACCGCCCGCAACAACGCGACATTCTCTACAACTACATCAACCGCCCAGACGTCGACAGCCTTGACGAGAAGAAATCAATGCCGCTTAAACAACTAAGCGTAGCGTTCGCGGATTAAGGTAGAGAAGCTAATGGAAATCGTTCAAAACAATCAGAAATGGACCGTTACGTCATGGATTGTCACCCTGATTGCCTCGTTCAGTGCTGGTTTTTTGCTGGCACTGTGGATAACGCGGCTTGACCCTGACGGCACCGGTGGAAGTATTCTTGCGATACCGGCTCTCCTCGTTGCGTCGGGAATTTCAATAATCACAATCGTTTTTGGGCTCTCGACGATTTACGACCCGGTTGGTCGTCGCCTTTCAGCATTTTCGATCCTTCTTTGGGTGTTTCTATTTCTTGGCTTAGGTCTGATTCGATGATTGATTGGCTATATCCGTCATGAAGAGTTCACCAAATTCAAGAAATATGGACTCCGAACGCTCTGGGGTTAACTCGTCTCGAACTGCAATACTATGCCCAAGTTCGTAATTGAAACGCATATCAACGCTTCGCCCGAGACCTGTTTCGATCTGATGCGGGATGTTCGGCTGCATACGGAGACGACGGCGCAGACGGATGAACGGGCGATTTCGGGTGTGACCGAAGGGATGATCGGGCTTGGGCAAACGGTTACGTTTGAAGGAACTCATTTTGGAATGCGCCAGCGGTTGACGGTTAAGGTAATCGCATTCGAACGGCCAACGTTGTTCGTGGATGAAATGATCGAAGGCCGGTTCAAAAGCTTCAAACACATTCACGAATTCATGCTGCAAGATGGCGGAACGTTTATGCGCGACACGCTTGAATGGACCTCGCCTTTCGGCATTATCGGCCGGCTAATGGATAAACTGCTACTTGAACGACATCTACGCGATCTTGTTTCAAAACGCAACGAAAAGCTTAAAGAGATCGCCGAATCGGCCGCGTGACCTAATCCTGCCCGCGGCAACTCTTACCCAACTATTACAATTCCGGGCCCCGCGACCTGTTAGTCTTTATATGGCCCAAGCTCACGAACAAAGGGAATCAAATGCAAAATTCGCTCACGCTTCGTTACATCGCCCAAAATCTAAATTGGCGAAATGTCATGATGGTCGCCTTTTATCACATCCTGGCGATACCGGTGATATTCACATTTAGCTGGCAGAATCTTGCCGTGATGCTGATCGGCAATTGGATCGTCGGCAGTCTCGGCGTCGGGCTCGGCTGGCATCGTTTGCTTACGCATCGCAGCTTTAAGGCGCCGAAGTGGCTCGAATATGTGTTGTCGATATTGGCGACGATGTCGATGCAGGATTCGCCGAACAAGTGGATCGCCACGCACCGGATGCATCACAAATACGTAGATACCGATCTTGATCCGCATTCCGCACGTTCCGGTTTCTGGTGGCCGCAGCTTGGCTGGGTCGTCTGGGGCAAGGCACAGGACCACGACGAGGCAACGCTGCAAAAATACATTCCCGACCTTTTAAAAGATCCGGTCCACCGGATGATCTCGCGATTCTACGTAGTCCCGATAGTCCTTTCAGCCGTTCTGCTTTTTGCGCTCGGCGGTTGGCAATTCGTCGTTTGGGGCGTTGCCGCACGTGTCGTGTTTGGATGGCATACGACATGGTTCGTAAATTCGCTCTCGCATATTTACGGCAAGCGTCCGCACGAGACCGGCGATCTATCGACCAACAATTGGTTCGTTGCGATACTCACATTCGGCGAAGGCTGGCACAACAACCATCACGCGTTCCCGACCTCGGCTCGCCATGGCCTGTCGTGGTATCAATTCGACATGAACTGGATCACTATCCGCATTCTGGAAAAGCTCGGCTGGGCAAAGAATATCAAGATCCCAGATCTCGAACCGATTCCCGATGCGCTGAAAAATCCGGCCTAAATTAAGACCGGCGTGCGTAGTTTTTACCCGGCAGAACGCGGATGAGATCGCGGATATCGAGGGCGACCAACGCCGCGTTCAGATCGCCGAATGAAAGGCCGCTTCGTTCAAGAAGAGTGTCGATGTTCGTTTCTTCGTCGGCAGTTAGCAGAGACCAAATCTTGGTTTCATTAGCGCTCATTCCGGCGGGGATGGGTTCGGGTTGATTCCCGTTCTTTGCAGGTTTGTCTTCGTCTATCCGCGGCGGAAGTATCGCGGCGGCGATCTCGCTCGGAAGTTCGGCGACAACGTCCTGCCACTGCTGAACGAGCTTTGCACCGGCCTTGATCAGATAGTTCGTGCCATAAGATTTGCCGGATGTGATGTTCCCCGGAACTGCCATCACCTCGCGGTTTTGCTCCATCGCGAGCCGCGCCGTAATAAGCGAACCGCTTCGCTCCGACGCCTCAACGATCAAAACACCATAACTCAGTCCGCTGATTATGCGATTTCTATAAGGAAAATTTTCCGGTATCGGCGGTGTGTTCAGCGGAAATTGTGAGACGACCGCACCGCCTTTTTCGAGTATCTCGTCGACCAGCTTTCTGTTCTCTTTTGGATAGACGTCATTCAGGCCCGTGCCCATAACAGCGAGCGTTTTCCCGCCCGCTTCGAGCGCTCCGCGGTGTGCGGCAGTATCGATGCCGCGTGCGAGGCCGGACACGATGCAGATACCGCGCGAAGCAAGATCGCGTGCAAGCATCTCCGAAGCATTCTTGCCATAGGTCGAACACATCCGCGAACCGATAACGCCAACGCACGGCATATCGAAACACGCTTGCCAGTCGCCCATCACATAAAGCGTTATCGGCGGATCGGCGATCTCTCTTAAAAGCGTCGGATAGCTGCCGTCGTCAAGAATAAGAATATCGCCGCCGAGCCGTTTTACGTTCTCATATTCCTCAAGCGCCTTTTCTTCAAATTCGCGCTTCATCAGGCTTTCGATCGTCTCCGGTTTTATCCGCAGCGATTCGAGCTCAACCCTTCGAGCCTGAAACACACCAGCCGCCGAACCAAACCGCTCCAGCAGTCTCGCCGCCGCCGCCGGCCCAACCCCGGGTGTCATATTCAACGCGATCCATTCTTTCATTCTTTAACTATTCGCTTTTCGCTTTTCGCTATTCACTAAATTGGCGGAGGCGTGTGGGAGTCGAACCCACCCAAGAACGCTCTCGCGCCCTCACAAACGGTTTTGAAGACCGCGCCCATCACCGGACAGGATGCGCCTCCGGATCTAACTGTTATCTGCCAGAGTGTCCGCATCTGGCGTGTCACTGGCCTGCGTGTCTGTAGCCCGCACGTCAGTAAGGGCTCGTCTGGTCTCGCGAACAAGACAATCCTTTTCGAAATCCCGCATAGTCTGTTTGTTAATCAGACCTGCTTCAAAAAGACCTGCTGCGGTCTGGTGGATGGCCGCTGCCGCTTCGCTCTGATATTTAGTGTTTCTCTTCGTTCCCATAACATAAATGGACAGATGCGCTTCAGGAAAGCTTGATCAAACTTTAGAGAAAAGCTCTCTATAGTCAATGTACTCACATTTCCAGTTGGCATAAACACCGATAATTCTGCATTCCGGACATCGGCAGCCGATGTAGATCCACTTCACGTCGTCGCTGTCCGAATATAACGAAACTCCAACAGAAAGTTCGAGAGACTCTTGGTCGCAAACACAGATACACCTTTCCAGCTCTGCTTCGTCGAGATAATCGTCGCTATCACCAATCGCGTGTTGATGCTTACAGTTTGAACAAACCCTAACCGCAGCGCCTGCGTCTTCATCCACATACAAGCTGAACAGTCTATTGCCGCAGGAACAAACTACATTTAAAAATTGATCGCAAATATATTCGTTCAACCGACTGAAGCGGGACATTTCATGCTGTAGGTCTTCAGATGTGTCGCCGTAGTAATATCGGCCTCGCTTAATTAGTGCCATAGCCGATCTCAGGATGCCAATAGAATAGTTGTCATCGTCGCTCGATTTGCTATATCGCTCACCAAAATATGTTCATTCAGCGTGTGAGCACCGTCTCCGGCGATGCCTAGGCCGTCGAGGACGGGAACGCCGAGCGCACCGACGAAGTTTCCGTCGGACGCGCCGCCGACCTGCGTTTCGCCAAGTTCGTAATCGAATGACGCGGCGATGTCGCGGGCTTTTTCAAATAGAGCGACGACCGCATCGGTCCGCTCCATCGGCGGACGGTTGATGCCGCCTGCAACCGCAAGCGAAACGCGCTCATCGAATGCGGTTAGCGATCTGATCGCCGCATCCATCCGCTCGGCCTCCGCCATTGACGTAAACCGAACATCTACGGTGCATTCGGCGTGTTCGGGAATAACGTTCGTAGTCGTTCCTCCGCTTGCTGTGCATACATTCAGCGTCGTGCCGAGCTCGAGCGCGTTCATCGCGTGAAGCCGTTCGATCTGCCGTGCAATTTCTAGTATCGCGCTCGCGCCTTTTTCCGGTTCCAGGCCCGCGTGTGCGGGAATGCCGCGGGCGTGGACAGCGTACATTCCCGTGCCCTTGCGGCCTGTTTTCACCGCACCATTTGCCGAGGGTTCAAAAACATAACACGCCTCGGCCTGTGCGGCTTCGCGTTCAACGTGTTCGCGGCCCGTTCTGCTCCCGACCTCTTCATCGCATGAAAGCAAGATGTTTATCGGCCGAGCGGGCCGGATATCATTCAACGCAAAATATCGAAAGGCCTCAATCATCAAGATGATGTTGGCCTTCATATCAAAAATGCCGCAGCCGAAAAATTTATCACCTTCGATACGCGTCGGGTTTGCCGCCTTTGTACCGACCGGATGGACCGTGTCCGTATGCCCAAGCAGAAGCACAGGCTTAGCTTCGCCGGGAAACGCGCGAATTATCAGATGGTCGCCATCGCTTTCCGTGGCAATTCGTTCGAACGTGAGATCCGCTCCGGTCTGCCTGAATTCCGATTCGATCCACGCGACCACCTCGCGGCTCCGCTCGGCATCGTGCGAAGGCGATTCGATATCGACAACCGCGCGGATCAGTTGGGCGATCGCGTCGCGGCGTCCTTCAAAATATTCGAGCGTCTCAGTAGGCGTCATTTAATTTCCAAAGATGTCGTTCAGTGTTTCGCCCATTCGGTAACCGGCCATCGTCAGACGCCTTTCAGCAACCGCAAAAGCATTGCGGCGATAAGCATCGCCAGGCGTTTCAAATCGTTTGAGGTCGGCACTAAATACCGCGCTGTTTGCAAGCGCCAGGCTTTCGTCCTTCCACGCCGCGTATGACGAAAGCGCAAGCCCGGCCTTTTCCGAGTCGAACGGATAACGCGAGGTGAACGAATTTGCAACGTGTTTCACATAGCAGCCTTCGCAAAGGCCAAAATCGAAAGGGATGTTTCGCGGAACTATCGAATCCCAGAACCAATGCAGATTCTGCTGATCGGCTCGCGCCGTGCCTTCGGGCGTGATCAAAAAAGTATTGCCGCCGATATCGCCATTGGGTTCAACGTCCGTGACCCGGCTTGATGTGTGCAGCGGTTGATGAATGTCGCCGCCGATGTGCAGGAACCACGCGAGCGGAACGGCTTTGTCTTTGTCCGCAACTGCCGGATCGCGCATTAGCTTTTCAAATTCCGCGAGTTTTTCGATCGCCTGGCCGTCCGGCTTTTTGTCTGCGATCAATTCCGCCTTGCCATCAACCTGCCGCCAGAAAACTGACGTATAGTGCCAATCGCCTTTGTGATATTTTTCGTATCTGACCGGAAACGCCCGGTCGCGAACAATGTCCGCCCAGGTCGGCACGAGCATAAAATAGTCGAGCTGCTTGTCGGCTTCTGTCCGCGCTCCATACGACTGAAAATAGACCGAAAGGTGCGAATCCTCCGGTGCCGCACGAAGTATCTTTATCACGCGTTCGCGGGCCGCGGGCGACAATCGCTGCCACGCTATATAACCGGTTATCTTGTGGCCAACATCGTCCCAGGCGAAGGAGTTTGCGCTAAACCCCACCAGAATTATTGCAAACGCGAACGTTATTGCTTTGATCGACATATTTTACTCCCGAATCTTTTCTTTTGATTCTAACGAATAAGGGAAATAAGAAAAACACGCGTTTTAGTGATTTAAAGAACCGATAAACCAAAATGGGGATTCATACATCATAATGATTGCAAAACTTTCCCCGTTTCGCGTTCTATTAAGTGTAAGAAGCTGAAACCGCATTTATATGTGTGGAGGCGAGAAAAGGGATATGCAAGGAATACTGGAAAATAGCATCTTAACGGAAAAAGTGGTGGAACAGGGCGAACGCGCTCTTGGAACCAAGATCGGTTTGTTCGGCAAACTATTTGGCTGTTGGCACAAGCGATTGACCCGGCCGTTTACCAATAAGAACGTCTCGTATCGTGCATGTCTGGAGTGCGGAGCACGGAAAAGTTTTGACGTCCAGAGGTTTAGATCCTCCGGACCGTTTTATTATCCCCCGTCGGTGAAGCCGGATTCGATCCGGCGAGGAACCTAATACCTGTCCTTTATACCATCCAAGTAATACCTACCGAATGCGGCCGACCAATAAGGCCGCATTCTTACTTTTCGCAGATAAAAATGTTGCTGAGCGGTTTTTTTTCGTTGTTGGCCGCAAATCCTTTTCGCTTATCCGTTCATCAAATAGCAGAGGTCTATAAAATGAAGAGAAAAAGTATTGTTTTGCTGGTGGCCATTCTTTCGATGACATTTTCGGCTTTCGGCCAGATCCGTGAGGACATTCCGAATCCGGCGATAGATATGCCGGGTTTTCTCAAAGTAGCTGCTGAAGCCGCAGCACATCGCGAAGGCCGTCGGTTAACAGTCGATGAATTTATCAAGATGTCCGCCGAGCCTGGAACTGTCGTTCTCGACGCGCGCAGCACGGAAAAATATAACCAACTCCACATCAAAGGCGCGGTGAATCTCAGCTTTCCGGACATTACGGTCGAAAGTCTCGATCGCATGTTCCCGAACAAGAATGCTCGGATCCTGATCTATTGCAACAATAATTTTGAGAACGAGCCCGTAGCTTTTCCAACAAAGATGGCGGTCGCTTCGTTAAATATTTCGACGTATATCTCGCTTTACAGTTACGGCTATCGAAATGTTTACGAGCTCGGCCCGTTCGTTGATGCAAAGACCACGAAATTGGAACTGGTATCTTCGGCAGGTGAGTAGATCTAACGATAAGTAAGCCAGGCATCAAAGACCCAACCGGCGCGGCCGTTCCATTCGATCAGGCACCATTTGCCGGTGCGTACGCCGATCTTTACACTTTTTGGCTCGCAGCTTATTACCTCGAGCCGCGATCCGTGTGGTATCTGTGCGATGCGTTCGCCGGTCTCGGTGCCCGGTTCGGTCCTTAGAGCAAGGAAACCATCGCCAGGTGAATTCACGGTCGCGATCCGCGCTTTGTCCAGCTCGTCGTCCGGCGTTGGAAACCGTTGCTTGTTCGTGTTAGTTGCCGCCCGCTCATCGAGCTTTTTTTGCAGGTCTGCAAGTTCTTTCTTCAGCCTCTCTTTTTCCGCATCGACGGTAGCGGTCGGCGTGGGTGAAGGCGGAAGTTCGGTCTGAACGTTCTTATTCGAATTTCCGGCGAAATAATAGATGGCACCCGCTCCGCCGATCACAATAGTTACAACTAAGAAAATTCCGAATAACGCCAATAGAAGTTTTGCGATAAAGGAGGTTCTCTTTGGTTCAGGCGGTGGGTTTGGGGATGTTTGTCGCTGCTGTTGTTCGGGGATCTCGACGCGTAAAGCCTCGCGGCGGCCTGAAACTAATGTTTCGGCCTCGGACGTCGAAGATCTCAATTCGGCCCCGTCAGCCAGACAGAACCGCAGCGAAGCGTCAGTATATGTCGTTCCGCATTGTGGACAAGTGTTCATCGCCGTGTGCGATGCAAGTATAGTCCAAGTTTATATTTTCGCCTACTTTTGCAGTTCCTGATTGATCATAGCTCTCAGGGCACTTTCATCCAGACTCATTAACTGTCGTCCATTTACAAAAAAGGTCGGGGTTCCGCGAACGCCGAGTGCCCGGCCGTCGGCCATGTCACGGTCGGCCTTGGCACCGTGCTTCGGGTTCATCACATCTGTTTTTAGGCGCTGGAGGTCAAGGCCGATCTCTTGTCCAAATCGTTCGAATGTAACATTTGCCGGCGGACGATTCGGCGGCGGCGGAGCACCGTGTATCTCGCCCCAATCGGATTGCTTGCGGAACATAATGTCCATCATCTCGAAATACTTGCCTTGTTCTCCGGCTGCCTCAAGATAGGTCGCGGCAAGCCGTGCATTTCCATGAAGCGGCATATAGCGGAACACAAAACGTACCTGCGGAAATTCGGCGGCCACCTTTTTTACGGTCGGAGCCATAACGGCGCATGATTCACATTCGGGGTCGAGAAATTCAACCACCGTTACCTTTGCGTCGGCTGGCCCGAGCGACGGGCTGTCCGGGCGGACCAGTCTTTCAGTGTTATCGGGTCTCTGGGCCGCCGGAACTTTTGTTTGTTCGGATTGGCGATAAGCCATTACGCCTATGATCCCGGCGACGACCGCAACAACACCTATCGCGGCAAGGGTCTTTACTTCTTTCTTCATAAATACGATTTTATTCGTTCGGACGCGGTCGATACAAGAGCAGGCCGATGGTCATAAGCAGAAACGCCGTCAATGAGAGCAGCGGGATAGTTATAAACCCGAGCCATTCAATTTGCCGCGAAGTGCAGGAAATGCCTTCCATGCACGGAGCAAGGCTTTCGGGAATAATGTGGTAATACAGCAGATTGTGATAAACGGCGATGCCGAACCCGACGAGCGAAAGCGGCAACGCATACCACTTCCATTTTGCGTCGCCGAGCACGATCCCTGCGGCAATGATCACCACCAGCGGATACATCGCGATACGCTGGTACCAGCAAAGCACACACGGCGGCAGCTCCATCACCTCAGAAAAGAACAAACTCCCGCCCGTCGCAACGATCGCCAAGATCCAAAGCAGATAAGGGAGGATCGAAAAACTCCCTCCGAGATCAGACCTTTCTTCCATACAACTTAAATTAAATCACGTTAGAAGACGCTAATTAAAATGTGATCGTGCGAAAAGGAAAGGCCCACGGTTCGATCCGCAGGCCGTGCCATTGTTGTTTTGCAGGTGTGTCACAATGAAACATATTATTCGCTTGGCTAATATGTATTTCTCATATCCGCAGCGGCATCACGATGTATTTGTAATCGTAAGTGGTTTCGCCGTCGATCCGCATTTGGGTGGCGGCGTTGGCGTCTTTGAATTCGAAGGCGATTCGGGTCGGAGCTGAGGTCTCGCGGGCACGTGCGGTTCCGGCGTTCGTCCCGTCGGATGAAGAATTTTCTTCTGCATCGTCTGAATTCTCGGTTGTTGCCGAATTTTCGATCGCTCCGATATTGTTCAAAAATTCCTGCAGGTAAAGGTGATTAAATCCGAGCGTTACTTCGTCGCCCGAGTAATCCGCCGGGACGACCTCAACGCCTTCGCCCTCTTCGCTGGATTGTGCCGTAACCTCGACCTCGCCTTCGCGGATCGTCATCCGGATCGAACGGTTTCGCTCATCAGCCATCAGCGAGATTCGGCGAACCGCTGCTTTCATATCCGCGAGGTCAAAGACTACTTTCCGGTCGTTGTCCTTTGGCATCACCATTTCGTAGTTCGGGAACGTACCGGTCAGCTTTCGGGTAATCAGCAAGCGGCCATCGGTCTCAAAATAGAGATGATTCTGGTCTTCGCCGAATTGGATGTCGCCGCCGGCTACACGTGCGATCTTCACAAGTTCAAGCAGAGCTTTCTTCGGGACCAGCGTGTCCATCTTTTCGTCGCCGATCGATTCGACCGCTTTTTCAACGAACGCCAGACGGTGTCCGTCGGTGGTCACCATTCGTGCTACGCCATCGGCCAGCATAAATTTCGCACCGGACAGTGTGAACCGGCTCTGTTCGTTCGTGATGGCAAACGCAGTGTTCTGGACAAAATATGTGAACACCTCGGCCGAGAGTTTTATCGGAGCAGATTTGAAAACAGGGATCTCCGGATACTGTTCGCGGTTAACGCCGGCGAGGCGGAAATTGGCGCGGCCCGCTTTCATCTTCACCCATTCGTTATCCTCTTTCTTGAAGTGAATGTCGCCGTCATTGAGCGTTCGGACGATATCGAAAAGCTTGCGTGCCTGCAGACACATCGAGCCGGGTGTTTTGATATCGGCTTCGGCATCGCAGCGGATGGTTACGTCAAGATCGGTACCGACGATACGGATAGAACCTTCACCGAGCGATTCGATCAGAATATTTGAAAGCACTGGTATAGTGCTCTTCTTTTCGACCACGCCCTGGATATAACTCAATTCTTCTTTTAGGACGGACTGCTTGATCGTAAATTCCATACCGTTAATTTCCTCGCTCAACTAATTCTTAAACTAACTAAGATCAAATTAGATATATATCTAGTACTAATAATAGGGCCTGTGAATATGTTCAAAACCGGCCTAAGTGCCCGATATTATTAGTGTTCCGCTTCCACAGCCGATTGTGGAAAACTTGTGGAAAACTCCTTCAGCGTGTGGAAGATCTTTTCCCGGTCCTGATTTCCACCGAAGTCCACAGGCAGTTCGGCGGGGGAGTTGAGGAAAAGTGGAAAACTTTTTTCAAGTGCTGCAAATAAAAGACTTACAGAAACAACGTTGCGGAAGCTCATGTGGAAACTGTGTTCGTCCATTTTCGTCAAAACTCCTTTATTTATCGGCAGATACTGTCGATCAGTTCACTTACCGTGTTGTGGAAAACCCTATCGTCCTTTGTAAGCGAATCTATCTTGTCGACCGAGTGCATAACGGTCGTATGATGCTTCCCGCCAAACTCGCGCCCGATCTCCGGGAAGCTGTGTTTCGTCAGCCGTTTGCAAAGATACATAGCAACCTGTCGCGGCATTGATACCGCCCGGCTGTTATTCTTCGATTTCATTTCTTCGACGGTAAGATTGTAATGCGAAGCTACGATACGTGCAATCCGCTCCATGGTCAAACCTTCGGGCCGTTCGCTGTCGATAATGTTCTTCAGAGCGTCCTGGGCAAGCATCTTTGATATCGGCACACCGCGGAGGCTTGCGATCGCAACAAGACGAACCAGCGAACCCTCAAGCTCGCGGACGTTGCTCTTGATCTTGCTGGCGATAAATATCGCGATCTCGTCCGGAAGGTCGTAACCGTCGAGGTCGGCTTTTCGCTTCAGAATAGCTACTTTTGTTTCCAGGTCCGGCGGTTCGATATCGGCGATCAATCCCCATTCAAAACGTGAATGCAGCCGCTCTTCGAGCGTAGGTATTTCGCGCGGCGGACAATCGCTGGTTATGACGATCTGCTTCTGATTATTGTGCAGCGTGTTGAACGTATGGAAAAACTCCTCCTGTGTGCGTTCCTTGCCGGCGAAGAACTGAACGTCGTCCATCAGCAGAACATCTATCGAGCGATATTTTTCGCGAAAGCTGTCTGTCTTGTCATAACGTATCGCGTTGATCAGTTCGTTCATGAACTTTTCGCTAGTTATGTAAGAAACACGCATATGCCGGTTTCGCTGCTTTATCGAATGGCCGATCGCATGCATCAAATGGGTCTTGCCCAAACCGGTTCCGCCATAAATGAAAAGCGGATTGTATGTTTTGCCGGGAATGTCCGCAGCACCCATCGCCGCGGCGTGTGCAAATTGGTTGCTAGAACCGACAACAAATTTTTCAAACGTATATTTTGGATTTAGCGAATTATCGACCGGTTCGATATCAACAAAACTTGTCGTGCCGGGGCGCGTCGCGGAATTAGCAAATCCGGCAGCGGCCGACTGAGAATTTTCCTGTGCATTAGAATTCGCACCAGGAAATGTTTCATCGGCCTCCGCGGTGAAGAGGTCGTCCGCGTTTTCAGTTTTCTCGATTATCCAATCGATCGTATATCCATCAAGGCCCCGGTCGCGAATGATATGATTAAGAAGTTCTGTGTAATAAGCTGAGACCCAGTCCTTTGTTACGTCGCCGGTTCGCAGGATAAGTTTCTTATTCTGGTGATCGATGCCTTCGAAATTGATGGGCCGAAACCATGAATCGAAAATATGTTTGTTAAGACGTGTTTCTACGACCGATAATATGTCGTACCAAACGTCAGTTTTTGTGTCGAGAACTTCCACTTAAGGTCTCCGCGTATGAACAAAATTGATGTTAAATTCTTAAAATGGACAAGCAGATCTCAGCAATCGATAAAAATGACTTGAGGTGCTGACGAACTCGATCCTTCTCCATAGAATTTTGGACTCGTTTTTCTGCAAAGAAAACAAAGGGTTGTGAGAATTTCCACAGTGTTTTCCACAACCTTGTGGAAATAGACCAATAACTTAAAGTGCAACTTTAAGTTATTTATTTTCAATGATTTACAAGGGCTTCCTAATCCAAAACGGCTGTCAGATTAACATATAGATATGGCCATTGCAAACCGAAATCCACAGAAAAAAATATGCCGAAAAATTTTCTGCAAGTGCCTTTTTTTGCAATGATTTGGGTCAGAAATCAACCAGTTTTGGAGTCAAAATGTTGCCCAGAAATGGCCAAAATGACCAAAAAAATTTCAAATTAGTTCACATTGATGAAACAAAAAATTAAAGCAGCGAGTTCGAATACCGAAGCTGAGATCAGAAACATCTGCAAGGGCCTTTTTTATATCAGCGAGACTGACGCTCCGGTTGTTTTTTTTGATCTTGAAGATCTGCCGAAACGGGAGCGTAAGGAGCTGCAAGAAAAGTTTGAGGCGGCCGAACGATCCGACGAGCGGCAGGTGACGATAGACGATTTCTTTCAACGCCCGGCGGCTGAAAAGGAATGGCACACACCGGCCCAGAAGGCATCCGCAAAAAAATATCGAAAGCTGTGGAAGATATTTTCGGACGAGCTTTCAGAGCCAAAGGTATATCGCGTCGGCGCGATCCGGATAGACATTTACATTGTCGGCAAAGCAGAAGACGGCGCGACGATCGGAATAAGAACGCGAGCGGTCGAGACCTAACAACTATTCTTTGATCTCAAATTCCGCTTCCTGCAGCAGTATGGGTTCCTTGCCTTTCCGATTGTCGAAGACCACATAATAATCGCCCGGTTCGAACACGCGAATAACCGTTCCGCCCGGAACGTTTCCGGTTGTCGTAATGAATTTAAACTCCGATCCGGCCTTCATTTTTTCAAACTCCGCGGCGGTCACAATAAAAAGTTCAAGCCGCGGCCCGTAGTTTTCGGTCGAAAATTTTCCGCTCAAACCTGTCTTGCGGTTCAGGCTGAATTTATGTGCGGACATTTCGCCGGCCGGAACACCGAGCGGTGCCGAAATGAATTTGCCGTAGGTAAACTTCGGCTTGGTTGATTCGATGACCGCCTGCGTTTCCGGCGGATTTGCTCTTATAAAAAAGATGATCGCAACAACGGCGCAGGCTGCGATGGCCGCCGCCGAAAATATGTAGGGTCTGATCCTGTCCATGAAAAACATTTTAGACCAATTTAGAGATTTTCAATAAAAAAAGACCGGCATGAACCGGCCTTTTTCAAGAGTTGACTGGAAAATATTAAGATCTCGCCCGGACCTTTCCGGCTCCTGACGTGTTCTTTACGATGTTCGTCGGTGTACCCGAATAGGTGACCGAGCTGGCACCTGAGCAATCCGCACGCAATTCGCCCGAAACATTTACCAAGACCTTGCTTGCTCCGCTGGCATCGACGATCACATTTGCTGCGGAAAGATTCTCGGCATCGATCTTCGAAGCACCGCTAACGTCGACGTTCAGCGAACCTGTCTCGCCGGCGACGTTTATTTTCGAGGCACCGCTCGTATCCAGCTTCAGCGAAGAATTCTTCAGTTCGACCGCTGAGACCTTCGTCGCACCGGTGGCTTCGATGCTTTCAATGTCCGGAGCCGAGATGCGGACCGTCAGACGCGTACGGCTTTTAATGCGTTTCTCGGTCGATATCTCAAGCACGCCGTTCTTTACTTCGGTCTTGATCAGAGGCAGCAAGTTGTCGTCCGCCTCGACCTGAACGCTGAATTCTTTCTGCGCGACTATCTCGACATTGAAAACACCGCTTACGTCGATCGCCTTGAAATCGCGAACCTCGCGGTTTTCGGTAACAACGTTGCCCGAACCTTTAACGCCGCGTTTGAACGAGAAATTTAGAAAACTCGGTTTTAGGTTTTCCGCACTTACACCGCCGAACGAAAATACATTCGCGACAACAACACCGATCACCAAAGCTGCTATAAAAATTATGATTCCGACCTTTTTCATCTGTTTCCTCCAGGGAAAGTATTAGCTGATTTGGTCAAACGAACCCGAGTTAAAGAAAGTTCAAATTTTTTAGCAGCTCAGTTGCACATTTCTTTTTTCACATAGATCTTTCGTCCACTTGCGTTTTCGTAATAGCATCCGCCGCGTGGGCCTGTTTTATAGACGCGGCCATCGGCTGAAGGTTTCGCTGCGGTTGAAGTGCCTGCGGCCGAGCCTTGTGCGGCGGCCGGGGTCTTCGCTGCCGGGTCGGGCACAGCGGTCGCCTGCCACGCGACGGCTTGCCAGCGTCCGTCTCGTTTTACGAACGTCCCGGTGTTTAGGTGATTCGTAACGGTTCGTTCGCCGTTTATTCTCGTCGTGGTGCCGACCAGGCGAAACGCGACGACCGCAGCGTTTCCGTATTGCTGAATTTTCACGTCTTCCGCGGAATAAACGGTTGTCGGCTCACCTGGTTTCGCAGCGGGTGCCGAGCGAACGCCTTTCATCAATTCAGCCTTGTCGATCCGCTGGCCGACGCCGCGCGTGTAAATAAGATCGTCAGCCCAAAATCGATCGTGAATGGCAGCGTCGTTCCGGCCCGCACCGTCAAGAAATTCGTTCAACAGGCGCGTGAGCTCGGCACTATCGGCTTCGTTTTGTGCCGAAGCAAAAGCGGGAAATGCCAAAATGGCCACCGCAAGAAAAACCAAAAGCCTAATCTTCATCATCATATTCAAACTCCTCCGGGCTGCACGTTCGGCAAAGCGGCTTTACGGCAAGGATCGTATCGCTGTCGTCCTTTACCAGCACATCACAATTCGGGCACACCGCGTTTCTGTGTTTACAATCCAGGTCATATGCCGTTCCGCCTTCGCGTTCGGTAACAAAATGAACCGATGTCTCTTTCATACAAATTCCGCACGTCGCCGGGTTTCCAACTTCTAAAGTGAGCATTTTTATCCTCCTTTTTGGTTGAGGATATTATCACAGAAAGTGCTGATACGGATCATTGCGTCACCAGCAGCATTTCACGGAAATATAGCAACGCGCCTTGGACGATGCCGATAGCGAGGCCGAATCCTGCACCGAAGAGTTCGATCGTTCGAAGGTGTTCCTTTGCGACGGAAAGGACCAGAGCCTCGAGTTTTTCGACAGGATAGGTCTTTATCTTTTCGCGGACGACGGTACCTACGTCGAATTCTTTGATCGCCTCGGGCAGCTTTTCGCGAATAGCGGCGATGATCGTGTCGGAAAAAGTTTCGCTTGCCGAAACCAGCTTTTCTTCCTCGATCTTATCGGAGAGTTTTCCGATCGGTGCGGCAAGCAGGCTATCGATCTGGCGGGATAGCATATCGTTAACGAGCCGCGAAGTGTTTTCGCTCGCGATAATTGAAAGCAGCCCTCGCGAGAGCATTTCTTTCAGTCTTTGTTCCGATTCGGGATGAACGGTCCGCAATATCGAATCAATGCTGTGCGGGCGGAGCTTATCGAGCGTTTCGGTAACATAGGCAGAGATAGACGAACGCATCTCGCTCCCGCGAAGCAGCTTGATCAGTGCGGAAGCGACCTGTTCCTTGAACCGCTCGAGCTGTGTCGGATCGACCTTTCCGATCAATTCACCCAGCGGCCGCTGCATCGCATTTTCGATCGAGCGGTTGATAAAAGAAACGGCCTCGGCGGCGAAGACATCGCCCTTCAGGGTTTCTTCTATTCGCTTTGGCAGACTTTCATTTACGAGGTCATCAACCTCGCCAAGCAAGTTTTCGCGCGACACGAATATCTTTTTGAAGAACGGCAGATTCTCGTAATATTGATGGACCTCTTTCTTGATCAATGCACCGATCTGCGAACGCGTGCGCTCCTCGGCGGCGATCTCGGTCAGATGATGTGTGATCGGAGCGATCTGTTCGCCGGCCTTTTCTTTCAGCAGATTTACGGCATCAGGCGTGAACATTTCGCCGATCGGAGTATTTGTGTTGATAAGATCGTCGATCCGGCGGCTGACGAATTCGCGAATGTTCTTTTCAAGAGCGGGCGAATCGATCGCGTTCGCAATGCGTTCCTCGATGAACCGGACAAGATCTTCGAACGAATTATCATCGACCACCGAAAAAACGCGGCGGGAAAGCACCTCGTCAACGCGGCGTTCGACAAAGGTCGAGATCGCGGTCTGCGTTTCTTCGTTCTTTAAGATCCGTTCGATCTGTTCGGCGATCGTGAACTGCAGCGACGAAATGGCATCAAGCACCGGCCCGCGAAGGTTGGACGGCAGAGTTTCGATCAGCGATGGATAGTTTTGAGCAAGCAGGTCTTCTGTATAGGAATCTATGACGCCGCGTATCTTTGTTCGCAGGAAATCTTTCCCGACGAGCTCGTCCATTATCGTTTCCTGCGAAACAAGCTCTTCGCCTACGGCTTTGCCGATCGCGGTCGCCAAGCGGTCGCGGTGCCGCGGTATCATTCCCTGCGGAAACAATGTAAGCCCAAGCAGCTTAAAGGGCCGCCGCGGCCGAAACAGCATTCGCACCGCAAGCCACGCCGCCGCCCAGCCGTGCAGTGTTGCAAAAATGACAAGAAGAAGCACCTGGACACGAATGTCCTTGAACCACGGCCCAAGCGCGTTACCTATTTCGTTAAGAAACTCCATCTAAAAGATCTGAAACCCCTTTGAGCGAAGGCAAAAATCCGAAAGGTCCTTCACCCAATCGTGTGTTACGAAAAAGTTCCGCCATTGTTCATCGTCATCCTTATGGATCGAACCGTCGTCGGGCTTGTCGGTAACCGTTCCGTTGCCGAACATCCGCTTATTCGGTGCGATCTGCGGAAGAACGACATCGCGAAGCTTTTCGCCGATCAGATGCGCATCTTCCACATCGACCCTTACGCCCATTGCGTTATAGCCCATTTGGCGTATCGTGCCTTCGCTCAGAAGATCCATTCCCTTGATGATCTCCAGGATCGCTTTCCAGTTCCAAACGTTGGCACTGAATTCGTAATTTTCCTGGCCCATGTCGTGTAGTGTGAAACTCATATTTATATTTGGTAACAAGATGCTAAAGCCTAGGCTGGTGAATGGTCAACAAATACCGGCAGAGACTATAATCAAAATACGCTGATGAAATATGATATCCCATTCCGTATTCGTGTAACGAAACCGCTTGAGGGAGTTTTGATGCGGGTCCAATCGGGCAAGAGCGACCTTTTGCTTCCCGTCGCCGAATCAAAAGGCGAGATCTTATTTGAATTTGATATAGCGATCGACCTTTCCGGAGACGTACCGAACTTTCTTGGCAAGTATGCTCAAGGTCCGAAAGACGCACGTTTTGTCTATGTAAACTCCGGAAGGCGTGCGGGCCAGGGACACACTCTTTGGGATCGCCGAGCAAAGCTTTCGCTGATGAGCATCACGAAAAAACAGATCGAAGATGTTATTTCGAATAGCTCACTTCGCTTGCAAACCTCCATTGATGGGATCGGGAACGATGGCGGACCGGTCTGTGCGAGTGTGAAATGGCTTATTTGGAACGTTTCGAAATGAACACAAAAAGATACCTTGAACGGATAGGGCTTGGCGACGCCGAATTGGCGGCTGATCCGGAAACTCTGTCGCTGCTCCAGCGATCGCATCTCCTAAGTGTTCCGTTTGAGAACCTGGACATTCATTGGAACCGTCCGATCGTCCTGGACATAGACCGATTTTTCGAGAAGGTCGTCGTAAAACGCCGAGGCGGTTTTTGTTATGAATTGAACGGATTGTTCAATGAGCTTTTGACATCGATCGGCTTTCAGACTCGGCTTGTCTCCGCACGCGTTTTTCATGAAGACGGATCGACCGGGCCGGAATATGACCACGCCGCGATCATCGTTACCATCGGCGAAGATGAGTTTTTGGCAGACGTCGGCTTTGGCGATTTCACCGCCGAACCGCTCCGGTTTGTTTTGGATAACGAACAACGCGACCGTAACGGCGTTTTCATTATTCGGCGGTTCGACGCTGAATATCTGGAGATAGCAAAACGCGACGGCGACGGCTGGCGAGGCCAATATATCATCACGGAAACGCCACGCGAACTTTCCGAATTTGCCGAGATGTGCGACTTCCAGCAATATTCACCCGAATCGCATTTCACCAAAGGCAAGCTATGCTCGATCATGACCGAAACCGGACGGAAAACACTGACGGACAAGAAGTGGATAGTGCTTGCCGACGATCAGAAAACAGAAACGACGGTCGAAACAATTGAGGAATTCGACCGGATGCTAAACAACGAATTCGGGATCGTCTGGTCTTGAAAGTAGGAAATTCGAGGGCCAAGGTCGTCCAAGGCCTTCTTTGCGGTCTTAGCGGCTTGGCGTGAGAAAACGCTGTTTCACGCAAAGTCGCAAAGACCGCAATGAAATCAAATGAGAGAAATAGCTTTTCTTGAGAAATATTCAATAAGACGAAAGAAATCGACAAAACGTAATACGAAGTGTAAAATGTAATACATGAAGTATGAATCAACGATAACCAGCAAAGGCACGATAACGATAGCCGCACCGCTTAGAAAAGCTCTTGGACTAAGATCGGGACAAAAGATACAGATGGAATTGGATGAAAAGAATGGCGGTATTCTGATCAAAACTGGAATGACGCTTGAGCAGCTTGAGGAGATACGGGACAGGATAATAAGCAAACTGCCAAAACGGAAGCCTTTAACTGGTAGGGCATTGAAAGAGGCGGCGGCAAAAGCCTGGGTTAGCGGGTTTACCAATGAATAGTCTGGATACGAATGTCATTCTACGTTTTCTGCTAAATGACATTCCATCACAATATCCAAAGGCGAAGAATGTTTTAGCGAATCCGCCTGTTTATGCGTCCGATGTTGTCGTAACTGAAACTGTATATGTGCTGGAGGCGATATATGGGTATGACCGCAAAAACGTTGCTTCATTGATAAGAGTTTTGCTGGCAGTTCCCGGCTTGGTCTTCAATGATCATCTTCTGCCCGAAGTTTTCGATATGTATGAAAGCAAGAAAAAGCTTTCATTTGTCGATTGTTACGCAGCCACAGAAGCGGCGATGTTCGGTGCAAAGCTATACACTTTTGATAAAAAGCTTCAGAATCAGGGTGGCAGTCATGTGCAGTCCCCATAAAATATTGTGACAATTCAATCTTTTTCATACGCCGATGCCGGCGTTTCAATTGATAATGCGAACCGTGCGGTCGCGAAGATCCGCGAATACGCGCGGAGCACATTTAACGAACGAACGCTGACCGAAATAGGCAGCTTTGGCGGAATGTTTTCAGGCGCGTTTCCGGACATGGCCGAGCCGATATTGGTCGCTTCTGCCGATGGCGTCGGGACAAAGCTAAAGCTTGCGTTTGAGACCGGCATTCACAACACGGTCGGTGCCGATCTTGTAAATCATTGTGTAAACGACATCTTGGTCCAGGGCGCGCGGCCTTTGTTTTTTCTTGATTATTTCGCGACCGGAAAACTCGAGCCGGACGTAACGGCATCGGTTGTCGAGGGAATGGCGCGGGCCTGCCGCGAGAACGGCTGCGTGCTGCTCGGCGGCGAAACGGCCGAAATGCCCGATTTTTATCCGCCCGGCGAATACGACCTCGCGGGCTTTATCGTCGGCGTTGTCGATAAGCAAAAGGTAATAGATGGTAAGTCGATCACGCCCGGCAATGTCGTTCTCGGCATTCCATCAAACGGCCTGCAGACCAACGGCTATTCGCTCGCACGCAAACTTTTCTTTGAGGTAGGCGGCCACAAGGCCGATTCATATATCGAAGAGCTTGGCACAACAGTCGGCGACGCCTTGCTCGCCACGCACCAAAGCTTTCTTCCGCAGATCGGCCCGCTGCTCGATGGCGGCACGATCAAGGGCTTGGTTCACATCACCGGCGGCGGTTTCCTCGAGAACATTCCCCGCATTCTCCCCGAAGGCGTCTCGGTCGAAATAAACCGCAGCACCTGGCCCGAACTCCCGATCTTCGGCCTAATGCAAAAGCTCGGAAATGTTTCCGTTCAGGAAATGTTCCGAACGTTCAACATGGGAATCGGCATGATCGTCATCTGCGATCCGGACAATGCAGCCGAGATCGCCTTGGCTGCAAACGCTGAAAAAATTGGAAAGGTCGTTTCGGGAAACAATCTCGTTTCGATAATTTAAACATCAATAATGCTCACAAACATCATTCGAAGTTCGTTCGCACTGACGATCGTTATTTTTTGTTCAACTTCTCTGCTTTCACAGACGACAGCAAATCAGCATTTTGCAGCTGGGACTGAACATTACAAAAACAAAAATTACGCTGCTGCGATCAAAAGTTTTACCGAAGCGATGAAGCTTGCGCCAGCCGCGCCGGAACCGGTCTATAATCGCGGACAGGCATACTACTTTTCGGGAAACATGCCTTTGGCGATAGCAGATTACACAAAGGCAACCGTTCTACGGCCAACCTATCTGGATGCCTGGTTCCAACTCGGACTCGCCAAGAACAAGATAAAAGACCACGCCGGTGCGATCGCTGCTTACAACAGAGGTTTGGCACTTGCGCCGAGCGATTCGCAGTTTTATTACAACCGCGGCATCGCACATTCGGACAAAGGCGATCTTGACCTTGCAATGGCCGATTACAACAAAGCCATCCAGATCAACCCAAGCTATATGAAGGCCTTTGTAAACCGCAGCTCGGTCTATTACAGAAAGAAACAATATGACCTTGCCCTTGCCGATATCAGCAAGGCGATCGAACTTGATGCAACTTATCTGGAGGCTTGGAACAACCGCGCGGTTATCTATAACACCACCGGAAAACCGACACTCGCGATCCCGGATCTCAACCAGGCGCTCAAACTTGATCCAAATTTCAAAAAGGCTTATCTCGACCGCAGCGTTTCATATAACAGGCTTAAGCGCAATCAGGAAGCGATAAACGATCTGAACACGGCCCTTCGTCTAGATCCGGAATACGTCAATGCACTTATCTTCCGCGGCGCCGTTCATTTCGATATGAAAAACTATGAGCTGGCAAAGAAGGATATGGAGACGATCCTAAGGCTTCGGCCGGACAACAATTATGCAAAGAATCTGCTCGCGCGGATAGCGGCATTGCCGAAGAGTGAATAAGCAGTTCGCGTTAAAAAAGCTTCACAGAACGGCGAAGCTATATTATGCTTTTGACAATAAGTTTATGTCGTCAAGCATTTTCGATGAAGAACCAAAGCCCCGTTCGGTTTCAAAGCCGATCTTGATCGCCGTCGTCGCGTTTGTTCTGCTTGCGGGCGGCGGTTATGGAGTTTATCGCTACACAGCTCCGCCTGTGGCAGGGCCGCCTGATCGGGCTGAGATCGAAGCTGTTGAAACGCGCGATGCGTATCTGTTCTTACTTGCCCAGCCGAGTTTTTCCGGCGACGAATTCAGGCAGCAGGTGCTTGGGAAAGGCCGTGTCACCTCATACGCCTGGAAACGAAAAGAGGTCTATTTCACATTTCCCGAAACACCTGAAGAGGAGTTTCAGGAGTTTCTGGACAATTACACGTTCGATAAGTCCAAGGTAACATTTGGCGAACCGGTCGACGGAAAGATCAAACTGGACGACTACACTCTCCGCGTCGGGCCGTCTGCCGCCCGTTTCTTCAAGACAATTGTTTACAACGTCCGGTTCGATACCAACGCCGCGTTCAATTTTCCGTTTCAGAATATCAACTACACGCTGCAGCCCTCGGAAATTCGAAATTATTCCAATAATTCGCAGACCTACGGCGGCCGCTTGGTCACGCAGTCATCCGATACGAACCCTGAGCCGCAGTTCCTCTTTGCGAACCACGGCATAATGGTCGCCAAACCCGGTGAACCGTCGCTTATGCGGCTGGTCGATGACCTGTTAAAAGACGTCGGCGATCTGCGCGAAGCGCGCATACAGCGCATTGTCGATTTCGTTTCGAACGAGATCGAATACAGCTTTACCGAAGCTCTTTCGGGCCGCGAAAAACTAAAACGCCCGCACGAGATCTTGATGACGCGCAACGGCGATTGCAGCAATAAGACGATCCTGCTCGCGTCCTTGCTCGAGCAGATCAACGAAGAATATATTCTTCTCTATAGCCCGCGTCACATAACGGTCGCGGTGCCGCAGGGAAATTTCGTCAACCAGAATAAACTCGATTTTAAATGGGATCAGCGGCAATGGATGATCGCCGAATCGACCGCCGCCGGTTTCCAGATCGGCCAGTCAATGGTCACCGATCCTTCGCTGCTCACTAACGTCAAATACGTCCAAAACCCAAAGATCCGCAACCTGATCTACGACGCGCATTCTTACGAATCGCTAAATTTCTATTAAGGTTCAAGATCCTTACAGCATTATTTATGAAAAAGCCTGTCTTGTTTTCGATTTTCTTAATTGCGATTGGGGTTGGTCACGTTTCCGTTGCTGCCTGCATGTGTCCGGGTGTGAATCCCGAGGTGTATCCGCCCAATATCGATGAGTCGCGAACCTACTATCAAAGAGAGTTCAAAGGATCGGCATTTACAGGAAAAGTTATTTCTAGCAAAGAAGCCGTCGGAATGCTGCGGTCGGGTGAAAGGATTCAGGAAGTAACTATAGAGGTCGATCGCTACTGGTTCGGGGTTGAGAGCCGTACTGTAACGATCTACACCCCGCTCGACCGATCGGGATGCTGGGCTCCATTTGTCGTTAATGAAAGCTATTTTTTTATTCCAGAGAACGAGAAGAATATGCTATATCTCGGCATATGCACTTACGCTACCTTCAATAAGAAGGCCGACGGAAACTACGTGAAGTTTATGGAAGATATGTTTGGTAAAGGAAAGCGATTCAAACCAGAATAAATTCGATTCGCTCATCTAGTACGGAACTTTATTTTTGTTAACAACGGTACCGCGCCTTAAAACTCAATCCAGTCACCAAGCTACACGATCTCAAGATTGACCTTCTTGCCGAGAGCTTTGGCGTATTTGTGTAGTGTCGCAAGCGTAATGTTTTCGGCGTGGTTCTCGATGCGGGAGATCGCACTCTTTTTGGTGCCCATTCGTTGGGCGACATCCTCTTGAGTCAGTCGGGCTTGCTCACGCGATAGCTGTAGCAAAACGCCGATCTTGAAGTTCTTGTAACCCTCGTCGTAACCTTCGGCAAATTCGGGGTCGCGTTTTTTTCGTTCCTTTATGTACTTTTTAAGATCGCTCATTTTTTCTCCTCAAATAATCTTTCTTTCTATCTTCGGCTAGCTTTATCTCGCCCGCAGGAGTCTTTCCCGTCTTCTTTGCAAAACCATTTGTCAAAACCACCAAATTACCGCTTTCAAAAAAGCACAATAGACGAAAAGTATCGCTACCGGATTCGATCCTGACCTCCCAGATATCGTCAGTTCCGATCAGTTTCTTGAAATACTGCTTCGGAATGATCCGAAGGTCTTCGACCAAACTTAACACCCATGTCACCTTGGCAGCCTGTTTGCCGGACAGGGCATCCAAGAATTCACGAACCGGATCATGACCATTCGCCGTCTTGTAATGGATGACCTCACGCATAAATGTTAACAAATATGTGAACCTAAAATCAATTGATTGGTATCGCGATTATCGAACTGTTAATCTTCTTTTTCAAATGCGAATAGGAATTCTAATTTCAGGCCGCGGGTCGAATATGGCGGCGATAATCGACGCGGTGGCGAGCGGCGAGATACCCGATTCGACCGTCGAGGTCGTGATCTCCGACAAGGCAGATGCGGCGGGCTTCGCGAAGGCAGTTTCTGAGCGTCACTTCCCCGTCCAGTCGAAATCGGCATCTGCCAAGTATTCGCGTAAGGCATCCAGGTCACCCTTTTCGTTGTACATGAACACAATGCTGAGGTAATAGCCCTTGCGAACGATCGCGTATGACCTGTTCTCGTTGAATCGCGTTTTTCCATCAACGTACGCAAAAACATTACCTCCGAGGGTTTCGACCTTTGCCATCGGTCCATTCGGTTTCCTGAAAAGCCGGTCGTTCAGTATCTCTTCACCAGTCTTTTTAGCGAGACTGGGCGCCAGTTTTGTGGCGGTGCATATGAACGAGACCGGGACCACACGGGCATAGAAAAGAGTCTTTATCGTCAGCGTCTGGCCCGCGAACATGCTGCCGGGAATCTGCGTCGGAACGAGCGCGACATCGACAAAGCTCGGTTCGTCGAATTCCATTTCCTTGGGGATCTCAATGCGAAGTCCTATAACATTATTCGTATAGATCTTGCCCTCAACCTGTCCGTAAACCGCACGGGCGTTATCAGTCGCCGCAGGTTTCGGTGTGGTCACCGTTCTTTGTGCGGCCGCTGCCTGATTGAGTACTATTATGATCGTAACGGAAAGTAAGAGTTTGAAAACGCTTTTCATGGTAGTGCCTCCTGAAGATACGAGATTACTTAGTGCGCCGACGGTGGAGTTCTATAGTTTTTGCGTAGTACCCCAATGAACATAGGAATTTTAATATCGGAACGCGGGTCAAATATGGTCGCTTTGGTTGATGCTGTCAAGAGCGGCGCGATACCGGCTTCTGAGGTCGCCGTCGTGATCAGCGACAAGGCAGATGCGGCGGGGCTTGAAAAGGCGCGTGCGAAAGGCGTTGAGGCGATCGCCATCGAACGCCGCGGCCGCACGCGCGAAGAGCACGACGCCGAGATCATTGCCGAATTACAGAAACGGGGAGTCGAACTTGTTTGCCTCGCGGGTTATATGCGTCTGCTCTCGGCGTCATTTGTCGCTGCGTTCCCAAACCGCATCGTAAATATCCATCCTTCATTGCTGCCTGCATATCCGGGACTGAACGTCCACGAACGCGTCCTCGCCGCCGGCGAAACTGTTTCCGGCTGCACCGTCCATTTCGTCGACGAACTCCTAGACCACGGCGACGTTATCCTCCAACGAGAAGTTCCAGTACTCCCGAACGACACCCCCGAAACCCTCGCCGCCCGAATTCTTGCACAGGAACACGGCACGTACGTCGAAGCGATCCAAAGAATTGTTACCACAGAGAACACAGAGCGCACAGAGCGAGAGCGAAATTAGTTGTCAGTTACACTGTCACTCTAGTTTTGGCAACACGAATCGTGCCAACAGTTAGGCACCAAAATAATACTCCGTGATCTCTGTGAGCTCTGTGGTTAGATCTCCGCTTTTTCCGTGCGGCGGGTCGGGTGGTTTATTGCGCGGTTTGAGGTGCGGGCGGTGCGGAGATTGAGTATGAGAATTCCGTCCGGGTCGATCTCGGCGTCGGGGAATTCTAGAGTGTCTTTTATTACGATGCCGCATTCGGCCAGCAGGCAATAGGCGTTTATCTTTTTGCCGCCGTGCTTTCCGGAATTAAATGCCGGATATGCGTTGGGCATCTCACTGCTTGCCGGCATCAGGCCGATCGCGTTATTCGCACTGTCATACAAAAGCAGAAAGGCATCGGCATTGTCCAGCTTTTCGTGTGCCGAGCGGTTCATTACTATCACGCCCTTGCTGTTCAATGTCACATAGATCCCGGCCCACTGCGCCCGCGTGCCGTCGCGCGGCACCTCTTTCCACATTCGCTTCATTCCGAACCACTACCTCGCCGAAGTAGTGTAGCACATATGAATAAGAATTGCATATATGATACAATAGTCTAAGATCGTGCCTTGTTTGATGAAGGTGATGATGCGGTTGGTGATCGGTAGGGCGGGTGGATGATGCTTTTGATGATGAGATCGCGATTTATTCTGAAAAACAGCGAAAAGCGGTCATAAAACCACCTCTCCGGGTCATATATTTCTGAGACGGGTCATACGAAATCACGCCTGGGTCATATCTGAGACGGCTTTTTCGTCGCAAATGTCTCAATTTCCGTCTCATTCGGCTCACATTTGAGACGGAGATCCAGACGGCGGGAATCTGGCGCTAAGAGTTGTATCGCATGGCGAAAAAGAAGATCGTATTTAATGCAACAGGATCGGCTTTAGCATTAGGTTAGAATTGCCTAACGATGAACCGAAATGGATGAGGAGAAAGTAAATATTGGTTTGGGACCGTGTTGCTTTTGCGGCGGCGAGATCGAGCCCAATGAAATTGACCCCTGCTCGGTTACTGTGGAAACGGCAAGCGGGAAATGGCAGACGTGGTTCGCCCACGCCGAGTGCTTTAAGGAACGTATCACCACGGCCAGCTATATGGATCTGTCGCCAGCGCATTTTTAGCAACTAAGTTTAGATCAAGATGGCAGGAGGTAGTGTCCTAAAGTAGTGGTGCTCGACTTTTTCGTTCAGTTCGGAGTGAAGACGTCGCTGGTATCTATTGCTGAGGCACTGCGCTTGGTATTTCTCTGGGCTACGAGGCTGGCGCGGATGGGATTTGAGATGGCTGTTGAATTCGTTGCGGCTCCGAGGACTTATTGGTAAGCCAAACAGTAAAAACAGCGATGCCAATTGAGAGCACAACCGTACCAATGAACGTAGCTACGGCGACTAAAAGAACGAAGTTCGTTCCGTACTGGGTCGTCACCTGCCCGTGTGTAACTTTTAAAGCTCCAATCTGCTCATTTAATGTTTTCTCGTTTCCAGTTCTAGCCTTATTTTCTTCTTCTAGGCCCTTGAGAATTTTGTCTATGCGATCAGATTGTTGATCTAGACTACTTTGAAAGTCTCGTTTCCATTGTTTATCAGTGACAATCTCTTCTTTGATTTCTTGGATTTGCGTTCCCAAACTTGTTATTGTTTCACGCAGTCCCTTTAAGTCAATCGGCTGATATGAAGTGATGAACTTTTCTAAATCATCGGGAAAATCATGAACTGCAACTTCGGGTTTCTGGACGGTGCCAATTTCATTGCCTTGTAGTTCATAAAATACGGCCGCTATTAACTTCCTGCGCGGCTTGAGGGCGAACGGAGTGGAGGAAAAGTTATAAAGACCGACAAGTAGCTTGCCACAGTAAAGGGGATCAATACAGAACCCACCCAAAACAATTATCCCTTCGTGGCTTAATTTCCGCTTCGGGACAAGTTGAGCCATTATGGTACTCGGTAGTTCCAAATCCTCTTCGGTGAGAACAAAGACAACTTCGCCCGGCTCTACAACCATTTCGTTTTTCTGCATTGGCGAGAGGTCGTCAATATCTACGGCGCCCCGCATGCTTGCTTTCAGAACGCGACTCCCCATACGAAAGTCATACTTTATTCCTTCAGCAGATTCCTTGACTCCGTTTTTGATGAAAGTGCTATTTTCGACGGCTGCGACCAACTCTTCGTAGGTGATTGTACGTGGCATATGTGGAATGGATATTGTCCGAGCAGACTGTTTCATAGTCGCAATCGTTGCGCCGCCTATGAAACATATTAACTCGTTATTATACCACAAGCAAGGAAAAACATAGCACTGCCGAAGTTTTTTTCACGCCCTTTACTCGCGTGGCGCTTTCACGTCTTTCGTAGTTGGAAGCAAGTCTTTAAGACTCCAGATCGTATTGGTTAGGTTCACGGCCATCGCAGGCGTCGCGTCATTCCGTAGCTTCCACGATCTCATCAAAGATAGACTTAGCTACCGTGATCTCGTCGCGGTCTTTTTTGGGGTTGGGATTAGCCACAAAACCATTTTATCATTTCGTGAAATTCAGGTATAGACCTCGCACCACTACAGGACGCTACCTGGTAGGATTTCTTTCCACTTTGCTTTGACATTGCGCCATTTTTTCCCGTAAACTCTAAGTTTTCACTTTCGGGTGAATTTGATGGAGAGTAAATATGCCGCAGAGAACGTATCAACCAAACAACCGAAGACGCGCCAAAAAGCACGGCTTCAGGGCAAGGATGGCGACAAAGAACGGCCGGGCCGTGATCAAACGCCGCCGGGCCAAGGGCCGCAAGCGCCTGACGGTACACCATTATTAAGCTTTTCGTTACCGAAAGAGGCTCGGCTGCTGAAACGCGCCGAGTTTCTTCGTGTATATGAACAAGGTGCGCGAATAGAAGGCCGTTTTATGACGGTCTTTATTTTGCCCAACAAACGGCCGCTGCACCGCGTCGGCATAACTGCCACGAAAAAGGCGATCGGCAAGGCACACGACCGCAACCGGGCAAAAAGGCTGTTGCGGGAAACCTTCAGAGCGAGCAAAGCAGAACTAATGCAGCTGGCAGATCGTTTTGACTGGGTACTGAATGCCCGCCGGAAAACGGTCTTTGCGAAAATGGAAGAGCCGCTCGCTGAATTTCGCGAGATCATTAGAAAAGTGGGCAAAAATTGTGAATCGTAAATTGCTGAATTGTAAATTGGTTAAGGAATATCGTTTTCTCCCAATTTACAATTGATCAATTGGCAATTAACAATAGTGAAATTCGATGAAATTTCTCGTTCTTGATCTGCTGGGTGTTTATAAGGCTGTGGTGTCGCCGTTTTTGCCGCCGGCGTGCCGGTTTGAGCCGAGCTGTTCGGAATATACAAAGCAAGCGGTCGAGAAATACGGAGCGCTAAAGGGAACCTGGATGGGCGTAAAGCGTATCTTACGCTGTCAGCCGTTTTGTAAGGGCGGGCACGATCCGGTGAGGTAGTGGTTCAAAGTTTCAAGTTCAAAGTTCAAGGTCGCGAAAGACCATATTGAACTTTGAACATTGAACATTTTTCATGGAACAACAAGATAAACAGGGCCAGTCTAGGTTTTTGATGGCGGCGGTGCTTTCGATGATCGTCCTTTTCGGATGGTCGTATTTCTTTGCACCAAAACCGCCGGCCGAGGACCCGAATGCGGCGGCGAACACGAACACCGCACAACCCGCGGCAACGCAAGCCCCGGCTCCGGGACAAGCACAGCCCCAGACCGCAGAGCAGGCAGTATTAACCCCGGACACGACCCCGAACCGCCAGATAACGATAAAATCGCCGCTCTATGAGGTAACGCTCGATTCGAAAGGAGCGGTCGCGACCAGTTGGATACTGCTAAGAAACAAGTCGCCAAAGATCGATATTCCGATCTATGCAGACGGCTCGACCGATGATGAGAAACGTCCGCTTCAATTGATATCAAAAAAGGCGCTCGAACAAACACCGCGCGACGTGCCGTTTCGCTTGATAACGCAGGATGCGAACATAAACGATTTTGCTAATGACCGGAATTATCAGATATCGGCGGCGGAAGAAGCGATAACCCTAAATGCTGGCGAAGAACGCGAGATTGAATTTACGTTAACCGGTGAAAACGGCATCGAGGTAAAGAAAAAATTCCTGTTCCGCGCGGACAGTTACTTAGCGGACCTGTCGATCGACCTAAGGCAAAACGGACAGCCGATACCGAATACGCGGCTTGCCATCGGTGCCTCGATCGGCGACCACGCTATAAATCACCACACGTTTTACCAGATCGAATCAGAGGCAGTCGCGGCCGTGGATGGCGACATAACCCGCAAGCAGGGCTATTATTCGTTCGAATTTAATAACGGCGGGAAAGCGACCATAAATGTTCCGGGCATGATCGATTGGGCCGGAGTCAGCGATTCGTATTTCGCGATGGCCGCGATACCGGCCGGGCAAACGCAGGGCCTGGAGCTTCACGCCGAAAAATACGAGGTCGAAACAGAGCCTTATTACCGCAGCATTTTCGGATGGGTGCTCCGCAGCCCGGAGACAAAGGAAACGCGACACCTGGTAACGGCGTTTGTGCCCGTGACGACCGATGGTTCTGTGACGAAGATCTATACCGGAACCAAGGATTACAACACGCTAAATGCCCTATCGACACAGCTTAACCAAGAAACGGGCCGCGAGCTGAACTTTGTTAACCTGATAAATTTCAGCAATTATTGGTTCCTGCGTTGGTTCATCGCACCGATCTCGATCCCGATCCTGCACGCACTGCATTACATCAATACGGTCGTTCATAATTACGGCGTAGCGATCATCGTTTTCACGTTTCTTTTCTATTCGCTGCTGTTCCCGCTTCGTTGGAAGCAATCAAAATCCTTCAAAAAGGCGGCATCAAACGCGCCGAAAATGAAGGAAATGCAGGAAAAGATAAAAGCCCTGCAAAAGAAAGGCGTCCCGATGGACGACCCGCGGATGCGTGAATTGCAGATGGAACAGCTGAAAATGACGAAGGACGCGCTGCCCATCGGCGGATGCCTGCCGATGCTGCTACAATTCCCGCTGCTGATCGCATTCTATACGGCGATAACCATCTCGCTCGACGCGCGGCAGGCCTCGTTCCTCTGGCTGCCAGACCTTTCCGCAGCAGACCCATGGCACCTGCTAGAATTTGGCTTCGCGATCTCGATGGTCCTGGCCATGAAATTTACGCCGACCGGCCCCGCAGTAACGCCAGAACAGCAGATGCAGCAGAAGATGATGATCTGGCTAATGCCGGTTATGATGCTCTGGATAATGTGGACGGCACCTTCTGGCCTATTGCTTTACTGGTTCTTCGGCAACATCGTCAGTTTTGGCCAGCAGATGATAATCAACAGATTGAACAAAACTGAAGCGCCGCCATCGACGGTCGTCGTAAGCGAGGTTCCTAACACCGCAAAGAAAGTGAAAGGAAAGGCAAAGCTGAGTACTTCATGAAAAGTATCTCTAGAAAACTAATATGACAGAAGTTTGTAATAAAGCGGAGCAACTCTTAACTGAGATCGTTGAAGGTTGCGGGTTTGACATTAACGTTTCTTCAAGATGGATAGATGAAGGATGCCTTCTAAGTCTGAGCGGAAAGGATACTGGAATCGCTTTAGCCGAAAACGCGGAAATGCTTGATGCATTTGAAACGATCTTATTTCAGGCATATGGTCGCGAGCTTGAACGCGAACACCGATTTATCTGTGACGCGGACGGATTTCGACAAACTCGCAGGGCCGAACTCCAGGCAATGGCCCGTTTTGCTGGCGACCAAGTCCGAAAAACAGGGCGTCCCTTCACATTTGGAGTTCTAAATTCGACTGAGCGACGGATCATCCATTTGACGCTGCAGCAGGAAGAGGACTTGAACACAGAATCGGTTGGAGCCGGCCGCGACCGGCGCTTGCAGGTCAGTTTGAAATAGAAGACATTGAATAGTCGGAGGAGCACAGAGTTATTGGTATCGTCCTTCTCTGTGTTCTTTTCGCGCCTTATTCTCATATACAGATATGTCTGATACGATCGTCGCACTCGCTACACCTCTTGGCCGCAGCGGGATCGGTGTGATCCGTCTGTCAGGAAGTAATTCGATTTCAGTTACTAGAAGATTGGTTGGTGGCGCATCATTCCAACCGGTTCCGAGAAACGTAACCTTGCGGAAACTGGTCGATCCTGAATCAGGCGAGGCCAACGATGAAGCAGTTATAACGTATTTTAAGGCTCCCAATTCATTCACCGGTGAGGATGTGGTCGAGATCAGTTGCCATGGTTCACCGGTCGTTCTACGCCAGGTGTTGGATTCGTGTTTGGCAAACGGAGCAAGGATTGCCGACCCGGGCGAGTTCTCACTCCGAGCGGTCTCTAACGGAAGGATCGATCTTTCGGAAGCCGAGGCGATCCGTGACCTTATCAATTCTCAGACATCTGCCGCGGCACGACAGTCTGTCCGGCAAATGAAAGGTGAGTTCTCGCACAGACTTCAGCCACTCAAGGACGAACTTCTGAATGTGATCGTGATCCTGGAGTCTGCGATCGAGTTTGTTGAAGACGACCTGCCTAAAGCGCAAATTAGTTTACTTGTGCAGAAGCTTGAACGCATAGTGGCTTCGATTGCTGAGCTGGCATCAACTTTTAAGGCCGGTCGATTACTTAGAGATGGGATACGAGTTGCACTCGTCGGTCGACCGAACGTTGGTAAGTCAAGCCTCTTCAACGCCTTACTCGGTTTCGATAGAGCTATAGTCACCGAGATTGCAGGTACCACACGCGATCAGTTGCACGAGCAACTTACCATCAACGACATTCCGATATCACTAATTGATACTGCTGGCCTCCGTGTTACTAACGATGCAGTCGAAAGTATCGGTGTAGAAAGGTCGAAACGGACGATGGCGGATGCGGACCTAGTGCTTGTGTTGATCGATGCAACGGAACCGATGGCGGCTGAAGATTTGTCGATCGTCAAAAGTGTCGAACAACTTTCGCATCTTGTAGTGCTCAATAAGATTGATGCTTTGAAGACAACGGAAATAGAGACGCGCAAAAATGAGGTCGTGAACCAAATCGGATCGATGTTCAATCATCCCGATTCCCGATTCCTTGTGATCTCCGCGCTGACAGGTGCCGGATTGGACGAATTGAAACAAGCTGTAGTATCTCCATTTTCATTTGGTGATGCGTTCGGCGATGGATTTCTTGTTTCAGATGCTCGACACCACGATCTACTTGTCAGGGTTGCGCAGGAGCTTAGCAACTCGATTCTATTGTTGAAAGAGGACGTGAGCGAAGAAATAGTTCTCATTGGGCTACACAACGCAATGCGATTCCTTGGCGAGATCACCGGCGAGACCACAACAGAAGAAATGTTAACGCGTATCTTTTCAACTTTCTGCATAGGCAAATAGTGTAAACGGGTTTTGATCATTTCTGGTCAAGAAGCTCCCGGATCTTAAGTGCCAGAGCATCGAACGAAAATGGTTTCTGAATGAAATTGGTGCCTTCGCGGAGTACGCCTTGCTGGACGATCGCATTATCATCGTACCCAGATGAGAAAAGAATTTTGACGTGAGGAAACCGATTGGCGGTGTTTTCGGCGAGTTCATATCCGCCCATTTTTGGCATTACAACGTCAGTCATCATTAGCGCGATTTGATCCCCCTTTTTTTGCAGGACATCTAATGCATCCCTTCCATCACGCGCGATCAAAACCGTGTAGCCGCACGACTCCAGAACCTCGCGACCGAGGTCGCGAACAGTTTCCTCGTCCTCTACCAAAAGAATAGTCTCGGTGCCGACGAAAAAGCTCGAGCCATTTTCATCAACTTCGGACGGAGCTTTTTGATCAGCTTCAGCCGGAAGAAAGACCTCGAAACGAGAACCCATATTTAATGCACTTTGAACTTTGAGGTGTCCTCCGGATTGAACGACTATGCCATGAACCGTAGAAAGACCGAGCCCCGTGCCTTTCCCGACCTCTTTTGTTGTAAAGAATGGCTCAAAGATGTGTTTGACAGTTTGTTCATCCATTCCTATCCCCGAATCCACGATCGCGATGTACGAATAAGTCCCCGCGGCAATCTGCAAACCGGTCTGATCTGTTCCTTCCAAAAGCTCATCCCGGCCAGTCTCGATCGTGATAGTGCCGCCGGCAGGCATTGAGTCGCGAGCATTTACCACAAGATTTAGAACAACTTGAGACAGTTGACCTGGATCGACCTTAACCGAGCCTGTGTTGCGGGCGAACGAAGTTCGAAGTTGCACGTCTTCGCCGATTAGCCGCTCAAGCATCGGCATCAGGTCTCCCAAGGATTTGTTGATATCAAGCAGTCGTGGCTGCATGATCTGCTTTCGGCTAAATGCAAGGAGCTGATTTGTCAGTTCCGCAGACCTTTCACCGGCCTTTCGTATCTCTTCGAGGTTATGCCGAAGCGGGTCTCCCAAATGCATCCGGCGCAAGGTAAGTTCGCTATAACCATTAATGGCGGTGAGCATATTGTTAAAATCGTGAGCAATTCCGCCTGCGAGCCGACCGATCGACTCCAGTTTCTGAGCCTGTATCAATTGTTCTTCGCTTTTCCTAAGTGCGACTTCAGCCCGTTTCGCATCGGTTAGATCTATTGCAAAGAAATAGAAACCGGTGATATCATCATTTGCCGCTCTTTCCGGTACATAACTGATACGCATATATCTGTACATGTCTATCGGGTCGCTCGATCTTACGGTGAGAGTCTTTCGCTCAAAAGTGAACTCCTCACCATCAAGAACCCGATCGAATTCGTGGCTCATCTGTTCGTATTTTGAATCACCTAGCAACGACAAGATCGACCTACCTATCGTTTCATCAAGTGAGCGCCCAAACCATTCGGCATACGAGTCGTTCGCGTATCTGCAGATCCTGTTTGTATCAAAATAAGCGATCAAGACCGGTACTGTATTGGTGATGATCCTCAACTGAGATTCGCTCTTTCTTAGGGCTTCTTCGGCAAGCTTTTTTTCCGTAATGTCGCGGGCGATTCCCTGAATGCCGACCGGGTTTCCGTCCTCATAGATCAATCGAGTACTTAGGTCAAGCATTACACGCCGATCGTCTTTAGAAATTATTGCGACTTCGTATGTCGTTGATCGTGTTTCACCTTTGAGCTTGTCGCTAAGCATCTTCAGCGACTCATCCAGATATTCAGGTGCAACGATCTCCCGGATATTAAGTTTGTCAATCTCATCGCGGTTGTAGCCAGTGATCAACTCGCCAGCGCGGTTCAGCGACGTGTATCTTCCGTTAAGATCGTGGGTGTAAATAAGGTCGTTCGCGTTCTCGAAAAGTTCACGAAATTTTTCTTCGCTCTTACGAAGTGCTTCCACTGACGATCGACGTTCTGATTCGTCGCGTGTGACGCCAAGCACGGCCACCACAACATCGTCAGTATCTCGAATAGGAACCGCCTTCATATCCATCCAACGACGGTCACCGTTGAAATTAATGATCTCAAACTGCAATTCTGACTGTTCGCCTGAGGCAACACGGTCAATACACTTTTGGAACTCTTGTTTGTGTTCATCAGACACCAAATCAATAACCCGTTTGTTCTGAATAAGTTCGAAGGAATCGCATCCAAGCATCCGCATCCCGGACGGATTCATTTTCAAGAGCTTTCCGTCAAGATCAAGCAGTTTTATACATTCTGGGACCGATTCTACGATCGTTCGCAGCTGCATTTCATTTTGTCGGAGTGCCTCCTGAGCGGCCATGCGTTCACTGATATCCGTAAACGTACCGATCCAGTATCTAAATTCGCCGTCCTTTGTGCATATAGGAACAGCTCGGACCGCTAGATACTTAATCGACATGTCGCTTTTCACAAAGCGGCAAACGCGGTCGAATAGACTCCTAGTTCGGAAGGCCAATTTCCATTCGGATAAAGTCTCCTCCCGCTCATCTGGATGAAGCCGCGCGATGATCTCGTCATCAGTTTGAAATGGTATTCCCAGAATTTCTGAAAACCATACCAGTAACTCGGGACTTGCTTCGTCCTTGCCTGAGGTCCATACGAATTGGGTCGTAGCCTGAACCAAAGCGCGAAAATTTTCCTCTGATTCCTGTAGTTCTGCGACGGCGCGCGTCCGGTCCGTTACATCTACCAGGGCGCATATCCATTGTAGAAATGAGCCGTCCTGACTAAAGATCGGGACGCCCCGAGCTTCATAGTTACGGTATTCGTCGTCCTTGGTTCTTATCCGCAGATTTACATTGATCGGTTTCCGGGAGAACAGGCCCGTTTCATAGACATTCCTGACTAATTGACGATCCTCTGGATGGATGTACTCGGTCCATCCATAGTCAATGCTCTCTTCAGAACTCTGGCCGGTGAGTTCGACCCACCAATGTGGAAACTCAGTCAGTCGTCCCGTTGCGTCCATTTTCCATACGAATTGAGTTGTAGCCTCTACAAGTGCTCTGAAATCCTCTTCTGACCGGCGAAGTGCAATTTCAGCGGCCTTATTTGCCGTGATATCGCGTACTATCGCAGTGAATAAGTGACGATTTGCATTTTTGAATTCACCAAAGGAGATATGAACAGTAATGATCTCGCCATCTTTTCGACTCGCCGTAATTTCAAAACCGCTCCAATCGAGTTTTCGCTTTCCTGTTCTGACGTACTCGGAGAGAGAGTTTTTGTGTTCCTGGCGCATTTGTTCAGGCATCAACAAGGTTAACGGGCTACCGACAATTTCGGACCGTGAATAGCCAAAAATCTTTTCTGCGGCGGTGTTGACATAAAGGATCCGGCTCTCGCTGTTGATGGTCAGAATCGCATCTGAGGCGGTTTCTGCAACTATCCGGTATCGCTCTTCCGACTCTCGTAATGCCTGTTGGGCGAGACGTTTTTCGCGTCTTGATGCCGCTTCCTTTAGTTCGCGCCTTACCGCTGGTGCAAGCCGTGCGAGACTGCCTTTCATCAGATAGTCGTTTACACCGAGTCGCATTGCCTCGACGGCGACGTCCTCGCCGATCGTTCCAGAAATGACAATGAAGGGGATATCCAATTCAAATTCGCGGAATATATTAAAGGCATCGATCCCGGAAAACGCAGGCATTCGAAAATCCGAGATCACTAGGTCGAAAGATCGTTCGGCCAACGCGGTTCGCAGTTCGAGTTCATTCTCAACTCGGTGCCAATTGCCGAGAATGCCAGACCGCTTTAACGACAATTCAACCAGCGCCGCGTCGTCGGGAACATCTTCGATAATTAAGATATTAAGGGCATCCATCTTTAATCAATATCATTGCGTTACCGGTCTGTTCATATAGAGCCAATACAAGCCGATCTCTTTTGCAGTTTCCACAAACTTGTCGAAGTCGACCGGTTTTTGCAAAAAGCTGTTAGCTCCCAGATCATAGCTGCTTAGGATATCCACCTCCTCTGAAGATGAGGTTAGAACGACCACCGGGATATATTTTGTAAGATCATCCGAGCGAATGCGCCGAAGAACATCGAGCCCACCAAGTTTCGGGATCTTAAGGTCGAGCAGGATCAGGTCAGGGAGCAAATGTTCCCCGCCCAATAGCCGCTCCAAGGCCTCGTGGCCGTCCCTCGCAACTTCAATCCGTAGCGAAAAGTTTTGGCGCAGAAAGGCTCGTTTTGTCAGCAACACATCGTCCGGATTGTCTTCGATCAGCAGGACTACCTTTTCTTCCATAAACGGTTTCCTCCCTTAGCGGCCTACGGTAAAGAAGAAGACTGCTCCCTCACCGGTTTTCCCTTCTGCCCGCACTGATCCACCGTGACGATGAATTATTCTCTGTACGGTCGCAAGTCCGATCCCTGTTCCTTCGAATTCATCTACAGTATGAAGTCGCTGAAACGGGCCAAATAGCTCATCGGCGTAGGCCATATCAAAGCCTGCTCCGTTGTCACGCACATAAAATTCGTGCGTATCCTCCTTGTAGCCTATCGAGATGCTTCCTTGGGCCGTCTTAGATGTGAATTTCCATGCATTGCCGATAAGATTTTCAAGCGCCAGGCGCAAAAGCCGGCCATCGCCAATGGCGATAAGTCCATTCTTTATTTCAACATCGACACTTCTTTTCGGGTCTGACTCACGCAGGGACGATATGATCTGACGCGCCGTCTTTGATATGTCAAATTTTTCCCGCACCAGTTCACCACGCGACACTCTTGAAAGATTTAGCAGATCTTCGATCAATTGCGACATGCGTTGGCTAGCCCTTCGAACACGGGAAAGATACCCGAGTGCTTCTTCATTAAGCTTATCAGCATGGTCTTCCAGCACCGCAAGGCTGAAACCATCGATCGAACGCAAAGGCGCCCGTAGATCATGAGAAACAGAGTAAGCAAACGATTCAAGTTCCTTGTTTACGGCGTCTAGTTCAATCGTTCGTTCCTTCACTTTTTCTTCTAGAGTTTCATTAAGCGATCGAATCGCTTCCTCAGTATGGATTCGATCAGAAACATCGATTGACAAGACGAGCCGCCCTGGCCGACCGTCAAATGCCATTCGATATGAGGAGATCTCTACATCCATAACGCTACCGTCCTTCCGGCGATGCTTAGAAATTCGCGAATGACGCCTCCTGTCAGGTTGTGCCGGGAAAAGCGAGTACGGAGCATTTCGTGCCTCTTCGGCTGGTCGTAAGTCCTTGATCGTCATCCCGCCGAAATCCTCAGCGGTAAAGCCATAAAAGTGAGTCGCCGCAGAATTAACCGCCAGAAACCTAAGATCTTCTGTGTCGTAAACCCACATTGGAAATGGATTGTTCTCAAAAAGATTTCGGTATCGTTCTTCCGATTCACGAAGCCGCTTCTCCGCCTCACGACTGGCAGTAACGTCTCGGTTCGTCGTAACAACTATGCGCCGTTCGCCCACTTTGATCAATTGTTGACGGCTCTCTACGATAATTTCTTGGCCAGTTTTTGTGAACTTTCTGACCTCGCTGGTCCAAAAGCCCTTACCCGTAAGCTCCGCCATATATTCCGATATCGGTACCGGATAAACTGACTTCAGCACCACGTCTGCCATCTTGCCAAGGACCTCGTCCTCCTGATAACCATAGAGTCGTTCGCAGCCGGCATTCCATTCAGAAATTCCAGTTTCGAGGTCCCAAATAAAGATCGGCTCGAAAGATTGCCGTAAAAGTAACGACTTTTGTTTCAGTGCGAGATCGGCGAGTTCACGCCTAAGGGTAATGTCATGACGTATTGCAACGTATTGAAAGGGCCGTCCGTCGGGTTCGCGAAACGGCACTATTGTGGTATCGACCCAATAGAAACTCCCGTCTTTCCGCTTATTCCGGATCTCGCCTCGCCAAACAGCTCCGGCGCTGATCGTATCCCAAAGATTCTGAATAAACTCTTTTGAATGATATCCAGAGTTGATGATTCGGTGGTCTTTTCCGATCAGTTCGTCTTCCGAATAACCAGAAATTGTGCAAAACGCTTTGTTAACACGGGTGATCTTACCTTTTGCATCCGTAACAGCAACGATTGCCGATTCATCGAGCGCAAACTCGATGTCGCGAAGTTCGCGAACAGTATCGTCGAGACGTTTTGAAGAGGCAAAGCGAAGTCGATCAACTTTTTCTATTGAGCGCGCAGTGAACCATAACATCAATGTCAGTGCAACTACATTTGCGATCGTAAACAGAGCCGTTCCAAACTCAGTCGAGTATAGTCCCTGACGTTGGCCTTCCGACCTTATCCAACCAAATACAATGGGAAAAAGGATCGCGAACGGGATGAGACGACGTGCGACCACCCCGCCAATGCTATCGCTCCAGAACACCGAATTTATGCCGGTCTTTCCAACAGCTAGAATTACCCCTATAGACAGAAACAAAAAAGCAATGGAGGTTTGAATGGATACAGTGGAAAAAATGGTAGAGCTATAGAGAGACCGAACGTCATAAAGAAAATCGATCAACGAAAGCAGGGCAATAAAGCCCGCACCAATGTTTAGAAGTTCTCCGGCAGTCCGAAGCTTGGCGCTTGAGGCGCTTAGCAGGATCAGGCCTGCGCCTACAAAACAGAACCCAAGTGACGCTGCCGCCGGAATTCGACCGGGATAAGGTACATTCTCCAACAGGATCGCATCAGGAAAGAGAAAGCGGTCAATCCCCAGATCGACCACCAGTACGTATTCGGCTAATGTCAGCAGTCCGATCGCGAAAGTAATCGTTGCGAATAATATCGAGACCGCCCGTATCGACTTAAGGATCTTGAAATAGCCCAACCAAAGGATCGTTAGAAATGAGAACGAGGCGAAAATGAACCCGATGGCCGTGTTCGGCTTCATTGATGCAAACCCGGGCGCGACGCGGATCAGTATTTCAACACCATATGCCCAACCGATCAAGTCAAGCAGCGCAAGAAGCAAAACAAGTACTGCCGCAAGGAACGACAGCCACCTGAATCCATGTTCGCGGGAATCGCGCATTCACATTCCTTGAAATGCTCTTCGAAGACGAACTGTAAGGCCTAAACACCTTAAAACCGACCTCAAGCTTTCTACCTTTCCAAAAGTGTGCACCGCGAATTGTCACAATGGATTAGCAAAGACTCTTCGTGACCATCCCGACACACTTTCGATAGACCAACGATCGAATAATAGTTTACGGCGTCCGACCAGATCTGATCGACTGCTATTGTAAAGCAATTTGGCCAAAAGCAACATTATTTCTAAGGCAACGTCTGTGCCAATCTAATGAACAGTCCAGCTGCCATCGCGGTTGACGCTCGATCGAATATGAATTGCGATGTGATCTACTTTCGTTTATCATTCCGCTGTGCCCAAACTGCTCCACGCGCTGGTTATAGACGACGAACCCCAAATTCGTTCATTGGTAGCGGAAGTACTTCGCTCGGAGGGTTGGGAAGTTGCTGAAACTGCATCTGCAAATGAAGCCTATTCAAGCGGGGAGGAACGCGATTTCGGCATCGTTTTTTGTGATGTTGTTCTTGGTCAGCAAAATGGTTACGACGTCCTCCGCAGGTTTTCCGAGCTCCAGCCAGGTGCAAAATTTGTATTAATGACCGGTCATGGTTCAGCAATGGGTGCTTTGGATGCCACTGCTATCGGCGCATTCGATTACCTTATCAAACCATTTGACCTGGATGAGATCGTAAAACTTTCAAATCAGGTCCTTGAACAAATTGATCGAGGAGGAAGGGTAAAGTTCGATGTGCCGAGTGACCCGACCTACGTATCGGATGTTCCGCTTGTCGGTCGAAGTCCACGGTTTGTCGAGTGCTTAAAGCTTGTAGGGCGTGTGGCTCCTTCGAACTTGGCCGTATTGGTTTCTGGAGAATCCGGGACAGGTAAGGAGATAATCGCAAATGTGATCCATCGACGATCTGATAGGGCTGGTGGTCCATTTGTGGTTGTAAACTGTGGTGCGATTCCCTCGGAACTTATTGAATCTGAACTGTTTGGCCACATGAAAGGCTCATTTACCGGAGCCACGGCCGACCGGGTTGGTCTATGGCAGGAGGCTCACGGCGGCACGATATTCCTTGACGAAATAACTGAAACGGGACTAAATTTCCAGGTCAAGCTATTGAGGGCGATTCAGCAGGGTGAGATCCGCAAGGTTGGTGGCAATCAAACGATAAATGCGGATGTTCGGGTAGTTGCCGCGACCAATCGAGCAATGGAAAAACTGGTTGAAGAAGGTAAATTTAGACAAGATCTAATGTACCGGTTAAATGCAGTTACGATTACCCTGCCGCCGCTACGCGAAAGGCTAGACGATATTCCGCTTCTTGTCGCACACTTTGCTAGAAAGGCCGCTCTTGAGAATTGTGAACCAGCTCGCTTTTCGCCTGAGACATTGCACACACTTCAGCGATACAATTGGCCAGGGAATGTTCGGGAATTAGAAAATGCAGTCCTACGCGGTATTTCTTTGAGCGATGGTACCGTTTATCCTGAACACCTTCCACCGCAAGTTAGACTTGCCGTAGGCACTCTGACTAAAGCCGAGCCCGAAGTAAGTTCAAAGAGTGATCCGCCAAAGCCGTTAGCTGTTGCCGAGTATGAACATGTCGTACGTGTTTTGGAATACACCGGTGGGAATAAGAATGCTGCGGCCAGGTTATTACAGATCGATCGTAAGACCCTTTCTCGGATAATCGAACGAGGGAACGCCAACAACTCAGACCTTGAAGACCGTTCGGCCGTCTAATTAAAATAAGGAAAATTTCCCTATCGGGTTTCTTTTGGATCGGCATTGCGCCACAGTTCGCGGGCGCAACAAGGCAATACAAGAAAAGGAGACTCAAGGACTCAAGCTTAGAGATTACTTCTCGTTTTGGCACGCTGCTTGCCGTTAGGCATAATGTCAGGAAGCGGCAGCAGACCCTTCAAAAACAAGGTGATCGCAGGTGAAAGGTCTATTAAGTTTTCTCCCACGAGAGTGTTTGGTGTTGCTTTCTGACAATCAAGGTACTCTCCCATATGTGCCAAGAACGAAAATATCCGCAAGAGCCGCGGACTCTCATAAAGGGCTTTCTCCCACTCTTCTCTTTATCCAAAACCTTAGGCCGACAGCTTTCTTCTAAATGGAAGCCGCCGGCCATTTTTTATTTGGGCTAGATTAAATATCGAAAGGCTCTATTTCTATTGACATTAGTGTTAGATTTTAACTATCGACCAAAATTCAATACTTTGTAACTGCAGGATGGTAAAAGCAAGCGGGTGGTGAGATTCCGATCTGCTCCGTTTAGGGGCTAAAGGAGTGGGTAATGGAAAACTCGTTAAATTATACCGGGCGGCCTCGGATCTTGATCATCGACGACGAAATTCCCATTCGCGAAATGTTGAAAGCGGCTCTAGACGCTGACTTTGACTGCGAGACAGCAGGTTGTGCGGAGGAAGTTTACAATAGGCTCGCCGAGCAGAGTTTTGACATTGTTTTGAGCGATATCGATCTTGGCTGCGGCACGACCGGAAACGACCTTGTTCCCAAGATACGTTCGATATCTCCGGAAACTGTCGTGGTGATGGTAAGCGGAAATCAAGGCATAGATAATGCCATTCTGGCGATGCAGGCAGGAGCTTTCGATTTTATCAAAAAGCCATTTGAACTCTCGTACCTTGATGTGGTGATGCGACGTGCATTAGAGCATCACGAACTTCTAAAGGAGAAGCGGCTTTATGAGGAACATCTTGAAGAGCTTATCCGGCAGCGGACCGACCAGCTTAATTACCTGTCATTTTTCGATCCATTGACCGACCTTCCCAACCGAGCACTTTTTGAGGACAGAGCATCGCAAGCGATACGTTCGCCAGAAGGCATTGAGCGTACGGCTCTCATGTTGATCTCGATCGACGGATTCAGAAAGGTGCGTGAAACCTACGGTCACAGCGTATCCGACGTGATGTTGGTCGAGACAGCTAAACGGTTGGGAACTGCCGTGGGTGCTATCGCGACCGTGTCACGCTACGAGAGGGACGAGTTTGCCGTTCTTCTGAACAACTTTGAGACTGAGGAAGAATTAGGCGGGATCGCGCGGGGGATCGCGGAAGCGGTAAGATGTCCATTCCTGATCGAGAACAACGAAATGGTGGTAACTTGCAGCGTCGGGATCAGTATTTCGAGGTCAGACGGTAGCGAGCTGATCATGCTGATGAGGAATGCGACTGCCGCGCTCGCAAAAGCGAAAGAACAAGGCGGCGATGCGGTTCGGTTCTACACGGCCGATATGAATGCAAGGGCGCTCAAACGCTTTACGTTAGAAACAGGTATGTGCCGAGCACTCGAGCGTGGCGAATTTGACGTTTTCTACCAGCCTAAGATCGACATTTCTTCCGGGTGCATTTGCGGGATGGAGGCATTGGTAAGATGGCAGCATCCCGAGATCGGAATGGTATCGCCAGGCGAGTTTATTCCACTCGCTGAGGAAACCGGGCTAATTATCCCGTTAGGCGAGGCAGTGTTGAGGAAGGCCGTCCGTCAGACTCAGATCTGGCGCGATCTTGGATACGATCTGGAAATTGCGATCAACCTATCGGCCCGACAGATTCAGCATAACGATCTTGCAGCGTCCGTTATAGCGATAATAAATGAGATTGGCTTTCAACCGCGATTTTTGAATCTTGAGATCACGGAAAGTTCAGTTATCGACAACGGTGAGGAAGCGCAAGCAACCCTATGGGCGCTAAAGAAGGCTGGAATAACGATCTCGCTCGACGATTTCGGTACAGGGTATTCTTCCCTGAGCTATTTGAAGAAATTACCGATCGACGTATTGAAAATAGACAGGTCTTTCGTAAGCGAGCTTCCGGACAATGCTGATGACGCCGCCCTAACGGTCGCTATAATTACTCTTGGACATAACCTTCGGTTGAAGGTCGTTGCTGAAGGGGTTGAAACCGAGGAACAACTTGAGTTTCTCAGGAGTAAAGGTTGCGACGAATACCAAGGTTTTCTTTTTGCCAAGCCTCTTTCGGCTCCAGATTTCGAATTACTTCTTAACGCCAAATCAACTATAGGGCGATATGCGGATCGGGCCCACTGACTGGCGCGGGCGCTAAAAACTCATCTAACATTTCCTCATAACATTCCATACACAGACCGTGTGAAGCAAGAGGACCTGGTTCGTATTTATCACCGTCGTCCGGAACGCGCCAGCCATCTCCCTCCCTAATTCGCCTGCACCACGAACAAACTACGCCAAGTTTTTCTTCGATCTCCATCCTGTTTTTATTCAACGCCTGAAGGAACGGGGATAGCCAGATTCCAATCGGCAGAGCATTCTTATAATGAAAGAACTATGTAGGGCGTTAGCGCGATCTACATTCAGGATCTAACCTGCTAGTTCCAAGAACATTCCGGTTTGAACTGAGCGATGATCTCTGTAAAGTTCATTGCCGTTTGGGCTGTCAGTTTGTTCGATAAGCTCGGATATATCGAACGATTCGATCTGGTTCTCAAGTATTGAGGCCAGACTTCGGATCATTCCTAGTCCGATCTCCAGTTTTTCCGCGACCAATTCCTGACTTCCGTAACAGTTTTCGCCTCGAAAATCCGAGTCGATGGATTCCATAAGATCGGCGGTCGCTCTTACGACACCGAGGGTCTGAGCTTGTCTGGTGCGTAGTTCACAATAGTATTGACGAAGCGCCGCCGCAGATCGGCCCCGCATCAAAAGCCATTCGAGCTTTGCCATCAACTGTACGCTACTGATCGTTCCGGCGAAACAATCATCCGCTCCGGAATGGAGCGAATTCAAGACTGAAGGCACCCCGTAATTTTGGGAAAAGACACAAACAACAGGTATTTCCGAATGCTTAGAACTCACTTTGATCTGACGACAAAGTTCGGATTGCCGAATATCAGCCACATCAGAGCCAATAAGAACGATCTCATACTTATGCTGGTAAAGCTCACTAAGACCGTCGTAACCGGTTTTTACTACTTTAAGTTCTAACGAAAGGGCCGAGATCGCACTGATCACGTCAGTCCGTTCAATAAACTCCTCCCCGATCAATAGGGCAGATTTTCCTTCGATTCCATTTTGCATTAGTTGGTAAAGCCCACCGAATGCACTATGGCTACGGTGTGGGGGACAAAATTTTAAGAACTGTTGTCAGCTCGCGTAGATACACATCTGCAACGGCTGTGCCAGTTACAAGGCCTTAGAAATCGACGGAACTGACCTTGCAGTCAACCCAAATGATGAGAATTGCAAGGGAAATTTGGAACAGGTCTTTGGATTTGGGGAATCCTTGTCAAGAAGTTGGAAAAGTTCTTTGAAAAAGCATCTCACAAAGGATGCTTCAGATAATGTTAAGAAAAATTTCGAAAAGTGGAAAGGTAATCGTAACAGGCTAAAAGTATGGTTATTATTGATACCTAAAGATCTAGTGCACCGCAAATGTGAGGAGTATGCTTTAGGTTCACTACACTCCAATTAGGCAGCACCGACTCGGGGCTGCCTTTTCTATTGCAAAAAAAGTGCCGGGTCATTGCGTTCAGCAAAAACCCGGCGATAAGGTTACCTTAGTTTAGCTATTGACAGTTACTGTGGACCGGCTTCCGCAACTACCGGAACGTCTGAGCCGAGACCAAAGGAGACAACTGAAACTCCCGAGGTCGACCCATTGATCCACCATTGTCCAGATCTAAAAATCGCGAAATCTTCGGTGCCATCTCCATCATAGTCTCCTGGTGCCGGTATGTCCGTTGCAATACCGAATGCTGTCGTAGTAATGTTGGTAGTACTGCTGTTTCGAACGATCCAACTACCGGTTGAGGGGCGGAAGATTGCCTGATCATCAATACCATCACCATCAAAATCTCCAGGTACGGGAATATCTCCAGCTTGACCCAAAGAGATGTTCACCTGTGGACCGGTAGAAAGCGTCCCGACCCAAGCTCCATCCGTGAAAATAATGCCGTCGGCATTTCCATCGCCGTCATAATCTCCTGGAACCGGTGTATTGCCGGGATTGTTGACTACTAATGTCTGACCATTTGAAGTCAGGTTAATGTACCAATTGCCTTCAGACGCACGGTAAACGGCTAGATCCTGGAGCGAATCGCCATCAAAATCACCATTTGCTGGTACATCACCCGGCGAACCGAATTCAACAGCGAGAACGGTGAAGCCGTCACTTCGAAGTATCCAGAAATCAGCTGTACCGGGGGTGGCTGATGGCCGGAAGATTGCTGTGTCTGTTCGTCCATCTCCGTCATAGTCGCCAGGAACCAAAATGTCGCTGCTTAGACCCCAGTTTAAAACCCCAAACCCTTCAGTCGAACGGAGTAGGTACCAGTTTCCTTCCGACGGCCGAAATACTGAAATATCGGTTCTTCCGTCACCGTCAAAATCCGAGCGTGCATTTCCGGTTGGTGTGGTTGCTGGAACGTTTGGAGCTCCGGGGGTAAGAGCACCGCCCGTTGGAAAATTCGCACTAAAGGGTGCGACAAAAACGGTGGATTCTACCGGGTCGGCGGCGAGTTCACCATAGTAAAAGGCATCGGCATTGAAAGCCGTGTCATTACCAGGAAAGCGGACAAATGCATCAGGAACATTGGCGAATGGTGTTCCGAGAATTGCGCTATTTGCCGGATAAACATATTCCTGGTCGGGGTCGACACGGAATGCAACGGCATCACTGATATTTGTTACGGCAATATCGAATTCACCGTCGTCATTTGCATCAATGTCCAGCCCCGCAAAAATGTTGGCCGCAGTTTGGAATACTGCAAAGCTTTCTGATCGAACCTCTAGGTCACCACCGCCAATTCGGATAACCGAACTGTAGTTGACGACAGTAGTTTCTGCTGCAGGTGTTCTATTTGGGCAAACCGGGGCGACCGTATTGTTCAAATAGATCAGGCCATTCGAACCAATCTGAACACCTCCGATTGGAACAACGTGATGAAGCCTGCCAGTGAATGCTGGATCGCTATCGATCGCAACAAAATATGTATTTGCTGCGACCGTAGCTCCAGGTGTTCCGCGTAGTTCGATATATTGGCATGAGTCATTCTGTTGATTGCCCGGATCGGCCTCAAGCTCGTTGATCAATAAAAAAGGGCCTCCTTCCGGTGTTGATTGTTCGTTCTTTTGGCCCATGATCGTTCCGGCTAGGACCAACGAAAATAAAACCATTAAAATTCCGGGTCGTGATAAGTTATTAAGTCTCTTCATTCTCTTCTCCTTTGGTGTTACGAAGATCAATTGATCGCGAAAACTTAAGTGAATTCGATCAAGACAAGATCTAAGAAAACGTTAAACATTCAGCGAGTTGCAAAGGCAATTCGCAAGAATTTATTGCAGTGAAATAGGATTGCGCTCCATTACTGCCGCGACATAGCGGTCGCGTTTTTCCTTTTCGATCAGCATTTTTGCTATTTCTTCGGCCGTCATAAATGGAGGCGGAATCCCCGAGCTTTCCAGTCCCGGTTGCTCGAACTTGTTTTGAAGCAAGATCTGGCGAAATGAGTATTCGAAAATCTTTTTTCCTTCGGAAACCGAACGCTCTTTTTTACTGACAAATTTGACTATGTGATAGCCGAGATCGGTTTCGATTACGGAACCGTAGATCTCGCCGGGTTTAAGAGCGAAAATTGCTGCTTCAATTGCCGCAGGTTGATCTCCGCGAAGCACATTTTCGATCAATCCACCTGTTTCTTTCGTTGGCCTATGTTCAGTGAACTCCTTAACAAGTTTGGTAAAGTCTTCGCCTGCCTTTGCTCTCTTGTGTACGACATTTGCAATTTGTTTCTTTCGTTCGAGACTGTATTCTGGTCGTTCAGACAGGAACTGCTTGATCTCAGCGTCAGTAGCTTTTATATTTTTGTCGTAATTTACGCGGAGAAGATCATTGGAAAGAATTCCGGCTTCTAAGACCTTAATGCGAAGTTGCACATTACGTCCTGCCATGAACTCCGGATCTGACTTTGCCTTTCCCGACAGGAACTTTGCTCGAGCCCAACTTGCCTTTGCTCGTTCTAAAGATTCACCATAAAGGACCCCTGGGGCCATATTGTTGCCAAGCTTGCGATTCATTTCGGTCTGGAGCGATTGCAGCACTTCCATGTCTTTGTTGAAAGCACTTACGTTCGCGGGTTCAGCCCAAATGTTTGCGATCTCTTTTTCGCTAGGCTTGTACGGCTTCTCAAGGGAATGTCCCAGCTTTGCCTGGTAAAGATCTGCCAGAAGTAGTCGTTTCTTAAGGTCAAGATTAAATTTGAACCGCTCGTCTTCCGAAAGGCCGGTACGGCGAGCTTCAGCCGCCAGTGCGAGGTGTTTCTTTACCCCGGCGGCAAAAGCTTTTCTCGCATCGGGTGAGTTGGCAATCTCAGAAACCTGTTGGTTACTAGTCTTTGCCTGACTATCTAGTATCAAAGAAAGGTCTTCCTCTGTAATTTCTTTGACGATTTCTGATTCGAGCTTCGCCGCATCGGCCTGCCGGTCGTAGAATGCCCACGCCACAATACCAATCGCTACAGAGACGATCGCTGCCGATATGAAAAGATACTTTTTATCTAGCATTTTGTTCGTCTCCTAATTATTAGAATCGAAGTTTTGCACCAAACTGCATCACGCGCGGTGCACCGACTGTTCGGGTAATTTGTCCAAAATCAGTTTCGTCGCTCAGATCCGAATTCGGATTTGCAAAGTTAGTGAAGTTGAAAAGGTTGAAGATGTCCCACTTGAGTTCGAGCGACATTCTTTCCGAAAGTTTCGTTGATTTCTGCAAACTAATGTCGATCCTTCTCTGTGCCGGGCCGCGAAGGGTGTTCCGTCCTAAATTTCCAAAACCACCGAGTGGTGCTAGCAGGGCACATTCCGTATTGTTCGGATCCTGACAGGTATTGAAATATTGTCGGAGTGCATCGGCACCTTGACGGCGTAGAAGCTCAAGATTCCGAACGTTTGGTCGAGCGAAGGCGGCGTTGAATATTGTTCCACTCGCACCGCCCACGTTGTAAATTCGTGCAAGGGCGTTCAATGCCTGAAGCGGAGCATTTCGCTCGGTGGCTTCGAGAAAGATCCCAAAAAACTGTGATTCAATATCGCCGCTAGTTCGAAGCGTTTCGAAACCTGCGTTTGACGCAAATATTGTGAATGGCGAACCTGATTGCCACTGCCCAAATCCTGTCAACTGTAAACCATTGATCCATTTATTTTTAGATCGGTTGTATGGAAGCTCCCAGGTGAACGTACCGCTTATTCGATGCGGGCGATCATAGTCAGAAACTGCTCGGTTCGCGTTGAGATCACGTTGATCACCCTGAATAACGAGTCCGAGATTGGGTGTATCGGGACGTCCTGAAGCGGTTGTGCTGCCGGGATCGGTCGAACCGATGTCGATCGATTTCGACCACGTGTATGACAAGTTCAGTCCGTAACTGTTGGCTAATCTTCGTGAAAGACTAAACTGGCCGGAGTGGTATGACGAATAACCTCTCGACTGGAGCAGAATTGCGTCAGTAGAATCAAAGCCTAGGTAAGGCACTCGTACATCGGCCGAGATCAAGGCATTTACGAACTGGAAGTTTGCGGCCGAACCATTGAGGTCGATTCCGCCATTTCCGTTATTACATGGCAAATAGCCCGGAACATTTTGCCAAACGGTGCTGCAAGCTCCAAAGGCTCCGTCCTGATTGTTATTTATCCGCATTCCGCGCTCGCGTTCGCTCAGACCCGGAGCCCGTGGCGGCAGAATACCAGGACGTGCGAGTTCAAAGGCATCGTTTAGACGGCCGAAAATGTAGTCTGGTGTGTTGGGGTCGTTGAGATCATAAGGCTGATTGAAACCTACTGCCAAAAGTAGATTTTGTCCTTTCGAACCAATGTATCTCGCTTCAAAAATCCAGTTCTTAGTCGAACCAAATCCAAAATCATGTTGAATACCGATGTTCCACTGCTGGATCATCGGCGTTTTTAGATCGCGATCGATCCCTCGGAACTCCAGCGGTTCGACTCCGGCGATCGGATCGGAACTTGGACCGCTATCCAGCAAAACGTAAGGCGTGAAGCGGTCGGCATCGCGAAACGCTATTCGATACGGGAAATAGCTTGAGAAGGGCAACGAAGGATTCACGGAAATGAATGCATTCGTTGCTTGAATCGTTGAAGGCGAACTTTCGGTCTTTACTTCGATCTCCTTAAAGAATGGATAGTTGCTGTAGATCGTATTGATAAACGCCGCCGAAGGTCGATCAAAAAAGATTCCGTAGCCGCCGCGGATAACCGTAGTTCCATTCTTGAATGGCTTCCATGCGAATCCAACTCGAGGTGCAAAGTTGTTCAGATCGTTGCCGTTCATCGTGTGCTTATTGCCCGCCGACGCTATCGAACTAAGCGACAAATCGATCGCCGAATTTCCGGTCGTACCAACATTGCTGGGAAGAATGAAGCCAGGCTGAATGTTGTTCGGATCGGTCACGCGTGAAAAATCAAAATTCGAGAATCGGCCGAGTTTTTCGGTGGGCCAGCCGAACCAATCCCAGCGGATACCTACATTGATCGTCAGGCCCTCGCGGACACGCCAATCGTCCGACACGTAAAAGCTTAAGTCGTTGAAACTGAATTGCTTATCCGTAATTCCAAGTGCAACGTCTGCTTCCGGGATAAAGCCGGTTAGCAACTCTGTAAAGTTTGTAAGGCCTTCGAATTCGACGCCCTGTTCTTCAGGAAGATTCGTATCGAAGATGTTTCGCTTGTGTTCGACACCGAATTTCAACGAATGTTTGGGCAGGACATACGTTACATTGTTGGCAAGAGTGTACGTTTTCTGAACACGCTTGTTGTAAACGTCGTTTGGTGCAAGCAGAGAAAAATCTCGGAAGTTTCCGAAACCGGCAAACCGGGCGCCACGCAGGGTTGCCGGACCGTCATTGAAAGCGACCGCAGGGTTAGTGATGCCTAAACCAGGATTAGTCAGTTCTGGTGTTAAAAATCTTTCATCCAGTTCACGTGAATTATCAAGATAGAAAATTCCGAAACGGGCCTCGTTGATCAATGTTGGTGAAAAGAAATGAGTATTCGTGATCGCGAGAGTTCGATTCTTATCGTCCTTGATAAGCGGTGTCGGTGATACTAGGGATTCGTCAGAGAAGGGATCGAGTGCCGGAAAGTTTGCGAAGAAGAACGTGCCCGAAAGTTCGTTTCGTCCGCTGCCTTCGGCATTTCCTTTTGCAAGCACCTGGTCAAGCCGCGTGGTGAACTGATCTTGCTTAAACTCTGCTGGAAAAACATTTCGGACTCGTACGAGTGGAAATCCGCCGCGAACTCGGCCCTGAACGCCGCGGTCAAGGACGGGTAAACCGTTCGGTAATCCAAACGGCGTGAAGTCCGTGATCGGTGTTGTGCCGTTCAGCAAGACCTGCACGTTGTTTGTGTCGTAAAAGAGTCGTTCGTACCGACCTTGGACCAACGACGGGATCAAAAATTGTCCGGTGACCGGATTGATAGCGCTGAAAAGTCGAAATCCAGGGCTGTTCGGGTCGATGCAGGTTGAAGCGATCGTGCCGGCGAAATCGCCTGGCAGGAGGGTTCGGACGCAATAGCCCGGCGAACCTGGTCCCGGCAGAAAGTTGAATGCGTTTCCGAATGTGCTGACCTGCCCGCCATTCCGGGCGGAAAGCAAGAAACCGCGTCTTATGTTTTCAACGTCAGTTCGGTCAGTTATGAAGGCAAGAGCTTCAGGCAAAACAGTGTAGCTTGAGGCCGAAGGTACATATGCGGTTTTTGCATCGGTACGCTGATAACCTCCGAAGAACGAAAGCCTGTCCTTCAGAATCGGTCCGCCGATAGAAAATCCACCTTCAAATTTGCTCGCTTTTTGGCGATCAATACCGTCGCGATTAAAAAAGAAATCGTTTGCGTTGAACGCTTCGTTCTGAGCGTAAACATAAGCCGTACCGCTAAAGTTCTGTCCGCCGCGGCGCGTTACCAATTGAATATTGCCGCCGCCGCTGCGGCCCAATGATGCATCATATCCACTTGAAAGCAATTTAACTTCCTGAACAGTTTCGGGCGATGGAGAAAGACTTTCGGTCAATGATCCTGTCCCCGAGAAGTTCGTCGCGTCAACGCCATTGAAAAGAACCGATTGGCTGGTAGTGCGTCCACCAGCGATCGAAACTTCCGGGTTTCCGTTGCCGTTACCAAGCGGATCTGATAACTCGCCCGAAACAGACGAATCTGTGTTGATAAGCGAGAATGCTCCGCGAACCGCCGGAAGCTCTTCGATTCGACGACCGCTAATTTGCGAACCGGTAACCGGCCCGTCAGATTGTAGGAGACCACTTTCGTCGCCTGCCACGATATTGACAACTGCCGATTGCGCGGCAACACCCAGAATAAGTATGACTTCAGTGGTTACACTCGCGGTTACGGCAACGGTCTGGCTAGTCACTGCAAAGCTAGCGGCCTCTGCCTTCACTTCATAGTTGCCAAGTGCGAGAACCGAAAAGTTCCATATCCCTTGTGAGTTAACCGTTGTTGTTCGAGTAACACCGGTAGCGAGATTCTTGATCGTAACCGTTGCTCCTGGAACTAGGGCTCCGTTTACGTCTGAGACCGTTCCGGTCAAGCTGCCGTTATCGGTAGCCTGGCCGAATGCGACGGCGCCGAATATTCCCGCAATCAAAGTTATTAAGATCGTGTTTGATAATAGCTTCTTCAACATTTTTGTGTGCACCTTATGCAGTGTTCGAGAAGGTCACTCCATAACCCTTTCGAAGACTGGAGATTGTAGATGGTATTGAGCCGCCGAAGCTGGTCCGGCGGCTCGCTTTATTTCAGCCCTACCTGATCGGCAAAGTCGGAATATCGAATCCTTCGAAATCGCCGCAGAAGGCACCTGTGCTCAAGCAGCCAGGTGTTGAAAGCGTATTCGAACCAGCCGGGTTTCCGAGAGGAAAGACGAGAGGCGTTGCTTTTGCTACGTTTGTCGTCGAAGGCACAAGATCCGTGATCGTATAGACGCGTGCATCCTCTAACAGCAAGTAAAGTGTGTTACCAAAGCTTGCCAAGCCGGTGTCGCGATTCACGTCTGTCGGAAGCGTATTGGTAATGAAGCGTGCGCGGCCAGCGTTAGGTCCGGTTGCAAAGAGTTGGTAGATCGCTCCATGCGCACCAGTGTTATTGTTGAAGCGATTCTCGGAGGCGAAGATGCGTCCGTCTGCTGTTACGGCAAGTCCATCGAAGTAGGGATTCTCGTCACCGAGTGGGCTATCAGTAGTTTTGATAATGCCATTCGCAGTTGGGCCGGAGCCTATCTGCGTTGCCAAACCAGACGAGGGGCTAATACGATACAGACGACTTCGGGGAGCGTTTGCCGGAAGCGTATCATCAGCGGCAATTGCGTATATCCATCCGTCAACCGGATTGTAAGCGGCTGCAGACTCTGTGAATCCTGGTACGAAACAGGTTTCGCCCACCTGCGCGCCGATTGGGCCAGCTACACCGTTAGGAAGCGGATAAGTACCCGGTGGCCGGAAAGTGCGGACATCGCTGGCAAGGCCTGTTACAGGATCAGAACCTGTGTTACAAAGTTCGGTATCGAATTCGGTTACGCCGTAGAGCACTGAACCGATCGAAGCAAGCCCCTCATATTCGCGGCGTATCGTTTGTCCATTAAGTGTAAGGTTGCTGATAAAAGTTCCCTGTCCGGTTGACAGGTCGAACTGATAAAACTGCTGCTGTAGGCCGGTTACGTCACGGTTATTATCCGTGATCGAATAAGCGATTTGTGCCGGCACGGCAGCGGCCATAGTGGCGATAAAAACAATACTGAAAATTGCATTAAGTGATTTTTTCATCTTTCCTCCAGATTTCTTGCTCGAAAACGGTTTATTTGTTTTCACGGTGATAGGCTCCCTTTCAGAGCCGTTTAATAGATTCTTTCTATCCTTGACACAACGATTACTTCTAAGTCCTCGGCTCTATTGCGAATTGAAATTCGATCGATAAATGAACCATTCCGATTCGCAATTGCTGCTTGGTTTAGACATAGCAACCTCAACGGATCAATTCAGTTCAGCACGTATGAAAGTGGATTGTATAAGCCAAATGTTTCGTCTGGTTGAACTTTGTGTTAAATCTCCCTGAACGGTTGTTAGGTTGTAAGAAGTTGTGATATCTGTGTTCTTGATTCGAATTCTAAACGAACATTATGAAAGAAAATGAGTAGACCGATAGGCATAAGACTGTTGAGAGGAAGACAATCCAAAGTCAGGAATTTCAGTTAAGAGGATCCGAAGTTAGAGCGGAGAACTGACGGTATTCAAGATATTTGTATCTGTGCTGAAGTTTGGTGCGGACACTCGGGTGCTTTCAGAAAATTGACTCTGGATAAAGATTGATCAACTTCTTTGACGAACAACTTCCACAGAGCATTTGGCCCGAGCTGCGACGGAAGCAGACGTGCTTCCAATGAGAAATTTTTCCAATGCACCGGCAAATGCGTTTGCCCCAACAAATATCGAATCGGCATTCCATAATTCTGCTGTATCGACTATTTGTGAGCGCGGGTTACCCGCTTCAACGTGAAACTCGGCCCTTAAACCTGTGGCTGAGAGCTTTTCAACCGCAGAATTTGCAAGTTCGTTTGCGATGTTCTGTTCATCCGTACTAATTTCGTTGATCGCGGAAACAACAGGCGGCAAGAGATTTCCGATAAGCGTAGGTGAGATATCATGAACTACGGTCAATAGTCTGACACGCGTGTTTTCTGGCCATGTGCGTTTTGCAACTGCATCTACGGCTGCAGCTGCTCCCTGAGTGCTGTCAAATCCGATCAGGATACGGTTCGGTGCTGGATCGGTTTGATTTCGGCCTCTTGCGACACGCACGGAGCATCTTGCTTCGCTAATGATCTTTTGAGAAATACTTCCAAGCAGAACACGACTGATCGCTGATTGGCCATGAGAGCCAACCACTATAAGTTCAGTTGATGTTTCTTCAGCCAAGGCCAAGGCTTCCCAAGCAGGCGAACCATAACTCGTTCTCGCACTCACATTCCAACCGGGCAGAATTCGCCGAAGTCGCTCGGCTGCTTTCTCGGCTTTGTCCTGTGCTTCATCAAGAAGTGCCTTGCCCTTTGCACGATGATGGGAAATGAGTTTCTCAATGTTTGAATCAGAAAGGGACTTGTCTAGTCCGTCGGTTGGCGGGAGCCAGACCTCAGCTACAGAAAACGCTATAGCATTTCCAGAGCTCGGAAGACCTGCATTTACGAGGTCGTCAATCGCTGCCTCAGAAGATGGAGAACCGTCATAAGCAAGAAGAATATTCATTTCACTTGGAAGTTTACATCACAGATCGTCTGTTGTGTAAGAGCTTGCGGACATTGATGATAGAATAATGGCATTTATCTAGGTGATTGTGATGATAGAAGTTGAGGATATGAGTCTTCGCGACGTTCAGTCACTTTTGGCGGAGCTCGATTTTGGGCATTTGGGCTGCGCGGAGTACGGCCAGCCATACGTGGTTCCCATCCACTTCGTTTATCGTGACGAGAGACTTTTTATTTATACTACTGACGGAAAAAAATCCAGAATAATCGAACGCAACAGCAAGGTTTGCCTTCAGGCCGAGGACATCGTAAGCAATGAAGATTGGCGAAGCGTGATAGTCTTAGGAAATGCGTTTCCTGTTAAGGATGAGTACGAACGCCGTCAGGCTATTGCTTTGCTTTCGGCGGTGAATCCATCAATGACACCTGCGGTTAGCGTCCGTTGGATGGATAGTTGGGTAAAAGAGAACATCGAAATAATTTACCGCATCGAACCAACCCAGATCACCGGGCGATCAACGGTTGAAAGAACGAGATCAAGCTCGCCTTTCGCAAGCCGACCCGGGGAACCGAAAATAAACTGATCGAGGTGCAGTGCAGACCTATGCAGAACAAAGATACCGGACTTGAAGCGATCTTCACGATGGAGCGCGGTGATGGAAACTTAGTCGAAGAACCTCCATTTCACCTTTTGATTTTGGGGGATTGGAGCGGGGATGCGGAAAAGCCCGAATTACCTGGACGGAGTCCGATAGAGATCGATCGTGATAATTTTGATGCTGTAGTTGCGCGGCTCGGTGCACGCCTCAGATTGAAACTGGGTAACGGTGAACTTGAGCTTGAGTTTAACGAGCTTGATGATTTTCATCCGGACCAGATCTTTCGCCGCGTGCCGCTTTTCTCTGAACTGCGTGAACTGCGAAAACGGCTGAATAGCGAGGACACGTTTCATGTGGCGGCTCGTGAAGTACGAGAAAAGATTTGGGCTACAGGAGGGCCGGAAGAGTTGTCGGTACCGCCTACTGACGAAGAGACAATGTCAGAAGCTGGAGACGATCTCTTGGACGCGATACTCACAAAACCGTCCGGCGGTGCGGTAGTTCCGAAACTGAAACCTTCTGACGAGCTAGGGGTTTTGATATCAGATCTCGTACGACCGCACTTAGTATCAGTAGATGATACTGAGCGAGCTGGCTATGTCTCTGCGGTCGATGAAGCAACGAGCGAATTGATGCGGTCAATAATTCACGAATCGCGCTTTAAGGAGCTCGAAGCGGCTTGGCTCGGACTTTATTTTCTTGTTAGGCGAACGGAAACATCATCTTCACTTAAGATCTTTCTGTTCGATATTTCAAAGGACGAACTCGGCGAAGATCTTCGATCCAGCGATAATTTAGAGAAAACCGTGGCCTTTAGCCATTTGGTTAAGAATGTTGAAGAAAGCGAACCGTGGGCGGTAACGCTTGGTAATTATTTATTCCTGCCCGAACTTGACGACATCGCCTTAGTAATGCGGATGGCGAAGGTCTCGGCGGCTGCAAATGCACCGTTCATAGCACAGGTCAGCTCTGACGTGTTGGGAATCGACTCGTTTTCCGAAAGATCCGATCCTGCGGATTGGCGTCTTCCAGATGGCAGCAATGCCGCAAAACTATGGGCTGCTTTGTCTGATCAGCCAGAGGCGGTGTATCTAGGGATGACAATGCCCAGATTTCTAGTTCGTTTGCCTTATGGTGCAGATACCGAGCCACTAGAGACATTTTCATTTGAGGAATGTGTTGATTCCCCGACCCATGCGGATTACTTATGGTCGAATGCCGCGTTTGTTGCCGGACAATTGCTGGCGGCGAGTTTTAGCGAACGCGGATGGCAGATGGGCAGAGCTTTGAATCAGGACATAGATGGACTCCCGATGCATGTTTACAGGGAAGGCACGGAGACCGTGTTCAAGGCTTGCGGTGAGGCTCTTCTCTCAGATAGAGCTGTGGACTTAATGATCAACAAAGGGCTGATGCCTTTGGTTTCCTATAAAAACACCGACAAGGTTAAACTTGCCCAGTTTCAATCAATTGCGGGAACCGCGCTCAGAGGCCGCTGGAGCTAAGCAATCGATTTTCTTTTGGAAATAGGCTTCCTTTGATCTACAATTTAAGTTTGTCTATGGCGGGCGGGTCCCGCTTTTCTGGTGTAATGTTCGACGAAACGTTTGATGTAATTGTTATTGGTGCAGGGCACGCAGGTTGTGAAGCAGCCTCGGCGGCAGCGCGCCTAGGTGCTGAAACCGCACTTGTGACCATCAACCTTGATCTGATCGGCCAAATGTCATGTAATCCGGCGGTCGGCGGAATTGCAAAGGGCCATGTTGTTCGCGAAATAGATGCCCTAGGGGGCATTATGGGCCGGGTGATAGATCGTACGGGGATCCAGTTTCGTTTATTGAACCGGTCACGCGGCCCAGCGGTGCAATCGCCGCGGGCCCAAGCGGATAGAAGCCTTTACCGTACTGAAATGCGCCGCGTACTCGAAGCAACACCGAATCTGCACCTTCGACAAGGCATCGTAATTGACCTAATTGTTGAAAATAATGCTGTTATAGGGGTCGAACTGCAGGATTCACGTCGCTTCGGTGGAAAGGCGATTGTGGTAGCTACAGGAACGTTCCTAAATGGGAAGATCCACACCGGGCAGCAGACTACTTCAGCAGGGCGTGCTGGCGAACCCGCATCGATCGAGCTTGCTGAGTCGCTGAAGCGACTCGGTTTTCCAGTCGGACGGCTTAAGACCGGCACCCCGCCGCGGTTGGACGGTCGAACGATCGATTGGGATGCTTTCGAAGCTCAGCCTCCCGACGAGAGACCGGTTCCTTTTTCGTTTGCGACTGAGTGTGTTGAGCAACCGCAGATACAATGTTTTATCGGTTATACGAGCAATCGCTTGCACCAAGCAATTCGGGATAACCTCCATCAATCACCTCTTTATTCTGGCAAAATCAAAGGGATTGGTCCGCGTTATTGCCCGTCCATTGAAGACAAGGTGGTCAAATTTGCCGACAAAGACAGACATCAGCTATTCCTCGAACCTGAAGGCCACAACACTAATGAAGTTTATCTCAACGGTTTTTCCACCTCTTTGCCGTCGGCATTGCAGCAGGAACTTCTACGGATGATCCCTGGGTTTGAGTCTGTTCAGATCATTAGGCCCGGTTACGCGATCGAGTATGATTTTATAGATCCCAGGGAAATGAAACCCACAATGGAATCGACCAGAATGGATCGCCTCTACTTGGCTGGCCAGATCAACGGCACCACTGGATATGAGGAGGCAGCCTGCCAGGGCCTGATGGCAGGAATTAATGCTGCACTCTCCGTGCAGCGACGGAAACCCTTGGTATTGCGGCGCGATGATGCATATATCGGTGTACTCGTGGATGACTTGATAAGGCACGGCGTGGACGAACCTTATCGATTGTTCACTTCACGTGCTGAGGCAAGATTGACACTGCGGCACGACAATGCCGATCAAAGGCTTTCGCCGATCGGAAGAGAGACTGGCCTCGTAGGCGACACAGACTGGGATCGATTTAGCATTAAGCGTGATCGTTTGGCGCGTCTTAGGAATCTCCTAGATAATACGCGATACAAACGCAAATCGACAGAGTATTCGGCTATTTCGCAACTTCTAGGAACGGATCTTGGCGATTCATTCACTCCTTCACAGCTTGCTATGCGGCAAGGGGTCGACAAGGGTCTGATAAGGAGGCTATTGCCGGCTGCGCTGATCAATGATGTGATTGACTCCGATCTGGAAACCGCCTTGGCCGATTCGCTTTACTCGGGATATGTCGACAAGCAGCGGTTGGCGAACGAGAGAGTCAATCATCACGACCGTTTGAAAGTGCCTGAAGCGTTCGACTTTGGCTCGATAGGCGGGCTTTCCAATGAGATGATAGAGCGACTTGAACGCGCACAGCCCCGGACGTTTGCTCAAGTTCGCTCGATATCCGGTCTGACTCCGGCAGCTTTGTCCACAGTATTAGTGCATTTGACAGCGACCCAGCCTCAAGGAAATGAAAAGAATTAGGCCGTTTTGTGGAACGTACCACATTATTCGGAAAATAGTGGTACGTTCCACCAAACCAACTTCTAATTTCTACTTAACTGTCCTACACTAGGTCAAACGGCATTCTCTCTTGATCCAGACAATATGGGACGCATAATCGCTATTGCCAACCAAAAAGGTGGCGTAGGAAAAACCACTACCTCGATAAATCTTGCGGCGGGTCTGGCACTGGCCGGCAAAAAAGTACTCCTTGTCGATTCTGACCCCCAAGGAAATGCGACATCAGGAGTAGGAATTGCAAAGAAGGAAGGCCGAAATTCGCTCTATAAGGCAATGATCACGGGCAAATCCGTTCGCGACGCAGTTCTGCCAAGCAATATTGAAAAGCTCTGGGTACTCCCTTCAGAAAAGAATCTTGCAGGCATCGAGATCGAGTTAGCTGATGATCCCGGCCGAGCAAATATCTTGAAAAATCTACTTGATCCCATTCGAGAGTATTTCCATTACGTGATAATAGACTGCCCGCCTTCACTAGGGATCTTGACGATCGGTGGCCTCACCGCCGCAGATTCACTTCTCGTTCCGATCCAGGCGGAGTATTTTGCGTTGGAAGGCGCTGCCGAACTCTTCGAAACCCTTGCACGTCTTAAACGAGAACTGAATCCAGCCTTAAGAATAGAAGGTCTCTTGCTTACGATGTATGACGAGAGGACCAATCTATCGGTGGCAGTCTCAAAGGAACTTCGTGATTTCTACGGTTCACAGGTTCTCAATACTGTTATTCCACGAAATGTGCGGTTAGCCGAAGCTCCAAGTTATGGCCAGCCGATTCTTTTGTACGACCCTAGGTCCAAGGGAGCCGAAGCCTACTTCCAGCTAACAAAGGAGATAATTGAACATGGCTAGAAAGCCGTTGGGCCGCGGCCTGAGCGCATTGCTCGGAGAAGCGGTTGAAAACGAAGCGAATTTCGAGACGGAAACGAGAGGTCCGACAGGTGTTGCTGATGTTGATGTCTCGTTGATCTTCTCGAATCCAGAGCAACCCCGAACTAGATTTGATGAAAAATCCCTGGTAGAGCTTGCAGCTTCCATTCGGGCGAACGGCATCGTCCAACCGATAGTGGTTCGAAGTGTCGGTAGCAGATATCAGATCGTGGCGGGCGAACGGCGTTGGCGAGCCGCACAGCAGGTTGGCCTCGCCCGCGTTCCGGTGGTCGTCAAAGAAGTCGACGATGAAAAGTTGCTCGAGATAGCCTTAATTGAAAACATTCAACGCGAGGAACTGAATCCTATTGAGGAAGCGGTTGCATATCGCAAACTCATTGAGAATATTGGACTTACGCAAGAACAGGTGGCTGAACGGGTCGGTAAGGAAAGGTCACTAATTGCAACCGCGATCAGGCTATTGAAACTACCGGCCAAGATTCAGGATCTCGTGGCCGACGGCAAACTTTCTGCCGGGCATGGGAGGGCATTGCTTTTGACGGACGATGAAACTTTGCAGTTCCGAACCGCCCGGGCAATTGTCGAAAAACAGATCTCAGTTCGCGAGACCGAGCGCGTTGTGAAACGAGGGAATAGCGAACCTCGGGCAATAGAACAGGCAACCAAGACGCAAACAACCGATCCGAATCTCCGCTTTGCCGAAACAAAAATGATGCGTGCACTCGGTACGAATGTTCGAATTAAGCCTGGTGGGACTGATGGGGCAGGAAAGATCGAGATCGAATATTACAATAATGATGACCTCGATCGAATATTTAGACATTTGACCGGTGGTTTTCCGAGTGTTGATAGTTAAATTCAAGGGTGAATCAAGTGGAAGGTTTATCCAGACCATTAAGGAGGAGAAGGTGCTGAAAAAAAGGCTGACGGAAATGGTTTCCTGCGCTGGTTGAGTGGCAAAACTCGCACCAGGCGACCTTGCTCAAGTTTTGAGCAGTCTTCCGAAACAATCGACCGAAAATGTGATCGTTGGATATGAAACAGCCGACGATGCGGGTGTGTTTCGTCTTTCAGACGACGTTGCACTTGTGCAAACAGTCGATTTTTTCACGCCTGTCGCGGACGACCCCGAGGTCTACGGACGTGTTGCCGCAATTAATTCGCTTAATGACATATATGCGATGGGTGGCACGCCGATCTCCGCACTGTCGATCGTCTGTTATCCTCAAAGTGGCGACTGGGATGTTCTAGGCCAAATATTGCTTGGTGGGCAATTGGCTATGAACGAAGCGGGCGTTGTGGTTCTTGGCGGACATTCTGTTGACGATCAGGAGATGAAGTTCGGCTATGCGGTTACTGGAACGATACACCCAAGAAACGTAATTACAAATGCCGGGGCCAAGCCGGGTGATGGACTTATTCTTACCAAGCCGATTGGAACAGGAGCTCTAAATACGGCCGTTAAACGTGGTGTTGCGAGTCCTACGGTAATTGCAGCATGTGTTAATGCAATGACAAGTTCAGCGGCAGCAGCATCAAAGGCGATGACAAAACTCGGTGCAAATGCCTGCACTGACGTGACTGGGTTTGGGCTCCTTGGGCATGCATTTGAAATGGCTAAAGCAAGTGGTGTCACAGTTGAGATCGATTCAGGTTCGGTACCCCTGTTGCCGGAAGTGCTCGAACTTATCGAACAAGGAATGTTGACCCGGGGTGATAAGAACAACAGAATCTACGTGGGCGATACGGTCAGATTTGACGCCCACGTGTCGTCAACAATGCAAAGTGCAATGTTCGATCCGCAAACCGCCGGCGGCCTTTTGATAAGTATTCCGGAGGAAATGGTTCCGGAGTTTATGGCGGAGATTCCAAAATCATCAGTGATCGGCAAGGTGATAAAAAACTCTGAGCCGTTGATAACTATAAAATGAGATCTTGAGAAGAAGCAGATCTTGTTCAGCTTTGGCTAGCTGGATAGTTTTAGTTAGGCAGGTGAATCGATACCAGTGTTCCTTTTAATCCTAGAAAGTTTAGGCACCCAAGAGCTGATCCTGATCGGTATCGTGGCACTGATATTTCTTGGGCCACGCCGTCTTCCAGAAATGGCTAGAAAGCTCGGGAAGATCATGGCCGACCTAAAAAAAACGTCCGGCGAATTTCGTGAAACGTGGGAGCGCGAGGTTGATTTTGAAGATGAGACAAAGGCATTGAAACTCGATTCGATGTCCATCAATGACATGGAAAACGAACTTGAATCTGAGAAAGCGATTGCCAGAGAAAGCAGAATTTTAGCCGATGAAGCCGGAACCGCTCTACCTGAGGTGAGGGCGATAGACGCAGCTGAGTTTGATTCCCGATTGCAGCAATTAGGGGAGAACGGATCATCTGTCTCAGGCCAAAGTGATATTGGTGCAAGGGAATCCGTCAATGAAGAAGACGATGTGCAGAACGAAGGCGATTCATTGTCGGACAAAAGAACCTGGCTTTAAGCATTTTTCGCGACCAAACTTCAATGCCGGATAAAACAGAACTCACCGACAAGTCGGAGGAAAAGCTGGTACGCGGCGGACAGATGTCGTTTCTCGAACATCTGGACGAACTCCGCCGCCGTCTTGTGTATTCGGTCGTGATCATAACCGTCGCTTTTGTGATCTGCTGGACTTTTTCGGGTGCTATCTACAATTTTCTATCTATTCCCGTGCTCGATGCGCTCGGCGAGGCAGTGAGGCGTGACCTTCCAATTGAAGGGCTAACCGGAAGCGAAAGTGTTAGGCCGATATCGGAGTTGGCGGTTGGCGAAAGGGGACGTTACATTTTTGATCGGGTGACGACACTCGGACCCGGTGTTGTTCAGCCTGGCAGCTCGGTGGCTTCGATCGTGCAAGAGAACAGCTTAGGGGTACGAGGGCTTTATACGGATGAGGCGATCATCAGCGGTTCCGCAGTGATCCCAAAGGGCGTGCTGCTACCTGTAGACCTGACTGGCAAGGTGAAGCCGGACGGCGCCGACGAGCGTTTGATCGTTACAACAGCGCCTGAATCATTTACGCTTTACGTTACAGTTTCCCTATATTCAGCTATCGCTCTCTCGATTCCATTGCTTCTATGGCAAATATGGGCATTTATTTCGCCTGCATTATACAAACACGAGCGGGCCTATGTTACGCCATTCGTATTTCTTTCCACTATTTCATTCGTCATCGGCGCGGCATTCGCTTATTACATTTTGCTGCCTCCAGCGTTGGGTTATTTGCTCGGACTCGCATCGGATTTTCGTCCCATGCTGCGGGCCAGCGATTATCTTGATTTCGTAACGATCGTCTTGCTGGCGATGGGTTTCATATTTCAGATGCCGGCCGTTACATATGTTCTCTCTCGGATCGGCTTGGTTTCGGCGGGTTTTCTTATTAGGAGCTGGAAGGTCTCGATCGTCGTAATTCTTATTGTGGCAGCCTTTGTTTCACCGACTGGAGACATACCGAATCTAATGCTATTCGCAACCCCAATGTTCGTTCTATACATAGTTTCGATAGGCATCGCTTGGCTGTTTGGCCGGAAAAGGACTTCGTCTCCGACTGTTTAGCCACAAAAGCAACCTTTGTTTGACCGAAAAGCATCTTGAAGTATTAGGAAACAGCGCCTAAAATAGAATATTGCTTGAAAACTCTTTTGAAACCAATCTGTGGAATCTTGAGGTGGAGAAGTATTAAATTATGTCAAAGTCTGGATTTTTACGATTCTTGTTGTTTGGACTCCTTTCGTTCATCGCACTTGCGACCTTTGCAATTGCTCAGAAACCGAAGGAAACGCCCGTACCCGACATAAGCGACCGTGCTCGAAATGCGCGCCCTGAATTAAAAGAGGCGTACAAGCGTTGGCTATCTCAAGATGTAACCTACATCATCACTAAAGAAGAGCGAAGGGCCTTTCAGGCACTACAAACAGATGAAGAACGCGAGAATTTCATTGAAAATTTCTGGCGGCGGCGAGACCCAAACCCGGATACGGAAGAAAACGAGTACCGTGAGGAATATTACGAACGCATTGCCTATGCGAACGAACGGTTCACATCAGGCATTCCTGGTTGGAAAACTGACCGTGGCCGGATTTACATTGCCTGGGGCAAACCTGATTCAATAGAATCCCGTCCGGCGGGTGGTGCCTACGATCGACCTTCTTATGAAGGTGGTGGTTCGACATCCACATATCCATTTGAAGTTTGGTTCTACAGACACTTGGACGGCGTTGGTGACGGGATCGAGATCGAATTCGTGGATCCTACGGGGACAGGTGAGTACCGTATCGCCAGGAACGCGAATGAAAAAGACGCACTCCTTTACGTTCCGGGAGCTGGACAAACTTTAGACGAGCAACTTGGTATAACAAATCGAGCAGATCGTATTTCCGGGATCGGTAACGACCGATATATGCGTCAGCAGGATATGCCATTCGAACGATTGAATATCATAAATTCGCTTCAACGGCCGCCTCAAGTAAAATTCAGCGACCTTGCCGATGTTGCCACCGGAACCGGTGCAATCATCGATGCGAATCCGCTTGCGTTTGACCTGCGTGTGGATTTTTTCCGTCAGTCAGAGGATAGGGTGATCGTAACCTTTACGGTTCAAACTGGAAATAGTGAACTTCAATTTGTTAATGAAGGGGGAATTGAGGCTGCAAAGCTTAACATTTTTGGCCGCGTAACTGCCGTTTCCGGAAAACGCTCCGGTATTTTTGAAGACGCGGTCACGACATATGCAACCCGCGAAGAGCTTAGCGAAGCCCGTGAAAGAAAGTCGATCTATCAGAAGGCGATCGCATTAACACCGGGAACCTATAAGGTTGACGTCGTCGTCCGCGATGTCGGTACGGGAAACCGGGGTATCATCAATCAGGGTTTTACTGTTCCTCGTTACGACGACAAGAAACTCTCGACATCTTCTTTGGTCCTAGCGTCAACACTTCGGGAAACCGGCGATAGGGATGTGGGCGGAATGTTCGTCATCGGAAATGCAAAGGTGATCCCAAACCTGGCCGGCAATTATAAGCAAGGTCAACCGGTCGGGCTGTACTTACAGGTTTACAATGCAGGTGTCGACCAGACCACTCTTCGTCCCGCCGTAGATGTTGAATACGTCCTTACAAAGGGCGGCAAGGAAATAATGCGTACGCCGGAAGATTGGTCGGGCCTAAGTGATTCGGGACAAAGACTTACGCTTGCGCGTCTCTTGCCCACCGATTCGTTGGAGACAGGAGAGTATGAATTGAAGGTCCTCACTAAAGACCGCGTCGGCGGTCAGGTCATAGAGAATAAGGGAAGTTTTCGAATCGAAAAATGATCGAGGCGGAATAGGAAACTGCGGCTGGTATCATTCGATGGTATCAGCCGTTCGTATTTTTTCTTATCGTGCCGATCCACTAGATCGGGTTCGAATCGAAGGCGTCGCAATCCGAATGACAAATCGTAGCAATTCGTTTATAGTGAAAATCGAATAGGGCACCGAGTCCCGCCAGTTTTACCCGAACAAAGAAAGATCGTGGCTTTACTTCGATTCGACTAGATCTTGTTGAGCAAATGAATATCGTAGGCACCGAATGGCTGATCGAGGCTGCTGGTTGTGATCCTGAGAAATTGCGGGACGAGACCGGCATTCGTTCATTGTTCGAACTCATCATATCAGACCTCGGGCTTCAGCCAATTGGTTCAGTCTGGCATAAATTCCCCGGCGAAGCTGGCGTCACCGGGCTCGTCGCGCTAACTGAATCGCATCTCGCCTGCCATACCTACCCGGAACATCAGATCGCAACATTTAATTTATACTGCTGCCGCACGCGGCCCGAATGGGATTGGAAAGAGAAGTTGACAGAGCATCTCTCCGCAGGCACTGTGACGGTCCTTCGAATTGAACGTGGCGAGCATTCATCCAAAAGTTCCGAATCGATGACACACGCCGTTGGAGGTGAACGATGAGTGTCCTTCAGGCAAATTGTCCATCGTGCGCAGCTCCTATCGAGTTTCAAAAAGGTTCGACGATCGTCTTGGTCTGTCCCTATTGCCGATCGGCCGTCGCACGAACGGATCGCGGACTTGAAGACCTGGGCAAAGTGGCAGAGATCGCTGATTCACAATCACCGCTCAAACTAGGCCTTAAGGGTACATTCAACGACCAGCGTTTCGAACTGACAGGACGTGCCCAGCTTAAGCACGAGCTCGGCGGTTATTGGGACGAATGGTACGCTACGTTTTCGAACGGATGGGTGGGTTGGCTTGCAGAAGCGCAAGGACGTTTTTATATGACGTTCTTTCAGCCGCTGCCCGCCGGTGTTTCGATACCGACATTTGATGAGCTCCAGATAGGTTCAACAGTTTCACAGATACCCGGCAATACACCGCTGATGGTCACTGAAAAAGGTGTTGCAACGGCTGTTGCGGCCGACGGTGAGATCCCGTACAAGCTTGAACCCAACGAACAGAGTCGCTATGCGGACCTGAGCGGCATCGACAACGCATTTGGTACGATCGATTATAGTATTTCACCACCATGGGTATTTGTCGGCCAACAAGTATCATTGGCTGACATCGGGCTTGCAGATGCAAGACCGGTACAACGGGAAGCGCGTCGAACGACAACGGCATCGATGGGGTGCCCGAACTGCGGCGGGCCGCTGGCTCTGATAGCACCCGACAAGGCAGAACGCGTGACTTGCCCCAACTGTAGTTCGCTTCTTGATGTTGAGCAGGGCAATCTCAAATGCCTCAAGGCCCTTAAGCCGTCGCCTTCGCCGCATGCTTTTGTTTTGCCCATCGGGGCGGAAGGTACTTTCCACGGGGAGGTCAAATTCAAGATCATCGGTGCCGTGGTCCGTAGTGTAACGGTAGAGGGTATTCAGTATTTTTGGCATGAATATCTGCTATATGAACCGATCATCGGGTTCCGTTGGTTGGTTCACTCTGATAATCATTGGAACTTCGTAGAACCTGTGAATCCGGCAGAAATCCTGCAATCGGGCACGGTTGGTTCTGGTTCAACGGTCAGCTATAACGGCAGGACATACAAGATATTCCAAGATGCAGCGGCGGTCGTTCAATATGTGCAAGGCGAATTCTATTGGCGTGTCGAACAGGGTGAGACCGTCCGCGCCGTAGATTATGTCTCACCTCCACTGATGCTTTCGCAGGAGACTTCGACCGGGGAAATGAATTGGTCGGCCGGCGTTTATATGACGAACGAGGAGGTCGAAAAGGCCTTTGGTGTTTCCGATCTGCCTCGCCCCTGGTCAGTCGCTCCAAACCAACCATTCACGGGTTCGTTTTACTATACCTGGGGTGCGTTGCCGCTGTTTCTCCTCATAGTGGTCGCCATATTTATGATTCCACTTGCCGGAATTTCGCGAACGGTGCTCTTGCAGGATGTGACCCTACCGCCCCTTGTAAACGCAACGACGCCGCAAGCCCAATTCAGTCAGCAATTCGAGCTAAAGGCGGACCGAAATGTGCGAATATCGGCAAGTGCACCTGTCAGTAATTCCTGGGCTGATTTGGACGTTGACCTTATAAATGATCAAAGTCAAGAGGTCGAATCAGTCAACATCCCGATCGAATTTTATTCTGGTACTGATAGTGATGGTGCCTGGACCGAAGGCGGGCAGTCGCAGGATGCAACTACCTCGTCTTTGCCGGCAGGAAAATATACGCTTAGGGTTGAGGGAACTTGGCAGAATTGGCAACAGTCGATGCCAATAAAGGTAAAGGTCGAGCAAGGCGTTACACGCGGCGTAAATTTTATCTGCGCATTGATCGTACTGCTGTTGATACCGCTCGTGGGTCTGATCCGTAAGATCGCTTTTGAATCAAGGCGATGGAGTGAAAGTATGTTTGGTTCGAGCGGCGACGAATGATCACTGGAGTGAATTAGATGTTCAAAATACTTACATTATTATTTGGAATGGGCGTGGTCCTGCTTTATTCGACCGCTGCCTGGTTTGGCTGGGAAGTGGCCAATGCCGGGAGCAAATCACGGCTTGGCGTACCATTCATATATTCTGGATTTCGCGGAGGAAAATAAATGCTGATTACCACGTTGCCGGCTTTTGTCGTTAAATTTGACCAGTTGGCTGAAATTCTTGTTACGACGCTGATATTTGTTGTGATCGGACTGATCTTTTTTACGATAGCTTATTTTATCCTTAGCCGAATCTTCGATATCCATCATGAGATCGAGGAAGATCACAATACCGCGCTCGGAATCATCATCGGCGCGATAATGATAGGTATTTCGATCATAATCGCGGCCGCTATTCACGGGTAATTGGATCTGGCAATATTGTGACGCGGTGACGCGGTGACACGGTGATTTTCTCGCCGTGGTCCCGCGTCTCTTATTCTGAACGTACGACTGTTTGTTTATGAAGCACGTTCCACTTCTTTTCCTAAATGTGGTGATAATCGCCACATGCGGACTGATCTATGAACTGATTGCAGCCACGGTCTCGTCATATGTTCTAGGCGATTCGGTAACACAATTTTCAACGATCATCGGGGTCTACCTGTTTGCGATGGGCGTCGGTTCTTGGCTCTCACGCTACATTGAGAAGAACGTTGCTGAAAAGTTCATCGATATCGAGTTAGCGGTCGCGATCATCGGCGGCGTTTCTGCGCCCATACTATTCCTAACATTTGCATATGTTTCATACTTTGGGCTGATCCTTTATTCGTTGGTCTTCATTATTGGAACGCTCGTCGGGTTGGAAATCCCGCTGTTGATGCGGATCCTGAAAGACGAACTGGATTTCAAGGAGCTCGTTTCGAAGGTCCTAGCGCTTGATTATGTCGGCGCACTAGTTGCCGCCCTAATGTTTCCGATTTTTCTCGTTCCGAAACTTGGCCTGAATCGTACATCTTTGCTATTCGGAATGCTGAATGCAGCTGTAGGGATCTGGGCGACATGGCTGCTTGAACCCCTCATAAGCAAACGGAAGCTGACGATTTTGCGCGTTAAGGGTTTTGTAGTCATTGTTATTCTCGGCATCGCCTTCATAAAAGCGGAAAGCCTGACGACGCTTGCGGAAGACGGCCTTTTTCCGGATCAGATCGTTTACGCCAAGAGTTCGCCATATCAACGGATCGTTGTAACACGTGGGAAACTCGGTCATTCGCTATTCCTCAACGGAAATTTACAGTTCAACTCATTTGACGAATACCGCTACCACGAAGCCTTGGTACATCCAGCGTTCGCCGCACACAACGGCAACCCGAAACGAGTTTTGGTGCTCGGCGGCGGCGACGGGCTAGCGGTTCGCGAAATCCTAAAATACGGATCGGTGGAAAGTGTTACGCTCGTAGACCTTGACCCTTTGATGACGGAGCTTTCGAATGCACTTCCTGCCCTCGCGGAACTAAACAAGAACGCCTTAGCCGATCCTAGGGTTTCTGTGATCAATGCCGATGCGTTCGTTTGGTTAGATAACACCGAAATGGAACCATTTGATATTGCCATCGTCGATTTTCCAGATCCTAATAATTTCGGCTTAGGCAAGCTCTACACAACACGTTTCTACAATCTGCTAAAGGAAAAGCTAAGACCGGACGCTGCGGTCGTAATTCAGTGTACCTCTCCGCTGTATGCACGGACTTCGTTTTGGTCGATCATCAAAACGCTGGAGGCCTCGGGTTTCGCCGTGAAACCATTTCAGACAACCGTGCCGAGCTTTGGCGTTTGGGGATATGCTCTTGCCAGACTTGAAACTTTTGAAACGCCTATAAAGCCACGTGATGATATCGAGCTAAAGTATTTAAACGACGTCTCATTTCCTTCAATTTTTAACTTCCCATCAGACATGACCGTGCCTTCGGAACATATCGAGATAAATCGCTTGGATAACCAGGCGTTGGTGCGATACTACGAAACGGAGTGGCGGAGGTTTGAGTGAATCTTTCGCGCCGTGAACTGCTTTCATTATTCCTCGGAGCGCCCGCGGCATTTGCGGCTTGTCGCGATACAACTCCGAATAGATTCCCTGTGGGAGAGATCGTTGGTGCCAACTGGCAACTTGGGCATGTGCTGCGCGAAGGGCGAAACTTCGAAGTTCCGTTGGATAATTGGCGCAACGTCAGGATAGCGATAGTTGGTGGTGGTGTCGCAGGTCTTGCGGCGGCATGGAAGTTGAGACGTGAAGGACTTAATGACTTTGCTCTTCTTGAATTGGAGAAAGAGACCGGCGGGACATCGCGTTCGGGTGAAGGCAGTCCGGTTAGCTATCCTTGGGGCGCTCATTACCTGCCAGTGCCCTTTCGAGAAAATTCTGACCTTGTCGAGCTTTTGGAGGAGATGTCGCTTTCCGAAGGCAGAACGGCCGATGGCGACCTGATCATCAAAGAACAGTTCCTTTGCCGTGAGCCTGAAGAGCGCGTCTTTTACAAAGGTCGCTGGTATCACGGTCTGTATCTTCACGTCGGCGAGAGCGACGAGGATAAGCGGCAACTCGCGGTATTTGAAGAGCAGATAAACTATTGGGTCAATTGGCGTGATGCCCGCAGCCGGCGAGCATTTGTTGTACCCTCCGCTTTGGGATCGGACGATGCTGAGGTGACAGCGCTCGACAAGATACCGTTCGGTACGTGGCTGCGGCAGAAGGGTTTTACCTCCGAAAGACTTTTCTGGTATTGCGACTATGCCTGTCGCGACGATTATGGGCTGAAGCTTGACCAGACCTCGGCGTGGGCCGGCCTTTTCTATTTTTGCTCGCGTGTGAGAAAAAGCGGTGACGAATCGCAGCCGTTCATCACCTTCCCCGAAGGTAACGGCCGTTTTGTCATGCACATGGCTGAACAAGTTCGCGAACATATCAAGCCGTCGCACGCTGCTGTTTCGATCATTCCTACGGACGCGGGTGCCGATGTCATTTGTCTTGCCGACGGCGAACTTCGCGGCTTTAGATGCGAAAAAGTGATCTATGCGTCGCCGATCTTTACCGCACCGTTCGTTATACGAGGGTTCGCAGAGCGGCCTCCATTCAACGCGGCTGCGTTTCACAGCAATTCGTGGTTCGTAGCGAATCTGCACATGAAAGACCGCCCGCGTCCGCGTTTCAGTCGAGATTTTCCACTCGCTTGGGACAACGTGATCTACGAAAGTCCGTCGCTTGGTTATGTAAACGCAACGCATCAAAAAGGAATCGACCACGGAGCAACCATTTGGACGTATTATTATCCGATGTGTCACGAAGAGAACGGTCGGACAAAGCTCCTGAATTACGAATGGCGCGAATTGGCTGACGTTTGCCTTACCGACATCGCTCGCGCGCATCCGGAGATCTACGAACTGACAGATCGCCTCGATATAATGCGTTGGGGCCACGCGATGATCTCGCCGACTCCTGGATTCATATGGGGTGGCGAAAGGCAAAAGGCGCTCGAACCATACCGAAATATTCTTTTTGCTCACACAGACCTGAGCGGTATAGCGTTGTTTGAAGAGGCGTTCTATCAGGGGATCAGAGCGGCAGCGTTAGGAAAGTTCAATCGATGATCGTTTCCTGTTTCTCGGTATCCCATCTGACTTTGACCCTTTCACGAACAGCAGCATTCCACCCGATGCGGTCGCAACCCGGTACAAAAAGGGTATTTTCCCAGGATCCGGGAGGGCCATAGTCGCACAACCGTTCAAGGATCTGCTGATCGCCATTCAACTGAAAAACATAGATTCCCGCTGAATCACCTCGTACAGTAAAGCCCACAGCATCGATCCCATCTACCTGACAGTACTCAGTAAACTCTATAAAACCGTTCGGTATTCGAATAGGCTCACCATCCACCTCGAGTACTTGATAAAAGACCGTCCTCGGCCCGTCGCTAAATCGGTAAGTTTTCTCAACGATCCGTCCATGCACTTGCGTTTTGTACGGTCTATCTAAGAGACTGGGACGCAACTCTGGCAGTCCGGACCCACATGCCAAGATGAGGGAGGTCAATAGTAATCCTCCGATCCGGATCGGGATATAATAGATGCGCCGTCGATAAGTTAGCTTGTTCTTTGGTTGCATCGTCAATATTCTTCCCTTAGTTTGTTTGTGTGGCCCTCAAACTCTATTAATGGTGGTGTCGCCTAACATAACTTGTATCAACTTTATTTTCAATGGCTGAAAATTTCCGCGAATCGAAATGGCTCTTTTCCCCGAAGATCGACCTGACGGTCTTTCTCGGGAGTGCCGTCATATCGCTCTTGTTGCTCGCCGTCGGATGGCAACTGGGAATTTTGAATGAGTCGTCCCCCGAATGGACGTGGATAACCGCGATCCTGCTGATAGATGTCGCCCACGTTTGGTCTACAAGCTTTCGAGTTTACTTGGATCTTGAGGAATACAAACGAAGATTTTGGCTTTATACGCTGGTGCCGGTTTTCGGCTATGCGGTCGGAGTTGCGCTTTATTCCGAAGGTGAGCTTATCTTCTGGAAAGCTCTTGCGATCGCCGCTGTTTTTCATTTTGTCCGTCAGCAATACGGCTGGGTCGCCCTTTACCGACGGAAGTCCGGTGAAACGGAACGTTGGACGTGGACGATCGATACCGCGGCGGTCTATTTGGCGACCGTTTATCCGCTCGCGTTTTGGATGACCAGCCTTCCGCGGAATTTCAATTGGTTCCTCGAAAATGATTTTTTCGCCTTGCCGACGATCGTAGAAGACATTCTTTTTCCGATATATCTCCTTTCGCTCACCGCGTACTTTGCAAAATCTGTATATCTCTATCTCACAAAAGGCTTTGTAAACCTCGGCAAAGACATTGTTGTCGCGACGACTGCTGTTTGCTGGTATGTCGGTATTGTGTTGTTCAATTCCGACTATGCGTTTACAGTTACAAACGTCATCATCCACGGCGTGCCGTATTTTGCGTTGATCTACGTATATGCGCGAATGCGTCGCGAGACTGCCGGTCCGGTTTATCGCGGTTTGTCGAGTCATTTGATCATATTTCTCGCAACTCTTTGGGCACTTGCCTACGTCGAAGAACTGTTCTGGAGCCGAGGTGTCTGGCACGAACGAACGTGGCTTTTCGGCGAGAACTGGGATCTGGCCGAATGGAAAATGTGGCTCGTTCCGTTGCTTGCCGTACCGCAACTGACGCATTACATACTTGATGGCTTCATATGGCGTCGCCGCGGGAACGAAAGCGTCGGTTCCTTCCTTTGAGACCACATTTCGTGATTAAATATGTGGCACGACGATGCTTCGTAGTATCAACAACATTCCGATCGCGATCGCCACCTCAGGGCTAATGCTCGCGCTTCTTCTCGCTTGCAAGAGTTCCGGCGGCGGACTTTTTGCTCCTGAGGACGAGACCGTCGCGGCCGGCCAGCTGATCGTCGAGGCAAATACCGAACTCACAAAGATCAAAGAGCTTTACCTGAAGAACGAGGGCGATGACGAAACGCAGGGAAAGCGGCAAGAGCTGCTCGACGCACTCGAATCGAACGATAAAGAAAAGGTCCGAAAGAGCACTACCGAGATAATCGGCCTGATCGAAGAAGGAACCGAACATGGCCGAAATGCCGTCGATCTGATCCAGCAGGCCCGCGATATGCGGATAAATGCCGATTTTCAGGAGTATCTGCGGCTAAAAGAGGAAGCCCTGAAAAAGCAGCTCGAAGCCTTTGCCAAATACAAACAGGCGGCTATTTCCCTCCGCGATAACTACGATCCGCAAAATACCGGCAACCGCGATCGCGTGAAATCGATATTCGAAGAGCAAAGCAAGAATTACCGTGAACTCATGGAAAAGGCCCGCGATAACAGCAGCCACGCGAACGAGCTCTACCAGGAAGTGCAGCTACGCGAAAGAGGGAAACAGTAAGGCGGCGCGACCGACGCCTTACCGATCTTAGCCTCACGCGTTCCTCAGATCACGCGTCTGAAGAACCCTTCAGGAAACGTTGCCGCAGGTGCCGACGGCGGCCGCGTTAAACGAATATTGCCGGGGCCTTCACCTTGCTCGAAATACCTGAACAGATTGTCTTGCCCGCCCTTGACCTCTTCAGGTGTTACGCTTATCGTTTGCCGCGAACGATCGCGGACAATTGTCAGCGAAATGCTTCCTTCTTTTTTGGCTCCGATCGCACGAATAACGTCGACCTCGCCTTTCACCGCTTTTCCATCTGCCTCAACGATAATATCGCCGACTCGGATGCCGGACCTTGCCGCCGGTGAATCTTTACCGACGCTGTTTACCATCGCACCGCTTTCCACACCGAAATGCTCTGCCAATTCCTTAGTAAGCGGCGTCAAGCCGATGCCAATGCGGCGGCCCGAACCGAAGTAAATCACACCCGGTTCGCCCGGTGCGAGCGGAATCCGAGGCAATCCTTCGATGCCGGGCACTTCCGGCGAACCCGGAGCACGGGGAACTTGTGCTAGCCGGCCGAAGAGACCGGCCTCGTCAAATTTTGGTGCCGGGCGTTTTCCGATAGTAACGCTCAACTCACGTTCGCTGCCGCCGCGGAAAACCGTGACCCGCGCCGTGTGGTCCGGCGAGATCTCGCCGATAAGCCGCGTTAGCTTTTGTGTGCTGGTTATATCGTCACTATTAACACGAACGATCACGTCACCAGCCTGAATGCCGGCTCGTTCGGCCGGCGAACCTTCCAGGACCTTTTCGACGGCGACGCCGCGGACGCCCGAAAGGCCATATTTCCCGAAATTCTCATTCGATACTTCGACGGTCTGGACGCCCAGATATCCGCCGGACGACGCGAACGTCCAGGACATAACACGCGGTGCAGTCTCGGTCCTCGCCTCAGGCGTTTGAGCGACCAGGCCGATACCTGCGACAGCGGTTATCATTGCAATAGATAAGCTTTTACAAAACATAAAACCCTCCAAAAATTGTTCATTTATTAGGCCAAGCAGGGCCGGATGTAAATATTTTTGTTGCCCAACGCAGCAAAAATGGTTGCCCCGCTCCAACAAATGCTCAGTCAGAAGGACGAAATGCAGATCAGCCGGGTTACAGAACGCCTCTGGTTTGTCCCGCTTGTCCCGTTGTCCCAGGGTCCGACGCGCATGTCCCGGGGTTGAGGTCATCTCTGTAAGCCCTGTTTTCACAATAGTTACGCTCATATCTGATCGGGACTATTCAACGCTTCCTTGTCCCAGGCTGGTTTCGCCGTCTCAGATCGGTTCGTTCGTCTCAGATTGGTTCGTTCGTCTCAATTCTTATCGCACTTGCCAGTTTTAGCACCAGTTGCTTGTTTCATTTTTGTTTCACTTTTTGTTTCATTTTTTGCGCAAAGTGGGACAAGTTAAGTGCTGTATTATCAGCGGCTTGCGGGGAAAACTTGTTTCATTTTAAGTACAACTAAAATGAAACACTTTTAATTTCCGCTTAACGTCAGATCTGCCTGCGTGGGCGGGCGGCCAGTTCGGTAGCTAAGACTTTTTAACGCAAAGACGCAGAGAAGTTCAGAGTTCAAGCTTCAGCTTGCCGGTATTTCAAAGATCAAGTCAGAACCGCTTGTGTTAGCTGCGGGCCGGTTCGGTGGCCAGGCGGTTTCAAACGCGGATCGAGCAGATCGGGCGAATCTACGCGGATATTTTTCATAAATGCTCATGTTTACAAATCCGCAATCCGCATTCCGCAATCCGAAATCGTGCTGTGCCCGATACATTTTCTTACGAGAATTCGCTTTAACCAATAGCAATTGGCGCAGTTGATGGCACTTGCGGCAAATGGAATAAATGGCGCAATTGGAAAGCGTCTGGAGGTTTCGGCGGCTTGCCGCAACGTTGTGCGGCGAAGCTTGCTTCGCCGTTTCGCTCGTCTATTATCCGGGCTTGCCCGCGATGATCGCTAATCGATTGCCGCACTGTCACCGAACGAAGTAATAAAAGAGCCTTCCCCGGCATGGTCGATCGCGGGCAAGCCCGCACAAAATCGGCCGCTTTTCGGAAAGGTAAACCTTTCCGCACATCATGGCGGCAAGCCGCAAGATCGCGTGAAGCCGCGGAGCGAAAAGATTCCCCAGAATAAACCTTCATGCTAAAATCGACGCGATGCCGGCCATTGACGCAGCTTCCGCTAAGTTCCACGCGGACTTGATCGCAAGGCAAATTTGCAGGCCCGAACCCGATTGTCAGAAGAAAGTTGATGTAGCTCGGCATGTCAAATAGAGGCGAAGCAATATATGAAAAGTTATTTCGGCATCTTGACGCTAGTTCTCTTGGTTTTTGTTGTGAATGTAGAAAACATTCATGCCCAAGAAGAATCAAACCTACTTGAAAGACGGATTGAGAGTTTCAGCAGTGAAGGTAAGGGTCTGCTTAGGATTCTGTCATCGCTATCAATGGAGCACCGGTTGCCAATTGGGTTCGAAATTTCGAAGCAGGAAGAGAACTCGTCTCAATCCGTGGCATTAGCATTCGAAGACAAAAAAGTGAGCGAAGTTATCGATGGGATTCTTATTCATTTTCCCGCCTACGAATGGAAGGTAGTCGATAATGTGATCAATGTTTATCCGCGAGCAAGTCGCGACGAACTACTGGACGTCAAGATCAAGACTTTTTCATTCAAAGGCAAAAGCTTGTATAACCTACGGGTTGCAATCGCGGATATTCCAACGCTTAAAACGGCGGCAAAAAGGAAGAGAGCGGAGTTTATTACACTAGCCTTTTCGAAAAACGATTTTGGCGGTTTAGAAAAGGACTTTAGTATCTCCGTTGAGAGTGTTGCTTTTAGAACGCTCTTGAATTCAATTGCCGGCAAAAGAAAAGAAAAACCGTTTTGGGTGTTCTCCCGTTTCGGTAATGATGACGAGCATATTGTGGTGAACTTCTGAACACGTCTATCCCTTAGATCGCAAGCCGTGAATTCGAGTCGAATATTTTAATGCAGAAAGCTCAACGCTTGGTTGCGCGAATTGCCCAGGTTGTAATAGATTGTCTTGCCATGCGAGGTATTTTCCGATTTGCAACGATGGCCTTAGTGCTCGGGTCACTGGTATTAAGCTCAAGCTGCACACGGGTTGCGGGCCTTTTTGATTCGAGCGGGACCAGGTTCGTAGTTGAGATATTGCCTGAGCCCGGCGGCGGACCGATCGATGCGGAACGGGTGATCGGCGCCATCGAAACAAGGCTTGCGGCAACAGGTTCGTCCGGTTCGGTCAAGCGGGTCGAAAGCGAAGCGAACAAGTACGAGGTAGTTGTTCACAGAAACCAAAACGTTGATGTCTTGCAGCGGTTTTTGTTCGCAACCCACAAAGTAGAACTCCGCCCGGTGGTTTCACCTCCTTCACCCAGCCCGGCCGAAACATTTAGAACCAGAGAAGAAGCTGAAAAGAAGCTGCAAAGCGGAAACACGGTGCTTCCCTATAGCGAACGGGACGGCGAAAGCGGAACATTTGTTATTGTAGGGCCGCCATTTGTTACCGGTGAGGATATTCGCGAGGCTTCAGCTGTTTCCAGAACCGGAAACGACTTCGATCATCATATAAGGTTCATTTTGAACCCGGACGGCGCCAGCCGAATGGAGGCTTGGACCGGGAAGAATATAAACAATTATCTGGCCGTGGTCTTGAACGACAAAGTGATCAGCATTGCGTATATTAGAAGCCAGATCACGGATGCGGGGGAAATATCGGGAAATTTTTCCAAGGAGCACGCAGAAGAGATCGCAAGCAGTCTCGGAAGCGGATATCTTCCGGTTTCGATCAAAGTTATAAGTTCGAATACGTTTGAATGATCATCCGGCCTGAAGTTTTTGCAGATTCTCGGCGGCGGCGGCGAGGTCCGATGCCCGAGCGATACAATAAAACAAGATTTTCAATAGGTACGCTTTTGTTGTGAAGCTCTAGTAAGTCGGACGAAAGAAATGAGAGTTATAAGTCTTTCAATTATATTTTTTGTACAACTCGGTGTTATTCAATTACCGTCTTGTTGGGTCGGCCATTCTGACGATAAGGCGATCCGCACAGCAGATGGGAATTGTGATCGCGGTTGGAAATCTGTAGAGGATGAGCACTTTCGATTCTGTGTGCCTGATAGTTTTGAACAATTGCGATCACAGAGTGCTGACACAGCTTTGTTGAAGTTTGGTAACGAAGAGTTATCGGTCAAAGTCGAATACGGATCACACGTTACCCTAATTAAGCGAAGATCGGGAGGCTATAATGCGGACGAAATAGGAGAGAAACGTGTTGTGGACGGCAGGCATGGCACTATCCGCAATTATGTAATTCACGATGATGAAATTGAATGGGATCCAGATTTGAAGGCTCGACACTTTGTCGCCGAGCTCTACATTGACAGTGTTCACAGTTCGTTGAGTAAATTTCAGATGACTGTGTTTAGTAAATCGGAGTTAGAACGTGATTTAGCTATTCCGATATTTAAGTCAATAAGATTCAAAACTGTCGATTGAACGGATACACGTTCGACACTTCGGACAACCCGACTATTGACCCTCTCCGACGGATTTTAAAGAATTAACCCGGCAAGCTTGACCGCGGGCAAGCCCGCACGAAATTGGCCGCTTTCCGGAAAGGTAAACCTTTCCGCACATCATGGCGGCAAGCCGCAAGAAAGTAGAGCTGTTTGTTCGCTCCCAACTGTTTGGACCTACTAACTTCCTAACCGGTTAGGCAAGCCGCGGGATTAACCTGAGATGAGCTTTTGCAGATTCTCGGCGGCGGCGGCGAGTGTTTCGTCTTCTTTGCAGAAGCAAAAGCGGACCATTTGCGAGCCCATTTCGGGGCGGTGGTAGAACGATGAGCCGGGCACGACGGCGACGCCGATCTCGCGGATCAGGTGTTTTGTGAATTCGATGTCGTTCGCAAAGCCGAAGCCGGATATGTCGGTCATAACGTAATACGCGCCTTCGGGCGTGTCGCATTTGAAACCGGCATTCTGCAGAACGGGAATTATGTAATCGCGCTTGCGTTGATATTCGAGCCGAACTTCTTCGTAATAACTTTGCGGCAGTGTCAGAGCATAGGCACCGGCGTGCTGAAGCGGGTTCGCGGCACCGACGGTCAGAAAATCGTGAACCTTACGGATCGCCGCCGTGATCTCCGGCGGGGCGATGCACCAACCGACGCGCCAGCCTGTGACCGAATAAGTTTTCGAAAGCGAATTGACGACGACTGTCCGCTCCCGCATTCCGGGCAGCGTCGCCATGCAAATATGCTCGCGTACAGCGCCTTCAGCATTTTCGAACGTAATGTGTTCGTAGATCTCGTCGGTAAAACACAGCGCGTCAAATTCCTGGCACAGCTCGGCGATGTACTCCATCTCGCTGCGGGTGAAGACCTTGCCGGTCGGGTTGTTCGGGTTGCAGATGATGATCGCTTTTGTCTTTTCGCTGAACGCGGCGCGAAGTTCGTCGCGGTCAAAGACGAATCCGGCGTCCGTTCTGTGAAGCGGAACATGGACCGGTTTTGCGTCTGAGAGGATCGCGTCCGGCGCGTAGTTTTCGTAGAACGGTTCGAAAACAATAACCTCTTCGCCGGGATCGACCGTCGCCATCATTGCGGCGATCATTCCTTCGGTCGAACCGCAGGTGACGGTGAGTTCTGTTTCCGGATCGATCCTAATTCCAAGAAACCATTTCGTCTTTTCGGCTATCGCATCGCGAAACGGTTTCACGCCCCAGGTGATCGCATATTGGTTATGGTCATCGGCGATCGCCTGCATCGCACGCTGTTTGATGTCCTCGGGCGCCGCCCAATCAGGAAAGCCCTGGCCGAGATTCACCGCGCCATACTTTACTGCTTCACGGCTCATCTCGCGGATGACCGATTCTGTGAACGACCCTGCCTTTTTCGAAATGCGATCCTTTGAGATCTTCGGTTGTGACATAAAAGAATTCTGCCACAGATCGGCCGCGATTTACACGAACCGGATGTAACTCTAATTCTTTGCTCCAAATCGGAACGTAACGCCTGCCGAAACGGTGATCGGATATCCGGGCGTGGCGTGGATCCGTTCGCCGATCGGTGAATTTTCCCCGGGCAACACTCTGGATTCGAAGAAGTTCTGTGTTTCGTAATAACGCTTGTTAAAGAGGTTGTCGATGGAAAAGTTCAGATCGGCCCATTTCGACAGACGTTTCGTGAGATAGAGATCGACAACATCATGACCGGCCGCCTTTATCGAAGCGTCTTCGCCGTCCAAACGATAACTGTTTATGTGCCGCCAGTTCAACGCGAAATTAAATCCGCCGAGTTCGTTGAATACCAGCCCGGCATTTGCGACCGTTCTGGGAGCCGAATCGATGATAACGCGGCTGCCGTCGGCGTTGAACTCGCCGGGATAAAAGGCATTGATAACCTGCGTCAGCCCGCCGTTGAAACTCAGGAAGTGTGTGAACCTGATCGAATTGCGGAGCTCGACGCCATACGAACGGGACCGCCCGGCAAATTCGATGCTGCCGTCATCCGGAATATAGACCTGCTCATTGGAACGATCGATCAAGAACGAACTGAACACAAAGGAAAGGCGTCGCGAATTATAAGAAGTGCCGGCCTGATAAAAATCAGTGGTCGAGATCTTCGGTGCATCGGGCTCCCGAATAACGCCGCGGGCGTCCTGCGAAGAAATACCGCGGCCGTAGTTTGCATAGAAAGAAACCGGAGTTTCCTCAAACGGCGACCACGCGATGCCGAGCTTAGGCTGAAACTTTCCGTCGCCCTGGCTGCCGTTAAGAATTAGCGCGCAGGGGTTTGCCGGCGTGACAGGATCGTCAAAACTGCTGTTGCATGGTTCGTCGCCGAGCGCTTTTCCGCCTCCATTTTCAAGCCCGCCGAGCTCGAAACCGTTGACCTTGAAACTAAAATGGTCGTAGCGTAGTCCGGCATCGATCCGCAGGTGGCCCTCGAAGAACGAAAAGGTGTTCTGGACATAAAAGGAAAAATTGTTGACGTCCGCATTCGCACGGGTAAAAAGAACGTCCGGGTTGTCAATATTCTCAGGCAAGAACTTTCGGCTCGGTGAGCGGCCGATAGTCGGATACAAGCCGACATTGATCTGGTTGAGCAAGAAACCTCCGCCAACGGTTAACAGGGATTGGTCGTTTCCGAGCTTGTAAGGCTGGCGATATTGCACATTGCCGCCCTGTTGAAGGCGGCTGTCGTGCTGTTGAATCTCGTCACCAAAAACAGGGTCCGCCAGAAAGAACGTGAAATTGGAATAAAGATCGAAGAGCGAGCGGCTTACAAACGTGTCGGCCTTGAACTCTGATCCCGAATCCCACGCCTTGCGGAAAAAGCCACCTACTGTCCCGTTCCGCACCTTGCCGCCGTTGTCCGGGTCGATCGCCCCAAAGCGATCAAGCGATCCATCCGCGACCATATCGAGAGGTATTTGGCCCGAGGAAAAGTAATCGTTGCGCCCGAAATTGAGTTTTATGCTGGCAGACCGGCCTTCGGAAAAATGCCGCGTAAGATTTCCCGAAATGTTGTCACGGCGATATTTGAGTGGAAACTTGAAAGGTCCGTCGGTATAGCTTGGTTCGTAGGCGATAAATGCATCCGTATTCTTCCAGTTCGGGCTGTATCCGAAAAAACCGCGAAACGTATTATGTGCGCCGCCCTGAAGCCTCGCCGTAAATATATGCGGCAGGGATTCTTTTAAGCGGATCTGCACAACTCCGAGCCCCGAGAAATCGCCATAGGCCGCAGAAAATGGGCCATTAACTATCGAAACATCCTTTACGAGTTCCGGCGACAGAGATTTAAGGTCGCCCAAATAACCTTGGCCGTGTCCTTGTGTGGCTTGATTCTGCTGAACGTTATCGACGAGGATCTTTAATCCGCCGTTTACACCGCCGTGGTCCGTATTGAAACCAAAGCGGCGGATCTCAAGAGATTTGCCGCCGCCTTCATGCTGACCGGCGTTTATACCTGCGTTGAGGGTGAAAATGATCTGGTCGTCGCGGCCGAAAAGCGAGTTCTGATAAACAGCATCATTACGAAGCTCGATCGAGGGTGAAAGATCATCGCCTGTGATCGCAACGCTTTCTTCGATCTGCCCGGCGACAAGGGTTATACGCAGCTGAACGCTATCGATGTTCTCGTTTGCGGAGAAGGTCTTTTCGAAAGGCTGAACATTGCGTCCTGAAATGACCGCTTTTATCTCGCCGGGCGGCACAACAAGCGCGAAAGCACCCTCACCGTTTGTTACGACGGACTTTGATCCTTCGGCTGTCTCTACCTGAAAAGACAGTCCGGGCACGAACTCAAATTGTGTCGTAACAACAACGCCGCGGAAAACCCGCTCGGCTTGCGCAAAGCATTCGGCCGGAACAAACGCGACAGCGGCGATGGCAAAAAAGAGAGAGAAAAGTCTGGAATAGAGGGAATTTTCATTAGTCATCGGTTTGGCCTCAGGGTGGACTAAGACAAAGCGTAACACGATATTGATAAAGTGTGTTACTAATGAATTCGCCTAACCTAGGCTATCGGATTCAGGCTGCATTGGTCAGTCGATCGCAGAAGAAGGCAGCGTAAGAAAAAGTTTTCCATTTTTCACGCCCTTGAGGCCGATAAGACGGTCGGCAAGCGAAGTGATCACTTTGACGGTTCCCGAAAGGGCAAGTATCTCCATACAATCGTCGTGGCTTACGTGCAGATGCATTACAGAAAGGATCTGTTCGTGAAAATCGTGCTGTATCTCAGCCATTTCCTGCAGTAGATTTCGTGCGTGGTGGTCGTAAACAAGTGTAAGGCTTCCGAGGGCATTCTCGTCCGGTTCGGTATCGATCCGCTGCCGGATAAGTTCGTCGCGGATCAGGTCGCGAAGTGCTTCAGAACGAGTGGGGTAGCCGCGTTCGGAAAGCAGTTTGTCATAGCGTTCAAGCAGCAGGTCATCGATGCTTACGCCAAATCGAATCAATTCGCCCATATTTCGATGTTAGTGTTCAGCCGCGCTCAGCTTTTGAGAACTAAGTTTGACGTGTCCGTCTGGGATCTCTTTTTCACCAGGCACAAACGCTGAGGAGAGCAGAGCCTCGGGAAGTATCTGAGAAAAAACGCGGCCGACCGCAGAGTCATCGCCGCGTCCGACAAGTTCATCAAGCTTATCAAGGAAACCAGCGACGTCCGGATCTGAATATTCGGCGATCTTTCCGATAAAGATCTGCGGATGCAAAGTTTTCTCGAGACCTTCGCCGGTGATCTCTAATTCTTCGAAGAGCTTTTCCCCGGGGCGAATGCCTGAAAACGCAATGTCGATATCTTCATAAGGAACAAGGCCCGAAAGCCGGATCATATCCTCAGCAAGATCGAGTATCTTCACCGGACGGCCCATGTCCAGGATAAATATTTCACCGCCCGAACCAAGAGCGCCTGCCTGCAGCACAAGCTGTGAGGCTTCGGGAATGGTCATAAAATAGCGGGTCATCGCAGGGTCGGTTACCGTGACCGGACCACCGGCCGCGATCTGCTCGCGAAATATCGGAACGACAGAACCGGCCGAACCGAGTACGTTCCCAAACCGGACAGCCATGAACGACGTTTCGTATCTTCGGTTCAGGTCTTGGATGACTATCTCGGCTATCCGCTTTGAAGCTCCCATTATCGAGGTCGGGTTAACAGCCTTGTCGGTAGAGATCAGGACAAAATCCTTCACGCCGCGCTCGCCCGCTAGTTCGCCAAGAGCCTTGGTCCCAAAGATGTTATTTTTCACCGCTTCCAGGGCATTCGCTTCCATCAGCGGTACATGCTTATGGGCGGCGGCGTGGAGGACAACCTGCGGTTTATAACGTGAGAAGATCTCTGCCATTCGCGGTCTGTCCGAAACGTCGGCGATCAGCGAAACTCGTTCGACCTCCGGATGTCTTGCGGCAAGCTCGCGCTCGATCTGAAATAGATGAAACTCCGATCGTTCGACGAGCAGGACGCTCTTTGGCCGAAACTTGATCAACTGACGGACAAGCTCAGAACCGATCGAGCCGCCGGCACCGGTAACCATTACGGTCTTACCTGACAGAAAATCGTTCAAATTCTTGTCATCAAGTTTCACCGGATCTCGGCCAAGAAGGTCTTCGATCTGGACATCGCGAATGCGGCTGACCGATACACGGCCGTGGGCTATTTCGTTAAGGCTTGGAACGATCTGTGTGCGGACCGGGATCGAATTGCAGATGTTAACGATCCGGCGGATCTCTTTGCCGCCGCCGTCATCGATCGCGATAACTACCTGTTTTATGTTTAGTTCGTCGACGAAGCGGGGAAGCAGATTCGTGCTGCCGAGCACCTTTATCCCTGAAACACTGCCGCCTTTCTTGCGCGGATCGTCATCTACAAAAGCGCGGATATCAAGTTCGGCATCAGAACGGCCGCTGAGTTCTTTCGCGATCGTCGCGCCGATCCGGCCTGCGCCGACGACCAGAGCCGGTTTTCGTTCGCGCGCCCGGCGGACGCCAAAAACACGGCGGTCGTCGCCAAGTTCATAAACAAAGCGACGCAAGACTCGAATGGCAAGCATTCCGCCGAATGCGAGTACCGCGTCGATCAAGATAACCGAAACCGGTACCTGCCAGAAATTGAATTCCTGGAGTATTGGCAGAAATCGGAATGTAATAAGGAAAACGGTCGCGACGATCGCTGCACGAATGAAAACGCGGAGGTCCTCGATGCTTACATATCGCCAAAGTATCGAATAACCGCCGACCGCAAATAGGGAAACGAACTGGACAAAGACAACGAACGGCAGCTGACGCAGGGCAGATTCGAGATAATATTCGCCGAGTTGAACATTTACCGCAGGGAGATATGCCAGAAGAAATGCGCCCGAAAGGACTATCACGTCAGCCAAAAGCTGGGCGGGCCTTCGCAAAAACCAGAATATCTCAGAAAACGGTTCTTTTTCCTTCATTTTTGATACGAAACGGTACGATCATTCTCGCGATAATTTGACGTTACAATCCTGCGAAGCCGGATGTCAACGCGTGGCCGGACGATGCTAGTAGGCAAGCACAGAGACCGATCGCCGGGCAACGGGAGAACTAATTTATTGTATCTTATACCCTTGTAGGCTATTCTAAACCTTTTCGGAGTAACAATGCGAAGTCTTTATTATCTTGCCGCGGTTCTTGTGTTCTCATTCGTGGGGACCACCTATTCCCAAACAAATACCGACGCTGAGCTGCGCGGGCACCTTCTCGGGCCGGGCGACGAGATCACCGTACGGGTTTTGGGGGAAACTCAGTTTGATTTTGTCGCGTCGATCGACGAAGAAGGCAGGCTTGAGGTGCCGTTCTTTGACGAGCCGATGCAGGTTAAATGTAAGAGCGAACGCGAACTCAGGTCTGAATTGACCACGCTTCTGAAGAAATACCTTATCAGCCCGCAGGTTAATGTTCGCGTAACGAAGCGGAACAGCCGCCCACCGGTCAGCATCTACGGTGAAGTGCGGGCACAGCAGCAGGTTGACCTTACGCGGCGAGCATATTTGCTTGAGCTGATCTCGTTGACTGGGGGTGTTACCGAAAAAGCCGGTGGAATGGTTCAGGTGTTCCGTACGCGAAACCCGCTTTGCGGCCCGGCTACAGATGGTGACGGGGATTGGAGCGGAAGTGGTTTAGACGTTCCCTCGCGACTTTACAGTTTGGCGTCACTTCGGCAAGGCCGCGAAGAGGCCAACCCCGAGATATTTCCAGGCGACATTATCGTCGTGCAAAAGGCAGCTCCGGTTTATGTCACAGGCGAAGTAATAAAGCCGGGCGAACTGGATATTCCGGAAGCCGGGCTTCCATTGACGCAGGCAATAGCGATGGCAAGCGGCATTACCCGCGAAGCCAAAAGCAAAAATGTAAAGATCTTTCGCCGAAAAGAAGGTTCGCCGCAGCCGGAGGTGATCGCCGTTAATTACCAGATGATCAAGGACGGGAAACAGGAAGATGTGATGCTTAAACCATTCGACATAGTCGAGGTGGACAAAGCAAAAAAATCCATCGGAGATATCTTGCTGGATGCGGTTATAGGAATTCCGGGACGCGTGCCTTTGCCGATCCGTCCGCTTTAAGAACTCGAAATTCAGACCGAAGGGCCGCGAGCTGATGAACTCAGTTTCCGCGGCCTATTCTTTTTCGGCGTCCGCATAGATCCTGTCTATCACTTCACGATACTTTTCATCGACGATGCGGCGTTTTACTTTTAATGTCGGTGTCAGCTCGCCGCCTTCTACGGAAAGTTCATTTTCGAGCAGGGCAATGCGTTTGACCTTTTCGTATTTTGCGAGGTCTTCGGTAAGGCCGGCCACCTGGCGTTCCAAAAGGTCTATTATCTTGGGGCTCTCGCAAAATTCCGCATCAGAAGAAATATCCAGCCCCTTGTGTTTCGCGTATGAGCGAAGCATTTCGAAATTCGGAACAATTAGGGCGGCGGGGAATTTACGTTCGTTTCCGACCAGCACGACCTGACTTACAAATCGAGAGGCCTTAATCATTTGCTCGATCGGCGACGGTGCGATGTATTTTCCGCCAGAGGTCTTGAAGAGTTCCTTCTTACGATCAGTGATCTTAAGAAGTCCGTCCGGAGCAAGCTCACCGACATCGGCGGTCTTGAACCATCCATCGTCGGTGTAGGTGTCGCGGGTCGCGTGGGGGTTCGTGTACTTGCCGAGCATCACGCCGGGGCCGGTCGCTTCTATCTCGCCATCGCCGGCGATGCGGATCTGCATATTGCGGATCGGTTTACCGACCGTCCCGAGCCTCTTGGTAACAGGATTGTTCGAAGTGATAACCGGCGAAGTTTCGGTCAATCCATAACCCTGCATTATCGGAATACCGGCACCGTTGAAAATGAGGTAAATATCATCGGAAAGAGCCGCTCCGCCGGTGATGCACATTCTCAAATTGCCGCCGAAGAACTCTCGCAGTTTTGAAAAAATGAGCTTGTCTGCGATCGCTTGTTTTATTTTCAGCCCGAACCCGGCCTGACCGCCCGTCTCGCTTTGATGGGCATATTTCTTTCCGGTTTCGATCGCCCAATCGAAGATCTTTTCCTTCAGCCCGCCGGACTGAGCCGCCTTCAGCTTCGCCTTTGAATATACCTTTTCGAAGATGCGCGGAACGCCAACGAGAATGGTCGGCCGCACCTCGGCCAGATTGTCGGGAACCTTCTCTATCGATTCGGCAAAATAAACCGACATCCCATTGTGTATATAAAGATACATCGCCGCGCGTTCGAAGATATGCGAAAGCGGCAGCACGGACAGACAGGTATCGTGAATCGAAAAATCGTAGCTTGCGCTGCAATCGATCACGTTCGAAACTACGTTGTTGTGCGTTAGCATTACGCCCTTGGGCTCGCCGGTAGTTCCGCTGGTGTAAATTAGTGTGGCAACACTGTCGGGTTCAATAGCAGCCGAAATTTCCTCAAGTTTTGACGATAGACCCGGCAGTGCCTCATTCCCTTTTTCCAACAGCTTGTCGAACGACATCGAATCAGGGACATTGTCCGTCCCGGCAGGGTCGAAAAAGATTATCGTTTCAAGAGCTTTGCATTCAGGAAGGACATCTTCGATCCGGTCATACATCTCACGATCGCCGACAAATAGGATCCGGGCACCCGAATCATTCAAAATATATGCGACCGAGTTCGGCGCGAGCGTTGTATAGATAGGCACATCAACGATGCCGGCAAACTGACAGGCAGTGTCGGTAAACGTCCATTCGGGCGAATTCGGGGCAAAGATGGCGACGCGGTCGCCCGGGACAATGCCAAGCGAAAGCAATCCGGCTGCGGCCGTTTCAGCCTGCTCAAGGAATTCGCGGGACGAAATATGATGCCATTCGCCGTTCGACCGATAGTTCAAAGCATCGCTTAGGTCGAATTTTTGAGCGGCCTTTTTGACCAGATCGGCGATATTTCGGGGCTCATCCGAATGAAGCGGCTCGCCGCGGCCAACTTCTCGCCTGGGCGATTCGATCTTTGCTCTGTCGATAATTGTCATCGTGCCAACAACCCTCCAAGAAAGATCTTCATTACCTCATCAGCTAACGGGCTTAGCTGATAAGATTTCTTTGAAAGGATCCAATTTGTCACCATTTCATCCAAGGAACCGTAAAGTATCTTTGCTGCTACGATCGGCTTGATGTCGGATCGCAGCTCGCCCGTCTTCTGTCCTTTGTCTATAGTCTCGCGGATGATCTCAAGATATTCTGCAAAGCCCGCCGCAGAAAATTCGCGCATAAACTTGGTCGAACCACGCAGCTCCACCTGAAAAACGATCGCCATTTCGCGGTCTGCTCCCAGCCGCTCAAGATGTAGGGCGGCGATCTTTCGCAGTCTCGCTTCGGCCGAATCAAGCGATGAAAGCTCACGACGGCCCTCTTCGATGAAATCCGCCATTGCGCGGTCAAATATAGAATGCAAGATCTCGTCCTTGCTTTTGAAGTAGAGGTAAACGGTGCCGTCCGCGATCCCGGCCTGCTTTGCGATATCGGCCACTTTCGAATTGAAGAAGCCTTTTTCAGCAAACACCTTTATCGCCGCGCGATGAATAGCCGAACGCTTGTCGGTTACGACGGGCCGTGCTGTGCCAGGGATTTTTTCAGGACTCTCCATTATGATGCTATACAGTACCCTGTGAATGAACAATCATTCAGTGAGGATAATCTAACCCAACGAGTACCTTAAGGCAAGGCCATTGGAGTTCGGAGCAACGATGAAACGGAGTTGTGGTGTGGATGGCGGAGGGGACAGGACTCGAACCTGCAAGCGCTTACGCGCGGTAGTTTTCAAGACTACTGCCTTACCAATTAGGCTACCCCTCCAAACGCAAAGCGGCTTTTCGATCAATGGCCGCCGCCAAGGACGAATAGCAAATATAACGTAAATCGGGCGGCATGGACAAGGGAAAATGGAACAAAAAGCCCGGCCGTTTTGCGTCCGGCCGGGTTTAAGGAGTAAAGAGAGATGATCCCCCTTCTAGCTGTCATTCTGCTGCCAACAGATTCGTTATCTGCGAATCAAGCTTGGCGGTCTTGTCCCATCCATCGTCGCGAAGTTCGATGCGGCCGCTTTTCCCTATCAGGTAGTAGGAAGGAAAGCCCATATTGATCCTTCCGCCGGCGTCCATGTCGGCATATTTCAGGACCACACCAAAACTGTTCGGGATGATATTGAAATCGAACGGATTCTTTCGTAGAAAAGGTTCGATCTTGGAGTTGTTCTCCATAGTCAACGCGAGAAAAACAACGTTCTTCTGCTTAAATCTCTGGGCGATCTGGTTTAGTTTCGGGATCTCAGCGACACATATAGCGCATCGTGTTGACCAAAAGGTCATTACGACGACCTTGCCGTGCAGATCCGTAAGGTTGACCGGACGTCCGTCCAATGTTTGGGCAGCAAAATCAGGCGCTGACTGACCAGGCTTTAACTGTTGTTGCCCAAAAAGGGTAGCGGAAAGTACCGCTGCGACAAATAATACTTTCAGGTTTCGCATTCGATGATGCGTGGGATGTTTATTAAAGTTAAAAGACGTTTAACGTCTCCTAGTTTAAAGAAAGCGCGAATCCTGCATTTGTCCAGAAAAAGTTTTGACAATTTCCTTGTCCCGCAAGGTTCGCGCATCGCCCGCGCGTGGTAAAATTCTCCAATGCTTTTGGAATTCGTGGAAGCCGAAAACTTCCGAAATATAAGGGGGAAAATAGAACTAGATCAAGATCTGACCGTTCTTGTGGGGAACAATGGCCAAGGAAAAACAAATTGGCTTGAAGCTATATACGCTTTAGCCACAACCAGGTCATTCAAAACTGCAAAGCTTAGTGAGACCATCAAATTTGGCGAAGAGCTTGGGGTAATTCGTGGACGTGTTCGCCGGTCTCAGGAAATAACACGCGGCCTGCAAACCGCTATACAAGGAAATATAAAAGTTATTTCCGTAAATGGCAAGCGCATTTCAGCGGCGCAATATGCCGGGGAACTCCATGCGGCACTTTTCGACGCCGCTTCACTCGAGATCGTAAGAGGCGCACCCGAGCATAGGAGAAGATTTCTGGATGACACTATCGTGTCCGTTCATCCGCCGTATCTGCGAACAATAAGCGAATACGCCCGCGTTTTGAAGCAAAAGAACCGCCTTCTTCAAAATGCGCAAAGAAAAGAGCTAGATCTCCAGTCGGTCACCGCTTCGCTTGAACCTTGGAACGAGCAACTTGCGCTTTTAGCCGAAAAGATCCATCTTTCACGTGTTAGGATCACCGAACGTTTGACCGAGCAGTTGAGCAACAGCATTTTTGACCGGGAATCGATCTCGTTAAGATATCGGTCATCGCTGGAAGAGAAAGGCGATCTGACAAACTTTCGTGAGCTGATCTCAGAACGGCTTCGACTTAGAGTTCAGGCGGAACTTGCAGCCGCGCATTCGTTGATAGGACCGCACAGGGACGACCTTGAGATATTGTTCGACGGACGTGATATGCGAAAGTTCGGATCATCAGGCCAACAAAGAAGTACAGTTCTCTCGCTGCTGCTCGCCGGCGTAGAAGTTTACTTTTCACTCCACGAAGAGTACCCGCTCTTCTTGATCGACGATATCGACGCAGAGCTTGATGCCGGACGCATCAAACACCTTTTGGAGCACCTTTCCGGCCGCTGTCAAACGATAGTTACCACGACAAAACGAGGTATGATCGAAAAGGTCGGCCTATCACCGTTATTCGTAAATATTGAAAACGGCCTGGCGACCATCCAACCGGTTCCCACCGCACAAGTTAATTAGTCAGAAAGGAGTGCATTTTCTCGTATCGAAATCACCGCTTTCGTGCTAAGCTTTGCCGAGATAAATTTATCTGAGCACTGAACCTTTCATCCCGCCGCTTTACGGTTCAGGAGAATTCAATTCGGGGAATTTGCCGTGAGCGACCACGGGAACGCTGAAAAAATATCTGGCGGATCTGATCCGGGCCAATTCGAGGAACTTCTGCATTCCATAGATGGGATCGTATGGGAGGCGGATGCCGCTACGTTCGAATTCACCTTTGTCAGCGAAAAAGCAGTTCAGATGCTTGGTTATCCTATAGCTGATTGGTATTCCTCAAGCGAATTCTGGGTAAATACGATCCATCCCGATGATCGAGCCTGGGCCGTTAACTTCTGTCAGACCGCCTTAAAGAAGGGCGAAGATCATCAGTTCGAATACAGAATGATCGCGGCTGACGGCCGGATCGTTTGGCTTCGCGACATTGTTTCTCTTTCGACATCGAACGATGGCAGCGTTCTCATGCGAGGCGTGATGTTCGATATTACCGAACTCAAGCATACAGAGAAAGAACTTTCCGTCCTTCAGAAAAGACTCGAAGCTACGCTGGAAAATACGCCGAACGTCGCCATTCAATGGTACAACGAGAAAGGTATCGTCCAATACTGGAATCCTGCTTCTGAGAGAGTCTTTGGTTGGACCGCAAAAGAAGCGACCGGCAAGTCCCTGGCCGAAACGATCCACGATCAAAAGGAAGCCGACGAGTTCATTGAATTGCTTGGACAAGTTGCCGAATCAGGCAGTTCGGTAGGGCCAAACGAATATCAGTTCAAAAGAAAAGACGGATCGACCGGGTATTGCAGTTCCACGATCTTTTCGATCCCCGGCGCCAACGGACGTCCTTATTTTGTCTGCATGGATGTGGACATAACTCAACAACGAGATGCTGAAAATGACCGGTCAGAGCTCGTTTTCAAGCTTGGTGAGCGTGTCAAAGAGCTTTCCGCACTTCATTCAGTAGCGAGAATATTGCAGCAGCCTGAGATCACACTTGAACAAGTCTTGCGAGAAGTGGTTATGATCCTGCCACCCTCGCTCCAGGAGCCCCGATTTGCAGAAGCAAGGATCCGGATCGGCTCCCTGGAAGAATCAACGGAGAATTTTCCGTCCACGACTGTAGCGATCCGGTCCCAGTTTGAAACCGGCGACAGTAGATCAGGTTTTGTCGAGATCGCTTATCCCGATGAATTTGCGGCAGCGGAAGGCCATCAGATCTTTCTTGACGAGGAGCATTCGCTAATTGCGACCGTATCGGACATGCTTCGTGTTTTCTACGACCGACGAATTTCCGAGGAGCGTCTTATATTCAGCGAAGAAAGATTCCGGCAACTTGCCGAGAATATTCGCGAAGTTTTCTGGATCCATTTGCCGGGTGCTAAGGAGATAATTTATGTTAGCCCGGCGTATGAGATCGTGTGGGGACGCTCCGTTGAGGAAGTTTATGCCGATCCTTTGTCATTTACGTATGCAATTTTGCCTGAAGATCTTGACGATGTTCTGAAGAATTTGGAGAAAGGTAAAACGGCCGGGTTTGAATCAGAATATCGAATTCGTCGGCCCGATGGCAGCATTCGCTGGATATGGGATCGTGGTTTCCCTGTCCGGGACGAAAACGGTGAAGTGTATCGCGTTGCGGGTATCGCAGAGGATATCACCGAGCGAAAGCGACTCGAGGATCAGCTCGTGCAATCGCAAAAAATGGAAGCGATCGGCCAGCTGGCGGGCGGCATAGCTCATGATTTTAATAATCTTCTTACGGCGATCATCGGGTATTCGGACCTGGTGCTGAGAAAGTTGAGTGCGGATGATCCGATCGTCAAGCACGTTGAGGAAATACGCAGATCGGGAAACCGAGCCGCTTCACTCACTCGTCAGCTATTGGCTTTCAGCCGAAAACAGATACTGCAGCCACGGGTTCTTGACCTGAACCAAGTGATCGAAGAAATAGAACAACTGCTCCGGAGATTGGCTGGCGAAAGAACCGATCTGCGGTTCAATCTTGATCCTTCGATCGGACGTGTAAGGGCGGATCCGGGGCAGATCGAACAAGTGATCATAAATCTGATCCTGAACGCGCGCGATGCCATGCCGCATAACGGGCGGATCTTAATTGAGACGAAATGTGTTTTGGCCGTTGACGAACCGGCATGGGATATTGAAACCAACGGGCTTGTCGACCTTGTCGCGATATCGGTATCTGATACGGGAACCGGCATCGAACCCGAGATCCTTGAAAAGATCTACGAACCGTTCTTTACCACAAAGGAAACGGGAAAAGGAACTGGGTTGGGGCTTTCAACCGTTTACGGTATCATTCAGCAATCCGGCGGAGCAATAAGTGTTGAGAGCACGGTAGGCACCGGCACGAAATTCAAGGTCCTCTTTCCACAGATCGAAGGAAGTGCGCCAACGGAAGACCGATCGTTACGGTTAGGAAATGCAAAAAATGCGGGTCCATGTGTTCTGGTTGTGGAGGATGAACAGGTCGTTCGGGATCTGATCGGAGGCATACTTGAATCTGAGGGGTACACGGTGCTTGTTGCTGAGGATGGCATTCACGCACTAGACCAGATCGCTCGGTCCGGCGCCGAGATCGATCTTTTGATAACCGACTTGGTAATGCCGGAAATGAGCGGTCAGGAACTTGCTGAACGGCTTACTTTGGCAAACTCCGACGTACGGGTTCTTTTTATGTCAGGACATCTTGAGCACGACCTGGACGAACTGCTCAAATCGAACGAGCAAAGCAAGTTCATTCAAAAACCGTTCGATCCACGGGCATTTACTGAAATGGTGAGTTCGTTTCGCTTGCCAGCTAATCCTTAGATCAGCAAATTCAACCTCAGCAAGAAAATTCGGCCTGGACGATGGCTTTTAACCTACCTTCGTTACTACTAACCGATGGCGACAAATGTTATACTATCTTGTTGATTTATACAGGATTTTACAGCACTTCCATTAAATAATTCGGGTTATTTTGATTGCTGGTTAATTAGGGGATTTAACACACTTGGCAAAAGCAAAAACAGAATACGGCGCAGAGTCAATACAAGTACTAGAAGGCCGCGACGCGGTAAGAAAGCGTCCGGCGATGTATATCGGTTCAACGGGTGATATCGGGCTTCATCACTTGGTCTATGAAGTGGTGGACAATTCGGTTGACGAGGCCCTTGCGGGTTATTGCGACACGATCGATGTTGCCATTCATATGGACAATTCGGTCACGGTTGTGGATAACGGCCGGGGTATTCCTACGGATATTCATAAACAGGAAGGCCGTTCGGCTGCAGAGGTCGTTATGACCGTGCTGCACGCAGGCGGCAAGTTCGATACAAATTCGTATAAGGTGTCGGGTGGCCTTCACGGCGTCGGTGTTTCTTGCGTAAACTTTCTGGCGGAATGGCTCAAGCTTGAGATCTGGCGTGATGGCAAAACGCATGAAATGGAGTTTCAGGTCGGAATTCCTGTGGCACCGCTTGCAGAAACGGGCACGACATCGAAACGCGGGACAAAGATCACGTTCAAACCCGATGGCGATATTTTCGAGACCACCATCTATAGCTTTGATAAGCTCTCCGAACGCCTTCGAGAAAAAGCATTCCTGAATAAGGGTATTCGTATTTCTATCCGCGATGAGCGTGAACAGCCTGAAAAATCGCACGAATTTTACTATAAAGGAGGGATCGCAGAATTTGTAAAGCATTTGAACAAGAACAAGAGCCCTCTGCACGACGAACCCCTTTATTTTGAACAAGTTGCGGACGACTTGTCGATCGAGGTGTCGATGCAGTATAACGACAGCTATGACGAAAAGATCTTTACTTTTGCGAACAACATCAACACGGTCGATGGCGGAACGCATCTTTCGGGATTTCGCAGTGCGATAACGCGTACCATCAATGCCTACGCTGAAAGTTCAGGTTTGACGAAGAACGCAAAGGTAACGCTTTCGGGCGATGATGTCCGCGAGGGGTTGGTTGCCGTTGTCAGCGTAAAGATCCCGCAGCCGCAGTTCGAAGGCCAGACCAAGGGCAAGCTCAATTCACCTGTAAAGGGCCCGGTCGAATCGTTTTTAAACGAAAAGCTTGGGGAATTTTTCGAACAGAATCCTGCGGTCGCTAAAAAGATCGTCGGAAAGGCAGTCGATGCGGCGCGTGCCCGCGAGGCCGCACGAAAGGCCCGCGAGATCGTCCGCAAGAGTGCGATGGGCGGCTCCGGCCTGCCCGGAAAGCTTGCTGATTGCCAGGAACGCGATCCGATGAAATCGGAGATCTACATCGTCGAGGGCGATTCCGCCGGAGGTTCCGCGAAACAGGGCCGCGACCGAAAGAATCAGGCCGTTCTGCCGCTTAAGGGCAAGATACTAAACGTGGAAAAGGCCCGTTTCGACAAGATGCTTGGCCACGGCGAGATCAAGGCCCTGATCATGGCCCTCGGCACCGGTATCGGCAAGGAAGATTTTGACGTCAGCAAGCTGCGATATCACAAGATCTGCCTAATGACCGACGCCGACGTTGACGGTTCGCACATTCGGACTTTGCTGCTCACGTTCTTTTATCGACAGATGCCGGAACTTGTTGAAGGCGGATATGTTTACATCGCCCAGCCGCCGCTTTATAAGGTGAAACGGGGCAAGAAAGAAGAGTATATAAAGGACGAAAAATCGATGTTCCGCTATCTGATGCGAATGGGCACGAACGACGTCCAGATACATACGAATGGGAAGATACTCGAAGGCCGGGAGCTTGCTAAAACCCTTGAACAAACGACCGAATTCAACAACTATTTCGATCGCTTTGCCCGTCGGCTCGGCGGTGACGAAAAGCTGCTTTATACATTGCTCGATGCGTTCTCGGGCCGCGAAGGTGTGCTGGAAAAACACGGCGTTCGGCTGAAGAAGGTCTTTGCACAGGAAGAGTTGATGGCCGAGGTCGTCGCCCGCGTTGCCGATGCAGGATTTCAGGTCGAACTGATACCTGACCTTGAGCACAGCCTCTTTGAACTTGAGATAACCTATCCGAACGGAAATACGCTGATCTTTGACTGGAATATGGCGAGCTACGTCGAATTTCAAAAGGCAGCCGAACTGCACCGCGACCTTGAGGCAAACTATCCGGGCCCGTTCACCCTTGGAAACAATGGGACCAGCGAAGCCTTGACCAGCCGGACAGATCTGCTTGAAAAGGTCACCTCGCTTGCCAAGAAGGACCTTACGCTTCAGCGTTACAAAGGCCTCGGCGAAATGAACCCCGAACAGCTCTGGGAAACCACGATGGACCCGGAAAAGCGGACCCTGCTTCAGGTTCGCGTCGAAGACGCCGTCGAAACAGACGGGCTGTTCACGATCCTGATGGGCGACCACGTCGAACCGCGACGAAAGTTCATCGAAGACAACGCTCTTGATGTTAAGAACCTAGACGTTTAGGTTTTTCAACACGAAAAGCACACTTGCTGCAGAAATTATCAGACGGATCCCTTTTTTTAGGAAGGGATCCGTTTTTTCTTTGCGGTTTCATCCCGGCATCGTGCAATTTACTCGACTATTTAAAGTCGATTCATCCTGTTAGGTTTTAACGGATCGATCTGTTTCCGGACGCAGACGATTTCAAAAAGTCGGGCGGCTGTGCCACAAAGAACCCAGTCGCTGTCGATCCCGGTTGTTATATGCTCTAGGCAATTCGAAGGAAACTAATCCTTTGGGGCTGACGTACGGTTGAGCATGAATACCGCAAACCCGCGTCGTCTGGCACGTTTGGCCGGTTTGTTCTTTTTGCTAACCATAGTCGGCGGGATAATCGCACAGGGTTTTATCAGTGAGCGACTGATCAATTTCAGCGATGCGGCCGCCACCGCGAACAATATACTTTCGAACAAGGGCCTTTTTCAGATAGGGTTTTCGATCTATCTGATCGAGATGGCGTGCCAGGTCATTACGGCGACGCTATTTTACCGGCTGCTCAGGCCCGTTAGTCCCACTATTGCTTTGCTAATGCTGATGTTCGAGTTCACGGGTATCTTGATCAAGACATTTGCGCGGGTTTTTTACATCACGCCGCTATGGGTGCTCGACGGCACGGCGGCTCTCGGCGGTCTGGGGACTGCACAGCTTCAGTCCATCTCGCTGGTGCTTCTGAAAGCGAACGACCACGGAGCGGCGACGGCACTCGCGTTCTTTGGGTTTTCAACGCTGCTGATGGGCTATCTCGTCTTTCGCTCAACCTATCTGCCCCGGTGGCTTGGCGTGCTCGGTATGATCGGGGGCCTTGGATGGCTGACCTTTATATACCCGCCGCTTGGCCGCAGCGTATTTAAGTTTGTGGTCCTTATCGCTCTGATCGGTTCGGCCGCCAAGATATTTTGGCTGCTCGTGTTCGGTGTGGATGAGGAGAAATTCCGGACAGTCGAGCTTGCGCGGAACTCCGCAGGCTAGCTGAAAACGCGGAATGATCGGCCTGTGGTTCTGACAAGTGCGAACGGGCTGAGCAAAAATTAGCTGTCCTGAGATCGAGTCTCGGGACAGCTATTATGCCTTTTGGGCCATTTTCCGGGGGGAACTAAAATTATTCAACAAGCTGCGGCGAACTTGCGCCGATAGGCTGATCGCCTTCGCGTCCGAAGCGGAACGAACGCAAACCGCCGTTGCTGCTTTCTTCGACCATCCAAATTCCATGTGACCAAACGGCCAGATCAGCAATGCCGTCGCCGTCAAAGTCGGCCGCTACGGGGACAGAATTCACCGATCCGAAGATCGAACTTTCAACAGAACCGTTCTTGCTGCTGAAGATAGTCCAGGTGCCGGCCCGAAATGTTGCGGCGTCGGCACGGCCATCGCCATCATAATCCGCCGGGACAAGCGTATCGCCGCTCGTGCCGAGCTTTACTTCTTTTATCTTCTGCGAACCACTTTCATATATCAGCCACATTCCTGTTGCCGGACGGAAGACCGCGAGGTCCGCGATGCCGTCACCGTCGTAATCCGCGGGAACCGGAATGTCGCCTTCCATTCCCCAGTAGAATTCCAAAGCGGTGTCTTTGCTGAACGAATCCGAAGAGCGAAGAACCGACCAAATTCCTTTTGCGGAACGCCAAACTACGAGGTCCGCGACTCCGTCGCCATCCAGGTCGGACACGAGCGGTATATCTGTCGAGGTTCCTTGTTGACGCCCGAATCGCTCGCCGTCAGAACTTCTTACGATGATCCATTGGCCTGTTCGAGGTTCCCAAACGATCGCGTCGTTTACTTTGTCACCATCGACATCTGCCGAAAATGCGACCGCATCGGGCGAGCCGAGCTTGATCGCATTAAAGCCTGATTCGTCCTGGCCTGAGGCGAACCAGATGCCTCTTGTTCGGTTAAAAAGATTAAGTTCCGCAGGGTCGTTCGCGAGAGTTCCGGCCGGTGCCGCAAGCAAAAAAGCGGCGACGAAGATCAATGTTCGGCTAATTCTGTTCATTCGGAATGCCATGGCTTTAATTGATGTGGGATTCATATTAAATGGCGCTTTCATCGTTTAATTTAGGTTCTGACTACGATCATGAGTGGCGAGTTTCCGCCTTTCTGCCCTTTGAAACTGACAATCAAGGCCGGGTTCCTGTAAAATTCGCCATATGCCGGCAAAAATTTTGAGCGGACGTGAGATCGCCGATGCGATAAAGGCCGAGATAGCCGCCGAAATCATTGATATCAAAGAGGTTCACGGGTTTGCACCGTGTTTGGCGGCGGTGCGCGTCGGCGAAGACCCCGCATCGGCGGTCTATGTCGGGAACAAGGTCAGGACCTCGAACGAACTCGGCCTCAGATCGGTGCACAAACATCTTTCGGCCGAAACCAGCGAAGAGGAGCTTTTGGCCATTATTGATGAGCTGAACGAGAGCGATGATATAGACGGCATTTTGGTTCAGCTGCCTTTGCCAAAGCATATCGACGAAAGCCGGATCCTTGAATCGATCGATCCTGAGAAGGACGTTGACGGCTTTCATCCGATGAATGTCGGCAGGCTTTCACAGGGCCAAACGACGCTCGCACCGTGTACGCCCGCCGGAGTTATTCAGATATTGAAACGTTCCGATATCGAGATCGCAGGCAGCCATGCGGTCGTTGTAGGCCGCAGCAACATCGTCGGTAAACCTATGGCGGCATTGCTTTTACAGGAAAATGCTACGGTCACGGTCTGTCATTCGCGAACGCGTGATCTTGCATTTATCACAAATCAGGCAGATATTCTTGTTGCCGCGATCGGGCGGACAGGCTTTATCAAGGCCGAACATATCCGGCCCGGTGCGACTGTTGTGGATGTTGGGATAAATAACGTTTCGGACCTTTCGCTCGTGCTAGAGCTGTTCGGCGCGGACGAGCAGGATAAGCGGACCGGGGCCATCGAAAAACGTGGGTTTACGCTTTGCGGCGATGTAAACCAAAAGGACGCAATGGAACGTGCAGGTCAATTCACACCCGTCCCCGGCGGGGTCGGACTGCTTACGATAGCGATGCTTATGCGAAACACGGTCGATGCCGCGAAGGCGAGACGAGGGATCTAGCAAAACGGCGGAGATTTAACGCAACGTCGCTAAGGCGCAAGGCCGCAAGGGAATATGGTGATCGATGCCTCGGGTACCAAAGAAGATCATTGCTTCATTACAGAAGGATCCATTTATTAAGAGCTCTCAAACATATGAACTTTAAAGATTATCAATCTGAAGCGAGCCAGACGGCTCTTTATCCGCGGCGGTTAAGCAACCTTGAATATCCGACGCTCGGCCTCGCGGGCGAAGCCGGCGAGGTGGCGAACATCGTGAAAAAGATCCAACGCGATCATGGCGGCGTTTTGAACGACGATGTCCGTGCAAAGCTAAAGGATGAACTCGGCGATGTGCTTTGGTACATTTCCGCCTGTGCGGATGAACTCGGCATTACGCTTGAAGAGATCGCCGAATACAATGTCGATAAGCTCGCGAAACGACACGGGCGTTAGGCTGATTTCTAAGCAATTCCCATCATACGATCAATGCTGAAAGTTGGCCTTACAGGTTCGATCGCGGTCGGTAAATCGACGGTCTGTCGATATCTTACGGAACTCGGCTGCCACACGCTGGATGCGGACAAGACAGCGCGGGACGTGGTGGCTCCGGGCACCGAGGGACTTTCGCGGCTCGCCGAAACCTTTGGCCCGAAGCTCATCTCCGAAGATGGTTCGCTCGACAGGGCGGCATTGGGCAAGATCGTTTTTGCCGATGCGGAAAAGCGTAGTTTGCTAAATTCGATCGTTCATCCGCTTGTTTTTCACGAACAGGACGCCTGGCTGAGACAGGTCGAAGCGAACGACCCGAATGCCATCGCCGTGATCGATGCAGCACTTATGATCGAATCCGGCGGTTACAAGAGATTTAACAAATTGATCGTTGTGTGGTGTAATGCAGACATTCAGTTAGCGCGATTGATCGAGCGAGATGGGCTCTCCAATGCCGATGCGAAGCGACGTATCGACGCACAGATGTCGCAGGAAGAGAAAAAACGATATGCCGACCTGTTGATAGATACTTCCGATGGTTTTGAATCCACGCGAAAACAGACCATCGACGTTTTCGAGCAACTGAAAAAGGTTCACCTGTAACAAAACTTAAATGCGAATCACTGCGTTGCCGGATAGTCCTCCCGCTGTTCGAAAATGGCCTCGACGGCTGAAACGCATTTCTGCGCTCGTCTTGGTCTTTGTGTTTTCCGGTTGCACCCAACTGGACCAACCGCAGCCGGAATCGTTTTTCTCTCAGTCCGCACCGCCGGCCAAACAGGAATTTCGATGGAGCAACGGCCAGCTTCCAAAACACCTTGACCCGGCCTTTGCGGCGGCCGCTCCGGAAACCGACATTGTGCGCGCCGTTTATGAAGGCTTGACGGAGATCGACCCTGAAACGCTGGCGGCGATCCCGGCCGCGGCCGAAAGCTGGGAGAGTTCGCCGGATATGCGAACCTGGACGTTTCAGATCCGCGAGGCCGCGAAATGGGCGAACGGCGACCCGCTGTTAGCAGGGGATTTTGTACGCTCGTGGGAGCGTTTGATCGCGCTCGGAGATCAGGTCGCACATCCGCAGCTTCTTGACGACCTGACCAAAAAGAAAAGCAAACCGGCGGCGGGCGATGCCACACCGGAATCAGATGATTTTATTGTCGATTCTTTTCGCGAGACTCAGGAAACGAACGATGCTGCGGCGAATGTGAACACAAATTCCGCCACTGTTTTGCAGACGCCGGCTGTAGAATCCGCGACAGGCGGTTCGATCTATGCAAAGGGCCCCAGGACATTTGTTGTCGTTCTGAAAACACCGGATCGCGATCTGCCAAAGCTTGCCGCCAACCCGATGTTCAGGCCGGTTCACAGAACCAACCAGCGGCTTTTGAAACAGATCGAACTTGGAACACACATCACGAACGGTTCGTTCACCGTCAGCAGGGTTGAGGCCGAACGGGTTGTGGTTGACCGCTCCGAAAGCTATTGGAACGCTTCATCGGTCGCTCTTTCTTCGGTCCATTTCGTCGCAAAGGCAAAGCCCGAAGATGCCCTGCAAGCCTATCGGGCCGGCGAGCTTGATGCGGTAACAAACGCCGTTTTCGAACCGCTTGCACTTAAACTGCTCGAACCCTATGACGATTTTCGAAAGAGCACGTTTGCGGCAGTGAATTTTTACAAGGTAAACTCGGCTGCCGCGCCATTTTCCGACAGGCGTGTGCGACAGGCACTCTCGATGGCTATCGAACGCGAACGGCTGACTGACGGCGATCTTGCCGGAACCACACGGCCAGCACTTTCGCTTTTTCCGTTTCCAACCGATTCGCAAACGAAGATAACTGAAGACAAGGCACAGGCCCGTGAGTTGCTCGACGAGGCAGGTTTTCCCGAAGGCTCGGGTTTCCCCGTTCTTCGGCTTGTCGTCAACCGAAACGATGCCCAGCAGCGGATCGCACGCAGCGTCGCAAGAATGTGGAAGCAAAACCTAAACCTTGAGACCGAGATCATCGTAAAAGAAAGCGAAGAAGTAAGGTCTGCCATCGACAGCGGTGAATACGATCTGGTTCGGCGTGGTGTCGTCCTGCCGACCGCCGACGAGCGTGCCGGGCTGCGGGCGATCTTTGAGCAAGAACCCCAGGCGACGGTTCGGAAGCCGAACCTGTCTTCAGCGAATAGTAATTCGAACACAAATTCGTCCGTGGACAATGATGGAGTGATCGGGTTTACTGAAGAAATAGCCCTCTACGAACTCGAGGCGATCCCATTGTACTTCCCGACCTCTTATTCGCTTGTAAGACCGTATGTTCTGGGATTTCAGTCCAACGTGCTCGATGCGCCGCTGCTTCAAAACGTTCGTATCGATAACAATTGGCAACCGAAGAAGGCTAAACAGGAATCGTAATCCTTGATCTATCTTCGCTTGCTGTCTAAACAGTACTTTGCGGACGGGCGGATCCTACTCTCCGATATCGTGGTTTGATATCACGTGCAACTGCCAGTTGCGAGGTCGTATTATGTTCAAAAGCTTTCAAATTCGACTGATCGTTGCCGCAGCCGTCGCATTGGCGGCCATTGCCGCAGCCGGGTGTACAGCCTCCGCCAAAAGCGAGTTTTATGGGCAAACCGAGGCGCCTTCGGACAATGTACTTCGGTATATTACCGGTTCCGAACCCGAATCGCTGGATCCTGCGATCCCGACAGGCCAGCCCGAAGCGCGTCTGTTGATGTCGATACACGATGGATTGGTCGAATACGATCCGCGGACGATGCAGTCGATCCCGGGCATCGCGGAAAGCTGGGAGGTCGGGCAGGCAAACACCGAATACGTTTTTAAGCTCAGGAAGAATGCGGTGTTTTCGAACGGCGACCCGATAACGGCGCACGATTTTGTTTATACATTCAGTCGTGCACTCGATCCGAACCTTGCCGCCAAAAACGCTTACCTTGCTCATTACATAAAATACGCTCAGGAATATAATGCAAAGCAATCTTTCGTCCGCGACCGAAACGGCAGATTTTTGCTTAAGTCAGATCTGGCACCCGCAGCCGAAGCGAATGCAGCACCGGCAACTGAAGCACCTCCCGCGGCCGAAACTGAAGCGAAGAGTGAGTTTCGGAAATACATCGATGGGCCAACGCGGTTGACAGTTCCATCAAGCGCGGAAGGCCGGGCGACGCTTTTTGAAAAAGACCCTAAGCTGAAAGCTCTTGCCGAAGGTGCCGAATTCATACCGGTCCAACCGACGGACCTCGGACTCGAAGCTGTCGATGATCATACGTTTCGCATCAAGCTTAAACAGCCGGCACCGTTTCTGATCGGGCTGCTTGGCCATCAGTTCTTCAGGCTTGTTCATCGGCCTTCGATCGAAGCACATGGAAAGAATTGGACCAAACCGGAGAACATCGTAACCAGCGGGCCTTTTCGATTGAAAGAACATCGCCCGTACGACCGTATAGTCGTTGAAAAGAGCCCAAATTATTGGGATGCCGAAATGGTGAGGCTCGACGGGATCGAATTTTACCCGCTCGAAGAGCAAACGACGATGCTCAATCTTTACAAAACGGGCCGCGTCGATGCAATTTACAACCACACCGTCCCGGCGGCGTGGGTCGAAATGCTTCGTGAATACAAGCACGAATATATGAACCACCCGGAAGTGGCGATCGAATACTACACGGTTAACGTGACGAAGCCGCCGATGAACGATCTGAAGGTCCGGCAAGCATTCGCACTTGCAGTCGATCGGGATGCGATGGCGAAGTTTCGAAAGACGACGCAGCCGCTTGTCGATTTCACACCCGAAGGTTTGTTCCCGGAATATGAAGCGATCCGGGCAAAGGTCTATGATCGAGAATTAAAAAAGATCGGCAGCTCGCTCGAAGAATGGAAGGCTCGCAAGTTCGATGCACCACAGGCTCGGAAATTATTGGGTGAAGCCGGCTTTCCGGTGACAGGTGACGAAGGCAACTGGTCTTGCCCAAGCTTTCCGGTCGATCAGGTTGAGATACTCTACAACACAAGTGAAAACAATAAATCTATCGCCGAATTCATTCAGGCGCAGTTCAAGCAGAACCTGGGCATTACGCTTCAGCTAAAGAACCAGGAATGGAAAACGTTTCTGAACACGCGAAAGAATCTTGAGTACAACGGCCTCGGCCGTGCCGGCTGGATCGGCGATTATATGGACCCGATGTCGTTCTTAAAATTGTTCTATGGAAAGAACAACGACAGTTCGACGGGCTGGACGAATCCGAAGTTCGACAAATTGATCGACGAAGCGAACAGTTTGGCCGATCCGAAAGCTCGGTTCGAGAAAATGGCCGAGGCCGAATTTTTCGTAATGCAGGATCAACCTGTTCTGCCGTGGCAGACACAGAAAACTAATTTCCTGCGTAAGCCGTACGTAAAAGGCCTTTATCCGAACCCGGGAACTCTGCATTCGTGGAAATTCGTGTATATTGAACAGGACCCCGAAAAATGGGACACGAATGTCGACAAGATATTCGCCGTTCGCGACGAGTGGGTGACCGGCCAGATTCAGCGGCTTATCGCGACACAACCCTCTGTCGTCGAACGAGAGCAGGGGTATATGGATGAAAAGATGTTCGGTTATTAAAATATGATCGGATTTATCCTCCGCAGATTTCTAATAATCATTCCGATGGCGTTGCTTGTGGTTTCGGTAACGTGGGGATTGATACGCGTTGCGCCCGGAAATTTTTATTCGGACGAACGCAATCTTCCGCCGGAGGTTGAGGCAAATATTCGCCAGAAATATGGGCTTGACCTGCCGTGGTATCAGCAGTATCTGATGATGCTCGGCAACATAACCTGCCGCACCGCACCCGCCGGAGACACATCAACTTCGGGCCTGCGTTTCAATGTTTTCAGCACAACGATCAAATGTTTTGATTTTGGTGATTCGGTAAAATACGTCGGCCAGTCGGTCAACGAGATCATAATCCGCCATCTTCCTTATTCGGCAACGATCGGTTTTCTTGCATATATCCTTGCTCTCGCGATCGGCCTGTTCGCCGGAAATATTGCCGCTCTAAAACAAAATTCGGCTTGGGATTATTCATCGATGACGGCCGCGATGCTCGGACTTTCGGTGCCGAACTTCGTCTTGGGGCCGATCCTGGTGATCGTATTTTCGCTTTGGCTCTTCTGGCTGCCGCCGGCGCGCTGGGGCGGCATTTCAAATCTGGTCCTTCCGGTCATAACACTTTCGGCGATCTATATGGCGTATATCGCACGGCTGACTCGTGCGGGAATGCTTGAGGTAATGCGGTCCGATTATATTCGAACGGCGCGAGCGAAAGGGCTCGACGAAAAGAATGTACTTTTGAAGCATGGGCTGCGCGGCGGAATTGTCCCGGTGGTCTCATACACCGGACCCGCACTCGCCGGATTGCTTGCTGGAACGGTCGTGGTCGAAAAGGTATTCGCTATTCCGGGACTCGGGAACATATTTATTCAATCAGTGCTGAACCGCGACGAGCCATTGACGCTCGGCATCGTTGCCTTTCTTTCGATCCTGATAATGGTCTTTAATCTGATAGTTGATATCTCGTATGGTTTTCTTGATCCACGGATCCGTTACGACTAAACGAACGTTCGAGTTTTTATGCAGATAGGTGAAATTGCAGATCTAAGCGAAATTGAGCACGACGACCGGAAACGGCTGGTCGGGCTCGGTCTGTTGATGCTCGTCGGCTTATCGCTGATCGCTTTGCATTTTAGCTCATATACAGAATATTTTTCCGGCTTCGGACTGATCGTTTTTCTCGTTGTCTTTCTTTCGCTGACGGCATACGCAGTTTGGTCCGTTCGGACGAGCCGTGGAAATTCGCTTTGGGCGGACGCATGGAAGAGGCTGCTGAAAAACAAGCTTGCGGTGTTCGGCCTGATAGTCGTCTGGTCGATGGTCTTGCTTGTCGCGGTCGGCCCGACGCTTGTTTATTTGCTCAACGGATTTACGCCGGACTACATTCCGACCGGGGTCGAAGGCGGCGACCGCGTCCGTTCATTCGCACCTTCATTGATGCATCCGATGGGAACCGACGATCAAGGCCGTGACCTGCTAGCACGAGTTCTGCAAGGCGGGCGCATCTCGTTGATGGTCGGCATTATCTCAACGGTAGTATCCTTGATCGTTGGCGTTTCGTGGGGAGCGGTTGCGGGATTTGTCGGCGGGCGTATCGATAACATTATGATGCGCATCGTCGATATCATTTATTCCGTGCCCTATATTCTGGTCGTTATCGTGTTGCTGAATGTATTCGGCGGCCCGAACCTGGCTTTTTTGATCAGTGCTCTACCGGCGATCATTTTGGCGATAGCGATACTTGCGCTGCTGGTGTGGTTTTTCGGCCGGGTGTATCGCCTGTTAAAGGAACACTTTGCGCCACGAGTCAATCCACTGCTGTTAAAGGTGTTCATGGTGCTCTTCGCTTTGCTATGTGTCGGGCTTGCGGTTGAGGCGATGTTGATAAATGCGTGGATGCACACGGCTTTTCTGGGACAATTCGGCGGATGGATCGCGGATAAATTTCTTGCAACGGCGGGCCAGGGTTTGAGCCAGATATTTTTGCTGTTCTTCGCACTTGGGCTTGTATCGTGGCTGACAATGGCGCGTGTTGTTCGCGGCCAGATATTGAGCCTCAAGAATCAAGAATTCGTGCTGGCTGCGCGTGCGACCGGAGTATCAACTTTTGGTATCATCTTTCGCCATTTGGTGCCGAATGCACTCGGCCCGGTTATCGTTTACGCCACGCTTACGGTGCCAAGTGTTATGCTAGCCGAGGCGTTCTTATCGTTTCTAGGCCTTGGCGTTCAGGCACCGTATGCCTCGTGGGGAAGCCTGGCCTCGGACGGCATCAAGAACATTCAGATCTTTCCGTGGCAGATGCTGTTCCCCGGCGTGACGATGGCGTTGACATTGTTTTCACTTAACTTTTTGGGCGATGGCCTGCGCGACGCTCTCGACCCGCAGACAAGGAAATTTTAGTACAAATAATGAACCGCAGAGATGCCGAGAGTTGAGATCATATGCGATTTAATCGCAAGAGTTTCTCTGCGACTCCGCGTCTCCGCGGTGAAGATATTGAATGGAGAATAACGGCACAATACTTTCGGTCAAAGACCTTAAGACCTATTTCCAGACCGAAGACGGCATCGTCAAGGCGGTGGACGGTATTTCGTTCGAGCTTGAAAAGGGCGAGACGCTTGGCATTGTCGGCGAATCGGGTTCGGGAAAATCGGTGACAAATCTTTCCGTTATGCGGTTGATTCCGGAACCGCCCGGCAAGATAGTCGGCGGAGATATTGTCTTTGACGGGATCGATGTTCGGGCGCTTCCGATCGAAGACGTTCGCAAGATCCGCGGAAAGCGGATAGCGATGATCTTTCAGGATCCAATGACCTCGTTGAATCCGTTCCTGAAGATCTCAACGCAGTTGATGGAAGTAACGCGGCTGCACCTTGGCCATACGAAAAAAGAGGCGTACGAACACGGCGTAAAAATGCTTGAGACGGTAGGCATTCCCGATCCGCGTTCGCGAATGGATGGCTACCCGCATGAGCTATCGGGCGGAATGCGGCAGCGGGTGATGATCGCAATGGCCCTCTCCTGCGACCCCGAATTGCTTATCGCCGACGAACCGACGACAGCTCTGGACGTAACGATCCAGGCACAAATACTTGAGCTGATAAAAGACCTGAAGGCCCGAATGGGCACCAGCGTGATCCTTATCACGCACGACCTAGGCGTTGTGGCCGGGATGACCGACAAGATAATCGTGATGTACGCCGGAAAGGTATTTGAGCAGGCTCCGACAAAAGAACTGTTCGCGACGCCGGCGAACCCTTACACAAAAGGCTTGCTGAAAAGCGTCCCTGATCCGGCACACGAACAAGGTGAACCGCTTTATCAGATACCGGGCCTGCCGCCGGACGTCGCGCATCTGCCGCCGGGCTGCCCGTTCGCCGAACGCTGCGACCGCGCTGAGGAAATGTGTCGGACTGAATATCCGCCGTTCGTTCAGATAAGCGAAGGTCACCATTCGCTTTGCCATTTCGCTAAGGAAGTTTATGAGGAATCGAAGATCGAACGATCAACATCTTCTGCGAGGATGAATAAATGAAAAAACTCAGTCCGGCATTATTGTTATTAGTGCTAGTCGTTATTGGCTGTAGGCTGCCGGGCGCTCTTTCCGGGGGCGGATCGGGCGGCGCAATTTCAACTGGCGGCAGCGACCCTAAGGCAGATATTGTCGAAGCATCGAGAAAATTTCTGACTCTTCCCTACTTTACGGCAAACATGGACGGCATGGGTCAAACCGAGATCAGATCGCAGGTGAAATATCTGGCGCCGGACCGGTTCCATATTACCTATCTCGGCGGAACCGGAACCGGAGCCGGGATGGAGATGATCTATATCGGCAGGGAAGGGTATATGAAGTCTGGTGACAACTGGACAAAAATGCCCACCGCGGGCCAAAGCATACCGAACCTGCGTGATTCGTTTACCGAGGAAGGGCTCAAGACACTTTCGGACACCAAATACGAAGGCGAAGAAACGCTCGATGGCGAATCTGCAGGTGTTTATAGTTATAAGAACGTGACTCCGGCCGGGGACTACCCGTTTACGGCAAAGATGTGGATCAGCCATAAAACGGGCCAGCCGATGAAGATCTTCGCCGAATATCCGAACGGCGTATTAAAGAATATGACGGTCAAATACGACACCGTAAGCGAGGTTACGATCGAGGCCCCGGTCAAATAGATGGAAACTAACGGGAACAATTTGATCTCTTTGCAGGACCTGAAGGTGCATTACCGCATCGGCGGCGGGCTCTTTTCTTCGGAGAAGATCGTAAAGGCGGTCGACGGTGTATCGCTGGAAATTCAGAAAGGCGAAACGCTCGGGCTTGTCGGCGAATCGGGCTGCGGAAAATCAACGCTTGGCAAGGCGATCTTGCGCCTGACGGAACCGACTGGGGGCCGTGTGCTTTTCAATGGGCGCGACCTTGCGGGAATGCCTCAACGCGAAATGCGCGAGCAGCGAAAACATCTTCAGATGATCTTTCAGGATCCGTATGCAAGCTTAAATCCGCGAATGAACGTTGGCCAGATAATCGGCGAACCTATCAGAACATTTGGCCTGGCGAGCGGTGCCGCTGCCGACACGCGTGTTGCCGAATTGATGGAGACCGTTGGATTAAGCCGCCGTTTCATTCGCCGTTATCCGCACGAATTCTCAGGCGGCCAACGCCAGCGCATTGGAATCGCTCGTGCTCTAGCGGTCGATCCGGAATTTATCGTCGCCGATGAACCGATCTCCGCGCTCGATGTTTCCATTCAGGCACAGATAATGAACCTGATGGAAGAGCTTCAGGCTCAGAAGGGCTTGACCTACCTATTTATTTCGCACGACCTGCGTGCCGTCCGGCATCTTTCGGATCGTATCGCAGTTATGTACTTAGGCGAGATCGTTGAACTTGGCCCGGGCCGCGACGTTTACGCCGACCCGCTGATGCCTTATACCAAAGCATTGATCTCGGCCGTGCCGGTACCCGATCCTGAGATCGAGGCAAAACGGGAACGCATTATCTTGCAGGGCGATGTTCCTTCGCCGATCGATCCGCCCGCGGGCTGCCATTTCCACACACGCTGTGCTTACGCGATCGACGAATGCCGCCGCACCAAACCGCAATTGGTCGAAATAAAGCCGCGCCATCAGGCCGCCTGCATTCGCATCTCACCCGAACACCCAGACATCGAAGCCAACGCGGCCGCTAACTACGGAGCCCTTTAGAAGATCGGCTTTGATCAAACTTCAAAACCAAGAAAAAGGCGGTGCCGATCTCTCGACACCGCATAAAACATCCAAGTTCGATCAGATCAGAAGTTGATTCTGAGCATCAAATCGATCATACGGCCACCAGGGTTATTGGTGGTCGATAGATCCTGATATGCCGAACCGGCTCCAAGCTGGCCAAAGGTAGTTCCACCTACGCCCGCAGCAACAACGTCTGCGCCCCAACCACCGATCCTGAAAGGAGGTGCGTTGAGTACGTCAAGCATTGTCATACGGAATTCGATATTTCGTTTCTCATCGATCCTGAACCGTTTCGAAACGGAAGCATCAAAAAGGAAGAAATCCGGCCCGTAAAGGATCAGGTTGGTGAATCCACACTGGCCACCGAACTGTGACAGACAGTTGCCTGTTCCCGCCGGAGCGATATACCGCCCTGTGGGGGCTCCACCATATGTCGTTCCATATCCGCCTGCACCTGTTATGTTCAGGTCGAAGGCTCGCTGTGTGTTGAGGATAATATCATCCGGCAGGAATGTGACAACGTTCGGGCCCTTTCGAACCTTGATCTCCTTCTGGAGCTCTCTTGCTGTCATTCCAACCAATTGAACATTACCGAACTGGAACGGCGAGCCGCTCTGCCATTTCGCGACCGGCATTATTGTCCAACCGCCAATGAACAGGTCTGCCAGACGGCTGACATTGCCGCCAAACTTCTGGCCACGGCCAAACGGCAGATCCCAGGTTCCATCAAACACGAAAACGTGCCGGACATCAAAGACCTGAACGTTCTTTGCATTAACTATGCCTTCCGGCCTCAAGCTATAGTTCGACTGCTGCGTTCCGCTTGAAGCGAAAGCATCCGACTGAGCTCGTGACCAAACATAGCTGGCTGATACTCGAATACCAGCGGACATACGCCGACGAAATTCGATAACGCCCGAGTCATACCAAGTGCGGGCATCATCACTGAGTTGAAATGCGCCCGCTGGTACTGCCGGATTAACACGGAAGAAGTTTGCCGGCAATCCGTTCAGGATCGCGTTGTTTCTTCGACCGGCATTGTTCTCAAACGAACCGCTTCCGACAAATCCAAGTACGTTCGGATTGAGATTGTTAAAGAACTGAATCAACGCCGTATTCGCGAAGTTTGCAGCAGTGTAGCCGGAATTCGGGCTTCCCTGGGGAATTCCCGGATTATTCGTAGCCGGGGCATTAAAGTAAGCAACCATTATGGGAAGCGGCGATGTGCCCGTTCCCGGCCCAAAGTATGCGAACGAATTTCCCCTACCAGCGGCAACGTTGGCATAGAAATTTTGCTGAGCGAGTCTAAACTCCTGAGCAAAGCCATTCTCTATCACGTTGGTCTCGTTGATAAAGTTAAGTCGGTAAATACCGCGACCGCGGTTGCCAACATATCTGACCTCGACAACAGTGTTTCGATCAAGCTGCCGCTGATAGCCAAGGCTGAATGAATCAACATAGCCGGTCTTGATGTCAGGATCGACGGCTAATGCTTGATTCGCAGTGCTAAGTGCAAACGGGAAGCTTGGGGTCGCATTAAATCCGGGTGAAACCAGATTCGGATTGCCCGCGTCTCGAAGATTAGTTCCGAGAACCAGACTTCCTGCAACCGCAGTGGAACGCGTTAGGTTTAGGAGTCCACCCGGCGTATTTCCGGTTATGGTCGTCTGCAGTGCCGAACCCTCACGCACGAACGCACGTGAGTATCCGCCTCGAATTACGCTTCTATCTGCCGCACCGAAGAGTACCCGTCCAACGCTTCCGCTAAATCCGGGGCTCCAAACAAAGCCCACCGAAGGTGCCCAATTGTTCATGTCGTCGGAGTAAGCTTTCTCCCCAACGTTGTAGAGAACGACCCGCGGATCCTGGCCACCGGTAGCTCCAGGCTGGAAGATGTTTCCGGGACCGGAGATGCCCCAGACCTGATCGGGATTTTCAAGTTTCCCAACGTTTGCGGTCCTGATCTCAAACGCCTCTTGCGGCTGCCATCGCACACCGAAATTAACTGAGAAGTTCGGACGTATTCTCCAATTGTCCTGAGCAAATAAGCCATAGGTCCTTTGACGGAAATTCTGGGTCAACAGTCCATTTTCTTCGTATGTACCCGCCGCGTTCAAGTAGGCGTTCGACGCGTAGCTAATTACACGGCCAACGAGCTGTGCATAAAGTGCACGCGCTTCAGCCTGCTGAGTGGCCGTCGAACCGGGAAGGGAGGTCGCATTGAACATCGTGAAGGCGGTTCCTTCAAGCGAGTTTATCCCAAATCCGACCGTTGGCACGACTCTGTTCTTGTTTATATTCAGAGTTCTGATGGTCTTATACTGGCCACCAAAATTTATCGAATGTTTACCCGCGACCCACGTAGTTGAATTCGTGAGGTCGTAGGTCGGTGTGCTTCTTATCTGCGAGAAATTGTTGTTGTACGGAGATGTTACACCTGCGGCTCCAAAATCTAGGAAGAAGCCTCCTGAAAAATCAAAGTCGGCCGGTGAGGTGGTTCCGAAGAAGTCTGTTGCACCACCTGACTGGGCGTACCTTAATTCGTTAACAACACTATTAGACAACGTCGATCGAAGTGCATATGCCCATGACTGACGAACGCCGCCCTGTCCGTAGAAAGGAAATCCAGGGAATATCGGATCCCTCGAATTAAGGAAATCCATACCCGGACGAAAATGCTGCCGATTCGTAACAAACTCAAATGAGTGGTTCTTCGTGAGATTGAAATCAAGTCTCAGCGCGAAGAAGTTACGCGTGTTAAGGCCCGAATTTGTAAAGCTGTAAGTGTTTCGATTCGGATTATTCGTGATCGGTGCAGTGGTCCCGCCACTGGAGACACCTTGTTGTATCCGGTTCAAGACGCTCTGGATCGTAGGATCGATCGTTGCAAGCTGGCCGTTGTTAGCAGCAATATCCCAAAGGCTGACTGATTGAACAGCACCACCGCTTATGTAACTGTACTGACCGCCTGCCGCTAATGGCGTCAAGATCGTTCTTGTACGGGTTACCGATTCCGGGATCCGAAATTCTTCCCAAGAAACAAAGAAGAATCGCTTGTTCTTTCCAGAATCAAACCACTTCGCGTCATTGCCAAACCCTAAGAACGGGATCGGGCCGCCGACGCGTCCGCCAAATTCGTTGAGAATAATTCTTTGACGATCAATGCCATCGCGGTTGTTGTACCAATAATTCGAATTTAGGGCAACATTCCGGTGCTTCCAGAATAGACCGCCCGTATAATCATTAGTACCTCTTCGTGTAACGAATCGGATCTGAACTGCTCCGTCGCCTCCAACTTCCGAACCAGGGTTCGATGTTGAAACCGTTACTTCTTCGATCGCGTCTACACGCGGACGAACATAAGTAAAAAATCCATCCGATGAACGAAGCGTATTGTCTTGAGCATCAACGCCATCAACCGTAATTGTCAACGCACCTTTTGGTAGGCCGTTGATTGACGAACTTCTCGGTCGGCCGACCGTTGCGGTTCCCGGCAGAAGCGTGATCAGGTCAAGAGCATCTCGCGAGCGGATCGGCGTTTCCAAGATCTGTCGGCCTTGGATCGTTGTTCCAACTGCAGCGGTCTGTGTCTGAAGCACTTCACCGCCGGTAGTGACAACTACTGTTTCCTCAACACCGCCTGTTTGAAGAACGCCGTCTACACGGGTAGGCGTTCCAACGTCAACTTTAACGTTTTCGACTACCAATGTTTTGAAGCCCGACCCCACCACTGTCACCGTATAGGTTCCAGAAGCAACGGCCGGCACTGTGTAGGTACCGTTTGAGCCCGAGACAGCATTATAGGTCTGTCCAGCCTGGCCGCGAACCGTTATAGTCGCGCCCGGCACCACAGCGCCGTTTGCATCTGCAACAGTTCCACCAATTGAGCCCGTTTGGGCGAAGGCAACTGTTGCAAAGAACGCCATAAAGGCAAATGCAACGAAGCCATTAATCAGCTTTTTCATTTTCTCCTCCATATTTGTAAGTTCCGAACAAACTTGAGATACAACCTAAAAATTGCACAAGCGAGAATGGATAAAGGTAAAGCTGAAAAAATAAATGTTTCAACCCAAAATAAAAGTCGAGCTCAAACAACCTAGATCAAAATTTCGTTGGGGTGATGTACATTGCAAAATTGATAGGCTTTGTACAAGCCGCCAAATAGCAAACCACATACCAAATAGCCCCAAATCGGTTCAAATAGCCCTAAATTATGGAAACAGGCGAATTAGTGGACTTTAGCAGGAACACCACGAAGCCCCAAAAAGCGAGATTTGTTCTGATATTTGAATTTCGTACAATAATTCGTATTTTTTGGCGGGTGGCCACCTGGAGGATCTGCGGACTGCGAATATGTGTGTGCTTGATCTACTTCAACTCGAAATGGATCAAACTTTACTTGCCAGCCACCTTGGGCGATAGATTGTAGGTCCGAATCTTCGAATTCAGAGTTGTGGCGTTTAGGCCGAGCAGGCGGGCGGCGCGGGATTGGTGGCCGCCGGTCTGTTCCAGAGCTCGGCGGATCATATCGATCTCGAATTTCTTGACCTCATCATAAAAATTAACGCCTCGGCCGATATCGATCGAACCAGATGTTCCTTCGGTTTGCCGGATCATTTTGAGGACAAGCTCCGGATCGCGGACCTCAGGTCGCAGGCAATCCTGCGTGATCTCGTCGGTAGCAGCAATAACGACCGCTCGCTCGATAATATTCTCAAGTTCGCGGACATTTCCCGGATAATAATAGTTCTCCAATAGCGATAGAACTTCAGGGTTCAGGCTTTCTGTTATCTTGCGTCCGTTCTCTTCGTTATATTTCCTGATGAAATGCTGGGCCAATGGAAGAACATCTTCGGGGCGTTGCCGCAGCGATGGAAGCTCGATCGGGACGACAGACAGGCGATAATAAAGATCTTCGCGAAAAGTGCCGTTCTTTACAGCGTCCTTCAGGTCAACGTTGGTTGCAGCAATGATGCGTACATCGACCTTTGTCGAACTGGTTTCGCCGATCGGGATAAACTCGCGTTCCTGGATCACACGAAGAAGCCGAACCTGCATTTCCGGCCGAAGATCGCCGATCTCGTCTAAAAATATCGTGCCCGAGTCCGCAACCTCAAACAGGCCCTTCTTTGCCGCGACCGCACCGGTAAACGCTCCTTTTGTGTGGCCGAAAAGTTCCGATTCGAGCAGCTCCGAAGGAATGTTCGAGCAGTTTACGACAACAAAAGGATTGTCGGCCCGCGGACTTGCTTCATGAATAGCCTTTGCAAGCAGCTCTTTACCAGTTCCGCTTTCGCCCGTTATCAACACGGTCGAGCGGGCCGGTGCCACACGCTCCACCAGCCGGAAGATCTCTTCCATCTTTTCCGAGCGGCCGATTATCGCATCGCGGCTTACGGACCGGGTCATCACTTGGCGCAGGGTCTGGCGTTCTTCTTCCTTTTTGCGCTTCTTGATGCCTTTCGCGACAAGCGCAAGGATCTGTTCGTTCTGAAAAGGCTTTCGGATAACGCCCGCCGCACCTTTTTCCCACGCTGAGATCGCCGTGTCGAATGTGGCAAACGCGGTCACCATAAGCACGACGGCATCGGGGTCGAGCTTGATAAGTTCTTCGAGGGCGCTCAATCCGCCTATGCCCGGCATCGAAACATCCATCAGAACGACATCGAAAGCGTGTTCGGAATAAAGCACGAGGGCCTCTTCGCCCTTTTTCGCAAGTTCGACCTTGTAACCCGCGGACGAGAGAATAGTCTCAAGCACATCGCGCATTATCTCTTCGTCGTCACAGATCAGAACTGAACCTTTTTTCGCCATAACAATATAGATTAAAGAATTTAACCCAAAGTCGCTAAGGCTCAAAGACGGCTTACACAAAGTTCCGGACCGAATGCCGCTCGGCGAAGTGCGATAAATGTTCACATACGAAAGCGTGCGATGTGAACACATGTGAACAAAAGTGGGCGTTTTTCACACTTTTGGTCATTTTCGCCCATTTTTGTCCCAATGCGAATGCCCGAGTCTGGGACAACGTGGGACAAGAATCGGCGTTTTTGGCGATCATGTCAGAACCGCCTGCGTGAACGGGCGGCCAGTTCGATGGACTGAGGCCTTTTGACGCAAAGCCGGCAAAGAAGTTCAGAGTTCAAGCTTTAGCTTGCCGATGTCACAGATCAAGCCAGAGCCGTCTCAGTTTTGAGAAGGATCGGCCAAAAACTGAGACGACGTCTCAATTTCCTGTTCATCTATGACGATGCTCGAAAAAAACCTTTCAAAGAACACGCGACCGCTGCCATTAGCCGCATCGCCAGATACTATCATATGTTGCGTGCATTGTAAACCATATTATCTATGCAACACCACCGCAAAGGTCAGAACCGGGAGCGATAGCGACTGGGCTCTTTTCCAATCCCAAATCCCAAATCCGAAATCCGAAATCGATCGACGGGGTGGTTCTCAGCCTCACGCGATCTACGTGTGTTAATTACAAAAAGCCTCAGCACCGGCGGGGCCTTTCCGGTTGACCTTTGCATTTTTTCTGCTAACCTCACCCGTAGAATTAGTATGGGCGAGCCCCACAACTTGCTCAATTGCAGTTTAATTGTTTGTAGACTGAGGGCTTCGTCTATAAATAGGCGAAGCTTTTGGCACTTGAGGATTAAGAAGTATGTCAGCTAAACCGATCTGTTTTGTGATAATGGGTTTTGGAGTAAAGACCGACTACGCGACGCGCAAGAAAATCAATCTTGATGCGACATACAAAAACATTATCTTCCCTTCGGCTGACGAGGCCGGTTTTCGATGCGTTCGTGGCGACGAAATACAGGACTCCGGCCTGATTGATCGAAGCATGTACGCATTACTTCTACGAGCAGAATTGGTAATTGCAGATATTTCCACGTTCAATCCTAATGCTCTCTACGAGTTGGGAATCAGACACGCAGCTCGACCTTATTCCACTATCATTATTAAGTCGGGAAGTAACAGAATTCCCTTTGATATCGACCATACTAGAATCTTTACTTACAAACATCTTGGCAACGACATTGGATCCGACGAGGCAGGTCGTTGCGTTCGGGAACTGTCGACTCTGATCGGATCAATAAGAACAAGCCCCAAAGCTGACAGTCCACTCTACGAACATATGCGTGATTTAGAACCTCTAAAGCTTAGCGATGAGCAATACGAGGAGATAATTACCAGTCTGCAGGGGCGGGAGAATAGCATATTTGCTTTGTCAGAAAATGCTTCATTGCATATGCAGAAGAATGAGTTTTCGGCTGCTGCCACCAAGTGGGAAAAAGCTGCGGCAATTGCAGATAACGAATCGTACTTTATTCAGCAACAGGCGCTGTGCACCTATAAGTCAAAGGACCCATCCGCCCAAATGGCTCTGACAAACGCTCTTGCAGTCGTCAACAAACTTGAACCTGAGGATACCAACGATCCAGAAACGCTCGGCATAACCGGAGCAATCTACAAGAATCTATTCCTTGAAACTAAAGAACCGACGTATTTGGACAGGGCAATTGAATTGTATGGAAAGGGTTTTACGGTCGCCGACGATTATTACACGGGCGAGAACTATGTAACTTGTTTGGAACTGCGTGAAGACATCGAGGAGGATTTGGATGAAGCGACGTATTACCGAATCGCAGCCATTAAGGCCAGGAAGGAAGTAGTGCGAATCATCAATGAAATTGATGAAGCTGATCGTGACAATCGACAAGATCAAAGATGGATTTACGCCACATTGTCCAATATGATGCGGGGACTGGGCGACGACGACGCCGCAGATGACGCGGAAAAAAGGTTTCTCGAACTCATCGAAGCCGACTGGGAAGGAGAAACGTTCACTCGAACAAAGAATCACGTTATGGAGCGTCGCTCCAGGTCAAAAAAGAAATTAGAGAGTTAATTGCCCAAGGAGAATAATAAATGAGTGTCGACCTATTTATCAGTTATGACTACGACAACGACAAGCGATATAAGAACCTCCTTGTTGCTTGGGACAGCAACGACCTTTTTGACTTCGAGTTTTATGACCATTCAGTTGATGTTTCGGTTAACAGCACGGACGCGGCATATATAAAAAGGGTAATTAAGGAAAGAATCGGCAATTGCTCACATTTCCTTTGCCTAATCGGTGAGGAGACTTGGAAGAGTGAATGGGTTACATGGGAAATCGAAAAGGCAGTGGAAATGGGAAGAAGTATCGTGGCCGTTAAGATTGACAACAGCTACATGAGTCCTACGGCGATATATGGGATTGGCGCTAGTTGGGCGAAATCCTTTACCCTTGCATCAATAAAGATTGCTGTTGATGCAGCTTAGGCGGAAGAGTTGCGATATTGCACAGGAGGAATTTTATGGCTAGATGCACAGCACCAAGACAGGGCCATCGCACAGCGAGCGGTCGAGCGGACTGCCCTGCATGCGGGGGTCGATACAGAGGCTATGGCGCCGGTGGTTACAGTTCGTACTCATCCCCGTCGTACCCTCCGTCGCGGAGCATTGGAGTCAGCGGACGCAGCGGCGGGTCTGGGAGCGGAGCAAGGCCGAGATGGTCGCGAACCGGTTCGTCCGTTTCCTACACCCCGGCCGAGGTGCGGACGCTCACGCCCGTACGAGATAACGTAGAGAAGCGAGCGAGCGAGCCCGATCTTCGCGACATCTTCCTCTGTCACGCGTGGGACGACCGGCAAGGTTCCGCAAAGGAACTACATGATCACCTCGTTTCTCGGGGTGTCTCGGTTTGGTTCAGCGAGAAGGACGTCGCCCTCGGAACTTCGCTACTTCGCGAAATCGATAAGGGACTGGTAAAGTCACGCGTCGGGATCGTCCTAGTCACTCCTGCGTTTCTGAGCCGCGTTCGAGATGAAGGCATTGCTGAAAAAGAGCTTTCAGCACTCTTAGCCCGTGACCTGCTGGTTCCCATCGTCCACCAAACGACGTATGAGGCTCTACGTGAAGTCAGTCCTTTACTTGGCTCGAGGAGCGGCCTGAGCACCGTAGAGGACACGATGGCAAACATCTCGGCAAAGCTCGCCGAACTGGTCGCCCCTAGCTAGGTTAAAAAAAATCGCGGTGCCTGATTCCGCGATTTTATTGCGGGTCCCTTTTTCTGTTACGTTGGCAATCAGTAAACATAGGCCCGGAGGCTGCTTTTGCTCTTGTCCATGCTCACTATGCGGGGACCGTACTTATTTCCAATTTTGTAAACTACGACGACCCGTGCTTTAGTTCCCGGCTTGAACGGAATGGGCTCATTCAAATTAGGATTCGCGACGGTACCAACGATGTTGTCCTCGAGCAAATCTAGGAATTCGACCGAGATTTGCATGTGGGACGACGGCGTCCATGCTTGGTCTTCCTTGAAGTATGGGCCAGGATCGGTTTTGTTATAAGCCAAGGCTCCTCGAAGTTCAATGCTCTTCTTTTCGTCGAATTTTGCCGAGCCGATGTCCGTAACCAGTCTCTGGCCAGCCGTGTAGTGTTCTACTTGGAGCGGGACACGTTTTATACCCGAATTCCAAATGATGCATATCGCACCTGGAGGCCTCTGTCCGTTGACTTCACAGACTGGGGCGGCTTCGGGTTGAGCCACAACGGTTGTGACCATGAGGAACGCAAATACTGCGAGTAGGAAGGTCGCTTTCATAGATTCTCCTAATTGATTTGATTTCGGTTTCTTTGGCCTGTAGCCGCGGCCATTGTACCACGATTCTATAATAGCGAAGGTCCGTGCACGAAATTCCGTGTTAGACCTGCGAAATTGGGGCTTAGGGTCCTGGAATTGCGGTTTGACGGTTGAGGCCATGTGTTTTCGGGCCCGGGCTTGCCCGCGATCGGCGGCGAGCCGCGAGGGGTTTTTATGGCCCACGGCGAAGCAAGCTTCGCCGCACAACATAGCGGCAAGCCGCATAGCAAAATTTCAACACAACATCTCTGACCGGCCGAGGTTGGTGCAGAGGATGCCGGTGGGTGTGCGGTTCAAGCTCGGAGCCAGGCCCTCGCGATCTGAGCGAGGGCAAATGGCGACAATGCTTTTGTCGGAGGCGAAGCCTCCTTCTAAAACTCCAGAAGAGCTGCGACGGAAAGGCGGAGCCATTCCGCACATCGGGCGGCAAGCCGCGCAGAGAGAACCACCCCGTCGATCGATTTTGGATTGGGGATTTTGGATTTTGGATTCCATAAGAGCCCAGTCGCTATCGCTCCCGGTTCTGACTTGGGGCGGCAAGCCGCAAAGAGAGAACCACCCCGTCGATCGATTTTGGATTGGGGATTTTGGATTTCAGATCAACCACCCCGTCACCGAAGCGGTGCCACCCCTCCTTCGTAAGGAGGGGAGCTTCTGGAAGCCCGGTCGCTATCGCTCCCAGTTCTGACCTGCGCCCGGTCGCTATATCGGTGTTTGGCTGTCGATTGTGTAAAATTAAACTTTAGGGGCTTTTATTCGTATTTATTGTTGGCGTCGGACGTTTTGGGAAGATCCGGCCTTTGGTCTAGGAACAAAATGGCAGCATCAAGAACAGCAAAAATAATTTTAATCGTTGGCGGCATCGGGATCGTCCTTTTCTTTGTCGGCATCATCGCACTTGTCCTTCTAGCGGATCGGATCGGGCGCCCGAGCGTGGCGACGAACAGCGTTCTTTTATTGAACGTTTCGGGCGACCTGCCGGATTATACGCCGGACGATCCGGTGGCGGATGCTCTCGGAATAGCGCAGGGTCAATCATTTACGAGCCTGCTGACGCAGCTTCGCAAAGCAAAGGTCGATAGCCGCATCGGGGCTGTTTTGCTTGATATAAATTTCCCCGGAATAGGTTGGGGTAAAGCGAGCGAACTTCGTGATGCGATCGCTGATTTCAAGACATCCGGCAAACCGGTCTATGCCTATATGGAGATCGGCATGAACCGCGAATATTACATCGCGACCGCTGCCGATAAGATCTATCTGCCGCCGTCTGGCGATCTTTATGTAAACGGTTTTGCCGCCGAAGCGACCTTTTATAAAGGCTCTTTGGACAAATTGGGGATCGAAACAGATGTGATCCAGGTCGGCCCGAAATATAAGACCGCGCCGGACCAATATACGAAATCTGAGATGGGCGAAGGCCAACGCGAGGTGATCAATGCGATCCTCGATGAATATTACGGCCGGTTTTCGACCGCGATATCCGAAACGAGAGGAAAGTCCATCGAAGATGTTACTGCTCTGATAGACGGCGCTCCCTATAATGCACCGCAGGCAAAAGAGGTCGGTTTGATCGATGGCGCGCTTTATCGCGATCAGGTTTTTGAAGAGCTGAAAACGCAATTGGGATATAAGGCAGACGACACGCTTCGCACGATCAGCACCAGCAAATATCGCGAGATATCGTCCGATTCGCTGGGGCTCAATAACGGCGAACGCGTGGCAATTATTTTTGCCTCCGGCGCAATAAATATAGGCCGTTCGAACGACAGTCCTTTCGGAGGTCAGATGGTCGGGTCGGATACGGTGGTTCAGGCGGTGAACGATGCGGCGGCGGATCCGGGCATCAAGGCCATCGTGCTTCGCGTGGATTCGCCGGGCGGTTCGGCTCTGGCTTCGGACCTGATCTATCGTGCTATTGATAATGCAAAAGCAAAAGGTAAACCGGTCGTTGTTTCGATGGGCGATGTAGCGGCTTCGGGCGGATATTACATCTCGGCAAATGCCGACAAGATCGTCGCCGAACCTGCTTCGATCACGGGATCGATCGGCGTTTTTATGGGTAAGCCGGTAGTAAAAGGTATGTATGATTGGCTCGGTATTTCGAACGAATACGTGATGCGTGGGAAGAATGCGGGCATCTTTCGTGCGACCGAAAAATGGACGCCCGAAGAGCGTGCCAAAATGGAAGAGCAGACCAACCATATCTATTTCACGAATTTTATTCCGAAGGTCGCCAAGGGCCGAAATATGACCGACGAGCAGGCAAACACGCTTGGCCAAGGCCGCGTTTGGACCGGAACTCAGGCAAAGGAAAATGGTTTGATAGATGAATTTGGCGGTATAGAAAAAGCGATCGATATTGCAAAACAGCTTGCGAATTTGCCGGCAGACAAGGACGTACGCCGCGTTGTGTTCCCGGCTCCGAGGCCTTTCTTTGAAACCATATTCGGTAGCGACGAAGACGCGACTGTATCGACCGAATTCAAGACACAGAAAGCACTTGCCGATTCGCTACCGGCCGAAGCCCGCCGCGCTTTCCGCTTTGCTGAAATGATCGACAATATGCGAAACGGCGAAGCAATGCTGCTGCTTCCGTTTGAATTAAATATTCGTTAGATCAATAAAGATTGTTAGCGAACGAAGTTGCTGTCTCGAAATTGATATTTCGGACAGCATTTGTTGTTTCCGAAATGGATACTTGGATCTCAGCTATAAGCTAAAGGGTATTTCCGTAGTAGGTAATACACTCGGGGCATGGCAATTCTGCACCCTTCACCATAACCCAAAGCACGGTGTATGACTGATCCCGTTCGACCGGTTCAATCTTGAATACTAACCGTCCTAGATCGAACTTCCTAAATTTCGCATGTTTCACGATGAACTGTATCCGAGGATTGTCTAGCGTCTGTTTTTCTTCTGTGTTTGAGCGCAAGACGATCAACCCCGTATCGTTTGGCAGATTGGTCAATGTAGCAAAAAAAATGTCCAGCTTATTCCTTACACCATTAGGTCGAAGTGATTCCCACTCGTCAAACGGACAAATTGAAGGCAAGTTATCTATCGGGGCAGATTCAAGGGCTGTTGACTCGCATCCATCCGGCAAACCAAAGACTTCAACCGCGCCAATTACGCTCACTCCGTCAGCGTGAGATGTTACTGTAACAGAGGAACTTCCTTGGCCGTCGACGATAGTTCCCTCGGTGACCGTCCATTTGTAAGTCAACTTATTGTGCGATGGTTCTACTTTAGCGGTGAAAACTACATTCTGACCGAAAGGTGTGACACCTGACGGGCCGATGACCTGGACGGTCGGACAATTTGCGGTGGTCGCTTGACCAAGAGCAAAGCCCGCGAAAACCAGAATGATCAAAAATGTAAGGCCGTACGTTTTCATGGCTAGTTATTTGCCGAGAACTTTAACACAAATGCTTGATGGTTCAAAGGATTTTCTTGCTCCTCGTTTGTTGTTTCTTTGCCGGATTTGCCCTATACTTCCGCCAATTCACCCCTCTACGTTTGCAGAAAATTTGTCTGGATAAAAGGAGCAATTATGGTTCGAATAATTCTGGGAATAATTGTCGGTTTTATTGTGTGGTCGATCATTTGGGTCGGGGGCGATGCGGTGCTAAGTTCGCTTTCGCCGGGCTGGTATCGAGCTCACCAGGACGCGACGCAGGTTGCATTGGCAAATAATGCGCCGTTTGCCGCCGATACTACAATTGCTTTTATTCATCTTATCCGAAGCGTTATCGCGTCGGTTCTGGCAGGTTTCCTTGCGGCATATGTGGCGGGTGAGAATCGCAGATCGCCGCTTATACTCGGCGCGATCTTATTGCTGGTCGGGATAATCGTGCAGTATATGATGGCAAACGTTTTGCCGCTCTGGTATCACGCCATCTTCTTGGTGCTGCTGATGCCGATGACGATCATTGGCGCAAAGCTCAGGACCGCATCAAACGCTTGAGCGCAAGCGGTATCGGTTCCGGCGGTAAGCATTTGCCGTAAACCATTCGGTTCAGTTTTTCTATCTCTATCTCCCGTTCGGCGAGCAGGTCGTCTGGCGGGAGATCTTCCTTTCTTTCATAACAAGCATGTGCAATGCATGGCAGCGGCTTGGCCGTTTGGTGGACCAGGCAGCCGACGCCGGTTTGAAACAACGGACAGGCATAGTTCTTACTCGCACCGTTTCGATCGTCATCCAGATCGTATTTTAGAACGGCGTTGGAGATACGCTTCGACAGCTCATCATATCGTTCTGGGCCGAACTCTCTGATAGCGCTTTCGATCGCCGCGGCTTCGAGCCTCGTTATCCGAACATTTACAAAATGCTCGTCGCGGCAGCACTTTCCCGGATCGTCGCACAGCGAACACGGCAAAGCGGCGTGCTCGTATTTTGAACGCACTTCGCCCGCGAACTTGTCACGAATCCTGCTGAGTTTCTCAATGGCTTTTGTCTCAGAGATCAGTTTCATCGGTGCCTTTTATTCGATCGGTGATCATTAAGCTAACTAATTCACATCCGATTTTCATAATGTTAGCATTATACCCATCGGGCACACCCTATTGCTCGACAATAAACAAAGTCAGAGTCCTTCTATGATCAAGAGATCTCAACGGCTGATCGCGCCGCTGCTGACGGTCTTTCTAACCGTCACGTCATTCGCGCACGAGGTAAGGCTAAAGAACGGAGACCGGATCACGGGCAAAGTGGTCGAAAGAAACGATGAAACGGTTACGGTCGAAACCTTATATGCAGGCATTGTAAAGATCAAGGCCGAGCATATTAAGGAGATCGCCGAAGAAGCAGATGTCGCTGAAGCTCCAAAGCGCGATGAAGCGAGATCTGTTGCTGCCGTCGAACCAAAACCCGCAGCGGTTGTGCCTGCGCCAAAGCCGACCCCACGCCTCTTTGGCGGCCGATTTATGGGACTTGCAGAAGGCTGGGAGGGGAATGCCAGTTTCGGTTACAGTTTTTCATCAGGAAACACTCGAACCTCGACTCTTACGACCGGAATGCGCGCGGTCAAGACCGGCGGCATCGATAAACTGACCGTTTACGCCCGCAGCCTTTGGCACAACAACCGAAACAATTCCGCACAATCTACAACGCAGAACGCGGTTTGGGGCGGCGCCCGGTATGACAGAAATTTAACCCAGAAGGTCTTCGGTTTTGTTTCCTATGATTTCGAGCGGGATCGTCCGAAAAAGCTGAATTTCCGCTCTGTCGCGGGCGGCGGGCTGGGCTATCGTCCGATCAAGAATGAACGAACCGAACTCGATCTTCTTCTCGGCGGAGCGTGGAACCGAACCTGGCAGGTTGGCCCTAACACTGACACGCCCGAGGGCCTCGCCGGGCTTTCGCTCAAGCACAAATTTCATTCGCGGCTGCGGGTACAGAACGCCATCTCATTCTTTCAGAACGTCACCGACCGAAACGAATACCGAGTTATATTCGACGCGACACTTACCGCTGATCTTACAAAGAAGATCGGTTGGCACATTACGCTCGGCGACCGGTTCAACAACGACCCCGTTGGAAGCTCGAAACGTAATGACGTCTTTGTGACGACCGGGCTTCGATGGACCTTTGGAGCGAAGAAATAAAGTAAGAATTGCAACTTGTAAATTGTTCGTTCAGAATTGAAGTCGATCTGACCTACGGTAGTTAAGAACTTGCCACGAATTCGCGAATTTTTTGCAATGATCGTGGAAATCCGTTTATTCGTGCATTCGTGGCTAAACAGTTAATTTCGAACATTTGCCGATACGGTATAAAATTCGAATAGAGAATAGTTTATTGGGGGAATTTTCGATGCTGGAAGAGGGAAAGAAAGCTCCGGATTTTACGGCGAAGGATCAGAACGGGAACAAGGTCAAACTGTCCGATCTAAAGGGCACCCGTGTCGTTCTATATTTTTATCCGAAGGACGATACGCCGGGCTGCACAAAACAGGCGTGTTCGCTCCGCGACGGATTTGCGGAATTTAAGAAAAAGAAGATCAAGGTTCTGGGTGTTTCGATAGACGATGGGAAGTCACACCAGAAGTTCATCGCCAAATATGATCTTCCATTTGACCTGATCGCCGACACCGATAAGAAGATCGTCGAAAAATATGGTGTTTGGGGTGAGAAAAGTATGTACGGAAAAAAGTATATGGGAACGCTCCGCAAGACCTTTTTGATCGACGAGGACGGGAAGATCGTAAAGATATTCGACAAGGTCAAAGTAGGCGAACATGCCGATGAAGTTCTTGCGGCTTTTGAGGGAAAATAGGAGCAGTTAAATGATCAAGTCTATTTTATATTTGGCATTTGTCGCTTTGGCCGCATCGGCGTGCGCCGGCCCGCGTACAAATGATCGTGCCGCGAACACACCTTCCGCGAATTCGACCGCTGCGAGAAATGCCGCCGCAAATACACCGGCAAAGCCTACGGCAGGTACTCCGGTGCCTGCGAATGCACAGCCAAAGCCGGCGGTCCTTCCGTTTCCTGATTCACCGCGGATCCCGCTTGCTCAGGCAAAGGCAGATTTCGACCGCGGCACGGCCGTTTTCATTGACACGCATAATGCAAACACATTTGCCGCCGAACACGTTCGCGGTGCAATTAACATCACGCCGTCGGATCTGGATGCAAAGATAAATCTGATCCCAAAAGGGAAAAAGATAATAGTCTATTGTTCCTGAGTGGACGAAAATTCAAGTGCCGGTCTGGTACAACGACTAAAACAAAAAGGATTTTCAAACGTTTTTGCACTCAAGGGCGGAACCGCTGCCTGGAAAGGTGCCAAATATCCGATGGGCGGATCAGCGAAATAGTTCTAAATCGAGATGGATCTAAGAAGGCCGTCGTAATAGCCTTCGAAAAACTCGAAGAGATAGATCGATAGAAGATCGACTAGAAACGAAAAGATCGTTCCTAAGATCACCACCACGACGAATCGTTTCCATTGCGGGTCTTGCCGCTCATAGAATAACCATACGAGTGCGGCCCAGATCAAAAGCCGTGACGTGACCAAAGAGAGCAGTATCGGAATGCCTGAAAGAGGAGCGACCGAAGAACTATTAAGAAGAGAGGCGGCAACTCCTTCGACCGAGAAACCCACGATCAAGAAAACGAGCCCGACAACAAAACCGAGTACTATCCTGAGCAAAGCGAAGATAAGAAAATTGGGGCCGCGGCCGTAAACCTTTTGCAGAACGAAACCCGCGAGCGAATATCCGATCACTTTCGCAAGGATCAGTGCGTACAAAACACTGGCCGGATTCGGCATTCCGTGAAAGAAAAGCATAATGTCTTCCTCCAACTGCCCTTTGTTCGTTCGATGTTATAGCCTTACTATTCGTGCTGAGCTCGATTCTCTGATCTCCGGGTCCAGCGCATTTCGAGTATCAACTATCAGCGTCGCTCGATCGCATACATTTCGATAGTCGACGCCCGTGTGCTCGGTGCATATTACCACACAGTCTGCGGTCCCTATCAACTCTTCGGTCAGCTCACTATTGTAAAGTGGTTCACCATCGCCGATCGTATATGCATGATCGAACGTAACCTCCGGCACGAACGGATCGTGATAAACGACCTCGGCACCGCGCGCACGCAGCAAGTCGATGATCGAAAGAGCCGGTGATTCACGCATGTCGTCAATGTCTTTCTTATAAGCAACGCCGAGGATCAAGATCTTAGAACCGTTGACCGCCTTTTTTGCGTCATTTAGCGCGGTCGAAACAAGCTTAACTACATAGGCGGGCATTCCTGAATTTACTTGTTCGGCGAGCGAAATAAATTGCGAATCAAATCCGTGCTGGCGTGCTTTCCAGGAAAGATAATGCGGATCGAGCGGGATGCAATGTCCGCCAATACCCGGACCGGGATAAAATGCCATAAACCCGAACGGCTTCGTCGCCGCCGCACGCACAACTTCCCACGTGTCGATCCCGAGAGCGTTGCAGACCTTTGCCATTTCGTTCGCCATTCCGATATTTATTGCCCGAAACGTGTTTTCCCAAAGCTTACATGCTTCGGCAACGCGAGCCGACGAGACCGCGTGCACGGTTTCGACCACGGTACCGTAAAGCTTTGCTGAGGCCTTGGTCGAATCGCGACTGACGCCGCCGACGACCTTTGGAATGTTGTGAGTCAAGAACTGCGGATTGCCCGGATCGACCCGTTCCGGTGAAAATGCGAGCAGGAAATCTTCATCAAGCTTGAAGCCGCTTTCTTCGAACATCGGCAGTAAAACTTCGTCGGTCGTTCCCGGATAAGTCGTCGATTCCAGAATTACCATCTGGCCTCGCCGCATATATTTTTTTATCTCTTCGCCGGCCGCGATGATAAACGACATGTCCGGGTCCTTTGTTTTTCGCAGAGGCGTCGGAACACAAATAATGATAACGTCGCATTCTGCCAGCTTGGAAAAATCTGTGGTCGCGGAAAGCTTGCCGGCATCGACACATTTTTTTACATTGTCGTCCGGTACATCGACAATGTAGGATCTGCCCGCGTTCAACGCCTCCGCCTTCTTCTCATCGACCTCGAAGCCAATTCCGGTAAAGCCCTTCATCGCGAATTCAACTATGAGCGGAAGCCCGACATAGCCGAGTCCGACTACGCCGATCCGCGCACTTTTTTCATCGATCAGTTTTTCGATCTCGTTCAGTATCATTTGATTGCAATAGGAATATTTAAAGTGTTGATATAAATGCGGAACGTATCGCCGCCCCGAAACGATAAACTTAAGCTAACGGAATTAGTTAGTCAAGAAAAAGGGAACGTATGCTAAACTTGCGGTCGAGGGTGTTTGTCCTAGTTCTCCCGTTCTAACCTCGACCTGATCCCAGTTATGAGTATTCAAATCGAATCGACAAATCCGGTCGTGAGGGCGGTGGTCGAGGGCACGGCGCCACGCCCGGCCCAGTTGGCTGCTGCTCGTGGAATATTGCCGCTGCCGTCTGCCGATCTGCTCGAAATCCTCGTAAACCTTGCTGAATCAGATGATACTGAGCTTGCCGGGCATGCCAGAGAGACCATCGGCACCCAGGAACTTGAGGTTCTGAGCGATACCCTTACTTCGGAGTCAGTCCCTTCCAGAGTGCTCGGCTTTTTTGCAAACCATAAGGGCATTTCAAACGAGATACTAAGGTCACTGATCATAAATCCTCGGACGCCGCCGGACTCCATCGTCCGGCTTGCGCAAACTATAGATAAACCTGAGGTCCTTGAAACCCTTGCCCTCAATCAGCAGCTCTTGCTGCGTGTTCCGGCGGTGATCGACGCGATCATTGCCAACCCTAACCGCTCACCGGAAGCCGAACGCCGGGCCGCGGAAACCAAGCGCGAATTCTTTGAAAAGGAACGTGGTTCCCAGCAGATAGCCAACGAACTTAGGGCACAGGGAAAGGTTGCCGCCGCCGAATTTTTTGAAAAGTCGGAAATGGAAGATTCGGACATTTCGTTCGAGGACGCAATTTTGCTGGCGGAAATGATCGAGATCCCGGATGCGGATACTGATGATTCATGGATGGGGCTGGAATACCTTGAAGAATTTTACGAAGAAACGCCTGAAGAACGGCAAGCGATCGTTAATAAGATACTAGGCGCTTTCACGGCCGATGACATTGATCTGCCGAGCGAAAAGATCTCGACGATCAATCGAATAATGAAGATGGGTATGAAGGACCGCGTGAGGCTCGCGATGAAGGGCGACCGCGAAGCACGGAACATCCTTATCCGCGATCCGAACCGCATAGTTTGTCAGGCCGTCGTTACTAATCCGAAGATCACCGAACAAGAGGTTGAAAAAATTGCTGCGATGCGTTCGGTCAGCGAAGACATTCTGCGAAAGATCGCGAACGACAGGCAGTGGGCCCGAAGCTATTCCGTGGTTCACAATCTTGCCCGAAACCCGAGAACCCCGATCGCAAATGTACTTACGATCCTTTCGCGATTGCAGCTTCGGGACCTTGCCAACCTGTCGAAAAACAAGAACGTTTCAGAAGCTGTTCGACGACAGGCCGACCGACTTTCACAAGCCCGAAAGGGGCACTGATCTAAAGAAACTCACCGGTCTTACCGGTCTTTACGTAAGTTATCAATATGTCCGTGATCGTATGGCTTGCCGCTCCGAGCCATACTCCGGCAAATGCCGCACCAAAGGTAATTATTCCGAAATACTTTCCTGAAGCATTACCAAGAATTCCCCACATCATCGCCATATCACCCGCAGAACCAGCGGCGGCAAAATATATCGCCGTTCCGAGAATCGTTACGATCCCGAAAAAATAGACCACTCTAAAAAGCGTTCCGAATACAAGCCCGTGCGACCATCGGGAGCGGTGTTTGAACATCTTGCGGTATGGAAACCAGATAAAACGGGCGATGCTCCAGCGAGCATAGGGCCGCGAGGTCGTGTCCAAGTCCGGGCCGAACATCAAACCGCCAAAAAGAAACGCGGCGCTCACGACCAAGGTCAACGCGACCTCACCAAACGCAAGATGGGCGCCTGCCGCGACCGGTGCAGCAAGCAAGATCGTTACTGAGTCATGAACTTTTCCTGATGGCATCCGGTGGCGAAATCTGAAAAGCGTGAGCGAATTTGCTAAGATTGCGAATTCAACTAAACGGCGATGTCAAGCCTTTTCGAAAAACTTAAGACCACGCTCGAAATGATCAAATTCGAGCATACACTTTTCGCCCTGCCATTTGCATTTCTCGGTGCGGTCCTGGCGGCAAATGGACTGCCGACTTGGACACAATTGCTTTGGATCACGGTCGCAATGGTAGGCGCGCGGTCTGCGGCGATGACCTTTAACCGGATCATTGATCGCGACATTGACGCACAAAATCCACGAACCGCAGGCCGTGAACTTCCGAGCGGCAAGCTTTCTTTGGGCTTCGCTTGGGGATTTCTCTTTGTCTCGATCGGGCTGTTCTTGCTCGCTGCATGGTCGTTGAATTGGCTTACATTCGCTCTTTCCCCGGTCGCTCTGCTTAGCGTACTCGGGTACTCATATGCGAAGAGATTTACGGCCTTCGCACATGTTCTGCTGGGTTGGGCGTTGGCTATTTCACCGACGGCAGCATGGATCGCAGTTCGCGGTGCGATTGATTCGGAGATCCCGTTGTTGCTGTCCTTATTCGTATTGATGTGGACGTCGGGGTTTGATGTGCTCTATGCATGTCAGGATTTCGAATTCGACAAACAAGCCGGACTTCGCTCGATCCCTGCTCGTTTCGGTATTGCCCGCAGCCTGTGGATCGCACGCCTTTTTCATTTTCAGGCGTTCATCGTTTTGCTTTTGCTTTATCTGGTAACGGGGCTCGGTTGGCCCGCACTTGTCGGTGTCGGTGTGGTCGGTGTGCTCTTGGTGTATCAGCACACCTTGATCAAGCCTAACGACCTCTCGCGAATGAACGCCGCTTTCTTTACCACCAACGCATTTGTCAGCGTGATCTTATTCGTGTCCTTCGCCATTGCCGTCTTCATAAGATCCGGTGAATAACGATCATTTGCTCTCGGCGAATTTCTTGAAATCTTCCATATATTTCAGCGATTGCTTTTTAAATTGGCCCGGCATTATCCAGCTGAAGATCTTCATTATTCCGCTAAACTGAAATTCGTTCTCGGTTTCGTAGGAGGTGCGGTCATCGTTGATCTTTTGAAACCTGTTTCGGACGATGTTATTGACACCCTGTGCATCATACGTGGCACTGAATTCGCGAGGCAGATCTTTTACCGTGATCGTTTCGATCATTTCGATCTTCCGGCCGTTCATATCAAATTTCAACTTTGCCTTTGCCCCGACCTCGCCCGGCGTTCCTTCAAGATGTTCGAAACTTTCGAGCCCATCCATCCATTCATATAAATTATCGACGCTGTCAAAAAGAGCGATCACATCTTCGATCGGTTTTTCGATCTCAACCGAAAGTTCGTATTTCATGAAGGTTACCTCACGGATCTGACCATTAGCTAAGCTGCAAACCGATCTTGGCAGATGCGATCACAGCACCTGACTCGCTCCACAGCGGATCAAGCACGAGTCCGTTCAGGCCCTCTTTTGATTGTGCGATGACAAGATCGTTCCGTCGCGTGTACGGTGAATCGCCGTGTGATTTGTACGGCTCAAATGTAGTGTAAGCCCGCGTCGTAAAAGCTTCGTTGAAATAGATCTGGCTTGAGAATACATCTTTTTCGCCGACGAAAGCCTTCAAGTGGATATGCGGGCAACGCCCCTCGTACCAGCCCGGAATGATCGTAGTGAACTCACAAACGCCATCAACGTCAGTTAACTGTGCTCCACGTAAAAATCGCTTTTCTGTTGTTGGAGGTATATGCTGCGATAGCCCCGAATTGCTTAACAAAAATACCGCCGAGCCAAAGGCGTCTCGGGCCAGGTCTTCAGGATAGCCGCTATAGGCGCCGTCGGCATCGCAATGCCAGATCTCGACTGTCGCACCTTCGACAGGCTTACAATCTGTCGCGTTCGCAAACTTCAATCGCAGGGTCATCTCTTTTCCTTTGCGATCTTCGCGGATATCTTTTCGCATTTCAGACCGAACAAAGAACGGCCCCTCGGTTGACTGAGACGTAAGCACGCAATCACCGTCAAATCCGGGCGCAGGCGTCATCGCGATCGACGAATTATCGTTCCATGTCGCCAACGTCCGTAGGATCGTATTTCGGCCGAACCACAGACCTGTTCCGCCTGCCGCAATTACGCCTAACGACCCTAATAAGAATTTCCTGCGTCCGTTCATTTTATTCACCTCGAGTGGTATGGATACAAAGAACGTTGCAGAATCTATCACCAGTTTCAGCGAAATTCAACTGTTAAAGTGGGCTTAATCCTTTGAACGCAGCAGCATCCTGATCTCATTGTCTGAGAGTTTCAAACGGCCGCGCAGTATCGCAAGATATTCATCGGGGTTGTAAAGCGGATAGTCTGTTCCAAATCTTATTCGATCAAACCCTAGCCGGCGAACATAAATGCCAAGCACAGCAAATTCTTCGTCTGTGAGTTTCCTAACGCCTTCACTGTCCTTATCAAGAGCCACAGCCGAGATATCAAATAAGATGCGGTGCTTTTCCAAATTCTTGTTCGCGTTCAATTCGGTAATGAACGCATTAAGAAATGCGCGTGTCCGCGACGAAAAGCCGCCCGATGTGCCGAAATGAGCGATCGTTAAATTTACCGGCCCAAGCTCGTTCAATATCGAGCCGGTCAATAAATTGATGTCAGCCGCGCCGAAGCGCCGATGGCTGTTATCGAAATGCATCAAGATCGGCATCTTGTGTTTCGCCGCAAATTCGAACACTTTCTTGACCTTCTCCAAGTGTGCCGGAACCGTCAGATAAACCTGGTTCGCATTATGATGCAGCTTTATGCCGTCCATTTTAAGAGCACTGCGGCATCGTTCTAATTCTTCGAGCGCATAGTCGCGGAGCGGATCAATGCTGCAAAACGCTCTGACCTTTTTGGTATGTTTATCTCTGGCGGCGGCAACGTAGCTGTTCTCTTTTTCGACCAACTCACGCTCATTCTTGAACCCGCCAAACTCTTCCGAAGAATAAACATGCGCCATTGATATCAGGTCGATCCGCTTTACAGCCGTGTTTTTCAGGATGACATCGATGTCCGAATAGTATTCATCCGGCCGCGAAAAAGGAATACCGAGCCCTTTCCAGATCTTGATAAGCTCAGGACTAAGAATATGGACATGACCATCCGCTGCACCGGACACAAGAGATCCGACGCTTTGGCTAAGCGCACACGATGCCGAAAAGATAAATATCGCGAAGAATGTGACAGATCTGATTCTCATCTATTTAGGATCACTGCTTGAATTTGCCGACTTGTGGATCGGCGCAGTTTGAGCGAACTTTAATTCGAAGTTGGTTGTAGAGTCAAGGCCGGACAGTACCTCGTCGCCAACAACGAAAGCAACTTTCGACTTTTTTGCTATGATTCTATATAAACAGCAAAAAGATCGTGTCTTGGCGTTCCGCGTGCCTTTCAAACCTATGCAGATCGACTCATCAAATTTATGTATCCCATGCAATCTTTGCGGTTCCAACGAGTCCGAAGAACTCTGCACCGTTGACCGCGACAACAATTATTTGAGGACGGTTATCTGCCAAGAGTGTGGACTGGTTTGGACAGATCCTCGGCCAAACGCGAAGGAAATTGAACAGTATTATTCAAAGGACTATCGCATAAGCTATAAGGGCACGTACACGCCGAAATCCAAACACATTCATCGTGCCGGGTCGGTCGCAATGCACCGTTGCCGTTTTATAAAGGACCTCATTGAACCATCACATGCGATTCTGGATGTGGGCGCCGGAGGCGGTGAATTTGTTTACTTTCTGCGAGCGCTCGGGTTTAATGCGGTCGGAATCGAACCAAATGAGGGTTATGCGGAACATGCCCGCGTCAAGCTCAGGGTGCCGGTAGAATGCGGCTTTATTCAGCAGCAGGAACTAAAGCCCGGATCGCTGGACGTGATCACAATGCATCACGTTTTTGAACATCTCGACGACCCGATCGGGATCTTAGGCCGGCTCCGAAATGCATTGAAGGAAAATGGCATTGTGGTTATCGAGGTGCCGAATGTTGAGGCGACGTGCTTCGCACCGATCCATCGGTTCCATGCGGCGCATCTATACAATTTCAATCCTGTCACGCTCGACTCGATGGCGCGAAAGGCTGGGTTTTCGGTCGTTAGATCCGTGGTTTCAGCCGATGGCGGAGTTATAACTGCGGTGTTTCGGAGATCCGAACATCTCGAAGAGCTTCTCAACTCTCCGGAAATTTATCGGCGGATCCGCGATGTCGTCATCGGCCACACGGCTTTTTCGCACTATCTTTCATCGCATCCATATATTCGCCCGGTTCACCGCTTGAGATCTCGGCTCAAGGAACATCGGGCGGTGAAGAACGCGAAAAATGGTATCGACATCCTTAACAACATCGTCAACGAATATAAGAGTGATAGAATTTAGCTAGAGATTTAAAAACATGCAGTTTTCATTTGATAACAAATTGATCGATATCGCTTTTAAGGTCGAGGACGGCGAGCGTCTGACGTTTGACGAAGGTATGGCGTTGTACGGCACGACCGACCTGAACGCGCTCGGCAAATTGGCTGACATGGTTCGCCGACGCAAGCACGGACTGACCACCTATTACAACGTTAATCGACATTTCAACCATACAAATATCTGTGTCGCGGACTGCAAATTCTGCGGTTTTTATCGACGTGCGAGGCAGGAAGACGCATACACACATTCGATCGAAGAGGGCATCGAGATCGCACGCACAGCCGTTTCCGAAGGCGCGACAGAACTGCATATCGTCGGCGGGTTGAACAGTAAATTGCCCTTCGAGTACTACACGGATCTTTTCTCGTCGCTCAAACGCGAATTTCCGAAGCTGCATCTGAAAGCCCTGACAATGGTCGAGCTTGATTTTATGGCGCGTTTCTACAAGATGTCCGACGAAGACGTGATCGAAAGACTTAAAGCCGCCGGAATGGATTCGTGCCCCGGCGGCGGTGCGGAGATATTTGCCGAACCAACGCGCTCGCGCATCTGCGACCACAAATGCGACGGCGACCGCTGGCTAGAACTTGCGGGTAAGGTCCACAACGCCGGCCTCAAGACCAACGCGACGATGCTCTACGGCCATATCGAATCGATCGAAGACCGCATCGACCACCTCGTTCGATTAAGAGAACAGCAGGACAAGACCGGCGGTTTCCAGTGCTTCATTCCGCTCGCGTTCTATCCGCCGGGCACGGCTCTTTCATCGCTCCCCGGCCCCGACGCGATCGACAATCTCAAGACCATCGCCGTCTCACGCCTGATGCTCGACAACTTCGACCACATCAAGGCCTACTGGGTCATGCTCGGCAAACACACCGCCCAAACCGCCCTCCACTTCGGCGCCAATGACCTCGACGGCACCATCACCGACGGCGGCGAACTGACCCACGCCTACGCCGCCGAAGGCGAAGTAAAAATGACCAAACAAGAGATCATCACCATGATCCAAAACGCCGGCTTTGAAGCCGTCGAACGCGACACCGTCTACAACCGCGTGGAGAAGATCGCCGCTTGAAGGTCAAAGATGTAATAAAATTGATCGAGAAAGACGGCTGGTTTCTGGTGAGGACCCGCGGTAGTCATCGGCAGTCTCATCATCCTGTCAAAGCCGGAACGGTAACGATTGCAGGAAAAGAAAGTATTGACATGCCGCCCGGAACCCTTAACAATGTTCTGAAACAGGCTGGACTAAAGAAATAGATATGCGATACATGGTTGTGATAGAAAAAGGCGAGACGAGTTGGGGAGCCTATGTGCCCGACCTACCGGGTTGTGTTGCCGTTGGCGAAACAGAGGAAGAAGTGAAGCAACTTATTCACGAAGCGATCGAGCTTCATCTGGAAGACCTTGCGGAAACAGGCTCACAAATTCCTCCAGCGTTGTCGCGAAGCGAATACGTCGAGGTTCTGGCTGCCTAAACCACCCTCCACTTCGGCGCCAACGACATCGACGGCACCATCACCGACGGCGGCGAACTAACCCACGCCTACGCCGCCGAGGGGGAAATAAAAATGACAAAAGCCGAGAACATAAAAATGCTCGAACGGGCAGGCTTCGAAGTGTTTGAGAGGGAAACCATCAATAACCGCGTCACGGCGGCGCAGTCCCTAACCGGTATAAGATTGTGTTGAGTTTTGCATCGCCCGAAGGAAAGGATATGAAATTTCTGTGCCTCGCTTATGGAGATGAAGCCGGATGGAACTCGTTGAGTGACGACGAGAAACGAGAAGTGCTTTCGCACGACAAGGTGATACTCGACCGCGGCGATATAATGTCCGCCGTCCAGCCAAATGTCATAACGGTACGAAACTGGGATAAAGAACTTGAGGTCAAAGACGAACCTTTTGCAAAAAACGAACTTCCGCTTGCCGGATTCTCTGTAGTCGAAGCAGACAGCATCGACGAAGTAATCGAACTCGTCAAAAATACTCCATGCTCCCGAGCGCGAGGGTTTATCGAAATACGGCAGTTCTGGACCTCTGACGGTGATGATGATTAATTCGCTACGACGTGATGCTCAAAATAAACTGATGTTGCCCAAATAGGATCGATCGGAGTATGAACGAAATGACACATTCGCTAGCCGCTGAGACCGAAGCCGTAGAGTCCGCCTACGCTGCTCTCAACCGCGGCGATGTTGACGGGTTCGTCAATGACTTCGACCCGCAGATCGTGCGGATCGAATTTGAGGGATCACCGATGGCAGGAGCATTTTACGGCATCGATGCCGTCAGGGCACACGTCACCCAAGGCCGCTCAACATGGGCCGAGGGTGCGTGCGAACCCGAGCGCTTCGTAGTTGCCGGGGACAAGATCATCGTAGTCTGCCACGTCCGCGTCAGACTAAAAGACCAAACCGAATGGCTCGAAGGCCGCACCGGCGACGTCTTCACCTTCCGCAACGGCAAGGTGATCGAGTTCCGCACCTTCGCCGAGGAAAAAGACGCTCTGGATTACGCCGGAATTTTGTAGACGTTCGTACTCCGACCCTGACACCCAACAAATAATTCACGAAACCGTTCGGTTGCACTTGACATACGCAACCGTTTGGTTGCATACTTGCGCTCGTCGATATGAAAAGAGACGTTTTCCAAGCCATAGCTGACCCGACGCGGCGGGCGATCATTGCTTTAATAGCATTGCAGGCGATGACGCCGAATGCGATCGCGGAGCATTTCGATACCTCCCGCCAAGCCGTCTCGAAGCACCTGCGGATACTCGCGGAATGCGAGGTTGTAAGACATGAACAGCAGGGACGAGAGATCTACTATTCGCTCGAGATCGACAAAATGAAAGAGATCGACGAATGGTTAGAGCAATACCGCAAGATCTGGGAGTCGAGGTTCGAGCAGCTCGATACATTACTTGCCGAGTTAAAACAACAAGAGAAACAGGAGAAAAATATATGAAACCAGCCGAAGTGAGCACACCATCAGAACAGGAAGTACTGATCAACCGGAGCTTTGATGCACCCGTCAATTTGGTGTGGCAAGCATATACCGAACCCGCCCTGATGCGTCGTTGGCTAACCGCCATGCCCGGATGGTCGATGCCGGTGTGCGATATGACAACAGATGTCGGCGGCAAGTACCGCTGGCGATGGCGCGACGACGCAAACGGTGTTGAGTTCGGCTTCACCGGAGAGATGCTGGAGGTCACGCCGCATTCAAAGATCGTGCATACCCAAGAGTACGACCCGGGCACAATGGGTGGATCGATGGGCGATGGCGCGTCGATCATAACGGTCACGTTCAACGAGACCGGCGGCGTAACGAACGTGGCAACCTTGATCAAGTTTGCTTCGAAAGCCGATCGCGACGCGGCGGTCTCAACCGGCATGACCGACGGTATGGAAATGAGCTATAAGCAGCTCGATGAACTATTAGATGCAGAAGCCCGCACGTCCCGGGCCCACGCCGGAGCATCTCCGAGCGGGGTGGGTGAGTAAGGGCGTAACGTTCAACATTCGTTGGTTCTTTGCGGTTCCTTTGCGGGCTTTGCGTCTCCGCGTGAAATATTTAACGCAAAGCCGCAAAGTACGCAAAGTAAAGATAAGGAAGCCAAAATTGGTGAACGAATATGGACTTTGTCGTAAACAAAGAAACTAAGACGGTCACGATAACCGCCGAGTTTGACGCCGCGCAAGACTTGGTCTGGGATGCCTACACAAAGCCCGAACTCCTCGACCAGTGGTGGGCACCGAAACCTTTCGCTTCACGGACAAAGGTAATGGACTTTACCGTCGGCGGCAAGAGATTTTACGCAATGGTCAGCCCCGAAGGCGTCGAGCGTTGGGTTTTGCAGAAATATACTTCGATCACCCCGAAAACCAATTTCAAGCTTTTCAACACATTCGCCGACGCCGACGAGAATGTGGAATTGCCGGGCTCCGATTGGGATCTGAATTTCAGCGAGCAAGACGGAAAGACAACAGTTCACATTTCTATCTACAACGAATCGCTCGACCGTCTCGAGCGCATGATCGAATTCGGCTTTGTCGAAGGAACAAAGGCTCAGTTGAAAAATCTGGAACAACTGCTCGCAACGTTATCGCGTGCACGGGAGACAAAACAATGAAGACGACCACTCTTGTCCTGATGATGTTTCTTTCTTGGAGCGCATCGGGGCAGCAAAAACCAGTGACAGGCTACGCTCCGGTTAACGGACTGCAAATGTATTACGAAATTCACGGCACGGGCGAGCCCGTGGTGTTGCTGCATGGGGCCTTCATGGCGATCTCGGGTGACTGGAATGATTGGATCAACGAACTCGCGAAAACGCGGAAAGTGATCGCCGTCGAAATGCAGGGCCACGGACGGACAGCCGACATCGATCGCGATATCACCGCTGAAAATCTTTCCGACGACGTGGCGACTCTACTCGATTATCTAAAGATCCCAAAGGCTGACATCGTCGGCTATAGCCTTGGCGGCGGCGTTGCCATGCAGTTTGCGATCCGCCATCCGGAAAAGGTGCGCAAGGTTGTCAGCATTTCAGCCGTGATCCGCCTCGACGGTTGGGTCAAAGAAGGTCGCGAAGCACTCCCGAATCTTACGGCAGAAGTGTTCAAAGGCACGCCCATGGAAGCTGAGTACAAGAGGCTGAGCCCGACACCGGACAAGTTCCCAGACTTTATCAAGCACGTCGTCGCGATGGTTGCGAAACCGTACGATTTCGGCGCCGACAAATTCAAAGCGACGAAAGCACCGATGTTCTTCATCCACGGCGACGCTGACGGTGTGCGGTTCGAACACATCGCCGAGATGTATCGTCTCAAAGGCGGCGGCGACATCCACGGCGACATGCAGCCGCGTTCCGATTCGAGACTCGCGATCCTGCCCAACGCGACACACGTTACGTTGATGAATCACAGACAAACGATCGTGCCGATGATCAACGACTTTCTCGACACCGAGCCTTCAAAGCAATAAAGGAGAGATCACTGTGAGGCAAATAACCGCATGCGAATTCGTGACGCTCGATGGTGTTATACAGAACGAGGAGAATGACGGCGATGGGTTTAAGTACGGCGGGTGGTTTTTCGGATATAATGACGAAGAGTCGGGAGCGGTGATACAGAGGCGGCTGGCTAAGCCTGTGGATCTGCTGTTGGGGCGGAAAACGTTTGATATTTGGGAGCCGTATTGGCCGACGCATTCTGACTTTTGGCCGAATGTGATGACCGCGACGAAGTACGTTGCCTCGAACACGCGAGCCGCAAGCGATTGGAAACCGACGGTCTTTTTGGGTGGAGACCTTGCGAAAGAGGTGCGCGTACTCAAACAAACCGACGGGCCCGATCTGTATGTTTTTGGAAGCGCAGATTTGCTCCAGACGCTGTTTAAAAATGATCTTGTCGACGCCCTCGAACTCATGATATTCCCGATCACTTTAGGCCAAGGCAAACGCCTTTTCCAGGACGGCACCATCCCGGCAGCGTTCAAGGTCACCGACAGCCAAATCACCCCGAATGGCATCATCATCGCCACCTACAAACGCGACGGCGACGTAAAAACCGGAGCACCTCAGATAGACGAGAACGGGTAATGGAATGAGGTCGCTATTTCGGTGCTGCACCGATTCAGTGTGTCGTTAAATTTGTGCTGATGTATAATATAGATATGCAGAACGTCATCGAATCAAAGGTAATCTCGCGTTCGCCGAACGTAATGAGCGGCGCGGCCGTTTTTGCGGGAACACGCGTTCCGGTCCAGAGCCTATTGGACTATCTCGCTGGAGGTCATTCGCTGGCCGAATTTCTTGATGATTTCCCGACAGTGAAACAAGAGCAAGCTATCGCCCTGTTGCATGAGCTGAGCCATTCGTTCGACATGGCACTTGAGAAATGAGAATTCTGATCGATGAGTGCCTACCGAAAAGGCTCAAACGTGAGCTTCCCGATCATTATGTGAGAACGGTCCCAGAGGCTGGATGGGCCGGAAAACAAAACGGCGACCTTTTGCGAGTCGCCGAGTTGGACTTTGATGTGCTGCTGACCAACGACCAAAATATGGAGCATCAACAATCTTTGAATAAGTTTGATCTTGCCTTCATCGTTCTGGTCGCAGCTACAAATGACATTGACGATCTAAAGCCACTGATGCCCGCCGTTAATGAGATCTTGCCAAACCTCTCTCCCGGCGAGATCGCTTACGTAAAATAAGGCTCCGGCGCATTCAATTACTTTTTCGGGGCGATGCGGAGGAGTTCGCCGTTAGATTCGTCCGTGACGACGTAAAGGAAACCGTCAGGTCCTTGGCGGACGTCGCGGATTCGGCTATTGCGGTCGGTGAGCAGGTGCTCTTCGCCAGCTACGCGGCCGTCTTTCATGACGAGTCGAACGAGTAGTTGTGAGACGAGGCCGCCGACGAAAATGCTTCCTTTCCATTCCGGGAACGCCGCTCCGGTGTAAAACTCCATTCCCGAAGGTGCGATCACCGGGTCCCAATAATAAACGGGCTGTTCGAGGCCTTCTCTAGCAGTGATGTTCGAGATCGCCTGTCCGGAATATTCTTCGCCATAGGTTATGATCGGCCAACCGTAGTTCTTGCCCTTTTCTGGTTGGTTGAGTTCATCGCCGCCGCGGGCACCGTGCTCAACAGTCCATAGCCTGCCCTGATCATCAAAGACCGCGGATTGAATGTTGCGATGGCCGATCGACCAGATGTCCGTATATGCCCCTTCGCGTCCCGCAAACGGATTGTCCGCCGGCACTGTTCCGTCAGGATTAATGCGGACGACCTTTCCATTATGGCTGTTCAGGTCCTGAGCCTGCGGCCGCATCGTGTTTTTATCAAAGCGGTCGCCGAGCGTGATGAAAAGCTTGCCGTCCGGTGCAAAGGCGAGCCGCGAACCGAAATGCAATCCGCTTGTGTATGTCGGTAATGCACGGAAAATGACCCGCACATCCGAAAGCTTTCTGCCGTCGGTACTCAAAACGCCGCGTGCGACCGTTGTACCGCTGCCGCCTTCACGCTGTTCCGAAAAGCTCCAAAATATCGTGCGGTCTTTTGCGAACGTCGGGCTAAGCGCAACATCGAGCAAGCCGCCCTGCCGCGAAGCGGTTATTGGGGGCATTCCGCCTTGTCCACTTTCGCCCGTTACGCCGCCCTGCGCCACCGGCGTCAGGCCTTCGATCGGCTCGCCGACCTTGCCGTCAGCCGAAACGATCCGCATCCGCCCGGCCTTTTCCGTGATCAAAAAGCTGCCATCCGCGAGCGGCTCGACGGCCCAAGGATTGGCCAACCCTTTGGCAACGACGGTCACTTCGATCGCCGCATTTGTCTTGGCTTCACAAGCACGCGTTTGTCCAGCAAACGCCGGCTTCTGTTCGGGCGCATTTGCTGTCCCCAACGACACCGGCTTGCATTCTTGAGCCGCCGCTGGTGAATCCTTACTCTGCTCCGGCCTTTGTGCACACGCCGTGCCCGCCATTAAAAACGTTAGTGAAAATAGTATTGCGAGTCTTGATCTCATTTATCTATAACCCTCCCTTGATCTTGTTAAAACTCCTTACCCTTGATCGCCGATCGATCTGAATGCTTGCATTCCATTATAACCGAATTAAAATCTAGCGTTGTGAAAAGCAAAACTGGAAAGAAATTGTCACCGGCCGAGATCGCGGAATTGTTGGAAACCTTGAAAGACCGCTTCGAGGAAAATATGAGCCGCCACAAAGGGCTCAAGTGGGCCGACATCGCGGCGCGATTAGAAGCTCATCCCGACAAACTTTGGCCGCTTTCTGAAATGGAGCGGACGGGCGGCGAGCCCGATGTCGTTGCGTTTGATAAGAAGACCGGCGAGTTCATCTTTTTTGATTGCTCGCCTGAAAGCCCGAAGGGCCGACGAAGCGTTTGTTATGACCCGGAAGCCTTGGAATCGCGTAAGGAACACAAGCCGAAACACAGTGCGCTCGGCATGGCCGCCGAGATGGGCATCGAGATATTGACCGAAACACAGTATAAAGAGCTGCAAAAGCTGGGCGAGTTCGATCTAAAAACGTCAAGCTGGATCGCAACGCCCGACGACGTCCGCAAACTCGGCGGAGCTATGTTCTGCGACCGCCGATACGACACGATCTGGACATATCACAACGGTGCCGAAAGCTACTACGGTGCCCGCGGGTTTCGCGGCACGCTGAGAATTTGATCCACTGAATCCGATGCGCGGGAGAATTTCATATGGCTGAAAAGAAATCAAAACTGGTTGAGATCAAGACGAAACAAACCTCGGCGAGCGCTGAGGATTTTCTAAACTCGATCGAAGATGAACAGAAGCGTAATGATAGCTTTGTGATCCTCGAGATGATGAAAAAAGCGAGCTGCGAAGAGCCGAAAATGTGGGGTGCCTCGATGCTGGGGTTTGGTCAAAAAAGATACAAAAGCCCCGCTACCGGTCGCGAGGTTGATTGGTTCCTGATCGGTTTCTCGCCGCGTAAAGCAAATCTGTCTCTACACCTAACTATGGATATTCAGAAACAAGCGGACTCGCTCGCAAAGCTCGGCAAGCACAAGACCGGTAAAGGATGCCTTTATATCAATAGGTTGGCTGACGTCGATCTTAAAGTTTTGAAAGGAATGATAGACGAATCCTTAAAACAAAAATGAGCCAGCTTTTCCTCTTGTCCAATTCGGAACCGCTCACAACGAGATGATGAAACGTTTAGGTGAGGAAACAAAATGATTATGGAAGAGATCGGCGGTATTTCTCCTTTTTTTATCGTTCTGAACGTTCCGACGACGCTCGCGTTCTATCGCGACAAGCTGGGGTTTGAGATCACATTCGAAGGCCCGGAACCCGATGACATTTTCTTTGGAATGGTCGAACGCGGGCGCTCGATGATGATGTTTAAATCGATCGGCGTGGAACCGGTTCCGAATCATACGTATGACATCGGGTGCGGCATCGCTCGTTGGGATGCATATTTCTATGTTCCCGATCCTGATGGACTTGCTGCCGAATTTTCCACCCGCGGTGTTGAGTTCCACACGCCGCTTGAGAATAATTCCGATAACCTCCGCGGTTTTGAGATAAAGGACATCGACGGTTACATTCTTTATTTCGGCCGGCCTTTGGATAAGTAAGGAGAAATTTCAATGGCAATCAAAAGCATCGCTCCGCTACTTCGAACAACGGACATGGCCGCGAATTTGGCCTTTTATATCGAAAGACTCGGCTTTACCGTGTGTCATTCCTAACACATTCCCTGCTGCCTGAACAAACTATTAAACCTGAAGAAAAGCGAAGAGCTCTGTAGAGCGAAAGAGAAAATACTAACAATGAACTATGAACACGCAGCCGAACCTGATTCCAAGGTACTTTTTCGTGTCGAAATTGAGGATGGTTCCGCCGATGTGGAGACGCTCTGGGCCTACAGCCTAGGAGAGGATAACTACAAGATCGATAACCTTCCATGGTTTTCGTACGGAGTGTCTTGGCACGATGTGATCTATGCTCCATACGACCCGGATGAAGAAACGGCTACCATCAAGTATGCGGTTTTAAAATCGGGCAACAGAACTGTCCGAATAATTTTCGAGACGCCTGTCGAGGACGGAAATGAATCGCAAACATTGCTCAATAGTTTGGTCGAGATCGGATGTAGCTACGAAGGGGCTAACAAGAACTTTATAGCGGTCAACGTTCCCCCTTCCGTAGAGCTTGACGATGTCGTCGAGATACTGAATCGAGCTGACAAAAACGTAGGTTGGGAGTTCGCAGATCCGACCTACGACGAGCTGTATCCGGATAAGGACCTCTAATTCACTCATCCCTTCAATATAGTCGGTCACCCGGAGCCTTACTCATTTTTAGTGGTGGAGTGACTGAAAGAAAAATGAATCGGGCAGCATTCTTTTTGTGTTCGATCGCGATGCGACCGGGCGGGAAACTATCTTAGTGTTTAACACTTTGTCGCAGTGGCGCTGAAATTTTCCACAACGGTGGAAAACGCGGTAAGTTGTTGTAGGAATTTGTGTTAACAGGAAATCCCTCGAAACATATGTCTGAAATTCGGTCAAATTTTATCTAACTTTGGACCAAAGTTACGGAGAAATGGTTCAAAAAATGGGAGAATCGGGCCGAGTGTTTAACACTTTTTGGCCGTGATTCGTATCTCGTAAATCGAAAATCGAGGAGAATTTGTCCACAAATAAGCACAGATAAACACGACTCGCTTAGGATCTGATCGTTTCACCGCGACTATCAATCAAATATTGTTAAAGTTACTGACGAACATATACAACCCCACACACGGTTCGATATACTAATAGCTGTTCAACCGCGTTGAAACGTCGCGGCGGTGGGTGAGAAATGCTAAGGCTGATTCTAGGAATAATTGCGGTTGGGATCTTGCAGGTTGGAATGATCGTCTTCACAATGTTTGACGGTCCGCAGGAAGTCTCCGTTGCTTCTGTTGCGGACGAGATGCGACAAATAAGACCGATTGCCGACACGCCTGATCTCCCGCCCGTCGTGTCCGAAAAGGATCGAGATGAAAGATCATTTTCCCGTACCGCAGCGCGGCGCGATTCTGCACCTCTTGGCCCGAATGCCTCGGCTCAAAGCACGCGCACTAAACGTGGCTCGGCACCACCAAAATTCGAGCAGCCTCAGCAGAAGAGAGCGGATGACTTCAAAACGGTTATTATAAGTTATTCAGGGAGTTCCGCTTCGGTTGATTGCGACCGGCCCGAGCCTGCAAAACCGAGGTCCAGATCGTTAACAGCACGGGCCGGGACGATTGCTAAAAAGCCCTGGGAACTGATCAAGAACGTGGCTTCGAAGCTTAACTAAAGCGAGCAAAAAGGCGGCCCATTTCTGAGCCGCCTTGATCAAGTTACAAAATCGCAAGAATCTAGTCGAACCTGTCTAGATTCATCACCTTGTCCCAGGCCGCGACGAAATCCTTTACGAATTTCTCGCCTCCGTCTGCTTGTGCATAAACTTCGGCGACCGCACGCAGTTCCGAATTCGAGCCGAAGACAAGATCAACTCTTGAACCGAGCCATTTGAGTTCGCCCGTCTTCCGGTCGCGGCCCTCGAACGTGTTCTCGCCTTCGTCGGTCGCTTTCCATTCGGTGCCCATATCCAGCAAATTCAGGAAGAAATCATTCGTGAGCGTTCCCGGATTCTTGGTGAACACGCCGTGCTGTGAACCGCCTGCATTTGCATTTAACGCGCGCATGCCGCCGACCAGAGCGGTCATCTCCGGCACTGTTAATGTTAGCTGCTGTGCCTTGTCAACGAGCAGTTCTTCGGCCGTCACGTTATATCGCGGGTGCTTGTAGTTTCTAAAACCATCGGCAACCGGCTGCATATAGTGGAACGAATCGACATCGGTCTGTTCCTGCGAAGCGTCTCCGCGGCCCGGACGGAACGGAACGCTAACATCGTAGCCGCCGTCTTTCGCCGCTTTCTCTATCGCAGCACAACCGCCAAGCACGATCAGATCGGCGATCGAAACATCCTTGCCGGAAGCAGTCTGAATTGCCTGTAGTTTGCCAACCACCTGTGCGAGATCTGCCGGATTATTTACTTCCCATGTGTTCTGCGGTTCTAGCTTGACGCGGGCGCCATTTGCACCACCGCGCTTGTCGCCGCCACGGAACGTCGATGCCGAAGCCCACGCCGCACCCACAAGCTGCGAGACTGAAAGACCGGAATCGAGAATTGCTGACTTCAAAGCCGATATATCCGCATCGCTTAGCGAAGCATTGCCTGCAGGAACCGGATCTTGCCAGATGAGTTCTTCGTCAGGAACTTCTGGCCCCAGATAGCGGACCTTCGGACCCATATCGCGGTGCGTAAGCTTATACCAAGCACGTGCGAAAGCATCCGCGAACGCATCAGGGTTCTCAAGGAAATGCTTTGAGATCTTTCCGTATTCAGGATCGAACCGGAGCGAAAGATCGGTCGTCAGCATCGTCGGCTTGTGTTTCTTGTTCGGGTCGTAAGCATCCGGAATTATCTCAGGCGCGTCTTTCGCGACCCACTGATGTGCACCTGCCGGGCTCTTCGTCAGTTCCCATTCAAAGCCGAACAGGTTCTCAAAGAAGTTGTTGCTCCATTTCGTCGGAGTCGTTGTCCATGTGACTTCGAGTCCACTCGTGATCGTGTCCGGTCCTTTACCTGTTCCAAATTTGCTGTGCCAGCCAAAGCCCTGCGCCGCCAGGCTCGCACCTTCGGGTTCCACGCCGACGTTATCCGCCGGACCTGCACCGTGCGTTTTACCAAAGGTGTGTCCACCGGCGATCAACGCGACCGTTTCTTCGTCGTTCATAGCCATTCGGCCAAAGGTGTCGCGAATGTCATGGGCTGCAAGCAGCGGGTCAGGATTGCCGTCCGGGCCTTCGGGATTGACATAGATCAAACCCATCTGCACCGCGCCGAGCGGGTCTTCCAAACGGCGGCTGTGCGTGCTGCCGTCTGCATCGTCATCAGAAACGAGCGTGCCTTCCTGCCGGTCGGCGCCTTCCGAACCGTGCTTATAACGAATGTCGCCGGCGAGCCATTTGTCTTCGGCTCCCCAGTAAACATCCTGATCGGCTTCCCACGTGTCCGGGCGTCCGCCGCCGAAACCAAAGGTCTTAAAGCCCATCGATTCAAGAGCGACATTACCAACCAGAATATAGAGATCGGCCCAAGAGATCTTATTGCCGTATTTCTGCTTGATCGGCCAAAGCAAACGGCGGCCTTTGTCGAGACTTACATTGTCCGGCCAGCTGTTGAGCGGAGCAAAACGCTGCTGTCCGCGTCCTCCTCCGCCGCGTCCGTCACCGATTCGGTAAGTGCCAGCAGCATGCCACGCGAGCCGTATGAAAAGCCCGCCGTAATGCCCAAAGTCCGCCGGCCACCAATCCTGCGAGTCGGTCATCAGATCAGCAAGATCTTTCTTGAGTGCCGCGTAATCGAGCGTCATAAACTCTTTCGCGTAATCAAAGTCTTCGCCCATCGGGTCTGATTTCGATGAGTGCTGACGCAAGATATCTAACCTGAGTTGGTTTGGCCACCAGTCCCGATTCGCCCGAAAAGTACCATGTGTGTACTTCATTGCACCGCTTGTGAACGGGCATTTTCCTGACCCGTTGCTTCCGTTTCCGTTTTCTCCCATACTTGGCTCCCTTTATTTTTTATTTTGATCCTATAAATAACGAAAAATTCTGTTTCGTCTCAAGGTACGATCAGTCGCCCGGGACGTTACATGCGGGACACAATCCACGCAAGGTTAACTCGATCGATTCGGCTGTAAAATGCGAACGCTCGGCCGCTTCCTTGATCAGTCCGCCCGGGATCTTAAGATCAAGATCGACCAGCTTTCCGCACATTCGGCAGACCGCATGGTCATGCCGAGAAAGATTACGGTCATAGCGTGCGGCATCCGCGCCGAAATTCACTTCGCCGATCAACCCTTCTGTTTTTAGGTAACGAAGCGAATTATAAACGGTAGCGAATGAAATGCCGGGCGAAATATGCCGAGCATTTTCGAAAACTTCGTTTGCCGTGAGATGCTCCTCTGCTTCGCGAATTACCTGCAGTACGGCCCTACGCTGCTTGGTCAAACCAGGCTGATCAGCTTCGAGTTTTGTTTCGTGTCTTTTCAATTTGGGATTAGAATAATTCTATTTTCGAGCGATGTCAAATCATTCGAGCAACAGTAAGCCCTAACTGTTCGGTCTCTGGGATTGATGTTTCATTGTTTCGTTGCGATTCGTTTAGAATTAGATCATGCGGCAGTTGACGGCCATTATATTTGTGCTTTCTGTGATCTCGATGCCGGCCGGCGGATCGACAGAGGACGAGTACGAAGTAATTCGGAGGAGTATCATCGCAGGTTCGTCCGACAACGCGATAGATGCCTTGCTTTCGATCAAAGCAACGAAGCCCGATATATTTTCATTGAACAATTTTGCCTATTCACTTGGCCGTGTCACACATCGCTCCGGCCGGGTCGATATTGCGGCAGCGAATTACGTTTCGGTAATACGCGAAAGTTCACAACTTGCCCCGCTCGCCGGTTGGCACTTGGCTGAAACGGCACGAATGTCCGGCAACGCCATGCTTGAGCGATTATTGCTAATGGAGGTCCGGGCTTCAGGCAGTTTGCTTCCATACCAGAGGGCCGCGGCGGATCGCATTGCCCGCAGCTATTATGAAAACGGCGATCTTCGGTTTGCCTTGAACGAATTTCAGAATGCGGAGTTTTTTGGCGGTATCCCGCGAGCAAGCGGAGAGCCGCAAAGCAGATCCGTGGCGTTGATGATCGCAGAAACGCAATTGGGAACAGGACAAACCGTTGAAGCCAGGGCAAGCCTTTTTGAGTTGATCTCAAAACAGGAGAATAGATCGCAGCCCGACGATGTCTCACTTGCCGCGGTAATAGCGCTCGACCGCCTGGACGGTTCAGTCACCGGCGAAACAACACCGCGGCTTTCGCCTGGCGAACACATCGAGCGGGCCCGAGTTTATCAATTTAACCGGCGTTTCGACGAGTCACGCGGCCATTATGAAAGGATCATTAACGAGCACGCAACAGGAGAATTTTCGGCCGAAGCCGTTTACCAGATAGGGCGCGGCTATTCGCAGCAGTCGAGATTCTCCGAAGCGATCATTTGGTACGAACGGCTGATCGAACAATTTCCCGAAGCGGAGCTTGTAAAAGATGCGTTGCTGCAGGCCGGCTCTGCATATTCACGCGTCGGAAAGTTCAAGGAATCGATACAGCGCTATCAGATGTTCGCTGACCGATATCCGAGCGATCAGCGGGTGGACCGAGCCTATCTGAACATGATCGATGTAGCGCGCGATCTTGGCGAAGAGACCGAAGCGATAAGACGCGCCCGAACCGCCCAGGAGGTTTTCCGCGGAAAGACCGCCGAAGCTCAGGCATTATTCGCAGAAGCAAGGATCTTAATCGCCCGCGAAGAATGGCTGGCTGCGGATGAGGCATTGCAGAAACTCGAACGACTCACTGAGCTTGGCGGAAATCGTGTACCCGGCGGTACGAGCCTTGCGGAGATCCGGTTTCTCCGCGGTTATGTTTTGAAGATGCGGCGGGAACATCGGGCTGCGCTTGATGCGTTTCTTTCTGTGCCGGATGGTTTTTCTGATTACTATGGCTCTCTTGCGACCAGCGAGATCCAGAAGATGGCCACAGCTCCTGAGACGGCCGAGTTGGTTTCGTCCCTGGCAGCGGCGGAACTCGCTCGCGGGTCAGATCGCAACGCTTTACGACATTCGATCCGGTTAACGACCGGCGGCGAGCGAACCCGCCTGCTAGACGAACTAAGAAAGATCTACTTATCGCTGCCTGAATTTGCCGATGCGAAGTTCTCAACCCCGCGCGAGTTCAAAACGAGAGAGGTCGTTGTTCCGGGCGAAAGATCTAGAGCTCGCAGAGAGCGCGGAGAACCGGTTGATGAACTAATATTCCTCGGAGTGTATGACGAGGCGATCCCGATACTCGAGGCTAAAGGGCGTTTTGAAAATGTGGACGAACTGGCAGCATTTTACGAGCAGATCGGCCGGGCGGACAAAACGATCCGGCATTATGAGCACTCGATAAAACTGCCAGTCGAAATGCCGCTCGAAGCAGCACCGGTCGAGCAATTGAAACGGCTCTATCCGGTGCCGTTCAGGGATATTTTGCTTCGGGAATCATCTACCAGCGGCATCGATCCGCGATTTCTGCTCGCAATAATGCGGCAGGAATCGAGGTTTGATCCCTATGTTAAATCAGGCGCCGCGGCCCGCGGACTGATGCAGTTCATTCCATCGACCGCCGAAAGAATTGCCGGGCGAACAGGGCTTCCCGGATTTCGGCAGGATGACCTTTTCGACCCGAGTATCGCGATCAAATTCGGCGCCGAATATTGTGCAGAGCTTTTCCGGCTTTTTCCGAATATGCCGGAAGCGGTTGCAGCGAGCTATAACGGCGGCGAGGACAATATGCAGCGTTGGCAGGGCAGAGCCCGATCAAATGAGCCCGGACGGTATGTGCCTGAGATAATGTATTCGCAATCGAAGGATTACGTCTTCAAAGTTATGGCAAACTATCGGATATATTCACATTTATATGATGAAGAGCTTCGCGAAAAATAATCCATTCTTCTTTTACTGAGCTTGCTTCTGTTGGTCGGTTTAGAAATCATTTAGTTTGTGCCAAAAAGGTAATTTTTCTCATATGAGTATTTATCGCTTTCTTTTCGTCCTTGTTACATCGTGCTTCCTTGCTGCCTGCGGCGGCACAAGCGAATTGCCGGCCCAGACCGCAGATGCTGCTCGCTATGACATGCGGGGCAAGGTGATCTCTGTTGACCGCGCATCAAAAACTGCGCAGATCGACCATGAAGAGATCCCGGGTTTTATGCCGCGTATGACAATGGACTTCAAGATCAAGGATGATTGGGTCTGGGACGACCTGCTTCCAGGTTCAGAGATAAGGGCCGTACTTATTTACGATAAGAACGCAAAGGATCCGATGCTGCTTGAAAAGATCGCGATCTCGGCCGTGCCGAATCCAGACCTTCCGCAGCCTGAGATAAAAGCACCCGAACAACTTGGTAAGGATGCTCCTTCGATACCGCTGACAAATCAGGATGGCAAGAGGATCTCGTTCAAAGATTTTCAAGGCAAAACGCTGGCGCTGACCTTTATATACCGCGAATGTCCGCTGCCCGAGTTTTGCATAAAGATGTCAACGAATTTTTCGGATGCCGCAGGAAAGATCGCGGCGAGCGACGAATGGAAAGACAAGCTTCGTCTTCTGAGCATTTCGTTTGATCCGGCGCGCGACACTCCGGAAAAGCTGCGCGCCTATGGGATCGGCTATCTAGGGAATCCGGAAAAGCCGGATTTCACCATCTGGCAAGTGGCGGTCGCACCGGAAAAGGACGTTCGTGCGTTGGCCGATTTCTTTGGACTTAAATACGAGATCGATCAGAACGACAAAGAGCAGTTCAATCATTCCCTTGTGACAGCCGTTATCGGCCCGGACGGAAAGGTCGCCAGATTGATAACCGGAAACCGTTGGACGCCTGAACAGCTACTAAGCGAAATGCAGGCCGTTTCGGCCGCTCAGCAGTGACTCTCAGCAAAAAAGACAGTACGGCCCGCCACGATCGTACGAATGACATTGCGGCCAGTCGAGGAAAAAACGATCGCTGATTCAATATCATTGATGGGTTGCTGGGCCGAATGTTCCAAGCCAATCGCGACGAGATCGGCCTGTTTGCCCGGTTCGATGGAGCCTATTTGATCGTTGAGGCCCATCGCCTCTGCACCGCCAAGCGTCGCGGCCCTCAAAACTTCTCGCGCGGAGATAAAGCGCTTGCTGTCAGGTCGATTACGTGCGACCAAGGCCGCAAAACGCGCCTCTTCAAGAATATCGCAAACATTATTGCTGGCCACTGAATCACTGCCAAGCCCCACAGGAATTCCTTCGTCCAAGAAATGCTCGAACGGGGCAAACCCGTGGCCGAATTTTGCATTCGAACGCGGGCAATGAGCAATAGCCGCACCGTTGCCGACGATCCGCTTGATATCATCGTCTGATACTAATACGCAATGAGCCAGCAGTGGCCGAGCCGAGAGGACGCCTAATCGTTCGAGGTATTGTATCGGCGAACAAAGAGGGCTTGCCCACTCAACATCGAATTTTTCGAATACCTCAGTGAAAAAGCCATGGCCTTCCGAAAGCAGGCCGAACTCTTCCGATGATTCGGCGGCATGGACCGACAACGGTATCTTTTCGATTATCGAAGCCTGTGCGATCGCTTCGAATAGGCGCGAACTTACCGTAAATGGCGAATGCGGCGAGAGCCCGACCCGGACAAGTCCGGTCTCATCCGCACGAAGCGAATTGAACTTGTCCATTAATGCAGCAAGGTCCGCCTCCGAAGTACGGTTGTCCGGCGAGAATTCCGTTTCCTGATATACGATCCCGCGAAGACCGGACTGTTTTAAGGCATTCAAACCGGCACGCCCAAAGCGCCCTATATCGCCAAAGCAGGTCACGCCCGCGCGGGCGCCTTCCAACGCTCCGAGCAACGCGGCGTTCTCGATATCTTGTTCGGACATCGCGGCACGATCGGCGTTCAGCTCGATCAGCCAGGTACGGAAATCATGTTCAACGTGGTCCAGTTTGCCGCGAAGAGTTGTTAGCTCAAGATGTGAATGTGCGTTCACAAATCCGGGCAGGATCGCGGCCTTACCCAGATCCTCGACATCGGCTCCCGGATAGTTCGACTTCACGCTTTCTGCGGTTCCGACAGCGGCAACGGCAGCGTCATCGAACGCAACAGCACCTTCGGATATCGGGTCACCGGAGATAGGCAAGACATGATCTGCGGTCAATATTTTCATTTTCGGGGAACGGCAGTGGCCACATTTCTGTATCGCTCAAGTATCGACGTTACGTATGCACGCGTGGTCGCAATGCCGATGCGTTCGATGAAATCGGCTTCGGAGATCTGTTCGGCATTAATGTCTTTTGTCCATTCTTCGACGCGGCTCGGACCTGCGTTATAAGCCGCAAGCATCATCGCGGTTTCGGCTGGCCGGCGGCGGTATCGTTCACGGACCTTTTCCAGATACCAGCAGCCGATCTGAATGTTTCGTTCGGGGTCGCTCAGGACGCCGGCAACATCTGTCTCGACCTGGCTTTCGATTTGGCTGATCCCGGTCGCCTTTGCCCACTCACGGGCAACCAGCGGTGTTACCTGCATTAGGCCGATCTCGCCTACATCGCCGACCGCGTTCGGCCGAAAATAGGTCTCTTCGTAGATCAGGCTCCAAACCAGGCTGTCGTCTAGATTGTAAATGCGTGCATGTCGTTCGATGAGAGGATCGAACCTTTGTTCCCAATATTCCTGGAAAAAATACAAAGCCGACGCAGAAACGACAGCACAAATGAATATTGCTGAAAAGATATAACGGAGCACTTGATTTCGGATCAAAACCTGCTCGCCGCGAACTCGCTAAGACGCGATCGCGACTGACCAGGTTCGCGATACCTAAAGCTTGCCCAAGAAACTCTGATCGCGTTTTCGGCCTGGCTTAAGGGTTTCGTCTGGTTCATCCTGATGGTCGGACTTCTGTGTCTCGCGGCGTGCAAGCTCGACGAACAGATCTGTATCGAAGTCCGCTTCACGGGCCATTTCCTGGCGGATCTCTATGAGAAGTTCCTGGAACTTTGAACGTCGGTACATAAGCTGATTGTAGTTCGCCCGGTCATTTAATGCGAATCCAACAAAACTACTGGACTATTCGTGGACAAGGAATTCGGGTGTGACGATCGACGGCGCGAAGAAGCCCGCGGCGGTATTGAAAAGTCGTATTCGAGACTGTTTTCGAACATTTGCGATGTGGCCGAAATTCCATGTGACGAAATAATCGATCTTGTGGATCGAAGCTAGCGCAACATGAACAGCATCGGCCAAAAACTTTCTGTGAAAGATGCCGCGGGCAATGTAGCCTTCGGCGAGAATTCCTGCCTCTTCAGTGATCTCCAGTTTTTCAAATGGTTCAACCAACGCCAAATAGCTGGAACGGTGGGGTTCCGAAAGGCGCTCAAGCTCGCGCTCGACAAGAGCCGAAGAGAAAACATGGTATTCGCCAAGCTCATGTTCGAACCATCTTATTGTAAGGTCGCGGCGAAATGTGTCCCCGTTGTCGAGATATGCGCCGATAACAGAGGTTTCAAGATAAACACCCAATTTCATTGATCGTTTTTATTCCAGCGGCACCGACTGGTCGTCTGGTTTCTCCTTTATCAGATCGAACAAAACTCGGGCTTTTCTAAAATCGAAAGTCAGCTTGTAGCTCTTTAAGAAATTGCCGCCCAAAATACCGCCTTGTTCAAACCCGGAAGCTTCGTTTATCAGATCAAGGTCAAGCGCCACGGCCGTTATCGCTGACCTTGAATTGTCGCCAAAGGAAACTCTGGGAAGCAGGAACGACCTTACGTCCTCGGTGATCCCGGCAGCACCTATGACACGCATTCGCTGACGCATCTCGGTCGCATTGATCGGCTTGATGGAGGCCAATTCGTTGGAGATCACTGAAACACTTGCGCCTGTATCGACGATGAAATTGACGGGATTTTCGAGCCCCTCGAGCGTTACTTCTCCGCTCAGAAATCCGCTCGATGTTAGGCGGAGCGGAATCGCCCTGGTTTCATCTAAATTCTGTGACGTGGTTTCGGCATATGGCTCAAGCGAAAATTTCAGATCGCCGTAATCGACCGTGGTGATGAATTTTGAAATGACAGAGAGTCCGATATATCCGTCTATCCGCCTGCCGTTCGTGTGAAACGGCCGGATATATACCGGAACGTTTCTGACGCGAACATCGCCTATTTCAAGCTGTTTCAAGTATCCATAGACGATCTCAAATTTACCATCGCCGCCGATGCCCTTCGCATATCCGCCGCGGGTCACGGGCTTGATCTTTAACCGCGCGGCAGTTTCGGTTGAAAGAACAGAGATGCCTGAGCCGGTATCGAGAACAAAATTCAAGTACTCACTTTTGCCGTTGATCCTTAGCCTGAGCACGGGGCGATTGCCAACCAGTTCAAACGGTATCGAAGCGGAGGCGGAGCCGTTTGTTAAATAGAGACCTTCGCGGCTCCCCAAGAACCTAAGGAATGCGATAAGCCCGCGAATGCGCGCACGCCGTTCGTCATCTGTATCCTTGGAAAGTTCAAGAAACCGTTGATAGGCATCGGCTGCTTCCTTGTATCGCTCAGCCCGCGCGGAGATCTGCCCAAGTGCAAAAGCAAAATCAGCGTTGTTTGATTCATGGATCAGTGCCTCGCGGAGGTTTAGAACCGCTTCATTAATTTGGTTCTCGTAAAAATCAAGTAAACCGAGTCCAGCCCATGCAAGTGCTTCGCGTTTGTCAAGATTAATAGCCTTATATAGCACAGGCCTTGCTTCCTTTAATCGCCCGGCGGAGATCATTACTGAACCAATGACTGCAAGGGCATAAGGATTCTCCGGATCGGCAACTGCTATCGGATATGCCAGTTCGTAGGCCTCAACGATATAGCGCAGTTTTAGCAGAACTTGTGCGAGCTTTAGTTTTGCCAGTGCGTTTGTCGGGTCTGCTTCTACAAGGTCGCGAAGAATCTTTTCAGCCTCTACATAACTGGTCTGGCGGAACATTTTGTCGGCTTTGCGTATCAGCCGTTTTGACCTGTCGGGATCTGAAATGGCGGGTTGAGAGTAGGTGGTGGAACTTGATGCTATGAAAAAGCTTAGAAGTAAGGTCAAAACTATTCGGAACGCGACGCCTGCCGAAAACGCTCTTTCATACTTCCTTATCATTCACAGTACCTCCTGCTCGGCTTTATTATCGCATTGCCTTAAAGATCTATTTCAAGACTTCGCCGGTCTTCATTGACCATAGAACAAGATCCATTTCATCAAGGTCTATTTCCACACGCTCCGAAAATTGTTTTAAGGTATCTTCGATACTTAGATACCTCGAACGCGTATTTGGTGGCTTTGGTGAATCGATCAATTCTAATTCAAACAAACAATTCAAAACGTGCTTATCAAGGATCGCGTAACCGCCATAACCGATGTTTCTAAGGAAATGACTGGCTTCCTTATATCCCAAGCCCTTTATGCTCTTGTCGCGTGCAAGCCAATCGCGGCGTTCGATGCTACAATCGAATCCTTGCAATTTATCCCAGAGCCGCATCCCGCAATGCGAATTCAAATAGCGTCGCGATTCGGCAACGTATCTACCACGAGCATTCGGATACCTATGGACTCCTGTCAACGCGGCCGAAAGCTGCTTCTGCGTGCCTTTTATCAAAAGATGCCGCACGGCCTCAACCGAACGGAAACCCATCTTTGCTGAACAACCTCCGGTAAAGAAACAAAAGACCATCTCTTCCCAGATCCGCAGATCATTCTTCGATTCAAGGATCGACCTGAATTCATCAAGCCTCCTGCTGATCTCAACGCGTCGCAACGCGTGATTTTGCTTGATGGTGTCGATCGTGATAGGGTCGGCAGTTTTTTTCACGCGTGGAACGGAACTAAATTCTAGACCTGCGTACCTGGCAAGTCAATAAAAATCGGAACGCGAAGCCCGCAAATGTCGTTATTAACATCGTCATAACTTCAGCTGATGGATATGATAATAAAATGGAAATGCATGCATCAATTAAAGCGAACGCAACATCAAAGTTTACGGCAACGCCGCCCTATTGGCAGTTGTCAGATCTATAGTCAAATGAACGGTTGAGCGCAAGGAGGCAATTTTGCTATACTTCCAAAAGCCGAGTTAAGAACGGCGAGCCACCTGCACCCTTCCGGCAGTAAAAGTAGTAAAAGAAGTAATCGATGAATATTGAAGGAGCACACATTAGGATAAGGGAATTCGTTGCCTTTTTTTTAACCGCAGCGGTCTTTGTATTGGCTTCGAATTCGGTTTCGGCACAATCGCGACCGCTTTTGCAGGACATAAAGATTCAGACGGCGCCAGCTGATAACCAGGCGATACCAGGACCAACGCCACTTGTTAGACGCACAAGTTCGGCCGAAATGGCCGGGGCGGCATCAGCTGGAAGCGGGGTTAAGACCTCGTACTCAGTTCTTCGTGACATCCCGATCCCAGGCAATTCCGGTGTTTTGGTCGAGTCGCTTGACGGCAAGATCGTGGTCGAGAGCAATTCCGAAGTACCGCTAAATCCCGCGTCGAATGTGAAGGTAGCGACCACCTTTGCGGTCTTAAAGACCTTTGGCCCGGATTACCGCTTTCCTACGAATGTCTGGACAGATGGAGTTTACGACGAACAGAATCAGAAGATAATCGGAAACCTTTATGTTTCCGGGCGTGACCCGGTATTCGTTCTTGAACATGGGGTGGCGATAGCGCAGGAACTTAATCGGATGGGGATCCGGTATATCGAAGGTGATCTTATTGTAACGGATAACTTTTCGATGAATTATTCTGCATCTTCGATCGTTTCGGCCCGTTCGCTTCTGGCGACAATGGATGCGGCAAAGCGTTCGGCTGCTGCAAGCCGTGCCTGGTCAAATTTCCTTGTTCATTCCGGAAAGCTTACGCAGAATCAAGGTATTCCGAGCGTGACGATCACCGGAGCACCATATGTTCAATCGCTTCCGACTAACGCAAAGGGCCTGTTCACACACGAATCTGCACCGATGCGGGAGATCATCAAAGCGATGATGAGTTATTCGAACAACGAACTTTCGCACAGGCTTGGCGATATGGTCGGCGGTGCTTGGGGCGTTGGCAACATAGTTCGAAATAGCACGAAAACAACTCCGCAAGAATTTCATATCCAGACGACGAGCGGGCTTGGGATAAATCGCGTAACCGCTGGTGCAATGATGAAATTGCTCCGCGAGCTCCGCAGCGAACTTGATAAGAACAAGATGACCTTTGCCGACGTGATGCCGGTCGCCGGTATGGACCCCGGAACGTTAGAGGGACGCTTTGCAACAGATTTTGCCCGCGGCAGCGTCGTCGGAAAGACGGGAACACTCGGACGGACAGATGGCGGTGTAAGCGCTTTGGCCGGTGAGATACATACTCGCAACGGAAAGTTCCTTTTCGTCATTTTCAACCAACGCGGCGGCGTAGCCAATTTCCGCTCGTTTCAAAATTATTACGTTTCGGTGATACAAGGACAGCTTGGCGGTGCCGCTCCGATAAGCTATTCAGGTTCCTCGCTGGATGCCCGGCTTGCACGAACCCGCATTGTTTACAACGAAATGCGGAATCGCGGCAACGATTAAGGCGCGATCACACGACGAGTTTTAGGCCCGCTGATGGTTTTCAGCGGGCTTTTTGATCTTCACAATGTCGGATTTCTCCGCGTCGTCTTTGGCTAAATCTTCAGGTTTGTTGCAAACTTTCCTTTTGAAACCGCAAAATGGTCGAACCTGAAAAAAATTCGCCGGAATCCGAGGAACCGCAGGATCTTGCCGATCCCGTCATCGAAGAGCAAGCGGTTGCGGACGAAAAGCCGAAAACGGAACATCGGAGCGTCGCGCGTTCGGCCGGAATAGTTTCCATTGCAGTGATGTTCTCTCGTGTTTTGGGCCTGGTTCGTGAAACGGTCTTTGCACGCTTTTTTGGTGCCGGTTATCTTTACGACGCGTTCGTCGTTGCTTTCAAGATCCCAAACATTCTCCGCGATCTCTTTGCCGAAGGAGCTCTTTCGGCGGCGTTTGTAAAGGTTTTCACCGATTATCAGATCCGAAAGACGGAACGCGAGGCGTGGGAGCTTGCCTCGCTGGTGTTCAATGTTTTGGCGGTCGTGATGAGCGTGATAACGGTCGTCGGAATATTGATGGCACCGTGGGTCGTTCCGCTGCTTGCAAGCGGATTTCCGCCAGAGAAGGCCGCTTTGGCCGTCACGCTGACGCAGATAATGTTCCCGTTCATTTTGCTCGTCGCTCTAGCCGCTTTGGCAATGGGTGTATTGAACACGAAAGGCCGGTTCGGGATCCCGGCGTCGGCCTCAACGGCTTTCAATATCTTTTCGATCACGACAGGTATTTTCATCGCTTACTGGCTGAGCGGCGGCACTTGGGAAATATCGAACGATAAGAACGTTATCCCAAGCGTAGCCGCCCAATGGGCGATAATCGGAATGGCGATCGGCACGCTTATTGGCGGCTCGGCGCAATTGCTGATCCAGCTTCCATCGCTGCTCGGAGTTGGCTTCAAGTTCTCGCCTCGCGTTAGTTTTACTGATCCCGGCGTGAAACGGGTCATGCGGCTGATGGGTCCGGCGCTGATCGGCACCTCGGCGATACAGATAAAGGTATTGGTGGATGTGTTCGTTGTCTCAGGCATCGAAGGTGCCCAGTCGTGGCTGAGCTTCTCATTCCGTTTGATGCAGTTTCCTATCGGCCTTTTCGGAGTCGCGATCGGCACAGCCGCCATACCGACGCTTTCAAGGCTCGCCTCCGAGGAAAACATCGTAAAGTTTCGCGATACGCTTGCCGATGCGATGAGGCTCGTCTTTTTGATGACGGTGCCTGCCGCGTGCGGCCTGATCGTGTTGGGCGAACCAATAATTGCACTGATCTATCAGGGCGGAGCTTTCCGTGCTTTTGATACGAACATGGTCGCGTGGGCATTGGCTGCTTATTCGATCGGGCTTGCGGGTTATGCGGCGATCAAGGTGCTCTCGCCATCGTTTTACGCATTGGACGATGCCCGAACGCCGATGTACGTTAGCGTTGCTTCGGTTTTGGTCCACGCCCCGATAAGCTACGGAATGATGACGCTGCTTTCGACCGTCGGCGTTACACCCGAACGCCCGAACGGCTTTGGCCACGTGGGCGTCGCGCTCGCGACCTCTGCAGTCGCCCTTGTAAATTTCACAGCTCTAACGATCTTCATGCGGCATAAGATCAAGCGATTGAACGGCCGCGTCATTTTCTCGGGCTTTATCCGTGTCGCGATCGCGGCTGCGGTTATGTCCGCGGTCTGTTATTTTAGTTATCACTCTTTGAGCGGTTATTTTGTAGAGAAGAATTTTTTCGTCCGGCTTATCGAAGCATTTGTCCCGATCGGGCTCGGCGGCATTACTTTTCTGATCATGGCGAAGCTGCTTCGCATCTCAGAGATCGAACAGGTCACAACAGTGATCAAACGGAAACTTGCAGGATGATAAAGGCATTCAGAGGAATTGAACCAAAGTTCACGAGACCGCCTTCGTCGCTCAAGACGCGATCGTTATCGGCGATGTCGAGATCGGCGAAGACTCCAGCATCTGGTTTGGCTCGATAGTTCGCGGCGACGTTAATTTTATCCGGATCGGCGCACGAACTAATATTCAAGACGCGACCGTAATTCATGTAAGTTCTCAAACACATTCGACCATTCTCGAACACGAAGTAACGGTCGGGCACCGTGTTACGCTTCACGGCTGTTATATCGAAACCGGCTGTTTGATCGGCATTGGCGCGATAGTGATGGACGGTGTTCGCGTTGGTGCAAATTCGCTGGTCGCCGCAGGTTCGCTTCTTACGCCCGGCACACAGATCCCGCCGGGCTCGATGGTCATGGGTGCACCGGCGAAAGTGAAACGCCCGCTTACCGACGAAGAACTCGCGGACCTGCCGCGTTTCTGGCAGAACTACGTCGAGTTAAAAACACACTACATTTGAACCGCCGAGACGCGGAGACGGAGAGAAAGCCCTTCTCAAAACTCTGCGTCTCTGCGTCTCTGCGGTAGAATCACAGTATGAGCAAGACCAACCCAGCTCGCGGAATGCGCGATTTTTTGCCAGCCGATGTACGCAAGCGCGAATACGTGATCAGCATCATCAAAGAGGTTTACGAAAGCTACGGCTTTGAACCGCTCGAAACCCCCGCGGTCGAAAATCTCGAAACTCTGATGGGCAAGTACGGCGAAGAAGGGAACCAGCTCATTTTCAAAATATTGAAACGCGGCGAGAAGCTTCTTGAATCAGTCCAAGGTGCAAAGTCCAATGCCCAAAGTCCGCGATCCGAGACATTGGACATTGGACGTGGGACACTGGACTCTCTTTCCGACTTGGCATTACGGTACGATCTGACCGTTCCGCTTGCACGCGTTGTCGCTCATCACAAGAACGACCTTCCAAAGTTCTTCAAACGATATCAGATCCAACCCGTCTGGCGGGCAGATCGTCCGGCACGCGGACGCTTTCGCGAGTTTTACCAGTGCGATGTCGATGCGATCGGTTCCGGTTCGATGGTGGTCGAAGCTGAGTTGATCTCGGCTGTGACCGAAATATTGCGCCGGCTCGGGTTCGATGATTTTACGATCCGCCTGAACCATCGCGAGGTCCTAGCGGACATTTTAGACACCGCCGGAGTTCCGCCCGAGCTTCAGGGCGAAGCGCTTGTCGCGATCGACAAACTCGACAAGATCGGTCCGGATGGTGTATCGAAGGAACTTGCTGACCGAGGCGTTTCCGAATCCGCCTCCGAAATGCTTTTGAGCATTTTTGAGCAAACGCAAAAGATCGTCGAGGATGGCAAAGAAATAAACCGGACGATCGTCAGCAATCTGATCAACATAGTCAGCAACGAAGTGTTGACCGACATAGGCCACATTCTAAAATACGCTGGCGATTGTCCGGTGCAGCTTGATCCGTCGCTGGCTCGCGGCCTTTCATACTACACGGGTGCGATAATGGAGATAACCGTGCCCGATCTTGCCGGCAGCTTGGGCGGCGGAGGACGATATGATGGCCTGATCGGAATGTTCGGTAAAGAGCAGATCCCGGCATGCGGATTTTCGTTGGGGCTAGAGCGTATTTTGGTCGTGATGGACGAGCGGAACATGTTTCCCGCTGAGGTCGCTGCGACCTCAGCGGACGTTATGGTCACGTTGCTAAACGAAGAAACCGCCGCCGAATCGCTAAAGCTCGCAACCGAATTAAGGGCCAAAGGCCTGCGCGTTCTCGTCTATCCCGAACCCGACAAATTCGGCAAACAAATGAAATACGCCGACCAGATAAAAGTTCCGTACGTCTGCGTGCTAGGCGAGAGCGAGATCGCTGAAAACAAGGTTACGGTAAAAAATATGTTGACCGGCGAACAGGAAACAGTTGATAGAACTAACGCGGCGACAAAGATATTGGTTTAGTACCAGTGCCGAGTTTTGAGTTCGGAGTTCCCATTTCTGAACTCGAAACTCGTTGCTCATTATTCGCTACTGGAGAGAAATATGACAAACTTTGTCGACAACTTTCATGACGACGCGATTAAGTCATTTCGCAGATACAAGCAGCTTGCAGAGCGGGCGATGGAGCAGGTTTCGGATAATGAGTTTTTTGCCCAGATCGACGAGGAATCGAATTCGATCGCTTTGATCGTTAAACACATTGCCGGAAATCAGCATTCGCGGTGGACTGATTTTTTGACGACCGATGGTGAAAGGCCGGACAGGCATCGCGACACCGAATTCGAGTTGATCGGTGACACGCGGGAGTCGCTGATGGACTTTTGGGAAAGCGGTTGGCAGATATTATTCAATACGCTCGAGTTACTAAGCGAAGACGACTTTTCCAGATCAGTGACGATCCGCGGAGAACCGCACACGGTTGTCGAGGCGATCAATCGACAGCTTACTCATTATTCTTATCACATCGGACAGATCGTTTTTCTTGCCAAACATCTGAAAGCAGCCGAGTGGAATAATTTGAGCGTCGAGCGAAACCGTACCGCCGAGTTCAATCAAAGAATGAAGGAAAGGAACGGCTCGAATTGGTAAACACGGCAGGAATTGCAGGATCTTCGGCTCAACGGGAACGGCGGGGATCATAAGCACGTAAAAATTGCCTTTGTCTGACTCCAAAATACGGGTGGCTGAACGCGAAGAACAGTGGGCTGGCGATTGAAATCGCGGGGCCGAAGCGTTCGATTTCTTACTCCAGCCCCGTGATGTTTATCTGATTCGTACTCGACGGATCACCTGCGTTCGCGTTCGTCCGTTCGGATATCGGGTAACACGGATCGTTTCACGGTAAAGGCGTCCCCAGCTTCTTACGATACGCGTCGTTGTATAGGTTCTTATGCGGCGATTATTATAGCGACGGTTATAACCTCTGCCTCGCCGTTGGTCACCTCGCCAGCTTTGCTCGGCCTCCACAAATGCCGCAGATGAGGTCGAATTCGCCTGAACGGCCGGTGTAAACACAATAGCAGTGCCCAAGATCAACGAAATAATTAGTAGCCTTTTCATAACTTTACCTCCAGAAGAATTAAATATAAGCCGCACTATTTCGTGCAGCTCTTCGGTGCAATTGACGAAAACGAATCTGCTTCCAGGGCTAAAACGAAGCCAAACGCAGTATTTCGCACGCTTTTCATACACCAATTTGGAGAGCACCAAATGTAAGCGCAAGCTTCGTGCCGTTGGGTGCAGGCTTGTGTTAATCTAAGGTTCGTTTCGAATCTATGAGGTCAATTTCAATTCTAGGTTCAACCGGTTCGATCGGCTGCAATACTCTCGAGGTGGTCAAGCATCTCGGCGATATCCGTGTCGTCGCAATGTCCGCCGGCCGTAATATTGAACGTTTTGCAGAACAGGTGATCGAATACTCTCCGGAGCTGGTTTCGGTCCAAACCGAGGAGCATGCCGACGAACTAGCGCGCCGCCTGAAACTTGAGCCGTCAGGCACGCCCGAAATAAACTGGGGAACTGAAGGCCTGATCGCCGTCGCAACACATTCCCAGGCGGAAACCGTGGTTTCCGCAACTGTTGGAGCAATTGGATTTGTTCCGACGTTGCGGGCAATTGAGGCCGGAAAGCGTGTCGCGCTTGCCAACAAGGAAACACTTGTAATGGCCGGCGAATTAATGACCGCTGCAGCCGCAAAGAGCGGTGCCGAGATCTTGCCCGTCGATAGTGAACACAACGCGATCCACCAGTGCCTTCGTGGCGAGAAGCCGAGCGAGGTCAAAAGACTGATCCTGACCGCTTCAGGCGGGCCTTTTCTGACCAAGACGAAGGAACAGATAGCTAACGCAACTCGCGCCGAAGCCCTCGACCACCCGAATTGGTCGATGGGTGAAAAGATCACAATCGATTCGGCAACCCTTATGAACAAAGGGCTTGAGGTGATCGAGGCACATTGGCTTTTTGGCTTTGACGCGGAACAGATATCGGTTATCGTTCATCCCCAGTCGGTCGTTCATTCGATGGTTGAGATGGTCGATGGCTCGATCATTGCCCAACTTGGCGTCACAGATATGAAGCACCCGATCCAATATGCGTTGACCTATCCGGAACGGAAAGAAGGATGTTTGGAATCGCTTGACCTGGCCAAGCTTAGTCATCTAACCTTCGAAGAACCGGACCTCAAACGCTTTCCGTGCCTTGGATTGGCTTTCGATGCGTTAAAGCAGGGCGGCACGATGCCTGCGGTCTTAAACGCAGCAAATGAGATCGCCGTTCAGGCATTTCTGGAAGGAAAGCTGCAGCTTGATCAGATCGCCGAGTTGAACGGTTCGGTAATGGCCGAGCATAAAGCAGAAGCCGCCTCGTCGCTCGAAATCATTGTCGCTGCCGATGCTTGGGCCCGCGAGCGCGCTATAATAAAACTTGAGATAAAAGCGGAGGTGAATTGATTACAACGTACCTTCGCTACTTAGTTTCTAAGTTATTCGCGTTTAATGCGAGAATTTTGATATGCCAGAAATCGTAATTTTAATCTTAGCGGTCATTTTTGTTTTAGGTGTCGCGATAAACATTCACGAATTTGGCCATTTTATTGTGGCGAAACTTTTCGGGATGCGGGTCGAGGCGTATTCGTTCTTTGGTCTTGGCCCACGTGTTTGGGGATTTAAGAAGGGGCACACGGATTACCGCATTTCGGCGATCCCACTCGGAGCTTACGTAAAGCTCTATGGGGACGAGGTAACGGCTCCCTTAGAGGGCGGAGCGTCCGACGAAGAAAAGGTTCCCGAATCTGAACTTTACGAGCTTCGGCCGCGATGGCAGAAGTTTTTGGTGATGCTTGGCGGGCCGTTTATGAACATCGTGCTCGCTTTAGCGATCCCGTTCGGCGCGGCTGTTCTTTATGGGATCCCGGCGATGCCGGCCCCGATCGTTGGATTGGTTTCCCCGGGCAGTGCCGCTGAACAAGCGGGCATAAAGGTTGGCGACCGTATCGTTACTTTCGACGGCATCGAAAACCCAACCTGGCGACAGGTAAGCAATGATGTGCTTGTTTCGCCGGAGAAGGATATCCCGATCGTCGTACAGCGTGGCGGAGAGCGTTTACCGCTAAATCTTCGTCCAACAAGCGTTGACCGCGATGGAAACAAGATAGGCGAAATTGGGGTTCGTCCCGAAACCGGAGCTGAGCCGGTCGTGGTCGGCACCGTTCAGGAGGACATGCCTGCCGCGGCTGCCGGGCTGCAAAAGGGCGACAAACCGCTTGCGATCAATGGTAAAACGATCACCAATTCGAACGAGGTGATTAACACGATCAGGGAAAACAAGGAGAACCCTGTAACTCTGCTTGTTGAGCGTAGCGGCGAGCGCAAGGAAATAACTATAACTCCAAAGGTCTCAGAGGACGGCGTTTACCGTATCGGAGCTGTTTTTGCTTCTGATGCGGTCACCGCACGCGAGGCTGTTGGGCTTGGTGGAGCCGTTTCATACGCGTTTCGGACGAATTGGGAAATAATGCGGCTGACCGGTAAGGTATTCGGCCAGCTATTTTCCGGCCAGCGTTCGGTCCGCGATTCAGGCCTTGCTGGACCGGTAGGCATTGTCAGCGTTATTACAAACGCCGTGTCTCAAGCAGGCTTTGGCGGATTGATGTTCGTGCTCGGCATAATCAGTTTGAATCTCGGTATCTTCAATTTACTTCCAATACCGCTTTTGGACGGTGGTCAGATAATGATGCTCGGCATCGAAAAGGTGATGTCTTGGTTTAACATGACTCTGTCAATGGCTATCAGAGAGAAGATCCAGCTTGCCGGCCTTGCCGTGATCCTGATGCTGATGGTCTTTGTGATGTATCTTGATATTTCGAAGTTCTTCTAGGAAAAGTTTGAGCCGCAAAGTTCATTTAGAGTTCACGTATACTCGCAAAACTTTATAGCAATTGTATTAAATGACGAGAGTTTCAAAAGCAGTTAAGATTCGCGATATGCAGATCGGCGGCGGCGCTCCGGTTTCGGTCCAGTCAATGACCAAGACCGACACGACCGACGTTGACGGAACCATTCGGCAGATCGAACAAGTGGTCGAGGCGGGCTGCGAGATCGTCCGGATCGCCGTGCCTGACGACGATGCCGCTGCGGCGTTGAAAGAGATAAGAAAACGCACCGATGTTCCACTTGTAGCTGATATTCATTTCCATTACAAACTTGCCCTAAAGGCGCTCGAAGCCGGTATCGACAAGCTTCGCATAAACCCGGGAAATATTGGACATATCGACCGCGTTCGCGAAGTGGTCCGTGCCGCAGAGGCACAAAAAGTCCCGATCCGCATCGGAGTGAACGGCGGTTCGCTGGAAAAGGATCTTCTCAAGAAATATGGCACCGCGACGCCAGAGGCAATGGTCGAATCGGGTATGCGGCACGTACGCATTCTTGAAGATCTGGGATTTGGCGACATCATCATTTCACTGAAAGCTTCGGATGTGAATCGTATGGTGGAAGCCTATCGGCTGATGGCGGCGAAGGTCGATTATCCGCTTCATCTTGGCGTAACCGAAGCCGGCACACCATTTGGCGGAACGATCAAATCGGCCATAGGGCTTGGTCTATTGCTGCACGATGGCATTGGCGATACGATCCGCGTTTCACTCGCAGCAGAACCGCATGAAGAGGTACGAGTCGGATGGGAGATCCTAAAATCACTTGAACTAAGGAAACGCGGCGTGACTGTCGTAGCGTGCCCAACCTGCGGAAGGTTAGACATCGACAACTTTGTCGAGATCGTAACAGAAGTCGAGCGACGCCTTGCCCACGTCGAGGAGCCGCTCCATCTTTCAATAATGGGCTGCGCCGTAAATGGCCCTGGCGAGGCTCACGACTCTCAACTCGGCATCACGTTCGGCAGAAATGTCGGAATGATCTTCAAAGACGGTGTTCCCATGCGGCGTGTTGCCGGGGAAGACATTGTCGAAGAATTCGTGAAAGAAGTCGAGATCTTGCGCAAAGAAGGTTCAACGGCAAAATCGCTGATCCCGGAAAAGCCGCTTGTTCAAATCAGCTAGTGATTCGCCACAGAGATCACAGAGCTTCGTGCATAACTCAGGCGTCTCAGCGGCTCAACGTTTACGGGAAAAGTAACGTAAATGGATATGCAGGGATGTTTCGGACAAATCCAAATCCAAGCAGAAGGATCAATAATCCCCAAATTGCAGGAGGGGCGAATGCCCATCGCGGGAAACCGCGGCCTGTTACCGCGACGAAAGCCATCGAAACAAAAAAGAATCCAAAGATCAAAACGAACAGCGGTATCAAGGCATTAAATCCCATCGCTGCGGCTACATCTCCGTGAAACAAAGCGTGAAAGCCGCGGGTTAACCCACACCCCGGGCAAGCAAATCCGGTTGTTGAATATAAAAAACACGCCGGGAAAAATGCCGCCTTCGTAGGTTCGAAATACCACACCGCTCCTGCTCCGGCAGACATTAAAGCTACACCCGCCGCAGCAAGCCTACGCTCAAGCGACGACGCTGTTAAAGGTTCTGGTTGAATTGCTTCCACCGGACTATTATACAACTACTACTGATCCCTTACTTCTTTAGGCGGAACAAAGTTATATGTAATAACGCCTGAGACCTTAACCAGTTCACCCGATAACATTGTAGGTGAAAATTTTGCATCTCGAGCGGCATCAACGGCCGCAGCACGCAACAGCGGATGCCCGGAAACTGCCGATGCCGAAATTATATCTCCGTTTTCGTCAATAAGTACCTGTACGGTTACAATCCCGCCTGCTCTTACGGCACGTGCGGCCGGTGGATAATCCGGTCGAGGAAGGCAAATTGCTTTGCCGTTTAGAACTCCGCCGCTTATCTGAGAAGGTACCCCTTTCGTTCTGACCGCCGTAAACGTTCTCGGCTCCATTGGTTCCGGCACCTTTTCAATACCTTCCGAGCCAAATATGTAAATGAGCAATCCTTTTACTCTTACAGGCACGCCATTCAGTTTTGTGGGTGAGAATTTTGCTGCAAGGGCGGCCTTTTGCGCTTCGTCAACAAGAAGCGGATGCGGATGCTCCCCGGGTGGGGTCGGTATGGATTCGCCGTCCGTTCCTTTTATGGCATCTTCCTGGTATACAGGTTCGGCGAAAACCACATTTCCTTCATGATCTATGGTAACGGCGATCTTGACCGTGCCTTTGATTCCGGACAGTCTTAGCTCGTCGGGATATTCCGGATTAGGAAGTTTTTTTGCTTTTCCGTTCAGGATACCGCCATTTATTTCGGCTACTTGAGCGGAGGCGGTCTGGTAAGTTAAGAATAGGGCCAAAACCGCTAATATCGACAAAGCTATTCGCTGCATATCGGTGCCTCCTGATAGATTTTTGAAATTTTACCACAGATACCGGCACCGTATATCAGGAAATGTTCCCAACCTATTTATTTATGCGGCCATTTTGACCAGTAGCTCATCAGTCGCGATCTTTCGGTTTATATTCACCGCGAAATTTTGCCGCATTGTTTCGATCGTTTCGAGCCAAGCAGCCGGTCGATCGGACGGGACCCTGTGGGCAAGTTGACGAAGCCTTTCATCTATGTCCCGATTTATCAAATTTTCCGGCCCGGTCCCGTAAGCAAGCAGCCAAATGTCTCGCGAAAGCGTTTCCAAAATTGAAAGGTGTTCTTCGAAAAGATCCTTATTCCTCGCGTCGTTCAACTCTTCGCCAATAAGGAGCATTCCCGCCAAGTCGTTACGAAGACAAGCATGCTCGATGATCTTCAGCATTTTCCCGCGAGCTTCTGCATATTGCTCAGGATCGAACGTTAAAGCCCTGGCCACATTTCCGCCCGAGGCCCAAGCCGCAAGTGCGGCATCTGCAGTTGATGCCCCATGGGAATCGATCAGTAGTTGCTCGATCTCCTTCGGTTCAACCGGGCCGAAGCGGATCGTCTGGCTTCGCGAACGGATAGTTTGCAGAAGTTTGTCGGGTTGGGCTGTGACCAAGATAATGTATGTTGTTGGGGACGGTTCCTCCAAAGTCTTGAGCAGTGCGTTTGCCGCCGAATCGTTCATTCGATCGGCGTTATCGATAATAAATAATCGAGCCCTTCCTTCGAAGGGGCGAAAGTTTGCCTCCTGTTCGAGCGCACGTATCGAACCGACACGAATGTTTCTTTTATATGGAGATACAAGCCCAACATCTGCATGGGAGCCGAAAAAAACGCGGTCATATTCTTCGCCCTTTTCGGACTTAGGCGGGACTATTTCGACTATGCGAACGCAGGCAAGGCATTTGCCGCACGGGCCGATGTCTGAAACGTCAGTGCAAACGAATGCTCTGGCAAGTTCGTATGCAAATTGCTTTTTCCCGACACCTTCCGGCCCGGCAAAGAGCATCGAGCCCGGCACACGGTCTGTTGCGAGCAGCCGTTCAAGCTGCGTCTTTGCAACATTATTGCCGATCAGATTCTTGAACATTCTTTTTAATCGGCGATCGAATCTACGATCTCGACAACGTTCCTATGTATATCTTCGACCGAACCCGATGCGTCTAGAACATGAAATCGCACCGGTTCGCGTTCAGCGATCGCCAGATACGAATTGCGGACACGCTCATAGAATTCGGCAGTTTCGAGGTCCATTCGGTTTTTCTTTCCGTTTTCGTCGTCGCGGTTGTTCAATCGCTCCATCGCAAGCTGTACAGATATATCAAAGAAAAGGGTCAGATCCGGCTTCAGGCCACCGGTCGCAAGCCTAATGATCTCAACGACAGTTGCTTCATCAAATCCGCGGCCGGCGCCCTGGTACGCAAAGGTCGCATCGGCATATCTGTCTGAAAGAACGATACGGCCGTCTTCAAGTGCAGGATTTATTAGAAATTCAACGTGTTGAGCGCGGTCGGCGGCGAACAATAGAAGTTCGGCCATTGGGGCTACGGTCTCTTCGGTTTCCAAAAATGCTTCGCGGAGCCGACGGCCGAGCGGCGTACCACCCGGTTCGCGGGTCGTGATCACTGCAAGGCCGCGCGAACGCAATATTCCAGAAAGCAGCCGATGCTGCGTTGATTTACCGCTGCCGTCGATGCCTTCGAACGTGATGAACTTTCCGTGCAAGACAGTTTCTAGTGGGATTCCTGCGGCCGTTTCTCTTGCGAGATCGTAGAGATGGCATGCTTAAATACAAGGAAATCTTGCCCTCCAACATCGAGCAGAACAGAGAATTTGTCGAAACTCTTGATCCTTCCCGCCAGCGTCGCTCCCTGCAAAAGATGGATAACAACGTGAATACGCTCGCGCCGAGCTGAATTTAGAAATGCGTCCTGAATGTTTTGGGCAGCTTGTTTTTCCATAACATTTCCTCGCCATTGCACTTGAATATGCACAGTTAGGCAAGTATAGCAGAATAATGAAAATAAATGTTAAATGTGCCGGTATCTGCAGAAAATGATGCTGATTCTCACCCCGGAGCGACGAATTTTCTTTGATTTGCTGCGTTGATGAAATAGAATCATCTTATATCTATGTCGTTTCGTAAGTTCCGAGTTTTATGCGCATCCCTGTTCCTGTCGTCAGGATTTATTCTCAACGCCTTTTTGTCGACAACTGGTCAGGTACTTGTCGATAAGACGCTCGCGGTGGTTTCCGACGGACTGGGACGTGAGCTTATCACCCTGTCAGATATCCGATGGCAATTGGCACTTCAGCCGCAGAAGCCGATCGATCCGCCGTCACAAGCTGATCTTGATGAAGCACTTCGCTTGACCGTAAACCAAAGGATATTTGCGCTCGAGGCACAACGAGTTCCGCGAAATGCTCCTACAGATCAAGAGATACGGGCTGAGATCGAGAGCATTCTAAAGTTCTTCCCATCGACTGCCGAGTTTGAAAGACGGCTGCGGATAGTCGGGTTCAGTTCGGTTCAGGATGAGAATTTCGAACAGCTTATCTCCAAACGGCTTTCAATCGAAAAGTACATTGATTTCCGTTTTCGTTCATTTGCGGTCGTTTCGCGTAACGAGGAGGAACAATACTTCGAAGAAGTATTTTTGCCAGATTTTCGCAGACGAAATCCGGGCCGCGTGGTTCCCACGATCGAGGATGTTCGCGAACAGATCAACAGTATTTTGATCGAAAATGCGGTCGCCGAGAGCATCGAAGCTTTTTTGGATGAAGCCCGATTGAGAGTGGACGTAACCTATTACAACGGTGAGCAAGGTTCTGGTTCTAGATGAAGCGCATTGGACTGATCCTAATTCTCCTGCTTTTGATCGGTTTTCTTATCGTGGCCCTGAGTTCTGGTTCTGAGGAGATCTCAGCGAAACATCAGGCCGCAAAGATCTCCGCTCCTTTTTCTGCTCGATCCGTCTCTTTTGCAGAAGTTGGGCCCATAAGCAATATTTCGAGTGCGACTTCTTCGGGCGATGATCCTTCCGGGTTTACGGTCCGCGAGCCTGGATTTGCGAATTCAGTTGCGCAGAATGCAGTTAACTATGAGGCTTCACTGACGATCGGGACTCAAGCCAAAGCTAGTGAGTTCGGGATCCCGATGCCTGAGCCTCAACTTTCGTTCAGAGGATTAGAAAACCTCGATAACGGGCTCATTTATAATCTGCTCTTTTTACCGCCCGATATGACCGGCGATATCGGTCCCGGTCATTATGTTCAGGCCGTGAACTCTTTGTTTCGGGTTTTTAACAGATCGGGAGATCCCGTGTCACCGCCACTTCGGTTAAGCACCTTATTTGCTCCGCTAAACACGGTATGTTCGACACGCTTTGATGGTCTGCCGAATGTCCTCTATGATCCGCTTGCGGATAGATGGTTGATCAGTCAGGTTTGTTCGGCATTTCCGCCCTTTCGACAATTAATAGCTGTTTCGAAGACCGGCGACCCAACCGGAGAATTTTTTGCCTATGAGTTTATAATGCCCAACGTCCGAATTAACGATTTCCCAAAATTTGGTGTTTGGCACGATGGCTACTACATGGCGACCGACGAATTTCTTGGGTCGAATTACGTCGGCAGCGGCATGTTCGCATTTGACCGCGCGAAAATGCTGGCTGGCGACCCCACGGCAAGATATGTCTATTTTAGCCAATCGGATCCGGCATCGTTCAGGCGCCGCGGAATGCTACCCTCTGATCTCGACGGGTTACGCCCTCCGCCCGAGAATGCGCCTAACACATTTGCGTCTTTCATGGCAGATGAATACGGCGACCCAGTCGATGCGATACTCCTTTACGATTTTCGTCCGGATTTTGAGAACCCGCTAGCTTCGACATTTACCGAACGAGCCGAAAGCCCGATATTGGTTCCCTTGTTCGATCCGACAAGTCCGCCGGGCCGTCCAGACATCGAACAGCCTCCGCCCGGTGAACGGCTTGATTCCCAAAGCGACCGGCTTGCGCACCGGCTGGCATATCGCAACAACGGTACCCACGAATCGCTTGTTTTTAATCAAACGATCCGTATGACGCCGCCCGAGCAGACCTATAGAGCCGGCGTCAGATTGTACGAATTTCGTCGCATTGCCGACCAGTACTCTCTACACATTTCCGAGACGGCTGGCGATCCTACGATGTCCCGATGGATCGGGTCGGCTGCTCAGGACCATCAAGGGAATTTGGCCGTTGGTTATAATGAGGGGTCCGAGAAGAAGCGAATTTCGATAGTTTACACCGGCAGAGTGACCAGTGATCCGCCCGGAACGTTGCGAACGGAGAATACCCTTATCGAAGGAACCGGCGTGCAGAAAGCGTTTGGTTGGCGATGGGGCGAATATAGCGGAATGAGCGTCGATCCCGTAGATGACTGCACGTTTTGGCTAACAAATGCTTATTACACGCTCGAGAGCGAAGAGTTCAGCGATTTCGGCTGGCTTACCCAGATCGGCACTTTTCGATTCGAGAAATGTCAGAATGCTCCGCGTGGCCTTATTGCCGGTTCAGTGACGGACATATCGACCGGACTGCCAATACATGGTGCCAAAATTAAGGTCGATGCCTTTTCGAGATCAACTAGTTCGAGTGGAACCTATGGCCCGCTGATGGCTTTGCCGGGAAATTATACCGCTACTGCCTCGGCGGATGGATATCGCAGCGTTACAAGGAATATTGTCCTGCCGGTTGGTTCGATCTCGGAGGATTTCGCGCTCGAACCTATTCCTGTCGCAGTGGAAACCGGTAACTCAATTATTGGTGAGAGCTGCACGATCAACAATACCCCCGAACCGGGCGAAACAGTTTCGATAGAAATCAGCCTTAGGAACGAAGGGATGCGGAATGCAGTCGAGCTGACAGGCGAGTTGCTAAACAATGACGATATAACTGCGATCAGCGGAATGCAGAATTACGGCTCCCTGAGTGTGAACTCGCCGCCGGTCACTCGAACACACACATTCCGCGTCAATTCTGGCACTGTGTGCGGTTCGCTGGTAACGCTCCGAATGCGAATCCGTGAAGAAAGCGAAGAAATTGGCTCGGTTGAGATACAGTTCCGGTCCGGCGTTCCCGTTTCGGCATTCACAGAAAACTTCGACGGACCCACGGCTCCCGGCCTGCCAGCCGGATGGACTACCTCAACTACCGCGAATCACCAACTTTGGCGAACGTCGATGGACCGCCGCGAATCTGAACCGAACTCGGCCTTCTCGCCGGCACCGATACAGATGGGTGTGAATGAACTTGTTTCGCCGGTTTTCAATGTTGCCACACCGACCGCTGAACTCAGTTTTCGGAATTGGTATGAACTCGAAACGACATTCCTCCGGAACAGGCTTTATGATGGCTCGGTCCTTGAGATCAAGCAGAATGATGGCGAATGGCAGGACATAATTACGGCAGGAGGCACCTTTCTTTCAGGCGGCTATGACGGCACCATTGACACTTGCTGCAGCAATCCGCTCGGCGGTCGAGAGGGTTGGTCCGGTCGGAGCGGAACCGGTGAAACGTCCGTGTGGATCGATTCAAAGGTTCGATTACCAGCGTCCGCTACAGGAAGTGCTGTACGGCTGCGATGGCGCATCGGTACGGATATCGGAACGTTTCGCGAAGGGCAGTACATTGACAACATAGCGGTGACAGACGGTTTTGCATGCACCTGCAAGAAGGCGGTTCCAGGTGCCGCACCTTTCGACTTTGACCGCGACGGACGAACGGATCTTTCATTGTTCCGAACCGATGTGGACCCGGGTTCGACGGGGTTTCGAGTTTACGAGAGTGATAGCGCCAGTGATCGATTCACTCCATTCGGTGTGCCGGGCGATGTTCCCGCAGTGGCCGATTTTGATGGTGACGGCAAGGCTGACATCGCCGTCTTTAGACCGACAAACGGTGTTTGGTATGTTCTCGAAAGCGGGACAAGTACTATAAGTTACACCACCTTTGGAGTGGAAACTGACGCTCTGGTTGCTGCGGACTATGACGGAGATGGCAGGGCAGACCTTGCGGTTTATCGACCTGTAGACGGTATTTGGTACTTATTGCAAAGCTCGTCAGGCTTTGCGGCCGTCCGCTTTGGATTATTTGGTGATTTGCCGATGCCGGCGGACTATGACGGCGACGGAAGGGCAGACATCGGCGTCTTTCGGCCTTCTGAGGGCGTTTGGTATACTTTTGGTTCGACTGAAGGCATTAACATTATTCAATTTGGTCTTTTGGGCGATCTTCCGGTTTCCGGTGACTTTGATGGAGACGGCAAGGCGGATCGCGCGGTTTATCGGCCATCCGAGGGCAATTGGTATCTTCTTCGTTCGTCCAGTGGTTTAGCGGTCCTTCAGTTTGGGCTCTCGTATGATATTCCGCTGAAGGGTGACTTTGACGGAGACGGGCGGATCGACATCGCAGTCTTCAGGCCAGTAGACAACGTCTGGTACCATATCAGAAGCAGCGACAGCGGATTTCGGGCTGACCAGTTCGGAGGGGCCGGCGAGACTCCGCTTCCCATGCCCAGCTATCTATCCTTGACGCTTCCTTAGTCCACACCGTATTATTTGTAGTTCGCGCCGGAGTGGCGAAATTGGTATACGCACCAGACTCAAAATCTGGCGGGGGCAACCCCATGTCGGTTCGAGTCCGACCTCCGGCACCAAACCTCCCGACGGAATTTTTTAATAGAAAACAGCGTGCCTGAATTTCTTCAAGCACGCTGTTCCTGTATTAATCAGTCGCAGGTCAATTTTTGCGATAGTTAACAACCTGCCCGGTATCCACACGAGTCGTTCGGATATTATTTCTCCCGGCTTGCTCCACACGTACCGTAACGCCTTCCATGTAGATCATGTTGTTGTTAAAGGTTCCATAGCTTACTTGCCGCCCGCTTCTTGAGGTGACTCGACCGTCGGCTCCGATAGTAAGGACGATGTTCGCTCCAGTAGCCGGATCTCTACCGTTAAAGGTGCCCCTCGCCCAGCTTGGCGGACGGGTGGCTCCACCGCCACCCCAACCCGGTCCACCGCCACCTGTAGGTGTACGTGAATAGTTGATGACCTGGCCTGTGTCATAGCGTGAGGTACGTATACCGTTTCCGGCACGCTGAACCCGTACGGTGACGCCTTCCATCTGTATCGTTTCCCGATAGTACGTTCCATAGCTGGAGCTTCCCATGCTGCTGGAAATTACCTGTCCATTATTAGAAATAGAAAGAGTTATTTGAGCACCGGTCGAAGGATCCTGCGCGTAAAAAGTACCCGTCGCCCAGGACGGAGGCCGACTTGTTTGGCCGCCACCACCGCCACCGCCGGTCACGCGCCGCATCGACGAGATGCGATTGTCCCAATTGTTCCGGCGCAGATCGCTTTCTTCGCCTGAGACGGTAACACACTGGCCTCGATAACGAGTTTGATCGCAGATCTGCCAAGATTCGCCAGAGCCCACTCGAAGACTTGATATCTTGTTGTTGAACCTTGAAGGCAGGTTGGTCATGTCGTTCTGATAGGTCGCAGCATCTCCGCGAAAATTACGGTCCACAAAGACGGTAATTCCAGGTCCGCCGCCGATCAACCTTCCGTCCTGAGCGATTATCTCGCTCGAGAACATACCCACGAAAGCGACCATCGCTAGCGCGCTCAATAATCCAAGTTTAAATACTCGCATTGTAATCTCCTTTGATCTCCCATTGATCATCCCTAAATTCACTCAAAGAATCACTCTCTCGAGTGCGGCTAAACTGCATCCTTTCAAGATCCTTGCCTTGTAAAGATACTCAATTCACTTTGCAATCAGTAATATCAGCGTGTGAACCATAACTTCGGCCAACATACAATGCCGATCGATTTCTTTCGGAGCGTTGAGGCAAGTATAGTAAAAATATCTTTTTCGGACAATACTATTCTTGGATTTGATGCACATTACTGAGCTTGATTTTGACCTCCCACCTGACCTTATTGCCGAGAAACCACTTGAATCCCGTTCGGCATCTCGGATGATGCATGTCGACCGCGATGCACGAACATTTGAGGACAAATACTTTACGGACGTTGTCGATCATTTTTCAAATGGAGACCTACTCGTAATAAACAATACCAAGGTCTTTCCTGCTCGTTTGTTAGGTTTGACCGAGACCGCCTCTTCTGTTGAGATCTTTTTGATCCGGCCGCTTCAAGACCGGCGGTGGGAAGCTCTCGCACGACCAGGCCGCCGACTTCCCATAGGTAAACGTGTCGACTTTAGCAACGAGCTTTCGTGTCGTGTGACTGATAAGCATCACAATGGAACTATCACGGTCCAGTTCGATGCAAAAGAGGATCTGGATACTTTGATAGACCGCACTGGAAAGACCCCATTGCCTCCGTATATTCATCGTGATCGAAATGATCCGGACACCGATCGTGAACGGTACCAAACTGTTTACGCGTCTAAGCGGGGTGCGATCGCGGCTCCAACCGCGGGCTTACATTTTACGCCTCAGGTGCTTGATCGGTTGGAAGAAAAGGGAATTCAGTTGGTCGAAATAACGCTTCACGTTGGCTACGGGACATTTGAGCCGGTTAGAGTTGTAGAATTGGCCGATCACCGCGTCCAGCCAGAACACTATGAAATTGATGAAGTCGCTGCCGCCACGTTGGAAAAAGCTCGGGCCGATGGCAGACGGATCATTGCCGTAGGTACAACGACTACGCGAACGCTCGAAACTGTGATCGTAAAATTTGGCGAATTCCGGGCATCAACCGGGGAGGCCGATCTTACGATCCTTCCGGGTTACCGATTTCGAGCGATCAACGGACTTCTAACAAATTTCCATCTCCCAAAAAGTTCGCTGCTCGTGCTCGTTTCCACTTTTGGCGGCCATCGCCTTATAATGGCGGCATACGAACATGCGATCGCCGAACGGTATCGGTTCTATAGCTACGGCGACTGTATGTTCATAGACTAAGCGGGAATGGCGATAATTCAGACATTGCGGGATCTTTTCTTTTTTTCGGCCCCCGACCGGCCAGAACCGATCCACCCCGCCCCGCCAACCACATATTCGATCAAGCCCATAACAGCGAACGATCTGACCGAACTTCTCCGGTTAAATTTGCGTTGTTTCGTCAACGGCGACAACTATTCCGTTCAAACATTTAGGTATCTTCTGAATGAACCGCATTCGTTGAGCTACCAGGTGCGGACAGCGGAAGGCGTATTGGCCGGATTCATTTTCGTGGTTGTCAACGCAGATGGTTCCGCACATATTACAACTATCTGCTCTGCGCCCGAACACCGCCGGCGTGGAGTAGCCAGATCGCTCTTGACTCATATCGAAAGGACTCTTCGTGCGAAAGGTTCTTCGACAATTGTTCTGGAAGTTCGTACGGGAAATGGGGTCGCTCAACAGCTCTATTCAAGCTGTGGTTACGTGATCGCCCAGAGAATGCGCCGCTATTACAATAACGGTGAAGATGGTTTCCTGATGATGAAGTCTCTCTCTTAGTACCGAAAAACCTTGAATTTGATAATTCCCAAGATCTATCCGATAACCGATCGAAACATTTCAACGGTCCAGGTTTCCGAACAGGCAAGGCTGATGGCGAAAGGCGGAGCACGCCTGATCCAGATCCGCGAAAAAGGCATTTCCTCGGTAGAATTCTTTGAAACGGTCATCGTTGCGATCAAACTTTGCCGTCCGTTGGGCGCAATGTTAATCATAAATGACCGGGCCGACATCGCCCTCGCAGCGGGTGCCGATGGCGTTCATCTGGGGCAGGATGATCTGCCGCCGGAAGCGGCCCGCCGGATACTTGGCCCCAACGCTATCATAGGTGTATCTACTCACAATATAGATCAGGCTATCGCCACCGCAAAGATGCCAGTAGATTACATAGCCGTCGGCCCGATATTTCCGACTCAAACAAAATCGGATACTGAGAGATCCATCGGCTTAGATGGTATTCGAGCGATCAAGAAGCTAATTGGCGGCATTCCCCTTGTCGCCATTGGCGGCATCGGCATCGGTTCTATTGAACCTGTTCTCGCAGCGGGCGCCAGTACGGCTGCGGTCATATCAGCAGTTCTCTCATCCGGAAGGCCCATAGACGCAACCATAAGCGAACTCATCCCTCATTAAATCAGGAATCACTTCGCGTTAAACAATACAAATAAAATACTTGCAATTGTTCAACAGTTAGGTGATAATCTTTCTTGGTTCGCAACGCCTCATGTGCGTACCATGAATTGCGTCCTTTACGCACCTTCCTTGTCATTAGATTTTCCTACGGAGAACCCGCCGGATGAGCCTCTTGGATGTAGCACCAATTATCGAGCAGATGCTGCTCATTTCTGATAACGTTAGCGATCTAAACTTTTCGTGCGGCCAGAAACCGCAGGTCGAAATAAACGGAACGCTCTATCCGGCCACGCCGCTGGGGATCGGTCGATTGTCATCGTATCAGACGGAAATGATCGCGATGTCTATACTGCGCGACAACGCCGATGCCGCGATCCAGCTAGCGAAATACAGGACAGCCGATCTGAGCTACGCCCTCCCTGGAAAATGCCGTTTTCGTGTCAATATCTTTCAACAGCGGAATTCTTATTCAATAGTGATGCGAGTTATCCCGCATGAGATCCCGACTTTCGAGGAGTTGAATATCCCGCCGCAGCTTCGCGAGATCTGCAACATCAGAAACGGGGTTGTTTTGTTGACCGGGCCGACGGGTTCCGGAAAAAGCTCGACGCTTGCAGCGATAATTGATCAAATAAACGAAACGAAGAGCTATCATATTGTAACGATCGAAGACCCGATCGAATTTCTGCACAATCACAAAAAGAGCACGATAAATCAACGTGAAGTTGGAGCCGATACAAAGGACTTTGCCTCTGCTTTGCGAGCCGCTCTCCGCCAGGCACCAAAAGTTATCCTTGTTGGAGAGATGCGCGACCTAGAAACGGCCGAGATCGCACTCGAAGCCGCAGAAACAGGCCATCTCGTTCTTTCTACGCTGCATACTATCGATGCCTCCAAGACCATCGACCGTATTATCGGGCTCTATCCGAAAAATGAAGAGAGGATAATCCGTACTCGGCTTGCCCAAACGTTCCGATACATTGTGTCACAGCGGCTGATCCCAAAGGCTGACGGCAAAGGACGTATCGCTGCCGTGGAGATAATGAAATCGAACCCGCGAA
>JBGSYH010000034.1:0-36017 GCA_041751035.1 Pyrinomonadaceae bacterium | reverse complement strand
ATGTTCCGGAGATTGAGCAGCACTTAAAAGAAATTGGTGAATTCGCGAGTGAATTCGTTTTTATGACGCATAGTTTGCCGGTTTCGCGAGGGATTTTTGCATCTTGCTATTTAGAAGTTGATGAAGAGATTTCAACCGATGAATTGAAAGAAATATACGCGAAGTTTTATCATCCGGTCAGTAGCTCGACCGTCAGGGAGGGATTGACTGGGGCGCTTGGTGAAGCCCTTCCTAACGGTCGGGCTACTGACTCTGATTCGTTTTTTGTAAGGATCGTTGATGATTCTCCGGATATTAATTGGGTAAAGAACACAAATTTTTGCGACATTGCGGTAAATGTGTCGGGCCGAAATGTCGTTGTTTTCTCCGCCATAGATAATCTTGTAAAAGGTGCGGCAGGCCAGGCCGTACAGAATATGAATCTTATGTACGGTTTGGACGAAAAGACCGGCCTTGTTTTTACCGGAAGCAATCCTTAGCCAACTTGAATGAACTTCGAAGAAATAAAAGTACTGGAAGACCGGTATCAGGTCGAAACCTATACAAAGATGCCGATCGCGGTCGAGCGTGGGCAGGGATCCTGGGTCTGGACGAGCGACGGCGAGAAATATCTTGATCTTTATGGTGGGCACGCGGTTTGTGCGACCGGTCATTCGCATCCGCATGTCGTAGACGCCATTCGGGAACAAGCTGAAAAAGTCCTTTTCTATTCAAACCTTGTATATTCCGAGATTCGCGGCAGGGCTGCGGAGAAACTTGTTGCGGTCGCACCAACCGAATTGACGAAAGCGTTCTTCTGCAACTCGGGTACGGAAGCCAATGAGAACGCGATGCGGATGGCCCGATTGGCGACCGGCCGCGAAAAGATCGTTTCATTTTCGGGAGGGTTTCACGGGCGAACCGCCGATTCAATTTCGGCGACCTTCCTAGGCAAATATCGAAAGCTCGGCGAGCCGAATGTACCGCTTCACATCGAAGCTGTTTTTGGTGCTATCGAAAGTGCTCGATCGGCAATCGACGACGAAACCGCTGGCGTGATACTTGAACCGATCCAGTCGATGGCCGGAGTAATTGAGGCTGATCCGTCGTACTTTACCGAACTTAGAAATATATGTGATCGGGTCGGTGCATTGCTGATCTTCGACGAGGTTCAAACCGGTATTGGGCGGACGGGTAACTGGTTCTTTTCGGGCAGCGATCTTGCCTGTGGAACTGTGCCGGACATCATCACGCTCGCGAAATCGCTCGGAAGCGGCATTCCGGTTGGAGCATGCTTAGTGTCGGAATCCGTTTCTTCAAAACTAAAGTTGAACGACCTCGGCACGACGTTCGGCGGCGGTATGATAGCGATGGCGGCAGTTCTGGCAACGCTTGAGTCGATCGAGAATGACGAAATGATCGCGAATGCCGCCGCGATAGAAAAACATCTCCGGTATTCGCTAAAAGAAAACCCGAAAGTCACCACACTTCGCGGCAAAGGCTGTCTGCTTGGGATCGAATTCGGTGGTCCATGCAAACCGTTTCACGAACGCCTATTGGAACATAAGATCATAACCGGGACGTCAAGCGACCCAAATGTTCTGAGGATACTCGCTCCTCTTTGCACACAGCTTGAGGAAATTGACCTTTTTGTGGAGGTCTTGAATGGATAACTTTCTAAAGACGTCTCATCATGACCGTGCCACTCTCGATCGTCTGATCAAAAACGCATTGAGATTAAAGCAAGACCGAAACGCGCACGAAAAACTTCTTGGGGGAAGATCGATCGCCCTTGTTTTCTTTAATCCAAGCTTGCGTACCCGGGCATCAATGCAGGTCGGGATCTACGAGCTTGGCGGCAACGCCGTGATACTCGAACCCGGAAGCACTTCATGGACGCTCGAGCACCGCGAAGGTGTCGTAATGGACGGCAACAAGACCGAGCACCTGAAAGAATTTGTCCGCGTTCTCGAACGCTATGTTTCGGCCATCGGCGTTAGAACATTCGCGGAGCTGAAAGATTGGGAAACCGAACGTACCGATCCGATCCTGAATGCCTTTGCAAAATATGCCAGCGTACCAATAATCAATCTCGAATCCGCCATGCACCATCCATGTCAGGCAATGGCCGATATGATGACCATCCGTGAGCAAGGCGGACCGGTGCGGAAGAAAGTCCTCCTCACTTGGGCTTGGCATCCAAAACCGCTTCCGATGGCAGTGCCGAACAGCTTCGCGCTTGCAGCGGCCCAGTTTGGCCATGATCTGCGGATCGCACATCCTAAAGGCTATGAACTCGACGAGGAATTTCTTTCCGAGGTCGAAAGCCTGGCGAAAGTGAACGGTGGATCTCTTGAATATTCAAATAACATACACGAAGCATTCGAAGACGCCGACGTTGTATATGCGAAAAGCTGGGGCAGCAAGAATTTCTATGGCGATCCGAATGGCGACATTCGTGAGCGTGAGGTTTATCGCAGAAAATGGATCGTCGATGAAGCCAAGATGGCTCGAACCAACGACGCGATATTTATGCATTGCCTTCCGGTTCGGCGAAATGTGATAGTCAGCGATGCGGTGATCGATTCACCTAACTCTGTTGTGATTAATGAAGCGGAAAATCGCCTTCTCGTTCAGAAAGCGATAATGGCGGAGCTTTTAACATGAACATCGAAACAATGGATCTTCTTCGCGAAGCTCTTCCCTATATTCAGCGATTTCAGGGTAAGACCTTCGTCGTTAAATTTTCCGGCAAAGTTACGGAGGATAAAGAAAATCTCGCGTCGCTCGCCGAAGAATTAGCATTGCTCCATCAGGTTGGCATTCGTGTTTGTGTCGTTCACGGTGGCGGCAAACAGCTCACCGAACTCGCGCAAAAGCTTGGTGTTGTTCAAACCGTGATCGAAGGCCGGCGTGTTACCGACGACGATACGTTGGATCTTGCGAAGATGATCTTTCGCGGAAAGATAAATACTGAGATACTCGCGGAGCTTCGTCGCCGAGGAATAGATGCAGTAGGCCTTTCGGGTGTAGATGGCGGCGTGATCAAGGCCGCAAGGCGACCGCCGAAGACCGTGATAAACAAGGAAACCGGTGAAACGGAATCGGTCGATTATGGAAACGTTGGTGATATTGTCGAGGTCGATACACATCTTCTCGAACTTCTACTTGGAGGAAACTATCTTCCGGTGATCTCATCGCTCGGTGCCGATGACGATGGAAAGGTTTTCAATATAAATGCGGACACGATCGCCGCAGAGATCGCAGTTTCGCTCAAAGCCGAAAAGCTGATCTTGCTTTCCGATGTGAATGGTATCTATCTCGATCCGACTGATCCCTCGACGAAGATCGACCGGCTTTCGACATTTGAAGCGATCAAAATGATCAAAAGCGGAAAGGCGACCGGCGGAATGATCCCTAAGCTGCAAAGCCTAACCTCGCTGCTGTCCCGCGGGGTCGGTTCTGCTCATGTGATCGGTGGTAATGTTAGAAATGGGTTACTTGCTGAAGTCTTTACCGACGAAGGTACTGGAACAATGTTCGTTCATTAAAACCGACCAGTCCGTCTTTCTAGTGAAAGTGGTAAAAATGGTAAAGATTTACTTCTTCAAGTATTTTTTATTTCTCCAGATGAAGTTGCCCTTCACATCAATGTAACCATATAGCAAAGAAATATCGTCGCCGGTTCGAACTTCGGCAATTCCGTCATTGAACGAGCTCACTTCTTCAAATTTATAATCGATGATCAAGTTCCCCTTTCTGTTAATAAAACCCCATTTGCCGTCCTCATCGGCAACGGCCGCAAGACCTTCCTTGAATGGTTCGGCATCCTCAAACTTTGCCGGTATTACAATGTCTTCGTTGCGGTCCATGTATCCATATTTGTCACCGATCTGAACAGCAATTAGTCCCTCGGAGAACGCTTTAGCATCATCATATTTGACCGGTATCACGAGTTCAAAATTCGTGTCTATAAAACCATTCTTGCCCCCGTTGAATACCGAAGCCAAGCCGTTGTGGAAATCGCTAGTTCCCCGGTAAGGAAGTATTGTGATTACACTGTTCTTGTCAACATAGCCGTATTTATCTCTCTGTCGATCATTAAGATTCCAATAGAATAAGGTTGCATATCCGTCGCGGAAATTACCGACGGAAATTCCCATTCCTTCAATCTTTTCGATCTTGAAAATAGTTTTGCCGGTTTTATCTATAAACTCTTTAGAACTATTCTGGTCGCGAATAACCTTCGCTAAACCCTCACTAAATGCCTCTGTATGGAAAAACTGCGGCTCAATAACAATCTTTCCTGTGCGATCTACATATCCTAATTTGCCGCCTACACGTACCTCACCTAAGCCTTCTGAGAATGAGAAGCAGTAATCGAATGTCGGCGGGATTATCCAATTTCCTTTTTGATCTATATATCCCCATCTTCCCATCTCAAAACGGAGATTCCCGTTTGCTAAACGCTTATCATTCTTAGCAGGAGCAATCCCTTCGGAGAAATCTCCGACGGCACCAAATTTAAATGGAATCACAACTTTGCCTTTAAGGTCTATATACCCCCATTTCCCGTTCTCCTCGACCGGGAGCAACCGACCTCGACTTGGAGTGTTCTGGGAGTAAAGGTATCCAGGCAACATTGCCGCAAAGATAATGAGCGAGAATGTAAAAAGACCTAAGACTCTCATAAAGATAAGAATATATGAACAATGTGAACAAATTAACGACTATGCAATGTTCTGGCCATTCCCGGAGGTGCTTCATCCCCGAAAAGTATCTTTCCGTTTGTGCGAGTTTGACATGCTGTTGTTATAACACAAAAGCCGGACATATTGTCCGGCTTTCTTAAATGGTGCTCAGGGCGGGACTCGAACCCGCACGGATTACTCCACACGCCCCTCAAACGTGCGCGGCTACCAATTACGCCACCTGAGCAAGATTTGAAAAGATCAGTTATTTGCGGCCGGTTCCTGCCCTAGGGCTTCGGCATTTGAAGCGGAATTCGCGGCCGGTGCCGTTTCTGCTGCAGGTTGAGCGGAATTGGTATCCGTCGCCTCAGCCGGGGCAGCATTCGTATTTGAATCAACGACTGCCGGAACTTCCTCGGTAACCGGAGCCGGTTCCTCAGCGACGCTTTGCAATACAGAAGCGCCACCCTGCAGAGCTGGCAAAGAGATCAGAAACGCGACGACCATAAAGACCGAGGCGGCTACGATCGTTATCTTCGAAAGGATCGAAGCCGTTCCGCGTGGACCGAAAGCCGCACTCGAAACATTGCTGGTAAATAGTGCGCCTGCATCTGTTTTGCCGGGCTGAAGCAGCACTGTTCCGATAAGAGTGATGCAAGCTATGAAAAAAATTGCGTAAAATACGTATAACAAAACGATTACCTGCCTTGAACTATCTATAGTTCACTATTTGTGCGAAGCTTTCTGCGTCAAGACTTGCTCCGCCGACCAATGCACCGTCCACGTCCGGCTGCGACATCAGGGTCGCGATGTTGTCCGGTTTTACCGAACCGCCGTAAAGTATTCGAAGTGAACTTACGGTTTGCTCACCGTGAGAGCTCGCAACAACATTTCGAATATGGCCGTGCATTTCTTGAGCCTGTTCCGGCGTGGCGGTTTTACCCGTACCAATCGCCCAAACAGGCTCGTAAGCGATAATGATACGTTCCATGTCAGAAACTGTCAAACCCGCCAAACTACCATCAAGCTGCGATTTTACTACAGTTTCGGCGTTTCCGCTTTCCCTTTCCGTCAAATGTTCGCCGACACATACGATGGCGCGCAGCCCTGCCGAAAGTGCGGCTTTCGTCTTTTGATTCACCGATGCATCGGTCTCACCATAGAACTGCCGCCGCTCGCTATGGCCTATGATCACATAGGAACAACCCGCATCCTTTAGCATCACCGGTGCAACTTCACCGGTGTGTGCTCCAAACTCATTCTGCGTCGCACAATCCTGCGCTGCGACTTGAACATTCGAGCCTTCCAATCGGTCGGAAACAGACTTAATGGCCGTAAATACCGGAGCGATCACGACCTCGCAATGACTCGCATTCGACACAAGCGGCTTCAACGCCAAAGCCGAATCAACCGCTTCACCAAGCAGCTTGTACATTTTCCAATTTCCGCCAATTACAGGTTTTCTCATTTATTTGTCATCCAAAGCGGCAACGCCCGGCAATTCGTCACCGGCCAAAAACTCTAGCGTGGCACCGCCGCCGGTCGAGATGTGCGAGATCTTGTCGGCGAGTCCGGCTTGATTAACTGCGGCTACGGAATCTCCACCGCCGACGATCGAGATCGCACCTTTTTCGGTAGCATCGGCAACCGCATTCGCAACCGCGAGCGTGCCTTCGTCAAAAGGCTTTTCTTCAAACATTCCCATCGGCCCATTCCAGACTATCGTCTTTGCACCCTCGAGCGCGTGGCGGAAAAGGTCCGCGGTGTCAGGACCGATATCGAGACCAACGTGCCCCGCGTTAGTAAACTCAATTTGTATAGCCTTCTGAGAATTTATCGGGTCGTAAGAGTCGACTACGATGTGATCGGTCGGCAATAGAAGTTCGACGCCGGATTCCTCGGCTTTCTTCACAATTTCCAGAGCGGTCGGCATCATTTCATCCTCGACCAGCGACTTCCCAATGGTAAATCCGTTCGATTTGAAGAATGTGTAAGCCATCGCACCGCCGATCAAAAGTTTATCGACCTTTCGCTCGATCAGAGATTCGATCACCGGGATCTTGTCCGAGACCTTCGCACCACCAAGGATAGCAACAAATGGCCGTTCCGGGTTGTGCAACGCCTTGCCGAGAAACTCTAGTTCCTTTTCCATCAGAAGCCCGGCCACGCAGGTATTGACATGATGCGTAATGCCCTCGGTCGAGGCGTGAGCACGATGCGCGGTTCCAAAAGCATCGTTCACATAAACGTCAATTCCCTTCGCCAACGACCGTGCGAACTCGCCATCGTTCTTCTCCTCTCCGGCGTCCAGACGAAGATTCTCACGCATCACAATGCCGCCTGCGCTTAAAGACGCGATCTGAGAATCGACATCGTTACCTTCGAAATCAACATCCGAGCCAAGAAGTTCCGAAAGATTTTCCGCAACCGGTTTAAGCGAATACTTGGCCTCATTATATGGAAGTCCCTTTTCTTCAGCTTTTTTCTTGTCCTTCAACGGCCTGCCGAGATGTGATGCAAGAACGACTTTCGCACCCTGTTCGATCGCATGTTTGATCGTCGGGATCGCACCGCGAATACGCGTGTCATCTTCGATCACGCCTTCCTTAATGGGAACGTTAAAATCAACTCTGATGAAGACTATCTTCCCTGACAGTTCAACATCCCTAATACTCTTCTTCTGCATAAATATTTATGGACTATCGAAACAATATAGCTTTGGCTCGAAGACCTTAGGATCGATGGCAGTATTCAACTTAACATCGCTTAATTGGATGTTTAGAAACTCCTGGCTGCTAATGTTATACGGAAACATTAGTTCCCCGATCTTTCTGTAATCGGAAAAGGAAAGTCCACCGCTCGGGCCCTCAAAACCTGACAGCATTTTGGTCTCCACATCAAAATAGATCGCCACGGTAACGCCTTCCTTCGTTTTCCCATCGATCAGGTGAACCTTGCGGTCGCCGCGCGGAAATTCCCCTAAATAAAGAAGCCTTACATAGTTATCAATTCTCATCGAACTGATGATAGAAAAAAGAAAATCGGCTTCCGAGACCGCGGTTCTAGTATCAATTACCTCATCAACTCCAAAATCAGATCGATACGCGATCGATCGCCCCGTGCGAAGAGTGCGGATCTCGCCCAATGCTTCAGACCGTGTGATCATGAGCAGAGCTTCATCTCCATTGCGAAAGCTACGAAATTCACGGCGGTCGCGCGCTGCCATCGCCACAGTCTCAATGTTTCCGACCAATTCGTACGATTTGATCGCTTGATAGCGTTCGTATCCACCTGAGAGCCGTTCAAACTCTTTCATTAGCTCGATCGCTTTCGGTTCGATCCTTTCCGGCGGCTCAGCGGGAGCGGGCGGAGCGGCGACATTTACAGTGCCCAGATTATTAAGGGGCTTTGGCATCGGCTTTGGCGGCGGAGGCGGTGGTGGCGGTGCCGCCGCCTTCATCGTGCCTGTAAATTCAACCTTCCCACTGTCGCGGCCCTTTATATCCGAAGAGTCCGGGCCGTCGCCGCTATCTAAGGACCTAGGCGTTCTCAGCTCTTCCAAGGCGGCTGCAAGCTGTGGATCGATCCCTTTCAGCAGAGTCGCCCGATCGAGTGCAATTACCTTATCCGGCGTTACGCCGGAACCCTCAAGAAATTTCCCGTTAGCGGTTCTGAAATTGGCGATAGGATAAAGCAGTCGGGCTCCCGTTTGCAGATCAACAGATACGGAGGGCAATGTTTCGCCGGCTGTTCTCACGCCGAAAACCTTACCGCGCCCGGTGGCTTGAATTGCGGAAGCGAACATCTCTGCGGAAGAAACCGAAAGTTCGTCGGTCAAAACCGCGATCTTTCCCTTGAATTGCTTCGCTTTCGGTTTCGTGATCAGTGGTTCGGAGCTGTGGCGATAGATCGCCGTCCCAAGTTCAAAAGGCCGGTCTGAAAGCATTCCGGTCAATGCCATTGAAATGGCAATAATGCCCCCGCTATTACCTCGAAGATCAATAACGAGGTTCTTCTTTTCCTTAAATTTGCCTAACGATTCGCAGAACCTTTCGATCGTAGGAAGAGCGAAACTATTGAAGTAAATATAGCCGGTATCCTGATCCAGTTCCTTGTCCCGGTAAACGAACTGGGATTCCGGAATGTTGTCGCCCATCGACACAATAGTGCCGCGAATCAACTCACGTCGAATTATCTGTTCCTTGAGTTCATCCTTTTCGTCCAAATATTCGATCTTTACGGTCGAATCCTTATCCCCATTAAGAAGGTGTTGAACGATTTCCTGAGGCAGGTGCCGGCGAACGAACGAGCTCCCTTTTTCTAATAGAGTGATCCGAAAAAGCAGATCGGAAAGCGACACATCATCGACACTTTCAATAACATAGCCGGGTTTGATCCCTCGATACTCAGCCGCGGAATTTGGACCAACACGGAAGACGACGAACTTGTTGCCGATAAGACGAAGATCAATATCTGGCCCATAGACCGAAAGCGGATCGTCTAGGTCGATCTCGTCTTCGCTTTCGTCGTCCTCGGCTTCTCCTCTTGCTATCCGGCGCTGTTCACGCTCCTCTGCCTTCTCTCGTGCCGTTTCCTTTGCGAACTCGATCGCCTCGAAAACTTCAGGACGAATGATGGCGAGGTGCGAAACCTTCAACCGGCCGAGCATCTGGTCGAGCAGGTCATGAAGATCTTCGTCCGACTTAGCTGCCCGCACCTTCGGCTCAAACTCTAGTTTGATCGCCGCCCAATTTATGTTGCCGAACTTACCGTCGAAATAGTAGTTGTAGATGGTACGCCAGACCTTGTCGAAGGCCTCGAGCCGAATTTTCTGCTCAGGCGACAGGCCATCGGTCTTGGGCGGCAAATAAACCGATTCGATCGCCCGTGGAGGCGGCGCCGGCCGACGGCGTTGAGAAGTGACCTCTGAACCGAAGCCAAGTACAAACAAAAAAACGAGAATGCGGGAAAAACTGATCCTATTTCGCATGATCCGACTTCGGTTTCTTACCAACTAATACTAAACCACTAAATGCCTTTTTCTGCGATGAATTTGACAAGATCACGGACACGGCATGAGTAGCCCCATTCGTTGTCGTACCACGACAGGATCTTGATGCAGGTGTCTCCGATAACCTTTGTATTCGCGGCATCAACGATAGACGAATTCGGATTGCCCTTGAAGTCGATCGAAACAAGCGGTTCTTCGGAGAATGCAAGAATTCCCTTGAGCGGTCCGTTTGCAGCAGCTTTTAGTGTCGCGTTGACTTCCTCGGTCGATGTCGCTTTCTCGACGTTCATCACAACGTCAACAAGCGAGACATTAGGGGTTGGAACACGAACCGAAATGCCGTCGAACTTGCCCTTTAGTTCCGGAATGACCAATGCAACAGCCTTCGCGGCGCCGGTCGATGTCGGTATCATCGACAACGCCGCTGCACGAGCACGCCTCAGATCCTTGTGCGGAAGATCGAGCAGCTGTTGGTCATTCGTGTAGCTATGGATCGTGTTCATCAAAGCGTTCTTGATGCCGAAATTCTCGTGGATAACTTTGGCCACCGGAGCGAGGCAGTTTGTCGTGCACGACGCGTTTGAAACGATGTGATGATTCGCGGCGTCATACATCTCATCATTCACGCCGAGTACTATCGTTACGTCTTCGCCCTTTGCCGGAGCCGAGATGATCACCTTCTTGACCGAACCACGGAGATGTTTCTTTGCATCCTCGGCATTTGTGAAACGCCCTGTCGATTCGATAACTATCTCTGCCCCAACCGACTCCCAATCGATCAATGCCGGATCTTTCTCTGAAAATACCTTGAACGAATCGCCGTCGACCGTGATCGTATCGCCCTCGGCTTTGATATCGTTATCCAGATTGCCCATCACCGAATCGTATTTCAGCAAATGAGCCAGCGTCTTAGTGTCCGTAAGGTCATTTACGGCCACGAAATCGATATCCTTGTCGCCCAGACAGGTGCGAAGTACGTTACGTCCAATGCGGCCGAAGCCGTTGATCCCTACTTTGATGCCCATTATTTTAAGATTGCCTCCGAATAAGTGTGTGATAAAACCTTGAAGATATCTCAAAATAGGGCAAACTTCAATGTAACTCATTAAGGGCGTTTCAAATTTCCACGGAAACGGTTCGTCCCAAAATTGTTGAAACTATAAAAGTTTGTAAGTCGTAGTAACGGTTTGAGTTTTTCTGGACGCGGTTATCCTTTCAACCAAATTCGGAGTTGATCTTCAAATGAAAAATCTTCATTCATATTTCGGTTTGTTATTCATCGGCGCATTTTTCGGGTTCTGGTCCCCGTCTGTTCTTGCACAAGATCAGGAAAAGATCGCCGAACTTCTAAATTCCGTTGTAGTCCGTAAAGATGCCCGCGAGCTTTTTGCATCGAAAAACGCGTCATCGACGGATTCGACCATCTCAGCCTCCTCGAAACCAGCTTCACGTGTTGGCGTTCAGACGTCCGATAGCCTTCCATTGACCTTGGCGGAAGCGATAGAACGAGCTCTGGAAAACAACAATGCGATCGAAGTTTCACGCGACGATGTGCGATTCCAGGATACTCAGATCAGGTCGATCCGTGGAGCTTACGACCCTGTGTTTAACATAACGCCGACCTATACGCGAAATTCGACGACGGGCTCATCAGCGACAAACGATTTTAATGTGAACTCGAATATGGCGCACTTCATTCGTCCCGGCGGAGGAAATTACACGGTATTTTTTAATAACAGCAGGAGTGAGAACGCGTTTACTCAAGCTCAATTGAGCTCGGGATCGATCGGCGGCAGTTCATCAAATGCGACCTTCTTCTCGTCGCTCGGCTTTCGATATACACAACCCTTGCTCCGAAATTTTTCTATCGATAGTACGCGGCGAAGCTTAAAGATCGCTCAGAAGCGGCTTGATCAGACAGATTTTGATTTTCGCCGGCAGACCATCGACAGCATCGCGCAGGTACAGCGAGCGTATTGGGATCTTGTCTTCGCCCTCCGCGATCAGCAGAACCGGGTCGCAAACCTTGACCTGAGCCGCGAGAATCTTCGGCAGATCGAAGCCCGCATCGCCGCAGGCGCGTCCGCACCTATCGCAAAAGCCGAGGTCGAGACCGAACTCGCAAACCGTGAAGCAGATCTGCTGATCGCGACGCAGCAAGTATCGATATTTGAAAATGCGTTGAAGCAACTTATCTTCCGCGAAGCGACAGCTCCCGAATGGCAACGGACGCTGATCCCGACCGATGGTCCGGTTGTTGGTACGGAACCGGCCGATCTTGATCTGGCGATGCAGGACGCGATGAACAATCGCTTTGAACTGAAGCGGCTTAAGACGGAGAACGAGATAAATGCTATCGATCTTAAGTTCTTCAAGAATCAGCTAAGGCCGCAGATCGATCTTAATACGACGGTCTCACTTGACGGTTTTTCACGCGGCGGCACCAATGAAGCTTTTTCAACAAATCTTTATACGTCGACCGGCGATCTGCGATTTTTTAATGCGATCAATGAGCTTCGTGCGATTAGCAATCCGGTTCTGCCGGCAATTATAAACGACCAGATAACAATACCCGCCGGTCCCCCTTATCTCTTTGGCGGATTTGGTCGATCGTTTCAGAACCTTTTTCGGTCAGATTCACCGAATTTCTCCGTCGGCGTGACCATTTCATTCCCGTTTCGAAATGAGACCGCGAAAGCGAATCTTGCCGGTGCCAGGATCGTTGAAAACCAGCTTGCAACGCAGACCAGGGCCCAGGAACAGTCAGTTGTTGTCGAAGTTCGAAATGCTGTCCAGGCGGTTGAGACCGCTCGACAGCGTGTCGAAGTTGCCCGCAGGGCACGGGCAAATTCGGAGTTGCAGCTTGACGGCGAACGAAGGCTTTTTGAAGCGGGGCGATCTACCACTTTTCTCCTTTTCCAGAGGGAAAATGCACTGACAAACGCCCGCAATGCTGAAATACGTGCCGAAACCGATTACAACAAAGCGATCGCCGATCTACAGCGTGTAACGGCCACCACGCTTGAGCGAAACAACATTACACTTGAATCGCCTCTGCCTCGTTAGGTGTTCCGAATTGAATCCGATTCAAATTGCGGCCGTCGTCTCTTGATGCGGCCGCTTTTCATTTGTGAATCAACGGTTATCTTTGCGACAATCACGACGTGAAGATCTCCGCAACTCTGATCACATTGAACGAACAGGATTCCATCGAACGTGCGATCCGCTCGGTTGAATGGGCCGATGAAATTCTCGTTGTTGATTCCGGAAGCACGGATCGAACTACTGAGATCGCCGAACGCCTCGGAGCTCGGGTTCTTCATCGCGAATGGTCAGGTTTTGCCGACCAAAAGCAATTTGCGGCCGATCAGGCATCGAATGATTGGATTTTTAGTCTTGACGCCGACGAAGAGGTAACGCCCGAGCTTTGCGACGAGATCCTCCGCATAAAAGAAAAAGGCACCGATGACCATGGCTTCAAGATCCCGCGGCTTGCGTATTATATGGGCCGCCCGATCCGGCATTCGGGTTGGTATCCTGACAGGCAGCTTCGATTGTACGATCGAACGAAAGGCCGCTGGAACCAGATGCCGGTTCATGAATCGGTTCAAATCGAAGATCGGAAGAAGATCGCACTCTTATCGGGAGAAATACTTCATTTCAGCGTAAAAAGCGCAGCCCAACATCATCAAATGATCGGCGAACGTTATGCTCCGTTGGCCGCCGAGGCGATGTATGAAAATGGCCGCACGACCTCCATTCTAAAAGTGCTCTTTGCTGCTCCTTCGGCGTTTATTCGAAGTTATCTATTGAAATTAGGGTTTCTTGACGGTTTGCCGGGCCTTGTGATCGCAAATTTTGCTGCACATCACGCCTTCCTGAAACAGGTACTTCTTTACGAAAAGATCCGGCAAACTGGCAAAGTAGGCAGCCTACGCGACGACAACCAAACTGAGGGCTGAAACATCATACTTTCCGAACTTAATATGTTTAAGATATAGTAAAAGTGCCCGGCCGGAATTGTGTAAACATGAAGATCATATTCGCCACTTTAATTGCTTCCATTATGTTCGGCTCCGCCGCCGGACAAAAGGGCATTGATACGCAGACTCAGACGATCAAGGACGATACGAACAAAGCGACCGCCCGGCCTACGGACGTAAACCGTTCATTCAACTGGGGCAAGGGCAAGACCCAGGTTCGTGACCGCCTTCCGAATCCTTATCAGTTAAACGGCCGCCGCGATGTTCTCGTCGAAACTATCTTAGAAGTTCTTCGTGAGCATAAGTTGGTCCTGGATGAAGCCTCGTCGCGATTGTCGGAAGGTATAGTCGTGACTCAGCCTTTCCTTTTCGGTAAAGGCCAGGTTATTTCGACCAATGAGATCAAACGCTATGCTGTTTTGGAATATGCAGACACCGCGTGGACACGTGCCCAGTATTCTCTAACGATCCAGGTGCAGCCGATAGATGGGATCCGAAATAACGTTACTGTAGTTGCAAAGATCGAGGGGCGTTCTGGTGGCGGATTATTTACTGAGTGGCGAACAGTTCCGAGTTCAGGACTTGCTGAGGACGAATTTTTGGTCAAACTGGTGGAAACCGTAACCGGAAATATTATCGACGCACCCCAACAGATAGATCAATAGAAAGTAAATGAAACGGCGAACTCTTTGGCTAGCGTGTATTCTGATCCTGTTCGGGGCAGTATATGCGTTTCCCCAAGCTCAGCCGCAGCCAACCCCGCCTTCGTTTCCAACAATTGATCGACAACAAGATCAGGATAGGCCGCGAACGTTGCGTGATCAGCTAACAAAAGCCCGGATCGAACGGGATCGGAAGAACTATCAGGAACTTCTTGATCGCGGCGACAGCGCCTTGCGTCTTTCCGAAGCGCTTGAAAGCTCGCTTGAATTAAATGGTGAATTTACTAGTGAGGATCTTGGTAAACTCGCCGAATTGGAAAAGGTGGTCACACGTATTCGGCGGGATCTCGGAGGAAACTCCGATAAGGAACTCGAACGTGAAACACAGAAAGAAGTTTCCGGAAAGAAAGATCTTGTTGAGATCTTTTCACAGCTCCGGTCGTCAACGGTCAATTTAGTTGCCGAATTAAAGAAGAGCTCTCGATTCTCCATTTCCGCCGCCGCGATCCACGCTTCGAACAGCATTATCTCGATCGCCAGATTCCTTCGTTTAAAGAAATAGATGCGCTTAGCCAGTTCATTGGATTACAAACACACGGTTTTGACAACTGTCGCCGTTTGTTTGCTTGCGATCTCCTCCTTTTCCCAAGACGAGGATGAAGTGATCCCTGCTGTCGATTCATCTATCGTGATCATGAACGCATTGGTCACAGACGCCCGCGGACAATTTGTCCACTCCCTCCGCAGAGAACAATTTAGTGTTTTCGAGGACGGCAAGGAACAGCCGATAGAGATCTTCGCCCCGGAAAACACTCCGTTCGCCGCGGTTATATTGCTCGATTCTTCGGGAAGCATGGGAAGTCAGATATCGCTTGCACGTGCCGCGGCTATCCGGTTTCTTGACGGCCTTCGGGAAGAGGACGTCGCCGCGATCTATCGCTTTGATTCGAAGGTCTCGCTTGTTCAGGATTTCTCGAACAGCCGCGATATTTCCGAAAAGATATTTGAGGTTCGGTCATATGGGATGACCACGTTGAACGACGCGGTCTATAAGGCCGCGATGGTCCTGAAAGACCGGCCCGAAAAGCGTCGGGCGATAATTGTTCTGTCCGACGGAGCCGACACACAGAGCGGCCGCTCGGCCGACGCCGCCCTTAAGGCAGCAATGGCCGTCAATGCCGTTATATTTACGGTAGACATGGCTTCGCCCCTGCTTTCGCCAGGCACGAGAGCGACTGCGGCCGGAACCCTGAAACGCTTCGCGGAGAGAAGCGGCGGCACCTTTGTTTCGTCGCCCGGCGGAGCCGAACTACGCCAGGCATTTGAACGAATTGTCGCCGAACTCGGATCGCAATATACGATCGGATTTTCACCCGGCAACACGAAAAAAGACGGGAAATGGCGTTCTCTTGAACTGCGCATTGCCCGTCCTAACCTGAATATCCGCACCCGAAAAGGCTACACCGTCGAGCGCGAAAAATAACTTAATCTTCGTCCGAAAGAACAAAGGTCAGGATCATCATCACGACATATTCGGTCACCTGACCATCGTTGATATTCACCTTTTGTTCTTTGACCCAAGCCCCGCGAACATTCTTGATCGTTCGCGAAGCGCGTTCGATGCCTTTTTTGATCGCGTCCTCAAAACCTACGGTCGACGTTGAAGTAATTTCGATATTTTTTGCTACTGACATAATTACCCTCCTTTTTGTTGTTTATTGATCTATAGAAGTCCTATTACGTACACGATCCGCATGGCGCTCAATCGCCAGGACGATAAGTGTATCGATGACCTCCGCGAACGACTTTCCGCTGCCTTCCCACATTTTAGGATAGCCCGATGCATCTGTTAATCCCGGCATCGTATTGATCTCATTTACGATCAGCATCCCGTTGTCCTTTCTGAGAAAGAAATCCACGCGTGCCAGCCCGCTTCCGTCTATCGCCTTAAACGCGTTCACCGACATATCCTTGATCTTTGCGGCCAATTCTTCAGAGATCGGTGCCGGGACAATGAACTCGTTGTTTCCGGTGCCCGCATATTTTTCCATGTAATCCAAAAATGCTTTTGCGCGATCACGGATAATATATTCGCCGGTCTCACTAGCTTCGGCTCTATCATTCCCCAAAACACCGCACTCGATCTCGCGCATATCCAATGCTTCTTCAACGATTATCTTACGGTCATATTGAGATGCGAGATGCACCGCATCGCGCAATTCCAAAGACGATTCAGCTCGCGAAACGCCGACCGACGAACCTAGATTTGCCGGCTTGACGAATACGGGATAACCCAGAGTCCGCTCTACCTCACCGACAAAGCGATCGTTTTCAGCCTCCCATTCACTCCTAAGGAACCACACGTATTTACATATCGGCAGGCCAGCCTCGCGGAAAAGAGCCTTCATCACGGTCTTGTCCATCCCGCAGGCCGAACCAAGCACGCCGCAGCCCACAAACGGTATGTCCGCCATCTCCAACAGCCCTTGGATCGTCCCGTCTTCGCCAAAGGTACCGTGAAGGACAGGAAAGATAACGTCAAGGCCTATACTCGGTGTTTCACCCGAAAGGACAGAGGTTAGACCGTTAAAATTTCTGTCAGGCAGGAGACCAAAGGAACCATTCGCGCCGTCTATACCGTCAAGCAGTTCCTCCGCCATATTTTCAGGCAGCATCGCGGCAGAATCAGCAGGATTCAGCCAGTGGCCATACTTGTCGATCGCGATCGGAACGACTGAATACTTCTCACTATCTATGTTTTGAATAACTGAGATCGCCGATCGAACCGAAACCTCGTGTTCGCCCGAACGCCCGCCAAATATCACGCCGATTCTCGTCTTCATATTGTGAACAAAGGACATAAGGATATTACTATCGAATGCCGCTGTTTACAATTACACTCACTGTTCCTGTTGAAATTGCTAAATTCGTCAGCCGACCTTGAACGTAAACCCGCAGGCGGGAAAAGCTCGGCGTTACCGCCTCAAGTCAGAACCGGGTCCGATAGCGGCCGGTCTCAGCGAACATTAAAAAAGGCGATTCTCGCCTTTCCATTTATTCCATTTGCCACAACTGCCATCAACTGCGCCAATTGCTATTGGCGGCCGGTCGAGGCTGATAGAAAATGTACCGGGCACAGCACGATTTGGGATTGCGGATTTCGGATTGCGGATTGGTAAACATGAGCATTTATGAAAAATATCCGCGTAGATCTGCCCGATCTGCTCGATCCGCGTTAAAGAGCTCCTGGCCACCGAACTGGCCGCACCCTCACGCAGGCGGTCCTGACTTGATCTTTGAAATACCGGAAAGCTGAAGCTTGAACTCTGAACTTTTTTGCGTTAATAATTCTTCGGATCTGTTTCACGAGCGTTTCAGGTGTTTCAACTGTTACAGCTGTTACAAGTGTTACATCTGTTACAAGTGTTTCACTGAAACGCGCGGCACGCTCTCAGAAACGAAACACTATTGGAAGAACGCCGATTTTTGTTCAAGTGTGTTCAGTTCACGCGTGTTCATATGTGAACAAAAGTGGGACTTTTTGAAGTTTTTTTGAAAAAATGGCTGAATTCGACGCTGAGACGACAGTAACTGAAGCAATCGCAGCCACTTACACGTTCCAGTCTCAGGTGGAACAAGCCCGGAACAGAGGTGGAACGCCCCCGGAACAACCCCGGAACAAGGCTGGAACAAAGGCGGCCCTCGCTAGAGGATAGTTTTACCGAGGGCGGAGAGTATCAACTCGCACGCTAGTTCGACTGTAATGTTTGATTGATCAAGTAGTGGATTTACCTCGACGATCTCGAATGAACGCATTCCGCCGTGTTCTGCGATCGCTTCGAGAGCGAGGTGTGCTTCGCGATAGGTGGTCCCGCCGCGGACGAGCGTGCCCGATCCGGGTGCAAACCGTGGATCGATCATATCGACGTCAAACGTTACGGCAAAACCGCCCGGGGCCTTTGATGCGATCGCAAGAGCGTCTTCGACACACGCAAGCATCCCGCGTCTGTCCACATCGCTCATCGTGAAAAACTGATCGCGAAGCCCGAGTTTATGAACAGTGTCGCGTTCGCCGGCATCAAGATCACGGCCGCCGATATGAGCGAGGTATTCAGGTTTGATCTTTGGCGAAAAGCCTTCGATCTCGGTAAGTTCGGGCGCACCGTGCCCAAGTAAGACCGCCAGCGGCATACCGTGGATGTTGCCGGACGTGGAAGTTTCAGGAGTGTTTATATCGGCATGGGCATCGAACCATATCAGGCCGACATCTTGACCGCGATCTTTGAAAAACGAAGAAATGCCTGAAACGGTGCCGAGTGCGATACTATGGTCGCCGCCCAAAATGACAGGCATCGAACCGCGCTCGAGAACTTCGCGGACTCGCGCCGCTGCGTTAGCACAAGATGCTGCCATCTCCGCCAGATATTTTGGATTAACCTCCGCCGCGGGAGTAGATTCGGGTTTGATTATTTCGACATCGCCCGTATCTTCGACGCGATAGCCAAAATCCGAGATGTGCTCAATAAGCGTGCGGTCGCGGATACGCGACATACGCATCGCCTCGACGCCGAGTTCGCTTCCCTGTTTGCCCGCACCGAATCCAAGCGGCACACCGATGATCGAGACCTGTTTGCCGGTCCCGGGAAATTCATTATTGCTCATAAAACTCTATTGAGATTCACCAAAGCGGTTAGCGATCAGGCCGGAGACAGCTGCAAATGCTTCATTTTCATCAGGCCCCTCGGCGGAAAGCTCGATCTTGGTTCCCTCGGACGCGGCAAGCGTGAGAAGGTTCAGTATCGATTTCGCATCAGCAGAATAACCGTTGTCCAAGCGGCTGATCGTGATCTTGCTCTGAAATTCGCCGGCCATTTTAACAAGCTGCGCGGCCGCCCGTGCGTGAAGGCCAAGCCGGTTAACAATGATCAACTCTTCACTGACCATTAATTTTCAGCGGCGCGGGGTTCAAGCAGAGCTCCCGTTCGATAAATGGATTGCTTACCCTGATCTTCGATCGCCTTGGCGAGTTCAGTTAGCGAGAGCTCTTTATTTTGCGATGCAAGCTTTATGACCATTGGCAGATTCACACCGGTAATAAGTTCGACCTCACCGTCCTTGATGAACATAGCCGAAATGTTCGTTGGCGTGCCGCCGAACATATCCGTCATGATCAAAACACCATTATCGGCCGATACCTGCTTTATTGCCCGTTCGATCTCAGCCTTGGCGATCTCGACATCGTCGTGCCAGCCGATCGAAACGGCCGCGATATGGTCCAGTTCGCCAACCACCGTTTCCGCTGCCGCAAGAAGCTCATTCGCTACCTGGCCATGCGAAACTATTACGCCGCCTACTTTCTTCACAATGATCCTATTTTCGCATATCGCGATGATTTACCGAAATTTCGTAATCGTCTCCGGAGGAAAGCCGCTGTGCCAATTCATTCGCGATATAAACGGACCGGTGCCGCCCGCCCGTACAGCCGATTCCGATCGAAAGATATGTTTTTCCCTCGGCACGGTAAAATGGAAGGAGATATGCCAGCAGATCTGCGAACCTTTTCGTCGTTTCTTCGACAGATTCATGGCCTTTCAAAAAGCGAATGATCTTTTTATCTTCACCGGTCAGATCGCGCAGCGACAGATCGAAATAGGGATTTGGCAGATGGCGGACATCGAACATCAGATCAAGATCAAGCGGATTTCCGTATTTGTGCCCAAAGCTAACGAATTGGACCTTCAGCGGAGAGGCCTCGGCTGGCGAGCTAAACCGTTCGAGAATAAGCCTTCTAAGCGTATGGACCGTGTGATCGGAAGTGTCAATGATCAGATCGGCGAGCTTCCTGATAGACTTCATCTCCTTTCGCTCTGCCTTGATAGAGGGAAGCAGGCCTGCATCTTTGTCAGCCGGATGTGGTCGTCGGGTTTCGGAAAAACGGCGTTGAAGCACCTCGTCGGAAGCTTCGAAGAAAACCACGAATGGCCGAACCTTTTTCCTTTCCAGCCGTTTCATTTCGTCTTCAAAATCGGCGAGGAAATGTCGTTCCCGGATGTTGATGACCAGAGCGGCCCGCTCGATCGCCGGAGACTCTTCATCACCCGGAAGCAAAAGCTTGGCAAATGTCGAGACAAGCGTAAGCGGCAAATTATCGACGCAAAAATACCCGAGGTCTTCGAAAGCCTTAGTCGCAGAGCTCATTCCCGACCCGCTAAGGCCCGTGATGACAACGAATCTTGGAATGACATTCTCGGAATTGCTCATTTTATTTGCTTTTATCCAGCCTGCTTCTTTTCGGTCAACATTTGAGCATGCCGTTCAACCAACTTCGACGCCGAATCAAATCCTGCCGATCTCAGCAGGAATTGCCTTACCGCCGTATCTACTATTGTCGCGAGATTTCGCCCCGAACTGACAGGAAGAACATATTTCGGCAGTTCGACGCCGAATAATTCGTGTTTGAGCATTTCGAGCCCTATGCGTTCGATGGTTTCTATTTCGTTCCATTTTTGCAGCTCAATGCACAGCTCGATACAGGACCTTTCGCATATAGCAGAAAAGCCGAACATCTCTCTGATATTCAGAATGCCCAACCCATGCAATTCGAGATGTTCGCGAGTAAGCTCGGGAGCTGATGCCTCGATCCGTCCGTCGATCCTTTTAACCTTTACCGCGTCATCTGCAACAAGCCTGTGCCCGCGAGTGATAAGGTCTAGTGCACATTCCGATTTGCCGATCCCGGACGGGCCGATCATTAAAACACCTATCCCGTGCAGTTCCATTGCTACCGCATGGAGCGTTGTTTCCGGGGCAAGGAGCGATTCCAGATGCCGCGATATAGCTGTGATCGCTTTTGAGCTAACCAGAGACGTCTGTAATAGCGGAATACCGTTCGCGTCGCAGAAAGCAATTAGCTCTGGTGAAGGATCCAATGCTTTTGTCAGTAAAATACAGGAGATGCGTTCAGGATCGAGCCGAGCGAAAGCTTCACTCCGTCCTTTTGCACCAAGTTGTGCGAGATACGAGATCTCGCTTTGACCGATGTTTTGAATACGGTCTTTGTGGATGTAATCGGGAAACCCGGCAAGAGCAAGCCCTAATTTCTGAAGCCGATGTGACGACAAGGTTTTTTCCGCAAGTCCGCTTTCTCCCCCTAATGTCTTGATCGGAAGATCGGCAGGCGCAAGCGTCAGGAACTCGGCGATGGTAACGGATCTTTCGGAGCCATTCGCGTTTGCCATATGAGCTACGGCTGTATCAGGCCAAAATTATTGTCTTTTCGTCTGTAGATGACCGAAATTCGTTCGTTCTCCGCATTTCTGAATACAAGAAACTGGTTCTCCTCATTGGCGAGTTCCATTACGGCTTCATCCGGCGTCATCGGCTTGACGGCATATCTTCTGGCCGAAATTATGCGTGGTGAACTTGCTGCGGGTTTAACCTCTTCATTCCTTAGCCCAATTCGCCCGGCCTTCTTGGCCTTATGAGAACGGTCAATAACTTTGTTCTTCAATTTCAAAGCCTGTTTCTCGATCTTCGAAACAGAATCGGACAAGGATTTATACATATCCGAACTGATCGACGTAGCTGTTAGGACGTCGTTGCGCCAATTTACCACGATCTCCGAGCGATGTCGGCCACGCTCAACCTCGATGATTATATGTGCCTTGACTGGTTTGCCATTGAACAAATGATCAATGCGGCCAAAATGTTCTTCAACGTGAGTTTTCAATGCGGGGGTAACTTCGATGTGCCTTCCTGAATATTCAAATTTCATTCTCATTACCTTCGTTAAACTGCTAACCGTCTAAAACGGAACTATATCACTGTCTTGCGTTCACGCGACCCCGGAATGTTCATCTGATCTCTGTATTTTGCTATAGTTCGCCGGGAGAGTTTGACACCCTCGGCAGACAAGACCTTGACGATCTGCTCGTCGGTGTAAGGCTTTCTGGTATCTTCCTCTTCAACAAGCTTCTTGATGCGTAATTTCAGTATCCTTGTCGAGACCTCCTCGCCTTCCTCGTTCATCATTCCTTCCGAGAAGAACCGACGAAGCTCAATAACGCCCTGCGGCGTATGTGCGTATTTTCGATTCACGACCCGCGAGATCGTCGAAAGATGCATGCCAATGTCCTCAGCAACATCTTTCAACATCATTGGTTTTAGGTGAGAGACTCCATGGTCGAGAAACTCCCTTTGGCGATGCACGATACACTCGACGACTCGGTAGATCGTTTGTCGGCGATGTTCGATATTTCTCAAGAGGTCGACGGCCGAACGAACTTTCTCCTTTATGAAGTCCTTTGCCTCTTTCGACGTATCGCTTTGGTCAAGTAGTTGATGATACGTATTGCTGATCCTCAATCTAGGACTACCGTCGTCCGAAAAATAGATCACATAGTCACCTTCTATCTTTGCGATGTACACCTCCGGCGCTACAAAGATCGCCTCTTCCGCGGAAAATCTTCGGCCGGGATAAGGATCAAGAAACTTGATCTTTCGAATTTCGTCGTCGAGTTCTTGTAGGTCACGTCCAGTAGCTTTCGCCAAATGCTGCAACCGATGGGGCTGCATGTCTTCAAAATGATCGCGTATCAGCGAAACTGCCAATGAGTCACCTTCACCCATAGATTGCAGCTGAACGATCAAACACTCTCGGACATCCCGCGCACCACACCCGACGGGATCGAGATTCATAACCTGCGAACGCGCCGATTCGGCCGATTCAATATCGCATCCGGAGATAGCTGATAATTCTTCTGTCGAGATCGAAAGCCTGCCGTCCTCATCCAAATTACCAATAACGTTCAGAGCCGCGGTTCTTTCACTCTTACTGAGGTGAATCATCCCAAGCTGCCACTCTAGATTTTCACTAAGTGTTGTGGAATGAGAGAGGAAGTGTTCAAACGTTGGTGCGTCATCCTTGTATTCGATCTCCTGTGTTCGGTAACCTGGGTCGAGATAGTCTTGAAATTCACGACCATAATCGATCTCTTCGAACGAATCCGAGACGTCGGAATATAGATCGTCGTTACCTTCTGTGGAAATATCCTCAACTTCACCTTGACCATTGAGAATTGGGATCTCCGGAGTAAACTGCTCCAGGTCTAGATCTTGATTTTGATCCTGTGCTTCATGTGTTTCATCCGAATCGCCGCCACCTTCGCCCGTAGCGTTCTGATCAAGAATACTATCCGAGATCTCCTTGATCTCATCACCGGGCAACACTTCTTCAAGCACAGGATTCGCTACAAGTTCCTGTTCGACGAGTTCGCTTAGCTCGATCAAGTTCATCTGCAGCATTTCAATACGCTGCCGAAGCTGCGGCGTCAGAATTAGCCGCTGCTGCATTGATGTTTGGAGCCTAAGCGATGACATATTTCACATTCGAGGAGTGCGTTGGAGGGCCAAACACAGATCCTTATACTTTGATTATAAAATGTTTACCTGATAAATGAAAAAGAAATTCCATCAGATGGAAAAACGCTCTCCAAGATAGCTTCGTCTTACTTCAGGATCGACTACCAATTCACCGGGAGTTCCTGACCGTAGCAAAGCTCCATCCGCCATTATGTATGCCCGATCAGTTATACCAAGGGTCTCCCGCACATTGTGGTCCGTGATCAAAATTCCGATCCCCTCATTCTTTAGATAAACTATCAGATCGCGTATATCATCGATCGCAATCGGATCGATCCCGGCGAATGGTTCGTCAAGTAGAATATATTGTGGCTCAGTAGCAAGACACCTCGCGATCTCTACGCGTCGCCGCTCGCCACCAGAAAGCGAATCACCCCTTGTCTTTCGAACATGATCGATCCCGAACTCTTCCAATAGAACTTCAAGCCGTGCGAACCGTTCTGAGCGGGCCAACGACGTCGTTTCCAGTACGGCAAGTATATTTTGTTCTGCCGAAAGTTTTCTAAATATCGACGGCTCTTGAGGAAGATAGCCGAGCCCTCGGCGAGCTCGAAGAAACATCGGCAGTCGTGTGACGTCATCACCATTAAGAAATACACGCCCTGAGTCAGGTCGTATAAGCCCGGCGATCATGTAAAACGTAGTCGTCTTACCAGCTCCGTTAGCCCCTAGCAATCCAACGATCTCGCCCTGCGCTACCGAAAGGTCTAAACCTTTTACGACGATCCGCCGGCCATAAGACTTTTCTAGACCCTTAGCAACGAGCTGTGTTCGTCCAGCATCGGCGTTACCGTTGGTTGTTTGAAGAGTATTAGCCAAGATGTGAGATCAGTTGCTTTTGATTTTGTGGACTGAGCGAATCCGGCCGTTGGTCGAACCGCTGTCTGCACTTCGGCTTTCAGCCTCAACTCGTTTGCTTTTTAGGTAAACCGTAAATTCATTTCCGGCGGAACGCCCGTTAGCCCCATCATCGACCGTCGCCGGTGCACCGCGAAGATAGACCGTCTCAGCAACAGCGTCATATCTGGCAAAGTCACCCGTTGCTCGTTTTTGCGGTTGGGTAACCACTACATCACCGTCGAACTCTGAACGAGAGATCTCGTTACGTTCATCCATATAAATCTTAGCGACTCGTCCCGTTAGCCGATCGGTTCCTCGCCGCATATCAACATTCTCCTCGTACTGGATCAGGCGTCCATTTCGATGATATGACATTTTTCCGGCCATCGCATTTACGGGGTCGCGTTTCGTTCCCCCACTGTTCTGATAAACAAGGCTGTTCACATTTCCGTTCGCAAATAACCTGCCCTGTGTCTGTTCGATCCTAAGCGTATCGGCCCGAATATAACTGTCGTCTTGCCATCCGCGCGCGTTGGTATTATAAACAGCTACCTGGGTTTTGTGATCAATTTCAGCACTATCAGACGTGACAAACACCGGTTTGTCAGACCGGCCAAATGGTGTTGAATCTCCGGCTGCCCTTTGTGAAAAATAAGTCGTGCTGACCCCGCCCCTCAGACTTGTCCGCTGTTCACGGGTGTTCCAATCGATCTCTTTCGCCCTCGCACGTGCCCGGTCATCCCAAACTGTCGGCTCTTTTCCTCGCAGGCTTAAAACGCCGCTACGATTATCAAAACTAAAGCTCTCCGAGGTAGCATTCCGGCTCAATTCGACAAACTTTGCGTTACCAGCCGCAGCTAGTGTAGAAAGGCCATTCGTGTTCTCAATAAAACTAGCAGTTAGCCTGTCCGAGGAAATAGTCTGCACACCTCTCTCAGGAGAAGGTACAGTTGGCGTCCGGACGGTTTTGGTCTTAACACCGGCATCGCAATTTTGCGGATTGTTCCCGGCCGCGAAAAATGTGCAGTCAAATCTTGGAGCATTCGTGACCGAACGAAAGTTGGCTGGCAGTTTCCGCAGCGGCTCAATATGCAGCTCCGCATCGCCGACTGCCTCGGCCCGTTCGAGATTCTTACCGTCCGCGCGGAAGAATGTTCTAACGGTATCGGCAATAACCACTTTGTTCGCCGAATCCTCTGCATTGTTAGGAACATCCATTCTGATAGTAGTCCGTCCGTCGGAGATCATTTTCTCGATCGCGTTGCCGGCCCGGAATGTCAGATCGATGCTGCGACCGGAATTCATTGTCACTTTGGTATATGCCGATTCGTTTACCGGCTTTAGAATAGCGACCGGCGATCCGGAAGCCTTAGCGGTTTGAACAAAGCCCTGTTGGTTAAAATTTGCGGTCAGGTCGTTTGCCCGAACATCCGTCGTCCGGTCCTCGGAGATATCGATCAGTACAGCCGGTGCCGTAACGACAATTGTTTTAAGGTTACGATCAGGAAAGAAATCCGCGACGATCCGGCCGCCCGCAATTGCACTTGTACCTTGTGCCGCTTTGGCATTTCCGTTCACTATCGCTTTTGCCGACGATTCGAAATAAGAAATAGTGTCGCCGCCGACGGTTGAAGTGTTTGGCCCGGAAAAGCGTTCAATGGACGCTGTCCCAGCCAGTTCATAATAGGATTCGGACCTAATGTGAGTAGCATTCGCAGCACGGATCTTTGTTGCGACCGCTCCGCCCTGAACCACATCGATCGCGACGTTCCCGTTCATATCAACCCGATCGACGTTCATCCCATCGCTAAGCGATTCACCGAGTTCACCTTCATCCAAAGATCGTTTAAGAGAGATGATCATCCGATCCGTATTGGTCTTTGCAGTTTCAGTTGCACCGTTCTTTTGATCGGTAAACAAAGATTCTACGTTTCCGGTAAGCGTGATCTTTTCCGCCTTGTGGTCATACAACGCATATTGAGCCGTTGTCTTTGAAAACGAATCCGAACCGTTGTTTGAAATATCGGCCGTTTCTATCTCAACATTGCTAAGCAATTCCAGTTTCTGCTCGCCAATGTTGACCTTTGCTGCATTGGCACTGCCTTTGATGTTTCCGCGTTCAAAGACTAAAGGTTCTTCAGCTTCGGCGACATCCGCATTTCGCTTATATGCGAGCTGGTCCGTATTTACCTTTAATCCGTCACGCGAGTTGATCTCGACATTCCCGGCAAAAAAGGCCGTAAAATCATTGCCTTCAGCGGGAACATATTTTGATTTCGCCGCTGTGATAGTGTCCGATCCGTCACCGTCCTGGTTGAATACTTGTAGAAAGACGTTCTCCAATTCCTGATGATTATCCGAAAAGGTCGTCGCTTTATCTGCCTTTATATAGTATTTAACCCGGTCTCCTTCCGTTTCGCGTCGCTCGTATCCGTTCACTACGGCGACAACGTCTTCGGATAGAGTTGTCGGCAGGCTAGTCATTCTAAATTCTGGCTTTCGGTCAGAGAACAACGAGAAGATAATAAAGCCGACAGCGACAACTAGTCCAAAAATCGCCGCCAAACGCAGGTAGGTTGGCAAACGGTGCTTACTCGTCTTCTTATCCGGTATTGATGTTGTTGACATCTTCAAAGTTACCTAATTATCCGCCTTAAGGTCTTTAACCACAAGCTGAAGCCTCGTCTGCCCTTGCCAGGTATTGGTTTCAAGCGAATAAGCTAGTTCGATGTAATCGCCCGCCTTAAGAGTTCGCCCCGATAATTGTTCGACACCGCTCCACCAAACGGCCTCGTGCCTATTTCCATCCGTATCGACGAGGTTCAAACGCAGATGCTTTTCCTTCATGACGAACGGTTCGCCCCGCAGCATCAGGCCCTTAGTTGAGAAGATCGGCTTTTGATTTCCCTGGCCAAAGGGTTCGAGTTTTGCGAGTTCGGAATGAAGATCGAGAGTCAATGTTGCTGAGGAAACGGGAGCATCTATCTTCAATACTCGCTGAGGTTCATTATTCGAAAACACTTTTCCGGCGCTTGCATTCAATCTTTCACGCAGTTCGATGATCAATTCATTTTTTATCTGCAGGCCTGCCGCCGCTGAATGTCCGCCGAATTGTTCGAGAATATCGGAACATTCCGCCAGAGCATCCACGACGTTGAAGCCATCAATACTTCGTGCGCTTCCGTGAGCAATTCCGTTATCGATCGCCAAAACTAAAGACGGACGATAGAACTTCTCGGTGAGCCGCGATGCTGCAAGGCCAATTACACCCCGGTGCCAGCCATCACCGGCAACGACGATAAAATCTGTCGCGGAAAGATCTGCATATTCTGAGAAAGCAAGTTCCGTTATCTCTTGCTGCTTTTTCTGCCGTTCACGGTTCCTGCTGTCCAAAATGCCGGCGAGCTTTCGTGCGGTCGAAAAATCATTTGCCTCAAATAATTCAACGACATGGCGAGCAATATCCATTCGACCGGCGGCATTTATGCGCGGTGCGATCCGGAAACCTATATGTGTAGAGGTCATCTCCGAAGTGCAATCGGAAACTTCCATTAGTGCTTTCAAGCCAAAATTATCGGTGTTCTTAATATCTGCCAACCCAAGCGAGACGATCGCGCGGTTTTCACCGCTCAAATTCATCATGTCCGCGATTGACCCGATCGCGGCGATCTTCAAAAATTGTGGAATTAGCTTTTCGTGACCAACGGTCGTGAGCAGCGCGTGGGCAAGCTTGAAAGCAACACCTACGCCGGCGAGATGTTTGTCGGGATAATTACAGCCGGCCTGGTTCGGGTTCACGACTGCCGCTGCCTGCGGAATACCGCGTTCGGGATCTGATAAATGATGATCGGTAATTATGAAATCCAGGCTGTTCGCCGCCGCCCATTCCATCGGTTCAAAGCTTCTGATCCCACAATCGACAGAAATACCCAACGAACATCCGCGTTCTTTGGCGGCCTGCAATGCCGGTATATTTATCCCGTAACCTTCCGTGAAGCGGTTTGGAATGTGAAACTCGCTTTCGATGCCAAGAATACGAAAAACGCTTCGCAAAAGAACAGTTCCCGTGGTACCGTCAACGTCGTAATCGCCCCAAACGAGTATCTTCTCGCTTCGATCTTTCGCGGCAAGAATACGAGCAACGGCCGAATCCATTCCTTTCAGAAGATATGGATCGTGAAGATGTTCAAATGCGGGATTCAGAAACTTATAAGCACTTTCCGAATCGGCATAACCTCTTGAAATGAGGAGTGCAGCGGTCAACGGTTGAACGCCGACCTCTGCGGCCAATGCTATCACCGCATTTCTATCGTGTTTCCTCGTTTCCCAATGCATCAGACGTTTACTACCGGATCAAGAGTTCCCTGCCAGAGCAGTACCAATATAATAATGCCGAGCAGAACTCTATATACTATAAAGACGGCGGTCGAATATTTCCGTAAAAAGGCGAGAAGGAACCATATCGCGAGATAGCCGACGATTCCCGAAACTATCGCAGAGACCAGGAGCGGCATTGCACTGTCAGCGGGAATAATATTCCACGCCTCGCGCAATTGAAGCAAGCCCGCTGCCGTAATAGCCGGTATCGAAAGCAGAAACGAAAACCTTGCGGCCGCCTCTCGCTTTTGCCCGACAAACAATCCGCCCATTATTGTCGAACCGGAACGGCTTGCACCGGGCATCAACGCAAGGACTTGTGCAAATCCGACCGCGACGGCATCAACGAGCCCAAAGTTCTCAACATCCCGAGTCCCGCGGCCCGACCGTTCGTACCATTTGCTGACCACTTCTGCCAATGCCAACAGCAAACCTATGCCGATCAGCATAAATGAAATGATCCAAAGATTTTTCGTATTTGGCCCTTCGATCTGTTCTTTTAGAAGAAGCCCGATGGTCCCGATCGGGATCGATCCGATGATTATCAGCCAGCCGAGCCAAGTATCGGTTGACATCCACGAAGGTCGCAAACGGCTGGTGCTTTCAAAGGTGCCACGATTACCCGAAAGCAACCCAACGTGGTCACGCAAGAAACTGGTGGCAATGTTCCAAATTTCCGTGGCGAAATAAACGAAGACCGCCGCGATAGTTCCAAGCTGAATAACCGCCATCGTCGCCGTGATCTGCTGCGGATCGCCGCCAAAAATCCCCGTCCATCGGCTGGCAAATACAAGATGCGCGGTCGAACTAATGGGAATGAATTCGGTAAGACCCTGAACAATTCCGAGAATAATGGCCTGCAAATAATCCATAAAAAATAAACCACAGATTAGCACAGATGCACACAGATTAGATTCTCACCTATCTGTGTTTATCCGTGTCCATCTGTGGACAAAAATTATTCCCGATACCTTGCCCGGCCTGCGAACCGGTCGTACATCCACGAAGGCATAAATTTCCCGGCGCGGACGATCGTCGCGAGCTGCCATGGGAACGCGGCGAAACGCTTTTTCTTCTCGATCGCTTTAATGAACAAAGGAATTGCGTCATCGAGTTCCATCAGGAAAGGCATTTTGTTCGCGCGGCCTGATGTAAGCGGAGTTTTGATAAACCCGGGCTGAATAATTGTCACGTCGACGCCCTTATGTTTCTCGTCGAGACGAACACGTTCGAGGAATGCGGTCATTCCGGCTTTGCTTGCGGAATATGCGGCGGACTTCGGCAGACCGCGAAAGCCCGCGAGGCTGGATATCGCGACGATATGTCCCGAACCACGTTCGACCATTTGCGGCACGACCGCATGAACTGCATTTACGGCCCCGAGAAGATTCGTATCGATAACTTTTTTGACCGCTTGCGGGTTGTAGCTTCTTGTCTCTTCGTCGTTTCCGCCAATTCCGGCGTTGGCGATAAGGATATCGACGTGGCCGAATTCGCTCCGCAGTTCATCGGCGGCCTCATCCACGGCTTGTTCGTCAGTTACGTCGAGCGGAAAGACACGTGCAGTCCCGCCGGCTTCGCGGCAGCGTTCGGCCAGATCATCGAGCATCTCTTTTCTTCTCGCCGCAAGCCCCAAAACTGCTCCGCGATTTGCCAAAGCAACCGCGAGCCCTTCGCCGATCCCGCTCGAAGCTCCGGTCAGGAAAACAACCTTGCCGTTCCAATTCATAAGTTTCTGAAAAACAAATATTCAGCAAAAAGGAAGTATAATTCTTGGCTTCAATTCTTCCTTTGCGTTCTTAGCGGTTTTGCGTGAACCGTCTTTTTCTCACGCAAAGTCGCAAAGCCCGCGAAGCAAAACTGAATATCCTTCTACTGCGTAAGCGCTGGCAATTCTTCTTCGGCGGAAGACGAAGGCCGTGTGCCGGATCCGGTACAATTCGCCTTCACAGCCTTCTGCGTAGCCTGTTCGAATTCGCGTTTGTAGGCTGCGTCTGTCGGATCGAACTCAAATTTTATCTTCGCCGTTTCCAGATCTTTCAAAATGTCACCGCATTCTCTGCTTTTTGAATAAGAGCTTTCGTCATCTGTCAAAATAAGGAACGCCGTCGGGTAGGAAGGCAGATAAAGCACTCCGAAAGTTTCGCCCTGGCCCGGATAGCTGACCGAATTCGCCGATGGATATACGTTGAAATCCCATGTCTCAAAATACGTGTCGATATTTTCCCCGTCGGCGGTCTTGAAGATCACATAGTGCCGCATTACGGGTTGTTTGTTGTGTCGAATGGACGTCCCTTCGATCCGCACGACCTTTGCTTCGGTCCGTTTTCCTATCGCGTCCATCAATTGCCCGTCGATGTAATGCGGCCTCACCAGATTCACGATCGAAAGTGCGAGTGTTCCGACTACTAAAACCGTTGCAGTTATCAATCCGATCGGCACGAGCACGCGAACGACGAACCAAAGCGGCCCTTTCGGTGTTCCCGGCGGCGGCCGATGCGAAACCGCTGCCGCAAACCAGAACGACACAAAGCTAAACACGCCGATCGTACCGATGATCGAGAACACGAACAAGAAAACGTTCTTGCTCGCCATCAGATAGAGAATATATGTGATCAATTCCATAATCTCGCCACCGTTCAGGTTATTCCGAGAAAGAATATCACGATAAAGGGCCTACTCCCTTCACCCCTCGTTCTTTCCCGTGCTAACAAAGAGTGAATACGTGGGTGGGCGGCCGGATCGGCAAACCGGAAATTACTGAACTTGTCCCGTTTGTCCCGTTGTCCCACGGTCGCACACGCATGTCCCGCGGGCGTTCCGGGCTTGTTCCAGGCTTGTTCCGGGCCTGTTCCGCTGGTGCGTGGAACGTGTAAGCTGCTGTATCTGTTCCAGTTACGGTCATCTTTGTGACGATATTCGCGACTTTTTCGAAAAAAAACTTTGTCCCATTCGTCTCAGATCGGGGTTCGTTCGTCTCAATTCGCTAATAGTCGCCTCAGTTTTGAGACGATGAGCAACTGTTCCGATCCTTCAAAGTGGAACAGGTTAATTGGTGCAAGTGCTCATGGTTAGCGGATAATTTTGTTCCACTTAAAGAAACAGCACTACCAAACTGGAACGTCCCGCACGACTGTCCCAGTTCTGTCCCAAAAAGTTTCACTAGAGGGACAGGTTAAGCCATTATTCGTCAACTGCTTACAGCAATATTCTGTCCCATAAAAGTAAACAGTATTTTGAATATCGGAATGTTATCTGACCTTGCGGCAGTTCACGAGGTTATGGCGATTCTGAAGGTTTTCAAACATCCTGCCGGAAGCGGTCCCGGCCCGTTTGAATTATCGAACAAGTCTTCTAGATCCGGAATAGCAATTGGCGCAGTTGATGGCAATTGTTGAAGATGGAAAGGAACAACCTGAATGGAGCGCGGACACTCTAGTCCGCGTTCCGCCAGGTGGGCACCGAATGGACATTTCACTGCGTTTGCATTTCATTCGAATGAGAGTATTATGCCCTCACTTAAGATTTTTTTTCAATAATTAACAGCGAGGACGAATAGATGAAGATTATCGGGGGCCTTGTGCTTTTGTTGGGGTTACTAATTACGCTCGTCGGCGTTGGCGGCGCGGCGGCGAACCTTTTGTTTCCGCCAGAACAAGTGAACTGCAAGATCGCGGAGGAACGCTTTCAGACAGCAAAGGCGGCGGTCGAAAAATATGAACAGGCGAAAGGGACGCCCGGTGAATCTGCTGCAAAGGCGGCGGCGGATAGCTCTCTGGAATCGTCAAAATTGTATTCGGAGTCGTGCGGAAGAACTAAGGATTCAATGAGAAACTACGGCTTTATCTTCCTCGGCGTGGCCGTCGTCGGCTTTGTTATTAGCCTAATCGGCATCGGAGCGATCGCGTTAGGTTTCCATAAGAAGAAAGCCTGATACTCCATTTCGTAAGATCACTTTCGTTCCTAAGAACGACCCGAGTAAACGTTCGGGTCGATCACTTTTGGTCGCGGGTTTTCCAAGTCTCTCAGTAAATCTTTGCACGGCAGTTTCCAGTCCGATCCAGCAAAGCGATTGGGGCCACACCGCAACATCAAAGATCCAAACGTTGAATCCCAGCGAGCGTAAACCGTAAACGAAAGTCAGCAATCCGGCAATAAAGACGGCACAACCGACCGAACTCAAAAGTTCAAAGCGATATTTTTACATAAACCGTTCCTATTTTCGGTCTCGAGTCATATTATTTTTGCGTCCGACACAAAAAAATAAACGATCGCCGCCAACAACGACCCCGCAAAAAGCCATAGATACAGATCAGTGTTGTAAGCGAACTCAACCCGCTCACCTTTAGATAGATTTTGCTCGATCATACCTCAACAACGGTTGTAACGATCACGGAATAGTTCAGCTTTCGTCGTCGAAGTCGAAGACTTTCTCAAAAGATGCTCCGATCCGGTTTATCGTATCTTCAAGGTGATCGTCGGAGAACGGATTCTCGATCTTCGAAAGTTCCGCGACACGCCTAAAGGATTCAAGCAGATCGGGGTCAATGTCTTTCGGCGGTTGTTTACACATTTCAAGCAATTCGGCAAGGTCTTTTTTGAAGACCACGACGTCCACTGAAGAAAACGCCGCTCTTTCTTCCTTTGAACGAAGAAGGAATACCGGGCCGACCGCCGCGCCAAAATGCAGGCCAGCCTTGAGCATCCATTGCTGATCAGACTTCGCAACCTTCATCAGTTCTGCGGCCGTCTTCTCTGCTAGTGCTCGTCGCTCTTGCGGTTCGATCTTCGGAAATCTAGAGACCATTTCAAAAAGGAGTTTCTCGAACGGCTCGGTAGAATCACCTGCAGGTTCTGGGAAATCAGAAAAAAGATCTTTAGGGATCAGATCAAGGTCATTCGAGAAAGCCTTAAATACCTTAACCACAACGCCGACCATCATCGGCATCATTTTTGGATCGATCGGGTCATCTATGAGCTCAAAGTTATATTCGAGCGTTCGAATGATCTGGATCGCTTTACCATCCCGGATCAGTGGATGAAATGTTGCTTGTTTTGCGGCCGTAATAGCAGATTCGCGGAATTCTGGTTGCTCAAGACCGGAAACAACTGTCACCGATATAACTTTTCCGGATTCATCAATGGTCGCCCTTACTCTGACGACACCCTCGATACCCGCTTTTTTACCTGAAGCTGGATAAATAGCTTTGGGAACCGATATAACTGGCGAGGTAGTACCCTCTACCATAAAGGGTTCGCCTGGCTTTTCTTGAGCGAGGACCGGAAGAGTTGCCGCTACTAAAAGAATAAAGAGTAGAAGTGCGGGGATACGCATAAAATCCTCAAAGCTTTCTGTTGTAAAAATGCAACATATAACTATACCTCAACAACCGTCGTTACGATCACCGGTTTGGTTCCGAGTTCTCGTTGGACAAATCTTTTTAGGTGGATGCGGAGATTTTCTTTGAAGACGGTCTTGTCGGCGATCTGGTCGCGTTTCATTTCTCCGACGGCGTCGATAACGGTCTGCCGGGCCATTGCAAGGAAGCCGTTTTTCGGATCGATGTGAGCTACGCCGTTCATTGTTAGCTGTGGAACGCCGGAGAGTTGGTGCGTCGCCTTGTTTACGGTGACCACGAGCGAGATCGCGCCGCCATAGGCAAGTTTTTTGCGTTCGCGGACAACATCGTATTCGATCTCTTCTGATGATTCTTCGTCGATGAACGTGCGGTGGAGTTCATGCTTTTCAACGATGCGAATTCCGTATTCGTCGATCTCAAGCATATCGCCGTTTTCGATGAGGATTATATTGTCATCGTTGTATCCGGCGACGTGATTTTTGACATACTCTTTGTGGCGGAAGAGCATGCGGTATTCGCCGTGTATCGGGACAAGATACTGCGGCCGAGCAGTTTCGACCATGATCTTAATGTCCTCCTGCGAGGCGTGTCCGGACACATGCACGAGCCGACGCTTTTCTTCGATAATGTTCGCGCCCTTTTTGTAGAGATGCCCGATCATACGGCTGATGTTCTTTTCGTTCCCGGGAATGATGCGGGCGGATAAAACGACGGTATCGCCTTTACCGATCTCGATCCCTTTGTAGGTCGAGGTCGCCATATTCCACAACGCAGCACGATTTTCTCCCTGCGAACCGGTGACGAGATAACAAACTTCATCATCGTCGTATTTCCTCGCGTCGGAAAGATCGATCATCGTGTCGTGCCCGACCCTTACAAGGCCTTGATCGACCGCGATCTCGACATTCTTCTGCATCGAGCGGCCGAGAACACAAACCTTGCGGCCATATTCTTTCGCAACGTCGAAAATGATCTGCAGACGGTGAATGGATGAAGAAAATGTGGCGACGAATAATCTGCCTGTCGTCTCTTCAAAGATCTCTTGGAACGCGGGAATAACTGCTTGTTCCGAAGGAGTTCTTCCAGGCACGGTCGCATTTGTGGAATCGCCAAGCAACGCGAGAACTCCGGCGTCACCATATTTTGCAAGCGTTTTAAGATCGTAAGGTTTTCCGATAACAGGCGTGTCATCGATCTTGTAATCGCCGGTATGAATGACCGTTCCGATCGGCGTGGTGATCGCAAGCGAGAAACAATCGACCAAAGAATGCGACGCGTGGATGAACTCGATCTTAAAGTTGCCGATCTCGACAATATCGTTCGCTTTAACTCTGTGCAGCAGCACATCGTTAAGCATGTTGTTCTCTTCCAGACGCTTTTCCGCGAGTGCGATGGTAAACCGCGAAGCGTAAACCGGCAGATTGAATTTGCGAAGGATGTAGCTGAGAGCTCCGATATGATCTTCGTGGCCGTGGGTTAAGATGATCGCCGTCAGATCGTCCCGATATTCTTCCAGGAAATCAAAATTCGGAATGGAAATATCCACACCGTAAGGCGTCTCTTCGGGAAAGCCCATTCCGGCATCGACAACGATCATTTCGTCGCCGTACCGAATGCCCATGCAGTTCATTCCGAATTCGCCGATCCCGCCAAGCGGGATGATCTCAATTTTATTCACGCCTATTGTTTCCTTC
>JBGSYH010000033.1:0-164083 GCA_041751035.1 Pyrinomonadaceae bacterium | reverse complement strand
ACGTGCCTCGAGCGAATTTGCCATCGTTGCAATGTCCACTTTTACGAGTAAGTCATTAGGCAAATACGTCATTTGATCGGTCAGCAAAGTGGCATCGAGCAGACCCGATCCGTTCGAACGGTCGAACCAATCGCCGATAACGCTCATTGCATTCGCACCATTCAGGCGTGAACGAAATGCGTCAGTGTAAAGCGTCTTTTTCACGTCCGAATTAAACGTGGACATCCAACGGAAATAGCGTTCGTTTCTCGGTAAATTTGCCGCCTTCAAAAATCTTTGTGCATCGCGAACGCGTGAACGCTTTAGTTCCGAAGTTGGAAGAAGTCCTATCGGCGTTTCGACCAAGGCTTTCCGCAATGCAGCCGGAACGCGAGCATACGTTTCAGCCAAATTCATTGCCGTATAGCGCTCGTAACCCGCAAAACTTTCATCGCCGCCGTCACCGTTTAGCGCAACGGTCACATGCTTCCGAGTTTCTTTTGCTACGTAATACGTCGGGATCGCAGACGAATCAGCGTACGGCTCGCCGTAATGTTCGACGAGTGTCGGGATCACATCTAAGGCATTCGGACGCACGATAAATTCGTTGTATTCCGCCCCGACGTGTTCGGCAACACGGCGTGCGAATTTGAGTTCGCTGAAATCTTGTTCTTCAAAACCGATCGAAAAGGTCTTTACCGGCTGGCTGCTTTCCTGCGCCATCAGGGCAACGACCGCCGACGAATCAACTCCGCCGGACAGGAACGCGCCCAATGGCACTTCGGAGATCATTCTCAGTCGAGTAGATTCGCGAAGAATCCGCGTCGTTTCTTCGATCGCATCTTGTTCGCTGATCTTTATCTTCTTTGAAAAATCCGGCAGCCAATAGCGTTGCGTTTCGATCTCGCCAGCCTTCCATTTCATCCAATGCCCGGGCTCAAGCTTTCTTATTTGCTTGAACGCAGTCATCGGAGCCGGCACACATAGATAAGACAGATAAGCATCGATCGCTTGATCATCGACCTCGCGTGAAATGCTCGGGTGTTCAAGAAGCGCGGTGAATTCCGAACCGAAGATCAGATCGCCGTTCGGCTGGTGTGAATAAAGAAGCGGCTTTTTCCCAACACGGTCGCGGGCCATGAAAAGCTCCTGTGCACGTTCATCCCATATCGCAAATGCGAACATTCCGCGGAGGTGTTTCAAGCATTCCGGACCGTACTCATCGTAAAGATGAACGATCGCTTCGGTGTCGGAGTTTGTGTAGAAAACGTGTCCGCGTTCATCAAGGTCTGCACGGATCTCCTGGTAATTATAGATCTCGCCATTGAAGACGATCCATTTCGACTTATCGGCGTTGTGGATCGGCTGTTTCCCGCTGGCCAGATCAATGATCGCGAGCCGCCGCATCGCCATCCCGACATTTTCATTCAGATAAACGCCGTCCTCGTCCGGCCCGCGATGGAATATCGCCCCGTTCATCTTTTCAAGGACCCCACGATCCACGGCCCGCCCGCCGTTATTTACAAATCCAACAATTCCGCACATCGCTTAATTCGCCTTAATTACCGAAAGACTATTTCTTTCCGTTCGCCGCCTATTCGTTAGCAGAGCAAGTCCGGCTCGCCGCTGGGTGATAGCAACGGCCACGAGCATAAAGAAAAGCGGCATAACTGTCTGCTTATGGCGCCACGCAAGTCCAACGTTCGACAAGCCCCAAATATGCATTCCCGCGTAAAGAATACAAAACACAAAGATCGGCGCCATTTCGATGAACTTATCTTTGAAAAAGATCTTGATAGCAGGAAAGCCGAGCAGGATCATTACGATAATGAATATGTTCTCGACTGCACCGAATGCGTTGCGCGCCGATCCTGAGAATGCTTCCCACGGGAAGGGCGCAAAAAAGAAATAAACCGTGGCTACGGGTATCGCGACTGAGGTCGATTCGAACTCCGAATATATTTCTACCCCTGATCCTGTCGTTGAGGCCATTCCCTCACGCCAGCCTTCGATTCCTTCATTCAGGCGATCTATTCTTTCGAAGTCCCTTTGCACAAGCCCGCTCGACGTGACAAAGATCATCAACGAAGCGACGATGACGGCACCGAACGCGATGTTGCGGACCAGAAACTCCGGTTTTGAAATGACGAACCGGAAGATGGCGGCCGCAGCCAAAAGATAAAGTGCGTAGAACCGCATCACAAACACTGCTAGGAATGCCGGAGTCGTTAACAGGCCATCTCGAACAGAAATGCCGCTTCGGGAGCGGATCAAAAGGTACAAGATCAACCACTCGAATGTGATCACGAGAATCTCTTTCTGCGTACTGGCAGAAAGCAAAATGATCGATGACCAAACCGTTATCAAAATGGCAGCGATGCGAGCGGTTGGCGAGTCAAAGATCCTTCGAGTTAATCGATATACGACCACGACCAACATTGCTCCAAAGAAGCTGTTTGTCACGGAAACTATCATTCGGCTTGGGCCGCCGGCAAACAATGTCGGTATAGCCCAGATCAATGCTTGTCCCTCATTCTGCCTATCAAAAACTACCCTAAACAAAGTTGAAACTACCCCGTCAAGTCCATCGGTGTACCACGACTGAACAACGCCCCATCCGGTAACATATCCGGAAGAGTCTTCATCGCCAAAAAGTTCTGCCAACCCCCATCCGTACAAAATAATGCCGACCAGAATTCGGATCGAAAAGGCCCATAAGAAGATATTAGTTTGAAATTCCGCATCGTCGGGGTTCTCGTCTTTGCTCAATAAAAAAGCCGCGATGCCGCCGAGAATGAGAACGAGAGGAATTGCCAGCAACTCATCAGAATTGTCAGAAAAGAAAACAAGACTTTGCACCATAAATGCAAAGAATGTTAGGAGAAAAACTAATTTGCCGGCTTTGATCATTGTCCGGTCGCGTCTCTTAGAACAATATTGTTTTCGATGACAAGTGCATCGAAATTCGAGTTATTGAAAGTGTTAATGGCGTTCTGCGGCGTGCACACGATCGGTTCCTGAACGTTGAAAGACGTGTTCAAAAGCATCGGAATTCCGGTGATCTTTCTGAACTCGTTGATCAGGTTCCAATATCGCGGATTCGTGTCACGGCTGACCATCTGCGGCCGTGCTGTTCCGTCAACGTGGACGACCGCAGGGATCTTTTCCTTGTAGTCTTCGGCAACCTCGAGGACGGTGATCATGAACGGGTCGTGATGTTCGACACCGAAGACCTCGGTTCCGTGTTCTTCCTGCATTGAGGGAGCAAGCGGACGAAACCATTCGCGGAGCTTTACTTTGTGATTCAGGATCTCGCGCATATCGCCGCGTCGCGGATCGGCAAGAAAGCTCCGAGCACCCAAAGCACGCGGGCCAAGTTCCATCCGTCCGTTGAACCAACCGATGATCGCACCTTCGGAGATCATCTTTGCCACCTTGGGCAAGAGCTGCTCGTCGGGTAGAGTTTCGTACTTCAGACCAGCTTCGTCCAAAGCCGATTGGCATTCTTCGTTTGAAAATCCCGGGCCGTAATATGCGTGTTTCATTTCAAAATCACGCGGCTTGCCAAGCAGTTGATGCCACACGAAAAATGCTGCTCCAAGCGAACATCCCGCGTCGCCCGCCGCCGGCTGAACAAAGAACCGCTTGAACGGCGTCTCGTGAAAGATGCGGCCGTTCATTACGGAGTTAAACGCAACGCCACCGGCCATGCAAAGGTTCTCCTCGCCGGTCATTTCATGAATCTTGCCGACAAGATAGATCGCCGTATCTTCGAGCGCCTTTTGCGCCGAACAGGCAATGTCCCAATGATGCTCGGTAAGCTCTTCGCCGGGCTTTCGTCCCGGGCCAAGCTCTTTCAAGATGGCGTCCGAAAACTGATAATGCTTGGCAAGGTGATGATCGAGCACCTTTATATCGAACTTGAAATCGCCTCCGCCGTTGGTCGTTAAAACCTTTTCGCGAAAGAAATCGTAGTGCTTCGGCTTGCCGTATGCCGCCAGGCCCATCACCTTCCATTCGTCGCCGGCGAACATATCGAACCCGATAAAATTCGTCACCGCAGAGTAGAACTGGCCGAGGGAATGCGGCAGTTTGATCCGCCTTAGAACCTCAAGCTTGTTGTCTTTACCTTTGCAGAAAAGCGTGGTCGTATCTTCACCGGTTCCGTCCCAAGTTAGTATTGCGGCGGAATCGAATTGCGAGACAAAAAATGCCGAAGCGGCGTGGGTTTGGTGATGTTCGAGGAAGTGAAATTTGAAATCGCTCGGGCCGAAATGTTCGCGAAGCCGCTTTGGATGTTTGAACATTCCAAGATAGCTTTCGCTTACCTGCGCAACACCGCGATCCGCACGTGCCTTGAACATCGCCGGCGAGATCAGCCCCGCTTTCAGTGCCTGCATTGCCTTGTGGCGAAGTATCCAGGGCTTCCAGTAATGCCCGACGTGCTCAACCTCAGCCAGCGTTATGCCCGCCTGTTTCAAACAGAATTCGATCGCCTTGTAAGGAAACCCCGCGTGATGTTTCTTCCGCGAAAAACGCTCTTCTTCGACCGACGCGATCAATTGACCGTCCTTTATGATCGCCGCCGCAGAATCGCCAAGAGTTGTGAGGCCCAATATGTACATAAAGAAATTTTAACAGCGGATTAACGCAGATTTACACGGATTTATATTTAATTTAGGTCAGTAAGGCCACGCTTGCGATGAACAATAACAATATCGGTACCGATCAAATGCTCATCACAATGTCACCTACGCATAACCAAATCGACCCGGTTCCCTGAAGCACTAATTGAAATAATCCGCGGAAATCCGTGTTAATCCGTTGTTAGTTACTTCAACCGATTTATCAATCGATGATGTTCAAAGCTCTTCGCTCCAAAATTTAAGATCAGCGCCAGATCGATCCCGGTTGCTTTCAGATAGTTCAACGCCTGTGCTTTGTGAAGATCAGTGATCCGATCGCAGGTCTTGAGTTCCAGGATCACCGATCGCTCAACCAATATATCCGCGAAATAATCTCCAACGATCACATCTTCAAACAATACCTTGATCGGAACCTGCTGTTCGGCAAAGATGCCGTTCTTCGCAAAGAGAACCATTAACGAGTTCTCATAGACTTTCTCAAGAAATCCGTGCCCCAGTGTCCGATGAACCTGCATACCCAGGCCGATGATCTTATATGTCAGTTCCTCGTGCAGTAACTTTTCGGACATATTCTTAACAACGGATTAACGCCCAATTTTAACAACGGATTAACGCGGATTTTCACGGATTAGATATTCATTGCAATGTCACATCAGCAGTTTCGTGCTAACAACGCATCCGCCGTTTCAGAAATTCTATCAAAAAATAATCCGCAGAAATCTGTGTTAATCCGTTGTTAACTATTTCACCAAACTGTGTGCTGCAAGCTCAGCTGTTGCGGCCTGGACCTTGTCGTCGGCTTCCTGTTCGGACACCCACGCCAGTAATTCTTCCAAACCGGCTTCGAGCGTGACCTTCGGCTCATAGCCGAGCAGAGCTTTAGCCTTTGAAATATCCGAAACGCAGTGGCGAATATCGCCTTCGCGATATTTCCCGACGATCTCAGGTTCGATATCTTTGCCAAGCCCCTTCGCCAAGAGTTGCGAGATCTCTTTGACCGAGGTCGCCCGGCCCGTGCCGATGTTCACCGCCTGATAATCCGCGCCGTCGTTTTCGAGCGCCAAAAGATTCGCCTGAACAATGTCCGAAACGTGAACAAAATCTCGCGACTGCAAACCGTCTTCGAAGATCATCGGAGCCTGATCGTTCATCAGCCGCGACGAAAATATCGCGCAAACGCCGGTGTACGGGTTCGATAAAGCCTGACGCGTGCCGTAAACATTGAAATAGCGAAACGCAACGGTCGGGATCTTATAAGCTCGCCCGACCGCGAGGCAATATTGCTCCTGGTCCTGCTTCGAAACGGCGTAAACAGACGTCGGGAAAAGCGGCTTTTCTTCGGTCGTTCCGATCGGTTCTAATTCCACATCGCCCAAGCGCAGTTCCCATTCGTGCGCCGCAAGCTGTTCATCCGAGCGAAGCTGCGGGTTGACCGTTTCGCCGGTCGCGGGATTCCGATAAGCACCCTCGCCGTAGATCGACATCGACGACGCAACGATCAGCTTTTTAAACTGATCTTTCCGCTTGATCATTTCCTCAAGCAGAACCGCCGTACCGAGATCGTTCGCCTTCACATACCGCACGATCTCGTACATCGATTGCCCGACGCCAACCTCGGCCGCTTCGTGATAGACCACCTCGATGCCGTCCAAGGCCTTCGCCACCGCATCCGCATCGCAAACATCCGCGCGAATAAACTCCGCGTTCGGGTTCAGATGCTCAGGAACCTTTCCGCCGATATGCACCTGCTCAACTATCGAATCCAGGATCCGAACGCTGTGCCCCGCGGAAACCAGCGCATCAACAAGATGCGACCCAATAAACCCGGCCCCGCCGGTAACTAATACGTTATAAGAACTCATCGAACGCTGCTGCCTTTTTTTCCGACAGCTGAAAACAAAATGTCGGCCAAAACCGCCGACCATCTTTTGACCGTATAATTTTCTAAAGACTCTTTCCGGGCCGCGTCGCCCATTTTCTGCCGCAGGTCGCCATCCGATAAGAGCCTGTCGAGGCAATTATACCAATCTTCGGGCGATGCCGCATTGAAATGGGTCTTTTCATTTACGCCGATCTCGGCACAGACCCCGACAGGCGACATTACGAACGGAACACCCGATGCGAGATACTGTATCGCCTTAAAACCCGATTTCCCTTTTAACCATTCTTCGTTTGCCGAGGAACTCGTAACTATCGGATAAAGGCCGATATCAAGCGATGCAAAATCTTCCGGCTCGCGTTCGAGCGACCACGGCAGGTTCCCGACCTCCACGTTCGGGACCAAAACCTCCGCACGTCCGGTGCCGACAAGTTTGAGCTTGAATTGATGTTTTGACGCCAATCGCTCCAACACAGGAAAGACCGACTGAACGGACGGAAACGTGGAATGCGTGCCGATCCATCCGATCACCGGAACGTCGTTCGCCCGATCAGAAGGTTTGAAAACTTCTGTATCGGCGATCGTGGGCACAACATGGGCAACGGCACCTTTCGAAATCACATATTCAGCGATAAACCTGTTCCCGCAGATCACGGCATCGGCACGTTGAATAAGCCGGTCCGTCTTGCCGAAGAACTTCAATGACGAACCGAGCGAACCGAACGTCGGGCTTTTGTACGGAATATACGTGGCATCGTCCAGATCAAGCAGCATCGGCAAACGGCCGAGCTTTGCCGTTAGCCATTCGAACAGCTCAGGCCCGAAGAACATCGCTTCACGCTGGACTAGAACCGCGTCGTATCGCCGCGCCGCAAAAGCATCACCGAACCGCTTCGCGACCGAACGAACCAACCCGGCGGCCTTCCCGAACACGTTCCCGCCGCTGTACATCTGCTCAAATTGTTTATTGGTTAGAAACGGTCGGACATCGACCTCGATCCCCCGCTCCCGCAGCGGCCCAACGAACTGCTCAACCCGAAACCGCGTTGCCGCTGCCTGAACCGGAAAGTTGGAAAGTGCGAGTACGCGCATCTATTCTTTAATGCCGACCGCTGTCCAATACGGCTCGTCGCCAAACCTAATCTTCTTCAAGCCGCAGCGAGTCATCATTTCCTGGATCTCTGCTCGCGTAAATCGATGTTCGAGCCTGGTACCGAATCTGTCCAGCGCGTCGGTCCGCATTGTGTAAAAACTCTTGTCACGATATTGCGACAAAGGCAGGCTGCCCACATTCAGTCCAATTCGCTCCGCCACCAAACTCAGCCGAGCCAAAGGAAAATAGACCGTCGCGGCGATCAATTGGCTTACGCCAAATCGGGCTCCGTGCGGCAGGCGGCTGATCGTGCGGCGAAAAACATCGCTTGCCCGCCAAATGGCCCGAAACCATGCGGGACGATTGTCGAAACGATAATAAAGATAAAGCAGGAAAGGAGCGCCCGGCTTAAGCTTTGCGACGCATTTTCTTAAACCGGCCTCAGTATCCGGAATATGATGAAGCACACCGAGACTGTATCCAAAATCGCAGCTTTCATCCATCAGCGGAATATCGTCAACGCCTGCCCGATGAAACTCGCAATTATCTATTCCCGCAAGGTTTCTCCGTGCGACGTCAATGGCATCGCTCGGATCGATCAGGTGCAGTTTGCCAACACGAGGAGCAACCAGCTTTGCCCAACGACCGCTTCCGCAACCAAGATCGAACCCAATGGCATCCTCCGGCAACCTTTCCCAAGGAAAAATCGAAAAGTAAGAATCAAATAGGCGCTGATGTTCTTCGGCCGAAAGCTCAGACTGGTCAAAACGCGACCACTCGTCACCAAAGCCTTCAACGACGACTCTATCAAGATTACTCGACATCCGAACGCCCCTTAGCTTTCTGAACGTCGTTGGTTTTCATTGCCCAAGTTTCGATGTAAGTTCCCATCTCACCAAGGTTGCTGATCGCTGTAACACCTTTAGCCGCAAGACTCTCAAATGACCCGATCAGTCCGCCACGGCTCGGTACCAAGCTGGTCCCGCCGTAAACATTCCAAGCCTTTGGCTGAAGGCCGTATTTGGAAAGCAGTTTCTTCAGTGATTTCGGGCTGAAACCGAAAATATGGAATGGTGAAAACGTGGGTGCCAGATTTACAGACCAATTTCGCCGTCGAAGATGCTGATAAAGATTGCCCATCTTGAAATAGAGTCCTGCTTCGTTAGGCACGTCTACGAAAAGTAATCCGCCAGGCCTCAACACCTTCGCGACCTTTGCAATAACCTTGTCCGGATCATAAACATGCTCGAGCACGGCCGTCAGGATTACCACATCAAAAGATTCGGCTTCGAGCTCCGCCTCCTCGATCGACTGTTGCCAGATCTTTGCCCCGGTTCTTTTGGCAGCATACTCGGCAAATGTCGCTGATGGCTCAATTCCCTCACATTCCCAGCCGGCTTCTTTGGCTGCCATGAGCATTTCACCACGGCCAACTCCGACATCAAGCAATCGGCCCTTTCCACCAAACAACCGAGTACCGTTTGCCAGAAGCTCGCGGGCTCCGTCGGTTCGTCCTTCTAGGTCGTGTTCCTTAAAATAATCGTCTGCATCAACATCGTAGTGCTGGCCCAATCCGCCTTCAGGAAACGGCATCGGGTTCGGAAACCTCAGGTCGCATTTCTGACAGAGCCATATTTCACACTCAACTCCGATATTGCTCCGATGGGCTGAGCCGCCTCGCCTACCGATAAATTTGGTCGGAGCGTCGCCACAGATCGGACAATTCTGTGCGGTCCATATGTATCCGTCGCGCACTATTTGCTCGTTCATTTCATTTACCTATTAAGGACGAATAAATTCGCCGGTACCGCACCCCACCGACTCGTTCTAGATCGAACTCTCTGGATGCAACATTGCGATATTGTTCCCCACTGCCTGAATTACCCTCTACCTCAGCCATCGCCCGTTCGTATTCGGCGGTTTCGAACGAGCGTATCAGAGCACCGACCTTGTTCGATTCGATCAATTCGTCCACATCGCCGACTCCGGCATTCGAGATCAACGGCAGACCGCATGCGAGGTATTCCGGGATCTTTGTCGGCGACCTGGATGCCGTGGCGAAGGTCGCCTTTACGATAGAGAGCCCGACGTCCGAGGCGTGTAAGTATCCTTCAACGTCGTTCGGGGCAACCCTTCCGATAAAGTAATCACTTTCGGTGAACCCACGTTCCTGCAGCAGCGGTTCGATCAGCTTTGGATCGCTCTGCGTTAAGAATAGCGCAAATGTCGCAGGGTTGCGCCCACGCGCCGTCGCGAGCAGGTCGGCGATCTCGTTCACAAGATAAAGCCCGCCGAGAGCTCCCAAATGCACAAAAACACATCGGTCCTCGACGCCCAGCCTTTTTCGAAACTCCCTCCGCAGTGTCTCGCGGTCACCGGCAAACCGCTTTTCAAGATCGACACAGCACGGAATCACTTCGGCCGGACGGCCGTTCAATTGCGGATCGCGGATTGCGGATCGCGGATTCGCGTTTTTATCATTCTGGATCTCAGCCTGGGTTGGAAATAATATCTGCCGAGCTCGTTCTGTCAGAACGACAAACGCGTCCGATTCCTTCATCAGCCAGCGTTCGACACGCTTTGCACCTCGATATAGCATGCCGTTTTCAGGCCATAACCCTGCGTCGGTGTACTCTTCAGGGAAAAAACCGCGGATATCAAAAAGTATCTTTGGTTGCTTGAAAGAGAACTTGCGTGCGAGCGCCGCCATCAGAGTCGGGACGTGAACACGCCCGTGCAAAACATCAAAACGCCCGATCCGCCGCCAAATGTATAACGCTCCGCGAAAGATGTCCCACGCGGTCGCGATCGCCGATGGCCGCTTATGATAAGGCAGCCAATCCCACTCAATGCCCTCCGCCGCCAGATCCGCCCTGACCTTTTCAAACTCAGCCAGATCTCTATTTTCTCTATTCGGCTCAAACGTCAATAAAGATATCTTGATCTCTTCTTCTCTGCGTCTCGGCGTCTCGGCGGTTAAATCCCCTTTGCCGATCTCACGCAGATACGGAAGCACCTGCGTCTGCACAAGCGGCTCACGCACTCCGAAATAGCATATATACAAAGTTCTAGGCACTTGTTGGATCTAATTCCCCCGGTACCTGAGCAAAAATTATTGCCCGATAACTATTTTGCTCACTGCGCGATCTCGGATGAAACGGAAGTGTCAGCCCGAACAGAGTGTTTGCCAATACATAAGCCTTTCCGGACATTACCGCTGCTTTCCTGAGAACCTGAGTTATTGTGAGATTTTCAGAGAACGAAACCGAAATTTGAACATCATCACCACGCTCCGCAAATGCCGAACGAACGATCTTCTCTATCTCTTCAATAACCGGATAACTTTGTCTCAGGTGTTCGTCGAGCCACTCAGGCATTTCGCGTGATCTTTCCGTCAGTTTCTCGTAGAACGAGCCGTCTAGGTTCTCCGGCTGGCCAGCGAACGGAAATCCAATAAAGACACCGGCGTTCGACGTGCGAACTAATTCGCGTATGGCCAAGTCGCGAACGTCGAGCGGCAAATGTTCGATCACATCCAGCGAGCCCGTAAACCGAAAAGCCCGATCGCCGAAAGGCAATTCAAGAATGCTGCCGCTCGCAAACTCACTTCGCTCATAGGTCGATCTCGGCTTATGGATATCAACGCCGATGACCTTGCCGCGATCGATGTAGCTGCTAATAAATAGATCGCCGCAGCCTGCGTCAAGGAACACATCGCCGTCTTCAATGACCTTTCCAAGTACCGTCGCAAAATCACGGTTTCTCACTTGAACGTCATAACCAATGTTTCTTATGAACTTACGTATCATCCGACAACACCACGAATCGCCATCAATCCCTTTCAAACCTAACGTTTCTTCCCCGACGAGTTCCGTGACAGTTTTCTAAACGGAAACATCAGGAAGTATGAGATATTCGAGGGCTTATTCAGCAGACTATGCATTGCGTGACGTCCGAACTGTTTGTACTTGGCCGCTCGGAAATAAGAGCCAGCCAGAATCTTATGGAGGTTTCCATAGCATCTCCGTTTTCTCTTCATTCCACCGTTTCGGCGTATTTTGTCGAATGCATAGAGCATTTCTGATTCAAAGCGCTCAACGTTTGAATGCATATTTGAATCATGCATTCGGTAATCTAATAAGATCTCCGGCACAAACCCTACCTTATTTTTTGCTGCAACCCGGTAAAAGAATTCCCAATCCGCCGACGTCGACATCTTCGTATCAAAACCGTTGACCTCATCGAAGATCTTGCGAGGCACCATCAGTCCACTTCCACCGCCGAGCACTCCACCCTCGCCTTCAAAGAGAATCAAATGCTCGGCCACGTATCCTTCCATGCCCTCGAGCCTTTCTTTAAGGACAACACCCGAACTATTTACCTCTCGGACCCCTACGTGTACCATACCCAGTCCTTTCTCAGAATCGAATCGGCTGATCTGTTTTTCGATCTTCGTTGGATACCAGACATCGTCTGCGTCCAAGAATGCAACAAAGACACCATTTGACCCTGCTACGCCTTGGTTCCTCGCAACACAAACGCCCTGATTTGGCTGTGCAACTATCTTTATCCGATCCGAAAATTGAGAAAGCGATTCAAGGGATGCATCGGTCGAACCATCATCCACGACAATAATCTCTATGTTAGGATACGTTTGGGCAAGGGCGCTTTCGACGGCCTCGCCGACATAGCGAGCATAGTTGTAATTCGGGATTATGACGCTAACTAATGGCTTCATTTTTTTTGCAAACAACGACCTGCACCGGCGCCGAGTCAATCGTTCGTGCTGAGAAAGCATAGTCAGCTTCGGTCGGATAAAAAGGCTTTTTCCATAATAGTTCGCTAAGCCGCTCTCGGGCCGAGAGCGGCAGTTTGTTCACTACCTTCCAGCCAAAAAGTCTTGCCTGAACCCCGAAGTTGGGCGGAAGTCGCTCTTGATCGATATAGAACGGTGAGATACCATCGCCGATCTCGAGCGATTGGCCAAGCTGCTCCGCGATCGTAAATGAACGTTCGACCTCTTCCCTCAACTCTTCAGGCGTGTATTCGTGAATATGGAATGGATTTGTTGGTTTGCCGTTGATTGGTTGCGTGTATTTGGCGTTGGGAGTCGATAGCAACAGAACGCCATCGGCGGTCAAAACTCGCTTGAGCTCGTTCAGGAATCCAACGCGGTCTTCCAGATGCTCGATCGTTTCAAATGAAGTAATTACGTCATAACTGCCGTCCGCAAAAGGCAGGCCCAATCCATTGCCCAACAAAACTGCGGAATTTTCCGAACATTCTGAGATCGCTTGTCGGGCCGCGTCCGGGTCAACATCTACTCCGCAAACGAAAGCGGCAGTCGTCTGCAATAAGCCAATTCCATACCCGGTTCCACATGCGATATCTAGAACTCTTTTGCCTTTGATATGATCGAGCGCAAAGCGATATCGCGCCGCGTGCTCGCCCCAATATGGAGAAAGCCGTCCGGCATCAATAACATTCGCACCTTGAAATCTCTCTGAGACAGACATTTATCGTTCTTCTAACCAGCTTTCATATAAAGCAAACTGTTTGTTAACCATTAATTCTACGGTGAAGTGTTCTCTGACGCCTTCACGTCCTTCGGTCGCTATTGCGTTTGCGAAGACTTTGTCGGCCCAGATCTCACACAGTGCCGATGTGATAGCCTCAATGTCATCTGACGGAATCACAACCCCATTGATTCGATTTTCAATTACCTCGCGTGCCCCGCCGACATCGGTCGCTACAACGGGTAAGCCAATGCCCATCGCTTCGATCAATACTTGCGAAAATGCTTCCGACAGTGAGGGCTGCACGAAGACATCCATAGCGTTCAAGCATGCTGGAGTATCGTTACGCCAACCGGCAAACACGATACGTCGGCCGAGACCTAAGCGGCCTATCGCATCGTCGACCTCCTGCAATCGCCCAGTTCCAATTAAGAACAATCGAGCTTTCGGAATAGAAGCAAGGATCGCGGCATATGCCGCAATCAATTGTACGTGCCCCTTTCCGGGGGCAAAGTTTCCTATGTATCCAATAACAAAATCGTCATCGGCAAAACCAAACTCTGTACGGACACTATGTCGGCTCTCTTCATTTGGTGCAAACCGCTCAAAATCAAATCCGAGATGAACCACATCGATCGGCGCTCTAATATGATCCACGTTCTGCATATACCGTCGGGCGGCATCCGAAACCGTGAGCAGGCGGTCAGCACGTTGGCACATCCATTTATCAAGCCGAACATATTTCTCACCGCCCAACATCCTGATAACGTCCGTATGGTGCCGCATATATGCGTATATCGGCTTTCTATACAGGGATTTGGTAACGCCTGCTATCAGACCGGAATTGAATAGATGGCTATGAAGAATGTCGACCTGTTCTCTCTTCAAAAATCGAGCAAGCCGCACAGCCGCGAGTGGATAACCTAGTCGTCGTGAAACGTTTAGGTTGTAGTACTTCGCTTCGGGAACGGAAGCCAACCACGATGGCGGTCGGCTGGCACCAAGTTCCAACATAGAAACCTGCACCCCTCGACGAACAAGGCCTTCGGCAATATGCCTAAAATAAGCTCCTTCGACCGAAGTCTCTGAGAAATGACAAACGTGCATCGCTAAATTGGCAGGAGCGTTACATCAAAGATCTCAGGTTGATCGCAAAACCACTCTTTCCCTACAGGCTTGCCACCTAACTCGACTCTTAACTGATAAGACTCCAAGACGTCCCAGATCTCGCCGAGCGTCTGCCCATTCTGGGCGATCGCCGGTGGATGTAATCCAAGCCGGGCGACAGGCCGGCCGTTTAGAAATGTTTCGCGTGCCCCTCTAAGCACCTCAAGTTCCGCTCCTTCCACATCGATTTTCAGACAATCTACTTGGATGCCGTGCAGCGATACAAACTCGTCAACGGAAATCAGATCTACTTCGATCTGCTTCTGGCTTCGGTCAGTCTTGACCAACGAATTTGCATTCGAAATCTCAGTACCGGTGTCGAAGAAAACTGCTTTCCCACATTTCGAGGACATTGCTTCGCCCCGGACCTCAACAATGCCCGAGCAACCATTCAAGGAAACCACATCGATCAGCACCTCGCGAGTAAATGGCGTTGGCTCAAAGCTAAATACCTTTCCACTCTTGCCCACGAGCTTCGCTGAAACAACCGCGAACAGACCGATGTGTGCACCAATGTCCAACACATTCGAACCACGCTTCAAATACTTCTGAAAAAAGGCGAATGTGTCCGGCTCATAGTCTGATTCGTAATATCGGCTCCATTTTGCCGGGAAACGAATCTCGACACCACCAATCCTGCGCTTAATGCCACGCCCGAAAGTCACGGCATCTGCGATCTTGTAAATCTGTTCTTTCATATCTCGCGGGACAAGGCCCGATTATTGTAACGATAGGAGCGCCCGGCGTAATCTCAGTGAGAACTTCTTTCGCGCTGAAAGCACTCCCCAACACGTCTTCCTGCATTCATTGTACCAGTGAATGAACTCGGTTTTGTTTCCTGCCTGGTAATTAGCAAAACAAACGTCTGCATAACAATGCCCGATCCAAAATCGAAAGGACTCTTCACCCTTAGGCGCAAAATATGCCTCGCATTGCTTGGTCATTGTGAGAAAATCTCGAGCTTTAGCCACCGAAAAGAAATTGGTCCATCCATCAGGATGCTTTCGATAAACGCTCATCACATCGTCGAAGTATTTCACCCTGCCGTGGTGTGCAGCAAACAAGTGGATCACCCAATCATAAAGTAAAAAGTCATCAGGAATTGCCCTCAGAACTTCAGAGCGTGACAAGATGCTTGCCGTGCCGATTGGAACGCGACGCCAGACCATATCGTCGAATGTGAGTTCGTCTTTCCTTGCGCTAGCCGTCAACTTTTCCTGGTTCTTAGAGCCTCCATAATTTATCCACGAATCATGAAAACACGTTGAGAAATCTGAATTAGCCTCAAGGAATTCGACTTGTTTCTGTAGCTTGTGTTGATCTATCCAATAATCATCCCCTTCGCAAAAGGCCATGAATTGTCCCGAACATTCAGTAATGGTTGCAACGAAGTTTGGGATAATCCCTATGTTTTCAGTTCGCGTCAAAAGCCTTATTTTACCAGGGTATTTTTCCGCATATTCTTCGCAGATAGCTCGAGTACCGTCGGTCGAGCAATCTTCACCGATAACGAGTTCAACCGGAAAGTCCGTTTCCTGCATCAGAACGCCCTCTATCGCTTGGGCTATAAAAGGCTCATGGTTGTAAGTGATCATGCAGACACTTACGGTCGGCGTTTGGTTAGAACTCATTATTACTTGGTCATTTTTGCCGGAACGCCGACTACCGTACGACCGCTTTCGACGTCCGCCGTTACCACCGCTCCGGCCCCGACGATCACATCGTCGGCAATACTCACGCGAGGCAATATCGTGGCGTTTGTGCCTATTCGGCATCGCTTCCCGATCTTCACACCACCCAAAAGATTTGCTCGCGGCGAGATCTCGCAATAGTCTCCGATCTCAACATCATGGCTCACGATCACTCCAACGTGAATGAGCACTCCTTCGCCAATAACATTTGATGATTCGATGATCGCATCGGTAAGAATGCACGTGCCCACGCCTATCTGGTTTCGATGCGTACCGATCTTTGCAAACGGCGAAATTATGGTCTCGGGTTCCCCGCCAAGTTCGGTAAAACGCCTCGTGAATTCTTCCCGCAATTCCGACGATCCAACTCCGACGACAAATGACGAACCAATTTCAGTAAAAAGCTTTTTGGCCTCCGCCAGTGAACGAATTACAGGATACTCGCCTAAGAACTTATCGTTAGTTTCAGCCGACACATCATCGTAAAAGTAAATGTCTCGGGCAATGTCCGCTTGAACCACCGTTTCCAGAAGCTCTTTGGCAAATCCACCTGCACCAATGATCAATAAACTCGACATTGCTTAAAAGAATGATCCAACCCGTTCGATCTCTTCGCCACTGATCTCCGCCGACAGTGGAAGACAAAGAATCCGTCCGCTTACGTCTTCAGCCACCGGCATATCCAGCCGTGGCAAATACGGCAATGCGTTTAGCGAAGGATAAAAGTACCTTCGAGGGAAAATGTCGGCGGTGTTCATTGCGGCTTTTGCGTGGAGCATGTCTTCTTCGCTCGCGAATACAACGGGATAGTAGCTACCGTTCCATTCGGTTCCTTCACGCAGTTGGATCGTCTCGACCGATCTGTCCGCTAACACCGTATCATAGGCCTCGCAAACGGCTTGCCGTTTCGCGATTATCTCGTCCACGTGTTCGATTACCGCCAAACCCATCGCGGCGTTCAGTTCGGACATCTTTCCGTTGATGCCGAGGCCAAAAAATTCTTCCGGGCCGTTGTGCCCGAAATTGTGATGATCAAATACATCCTTAGCTATATTTGCGTCGCGGCAGACGATGGCTCCGCCCTCGCCCGTATGAAATAGCTTTGTCGCGTGAAAGCTAAGTGTCGAAGCATCGCCCCAATTGAGGATCGATCCACCCTTATATTTCACGCCAAAACAGTGAGCTGCATCGTAGATCACCTTCAGATTATGCTTTTTCGCGATAGCCTCGATCGCTTCGACGTTACAGGGATTCCCGAAAACATGCGTGGCCAATACGGCTGATGTTCGTTCGGTTATCGCTTCCTCCATCAGATTCTCGTTGATCGTCCAGTAATCGGGATCGATATCGACAAAGACCGGCGTACAGCCTTCCCAAACGATGCTGCTGGCCGTTGCTACGTATGAAAAAGGAGTGGTTATTATTTCGCCTTTCAGCCCGAGGGCCTTTATAGCGATCTGGAGTGCGATAGTGCCGTTCGTTACCGCCAATAGATTTGAAACACCCAGATACCCGCACAGACGTTCCTCAAGTTCACGAACCAATTCGCCTCGGTTCGTAAGCCATTTCGAGTCCCAAACAGTTTCAAGCAGCTTGGTATATTCCTCAAGAGGCGGAAGAAAGGTTTGGGTTACGTTTAGCATTGTAGATCGAGATCAATCGCCCTGTTATTTCTAGTGTTCCTGAAAGCTTTAGAAAATAGCATAGCGTAAGGTACAAAAGCGAAAAGATCGAAGACGCGATGATGAAATGCAGATAAATGTTATCAATAAAATAACTTGCCGCATACGCCGCGGCTCCGGCAATCACCCCTAACCCTGCATATTTGTATATTGTTCCGAACTGAACGCTGAGCGGAACATCGATCTCCTTTCGGACAAAGATGGCGTTTAGCAACAGGGCGACAAGGTAGAGTGTACCGAGCACAACCAAAAAGAACATTACGCCCCCAAAAAGAAATGATAGATACGCAGGAAACAATACGGCTTTCTTTAGGAGTTCCAATTTAAGGAATGCAGCTGAATTTCCAAGAGCAGCAATAAGATTGACCATCAGTGCACTTATCGGATAGACGAACGCCGTCAGCGCCATAATGCGGAAATAGTATCCGACCTCAAGCCATGTTTCCGTATAGAGAATGATGACGATATCGAAGCATGTCAGAAACAGCACTCCAATGAGCAGAAAGGCTAGAAACGAAATGACGTTCAGACAGCGCAGGTAGAACGCCCGAACGGCATCCCGATCGTCTGCCATATTTGCAATGACCGGAAAGGCAACCGAGGTTGTTGTCGTCGAAGAAAATGTTTTAACCAGACTGTCCAGCGTCTGTGAACGGTTGTAAAAGCCAAGGGTCTGCAGCGGAAAGATCTTTCCGATAATGAACACGTCAAGTCTTGTGAAGATCGTGTCGGTAAGCCCTGCAAGAAACAACTTAATCCCGTAGTTCCAGAGTGAAATGATCGATCCGAAGGCTAGAACCAGCGATGGAAACCATTTGGTTCGCCAAAAGACACCTACGCATGTGACGATCCCAAGAACTATCTGTTGGGCGACAAGCGACCAGATCCCATAACCCGAAATGGCCATCCCAAGAGCAGTAACGCCCGAAATAGCCGCCGCGATGGTGTTGATCACCGAAAGCTCTTTTAGTCTTAGTTGCTTTTGAAGGAGTCCGCCGGGAACGAGAGCAAGTGCGTTCAGGACAAACATCAGCGAAGCCGCCCCCAAATACTGTGAGAGATCATCTATTCCGTAAAACCGCTCAATAAATCCAGACGATACATACAGGATCGAAGAGAGGAAAACCCCAATCAGCAGATTAATGAAGAAAACGGTCGAAAGCTGTGCCTGCGTTACATTCCGTTGCTGAATGATCGCAGACCGAAATCCAAGATCAATGAATATTCCGCTGAGCGATATTACAGCAACGACAACTGCAAATGATCCAAATTCGGCCGGCGTTAAAAGTCTGGTTAGAAGGACGCTTACAACGAAAAGAACAAAAAAATTGGCAAGCCGACCCATGAAATCCCAGAGAGCAATTCCGGCGACAGTCGATTGATTAGTTGTATTTTCTTGTTTCGGGCTCGGGTCGGGTGTCACGGGGAAAGTTTAGCAGATTGATTCAGGGAAGAGTGAATTATGAATGATGAATGGTGAATGGTGAATGGTGAATGATGGATGGTGAATGGAGAGTGGAGAGTGGAGAATTGAGAATTGAGAATGGAGAAATGGGGAATGGGGAATGGGGAACGGTGAATAGTGATTAGTGAACAGTGCGGCAAGAACGCTAAGTCGTTGATAATGGGGGAGTTGGCGATACGCGGCAATACAGATCTGTGTTAAACACACATTTCGAAATATTAGAAATACTTCTGAATTTCGGTGAAATGTAAGCCGCGGATCACAAACTTTACTCTCTTTTTAGGTAAAAGTAAGCCAATGTTAGATAACTTTAAGCCAAAGTTAGGTAAAAGTAAGCCAATGTTAGGTAACTTTAAGCCAAAGTTAGGTAAGTTTAAGGCAAAGTTAGATAACTTTAAGCCAAAGTTAGATAAAAATTGTACTCATTTTTAGGAAGATCTGCGGGAGTTTGACCAAAGGGCCGGGCAAGATCGGGCAAAATTTTGTGGTCAGGCGGCTTTGCCGTTTGCGATAAGGGTTGGGTATTTTCCGGTCCAGCATGCGGCACACGATGAGCCTTCGAATAAAACCGGACAGGTTCCGTTGAACCCGTAAAATGAGAACGTTAGGGCCTCAATTCCAACTCAAGCAACCTGCTTCCGTGCACCACAGCTGCAATTGTAATGGTGTCCTTCTCCACACGATAAACGATTCGATAACTGTATGAAAAGATCTCGCGAATCGATGCATCGTCGAATTCTGGAACTATCCGTCCGATAAGAGGGAAATCGGGGAGGCGGCGAGTTTTCTTGAAAATATCTCGAACAACTGCAGATGCATATGACTCGGAGTCCATCGCGATGTACGCGGCGATCGCCTCAACGTCTTCGACTGCGTTTTCAGACCAAATTATTGAACAAGCCATTTCCCAAGTCTCTGTTCGGTCTGTTCCTGAGTTAGCGCGTTTCCGGCGTCTGCGGTCTGAAGGCCCTTGCGAACTTTCTCTATAAAGTAAAGTTGGTACTGAACGTCCTCGATCGTACAGTCATCGGGAAGGCGTTCGATCAGTGATGAAACTTCTTCTTTAATGGTTAACATTCAACTTCTCCTAGCAGAATTATACACCGAACGGAACGCACCTGAAATTGGATTCGCGCCGTGTTGGGAATGACCCATATTTGTTCAATCGCGTGCAGTTCTTGCAGATGCGGAATTGAACAACAATAGGCGAAAATGCCGATCCTTATCTCAGGCGGTCTCACACGCGAACGTTACAGATGAAACAAAATGGGGCTTTTTGAGGAAGGTCGGCTAGGCGGCTTTGCCGTTTGCGATAAGGGTCGGGTATTTTCCGGTCCAGCATGCGGCACACGACGAGCCTTCGTCAATGCCGATGGCCTCGAGCATTCCGCTCAAAGAAAGATAACCGAGGCTGTCCGCACCGATATATTCGCAAACCTCGTCCGGCGTCATCCGCGAGGCGATCAGGTCGCGGCGGTGAGGCGTATCGACACCGTAATAACACGAATGGGTCGTCGGCGGGCACGAGATACGCATGTGAACCTCAGTGGCACCGGCCTCACGAACCATCTGCACGATCTTTTTCGACGTGGTGCCGCGAACGATGGAATCGTCAACGAGAATGATCCGCCGGCCATTTATAAGATGCCGGACCGGGTTCAATTTCAAACGCACGCCAAACGACCGGATAGATTGCGAAGGTTCGATAAAGGTTCGGCCTACGTAATGATTGCGGATGATCGCCTGGCGATAGTTGATGCCCGATTCGCGTGCGTAGCCGATCGCCGCCGCAACGCCAGAGTCAGGCACCGGAACAACCAGGTCGGCTTCGGCCGGATGTTCAAGAGCAAGCTGTTTGCCCATCTTGTGCCGCGATTCGTTTACCGAGCGGCCAAATATTATCGAATCAGGCCGCGAAAAATATACATGCTCAAAGGTGCAGACGGAATGCGGCTTTTCAGCGAAAGGCTTTTCGGTACGAAGCCCATCGGCATCGATAATTATCATCTCGCCGGGCTCGACCTCGCGGATATATTCGGCATCGATAAGGTCAAAGGAACACGTCTCCGAAGCCACGCACCAGGCGTCGTTGAGTTTTCCCAAAACAAGCGGCCGGAACCCACGCGGGTCGCGAACGGCGATCAAGGCGGTCGGGGTTAGGACAAGAATAGAGAACGCTCCTTCGGTTTCTTTCAGCACGGTTCGAACAGCATCGATGGCGTTTGCCGCCGGCGTCCGGGCAATGCTATGAAGAATGGTTTCGGTGTCAGAGGTCGATGAAAATATCGCCCCGGCCCGTTCGAGCTCGGCACGCTTTTCTTTGGCGGCGGGAAGATTGCCGTTATGGCAGATGGCGATCTGGCCATGTTGGCAGGTTACGGAAAAGGGCTGGACCTCTTTTATCGTGTTGCGGCCCGATGTGGAATAACGGTTGTGGCCTATGGCGGCGGAACCTTTTAGGCCGAGCAGAACTTCTTCGTTCAGTACATCGGCGATGAGTCCCTGGGAACGAAATTGGATCAGATCTGTACCATCGCTTGAGACAATGCCGCAGCCTTCCTGCCCGCGATGCTGCACGGCAAACAGCCCAAGCTGGGTAAGCGTAGAGGCCTCAGCGTGGCCAAATATTCCAAAAACGCCGCACTCTTCGTGAAACTTGTCGAGGACCAGATCCATCAGTTCTATTTTAGCCACAGAGAGCACAGAGAGCACGGAGCGAGATCAGTTTTATCCATTTATTTGTTTTTTCTCTGTGAACTCTGTGATCTCGGCGGCAAATGTCACGGCGTCGGCCTAACGGAAATGACGATGCATTTCGACGTCGGTGTGAAACTTCTGCGTGCATGGCTGCCGAGCGGCACGAGCGGGTTTGCTTCGGGGAAATATGCTGCCGCACAACCCTTTGGGATCTTGTACGGAACGACCGTGAATCCATGAACATGACGTTCGCCGTCGTCCCAATGGCTTGTGATATCGACCGCATCGTTCGGCTCAAGGCCATGTGCCGCGATGTCGTCCTCGTTCATAAATATCACGCGGCGGCCGCCTTTGATGCCCCGGTAGCGGTCGTCCATTCCATAAATGGTCGTGTTGAATTGTTCGTGCGAACGAATGGTCGTGAGCAGCAATCGGCCCTCCGGCACATCTATCGTCTCAAGCGGATGCGCTTTGAACACTGCCTTGCCGCTTTCTGTATTGAATACACGCTCACGCGCCGGATTCGGCAGATAGAAACCTCCGGGCTTTCGAATGCGTTCGTTGTAGTTTTCAAACCCCGGAACCACGCGCGAGATCGCATCGCGAACAAGGTCGTAATCATCGGCGAATGCGTGCCAATCAATTGTCGGGTTTTCGCCGAGAGTAGCCTTCCCAAGCTGGCAAACTATCCACGGTTCGCTGCGGAGATCTTCGGACGCGGGCTCAAAAATCCCTTTCGACATTTGCACGTTGAGCATCGTGCTTTCGGTGGAAACGAATTGCTCGCCCGAAGCTTGAACATCCTTTTCGGATCGTCCGAGGCACGGCAATATAAGCGAGACCTTGCCCGGCGTCAAAGCGGTACGGTTGAGTTTTATGATCACCTGAACCGTCAGGTCGCAATTCTGCAACGCTTCGGAAACAGCCGCGGTATCCGGCGATGCCGAGACGAAATTGCCACCCATTGCAAAGAACACTTTGGCCGCTCCATCCCGCATCGCGGCGATCGATTCGACTGTGTTAAGGCCGTCGCGTTCGGATGTTTGAAAACCGAATTCCCTTTGGAGATTCTCGCGAAAGACCGGATTCATTTTTTCCCAGATGCCCATCGTACGGTCGCCTTGAACATTCGAATGTCCACGCACCGGGCAAAGTCCCGCACCATCCCGGCCGATCGAACCGCGAAGCAGATGCAGATTAACAATGTCCTGAATGGTCGCAACCGCCGCCGTGTGCTGGGTCACGCCCATTGCCCAACAGGTGATGAACGAGCGGGCGTCGATGATCATCTCGGCCGCTTCGGTGATCTGCTCACACGACAGGCCTGAACCTCTGATTATCTCGTCCCATTCTACCGATTCGATCGAGCTACTCAGTTCCGTGAATCCCGACGTATGCTCGGCAATGAATTCCTGGTCGAAAACGCTTCCGGGCTCGGCACGCTCGCGTTCGAGCATTACTTTCATAATGCCTTTCAAAACTGCCATGTCGCCGCCGATCTTGACCGGCAAATGAAGATCCGCAAGTTTTGTCGGGCGAAAACCAAGCAGCGAAAGCGGGTTACCGTGCTGCGGATTTGGATCGACAAAACTCGTCAAACCGACCTCTTTGAGCGGATTGATCGCGATCATCTTCGCACCCGCGTTCTTTGCCGCGGCGAGCGACGAGAGCATTCGCGGCGCGTTCGTTCCCGGGTTTTGTCCGATGACTATCACCAGATCCGTCTTCTCGAAATCCTCAAGCCTAACCGTCGCCTTGCCAAGCCCGATCGATTCGGAAAGCGCGACGCTCGTCGATTCGTGACACATGTTCGAGCAATCCGGAAGGTTGTTCGTCCCGAACATCCGCACGAAAAGCTGATAGAGAAACGCGGCCTCGTTAGACGTTCGGCCCGATGTGTAAAATATCGCTTCGTCGGGTGATGCAAGAGAATTGAGTTCGTCAGCGATTAGACGAAATGCTTCATCCCATTGTATCGGCTCATAATGCGTTCCGCCTTCACGCAAAATAAGCGGCTCGGTGATGCGGCCTTGTTTGTTGAGCCAATGATCAGATTCGCGTCCGAGTTCGGCGATCGAATACTTCGCAAAAAACTCACGGCCGATCTTCGCCGCCGTCGCCTCGTCCGAAAGTGCTTTCGCACCGTTCTCGCAAAATTCGTTAATCGTACGATGTTCCGGATCTGGCCACGCACACGACTGGCAATCGATACCGCCTTTTTGATTGAGCTTCAAAAGCCCGCGAGCGCCGCGAACTACGCCCATCTTCCCAATCACATGCTTTACGGCATTCGTCACGGCAGACAAGCCCGCCGATGTTTCCGGCGGTGGAGTCACAATTATGTCGTCTTTCTCAGCCATTCGATTTCAATTGTTAATTGTCCATTGCGGAATTGTACATTGGGAGAGATATTCTTTTCGTCCAATTCACAATTTGCCAATTCACAATTGCCAATTTCCGATCCGTTCCTCGCCGCAATAGATATTGAACCGGCCGTCGCGGACGAAGCCGATCAGTGTCATTCCGAATTCTTTTGCGAGTTCGACCGCCAGAGAAGACGGTGCACCGACCGCCGCAAGGATCGGAATGCCTGCCATCAGAGCTTTTTGAACGAGTTCAAAACTAGCTCGGCCCGACACCAAAAGAATACGTTCGTTCAAAGGCATTTGCCCGTCGAGGAACTTTCGTCCGATGACTTTGTCGAGCGCGTTGTGGCGACCCACGTCTTCGCGGACGATGTCGAGTTTGCCTTGCTCGTCGAACAGTGCCGAGGCGTGCAGCCCGCCCGTTCGGTCGAAAACTTTTTGCGTTTCGCGAAGCAGTGCGGGAAGTTTGTGGATCAGTTCGCGATCAACGACAAACCCGGCAGGAATCTTTTCGGCACCTGAGTGCAAAGCTTCGATCGAAGACTTGCCGCAGACTCCACAGCTCGAGGTAGTGTAAAAATGCCGTTCGAGTTTCTTGAGATCGACCGAAGCGTCTGAAGCGAGATCTACACGGATCGTGTTCGAATTCAGTGCTGCGGCTCGGTCAACGGTTCCAATAACTCTGCCGATCTTCAGCCCGCAGTGGCGGATCTGTTTTATCTGTTCGGGAGCTTTGATTATGCCTTCGGTGAAAAGAAATCCGGCGGCAAGTTCGGCATCTTCGCCCGGCGTTCGCATCGTGATGGAAACTGCCTTGTGCGTTCCGTCAGGCAGCCCGAGCCGTATCTCGAGCGGCTCCTCGACGGCGAGCACGTCATCGAACTCACGACCATCCGATGCCTTTACGATCACGTCGGACTGCGAAACTAGTTGAGAAGCGTGCACAAAAGGATTTTATCACCGCAGAGACGCAAAGACGCAGAGAGATATTTATCTTCTTCTCGGCGACTCCGCGTCTCGGCGGTTCAATTATTCGGCGGGGAGGATCCGCCCACGGCATTCGCCCAGGCCGATGCGGCGAAAGCCTTCGCGTTCGCAGAAGCCTTTCATTATCACTTCGTCGCCGTCTTCGAGGAATCGCCGTTGCTCGCCGCTGGGAAGATCGAGCGGTTCGGTTCCACGCCAGGTCATTTCCAGCAGGCAGCCGCGTTCGCTTTTTTCTTTCCCGCTGACCGTGCCGGTCGCCATCAGATCGCCGGTTTGCAGGTTGCAGCCGTTCGAAGCGTGGTGCGTCAGCATCTGGCCGATCGTCCAATAAAGGTCCTTCGTGTTCGACCGCGAGATCTTAAAAGGCTCGATGCCCTCGGCCCGCATCAACTCCGTTTGTATATAAACCTCAAGGTTGATATCGAGCCCGCCGAGCTTCTGATTTCGCTCGTCGCTCAAATAATCAAGCGGCTGCGGGTCGTCGGCATCGCGTTCGAAAGCCGGCGTGCGAAACGGTGCAAGTGCCTCCATCGTGACAACATAAGGCGAGATTGTCGTCGCAAAACTTTTTGAAAGAAACGGCCCGAGCGGCTGGTATTCCCACGCCTGTATGTCGCGGGCGGACCAATCATTCACCAGGCAAACGCCGAAAATATGCTCCTCGGCCTCGCTCATCGGAATGCTCGAGCCGAGCTCGTTCCCCTTGCCGACAAAGAACCCGAGCTCCATCTCGTAATCGAGACTCTTCGACGGGATGAACACAGGCGGCTTTTCGGCATCGCTCCGGTTTTGCCCCTTTGGCCGCTTGATGTCCGTACCCGAAACAACGATCGACGAAGCCCGCCCGTGATACCCGATCGGAATATATTTGTAATTCGGCAACAGCGGATTGTCCGGCCGAAACATCGACCCAACATTCGTCGCATGATAGATCGAGCAGTAAAAATCGGTGTAGTCGCTGATTTCGAAAGGCGCGAGGATCGTCGATTCTGAGATAGGATGGAGGTGCTTCTGAACGATCGCTTTGGTTTCTTGATCAACGTCGTCTCGTAGTAACTCCATCAATCGGCGACGGATAAATGGGAAACTCTCGCGAGAACCTTCTGCGGAATAATTTAAAACTCCATCGAAGGCGAAAAAAAGAAGTTCCTTGTATTGCTCGGAAGCTTCCTCAGCAATCAAACCCGCTTCAAGGCATGAATGGTAGTCTAAGATAAGATCCCCAATCGGAATCCCTATACGCTCATGATTTGTAAAATCCTGATGCACGAATATGCAAAACGGCAGATTCTGTATCGGAAAATCCGTATTCGGGTCGTTGGCGGATTCGACCCAGCTCTTCAAATTCGGGTCATGTGTTTCGTTTATCTCGTACATCGTTTTATCATTTTGCACCCTTGCTACCGCGCGGGTTTCTGTCTCATCAGGCGGAAACACGACCGGTAGGGAGTGTGCCCCTCGCGGTTCGTGTGAGTTCATTTTAACAGGTCAACTTACTAACTGGCACCCTCGCTACAGCTCAGGTTTCTGCCTTGGTCACATCAGACGATCTTAAAAATCCGGCAGATCATCGCCCTGTCCGTGAAGTGTGTAGTGAATCGCTCGCTCCACGCTTTCCTGTCTCCACAGATATCTCGTGCTTCCGCCTCGCGACCACACCTTCTGACCGTCTCCTACAAGCCCCGCCTCGCGCAATTCACGCGTCGCGTTCGCCTTGAACGCATTCATTACCGTTTTCGGATGGCAAGCAGCCGATGCGACAACGTGAGCGTGATTTGTCCGCACATGAAGTGCCGAAAGAAGATAATTGCGATGATCGCACACATTCCGAATTGCCAGATCGACGATTCCTCGCATCTTCGAATCCAGCACGACTGGTTCGGTCGTCATGTTCCGGTTCATAAGCTCGGAAAACAAAGGGTCTAGCGGGATGCGAGGGCTGTTGTACAAATTGCGCCCATGACGTTCGACGGACTTTCTCTGATCACCGTGCAACCAAGTTCCGTGCGTACGGAAGGTGATGAAATAAGCTAACGGGAAATCGTTCTCGTCCCATTCGTGATCGGTCATAAATCGCTCCGGGCAGGGCACGTTCGTTTAGGTTTCTGCCTTTTTAGGGGCACACTCGCTACCGCTCGTGTTTCTGCCTGTTCATTCACTCACAATGCAATATCATTCACACACAATGCAACTATATTCACTCATTATGCAAGATCATTCACGCGTAATCGAATAACATTTACACACAATGCAATATCATTCATATACAATGTAACCTGATTCACACGCAATCCAATCATTTTCACACATAATGTGATATTATTCACACGTTTTACAATAAAATTCACACATAATGCGAGGTGTTGCATGCTTTATTTCAATCCAAAACGTGTTTTTGCTCTTCGCGGCATACCTAATCCGCTGACATATCTTATGAAGAACGGGTTCGGACGCGGTACGGCGAACAATCTTCTGAACCACATGAACCGCTCGGTCAAATACGAGCATCTCGAACGCCTTTGCCTTCTGCTGCGGTGCACACCGAACGACCTTTATGACTGGAGGCCGGGCAAAGATGCCGCCGTCGCCGCCGATCATCCGCTGCAAGCCCTGACACGGAAGGCCGCGAAGTCTCCGATGGAATATATGAAGGAACTGCCGCTCGAAACGCTCGACGAGATGTTTCAGGATCAGGCCGATTAGAGCAGTCCGAGTTTTTGCAGGTCGGCGATCGGCTCTTCGAACGAGCATGAGCCGAACGAATTCATCCCGCGGCGGCGAAGCAAAAGGATATGGGCGGTCGTCATAAAGTGTTCTTCGCGCCACTTCACGCCGATCTCGTCAAAAGTGAAGGCTTCTTCGAATTCTTCTTCCATCAGCTCTTCGAGCAGCGATACGCGATAGCTTTCGCGTGCAAATCCGGTCATCAGCAGAACGTTCAGAAAGCCGTGCATTGTGCCCTGCGGGGCGTTCGCGGCATATGTCAGCGGTTTGTAGCAGCGTATCGGATGATGCAGGCCGGCGGTCGCCTTAAAGGGCACGTTCGCCGCCATACAGGTCCGCACAAAGCGGATTATCTCGCAAGTTCTCGGGAAATCTTCCGCCACAACGCCGCCCGTGCGAAGCTTTGCCCGCTGCCGCTTCATCGCAAGCGTCGTTACCAGATCGACAAACGAAGCTCCGGAAGCGATCTCGAAATACGTCGTGATGCCTTCGGGAACGGCGATCACCGTGTTCTCGATCTTCGAAGCCGTCGCGGCCTTTACCTCAAGCATGTCAACTTTTACGCCCTTTGGATAAAGCCGTGTGAATTCGCGTATTTGCCGGATCGTGTGGTTTATGTCTTCGCCGGCGATCACGCTCAAACGCCAATCGCTCTTGCCGTCGCGCGATATGAAATCTCCCGCGTGGTCCATGAATTCTTCAAGCCGCGACACCGGCACAACGAATCGCCCGAGCATCCAACCGTAATTGCTAAGCCGATATGTCGCGAAATTGAGCACAGCTTCCTGCATCGAAAGCTGTGAAGGCGGAAACAGCCCCGCATAATCGATAACATCGTTTAGCAGCGTCCGCACAGGCTCCAGCGGCCGTGCCGTGGCCGTCCGTGCGCTCAATTCACTTTGTACGGTTAAATTACTGATATCAAAATGATAAAGCGTGGACGGAAAATTTACAAAGGAGTTCATAAATTGAAACCTGCGAATAGCGCCCGCCTTGCGCCTTTCGATATTATTCGGTTATCGTTTTTGCGTCCGCTGAAAAGGTTTTGTTCAAAATGCGAGTATTAGGGATCGATCCGGGCAGTGAAACGCTCGGCTGGGGTATTGTCGAGGGCTCAGGGTCTCGGTATCGGTGCATCGAATTCGGCACATTGCGTTCGAAACGCACCGACGAGTTCTCTATGCGGCTGCTGTCTATCTATAATGGCATTTCCGAACTCGTTGCGGTTCACAAGCCGGACGCGCTTTCGATAGAGGATGCGTTTTATGCAAAGAATGTAAAGGTCGCGGTCCGGCTTGGGCAGGTCCGCGGTGTGATACTTCTTCTCGCAGAGCAGCAAGGGCTGGCGATCGCCGAATACGCTCCGCGGCTAATAAAACAAACTGTCGTCGGGTATGGGAATGCTGAAAAGCATCAGGTCGGCGAGATGGTTAGGATACTGCTGGGGCTTAGCTCGGTTCCAAAACCGCATGATGCCGCGGATGCATTGGCAACGGCGATCTGTCATTTTCATCACAGCCGCCCGAACGCAAAAATAATTTCAACAACTGGATAGATCAAGATGAATTCGATGAAGCCTCTATTACTTCTATTGTTTTTATTGTTGTTTTCCTCAGACCTCGTCGCACAAAAGCGGAGGGCTGTACCGGCGCAGCGAAACGTTGCCCACACAGCCGTCGTTATGGACGAATTGATCTCGGTCCTTCGCAAAGAACCGAGTCTTTACTCCGAGGCGATCCAACGGATGCGGCGTGGGCGAAAGGTTAGGATCGTCGGTGTGAAAGATGCCGACGGTGTTCGGTTTTTCAGGGTGATAGCAACCCCGCCGGCCGCCGGTTGGGTGCAGGCAGACGCCGTTTTTAGCGATAAACGTCCTGAGGATGAAGAGCGGCTTGCTAAGCTGGTTCAGGCAACGACCGGTTTCGATCAGATCGAGGCGGCGGTGCATTTCTTCCAGATCTATCCGAAGTCGAAATTCAAACCGGCCATATTGCTTTTGTTTGGCGATATCGTTGAGGGCTCGGCAGCCGTGCTTTCCCGCAACGCGTCCCGTCAATTGAGCACGCGCGAAATGGCTGCGTCGGGTGCACCGCTTCACAGCTACTATCTAAATTTCAATATGCTCGACCGATATCGACGTTTGGGTATTATTTTCCAGTTCAATTCCGCGACGCGGCAATATCATTACAACGGCGATTCATGGAAAGAGATAATCGAAAAGTTTCCTGCAGCGGCGGAAGCGGTTGAGGCAAGAAAGCGGCTTGATTCTTTGAAGGAAAAATTGGAAAAACGGACAGCCCAATAGGACTAGCTAAGTGATTTCGCGATCTCGGCTGCAACCCGCGCATTGTTTTCAAGCAAAGCGATATTTGCTTCAAGGGTTCGGCCTTCGCTTCGTGACGACATTTCGGACAGAAGGAACGGAGTAACATCTTTCCCTGTAATCCCGTGTTCGGCCGCAGACCGAAGAGATTCGGCAAGGATTCTTTCTATCTCGGCATTATCCAACCCATATTTTTCAGGTACGGGAACCGTAACTAGAACAGCAGAGGTAAAGCCAAGTTCATCTCGGGCATCAACGATATTCGACACCTCGCGGGCCGTCTCAACCCGACGATCCACGGGCAGCCCGCTCGAACGCGAATAAAACGCGGGAAATTCGTCACAGCGATAACCAAGGACCGTAACGCCGTTCGTCTCAAGCCATTCACGCGTCGCGGGAAGATTTAAAACCGATTTTGCACCCGAACAGACGATGGTGATCGGCGTTGACGCGATCACCGGCAGATCGGCCGAGATATCAGGAATTGTCCCGCGATGAACTCCGCCGATTCCGCCGGTCGCGAAGATCTTAAGACCTGCACGTCTAGCTATCAATGCCGTGGTCGCAACTGTCGTGGCTCCCGACAACTTGTTTGCTATTACGTAAGGCAGATCGCGAACCGAAAGTTTCACGAGGTCCTTTCCGGTTGCGAGCATCTCAAAATGCGCGTCGGTCAATCCAACATTGATCTCGCCGTCGAACACGGCGACCGTTGCCGGAACAGCACCGATCTCGCGGACGATGCGTTCCATTTTGTAAGCGGTCTCTAGATTCTGCGGATACGGCAGGCCGTGGGCGATCACCGTCGATTCAAGGGCAACGATCGGCGAATCGAAATGGATCGCACCGGAAACCTCTTCACTAAAAGTTATTTTCATTAACTCCGACTAAGGCTACTTGACGAACTTTCCGATGCGGTCGAGCCGCGGATGAGTTAGGCAGCCGATCATACTTCCGTTCGAGGCACCGCGATCACACGACCAATAAACGAACATCGCACGACCGATTATCAGATCACGCGGAACAAATCCCCAACCGCGCCCGTCGTCGCTTTGGTCGCGGCTATCACCCATTACGAAAAAGCTGTTTTCCGGGACGATCATCGGTTTGCCTTCGACTGCGAAATTGTATCCGTTCGAGCGGAGCTTTCCCCCAGATTCGACCGTTCGCATAGTCGACCGAGAATAATAGACCGACCATTTGTCTTCCGGCAGACGCTCCTCAAATTGCGTCAGTTCAAGTGCCGACTGGCCATTGTCCCTCTGGGGCGGATCACCGATGATCCTGTGTTCCGGAAGAGGTTGGTCATTTACAAACACCTGGTTGTCTCGAAATTCGATCTTCTCCCCGGGCAGGCCGATCACTCGCTTTACGTAATTGATCTGATATTTTACCAGCCCGCGTGAACGGTCAGAATTTGGGTTGGAATCTGGAAGAACGTTGTTTCCCGGATACTTGAAAACGATAATGTCGCCGCGTTCGATATCGCGCATCGGCAAGAACGGCAATGGGTTGCCGCCCGGCGAAAAGATGAACTTATTAACGAGAAGATAATCTCCTACAAGGATCGTGTTCTGCATCGAACCGGTCGGAACCGTGACCGCCTGGATAATAAATGTCATGCCGAAGATCGCCATTACAAGCGTAACGGTAAACGATTCTGCGTATTCGCGAAACACCGATTTCGGCGGACCGGTAGGCTTTTTTTCGACTTTTTCGCCTTTCTCTTTTGCCGATTCATCCTGCACGTTGTCGGCGGCTTTTTCGTTATTCATAAAACGTTAAATATAGCAAAATAGCGCCCCTAGCCGCGAATGCCTGTTGGGCCCATCGCATCCAGTGCATTCTTAGCTGCATCCATCTCTGCCAATTTTAAGGAACGGCCGACGCCCTCGCTGCGACCTCCTTGCCAAAGTGCCTCAACATGAAATGTCCGGTCGTGCGGCGGCCCTTCACTTCGCAAGAGGCCGTATTTCGGAGCAGTAAGCTTTTCCGACTGCAATCGTTCCTGAAGCATTGTTTTGTGGTCCATCGATGTCGACGGTGAAACACTCTTAAACTCTTCAACAAATAAATTGCCGATCAAGACACGAGCGGCTACGTATCCTCCGTCCAGGAATACTGCGGCGATCACGGCCTCAAGTGTATCAGCTAGAACCGCCGGTTTCTGTCGGCCGCCCGATCGCTCTTCGCCTTTGCCGACCTTCAAATGTTCACCAAGCCCGATACGGCTGGCAACTCGGCTTAAGGTGGGCATGCTGACCAACCGATGCTTCATCAGCGTCAATTCGCCCTCTTCCAGATCAGGATTCTTCGCAAATAGGTACTCGGCGACCACCAGCCCGAGAACAGAGTCACCAACGAATTCAAAAGCCTCGTTGTCTTTCGCTCGAATTCTATTTTCGTGCACCCATGAACGATGGGTAAGAGCACGTTCAAGACGTGCGATATCAGCAAAGCGATAGCCCAGAATATGTTCAAGCTCTGGTAGTTTCATAGATTGCAGATTCTGGGCTCAATGATAAGTCGCGGATTGAAATAAGAAAAGCCGGGCACATTTACAGCACCCGGCATTTTTCGGGATCAAACGATCCCGTCAGGTTGGACTAAAAGCCTATGGACGACTAACAGCCGCCGCAGTTTTTCCAGAGGCTGCACCTGCAGGTGCTGCGGAAGTGGTGGTCTCTTCCTCAACCACCGGAGTTACCTCGGATAATGGATTCGGCATCGGCTTCGCAGTTGCTGTCGAAAGCCAGGCGTCAACACTACTGGTAGTGTCTGGGAATCGGCTCTTATAGATGGCCTGAATCGCTGCGTACAGATCGTCTCTATACTTCTTTTCAGCCGGAGTTGTATTTTTGGCAACCTTATACGCCCGACCAAATGCATCTAGCGTGCGTTCTTCGTAAGCTTTGTAAACGGCTTCCTTGGCCTTGATCTGCTTGTCCAATTCGATTTTCTCTTCGTCTGGAGTCGCCGGATCATTCAGCTTTGTGATGAGTGGTGTGATCTCTTTACCGATCCGCTGTGCTTCGTCTGTGTAATATGACCCGATCGCAGCATAGATTGTAGGATCCGCCTTGAAACGATCTGAGGTTTGGGTCAGTTCAAAGTAATACGGAAGGCCCGACTTCTTGTCCTTATTCGCGTAGAACTGAAGATAACCCAGGATGTAAGTCATCTGATCAACGGCTTCTTTACGGCTGTATTCGAAGTCAAATGCACCTGCGGTCTCAGCGCCATCCGCACGCTTCTTTGGAAATTTGGTGGTGGGATTCTTTGCAAAATCCAAAGCAGTTTTAGCATATCGGATCGCGTCGTCGACATTTGTTGCCTTTTCCTTTGCAGCGTCAACGAACCCTGCTCCGCCCATGACCATTATCACATTCGGATTGCCCGGATCCGCAGCCAGGATCTCCCGACCGACGGCATAGATCTGTGTAGTATTTTTTGCTTTGATCGAATCATCAAACCTGGCAAACAAACGCTCGAGAATGATCTCTTTTCGTCGGATCGGAATATTCGTCTCCAAACGCGGCACCCAGGGTTTAATGTAATCCGTCTGTTGCTTAAGATCCTCGCATGCGCCGTACTTTTCGAGGAAAACCTTACCTGCGTCTAAAGCAAGCTGCATCTTATCGGGATCCTTGCTTTGAAAGTTCGCCGTGAACTGGGTATAGCTCTCAGTCTGGCCCTCAACATCATCACACCCGCCTTGGGCAAAACCCTGAGTCACGCCAAATAGACCGATCACCGCAGCGATGGCCCCGGATCCTAAAAATTTCTTGAAATTCTTCATTCTAAAACTTCCTCCAACCTGATTAAAAGCTACTGCTGCAACATGTCCCAGCCGCGAACAGCCCCGGTTCCCCCGGTGCCAAATCAGATGAACTACGACAGGTATTAGTTGCAATTATTTCCGGGAACGGTGCGCTTGGTTTTATGCCGGACCGAATTTTTCGGAAAGTTAAATAATCCCGTAATTATTGGCAATGTGTCAAGCAAATCTGCTCGATTTAAAAAAAATAAAAGGCTGAGGCTTTAAACCCGCCGCAGCCCGTAAAAAATATGGTATTTAAATTCCTAACAGTTAATTCTGTCTGTTTTGGACGACCCGCGGCCGGTTCTTGGTTTCCGGTTTTTTCACTGTCGGCGTGGCCGCATCTTTATTGTATGGGATAACAACAGTCGGGAAAGCTGGTTTTGACTGGGTCGTCCGAGTTACGATCTTCTTGTTCGGATCAGCCTGCGTGCCCACGGGCCGCGATGAAGCACCCGCAACAACGACCTTTCGTTTTTCATCGGCGATCTTCGTTTCCGCCTCTGGTGCATCGTCGTCGCTCTCTTCATCAGCTTCTTCAATTGCGGCAATAGCCGTATCTGGAAGGATCGGATTCGCCGGCCGCGTGCCGATATTCTTCAAAGCCAATCGGCGAGACGCATCTGGTTTAATGTTATTGCTTAGCGCCCGATAGATCTGACCCGCGATCCCTGCCGCGATCCTTCCGCGTTCACCCTGCCCGCGCGTTATCACCACTACAGCATATTTTGGATCTTCGACCGGAGCAACAGAAGCAAACAAACCGACCCACGAACCCTTTCCGATACAAGAACCGGTCTTTCCGGCAACACCCATATTGTGATCGACCCCGCGGCGGGCCGTCCCATATTCTGCCGCTCCGATCATTCCCGGGATAACTCCCTGATAATTTCTTTCAGGCAATCCGATCGTGCCCTTTACGGTCGGCTTCATCGCCGTCTGTTCGATCCGGCTTTTCGAGACTTTGGGCACCACACGTTCTCCGCCGTTAGCGATCGCCGTCACCATTACGGCAAGCTGCAGCGGCGTAACTTCAAAATCATCGGCATGCGAATAAATTCGCGGATTGTTGTTTCCATGCGGAAGCCGTCCCGGATTTTCTCCCGGCATGTTAACGCCAGTTGGCTGCCCAAGCCCAAGCCGCTTCGCGTAATCGATCATTTTTGCACTGCCGAGATTTGCCCCAACCCGCTGAAAATAAGGATTATTTGATCGTGCCAACGCATCATCGAGGTCCATTCCACCGCCGCTGCCTGTTACCAGCCCATCGCCGTTGATCAAGCCTTCATTCAAGCCCGCTACGCCGGTCACGAGCTTGATCGTCGAACAAGGCTTGAAGCCATGCCGGACAGCCCAATCCTGATTCACCATTGTGACGATCTTGCCGGTCTGCGCTTCCATGACGACAACGGTTCCGGCTCGGCCACCGAGAGCGTTGATCGCGGTCTGACGAACACGCAGATCTTCGCCTTCCGTATTGTCCTTCGCGATATTCTCCGCCGTCTGGGTCTTTAAGTTATTCTCAAAAGCTATCGCACGGGCACGTGCTTCGCGAGCGGCCTGTTCACGGCGACGTTGGGCGGCTAATGCTGCCTGACGCTGGGCCTCTAATTTACGTTTCTTTGCGGCCTCGGCCCGCTGCTGCGCAGGTGTAAGTTTCTTGGCTGCGGCGGCCTTTTTCTGTGCTGCTAGTTCACGAGCGGTCGGCTTTTTGGCTGCCGATGTCGCCTTGGAACTTTTTGTATTCGTGCGTTTTGCCTGGGCAGCCTTCGTGTTCTTTGCCGAGGCCGTTTGTCGTGAAACAGGTTTAGCCTTGGTTTTTGCTGCATCCTTTTTGGCGGTAGCGGCATTCTTAGCTACGGACCTTGCGGCTGGTTTTTTTGTTTGGGCTTCCAGATATGAACTGGAGAGAAGAAAAACAGCTGAAAGAGCTAACAACGCAAACGCCGAATGCTTTTCGGGACGCATAAATTTCATGGTTTACCTCAAAATAATTTAGAAACGGCTTAATTTTGGTGTCGAGGAGACTAAAATCCCGCAGGTTAGAACAATTTTGCAATTACGGGACTTTGCGAATTTGCTAACTGACACTATAACATTCGATATACGCGGACGCAAGGAAAATCTTAAGCACTTGCATAATAAAGGTCGCCGGGAACAAAACCTAATTAAAAATGGGATTTTTTAACACATTTCGCGGTCGACTCTTGTTGATACTTGCATTTTTGCTTGTCGCAACTCTAAGTGTTCAGTTTTATCTGAATTTGCAGACACAGACTGAAAATAACGAAAGGCGTGATCTGCAGCTTCGAACATTGGTATCTGGAATCTCACTCGGGGTCAGCGGCATTACTTCAAGAGACGAGTTCCTTGATGATCTGATCCTTCAGGCCCAGCAGTCATTTCTTGATGAGCGTTCCCGTGAAAATATTGTCGATGTAATTATCATCAATCAGAATTGGCAGATCATTGACAGCCTGAACAGAGATCTGGTGCCGAGATTCGCATCGGACGGCTCGCCGGAATACAAACTTTTGGGCGAAGTTCAAGACCTTCCGCCTCTTATGGAAGAGACCAGGCTTGGTGAAGACGCTGCAATGTTCCCCAACCGAAGATCGCCTGAGAACAAAAAACAGAATGACGAGGCTCACGCTATTCCTATTGAGACCAGTGAAGGACGATATTATGTAATGGTCATTCTAAGGAATTCTAAGAGCGAAGCGGCATGGCGGGCAGCCGAACCGCTTATATATACTTTTGGTATCTTTTTGGTTTCGACTGCTATAACTTTCTTTCTTGTTTGGCGGTTCACAAGTCCGATCACAGACCTTTCAAATGCCGCCAGAAGGATCGCGGAAGGCGACCTCGGTTTTCGTATCGCGACCGACCGGACCGATGAGATCGGACGACTCACCCAGAGGTTCAACGAAATGACCTCGGAATTAGAAAAATCAAGGGCTCTTGAGGAACAACTGCAGCAGGCTGAGAAAAGTGCCGTGGTGGGCAGATTAGGCTCTGCTATCGCACATGAGATACGCAATCCGCTTAATTACATTAATCTGACCCTTGATCATTTGCGGTCAAAGTTTACTCCGGAAGGGAAAGAGGATGCAGATACATATCACAAGTTGATCTCGCAGATAAAAGATGAGGTCAAAAGGATAAACCAACAGATCTCAGATTTTCTAAATTATTCACGGCCAGCGAATGTTGACCTGCGTCCGCTCAATGCCAGGGAAGTTGTTGAAGATTCGCTCCGCATCGTCGAGGCACAGGCCGAAGAGAGCAATATAAAGATCGCCATCATTGAACACGAAGATGTCCCGCAGATCATGGGCGATCCCGAGTTCTTGCGATCGGTCTTCAACAATTTGTTTATCAATGCCGTGCAGGCAATGGGCAACGAAGGCGGGCAACTGAACGTAAAACTTTCTACAGATGAAGACCCTGAATTCGTGCGTATCGAAGTTTCCGATACCGGCAGCGGAATTCCCGAAGAAAACCTTTCGAAGATCTTCGAACCCTATTTTTCAACAAAAGAAACAGGCACCGGATTAGGCCTGGCAATCGTCCAAAAGATCATTGACGTTCATAATGGAATGATCGCGGTAGAATCAGAAACAAACAAAGGGACAACATTCCTTGTGCACTTGCCATCAAGCGAGAAGGAATCTATTTCACACATCTAACAAGTTTTATGGCACGTAAATCAATATTGGTCGTTGATGACGAGAAGAATCAACGCGAGATCTTAGAGACGATCCTGTCGGGCGAGGGCTACGACGTGACCACGGCAAGTTCCGGCGAGGCGGCGATGAAGTTCGTAGAATCGCGGCGGTTCGATCTGGTATTGACCGATCTGAAAATGACCGGAATGTCGGGACTCGACCTGCTCAAGGAACTCACGAATTTCGACAAATCGATAATCGTTATCCTTCTCACTGCTCACGGTTCCGTAGATTCGGCAGTCGATGCCCTAAGGCTTGGCGCGTTCGATTATTTACAGAAGCCGTATGACAGCGAAAAGCTGCTTGATACGGTCGAGCGAGCATTGAATAAACTTACCGCACTCGACACTGAGATCGTTTCCGTTTCACCGGAAATGGACAAGGTCAAAAAGCTGATCTTAAAGATAGCTAAATCGAATTCAACCGTACTTATCCGCGGCGAAAGCGGTACCGGGAAAGAGCTTATCGCCCGCTCGATGCACAAGAACAGCCTTCGCGGAAACGAAACATTTCAGGCCGTTAACTGTGCGGCGATCAATGAAAACCTACTCGAATCGGAACTCTTCGGCCATGAAAAGGGCTCGTTCACCGGCGCGGTCGGTGAAAAGAAAGGTTTGTTTGAGATAGCAAATAACGGGACGCTATTTCTTGATGAGATCGGCGAGCTAGACATTGCCTTGCAGGCCAAACTGCTTCGCGCGCTTCAGGAAAGAGAGATCCGTCGCGTCGGCGGAGTAAAGGAAATACCGATCGATGTTCGCGTACTCGCGGCGACCAATCGCGACCTGCTAAAAATGACCGAAGAAAAGCGTTTTCGCGAGGATCTTTATTATCGCCTGAACGTTCTCTCGATCGAAATTCCACCGCTCCGCGAAAGGCGCTCGGACATTCCGGTTCTGATCGAATATTTCGTCAAGAAACACACCCGAGGCACGGACAGAAAGATTGATATCGAATCGAACGCCCGGAAGCTTCTGAATGATTATCATTATCCCGGCAATGTACGCCAGCTTGAATCAGCCATCGAACGCGCGATCTTGCTTTGTGAGAATGAAACGGTAACCGTGGACGAACTTCCGCCGGAAATGTTGAATATCAGTCATTCGGCGGTCACCACGAATGAAGGCGAACCGAACTTTAAGCTTCCGGCGGAAGGTGTAAATTTCGAGGACGTCGAACGCAGCCTGATAATGCAGGCAATGGAACGGACGGACAACAACATAACGAAATCTGCAAAACTACTGGGCCTCACATTTCGGACGCTGCAATACCGCCTGGAAAAATTCGGCATGAAGAAAGACGGAGACGGAACCGAAGAGACGGAAGAATCGTAATTTCATGTTAGAATTTCGCCACTACGAAGGAGGTCGGCGCGATGGAATGGTTCTCAACTCTAACGTTAGCACTCGGTTCGGCTTGGACGAGCGGGATAAATCTATATGCCACCGTCTCAGTTCTCGGTCTGCTTCAGAAATTTGGTTCAGTAAAGCTGCCGGGCGGGCTCGATGTACTTGATAACTGGTGGATCATTGGCGTCGCCGGCGGAATGTATATCGTCGAATTCTTTGCTGACAAGATACCGTATGTCGATAGCGTCTGGGACGTTATTCATACGTTCATTCGCGTTCCCGCCGGAGCGGTCGTTGCCTATGCCGCGGTCTCCGATATGGCGCCTGAGATCGTCATTCCCGCAACGCTCGTCGGAGGCGGTTTTGCATTTGCGTCGCACGGTACAAAAGCGGCTGTACGAGCAGGAGCAAACCTTTCGCCTGAACCTGTTTCCAATTGGATACTGTCGTTGGTCGAAGATTTCATTGCCTTTCTTGGCACGATCTTGGCGGTCTTCGCGCCAATAATCGTTGCAGTAGTCCTGATCCTGTTCGCAATATTCTTTTTCTGGTTCTTTCCCAAGGTTTTTCGCGCGTTTCGCCGAATGTTAAATGCGGTTAGGGCATTTTTTCGCGGCGAAGGATTTAAGGAAGTTGCACGCAAGGCAGGCTAGCTTCGCGCGTTCAATGTCAGACGGAATGCTTCGATCGAGGTGAAATTATGAGGACTCTTGTTGTTTTGCTGGTTCTTTCGACCTTTTTATTTACATCGTGCAGTCAAGCAGAAACCAGTAATTCGACTGCAAACAAGCCTTTAGCACCGGAATTTGCAAGAGCCGCAGACGCCGGAAGCGGCGGTGGCGGTAAGAGCGAACCACCGAGCGGTCCGGCCCCCCAAACTATTTCTCTTGAAAAGCAATCACAGGCGGCGATTCCCGAACGAAAGATCATTCGTAATGCTGAGCTCACGCTTGAAGCTGACGATCTTGAACAGGTTCAGAAAATGGTTTCGTCGATCGCTGAGGCAAAAGGCGGATTCGTTACTGAGGTTCAGCAAAGCATTACAGACCGGCGGGCTACCGGACGCGATACCGTCAATATCGCTCTTCGTGTTCCAGCGGATAAATTTGCGGAAACCCTTGATGAGATCCGCCAGACGGCGGGTCGTGTAATTTTTGAAAATGTAAAAGGCCAAGATGTAACGGAAGAATTCATCGATATCGAGGCACGGCTCAAAGCATATCGAGCACTTGAGGAACAGTTCCTCGAAATAATGAAGCGTGCGAACACGGTTGCCGATGCCTTGAACGTGCAGCGTGAATTGGCGAATGTCCGCGGAGAGATCGAAAAGGTCGAGGGCCGGAAAAAATTCCTCGAAAACCAGGCAAGTCTTTCCACGATCCGTTTGAGGATACAAACTTCGGCGGCAATATCAGCCAGCGGTTCCGGATTCTTTTATCGTTTGACGGACGCAGTTTCGACCGGATTTGATGCAGCTTTAAGTTTTATACTCGGCCTCGTGACGGTCTTGATCGCGGTCATACCGTTTCTGTTGTTTATCTGCTTGCCCTTGTTTCTCGTACTTCGCTATCTTTGGAAAAGGATCCGAAGACGTCGAACCGCCGCCGAGATCGCTGTTGACGAGTTGACGATCGAAAACGACTAAGATGGTAAATATTTTCCGATCGGTATCTGTGGCACTTGCCGTGGCAGCTATTTATTTTTACTGGCTCGGCAGCTCGGACGGGCTCTATGCATCCATAGTACTAGCGTGTGTCGCGTTCTTTCTGAGTATAAGAGTCGACATAAAACGCAGAAATGACGAAAGAGACCGTGCGAGGTCGGAAGAACTGGACATTGATGGCACAAGGCAATCCTAGCTAAGAATTTCCGGTCATTCGTTTCCTATTGCGATCAACCAAGAAATTCAGCCGAACCGCATTCCCAATGACGCGGTTTCTGGAACTTTCGGACACCATTAGCGTGCAAGTTCCTTTGGGATAGCCTTTGATCTCAACCAAAGATCAGCTGGATCATGGAGTGATCATCATCCGGAAGCCGCCTTCCGAAAAATGGCATCCTGACATTTACAGAGAGCATCCTGATATAATTCTGATCAGTTCAATTCTATTTTTCTCTAACGGTTCTAATTGCTTATGAGGATCAGTTCGTTAATTTTTGTTTGTGCGGTTGTAATGATGGTGTCGTTAGACTTCGCCAGCGCGCAAACAAAACCCGCATCCCCGCCGCGAACGGACGATGGTTCGATCGTCAATGACCAGTCAGCGACGCAGGAGAATTCACTGGCGAAGATCTCGACCGAGGCTGAATTCCTTTCGATCGCCCGAACGTTTCTTCCGAATACTCCTTATTCGCTGCCGCACGCAATGTTTACGATCGATCGTAAAGAAAACGTTATCTATTTCGTAAACTCGCAGCGGTTTCGATTCCACAAGGACTTTCTGCTCGGTACGTACCTTGTTCCTCGCGGATCCGATGTCTTTAAGCCGATCTACATTGACGAAGACCGCAGATTTATCGTCGGTACGATCGCCTGGCAGCGAACGGTTGAGAAATATACATGGGAGATCTGGGAAGGTGATATGGCGACCGCCGAGCATCTTAAGCTCGCAGACGAAATTATCAATTCGTCCTTTTTCACAAAGGTCTACTACAAACCAAATTCCTCGCGTCAGGAAGATGTCTCATTAAAGCTTAAACTGGATCGGGTATTGATCAGCGAGATAAATGCCGGGCAGGAATATCTTGCCTTGAATCCCGGAAAGGCAGTAGGCCGCGTTCATATAATCGACAAGCTCGATGACACGGTCGAGATCGGTTCGAACGAAATAATAGTTCTGAACGAACTACCGATTTCACTTCCGCCGGTCCGGGGAATAATTGTTACGAAGCCGTCGTCACCGCTTTCACATGTAAACGTTCTTGCAAAAGGGTGGGGCATCCCGAACGTCTATATTAAAGATGCCGACAAGCTTTTTCGCGACAAGCATTCGTTCGTCTGGGAACTCGATGCTTCAATGACCGAATACAAATGGCGCCAGATCGAAGATGTAAATGAACTGGCAGTAAAGTTTGCCTCACCCGATCAACAGATAGCCCCGAGCGATCTTTCTGTTACAAAGCTGATGGGCCTCCGGAAAATGCGTGCAAAGGACAGCGTGCTTTTCGGTGCAAAGGCAGCAAATCTCGGTGAGGTGATCAACGCGAACATTCCCGGCCACACGGTGCCTGACGGCTTTTCGATACCATTCTATTGGTACGATAAATTCATGAAGGATAACGGCTTTGATGACGAGATCGAAGACCTGATGGACAATTATGACTTTGTCCATAACCCGCGCTTTCGCCGTCAAAAACTTGAAGAATTCCGAAAGAAGATTCAGGCTGCCAAGATAGATCCAGTGCTCGAACGCCAAATATTCGCCAAATGGCGGACGCAGCTTGGGCTTCGGCCGGTATTCGTCCGAAGCTCGTCGAATGCCGAAGACCTCCCGAATTTTTCCGGTGCCGGGCTTTATTCGAGCGCGTTTAATGTCCGCACACGTGCCGCCCTGATGAACGGCGTGAAGAAGGTCTGGGCCTCGTTGTGGAATTTCGAAGCCTACGAGGCTCGCGTCCGCAACTATGTTGATCAGGGAAAGGTCTATATGTCAGCCCTGATCCAGGTCGGGGTAGATATGCAGCGCGGCGGTGTAATGATCACCAAGGATCCTTTCGATCGCGAACGTACCGATACTATCTTCATCAGCTCCGTCTGCGGGCATAATTCGAACGTCGTAAATAACAAGGGAATTCCTGAACAGCTGATCTACCGGCTGGATTCCGATGTGGTTTCTGTGATCACACTATCCGATCAGACCAGTGCGCTGCGTTTCAGTGCATCGGGTAATATGCGGCAGATCGTCGACAAATGCGCGAACCCGCAGGGCCGAGTTATCACTGACGCGCAGGTACGCACGCTTTCAAAGATCGCGATGCGGATCGAAAAGACTTTCGGCGGCGTTCCTCAAGACCTTGAATGGGGCATGATCGGGCAAAGGATCTATGTTGTTCAGACACGCCCCTATATTGACGGGAAGTGAGCTTGCGCTGAGCGTTGCAACCGACAGATAATTAACGTATGAAGTTTTTTGTTTTATTTGTGTGTGCTGCTATTTCATTCGCTTGCGCGGACGGAACGTCACCGTCGGCAACGAATGCTAGTGAACCGGTCCGCGCTGAAAAGCTCCAATCTACAACGGTACATACGACCGAAGGCCAAGCGACGCCTCCGGCGATTGATGAGAAAGCGGCCGCGGCGGCTGACGATGCAAAAGGCGGAAGGTTTTCCGCTAGCGGTAATCCTTTTGACACAGAGAAGTTCGATAAGGCGATCGCGGATGCCGAAGCCGAATTGAATAAGAAGGCGGCCGACCCAAAGGCAAAGGAAACTGCGGTAAATGCATATTTCGAACGCGGCTTCGCTCTGACCGAGGCCCGGCAATACGCAGCGGCGTTGGCAGATTACCGTAAGGCTCTAAAGCTAGATCCGAACCACGAAGAATCGAAAAAGTGGGAGCAGCAGATAATCGGCATCTATAATATGATGAAAAAAGAATACCCGAAGCCTGGCGAAGAACCGCCGCCGCTTCCTTTCAAAAAGGAAGCCTGATCGGCTCGCGGGCACAGGTCAAAAGTAAAATTACCGGCTCGAAGATTTTGATTTCTCGGGCCGGTAAACTATTTTAAATAGTTCGGTCTCGGAACGGCTCCGAAACAAAGCTATTAGGGCTAGTTTTTAAATTATGGCTATTTCAGCAAACGATATCAGAAAAGGCATGGTGATCCTGCACGAAGGCGCACCTGTTAAGGTAATGGAATTTCATCACCACACGCCGGGAAATCTTCGGGCGATGGTTCAGGCCCGGCTGCGTAATCTGCTCACGGGTAATTCTTTCGAGTTTCGCTTTCGTTCAAACGACACCCTCGAAAAGATCACTCTTGAACAGCAGAAGATGGAATACCTATATTCCGATGGTTCGCACCATCACTTCATGAACCAGGAAAACTTTGAACAGGTTTCACTTACCGAAGAAGAACTCGGCGACGCCACGCAATGGTTAATGCCCGGCCTTAAGATCGAAGTTGAATTCTACGACGGCACGCCGATCGGCGTAACGCTCCCTGCTTCAATGGAACTCACGGTCGCGACCACCGAGCCGCAATTGAAGGGAGCTACCGCTTCGAATTCAAATAAACCGGCAACGCTAGAGAACGGTGTAACTTTGATGGTTCCGCCATTCATTGCCGAAGGCGAAAAGATCCGTGTAAATCCGTCCGAAGCAAGATACATGGAACGCGTGAAGTAGAATTTCTGTCCAACGTCCCTGCGTCCAAAGTCCAAAGTTTCTTCGCGACCTTGGACTTTGGACATCGGACTTTGGGTATGTATTTGACCTACAGTATTCTCTTAACAGTCGGCTTTCTGCTGATGTCGCCGCTTTTTCTTTTGCGGCGTGAGAAATATGCTTCCGGTTTCAAACAACGGCTCGGAAATTATCCCGAGTTTAGGCACGACCCACGTAAGGTGACCTGGCTCCATTGTGTTTCGGTCGGCGAGGTGAACGCCGCCCGCCCATTGGTTGACCAACTCCTTACCGCATTTCCCGATCACCGCATTATTATTTCCACCACAACGAGAACCGGACAGGAACTGGCAAGTAAAATATTTGAGCAAAAGGCCGATGCGGTTTTCTATTTTCCTTTCGATTGGAAGTTCTCCGTCCGCAAAGCATTAAAAAATTTCAAACCGTCGATGGTTCTCCTAATGGAAACCGAGATCTGGCCACGATTTATCCGAGAAGCAAAATTGAGCGGAGCTAACGTCGCGATCGTAAACGGGCGCCTTTCTGAAAGGTCTTTTCGTCGCTATTCAAAGATGCGCTTCTTTTTGAAGACTGTGCTTTCGGATATCGATCTGGCTTTAATGCAAGGCTCAGGCGATTCAAACCGTTTGATCTCATTGGGAATTCCGCCATCGCGAACTACCGTCACGGGAAATCTGAAATTTGATGTTAGCGACGAAAAAGTTGATGACGAGATCGCGGCTTTGCTGAATGAACGATTCCAGCTTGGCGATGGCCGGCCCGTTATTGTAGCTGCCAGCACACATGAGCCGGAAGAACGATGGATACTTGATGCGTTTTGCTCGATGCTTGAAAGCAATGTGCGTTCAAAACCTCGGCTATTGATCGCACCGCGGCGCCCCGAGCGGTTTGCAGAAGTTGCACGGCTGCTTCGCGAGTTTCGCAATAGCGATGAATGTGAGTACAAGCGATATACGTTCGTCCGCCGAAGTGATGAACCATCCGCCGCAGACGCCGAAGCAGACATTATTCTGCTCGATAGCATCGGAGAACTTCGGGCCGCTTATCGTCTGACGCAGATCGCTTTCATCGGTGGATCGCTTATTCCACATGGCGGCCAAAGCGTTTTGGAACCCGCAGCGGCCGGCAACGCTATCATAACCGGACCGCATACGTTCAATTTTACTGATGTCGTAAATGTCTTCCTTGGTAATAACGCATTGATCCAGTTGCCGGAACTCAGCGGAGATTCGATCGCAGACGAACTTTTTGTCCGACTCTCCGACCTGATCGAGGAGAAGGAAGAGCGTGAAGGGCTGGCTCGAAATGCACGTTCTGTGATGGAAGCAAATCGCGGCGCAACCGACAGGACGGTCGAGTCATTGCGCGGCTTGCTTACGTCACAGACTCGAAACTGGCGCTAAATGATCTACGTCTTCTACATCTTTGCGGCGATCCTGGTTTGGTTCAGCTACAAGTCGTTTCGCGGCGGGCTGCAATATTTAAATTATTTCAAGCAGGAGTTAGCAAAACCGCCGTCGAATTTTACACCGTTCGTTTCGGTGATAGCACCATGCAAAGGTCTGGACCCGGGACTTCACAAGAATCTTTCGGCGTTGCTCGAATTGGACTATCCCGAGTTCGAGATCGTTTTTGTCATTGACGATGCAAATGATCCGGCGGCGGCCATCATACGCGAGTTATTGTCCGAGAATTTAAGGGGTAAATTGGTCGTCGCGGAAAAGGCAGCCACGTCCGGTCAAAAAGCCGAGAACCTTCGCGAGGGCGTATTTCACGCAGATCCTAATAGCGAAGTATTTGTTTTTGTCGATTCGGATGCACGTCCGAACCCAGATTGGCTTCGTGCTCTTGTTGCTCCCCTCGAGGTTGAAGGGATCGGAGCGGCGACCGGTTATCGGTGGTTCATATCCGAAAGGCCGACACTTTCAAGCGAACTTAGAAATATGTGGAACGCTTCGATCGCCTCAGCGCTGGGACCGAATGAAGCCAGCAATTTCTGTTGGGGCGGTTCGATGGCGATCCGGCGCGATACTTTTGTAAAGCTGAAGATACGCGATATCTGGAAGAATGTTGTTTCGGATGATTTCGCCGTGACAGACGCAGTGAATGATGCCGGAATGAGGATCAAATTCGTGCCGCAGGCACTAACGCCTTCGATCGAAAACTGCACGTTCCGCGAGCTTGTTGAATTCACCAATCGACAGATGAAGATCACGCGCGTTTACGCTTCGAAACTTTGGTTGATGTCTTTCATTGGTTCGGCACTATTTTGCGGTGTGATGCTTTCGGCATTTTCCATTGTTTTATTCAGTCGTACAAATTCGGCGACGGTTTTGTTCGCAATGTTGGTCCTCATCCTTGTTTCTCTGTTCAGCATCGGCAAATCCACCTTGCGGCTCCACGCCGTGTCGATGGTTCTTAAAACAAACGTTACGGACATCCGAAAACAGTATCTTTCGCAGAACGTTTTGTGGCTTTTCACACCATTTTTATTTTTGGGCAATTGTGTAGCGGCTCTTTTATCGAGAACGATAGAATGGCGAGGCACCACCTACAAAATGCTCTCGGCGAACAAAACACTTATTATCAAGAACGGTAATGACCCATCAATATAAGATAAAAGTGCTAATATCTTTGTCGTGCGAAAAGTCACGAAATGGCATCGAAACACGCAATGATTTCGAAATTTGATCCCAAACACCTCTATCTCACACTATTGTGCGCGGTTGCACTATCACTTTCGGCAGGTGCGCAAAACAAGGCTGAGGCAGTTCCGAAAACCGGCAAGCCACCCGTGATCGTCATTCCCGGAACCACCGGATCTGAACTTTACGACAAAACGACGGGTAAGCAGATCTGGTTTTCGCGTTCCCGGCAAAAAGGTGACGACATTCGCCTGCCTATAACGCCGAACATTGCCGCCAACATTGACAATCTGGAGGCTCGCGACATCATTCGCGGCGTGAGGATCATGAGGATCTTGCCTGAGGTTGAGATCTATGAACGGCTTATCGACGGACTTTCGAACCGGGCTGGTTATCGCGAAGTTAAATGGGACGAAGCAAAGGCCGGTGACCACGAAGATACGTTCTTCGTTTTCCCTTATGATTGGCGTCGCGATAATGTGGAAAGTGCGCGGCTTTTGATCGACCGTATCGAAACTTTGAAACGAAAACTGGGCAGGCCGCAACTTAAGTTCAACGTAGTCGCACATTCGATGGGCGGACTCGTCTCTCGGTATGCGGCAATGTACGGCGATTCGGACATTCCGAATGGACAGATCCGGCCGAATTGGGCTGGCGCGAAACACTTCAACAAGGTCTTTCTGATCGGCACGCCTAACGAAGGCTCCGTGTCCGCGCTAAAGGCTTTGATCGAAGGGGTTTCATACTTCGGCAGCGGAATAAATATCCCATTCGTCCGAAATATAAATAGTTTGGATGTATTTACGATCCCTTCGACCTACCAGTTATTGCCGCATTCCGGGGTAGTTTTCGCGTATAACGATGAACTCCAGCCCCTGCCGATCGATCTATTCGAGGCGAAGACCTGGGAAGAATACGGTTGGGACATATGGAACGGGAAGAAGTTCGCCAAGGACTTTACCGCGGCAGAACAGAATAATGCGTTACTTTACTTCCGTGCGGTCCTTGCCCGAGCAAAACGATTTCAGGAGGCATTGAACGCGAATACAAGCGCAAAAGTTCCTGTGGGTTTTTATCTTATGGGCGGCGACTGCAAAGAAACCCCGTCAGGATTGATCTTAAGAAGATCCGAGAAAAAGGATCAATGGATCACTCATTTCAAGCCCACGGATTTTAAGACGCCAGAAGTGGAAACCATTTCCATCGATCAGCAGAAGCCGCTTTTACTTAGGGTAGGAGACGGTACGGTGACCAAAGAATCACTGGCTATGCAGACCATTTCGGCAAGCAGGCCGAACGTGCTGCCGGTCGCCGGCGAGATCTTTCAATGCGAAACTCACGGTAAATTGGTGACAAATTCGGAGATTCAGGATAGATTGTTCGTATTGCTAGGCGCGGTTCCTGAAGAATGATCAAAAGCATCTTAGATAACGACGAGAAAGCCGATGAATTAAAGCCCGGAGATGATCCGACACGGTCCGGATCGATTCTTGGGCTTGAAAGGGAGGCTCCTGTCGTCGAACCACTGGACCCGTTTGCAATAACCGACCACCACATCTCTTCTGGCAGATCTACAGAAAGCAGGTCGGAAATGCCAAGTAAGACGGCCGATGAGCTTACGCCGGTAGAGAGCACCCACACCCATAGAGAAAGGGAATATTTTTCGCCAACCGCCGCCCAAACTGTCCGAATGAGCGGCCTGGCGTGGTCCGCGGGCATAATGTTCTTCGGTTCGGTCGGATTCATGCTTGTGCTTGGCTGGCTGGTCGACACAGTTCTTGGCAGTTCGCCTTGGGGTATTGTCGGCGGGATCGTTCTTGGCTCGATCATAGGCTTTATTCAATTGATCAGGATTAATACGCAGATACTCAACACGCACTCCTCTGCTCCGCGGTCACTCATGGATCAAGCTGGAGCCGATAGTCCAGAGTCAAACGAAGCAGAAATAGAAGCTTCGCCAATTGCAGACCCGAAAACCGACACCATCCCGGACTTTCCTTCGCCAAACACAGAAGCCCCGTATGCATTGGAAAATGGATCGCCGTCCGAAGAAAATGACGATTCACCGCGCCCGCTTTGAATTTGCGCAAAAAGCTTAGTAAAATTTAGGGTTTGAATGAATGACGGAGCCGAGCCAAGGGGCGATAACCCCGAAGACATAATGCCTCCGTCGCACGACCGCATTTTGTTCATAATGGGAATACTCGGTATTCTCGGCGGTTTTGCCGGTGCTTATTTTATTTCACCGGAGTTCGGGCTTGGCGTTTTCGTCGGAACGGTCCTGGCTTTTGCTAATTATTTTTGGCTCAAGGCAACGCTTAGAGGTGTGCTGAAGGCGGCAGCCGAAGGTCACGGATCGAAGACCGTCGGCTTTAAGTTCATCGGACGATATTTCGCACTCGCTTCGATAATTGCGATCATTTACGCAAGCGGCGTGCTGCCGATAGTGCCGGTCGTTCTGGGTATTGCAGGTTTTGGTTTCGCGACCGTAGTTGATGGATTGATAAGGATTTTTACCCGGCTTACAGGAAAATAAAGAAAATTATTATAGTGTCTGTCCGAGGGCACAGATCGATATACAAATGTTTTTATTCGCAGGTTCCGCAGAACATCACACACCGCTTCTCGTCGAATTTATCAACCATTATTTGGGCGAGCCAATGCATCGGTTTCAGCTCGAATATACGAAGCCGCTCTGGGATAGATTTTTCGGCTACTTCGGCACAGACGCTGAAAAAGTATTCGGAGCACCTTATTCACCCGACAACGCAATCCCGTGGTACACGATAATGTTTGTTATCGCGTGTATCTTGTCGGTTGTGGTTATCAGCCTTCTTAAGGGCAAGTTATCTGACGACGACCCGGGTGCGGGTCAGCTTACACTCGAAGCTGGCTATCTCGCTATAAAGAAGGTCGTTGTGGATGTGATCGGCGAAAGAGGATTTCGCTATTTCCCAGTTATTGCGACATTTGCGGTTCTCGTTCTGATATCGAATCTGATGGGGACGTTTCCGCTCTTTATGGCGCCGACCGCTTCGGTCAACGTTACGTTCGCTCTCGGCATCGCGTCGTTTGTTTATTACAACTACATCGGCATAAGCGAGAACGGATTGTTAAAGCACTTTGGCCATCTTGCCGGTCCAAGGCTTCCGCTTTTAATGGCGATCTTTATTACACCACTGGTGTTTTCGATCGAGCTTATCAGTAATCTGATCCGCCCGATGACGCTCGGTGTGCGTCTGTTCGCCAACATGTTTGCGGACGAAATGATCTATTTGCAGTTCACTAGTCTTTATCCGCCATATACCCAGATTTTGGTGCCGGCCGGATTATTGGTTCTCGCGGTTTTCGTCGCGTTTGTACAGACGCTTGTGTTCACCTTGCTTACATCGATCTACATCAGCGAAGTAACGCACGATCACGACGAGCACCACGATGATGAACACGCGGGTGAACACCACGGCGGAGCTACTCCGGCAGCCGCTTAAGAAAAGTTTAGAGTTCACGCTTTAGCGTGCTCTCTTTAACGATTCGGAAACACCAGCTAAGGCTGGAACTCCGAACCGAAAGAACCGATTTGAAAACTTGCGATTTATAGCATTAGATCCTCACCAGAAGGTTGGGTTTCTGAAAGATATGCCCGCACGCGACAGGCGGCTTGACTCCAACGAGAGTAGAAATCAAGCAATACCGGAAGCGAGGCGAAATAATACAAGCCACGCAAGTTCTCGGGAACGGTTCTCCGTAGAAGACGTAAATATAAACAGGAGAATAAAATGAACAAGTTCAAATATTTTGCATATTCAACACTCGCACTCGCAATCATGGCTATGACCGCGATGGCTCAGACACCTGAACAGGCAGCCCAACTTAACGCTGTCGATCCTGGTGTCCTTTCGTCGAAAGCCCTTGCTGGTGGTATCGGTTTCGGTATCGCTGCTGGTTTGGCTGCTATCGGTCAGGGTCTTGTTGGTTCGCGTGCTGCTGAGGGAACTGCCCGTAATCCCGGAGCCGCTGGTAACGTAATGACGATCACGATCATCTCGCTCGCACTTATCGAGTCGCTCGTGCTCTTCGCTCTCGTTATCGTCTTCGTTAAGCTCTAATGCGAAGGCAGAAATTGGAAATGCGGGCCCGGTCTTCGGACTTCGGCCCGCGTTTTGTTTACTTTCGACGGCAAATGCAGCAGACGAAAAGCGTCATTGATTGCAACTCCACGGAAAATATTTCGTTCTAAAGAACAATGGCACAAGATCTTACGGGAACCATCGTCGCAGACAAATACCGGCTCGACTCACGGCTGAAAGAAGGTGCGGAGTCCGATCTCTATTCGGCGACGCATCGGCTGATGGACAAACCGTTCTCGATCCGAATCCTTCGCGGTTCGCTTTCCGCTGATGAGATCGAACGAGAGCGGTTCTTCGAACGATGTCGGGCCGAATCCGCCGCCGCCGCTGACGGACTTCCGAAGGTAGTGGATTTTGGCACGGACGCCGATGGCCGGGTTTATTGCATCTATGAGGCTGTCGAGGGTGATACGCTTCGTTCTGTTATAGATCACGACGGGCGATTCCCCGTTCATACCGCCGTCAATATTGGCGGGCAGATAGCGGCCGCCCTTTCGGCACTGCACAATGCAGGGTTGGTTCACGGCGACCTAAACGCTAAGAATGTTCTGCTTGGCAATGACGAAACAGGCGGTATCCGGTCAACTGTAATCGGATCAGGTTCGCCAAATCCGCTGCTTGCAGATCTGGAAGAGAAGAATCTTCTGGATTTCGCCTATCTTTCGCCTGAGTTATGCTCGGGTGCAGACGATGCGGACATTCGCTCGGATATTTATTCGGCGGGTGTGTTGATCTATGAAACGCTCGCAGGCGAACCCCCGTTCACCGGCGAAAAACCGACCGATGTGATGTTAAAGCACATCGAGGAAATGCCTGCACCGCTTTCGGCCTTTCGATCCGATATTCCGGACGGCCTTGAAACGATAATCTTAAAAGCGATCTCTAAGGATCCGGCAATGCGGCACGGTTCGGCCGCCGAATTAGCCGATGAGCTCGCGACGCTTGGTACGGTTCCTGAACCAAAAGCATATGCCGCAGCAAGTGGATTTTGGAAAACAGCGTTTATGATGCTGATCGGCATCGGCTTGCTTGCCTCAGCATTGATCTATGCAACGCGTGTAAAGCAGACCGATCCAGTAACAAGGCTTCAGCCAGACGCCAATGGTATGCCGGTCCAGCCGCTTAATCCTGCTACCGGCATCGAAGAAAGAAATCTGGCCTCAATGCAGGGAGCCGTTGGGGATGTTAACAGCAATATGTCGATCCCGTTGGGAACAATGCCGGGCGGCGACGGTTACGATCCATGGGCAAATGCGCCGACACTTCAACCGCCGGGCGGCACTGTAACGATCCCGCCCGATAGCCAAAGCCCATTTACAATGGACCCCGGATGTACGATGCTGCCCAGCGGATTGGTGATATGCCCCACGGTTGTCCCTCAGCGCAGCCCTTCGCCCACTCCTCGGCCTGAGCAGTCCACAAATACGAACACAGCACCGCGGCCCGTCGCATCACCGACTCCCGCAGCGCCCGCAAATACACCACGCCCATCACCCCGAGCTACGGAGGAACCATCAGGCCCTCCCGCAGCCGGAGATGAAGATCCGCGACTTTAGGACTCAGTCATTCCGATCGAGGATCAATGGCGGAAACAACCGGCTCTACTCTGCGATACATCAAAGAAGTGCTAGAATCTTCCCCGACCGCAGATGAGCACAGTGCCCGCAAAATACGAAGAGGTTTTGGACGAAGCCGTACAGCGGTTGCTGTCGCGCGCTTCAATGTCGCGTGGACTGAGTGCCGACGTTGTAAAGCCTCGTGTGGGGAAGGCTCTCGAAAAGTATCTCTTCAAGGCGGAACCAGATGCTGATCGAAATTCGATCCGTGAATTTGTCGACGAGATCCGTTCCGATGATCTTTGTTTGATCATCGCGTGCGAACGAGGCGATGAGAAGGCTTGGGAAGATCTGGTCGCAAATTTCGATCCGGCGGTGAAGTCGGCGGCCAGAAAGATGACCGCAAACAGTGAAGATGCGGAAGACCTTGCGGGATCTATCTGGGCTGAGCTTTACGGCCTGCGGCAAGATGCCCAGGGCAACAAAAAGAGCAAGTTGGCGTATTATTCAGGGCGTGGTTCGCTGGCCGGTTGGCTGCGGGCGGTTGTTTCGCAGCTTGCGGTGGACGAATATCGAAAGCAATCGCGTTACGTGCAGATAGAAGAGGACCGTTCGTTCGAGAATTTGGCGGAGAATGCTTCGCATAATTCCGACAATTCGCACGTGGTTCACACTGACCCGAACCCGGAAGATCAGCTCACGGAAAAGCAGACCGCCGCAGACGTTTCGGCGGCGCTGCGGACAGCGATCGAGGGACTCGAGGACGAAGACCGGTTGATCCTGAAGATGTATTACTTTGACGATCTGAAGCTAAAGGACATCGCCTCGGCCTTCGGTTACCACGAGGCAACGGCCAGCCGAAAGCTCGTTCGTGTACAGGCCGAGATACGCAAAGCGGTCGAAAAAGAGCTAAAAAATAACCATGGCTGGTCGGACGGCGAAGTAAAGAAATATCTATCGGAAGCGGCCGCGAAATTAGGCATTAGCCTTGAATCTATGGTTGCCGTCTGGGCCGCGGTGATACTGGTGCAAGAATTCTGGAGGTAAACCGTTCTTTAGTTGGGTACGAAACTGGCTTAACCGCCGAGACGCCAAGACGCTGAGTTAAGAAAAGCGGGTTTTCGCGAGTGTCATGGGCTTGAAATACTTAGACTTTATTCTCGGCGACTTTGCGTCTCTGCGGTGAGCATTAAAGTGATGGAAGTGAACTTCGACAAAGAAATAGATGCTCTTTTGCGGCAGGATGGCCGCGGGCGGACGATCACTATAAGTGAATTTTCCGCACCGCACATCGACGCGGACGAGCTGACGGCGTTTGCCGAAAACGCTCTGCCTCAAGGTGCGCGCAAGCTTTATATGACGCACCTGGCGGACTGCGACGGGTGTCGGAAAACGCTTTCTTCGCTAGTTGCGTTGAATGTCGAGGCGGAACCTGTTTCCGCCGTTTCGTCTGTTGGAGTTATTTCCCCGATCGTGGAAAAGAGCATTCCTTGGTATAAGAGCCTCTTCGCGATCCAGAATTTGGCTTACGGAATGGGCGGGCTTGTTATCTTGTTCGCCGGTTTTATTGGTTACACTCTGCTCCAAAGCGGCGGTTTGGCGGGCAGTGAAATGTCCGTTGCGAACGCGACAGCAAACCGAAGTGTGCTGAGCCAGGCAACCGAAGGAGATGCGCAAGTTTTCTCCGCAAACGCTGCGGCGAATTCGGCGAGTTCAATGCCGATGGCGGCGAATTCGAACGCTTCGATCGCAGGCAAAGATCCTGCGTTAGATGAGGCTTCGGTCGGTTCGGCTGGAGAAACAGCAAAGCCCGCCGCCTCTCCGGAAGCGGCCACCGGTTCCTCGCTTGAAGGCGCTGATATGGCGAGAGCGACGCAGCCGGCACCGCCACCATCGCCGGTCGCCGCAGCTCCGATGTCGGTTCCGAGAGATTTAGCACCTGCAGCAGGATCGACTCCACGCGAGCGCGACGATGAAGGAGCAAAGGTTGCCGAAGCGACGATCCCAACCCAGACGACACGCGGCGCCGGTACGGTGAACGACCAGACGACCGGGCCAATGCGGAATGAGAACCGAAACATGGAACGAGAGCTAGGTCGAACTGCAGCAAAACGTTCAGCACCGGCACCCACCGCAACGCGGACGATCGGCGGCAAGACCTTTACCAAACGCTATGGCGTTTGGTATGACGCGGAGTATACAAATCAGGCTACGACCAACGTCCGTCGAAACACCGATGCTTACCGCGGCCTCGACCGCGAAGTGCGGACCATCGCCGAGAGCCTCGACGGAACCGTCGTTGTGGTTTGGAAAGCGAAGGCATACCGGATCCAATAAACCCTAAAGATAGTTAACGCGGAGATGAACGCTACTAGTACGCAGGCCTCTGTTCTTCAACTAACTCGTAACTGATTTTGGCTGCTGATCCGATCCCTATTCAATATACCTATTTTAGTGGTCAATTGCAGGCTTGGCTGATAAAGTATCGGAAACTATGAAGTTTCCCAGAGCATCCGGCTTACTGCTGCATCCGACCTCGCTTCCCGGCCCATATGGCATCGGCGACCTCGGCCGTGAGGCGTTTTCTTTTGTTGATCTCCTTGCGGGATCAGGCCAAAGATATTGGCAGATGCTGCCGCTCGGGCCGACGGGTTATGGCGATTCGCCTTATCAATCTTTCTCGGTCTTTGCGGGTAATACGCTGCTTATCTCACCCGATGAGCTGATCGAAGATGGTTTAGCAACGGCGAAAGACATAGCGCTATCAATGGCTTTTCCCACAGGACGCGTCGACTACGGTGCTGCATATGAATGGAAAGGCGCTCTGCTCCAAAAGGCGTTTGCCTATTTTAAGGAAAGCGGCACGGCGGAGCTACAAAAGGAATTCGCAGAATTTATTGATAAAAACGGTTGGTGGCTAAACGACTATGCCCTCTTTCGTTCGATAAAAGCCTTTCAGAATCATAGACCTTGGTATGAATGGCCCGAACCGCTGAAGCTTCGCGAAGCAGGAGCAATTGCGGAGATCCGAGATCAACTCGCTGACCAGTTTGAGTTTGAGCGATTTTTCCAGTTCATTTTCTTTCGCCATTGCCGGCGGCTGAAAAGATATGCGAATGAAAAAGGCGTCTATTTGATCGGCGACCTGCCGATCTTTGTCGCGCTCGATTCGGCAGACGTTTGGTGCAATCGCGAATTGTTCAAGCTGAATGCGGACGGCAGCCCGCGTGTTGTCGCCGGTGTTCCGCCAGACTATTTTTCGGCGACCGGGCAGCTTTGGGGTAATCCGATCTATGATTGGGACCGCTTGCGGGAACAAGGTTTCGGTTGGTGGGTCGCGCGCGCCGAGTTCGCGTTTCGCTTAGCGGACATTGTCCGCATCGACCATTTCCGCGGATTTGCCGCCTCTTGGGAAGTGCCGGGCGGAGATGAAACGGCTGAGAACGGCGTATGGGTAAACGTTCCGGGCCGCGAGCTTTTTGAAACGCTGCACAGGCATTTTGGCCGGTTGCCGTTCATTGCCGAAGACCTCGGGCATATTACCGAAGATGTCGAACAGCTTCGCGATCACTTCGGCTTTCCGGGAATGAAGATCTTGCAGTACGGCTTTGGCGGCGATGCTCTCAATCGCGATCTGCCGCACAATTATGTGCAAAACTGTGTCGCTTACAGCGGAACGCACGATAACGACACGACCGTCGGCTGGTGGCGTTCGCTTGATAAAAAGGACAAGAATGGCCCGCGGGCGCATTGCATCAGGTATCTCGGGACCAACGGCAAAGATATCAGTTGGGACCTGATTCGTGCCGTCTGGGCGTCGGTGGCTGATACTGCCATCGTGCCTGTGCAGGACATTTTGTGTCTGGACACCCGCAGCCGAATGAATAAACCGGCGACGCAGTCAGGAAACTGGAGCTGGCGACTAAAGGATGGCGAACTGACGAACGAAATTGGCGAACGGCTTCGGGCGCTAACCGAGCTCTACGGGCGCACGATGCCAAAAACCGTCGAGGAATAAAATGATGATGAGAACGATATTTTTGATCGCTTTGCTTGGCATTTGCGCGGCCGCCTGCGATCCGTCGAAGACCGGAACCACGCAGGTAAACACATCGGGGAATTCACAAGGTGCCGCCACGATGTCCGAGGGCGGATCTGCCGCACAGACTGAGTCCGCCGGAGCAAAACCTGTTCAGAATTCACCGCGAACCGTTGTCGATTTCTTTCGCCTGCTGCCGGAAAAGTATTTCACGCTAGAGGGCTGCGACCGCGAAACCGATAAAGATTGCAGCAAAGCAAGGGCGGAATATCTGAAAACCTTTACCGAGGTCGAAGACATCAAGAACGGCTATTTCAAAGGCGGCTGCGACGGTGGCCAGAGCTGTATTGAAATGGCGATCTTCAAACGGCCTGACGACACATATCTGATCGGCGTTGCGACATTTGCCGAAATGATGAACGACTTTTATTTCCTGGACTATTCGGGCGGAAACTGGACCGACGTTTCGGTAGACGTTGTACCCGGTTTCAGTAAACAGAATTGGTACGAATTGCCGCGTTTCGGAACTACAATGAAGGTCTTCGAAAAGGAGGTAACCGAGCGGACCGAGGAATTCGAGATCAGCGAAAAAGGGCGTCAGATATATGAACTAAGCTGGAAGGACGGAAAATTTACCCGCAAATAACGGCCGAATTAATTTTACTTCTGAAATTTCTTGTGGAGTTTCGCCATTGCCTGTCAGTATGCTTATGCGGCACGCGGAACGCTCTGCCGTTTTCCGTTCGGATCAGAAAATTGGGTTAATGCTGGATGACCTTGTTGAGGCTTGTTGCTGCTTCAATTCGCGTAACGGGATGGCCGGGGTTAAACCGGAGGCCGTCCATGCTGATAAATCCGCGATTTAGCGCGATCGCAACATGGCCGCGCCATTGCGCCGGAATTGAAAACCGGTCAAGCACGGTCAGCGGAAGTAGTGCTGACGAAGTAGAATTCTCCAACCCCGCAGCCCGAACATAGGCGATGGCCGCCGCTAATTTGGTCGTGTTGTTATAAGGGTTGAAGCGGCCGCCCGGCGTTGCGTCATAGAACAGACGATGTTGTGCCGCTTGGGCTGATTCGACTGCGTTTCGCTCAACGGCTGTTCGAACATCTGTGAACATCGGCTGCCAGGCAACATATTGTGGGATCGTTCCTGCCCGAAGCAATGCCGAGGCAAGTTCTACGCGGCTGATATTGCTGTCCGGACGAAAGCGTCGTCCCTCAGGCAGCAGAATATTCATCATTAGACTTTGCTGTGCCTGATCGCGTGCCGAACCCGAGATCGAACTGATGTCCACGAGCTGCGGCATTTCTACACGTGTTATTTCTGCACGGTTTACTACGTTCTGTGCAAGGCCCAAATTCAGACTGTGACGCAATTGAACTTTGTAATTGCCCGCCGCCGGACGCCTTAGCACGACCTTTTCCCGCAGACCTGTAAGTACTGGCAGATTCAGGATGTTAGAACTGCCAACGACCGAATTGCTTCCGTTTCGGACCGTCAGCGTGAAATCGTTTATGCCAAGCCCCCACGTTGAGGTAAAGGTCGCCTGGACCGTATTGGCCGGAAGCGTGAAGGGCGTGTGTGATGTCGAACCGGGATAGACCATCGTATCGATCGGCCCGGAATTCGTTGTCGCAAAGCTGATCGGGTTGCTCGAGATAGCCGAGCGAAACTGTCCGATCCGCCGTTCGGGAAATCGTGCCGCAAGAACCGCCGCATGCGTGTTCAGCATTCCGGCACCGACCTCGTGATAAAAATAGCTCGGAAGCGGCGTGGCGGTGCGGGCAATTATTTCTTTGATCTCTGCGGGCGTAAGATTCGGGTTCGCCTCGAGCATCAGAGCTATCGCTCCTGCCACCTGCGGGGCCGAAAATGAAGTTCCGCTTGCCGTCGTGTAAAAAGGGATCTCAAACAGCGACAACCGCGAAAGATCTGATCCAAGCAAGCCGCCGACACTCGTCAGCGATGCAAGCGAACGAACGCCCGCTACATTCACGCCGGGAGCTACAACCGTCGGATTCTGATACTCGCTGCCGAAAACACCGCGTGACGAAAACCCTGCAAGATTGCCCTTATGGTCAGTTGCACCGACAGAAATGACCCAGGGAGCCGCCGCATACGGATTCAAAGTTCCGTTGCCCGGACCGCTGTTGCCTGCCGAAAAGACAACGCTGATGCCATTGTCAGTAAGCATCTTCGTCGCGATGTTCACTGGATCTTGCAGATCGAAAGGTGTATTCGCGGAAAAGCTGCAGTTAACGACACGAATATTATGCTGCTGCTGTTTTTCGAGAATGTAATCCATTCCCGACAGAACGTGGATCAGGCTAACGTCTCCGGCACTAAGCCCAATAAGTCTGGCACCGGGAGCGACACCGGCATATTTTCCATTGGACGCCGCACCGCTTCCCGCAATAATGCTGCCGACGAAAGTTCCGTGTCCGGCCACGAGATCCGTGGTCGGAAGCCCTTCGATAGGGATCGGATAAGGAAACCCCAGCGGAACGCTTTGCAGATCCAGAAGTTTTACATTCGCCGCGACCTTTCCGGCCATGTCCGGATGCAAAGAATTTATACCTGTATCCAAAACTGCGACACCTACGTTTCGGCCGGTAACGGGGAGAGAATTGTTGGCGTAACGGAGGTCGGTATCCTGCGGCACCTTGTCGGCACGAGTCGGGCCAAAATAAGGATCGATGTTCAGATCGAGCGTCCGGTTTCCGTAGATAGAACGAACCCGGCTCAGATTTGAGACCGCGATCAGCTGGCGTTTGGTCGCCGTGACATAAACCATCGGAAGATGGCGAAATCGCGTTCCGCCGAGTATTCCGAGCGAGCGAAGTATGTTCAGGTCTGCTTCAGTAAGCTCGTCGTGGAAAATGACCACGGCATTTACATTGCTGTCGTCCGTCAGCCTGTCGAGCGTTAACGCGAGTGCACTGTCAATGCCCTGAAGGCCAGTGTTCAGCGTTTCGGTGAGCGGAGTAACGATTCCCCAAAGCCTGATGCCGACCGGCAGCGAGATCGTTCCGCCGTCCGCACCCGTCAGGGTGATCCCGTCAGCACCGGTCAGCGTAATGCCCGTTGGGTTATTGTGCTGAAAAACAATGCCGTTCGGCCCGATCCCAATGATCGAATCGGCTCCCGTCAGCGAAATGCCGTCGGCTCCGGTCAGCGTTATGCCGTCGGCTCCAGTAAGGGTAATTCCGTCAGCACCGGTAAGCGTGATGCCCGTTGGACCTGTGTGGATAATGCCGGTCGGTCCGATCAGATTTACACCATCGGCTCCGGTCAGGACGATACCGTCAGCACCTGTCAGCGTTATACCGTCAGGCCACTGAACGATGATAGAATCTGCAACGAATGTACGTCCGTCCGCACCTGTAAGCGTTATGCCGTCCGCACCTGTAAGAGCAATGCCGTCTGCTCCGGTAAGCGCAATGCCGTCGGCGGAAAGTATCGAAATGCCGTTTGGCCCCAAATATGAGACACCGTCCGCGCCGGTAAGCGCGATACCGTCCGAACCCGTGATCGGCAGGCCGTCGGCTCCTGTGAGAGCAATTCCATTACTGCGAAAAATATCGAGGCCATCGGCACCTGTCAGGGAGATTCCCGAAAGATCAACAAACTGAATCCCGTCCGCACCCGTAAGAGCAATGCCATTTGAGCGCGAGACTAAAAGGCCTGCGGAAACAGATTGGAAGAAAAAAAGAAGTATTATGAGAAGTGTTGTGGGACCCTTCATTTTTCAAACACGAACATGTCGCTCTTATAAACAAGTCATAATTGGCGACAGATTCCAGTGAATCAGGACACCAATTAGCTACCAGTGTATTAAATCAGGACAAAAGTTCGGGGGCATGCCCAGTTTACACCACGATGCCTAATCACAGCAAATACTATTCCCGTGCTAAGGATATGATGGCTGCACGAGACCATAAGCTCAAGAATAGATCACTCTACCAATTCTCTGACTAGTTCAATGCTCCGTAATTCTTATCTCGTCTGCAGGCAAATCTGTCAACAATTTACATATATTTAGTTTCGTCCGGATCAGTTTGCCGCTCATTCAAATCTGCCCCAAATTGCCACTATCGGCAATTTTGCACGGAATTTTGACCCGTTATCGCGAAAACTGCTTCTATGAGCTCCTCTTCTAAAAGAGTTTTCTTGTTAGTTTATACTTATTCGAATACGAGCCTAGATCAGACGCAACGGCTCAAGGATTTCTCAAGATTGTTACCTTATTCTTCGATTCGTATGAGGACGCAACACCAATATCTATATTCCTATCACGAACCGGTCGATTACATACCAAGTTTCGATCGAGAGCCTTCCGAACCGACCATGCCGGCGGCTCATCGTGTTTTCATCGCCGACAAGTTCGAATTGCCAGACACGTCAAACCTGCTCAGAAGGAACAGGATTGATGATCTTCTCTCTCGCTCCGTCCGAAACTATGCTGTGACGCTTATATCAGGCCGCGCAGGAACCGGGAAAACAGCAGCAGCGGCTCTTTTTGCCCAGACCAGCCCGTCATTTTCGTGGTACACGGCAGATGCATTAGACCGCGATCCGGGCATCTTTTTCTCGAATTTGGCGGCCTCTATTGACGGAATCGAAACGTTATCAGGAAGACTTACCAAATTCGTTTCATCTAGTTTCGAGGGGATCCGCGACATCGAAAGTGACATAATTGAGATCTTCGGTTCTAATCCTTGCCCGGAATTGATCGTTGTCGAAGACATTCATCACCTTTTCGATACAGAATGGTTCGATAGGCTATTTCCGATTCTCATTCAGTCAGTTCCGAGAGATTCTCATTTATTGATGACCTGCCGAAGTACACCGCCGTCGCCTCTATGGCGAATGCGGTCAAAGCAGGTTCTGAATCTGATCGAAGAAGAGCTGCTCTATTTTTCATTCGACGAAGCAAGCGCCTTTTACCGCGCTCTTGGCCTTGATCGTCGGCGAGCGTATGAACATCAATCGGTGACGTTGGGGCATCCGCGGCGAATGATCGGGCTTACCGATTAGGAAGACCCGGAGATTCATGAGCGGCACCGGCGATATCCGCGTTCCAACATTCATATGGCATAATTGATACCCGGCAGAAATGCCGTGGTTTTCCAATGGGCTCACCAGCTTTCGTGCTAAAGACCAAACTGCTTCCGCCGAGAACCGTTCCGGAGATACTTCACCGCGCTCGACTGTTCGAAAAGCTTAATTCGAATCAAAATTCACCCGTGACGATCGCTGCCGCTGACGCGGGTTGCGGCAAAACCACGCTCATATCTGAATTTGTTAAAGCACAGTCCAAGCCATCCGTCTGGTACCAGCTTGACCATTCAGATGCCGACCCGGTGGTGTTTCTCAACTATTTGACCACCGGCATCTCTCAGCTCAAGCCGGAGTTCGGGGCGAAGATTTTCGCCTATTTGGCCGATGCGGGTGAAGATCTCGCCCATTTTCCCGATCGTGCGGTCGATCTTTTGATCAATGAGATATTGGACCAGATCGAAGAGCAATTCATAATCGTGCTCGATGACTATCATCACATCGGCCGCGACACCGTCGTCCACCGGATCGTCGATCGTTTTGTGCAGTATTCTGCAGATCTCTTCCACTTGATGATCACAACACGAGATATTCCGCCGCTTGCGATCGCCAAGCGCAAAACCCAGTTTAGGTCGATGATGATTACGCGCGAAGATCTTTTGTTCACCGATGACGAAGTTCGCCAGCTTTTCAAAGCCACCCTGAATATCGAACTTTCTGATGATGAGGTCGAGGAGTACGGAAAGCGAACTCAGGGATGGGTGACCGCCCTTCAGCTCATCCGCCAGGTTGCCGAGCGCGAGCTTGCGTCAGGCGGAGAAGTTCCATCGTTCGATTATAAAAATGTGTTGAAAGGTTCTGAGCTCGATATTTTTGATTACTTTGCGGAGGAGGTATTTGCCCGAGAAAGCCCTGATACTGAAGATGCGTTTATGCGTCTTTCCGTCGTCGAGTCGTTGCCGCTCAACGTTTGCAGTCGGCTTTTTCCGGATCTGAAATGTGCCGCGATCTTACCAGACCTTGCCCAGCGGAACGTGTTTCTATCGGTCGCCGGCGACGGTGCGGAAAGCGAGGTATATAGATTTCATCCCCTTTTCCGTGACTTTCTGCAACGAAGATTTCGATCTGTGAAAGGAAATGCTGCGATCCTCGGTGAGCGAAAGAGGGTCGCCGATCTCTATCTCAGGGATGGGGGCTGGGACCAAGCGATACCGTTGCTGATCGATGCCGAAGAGACTGAACGTGCCGCTGAGATCCTAGCCGAACATGGCACCAAATGGATCGCGGCCGGCGCCTTTACGTCAATTTCGAGGAATGCGGAACGGATATCCGCCGCATCTCTCGACCGGTTTCCCCGTTCACTTCTCCAAATGGCAGAGGCCGAAAGGCTGCAGGGTCAGTTGGACAATGCAAAACGCTTGCTTGAGAGGGCGGTCAGATGCATGGCTGCTATCGACGACAAAGAGGGTCAAGCAGAGGCTTTACATTCGCTTGCAAGCCTTGCCCGCCGAAAAGGAGAAATAGACAAGGCGCTAACTTTACTAGCGTCGGCTGAATCCTACGCCGACGATGGCTCCGAGGCAGCCATGAGATGCGCGAACACTCGGGGCCTATGCCTTGTCTCCGACGGTAATTGGGTGGCGGCAGAACAACAGTTCCGTGTTGCACTTGAGATAGCTGAAGCGAAAGACAACGAGCAATTCGTTCGCGTTGTCGCACACAATCTGGCTCTCGCTCCGGGATTCCGCGGCGATTTCGCAGAAGCTATACGCTGGTTTCGTCGAATTTTCGGCGACGGAAAGCCCGAAAAACTTCTGCCGCAGGAGGCGATCGGTCATCTCAATGTTGCGCGGCTTCATCTTTACCGGGGAGAACTAAAGGAGACGGAAGACCATCTTGGGCGATCTCTGCACTTGTGCCAACTATTCAATCTGCGAGCACTGAGGGGCGAGATATTTGAAGCATTTGCGAACCTGTATCGGGAGCGAATGGAACTTCCGCGAGCAGAGGAATTTTATAGACGGGCCGAGGCCGATTATTCCGATACAGGCATCAACCCTTTATCGAAAGAATTTTTCGAAGAATTTGCAAAATACTATCGACTCATCGGCGACCGTGTCCGTTCACGTACGCTACTTGAAAGGCTAATCGAACATAGAAAGGAAAGGAACAATGAACATGGTATCCACTCAGCCGAACTTGGGATCTGCCGATTGGATCTTGATGAGGGCCGAGTTGCGGGATTGGTCGGAAGAATTACGGGACACGCGGAGTTTTTCAAACTACGCGGGAGTAACTTTGATGAAGCTCTGGCGATGATGCTGCTTGCGGAGGCACACTTCGTTTCCGGCGATCTGAAGGTGATGTCCGCCGCAGTCGCTCGTGTTTTAGACCTTTCTGCCCGATTCGATTATGAATATTGGCTGAGAAATGAGATCGAACATAACAGGGACATTTTTGCCTACGACGACATTTTTGAACGTCTCCCGCTAGACCTGCGAACCCAGGTTTCCTCTGAACCCAAAGAAACTAAACCTGTTAAGGCTCCGCCCGCTTCGACAGTTTCGACACAACCATTCAGCGATCTTTCGATCGAGTTGCTGGGACATGTTCGGATCTTCCGCGATCAGCAGAACCCTCTTTCGGCGGATGCGTGGACGACAAAACGTGCTCGGGACATCTTCTGTTTCATTGCTTCCAGCAAAAACAGGCGCGTGGCGAAGGATGTCTTGATGGATCTTTTCTGGGCAGATGAAGACCTCCGAACGATCGAAAAGAATTTTCACCCGACGATCTCGCATATTCGCAAAGCTTTGAACGCAGGCCGAACAATGAAGCAGAATTTCCTTCTCTTCCGCGACGGTGCTTATCAGCTCAATGCTGATGTGAAATTCCTTATCGATACGGAGGAATTTGATGATCTGATCGCCGCTGCCGAAAAGGCCAAAAAGGAAAAGGACAATGAAATGCTTCGTGACGCTTTGGAACGTGCATCAAAGCTCTATCGCGGCGAATTTATGGAAGGCTGCTATGACGATTGGGCCGAAGAGCGGCGCGGATATTTTCGCGAACAGAATCTACGTGTTTTGTCTGCGTTGGCAAAACTCGCGTTCACAGAGAAAAAATGGACGCAGGTTCAGCGTCTTTCCGAACAGATTTTCGCAGACGACCCATTTCGCGAGGACATTCATCGATTGGTTCTGAGAACACTTGGCGCTCAAGGCAAGGCGGCGGCGGCCAAAAAGCACTTCGAAACGTTGCGAAGTTCATTGCGATCGGAACTCGACATCGAACCATCTCCCGAAACACGCCGCATTTTCAAGGAACTCGTCGGTTAGATCATTCACGATTGACCGGCCCCTAAAAGTTCATCACGACTTTCAATTAGCCTCTTAGGATCGTTCGTTATCAACGCTTTTATTCCCAACTTGATCGCTCGCTTTACCCAACGCGGATTATTGACCGTCCAAACCACGATCGGGAGGCCTTTTTTATCTGCAGTTCTCAACAGCTTCTTCGTTGCGAGTGTGAAGTGCACTGACAATTCATCTGCACCGATATCTTCGGCGATCTGAACAAGATATTTTTCCTTTCTCAGGATGTTTCGGATCTTTGGTGCAAAAAGTGCGGCGGTCCGGACATTGGGCAAAAGCAATTTGATCACAGGAATCGCGGAAAGCTTGAAGCTTTTCACAACAATATCTGCTTTCAGTTTTCGCTTCTTCAGTTCGGCGGCAACTAGTTGTGCCAACTCGACGATGTTCTGGTCCTTACCCTTGAGCTCAATATAGATCGTGCCGCGGTAGACACGCAGAAAATCGAGAGCCGTCCCAAGACTCGGAATTCTTGCATCTGCAAAATTCTCGTTGAACCGGTTGTTCGTCTTTTTATCGAACCATTTTCCTGCATCGAGCATTTCGAGGTCCGCGAAAAGAGTGTCGATCAGTTCATCTTCAATGCCGGTAACGCGTTTAAGAGTTCTATCGTGAAAGACAACCGGCTTGCCGTCCTTCGTCAAACGGACATCGAATTCAATACCGTCAGCACCTGCATCGAGCGCCTTTTGAAACGCAGCTATAGTGTTCTCAGGCGCAAATGCACTTGCTCCGCGGTGAGCGATGATCAAAGGTTTCATTTGGAGGGTTTTTCGAGCAGGAAGATCGTTTTCGACCAAGAGATCGGTTCGTTCAACGGAAACTCGTGATTTCCGACAAGTTTGAAATATTTCTGCGCCGTTTTCTTGACCAATTCCTTATTGTGAGCTTTGAATTTGTATAAGAACTGAAGCACCGAACCGACCAGCGAAGGCTTCACCGGAATGAAAACAAGCTTTCCGCCCGGACGCGTCACGCGTGCAAGTTCTTTCAAACCGCCATCTAGCGATACATATTCAAGAACACCGCAGGAAAGCACGATGTCAAATGTATCGTCCGCAAATGGCAACCGTAATACATTTCCCTGAACCGCAGCAAAGGGATGCTTCGGCGACCGGCGCCTTTTGGCAAACTGTTCGGCGGCAACCTGTAATGATTTGTGTGAAAGATCGAAGGCGATCGTCTGTTTTGGTGTAAAACCGGCATCCGCGAAACCGAGAGTCACAATGCCGGTCCCGCTGCCTGCGTCTAATACGATCGAATCTGAAGTTATGCCAAGATCAAGCGAACGAAAATATTTTGCAACAGAGGCGCGATAGCCATTCACACGCAGAGCAAGGTTATGCACCTCTGCGATACGGTCGTAGAAATTTTGTGTCTTCACCGGTTTCTTACCGGCGCCATTTCTCGCCATCGACTATTTTTCGTCAAGCAGCCTAAGCATCGTCGTTCTCATATCTTCGATCCGACTTGGACTTGAGCCAGTCTCCAAATACCTGACGCGTCCGGTCCGGTCGATCAATGCAGCCGTCGGAAGATTCCCGGCGCCGTAGAGCGAATGAAGCCTTGAATCTTTTGTTATCAGAAAATCATACGGCAATGCGTATTTTTGACGAAATCGCTTGAGGAAGTTAACCTCACTAGGCTCATCGACCGCGAAGCCTTCGGCGTTGCCGTAAAAGCGTGTAATGCCAAGGATCACCAATCCTTTATCGGAAAGATCCTGATGCCATTCGCGAAGATGCGGGAAAGCATCAAAACACGGTCCGCACCAAGTTGCCCAAAAATCCAACAGCACGACCTTTCCCTTCAGAGATCGCAGCGTTGTCGCTTCACCCGGGAACCATTGGTCGATATTGATCAGGTCTGGCGCTGGTTCGCCGATCAGGTCGTAATGCTTCTTGCGGTTCTTAAGCCTGTCTATCGCCTCGTTTCGGCCCGCGCGAACTGCAATCTCCTTACCTGCCTGAATGAGCGATTCGAGATAGGTCTCCATCGCCAGAGGCTTTCGTCCCGTCTCAATTCTATAGAGGATCAGCTTGTCCGCTGCATAATAATAAAATGACGCGTTCCTGATCGACGCAGCCGTTTGCCGCATATCGTCGAGTGCCGTGTCTGCTTCGGCGGTCTTGCCCTGCGAATGACGGGCTTCGAACAAAAGCATTCCCGTATCAAGTGCAGCATCAAGTGGATTAATGAGCGAGCCCGGCTCCATTATCAATTTCTTTGCCGCATCGTATGCCTTTTTCGAGTGAATCTCCGCGCTCGAAAACCCCTTGATCGAAAGATATGCTTTCGCTACCTCGGCATTCATGCGCCATGTTTCACTTGGTTTTATCGGACCCTTTTGCTCATAATCTGCTAGCCGGTTCATCGCATCGCCGATCTTTCCCAACTTGGCATATGCGAAAACAAGAATTGCACGAGCTCCCTGGGCACGTTCTGCCGGAGCAGGATCGCTTTCAAGAAATCGGCTCAACATTACCGAGGCCCCGTGCAAATTCTCGGCGATCCAATGAAGCATTCCTGCATAGTAAAGATCTTCAGGTTCTTTTGGTTCACGGGCTTTTGCGATCGCCGCATACTTGGCCGCCAATTGCTTTCGTTCGCTTTCGGTCTTTATACGAAGCTGCTCGCTATACGGCACTTTTTTTTGCTCGTATTCGGCAAATTTTACGCGCGTATATTCGTTAGCTTCATCGAACATTTCCTTGATCGAGCGGCCACTCTCCGTGGAGGCTGCGTTTGGCAGCGTTCCGGTCGCACGCCTTGACTGCCCGTCCGCGTTCGAACCGTAAACAATTAGCAAGATCAGTAATAATAAAACTGGCTTCATTCGTTAAATAGCTCCGGCTCCCGTGCTTTGCAAAAACCGATCCGGCCCAAAACATCTGATAAACGGCGATTCAATTTCATTCACGATCTTGTCCGCAACGATCTTTGCCGTTAATGGTGCAAGCAAGATCCCGTTTCGATAATGTGCAGTAGCGACAAACAGCCCTTTGCATCCATCGATCTCACCGATTATCGGCAACGCATCTGCGGTAAACGGACGAAAACCGCACCAGGTTTCGCTTATCTCGTGCCGATCCAAAACGGGCAAAACACGCCTTGCCGCCTTGCTTAAGCCGTCGACGGCGGTTTCGGTCATTTCTCTGTCAAACCCAACGTCTTCGACCGTCGCACCAACCAAAATCCGTCCGTCCGCACGCGGCGTTAGATAAGCTCCGGGAGCAATTATCACTTTTCGCAAAGCCAGCGACGGATCTGCAAACCCGATCATCTGGCCTTTGATCGGTTTGATATTCAAAGGCGTTGGCCGACCTCCGATTTTGATGAGCGACGACCAAGCTCCTGTTGCAAGTATAGTTATTTCCGCCTCGTACGTGCGGCCGTCCGCTTTAACGCCGACGATCTTTTCACCCTTGACAGTAACCGATTGGACCGCACAATTCTCGATGATCTCAATGTCGTTGATCCGGGCAAATTCCGTGAGAGCGACGACAACATCCCGGTTATCGACATATCCATCGTCGGGATAATGAATTCCCGCGACCGCGGCCGTCGTTACATTTGGCTCAAGCCGGAGAATACCTTGCACGTACAACCATTCTGCGTTGAATCCAAGTTCTGTCTGCCGCGCAAATTTTTCCGAGAGATCGGCAGTATCACTTTCCGTTAATGCGATCTCGATCGTACCGCATTTACGATGGTCGATTGCTAAATTTGTCTCTTCGGCCAGTTCGCGGACAAATTCAGGGTAAATGTCATTGGATTCGGAACAAAACTTGTGAAAATCGTCGTCTTCTGCTGCCTCGGCATTTGGCGCAAGCATTCCCGCAGCCGCCCACGAAGCTTCGCGGCCAAGCTTGCCCTTTTCGATCACGGCGATCTTTCGCATTCCCGCTTTGCGAAGCTCTCTTGCGATAGAGAGGCCGATGATACCGCCGCCGATGACAATTGCGTCCATAAAGTGAAGATTTATTATAAGATAATCGTTTGGACTAATACATATATGACACACAAGATCACATTGATCCCCGGCGACGGCATAGGCCCGGAAATAACCTCGGCAACAGTAAGAATAATCGAAGCAGCAAGCGTTAAGGTTGAATGGTCAACACACATTCTGGGCGCGCAGGCGCAGGAGAAATACGGTACTACGCTGCCCGACGATGCGATCGCATCGATACGCGAGAACCGGGTCGCGCTGAAGGGCCCGATAATGACGCCGGTCGGGAAAGGTTTTACATCAGTGAACGTCGGCCTAAGAAAAGCGCTCGACCTGTACGCAAACGTCCGTCCGATCAAGGCGCTGCCGAACGTCCCTTGCCGCTATCCTGAGCTCGACCTCGTCATCGTCCGTGAGAACACCGAAGGGCTTTATTCCGGCATTGAGCACGTCGTCATCCCGGGCGTGGTCGAAAGCCTGAAAGTGATCACGGAAAAAGCTTCTACAAGGATCGCGAAATATGCCTTTCAATTTGCCCGCGATAATGGCCGAAAGAAAGTGACCGCCGTTCACAAGGCAAACATCATGAAGCTTTCGGACGGGCTTTTCCTCGAATGTTTCTACGCAGTTGCGAAAGATTTTCCGGAAATCGAAGCTGATGACAAGATCATCGACAATTGCTGTATGCAGCTTGTGATGCGGCCTGAGCAGTTCGATGTTCTGGTGATGGAAAACCTTTACGGGGATATTTTATCTGACCTGTGCGCAGGCTTGATCGGCGGATTGGGCCTCGCACCTGGAGCGAATATCGGCGAGCAAGGTGCAGTTTTCGAAGCTGTTCACGGTTCTGCCCCCGATATTGCCGGACAGGGCATCGCGAATCCGACGGCGATACTGATGTCGGGCCTTATGATGCTGCGGCACATCGGCGAAACGGACGCCGCTTCGCGGATCGAGAAAGCGATGTTCGGCGTTTTTGCTGAGGGCAAATATCTGACTCGCGACCTTGGCGGCACGACCAACACAGCCGATTTTGCGTCAGCGATCATTGATCGATTGCGAGCGGCGGAGGGGACAGCCGCCTGACCGGCTTTTATTGTCGGCAACTAAGCTGATCGCGATCAAATCAAAGAGGTGAGGAAGTTCGCATGCTAAAACATTCATTCATTTCAGTGATCGGAGCACTCGTTTTGATCTTGTCTGCAACTGTTGCAAATGCTCAGCGAGATCAGGAGATAAAGGTCCGGCTCGGTGAATCTGAACGCGCCTCTTCTTCAGCGATCCGCGTGAATTTTGTCTCGGTCGTCGAGGATTCGCGTTGTCCGCCCGATGCTCAATGTATTTGGGCCGGGCGTGTCGTGATCGAAGTAACTATCGAAGCCGATAACGGGGTGGCGATGACAACACAGCTCTCGTCAGATGACGAGAAAAAGAGTGTTGTTGTCGGAGATTACCGTGTGCACCTAAGAAGCGTTAGCACCAACCCTGAGCACGGATCGAAGACTGGAAAAGGAAAGGACGAAGGCTACCGCGCCTGGTTCAGATTTGAGAAAATTCCTGAGCCGAATTCGATGCGAATGAAGAAGAAACCTCAACGCCCAAAAGGATTCGTTAGATAGATAACAATAAGTTGAAGAATAAAGTAAGGGACAAGCACCGCCGCACCCGGATAATCTTTCGCCAAACGCTGCCCGAAGAACAAGCCTAGAATAGTCACCGCACCCAAGACTGCCGCCCAAAATATCAGCACGACAGAACCGGTCGCGATCAGATAGATAGCTCCCGCCGCACTTAACGCGCCTGCTGTAAGCTCAAGCACTGTTAGCTTTGCCAGCATTATCGGCACCATTCCGGCAAGCGGTGTCTTGGAAAAATGCCCGGTCAGCCATTCGAGATTGCCCTTCCAATCAAAAACCTTGTCGAGTCCTGACTGAATAAAAAGGATGGCCGTAAACACCGCAGCCAAAAGTGCCGGCAGATTTTGAAGAATCTCAGGTTTCATTTTCCATTTTTTCCGCGAAAGAAAAGTAGCGACAAAATATATATTGGCACTGCGTATAGGACCACGTTGCCGAAAATAAACATCAGCCGCGCAACTACTCCGCCGCCGGGATTTGCAGCCAGTAGATCTTGAATAGCGTCCGGTGCGATCGCCTGATAAATAGAAGCCGGAAGCGAGATCGGTCGATAAAGCATCGGGTGCGGCGACATTGGCGGTGTGTCGAGAATGAACGGGCTGATGATGTAGGCGAAGAAATAATAGACGATCGTCAGGACCATCGAGATTGCTAACGCGATCAATATTCTTTTCATCGGCTTACCTGCCTTTCATTTTATTTTCGCCCGCTTTTCGCCATTATCGCTTCGATCTCGTCCGCCTCCTTCGTGACCTTTGCGGTCAGGTTTCGATTGCCGTCTGCGGTGACCAACACGTCATCTTCGATCCGGATACCGATACCGCGATATTTTGCTGGAGCCCTTTTATCGTCGATCGGGACGTAGATTCCTGGCTCGACCGTCAACACCATTCCGGGGGCAAACGGCTTCGAATTCTTTGCGCCTTGGTCGGTGAAATATCGTCCAGCGTCGTGAACATCCAGCCCAAGATAGTGCCCCACACCGTGCATGTAGTACCGAAGATATTCTTTCTTCTTGATCAGGTCCTTGGTCTTGCCTTTTAATAGGCCTAGCTTGATCATTCCTTCGGTCAACAGCTCGATCGAGTATTCCTGCCGCGCCTTTACGGTGTTTCCTTTAACGGTGTAATCAACGCACTTTTTCTGCACATCAAGCACGACATCGTACACCTCACGCTGTGCCGACGAAAACTTTCCATTTACAGGAAAAGTCCGTGTGATGTCGCTGGCATAGCCTTTATATTCGGCACCGGCGTCGATCAATATCAGATCGCCGTCACTCAGCGGCATATTGTTTTCAACGTAGTGAAGGATGGTCGCATTCGCACCGCCGCCAACGATTGAGTTATACGCAACGCCGCTCGCGCCTTTGTCCTTCATATAGGCTTCCATCAAGGATTCGACCTGGCCTTCGTTCATTCCCGGCTTTACCTTTTTCATCGCCAGAATGTGCGCTTCGGCGGCAATGGTCGCGGCGGTCTGCATATGCTCGACCTCTTCGCTCGTTTTGTGCAGACGCATCTCGCCGGTGATGATCGTCGGATCGATTATCGTATGCGGCGGATAAGCGGTCTTAAGTCTGCGAACACGCTGTTCGGTCAAATATCCTAGAACTTTCTGATCGAGTTCGGCGTCGGTCGAAAATCGGTAGTAAAGCCTATCGTGACCATCCAAAAGCTTTGGCAGATCCTTTTCAAACTTCTCGATCGGGAAAGCTGAGTCCGCACCATAGTTCTTTTTCGCACCTTCGACGCCTTCGCGACGGCCAAACCACGTCTCCATCAGCGGATCGCGCGGCCGCACGTAGAGCGTAAACGGCGACTTCTTATTTTGCGGGTCGATAACGGCGATCGCATCAGGCTCCGGAAATCCTGTCAGGTACCAAAAATCCGAATCCTGCCGGAATTTGTATTCCGTGTCATAGCTTCGTGTCTTTTCATGAGCGGCCGGAATGATAGCGACCGAATTATCTTCCATCTGGCCGATAAAGCGTTTTAGTTGTTCTCGCATATGAAACGAGTTTAACTCGAATCTGGGAAAAAGTCAGAATCAAGTTGAATAAGCCACGAATGCACGAATACAATCTCTTATTCATGCATTTGCGGCTAGTTTCCTGTGGATCTGCGCATAACCGAAATTTTTCTCTCAATTCAAGGCGAGTCGTCACACGCCGGGCGGCCGTGCGCGTTCGTGCGGCTGACGGGCTGCCCGATGCGTTGCGTTTGGTGCGACAGCGAATATACGTTCACCGGCGGCGAGAAAATGTCATTCGAGGCAATACTGACGCAGCTTGAGGAATTCGGCTGCAACCTGGTCGAGATAACCGGCGGCGAACCGCTCGCTCAAAAAAACGTCTTTCCGTTCATCACCACACTGTGCAATCGAAACTATGAGGTGCTTATCGAAACCGGGAACTTTGTTTCGACCGAAGAGGTCGATTCGCGTGCCGTGATCATATTGGATATTAAATGCCCTGCTTCAGGCGAAGCGGAACGGAATCACTGGGCCAATATCGACCGGCTGCGGCGAGAAAAAGACGAGGTGAAATTCGTGGTCGCAGATCTTGCCGATTGGGAATATGCAAAAACAAAGATCGAAGAACACGACCTGATAGACAAAGCAAAAGCGGTCCTGATCTCGCCGGTTCACGGCGTCGAGAATTTAAGTGAGATAGCCGAGGCTGTCGCAAAAAGCGGATTAAAAGTAAGGCTAAATCTTCAGCTGCACAAATACATTTGGGGAGCCGACGCCCGAGGCGTCTGAACCAATTGGCAATTGTAAATTGCCGAATTGTAAATTGGGAAGGCAAACTTTTCTGCTTGAGCACAGAGCCCCGAACACTCTTAAACCTCTCTACCAATTTACAATCGGTCAATTTACAATTTACAATTCACCGCACCGTTATGATGAAAAATATCATTCTACCTACCATCTTTATGCTCTGCGTTGCCGCCTTTGCCATGGGTCAAGTCCGGACACAGGCTGCCGGCACGACCGCTGCGTTGGACGAACGAATCAAGGCTGAAGTTTCAGAGTTCAAGGGCAAGGTCTGGATCTATGCTAAGAACCTTGATACCGGCAAGGAATACAGTCTTCGAGGCGAAGAACAGGTCCGCACCGCAAGCACGATAAAGCTGCCGATAATGGCGGAAACATTTCGTCAGGTCGCTGAAGGCAAGATCGCCTGGACAGATGAATTCACGATCGAAACCGGAAAGACCTCTGGCGGTTCGGGGATTCTACGCGAATTCGGCAATGGCTCGAAGATAGACCTGAAAACGGCTGTAAATCTGATGATCGTTCTTTCGGACAACACCGCGACGAACTTTGTTCTCGACCGGGTTTCCAGTAATTCCGTCAACGATTTCATGGCAAAGCTCGGGCTGAACGATACACTTTCACTTCGCAAGATCGGCGGTGGTGGTGATGCGAAGGCTTGGGACGAGCCCCTGAATAAACTTTTCGGTATTGGTCGTTCGTCACCCAAAGATATGGTTCGGCTGCTGGAAATGCTCGAAAAGGGCGAGGTCGTGTCCAAGGAAGCTTCGGCCGAAATGATCGCCATTCTACGCCGCCAGCAATACAAGGACGGCATCGGCCGCAACGTTTTGGATACCGTTCCGGTCGCCTCAAAATCAGGAGCACTCGACCGACTGCGTTCGGACGTCGGCATCGTTTACACACGCCGAGGCCGCATCGCTATGGCGGTCACAGTCGATGATATGCAAGTCGTTCACTACACAACCGACGACATCGGCAGCCTGCTCATCTGGCGGCTTTCGCAGATTCTGCAGGAAGGATTAGCCCGATGACGGCGATCGTACTCGTATCCGGAGGAATGGATTCGTGCGTTGCGACGGCGATAGCGGCGGGTGAGAGCGACGAACTGGCTCTTCTACATATTTCGTACGGCCAGCGGACGGAGGCTCGCGAGCGGAAGGCTTTCAATGACATCGCGGATCATTACGGCATTGAAAAGCGGCTTGATGTGTCGATCGAATATCTTGCAAAGATCGGCGGTTCGTCACTGACAGACGCTTCGATAAAAGTGACCGAAGCCGACCTCGAATCGACAGAGATCCCGACCAGCTATGTGCCGTTTCGTAATGCGAATATGCTCAGCATAGCGACGAGTTGGGCCGAGGTTATCGGAGCGGCCAGCATCTATATCGGAGCGGTAGCCGAAGATTCGAGCGGCTATCCCGATTGCCGCCCCGAATTCTTCGAAGCGTTTCAACAAACGATAAACACCGGCACAAAGCCCGATACACACATCGAGATACGCACGCCGATCATCCGCCTTTCAAAGGCAGAGATCGTCAAAAAAGGAATGGAATTGAATGCCCCGCTGCATCTGACCTGGTCTTGCTACCGTTCCAACGAACTTGCTTGCGGCACCTGCGATTCATGCGCCCTGCGCCTCAGAGGTTTCGAACAGGCAGGCGTCACCGACCAGATCCCCTACCGATAGACTAAATTTCTTTTCGATATCGCAAACCAGTGATATGATTCGCGGCATAAGCCCAGCGGGCAGGCGCCGGTTCGCCGGACGTGTGCTCATCAAAAAAATCAAGAAGGTCGCTGCAAGCCATTGCACTTTCGGCGTTCATAAATATAAGTGCGGAGCACAGTTCCGCTTCGATAAAACCAAATTTGAACTTTTTCAGGAGACCGTTATGAAAACTGCCGCTAAATTTTCACTATCCATCGTCGTTGCAACACTAGCTCTATCTTTCATCGTGAACGCACAAGAAACGCCGGCCTCAAGCCTGATAACCGGCGACCGGGCCGGGCGGATCAAACTCGGGATGACCATTGCGGACGCTCGGAAGGCCGTAGATCCATTAAAGCTCGAACGTACGAGCGATGGCGAGGGCATAGCTCTCATCGCCGTAATGCGCGGAAAGCAAAATGTTATGACGATCTATGCCGGCGAGGAAGATCGCGATGCGAAAATAAATGAAAATGCAAAGATCGAGCAGATCTGGGTCTGGGACAAGAATTATCGGACTGAAGAAGGCGTGAAGCCCGGAATGAAGATAGCCGACGCCGAAAAGATCTATGGTCCTGCAAAAGAGATCGTGATGAGCGAGATCGAATCGCGTGAATATGTTCAATTCGCCAACAATCCGCAGGGGCTCTCATTTCGCGTACAGGGCCGGGAAGACACTGCCGGAAAGTATCAGCCAGGTTCCAATGAGACCGCAGCATTTACCCCGGATGCGTATATCTTCAGTATCGACGTTGTCGGCAGGCCCGCGGATAGCGGATCGGACGAACCGGAATTCACCAGTATTTTTACTGACATCAGGAAGGGCTGTAAGAGCGTCGGTGGTGATGAAGGCGGACACGTTTCCAGCTTTTGTAAAGGGCCTGAAAATTATCAGATCCACTACTTCGATGCAGCAACCGAGTTCCAGATAAACGCCGCAACAAACGACCGTGATTGGGAAACGCCTCTTCAGACGATCGCCCTCAAACAAATGGGCCAAATGAAACCGGTCGAATGGCGTTTGGCTAACGGAAAGCCTTTTGCCGTGCTGATAACCGATCCCAGTTCCGGGCAAGTTATCGCTCAAGGCTTGAAAGGATTTGATCGCATCAAGTTCGAAGAGACCGGAAAGGGAGCGATCGAACGGGCGCGTTCCATGGCTGAAGATGAGTACCAGGATATTGTCGTTCCGGCAATTCCGATCGATCTTTCAGCAGGTTCGACTCAGACGGCCAAGCTTGAAAAGGCTGGCGACAAGGTCAAGTATTCATTCACCCTCAAAAAAGGCGATCGCCTGAAGGTAAACATCGCTGCAAAAAGTTGGTCGGGCGAAGAAGGGCCGATCATGGTCGGGATAGTTCGAATGCCCAACGGAGATTCCGATGGCGGGCCGGGCGGCACGATCTTCGACGCGGCGGTGGACGAAGACGGGGAATACCAGGTCTTGGTTTATCAGAACAGAGCGAAATCGCGATCGGAGAATATCGAGGTCGAAACGACGATCAGCGTCCGCCGAGGCGAGTAGTTTGTGAATGTAAATAGAGCATCATGATGCTTTATTATAGACATCATTGCATCGATCCAATATAATCAGCCTAGTATGAGGACGACCATCACATTGGATGACGACGTTGTAAAAACGATCCGCGAGGAAATGAAGGCGGGAGAGGGCAAGACCTTTAAAGAGGCCGTGAACGAACTTATTCGGTCGGGAAAGTACTATAAAGTGAACAGTCTTGAGAAAAGAAAAAAGCCTTTCAAAGTGCGGGCCAAGAATCTTGGCCTATACGAGCACTTGAATTACGACAAGACGAGCGAGCTTCTTCAGTCGCTGGATGAAGAGGAATTTCTTCGAAAAACATCGGCAAAGTAGTAGCTGCACTTTATGATGTTGCCGGATATTAACGTTTTGATCTATGCGTATGACAAGGGCTCGCAGCAGCACGTCGCGTGCCTCGAATGGCTCGAATCCGCCCTAAACGGTGAAAGGCCGGTCTGCTTTTCTTGGCATACCATCATGGGCTTTATGCGAATTTTGACGACTGTGAGAATGGTGCAAAATTCGTTTACTGCTAAAGAAGCGATGGATATCGCGGACGAGATTTTGCAAGCACCTGTTTCCCAAATATTAACGCCCGGCACTGGTCATTTCGCTATTTTTCGCCAATTGGTACGTGCATCGGGAATCACAGGGGCGCGACTTTCAGATGCCCACCTTGCAGCCCTTGCTATCGAGCACGGCGCAACTGTAGTTTCAACGAACCGAGACTTCAAGCTGTTTGACGGGTTAAAGCTTATCGATCCGACGTAGAGTACATAGTCTTCTAATTTCCTGTTACGAACATTTCCAGGTCCTCCAGAACCATTTCGATCTGGCTTCCTATCTCAATATCGCCTTCGAGCTTTTTCAGTTCTGGTTCGACCAGAGCGAGATCAAGTTTTCCGTGTACTCGGGCAATGTGCGATAGGCAGATAGCTCCGATGTATTGCAGGTGCTTGTCCTGGGAATCGAGCAGGTTAAGGCATTCGCTCTGGACCCAACGCCAATCCTCAACGTGGTAAGAGGCCCGAAGCAATCCGTAAGTTATCAATTCCGTGTCGCCGCTTCGGAGCATTTCCTCGGCCTCTTCGCGAGTGATCGGATCGATCGTTTCGTAGGTCAGTTCTTTCATTCCGCTTCTTCGAGTTCTGCCTTTTCGGCTTCCAGATGATCGATCTGCTCGCGCAATCGGGCGATCTCATCGTCGATCGTTTCACCAGTTCGAACAGTTCCCGAACTTAACTTATGAAACACCGGCGTAACGACAGTTATGGCGGCTATCAAGATCGAAAGCACGCCCATTATCCGTGAAACGAGATCGCCTTGCGGTTCGACCTCTGTCCACATCACGAACAAAATAATTCCGGCCAGGATCAGATCACAGGCCCATGCAACTTTGACCACCCAGCTAAATCTTCCGTCTAGCCGGGCGATCGAAAGCAGAGACAGATGCGAAGCGACAACGGCGCCGATAACGAACGTCATCGTGGACTTTATGTAAATTGCCGAATCGTACAAAACGTCCCAAATTATCAACATCAGCATTGCTGCCGATACAGCAGAGAAAGCAATTCCAGCTTTCGGGAGCAAGTTTCCACGGTCTGATTCGATTGCGGCGCCGCACGCAAGCCCGAGAATACTTGTGATCGTAACGGTCAGCGTCGTCATCAAGACGCGTATCTCAAAATGGCCGAAATCGCCGAATAGGATCACGACTATTCCAAACGCGGCACTCACCGCGACCGATGCGATCAGAAGCTTAAGAAACAGGCTGCGAAGGTTTATATCCCACATATTGAATCGATCTTTATCGTTTTCTGCCGCAGATTGTACATCAATAGCCAAGCATTAGGCGATCGTCATTTGATCCGAGCTTTGTTTGGTGCCTGGTTCGTGATATGCTTCGCCGCAGACTTGGCGTTTTGTCAAAATGCCGCAGTGAAAGGGTTGTTCTGGCCATGTGGCGATAAACTCACAGACATAACGATACTTTTAATTGATGAGGTTGGAAATCGACAACACGGAGGCAGCGATGAAGGGTTCTCAATATAATGAACGCTTAATGAATCAATTCGGATACACGACACAGCTTTTGTTCCTCACATTCTGCGTCTTAACAACCATTTTTCTGCTTCCCTCAACTGCAGGTGCACAGAGAAAATGCGGGGCCGAAGGGCAGCGCCCATGCAAGATATGGGAACGCATACCGTCATGCAACAAAGGCTTGAGGGAAAATTTCCAGCTTAATATGTGTGTCGGACAGAAAACCCAGGTCGATGCCAGAACCGGGAAACACATTCCGCGCGATACCCGGAAGATGACGGAAGTGTCTTTTTGCAATCGCTCATCGAGGCCAATGATATATGCTGCCATCGCCGAATATACCGACGATGAATACGGATGGGTCTCGCGCGGTTGGTTTCGCATCCCTTCGGGCAAATGCGTGAATCAGGCGATCGATCTCGGCTACACCGGGTCGATCTACGTCTATGGCTCGGCTCCCGATGGGACCGAATGGGACGGAACCGATGCCGATTTCTGCGTAAAGACCTACGACACGTTCATTATCGATAATGCCGACAAACTCGAATGCCGGTCGCGGGAATACTCCATCATCAAAATGACAAAACTGGACGTCAAGCCAGGCAGCAATAAGTTCACTTTTGGAAATTAGCCGCGGTCCATATTTCTCATCGATCGGCGTACTGTTCATTTCGCCAGATAGATCTTCCCCTAAAAATGTATTCCAACGTGTGTCCTATGTGTGCTACACTGTTGCAGACTTGGCTGATACCGGCTGTGGCACGGCACAAGGACGGTTCGAAATTGGGATTCTGCATTCCGTCGGCCGACGCGATCTTTGACAAAGCCACTGATGCGGCCTTTGATGCAAAAGTGGGACGATCTTGAATGTGTAAGTCATTACAAATATTCGGTTTAGCGGATCACGTCGACCACGTTTCGAACTTTGGCGGTGTTATTCTTTCCAGTGAGACAAGTTTTGCCGCTAACTATTTGAAAACGCAATACTTAACCTGTCCCACTACGGACAAAAAATGGGACAAAAGTGGGACAAAAGTGGGACACCAGATCGAACATAAAGGACAATCATCGGGACGGATGATATACTCGGAGCAATTCAGTTTTTTTGAGGTTTATAAAGAGATTATGAAATTACCCGGTGGATTCGATCTAAATTCAATGATGCAGCAGGCCCAGCAGATGCAGGAAAAAATGGGCAAGGAAATGAAGGAAACGGTCGTCGAGGCTTCGGCCGGAGGCGGTGCCGTTACCGTAAAGATGCGCGGCGATTTCGAGGTCGTCGAGCTAAAGATCTCGCCCGATACCGTTAAGGATGGCGACGTCGAGATGATTCAGGACCTTACCGTTGCCGCTCTCAACGAAGCACACCGCAAGGTCGAAGAATCGCTAAAGGGCAAACTTGGCGGTATGCTCCCGCCGGGGCTGATGTAATGGTGAATGACAAATGGTGAACGGAGAATTCGATTACGATCGGTTAGCCTCGTTCACCATTCACCGTTCACACTTCACCATTATTTATGCTTGACTATTCAGAACCGGTCGCTAAGCTGATCGATGAATTCAAACGGCTGCCGGGCATCGGCGGGAAGTCTGCTCAGCGGCTCGCTTTCTATATACTCCGACGGCCGCAGATCGAGGTAGATAACTTCATCGACGCACTCCGCGAGGTCAAGGAAAAGATCGTTTTCTGTTCGATCTGCAATAATCTGACCGATGTAAACCCCTGTCTATACTGTACCAATCCCAAACGTGACCGTTCGATCATCTGCATTGTCGAAGAGCCTTACAATCTTGTCGCGGTCGAGAAAACACGTTCCTTTAAGGGGCTTTACCACATCATCCACGGCTCGCTTTCGCCGATCCGCGGCATCGGTCCGGACGAACTGATGCTAGCAAATCTGCTGCCCAGGTTGATGCCGGAGAATAACGAGGGCATTGAAGTTAAAGAAATAATCGTCGCAACAAACCCGACCACTGAAGGCGAAGCCACCGCCAACTATATCGCCCGCTTGCTAAAACCGCTCGGCGTTTTGGTCACACGCATCGCGATGGGAATGCCGGTCGGCAGTGACCTTGAGTACGTGGACGAAGTTACGATGGACAAAGCCCTCTCGAACCGACACGAAATTTAATGCCGCCCCGAGACAGATGCGAACCTCGATCAAACAACTACGCCTGATCGATCTTTTCCGGAAAAGGCAAGGCTCGCTTACGTTTCGGATCGTTCTCGCGATCTTTGGAACCGCGCTCAAGCTTTTCTTTCGCCGCATCGAAACTGTAAATGCCGACAGCGTGCCGAAAGGCACCGGCGTGATTTTTGTAATGAATCATCCGAATGGGCTTGTCGATCCGGCTCTTGTCTTTGTAGCTCTTCCCCGGCGTATCTCGTTCCTCGCAAAATCGACACTCTTTAAGATGCCCATTATTTCGTTTCTTCTACGAACTGTCGAGGCATTGCCAGTTTATCGAAAAACGGATGCAGGTGAGGATGTTTCGAAGAACCAGGAAACGTTTCAGCTCGCCAGCGAATTGCTTCGCAGCGGAGGTTCAATAGCCCTTTTCCCTGAAGGCATCTCGCATAATTCGCCCAAGCTACTGCCGGCAAAAACAGGTGCGGCTCGCATCGCACTCGGTGCTGTGGCAGTTGGAAATGATCCAATAGAACTCCGCATAGTTCCGGTTGGTCTGTTTTACACGAGCAAGAAAGCCTTTCGCAGCGAGGCCCTGCTGCATTTTGGCGAGGCATTCACCGTCGAACCCGCGGGGCTCGATGAAAACGGCCAGCCACCGCATTCGGCCGTCAAGAAACTCACGGCGAAGATCGAAGACGAACTTCGCGGGGTTACACTTAATGCTGAAACTGATGTCGCCGTTCATACGGCGCGCATCGCCGAAGAGATATTTTCATCATCGGGCGATAACGCCAATCTTGGCGAAAAGCTCGAATTTCTAAAGGCCTACATTGCTGACCTTGAGAATTCAGACGCATCCGAAAAAGAAGAAAAGCTCAGGCACGAGATTCTAAGCTTTGATAAAGAGTTGGATAATTTTGGCATCGGGCCTGAACATCTTTCGCTTGCTCAATTCGAAAAGTCCTTTGTGGTAAAGCAGGCGATAACGCGAACTTGGTGGCTGCTGTTGCTGTTGCCATTCGCCGCGGCAGGTGCCGTCTTACACTTTCCGGCATATCAGTTCTGTCGGCTGTTTTCCGAGTGGTATGCACGTCACGGAGCGGACGATGTCGCATCAACCGCAAAGGTACTTGCAGGTCTTGTATTTATGCCTGCGACGTGGCTGATCGTTGGCGCCGCTGTCTGGTATTTCTTCGGATGGGAAGTTGGGTTTGCCGCTGTTCCGGCCGTCGCTGTGCTCGGGTTAGTAGCGCTTAATTCGATCGAAAGATTCGAAGATCTCCGCGGCTGGGGCAATGCCGTCACCTTTTTTCTTACGCGGCGTGAAAAATTTTTGCGTTTGTTCGTTGAACGAAGAGCTATGCAGAAAAGTCTCAGGGAATTTGATGAATGAGTCGGCTTCAATTCTGAAACGTTTCGTTTACCTGCGTAAGGCCCGCGGCAGCCATCAGGTTCGGGGCAAACTCGGGTTCGCTGTGGTCAAAGACCGCATCGAGTTCCTTTTCAACCGAACCATGCCCGGCCGGTATCTTTTTGACGAGCGGCTCGAAATTCCGGAAATCGTAGAGTTCCGGGTCAAGTAGGTGCGAGCCCGTTACGTTCGTCAAAGCTGTCAAGATCGATTGACGAAGCGACGGGATCTCAGTCGCGAGCTCGGTAATCAGGCGTTTTACGCGGGCACGTTTAAGGTTTGGCTGCGATCCGCAAAGATTGCAGGGAATTATCGGAAACTGCTTTTCCGCGGCGTAGGCGACGATGTCGGCTTCTTGGGCGTATGCGAGCGGGCGAATGATCGTGTTGCGGCCGTCGTCGCTGCGAAGTATCGGCGGCATCGCCTTCAACTGGCCGACAAAGAACAGATTAAGCAGAAACGTGTTGATGATGTCGTCGCCGTGGTGGCCAAGCGCGATCTTCGTACAGCCTTCTTCGACCGCGACGTTGTAGAGAATGCCGCGGCGAAGGCGTGAGCACAGCGAGCAATACGTTTGGCCTTCGGGAATGTGTTTGGTGACGATCGAATAAGTATCCTCTTCGACAATTCGGTACTGTACGCCCAAATCCTCCAGGTATTCAGGCAAAACGTGTTCGGGAAAATCGGGCTGCTTTTGATCGAGATTAACGGCGAACAGCTCAAAGTTCACCGGCGCACGCTTTTGCACATCGAGCAGCAGATCAAGCATCGTGTAACTGTCTTTGCCGCCCGAAAGACAGACCATCACCTTGTCGCCCTCGGATATCATTCCGAAGTCGCCGATCGCCTTGCCCATTTTCTTGAGTAGGCGGGTTTTTGTCTTGGTCTCAACGAACATAAAAAACGGCAAATGCCGAAACCCTTCATTGTGGCACGCGAATGCTCGAAGTTCAACTTGAATGAATTAACTAGACATCAAGCTCTGCGCTCGTTTATCATCTTTTTGCAGGCACTTTTTCGACGCTTATGGTTTTTTTGTACTAGCCTTGGTTTTCGATCAAGATCTAACTTGTCCGCCCCGGACTTTTTTTGCTGCCTCAAAAGTAATAACAACTCGAAAGGAGACAACGTCTTATGATCAGAATGGGAAATAAGTCCAAAACTGAAACCTCAGATGCCCCGGATTTTCAAGCGAGTTCCCCCTCACCGGCTACGACAAGTTCACATCAATATGGCAGCGACGCGCCTAACACTATTTCAAAGCCATCCACTGATAGCGAGAATATTGCTCGCGATATCAAGGAAGGAAAGCTAAGCGGTTTTGTCGGTCACGGCACCTCCTTAACAGGCGATACATCGTTTCAGATGATGCTTCGCGTTGACGGCCATCTTACCGGCAGTGTTACATCAGATGGCGGCACGCTTATCGTTGGAAACAGCGGCGAGCTCGACGCAAATGTAAATGTTGGTGTTGCTACGGTTAACGGCACAGTAAACGGCGATGTCCACGCGACTGATAAAGTTCACCTCGGCCGCACCGCAAAGTTGGTCGGAAATATCACTACACCGAAATTGATCATCGAAGAAGGCGCGGTCTTTGAGGGCGGTTGTACGATGCTAAAAGCTCGTTCAGAAAAAGAGAAGGCATCTGCCGCCTCGACTAGCTCACCGTCTTATTCGAGTTCGACGCCTATAGCAAGCCCGGTGTCATCCTCGTCGCCGTCATCGTACTCAAGCAGCACTGCGGCAAGTGGAAGTTCTGCAACTTCGTCCTCGGCAACTGCCAAAGATGACGATAAGACGAAGACTGAATCTGCCAAGGTCTAGGGTCGTTCTTGTTTTTTATTTCAAAGGGCGGCTTTATTGGCCGCCTTTATTTATTGGAGGAATATAGCTTTATGTTAAGCGAATTCAAGAAATTTATTGCCCGCGGCAATGTGCTCGACCTTGCTATTGCAGTGGTCGTTGGGGCAGCGTTCGGGTCGATCGTAAAGACGTTCACGGACGGCATTATTATGCCCGTCGTAGGTTTGCTGACCGGCGGTATTGATTTCAGCAGCCAGGTTATCAACCTCGGAGACATGCCGGTCGCCACAGCGGAACAAATTGCCGCGGCCCAGGCAGCGAAGCAGCCGTTGATACTCTATGGTCAATTGATCAACGATGTCATCACATTCTTGATCGTCGGTTTTGTGATGTTCCTTTTAGCAAAATATGCGATCTCGATATTTAGAGGTCTTGAGGCCGAAACCGAACCATCATCTGAAGAGAAATTGTTAACCGAGATTCGCGATATATTGAAGGCAAAGTAAGTTGGATCGACATCAATTTATACGATCGGCCGAACGAGGGAAACGATACGTTCTTTCCGGAGTGATACAGGCAGAAAGTGGTATATCAGATTTGGTCGAATCATCAATATGGTCGACTGGTGGGAAGATGCTAAGGCCGATGGTATCGCAGTCCGGGCGGCATTGTGCAAGAAACCGATCATAAAAACCTTTACCGTAACCCACACGCTGGCCCAACAGATCGAAACACAACAGCGGCACCAGCACTAAGTCGAACTCGTCGGGGTCGGCTAGATCATTAGAATTCGGTTCGCGAATTCCCCAAGCATTTTCCATCAGATCAGTGCTTTCATCGAACCGGACGCTGTCCATCTCGCCATTCGCAAGATCGGTTCTCGGAGCGAATGTAGCGATCCCACGCCTTTCGTGCCAAATGCGGTAGTAGATATTCGATGTGTCGATCTCATTGAATTTTGGTATTCGGATAAATGAATGCAGTCTTTTTACTCGGGATAGGTCGATTTCTGCGAAAAATCGTTCGCCGATCAACCGACTGGCGATCGCGATCTCGTTCGAAGAAAGCGAACGCCGTTTGTCTAAAAAGTCCCGACGGAGAGCGGATTTTATCATTAGCGGTCATCCGCGTTTCTTGTCCGGACGCGGCTTGATCGCGGACTTATTGACGCGGGGCGAAACGATCGACGCCTTGAACTCAGAGCTGCTCTGCAGATCTCGTTCTGATTTCTCATTCAGAAGCTTCGAATCTGCGAGGATCTTTTGTGCGGCCTTTGCGGTTTTACTTGGTCTCTTTTTTGGTGTTGGCATAAAGCTCATCATACGACGTCCAAAGAAATTTCAATAATTGACCGTCCCGTCCAGATTGAAATGAAACAGATTGCCGTCAGCGTCCCTGTAGTTATCGCGATAAGCATGAAACCCTGCCTTTTTCAGTTTTTCATCGAATTTTTTCGCTGTCTCGGCGGAAATGCCGAACTCAAAATGAGAGATGCCTTTTGCCGCGCCTTCCAGGCTTTCATCGCCTTCCTTGTGATGGCCTTTTGCAAAGAGGCCCAGCTTTCGGTCACCGATCTTGAAGAACACTGCGTCTGAGTACTCAGATTCTATTTCGAGGCCAAGCACTTCATTATAAAAACGCTTCTGAGCAGCAAGATCCTTTACGATGATAGTAATGCCGTCAAAGCTGTTTATCTTATTCATCGCAAGCTCCTCTACACTTCCATTTGCTGTGTACCCGCACGTGGCTACAATATATGCGCCGAACAGAACAGCCTGGATCAAGAATGCAGTCCGCCAAACGTTCATAATCATCCTCCTGTCGATAGGTCACGCACGATCCAGCCGCCGCCAACAACTTCTTCGCCGGTTTCGATGTCGTAAAAAATAGTTGCCTGGCCAGGTGTTAACGCTTTCTGCGGTTCGTCGAAAACCACGCGGACGCGTGAATCGGGCATTGAGTGGATAGTTGCCGGTGTCGGGTCGTGGCGATAGCGGACCTTTACTAACGCTCGGACTGGCTCGGCCGGTTCGTCGAACGCGACCCAGTTGACGCCTTTCGCCGAAAATTCCGGAGCATCCAATTCATCGGATTCACCAACGATTATCTGATTCCTAGCCCGTTCGATCTGAACGACATAGAGCGGCTTCTCGTGTGCTATTCCAAGTCCCCGCCGCTGGCCGATCGTATAGCGATGAATTCCAGTATGTTCGCCTATAACCTTGCCGGCTGTACTCACGATCTCGCCGGCTTCAGGGATCTCGGATTCGCGTCCTTCATGCGCGAGAAACCGATCAATGAATTCGGAATACTTTCCGTCCGGCACGAAACATATTTCCTGCGATTCCTGCTTTTCAGCGGTGTAAAGATCGGCCGTTCGAGCGATATCACGAACCTCGCTTTTCAACATTTCACCCAGCGGAAAGTAGGCACGGGAAAGCTGATCTTGAGTCAGTTCCCACAAGAAATAACTCTGGTCCTTCCAGTGGTTCTTCCCGCGAAACAATCGATACCTATCGGCCTTTTCGTCATATTCCACGCGGGCATAATGGCCGGTCGCGACCTTGTCACAGCCCAAGGACACGGCCATCCTGTCCAACGATGCGAATTTCAAACGAGAATTGCAGGCTACGCAAGGTATCGGCGTTTCGCCGCTCAGGTAGCTTTGAATGAACGGTTCGACAACATCGCGGTCGAAATCCTTTTCAAGGTTCAAAACATAAAACGGAAAGCCGAGCGTGTTCGCCACGCGCCTTGCGTCGTAAACATCGTCGAGCGAACAGCATCGTGAGGGCAACGGGTCGCCGTTCTCATCAACATTCACATGTCTCCGCTGATCCCACAGCTGCATCGTGAAGCCAACGAGGTCGTGCCCCTGCTCCTTTAATAATGCTGCTGCCGCCGAACTATCGACGCCGCCGCTCATTGCAACCGCGATCTTCATGATCTGCGCTATTCGCGCAGACCATATTATACCGCACTAGATCGCGAACAAGGGAAAACCGGACTGTGGTAAGCGTCACCGGCCCTTTTTTCGGTCGTGCTGGATCGCCTTGGCGAGCTTTTTCCCTTCGATCTTCGCCATGCTGGTTGCTTTATAAAAGATGCCCGGATATGCATTTTCACCCCGCCGAATCGTCCAAATTCGATTGCCGTCACGATTCTCTAACCAAGCGTTGATGTACCATTCCGCAGCATCAAAAGGGCTAATCTCTCGTTTCCTCTTGTAGTCCGGATCATTGATCGACGGAGCATGGGCAAAGTCGTTCATCGAAAGATCGCCCCGGATGACCCCGTCTGCATAGGCTTCTGAGTTGACGATCCTAAACCCGCTCTTCTCAAGCCATCGCTTTAAAACCACCAAAAACTCGACACGTTCGCGCGAGTGCTTTGCGCAGGGCAACAGCATATCGTTGATACGTGTTCCGCACGATGATGAAACGATCGGAAATGACGATTCGTCCACGTAGATCGACTGTACGTCACGAAGTCTAAAGGCGGCCGAGTTGGTCTGAGCGTTCGAAGCCGTCGCCGCAAAGAAGGCTAATAAAAACCACAAAATTGCTGTATTTCTCATTTTATTGCACCTGGATTCGATGAGATCGGCCCGGTAAAACATGTGATTCGGTCTAGGGAAGAGGTTAGTGCAGATTGGGATTTGCGAGACCAGCCAACAGGTTGCACGCAATCTTAAGAACCGAGCGATCTCATCACAGAGGAAGACGAATTTCGTGGGCCGATGCGGACACGGTTTGCGGCGATCAGTGGGTGAATTGCAATTTTGACGGCCTCAGCGATCACAGCCGAGCCTTCCAGATTAGGATGCCCTATGCTAGCAAGTTCACAAACGCGGGTCCTGTATCTTAGATCAGTCTTCCGACGCAATTCATCAAGTGCGGGCCGGCACTCTCGATACCGCTCATCGGCCATAGGATCGGCAGCACGTCCTTTCGGGCCAACGTTCCAGAGCAGCGAATCCTTTGCGCCGTATCCATGTTCGTCGCGAAATGGGGGTTCAATTAGGACAGCTCGATCTGCAGATGATCTCGAGTTCAACTCGGTAACCGCATAACCCAGTTCGCGCGACGAATCCTCAACCCAGATCCGTGATCTCTCGATCATCTTTCGGCGATATCGCCGCCAGAGTATCCTGTTTACGGGATTATTCATCAGCAGCTTTGTCCAGCCGGGCCAATTGTATAGCTCAAGAATATCGTTGACTATGCGCTTTACGGGCGTGTGCTTTGTGATGATGGGATAGTACCCGATCACGGCGATCAGAGCATTAGGAAACGCCTCGGCCGTCTGTTTGAGCAGCATCGACATATGCTGTCGGCAATACAAATTGATGTCCGAGCGCAACTTTTCATTGCTCTCAAACGGATTCAGTATTTTGGAAACACCTACCTCCGGAACACCGCCCGATAGCATTATCAGATCTACGTTTTCCGGTGATTCATATTCTCCTCGGGCAGTTTCAAGCTGTGACTTGATTGATGGAAACGAAACATTTATTTCCGGGTGAACCGCATTTCGGACATCTCGCTCGGCCGCGAGCAAGGCTGCAGCCTCACGTTCGCTGAGCATAATGGTCGAACCCGAATGTGCCTTCACATTTAAATTTACCTTCCGTGCTCCACGGAAGAATTCTTCTCCAAGCCAGCGTTTCGTTTTAAAGTAGAATTTCTGCTCTTCTTCGAGCCCTTGTCCCCAAACGAGCGAATCGCCGATAACCAAGAAATTGAACTCCGAGCGTTCACCCTGCCTTTCCGCAAACAAACCATTTGCTGCGGCGAACGTAAGAACCGCGGCACCGCCAATGCCTCGCAAAAACTCGCGTCTATCGGTTATATTTGTCACTAACTATTGATGTTTGGCATTAGGCCCCGGTTGGAAGCTATCGGCGATCCACCGTTCGTCCGTTCCAATGCAAATTCAATTAAAAATGCCGTTCGGCTGTCGCCGTTGCGAAGTCGCTTTGCCCAACTTGTTTCAATTGAAGCCCATTCGGCTCTCGATAATGTTCGTGCTTCGAGCAATTCAAAGCCGGCATTAATGAAGCTTGGTATTAGATATGAATGGACAAAGATCGGTGTAATGGGCGGCAAGCCAAGCCGTTTAAGTTCGCTGTTGTCTCGATCCGGGTCGATCCCGATAATGATCTCCAATGTGCATTCATCGGCCGCTATTCTTCGCAATGAAGCGAGGAAACCGCGCTCTCCGGTCGCCGTCGCCTTGAGCAAGCTGCCCCACGGAAAATGAATATGGATCTCGTTCGCAACGCCGTCAAGTTCTTCGGGCAGATCTTCGGCAGCAGCCTGAACGAACATCGCGTTAGGTAAGCCGCCTTTAGATGGCTTCCTTGTCGCGCGATTTGAAAGTTTTTCGAGCGGCTTTACGTTCGCATCTACGCCGATGAAGAACTTGTTCGGGTTCATCCTCGCCGCTTCGGACACAAAGCGGCCGTCGCCGGTCCCGAGGTCGATCACTATCCCCTCGCCGGTATGGAGCGATAATTTGTTCGAACTCTTCACGTGTGAGTTATCAAATGGTGCTGCCGCGTATCTGTTTCAACATTTCTGATCGATCTCCTTATAATCGGATTCTATCCGTAGTCTCACAGTTCCGCCAAATGGTCTACAATGGCCGCATTTTGCCGGGACTTTCGTTAAAGGTCGTAGAACTTAATTTATTTTGAACTTTTGCGGCGAACCGTCCGTAGAACTTCACTTCGAAAGTTTACTGTGTTAAGGTGCAAAGATCATGAAGTTGGAACTTGTCTAATTTAACCGCTCTTTAACGTTCACCGGTCGCTCTTTTTGCAGAGAGCATGGTGTGCCCGCTTGGCGTATTTCTGCGCCTCTTCTTTTTGCTTTAATTTGGAGTTTTTATGTCTTTCGATGGAGAGGCTCCGTCCACTGTTTCGTCGGACGTTGCCGGTGACAATTCAATTCGTTCGATATTGCGCGAGGCGCTCGTCGGCACCGAGCGCGATTTCACAAAAGGATCGATCCTTATTGCTCTGATCATTTTGGCGATCCCGATGATCCTGGAAATGTCGATGGAGGCTCTCTTCGCGGTTGTCGATACATTTTTCGTAGCCAAGCTTGGGGCCGAGGCAGTAGCCGTTGTTGGGCTTACAGAGGCCATTCTTGCGCTGGTTTACGCGGTCGGCATCGGGCTTAGTATCGGCGCGACGGCCACGGTCGCTCGTCGATTTGGCGAAAAGGACCTTGACGGCGCGGCATGGGCCGCGACACATGCAGTGTATCTTGGGCTCTTTGTATCGATAGTTATGGGTGCGATCGGTATTATTTTCGCCCCGCAGATCTATTCGCTTCTGGGTGCCGAAGATGACGTCATTGCTCTCGGTTTACCGTTTATGCGGATAATGCTCGGGACGAGTGGTGTCATCGTTTTTCTGTTTCTTCTTAATGGGATTTTCCGCGGAGCGGGCGATGCGGCGATCGCTTTACGTGTTCTCATAGTCGCGAATGGATTGAACATTATTCTCGATCCGCTGTTCATTTTCGGTATTTGGATCTTTCCTGAACTCGGCGTGACGGGTGCCGCGGTGGCTACGGTGTTGGGCCGCGGAATCGGTGTCGCGTATGCAGCTTGGGCACTTTTTGGCAGAAAAAATGGCAGGCTTGAAGTCCGAGCGGAACACTGGAAGCTTGATCCTAAACTGCTTTGGAAACTGATGCGGCTCTCCGGGACGGGCGTTCTGCAGCTATTGGTAACGACCGCCACCTGGAGCGTGTTGGTCACGATAGTTGCGGTCTTCGGGAGCGTTGCGATCGCCGGCTATCAGATAGGGCTGCGCGTCTTTATATTTCTGCTTTTGCCGGTCGTAGGCTTGGCAAATGCTGCTGCGGCTCTTGTTGGCCAGAATCTCGGTGCCGGGCAATCGGAACGTGCCGAACGATCCGTTTGGATCGCGGGAGGTTCGGCGGCGACGATACTCGGAGTGCTCGGTCTCTTCTTCGTGCTTTTTTCGGATGCCTTGGTGGGCATATTTACGACTGATCCCGAAATTGGGCGTTATGGCAGCGATTGTTTGCGGATCGTAGGTTACGGATACGCGTTTTACGGCCTTGCGATCGTAACCGAAAGCGCGTTCAACGGAGCAGGCGACCCCTGGACACCGACCTATATCAACGCCATTGTTCTGTGGCTGTTCGAGATACCGTTGGCGTACGTTCTGGCGATCACATATGGCTATGGCCCGCAGGGTGTTTTTTGGGCGATCACTATATCGTTTACGGTTTGGACCATCGTCGCGGCACTTCTTTTCAAACGCGGCAAGTGGAAATTGAAAGTGGTTTAGGAGATCTAATCGCCAAGTCGCTAAGACACGGAGAAAATTTGGATCGATGGCAACTCCGGCGATCCAAGAAAGAAAAGCCTCTTTTTCGATCATTCGAATAGGCTCTGCGTCTCGGCGTCTCTGCGGTAAGATTACTCGATGGCTGATAGTTTCCCGGATCCGCTCGAACACGAATTTCCCGAATGGGTCACGTTCGGCGATTATCTATTTTTCGGGCCGGATGTGATCTCATTCGGCAATGATCTTACGGTCGAGAACATCATCGAGGCATATAGAAAGGGCATTTTTCCGTGGTATATGGAAGCCCTGCCGCTGCCATGGTATTGCCCTCGGCGTCGGGCAGTGCTTATTTTCGATGAACTAAAAATACCCCGCAGCCTCGAAAAGGAACGGCGAAAGAACAGGTTTTCGTTTACGACCGATCAGGCATTTGACCAAGTGATAGCCGAATGTTCGGCGATGAGGCGGCCCGGGCAAAAGGGTACATGGATAACCGACGAATTTGTAGAGAGATATACCGAGCTCCATCACCTGGGCCACGCACACAGCGTCGAAGCCTGGGACGATAATGGTGACCTGGCGGGCGGACTTTACGGAATTGATGCCGGCGGCGTTTTCTGTGGCGAATCGATGTTTTTCAAACGGCCGAACGCTTCGAAACTGGCTCTGCTTTTCTTGATCGAGCACCTCAAAACCCGCGGTTCGACATGGCTGGATAATCAGGTTATGACGCCCCATTTTGAGGCACTCGGCGCAAAAGAGATCGGCCGGAAAGATTTCTTGAAAAAGCTTAAAGAAACCCAAGATCTTGAGTTAAAGTTATTTTGAACCTATGCCGCACCGAGAACGCAAGAATATTAAACCCGGAATAACCGTCGCGATCGTCCTGAAACAAGACCAGCGAACCGGCAAAAAAACCAATGGCGTCGTGAAAGAAATTCTGACCAATTCCGCAACTCACCCGCATGGCGTAAAAGTCAGACTAACCGACGGCCAAGTCGGACGAGTACAAGAGATAATTCAATGACTAATAACTTTCTAATCTACGGAGCGAACGGGTACACGGGTGAATTGATCACGCGGATGGCGGTTGAGCGTGGGCTCAAGCCGATCATTGCCGGGCGGAATGAGGCGGCGATTAAGGCACTTGGCGAGACGCACGGGCTTGAATATCGAGTGTTTTCATTAGATGAAACGGCGAAGCTCGATGCAGCTTTGAATGAGGTCGTTTCGGTTCTTCATTGCGCGGGGCCGTTCTCGCTTACCTCGCGGCAGATGGGCGAGGCGTGTCTGCGGACCAAGACGCATTATACCGACATCACCGGCGAGATCGCCGTCTTCGAAGCCTGTGCCGCCGGCGACCAAAAAGCAAAGGACGCGGGAATAATGGTAATGCCCGGCGTCGGGTTTGACGTTGTGCCGAGTGATTGCCTGGCGATGCACCTAAAGAACCGACTGCCCTCGGCGACGCATTTAACGCTTGGCTGGTACGGTTTGGGACGTATGTCGCACGGAACGCAGGCGACGATGACGATGAACGTCGGTAAGGGCGGAGCAGTTCGCCGCGACGGAAAGATAATGCCAGTTCCCGCCGCCTGGCGAACACGCGAAATAGATCTTGGCGAGGTTAAAAAGACGGGAGTGACGATACCGTGGGGCGATGTTTCGACCGCCTATCATTCGACCGGAATTCCGAATATCGAGGTTTATACTGTCGTTCCGCCGAGTGCGTTGAAGGCGATGAAGTTGAGCCGTTATCTCGGATGGCTGCTTGCGACCGGCCCGGTTCAGAAATATCTTCAAGGGAAAATCCCGCACGGCGGCCCGAGCGACGCGGAACGCGCGAAAGGGAAAACGCTTCTGTGGGGCGAGGCCAGCGACGACGAAGGCAACTGTGTCGAAGCCCGTATGCAGTGTCCCGAAGGCTACACCACGACCGCTCTCGCCGCGCTAAATATCACAGAAAAGATACTTGCCGGAAACTTCACGCCCGGATCTCAAACCCCCGCAAAAGCATACGGCGCGGACCTGATCCTTGAGATCGAAAATACGAGCCGCCAAGACGCCTAGGCCATCGGCAGCTTCGCCGCGCGCAGCCAGCCGTACCACGCGTCCATTCCTTCGCCCGTCTCGGCAGAAACTTTGAGCACGGTGATATCCGGATTAACCTCTTGGGCGTAGGCGACGCATTCCTCAACATCGAACTTAAGGTATGGGAGCAGATCGATCTTGTTCAGCAGCATCACGCTGCTTGCGCGGAACATATGCGGATATTTGAGCGGCTTGTCCTCACCCTCGGTCACGGACAGGATCGCCACTTTTGCCCATTCGCCCAGATCGAACATCGCCGGGCAGACAAGATTACCGACATTTTCAATGAACAAGATCGAATTGTCCCCTGGCTCCAAACTCTTAATCCCGCGTCCGAGCATTTCGGCCTCAAGATGACAGCCCGTTCCCGTATTTATTTGGACCGCTTTGCAGCCGGTCGCGCGTATCCGTTCGGCGTCGTTGATCGTTTCCTGGTCGCCTTCGATAACGCCGATCTCAAACTCGCCTTTCAGATCGTTTATCGTTCGTTCAAGCAGCGTCGTCTTCCCGGAGCCCGGAGACGAAACAAGATTGAGCGCCAGGATCCTTTTTGCCGCGAGCCATCCGCGGTTGCGTTCGGCGATCAATTGATTCTTTCCTAAGATCTCTTGTTCAAGCTCGATCGTCCGGCTGTGTGCACGAGCAACCGCGGCGGCGGTCCCGTCATGAGAATGTTGGTGGGGATGGGCGTGACGTGCGGGCTCGCCGTCGTGCGAATGGGTGTGCCCGTGGGCGTGTGCCTCTTCGTGCGATATCAGAAGCTGATCTCCCGTCGCCGCATCTACGATCGCCACTTGATCATTATCCGAACAGCCGCAGGTTACACACATATCTCAAACCTCCATTTCCTTTACCTTTAATTCTTCCCCAGCAATGATGCTCAGATCATTGCTGCCGCAGTCGCACCGGCCGACCAGATCGTTTAATCCGAACTCGCTGCCGCAATCGGCACATAGGGCCTTGCCCGGGATCTCCACTATTTCGAGCCGTGCACCTTCGACGACCGTTCCTTTGGCGCAAATATCAAAGCAAAACCGGACAGCATCTGGCAAGATCGCACTAAGTTTGCCTATTTCAAGCGTCACACGCTTTACGGACGCACCGCCCGCATTTTCCGAGCAGATCGCTACAACGTTGCGTGTTATTCCAAGCTCGTGCATCTCAGCAAATTCGCGGTAGCTGTTCTCCGACAAGCAGATCAACGATCCGTCCACCACCAAAACTCGTATTCATGACCACCAAAGGTTCACCGCGTTCGCCGACCTCGCCGATAATCACCGATCCGGTTCCGGCCGGGTTTTTGCGCATCGCTTCCAAAACGGCGTCGGCACGGTCAGCCGGCACGACGGCGACGAGCTTGCCTTCGTTCGCAAGATACAGCGGGTCAAGCCCGAGCAATTCACACGCGCCTTTTACGTTCTCGCGCATCGGTATTGCGGTCTCGTTTATCGAAATACTTATACCCGAGCTTTCGGCAAATTCATTTAAGACGGTTCCTAGTCCGCCGCGCGTCGCATCTCGTAAACAGTGGATATCGGGGCAAACTGCGAGCATTGTTTTCACCAGATCATAAAGCGGCTGACAATCGGTTTCGATGTCGGTTTCGAGCGCAAGTTCATTGCGGGCAAGCAGAATGGCGGCACCGTGGTCGCCTAGGAACCCATTGATGACTATCTTGTCACCAGGCTCTGCGCGGTCTGCCTTTATATTCACTCCGGCAGGGATCACGCCGACACCAGACGTGTTAATGAACAGCTTATCGGCCGCTCCGCGTTCGACCACCTTTGTGTCACCGGTAACAATTGCAACTCCGGCGGCGTCTGCCATTTCGCGCATAGTCGCCGCGATCGTCCTGAGCGTTTCGACCTCAAGCCCTTCTTCCAATACCATTCCGCACGAAAGATAGAGCGGCCTTGCACCGCACATCGCCAGATCGTTCACAGTTCCATTGACCGCCAACGCCCCTATATTTCCGCCGGGAAAGAACAGCGGACTGACAACATAACTATCGGTCGTAAACGCAAGCCGGTCGCCGCTTGCCGCCAGATCGGCCAGGTTAATCACCGCCTGATCTTCAAGCGGAGCAAGAAGCGGATTATTGAACGCACCGAGGAAAACGTCTTCGATCAGGTCGCGCATCTTCTTGCCGCCGCTGCCGTGCGCCATATTTATGGTCGTCTCGCGTAAGCGGCTAACACGCTTTTGAACTGCATTTTCTCCGGTCATAGATTCAAGCTGCGGCGCTTGCCGAGTTTCTCGTCACCTGTACGCGGCCGTAATTGTAATACGCCGCACAGGCGCCCTCGGTTGAGACCATCAGCGCTCCTAATGGCATGTCGGGTGTGCACTGTGTGCCAAAAACTTTGCACTGAGCCGGTTTGATCACCCCTTTCAACACTTCGCCGCACTGGCATGATTTCGGGTCGGCGATCTTAAGATTTGGGACGGGGAATTTCCGCTCGGCGTCCCATTCCGCATATTCTTCGCGTACCCGTATTCCCGAATGATCGATCGAACCAAGCCCGCGCCACTCAAAGAACTCCCGCAGTTCGAAAACCTCTTTTACAGCTTCGAGGGCCGGTGCACTGCCCGCGTCCGGCACGATCCGGTTGTATTGATTCTCGACCTCGTGCCGGCCCTCTGCCAATTGCTTCAATACCATCCACATCGAATGAAGCACATCTAGCGGCTCAAACCCGGCGACAACGATCGGCTTCTTATAATGGTTGGCAATGAAATCGTATGGCGAAGTTCCTATCACCATGCTGACGTGGCCCGGCCCGAGGAAGCCGTCGATCTCAAGCTGTGGCGAATCGAGGATCGCTTTGATCGTCGGGATGATCGTGATGTGATTGCAGAACAGCGAAAAGTTTTTGACGTTGTCTTCCTTTGCCTGCAAGACAGTTAAGGCGGTGCTCGGCATTGTCGTCTCAAACCCAAGGCCGAAGAAAATTACTTCCTTATCCGGATTTTCCTTCGCAAGTTTCAATGCATCGAGCGGCGAATAGACCATCCGCACGTCGGCACCTTCGGCCTTGGCCTGGAGCAAACTTTTCTTAGAACCCGGAACTCGCATAGCATCGCCAAAGGTTGCAAAGATGACATGTGGGATCTCTGCGAGCGCAACGCAATCATCAACTCGGCCCATCGGCAGTACACAAACCGGACAGCCGGGACCGTGAACGAACTCCACCTCACGCGGCAGCATATTCTGGAGCCCGTAACGAAATATCGAATGCGTGTGCCCGCCGCACACCTCCATTATCTGAAGTGGCCGATCCTTAATGATATCAATTTGTGGTATCAGATCGTTGATCTCGTTAAGCAGCGTCTGAGCCTTCACCGGATCGCGAAATTCGTCAACGTATTTCATCTTTTTAGTCCGCCGCGCTTGTCCGCAAGCAGCGTGTGCACCAGATCCCAAAGTACATGATAGATAGCGACGTGTGTTTCCTGAACGCGATGGATGCTGTCGCTCTCAACTATCAGGCATTGATCGACCGCTCCGCTTGAAATCATCTGGCCGCCGTCGCCGCCGGCAAGTCCGATCGTAACCAAGCCCATCTCCTTTGCTTTCGCAAACGCATTGATCAGATTCTCGGAGTTGCCGCTTGTAGATATTCCGATCAATCCATCACCCGGTTTACCGTGTGCGATCACCTGCCGTGTAAACACATTTGCAAACCCGACGTCATTACCGACAGCTGTCACCATTGCCACATCCGCGACCAGATTCATCGCCGTTAGAGCCGGACGCCCTGCCGTTACCGGGTGTTCAAACTCGACCGTGATGTGAGCCGCATCGCAACTCGAACCGCCGTTTCCCATTGAGAGCAGTTTTCCTCCCGATTCATAAACATTTGCTATTGCACGGCCAACCTCAACCACCTTCTCAGCATTCGTTTCAAAGAATTCCTGCTTCACATCAACGCTGTGCTTCGCCTTTTGCCGGACGGATTCGAGCAGCCCCTCGTCCAACCGAACGGCATCCTGTGGCTCGCCGTGGAGGAACGGATAAAGAAAATTCGATGAAACTCTGCTGTCCGTCATCGTGTTCCCGAAGCCCGCATTGCTGCTATTTCGGCTTGCACCTCTCCCATTTCTTCAAGCAGCGACAACGTTGCAGCGGCTTCTTCTTCGTTGATCCGGCTCATCGCAAACCCGACGTGAACAAGCACCCAATCGCCGACACATGATCCCGGCGGATGTGCTTCGTCAACGATGCACGAAATATTGATCTGCCGCCGAACGCCGCCGACATCGACCGTCGCGAGCTTCGGGATATTCTCATCGATCGAAATTATTCTTCCGGGTATTCCAAGACACATAGATTACTCTCGCATATGCAGAAAGACTGGAAACTCAAAACTGATAACTCAATACTGGTGCAAAATGCACTCACCACCGACAAATTCTTTATTGATTCGCACGTGCTGCCGCGATCGCAGCCTGTCCCAATGAAAGTCCACCGTCGTTTGTTGGAAACAGGCGATGCGTCAAAACTTCGAGGTCTTTCTCTCGCAATCGTCGCAACACCTCTTCAAGCAATACCTTGTTCTGCCAGACACCGCCCGATAGAGCGACAGTTTTCACCGGATCATCGCCGGTTTCGTACTTGCTGAGTTTCTCGATCATTTGAACGATCACTTTCGCAAGACCTTTGTGGAAGCGCGCTGCGATCGTCGATACGGGCGCTTTCAAGATCAGATCGCCGAGCAATGCCTGCCACATCGCGAGCGGTTCGATATACGGAAGGTTTGATCCCTGCAAACGCGGGATCGCAAACGGATACGCAAGTTCTTCGTGTTCATTCCTAAGAACGTTTTCGTCAACTATCGCCTCGAGTTCGACGGCACCCTGCCCTTCATAGGCGGCGTGTTCGCGAGCAATTCCGACCGCCGCGGCGACTGCGTCAAACAGCCTTCCGCACGAGCTCGCAAGAGGTGAATTCAATTGACGCTTGACCATGCCATCCATCGTTTCGCGAGGCTTTGTGTTCAGAAATTCGAAAAGCTCTAGCTCCGTATAGTTGATCGCAAATTTGGCCCAGCCCATCTCGCCCATCAGATGCGCATAAGTGTTTCGCCACGGTTCTTTGATCGCCATTTCGCCGCCAATCATCGCAACGGGTTTGAACGTAGCTAGACGCTTGTAAGAGCGGTAATCGGCAAGCAGAAACTCGCCGCCCCAAAACGTGCCGTCATCGCCAAAGCCGATGCCATCCAGAGCAACCCCGATCAACGGTTTCGCGTCGATCGGAACATCATTTTCTGCCAGACATGCCGCAATATGCGCGTGGTGATGTTGCGTTTCGACGAGTGGGATCCCAGTAATTTCAGAACGCTCGCGGCCTAATTTGACGGAAAGATATTCGGGATGCAGATCGAACGCTAGCAACTGCGCTTCGTGCTGATAAAGTTCTTCGTACAACTTTAAATTGTCTTTGTAATCGGCTTGGGTCGCAGCGTCCTCAAGATCGCCGATGTGCTGGGAAACGGTTGATTTCCCGTCATTTAGCAAACAAAACGTATTCTTGAGCTCGCCGCCAAAGGCCAGAACCTTCGGTGAAGTCTCAAAGCCTTTCGGCATTACAAAAGGTGCTGGTGCGAAACCGCGGGCACGCCTTAAAACTCGTGGCTCGCCAGCCATAAACTTCACGACCGAATCATCGACACGCTGTGCGATCGGCCGATCGTGCATTACAAAATATTCCGCGATCGCTCCCAACCGTTTCTTTGCATCGGCATTCTCGATCGATTGCGGTTCATCGGAAATGTTGCCTGAGGTTAGGACGATCGGCCGGTCCATGCGCTTCAATATCAAATGATGCAGCGGTGTATTCGGAAGCATTATGCCGAGCGTGTTAATTCCCGGTGCCGCATTTGGTGAGATCGGGTACTCCGAATCACCAGCCGCAATTCTCTCGAGAATTACGATCGGTGCGGCGTGGTTCTCGAGCATCGATTGTTCTTGCGAGCTGATCTCACAATAACGGCGGGCGATGTCGACATCGCGCACCATCAGAGCAAACGGCTTTCGTTCGCGATGTTTTAACGATCGCAATCTTGAAACCGCTTCGTCGTTCGTCGCGTCGCACGCAATCTGAAAACCGCCGATACCTTTTATCGCAACTATATATCCCCGCTGGATAAGCGTACAGGCGGCATCAGTCTCATCGAGCATCGTGAACGCATCTACCGAGAACGCGTTTCCGTCGCTGCGTTCCAGCCAAACACGCGGCCCGCATTTGTAGCAGGCGATCGGCTGCGCGTGGAAGCGGCGATCCGCCGGATCTTCATATTCGACGCGGCAGTCGGCACACATTTCAAACGCGCTCATCGTCGTAGTCGCTCGATCATACGGAATGTCTTCGATGATCGACAGCCTTGGCCCGCAGTGCGTACAGTTCGTAAACGGGTAGCGGTAACGGCGGCCGAACGGATCGAACGTTTCAGCGAGACACGCCGCGCAAACACCTGCATCGGGAACGACACCCGTGCGGATTGAAGTGCGCTCACTATTTTTAATATCAAAGCCAACAAACGTTTCTGATAACTCGATCTTTTCTCTATTTATCAGGCTGATCAATGAAAGCGGTGGCGCTTGTTGGCTGACGGCTTCAGTAAACCGCTCCACATCACCAACGATTCCCTGTACAATGATCTCGACCCCGTTGCCGTTATTCAAAACCGAACCACGGATCGCGAATTGCTGCGCAAGCCGCCAAACCGTCGGGCGAAATCCGACGCCTTGAACCTGACCGCGAACCATAATTCGTTCGGTGATAATTCGCTCGCTTGGTTGTGCAGCAGAATCAGCCATTGTTAGATCGTTTTTGAAACCTCGTCGGAAACTTTCCAGAGCGAAACGCGATTGTTTCCCGAATCGCAGACCAACACTGTTTCGTCCTTCGTATAGAGCCCGTAGGGCCAACACATGCTGTCGCGGACGGGCATTTGCCAGCGGTTGTCGCCCTTATCCTGAAACGTCGGCTGCCCGGCGAGCAGACGTGCAGGGCATCCGGAAATATTGTCATCCTTGTGCCACGCGACCAGCCGCGAACTAGCCGTGTCCGCCGCAATCAGCCAGTCACCAACGACGGCGATCCCGTATGGCATATTCAGCCCAGACGTGATCGGAAAATAATTGCTCTGATTATGATCAACTCCTTGAGCATCCTTCTGACCCAGCACAAAATCGCAAGGTTTATTGAACTCGGTCGGAATTCCGGGCCAAACCATCACACGATTGTTGCCCGCGTCTGAAACACACAACCGTCCATCCCATATCGCAATGCCGTGCGGCCATCGCATGCTTTTCGCATCGGGCTCACCTCCGCCATTCTCATCGCGAGTGAAGAAATCGGCTTGACCTAGAACGATGTCTGCTGGCTGCCCGTTGCGGGTCGGCATATCGTTCCACATCAGCAGACGCCGATTGCCCGTATCGGCGACCCACAAACGCTCGCCGTCCCAACATATGCCGTAGCACCAAAACATTGTTTCAGCCGTTGGCGCCTCTTTGCCGCGATTGCCTTCACCCGATGAAAAGTCAGCTTGGCCCAAAACGATGTCCGCGGGCTGGTTATTTGTTTTCGGAGTTTCGTGCCAGATAAGAACTCTGTGGTTCCAAGCATCAGCGACTGCGATCCCGTCTCCGCACTGTGTGACACCGGTCGGAACATTTAGCGAAAACGCCGAAACATCACCCTTCGCGTTTCGCCCTTCGTGAAAAAGGTCTGGCTGGCCGATCACGATATCGGCAGGAGCGTTGTCGCCGGCCGGCATCTTGTTCCAACCGAGCAGCCGATGATGGCCGGTATCGGCGATCCAAACTGAACCGTCTCCGTGAAGAGCGCCACCGCGCGGACCGAACATCGTCGAAGGCGTCGGAGCAACCGCCACGGCAACCTCAGCGCCGTTGACCGCCGTTCCAAGCAGTACCTCGGGCATCGGTCGCAATAATGGCCGAGCAGGCAACGCCGCCGGATCAACGTCGATCTTTACGGTCGAATTCAGTTTTACCCGCATCGTCTGCGTCATACTTCAAATCGAACCTGAACTCTATCGCCGAGCACTTTAACCGCATGCACTTTGAGCTGAACTTCGGGAACGGTCATACATTCGCCGGTTTCAAGAAGGTATTGGAAACCGTGGTATGGACACGTCAGAACGCCATCCACAACCTCGCCCATTTCGAGAGGCATCCCAAGATGAGCGCAAACGTTATCTACACAGCTCACCATTTCGCCCTGGCGATGCAGAAGAACGGACCGGTCGCTGATCTTGCGCTCTATCACGCCGAATTCCGGAATTTCTAACAGGCCGCAGGCATCGAGCCATTTTTCCTTTGCGTTCGCCGCGAACGGGCTGATGTAATAGAGCTTCTGTTCGCCGTTCGCTTCGACCTCGGGACGGCCACGGCTGACCTGATTGATGTGCAGTATCTCGGGGCAATATTCTTTGATCGATCGTTCAATTCCTTCGGTCAGCGTTTGGCTCGATGCCGGACAGCCATGACACGAACCGACCAGCCTAACTTCGACGGTATCCGGCGGTTTGATCGCGACCAGTTCAACATCTCCGCCGTGTCCCTGAAGCATCGGCCTTACGGCTGCAAGGGCTTTTTCAACACGCGGCTGAAGCGGTTCCTTAACCAATCCGTGATAGAGCAGCACGCCGTAAACCACGCTGTCGCCGAGGGCTTCGCGAAGCCTTGCACCCGCGGCCGGGTCGTCTTTCAAGGCTCGGATCAATCGAGTCAGAGCTTCCTTGTGCAGTGCCTCGATCGACGTCTTCAGTGCTTTCGATGTGAGCAAATAGTGCTCGTCCCAACCGGAAACTATAGCTTCGAGCTTATCTATATCGCCCGCCAAACGGTCTAACACCGCTGAACTGTCGTGCTGCTGTTGTGTGGCCGCGTCTGACATTAGTTGTACTTGAGATCCTTGAACAAATAGGGCATTGCTACACCCGCAGCAATACCACCGATGACCGCAGCGGCCCAGGCCGGAACGACGAACTTGCCGAGCAAAACAATTAGGGCTACCGCGATAACAAATCCGATAGCCCATTGACGAATCACCATTGTGTTATCACGAAAAAGTTTCCCCTTAAAAAACATCTCCGCTGTCCCTTTGAACATTTCCCACATCTACTCGTCCCCCATTTCTTACGAGATCAAGAACAAAACGATGAGCCCGACGACCACGCCCGGTATGACCGCTGTCGAACTGAAAAGACCGCCCATCAGGACTGCGAATGATTCTCCCAGATCTTTCCCGGCAAGCCTCCAACCGGCAACAGCACCGCCGACGATCCCGAAAACGATTCCTAGCAAGGCAATAGCGACCAAAGACAATATTGACATTTCAGTTCGTTCCCCCTCGTTCCCTTAATCAATGCACCGATCCGTTTCCGGCCACGGCGGTCTGTGCCATTTCACTATCGATCTCCAGAAGCGTTTCGTCGATGTTCTTAACACCTTCCATTTGCCCGTATTGCAGAAATATCGAACGAGCCTCGATGTAAAGCTCGCGCGACCTTCGTAAATTTTGCACATTCCCGCCGCTGATATTCTCAGGATCATCCGGAAGGTTTCTCAACACGTTAGCTTTGTTGGCGATCGTATTGGCATATTCCATCGGCGTATCACGCGGTGTGCGGACCCGTAAGGCTTCGTCATAGGCCTCCACTGCCCGCAGATTGTTTGCCAAAGCATGGCTCGTTGATGCATATTGCAGGGCGTTCCCAAGATTGTTCTGGATCATCGCGTATTCGCTCGGCTGATCGACGATATTTATCACCTTGAGCACCTCTTCGAAAGACTGCACCGCAAGCGCTTCGCGCATCTTCGCTCGTTCATCGCTCATCGGCATTGAAAGATAGGCGATCGCAAGATTGTTATGCAGGATCGCAAAATCCTGCGGATAATTGTCTTTGTTGAATACTCTTAGAGCGTTGTGATAATGCTGAATGGCATCTGTCAGCTTACCGGCACCCGATTGGGCTAGTGATTGGCAAATGAGTCCCAGGTTTAGTTCCGCTTCGGCACTTTCTTCGTTGAGCCCCATCGCGGAGAAAACCGATCGTGCCTCGGCAAGTCGATCTTGGGCCTTGAACAGCGATCGGATCCCACCCGAAGGGGTTGCCTGAAGTGCCGTCGCTTGCCTTGCCTTTATCCGCGCGGACAGCAATTTCGCTCCTTCCGGACAAAATTCGAGGGCGCGCTCGTAAAGTTCGGCGGCATCATCGATCTGTTTAACATCTTTCGGTTTATGCTGTAGGCCCATGGCGATCTCCATGAGCATTTCAGCCTTTTCCTCTGGCGAAACATCGTCCGTTTCAACAGCTCTAAGTGCGGCTTCAACTTGTGCGTCAGACAGTGATCCCATAGTTTGCCGGCGGCTTCAAACTATAATTGATGCGGGTATAATTTTCGGCTAAGGTGCAGGTTATAGGCAAAAGGTCTTTTTGTCAATATTTTTTTCATATTGTAAACTTAGTTTGCAGTTTAGTTTCGGAGGAAATCAGGCCATTCGAGCCTTAGAGCTCCTCTTTCGTTATCCCAATTGACTGCGATCTGAGCCTCTTCGGCAGTTTCGTCAAAGCGATGGAATCGAAAGAATTCCTGTGCATGCACCACCCGATCGCCGCGGGAATTTCGGACCTTAAGGATAAGTCCCCCAGCAGAATCCTCGATCAACGGGATAAGAAAAACTCCGTCATTATCGTTTAGAAGGGCAACAGCCGTTTTCCCGGAAAGATACAAAGTGTAAGTTTCGGCCGGAATTATGAGATTCCCGCGATCTGCAAGAATGAAACTCACCCTTTTCGACTCACTCATAGCTGCGGATCTCAACCTGCAATTTTCTGATCAACTCGTTCGCCGCATTCTGAACAGGCTCTGAAAGCTGAAGCCCGAGACCAAGCTCGGCCGCTTCGACAAGATAAACGGTCACATCCTGCGGAAAATCGTCTCGGAAGATCTTCCGCCCTGAATATAGTGCATGATCCCAGCGAAAGTCGTGAAGACTGAACCCGGGGTCTTTTTCTGCGATCAACTCATCCCCGGGAACCTCAAAGATCGCGCCGGGAGGTGAACCGGAGCTGCTGGCATCCATTATGATCAGCCGCGACGACCCCTTTGCCTGGAACATAACGTCGATACCACCGGTACCGGCGTCAAATATCCGAACGCTTTCATTTGGCTCAGTGCGCAGATATGCCATCAATGATTGGGCCACATAAACACCCACGCCATCGTCGGAGCGATTTGAGTTTCCGCAACCAATTATTGTAAACACAGATCAATAGTAATTAGATTCGCCAAAGAATACATGACCACTCAGGTTCGACCGGGCAATTAAGCTCCGGAAGCTCGCAAAATCGGCGATGCTTCAAATAATACATACATGTTTTGCACGATTGAGATACCTCGTCGTCCTCGCCAAACGGCACAAGCGTGAATCCGGCGACCTTAAGTTTTTCCGGCCAGTCATCAACCGCGAGCGAACGTAATTTGTTGGTGACAAAGTTAACCTGATCGCTCGTATATGCCCGGTCTTTCCAATCAGTTTCAAGGCCGTCCTTTAACAGCTTTTCGAGTGATCTCCTTAATTCATCGTCGCCCATCGCCAATTCCTCCGATCGGCGGGAATCAGTTTTCGTTCGTAAGTATTTAGCCGCTTCGAACTGGATCTGGCAGAAAACGGTGCGCGCAAATTGAACTTAGATCACCCGCCTTTATCTCAGATCCTCCAAAGTCTGCAGTACCAATCCGGTTCAACCGGGACGGCGAGTTCCGGCAGATCGCACCATTTCCGGTGAACCAGATAATACATACATTCGAGGCATCGCATTTGGTCCGGGCCGTAAGGTTTATCCGCAAATCCGGAAAGAACCAGCTTTGCCTCAAGATCATCGGGCGGCAGATCTCTTATCTGGGCAAGTAGTTCGGCAAATTCCTTGTGAGTTTCCGGGAACGGCTCAAGCTGCGTCTCGAGGCCGTTCGCCATCATTTCACCTATCTTTTGCCTTAGGGCATTTTCTTCGTCAGCGTGCATCCAACTTCCTCGGTCAAAAGATCAGATCGAACTTCCGCATCTGCGACGTCTGCCGTCCTAGCAGCGGTCGGCAATGCGCTTTGAACTATCCGATCCTGAACCTCGATAGCTCTTTCCCGGTTTTCGCATCATGTGCGTGGACCGTACATACGAGACATGAATCGAATGAGCGTGCAACGTGTCCTACTTCGACCGGATCGGTCGGATCCGCGATCGGGCTGCCGACAAGTGCGGACTCGATCGGTCCCAGATTGCCTTCAGCGTCGCGCGGTCCAACATTCCAGGTCGTCGGGGCAACGATCTGATAATTCTTGATCTTCCCGCCTTCGACCTCTATCCAGTGGCAAAGTGCACCTCGGATAGCTTCGGTCGCTCCCCAGCCGCGGCCGTCCTTTTCACGCGGTTTTGCGTACCACGGTTCATTTAGCTTGAACTCCCGAAGGCAATGCTCGGCTTGGCGATAGAGCTTTATTGTTTCATGCATTCGGGCTATCTGGCGAAGATGCAGGCTCGGCCCGCCCATTGATTTGTACATATCAAGAATGAACGGATCATAATGCTGCCAGTCTTCGCCGTGCTTACCGCCTGCGACCATTTGTCGGGCGAATGGGCCGGCCTCCAGACGACCGAATTCCATATCCTTGACCGCGGTCGCCCAGGAGTATTTCTCATCAAAGTTTGTCGGGTTCTTGTTGACAGCATTCGTCCGGCGATCGAAAGGATGCTGATCCGAAGCTGTTTCGTCGTACCATGAATGAGTTATGTTTTCGCGGGCACGCTCCTGGCTCATTGTTAGATGAGTGTCGGTAGCACTGTCATAGATACCACTCTTCATTATCAATGATGCATTTCGGCTTTCGATTGTCGGTTTCTGATATTTGTCCTCATGCGGCAAATATCCCCAGGAGACATATCGGCCGACGCCGCCGCCATATTTATCGAGCCCTACATCAAGACCCATCTTCCAATAAAACCCGAGATCGGAATTTGCGTGAGCAGGGCTTTCATCGAGCCAAACCATGAAATCGTCATAGGTCTTGATCTGTTCATAACGCTCAAGAGTGCAGCCAAGCCAGACTGATTCGAGCCAGTTTTGCTTAAAATATTCCAGGATCGACCAGGCACGCGTTACGTCCGTCAGCGTCGGGGCGCACATTACACCTCCGGGCACCATATAGCTTGAATGCGGCCACTGTCCGCCGAGCATCGCATAGATCTCGACCGGTTTCCCTGAGATCGTCACCCCTTGTTCATAAGAAGTGCCGGTGAACGGGGCAAATCGCTTTACAGCCTCTTCGTAATATTGGCTGCCGCGATATTTCTTATTGGTCATATCTATCGCATATAGACCGTAGAAATAACGCGGTTGACTCTGGAGACTTTCCGTTATCTGTCCCAGATTGCGTGCGAGGATCGCATTTCGGGGAACATCGGCATTCCACGCGGTATCGAGAGCCCACGCGGCGCAGGTCAGATGGGACGCGCCGCAAATGCCGCATGCACGAGGGGTGACGACCAATCCCGCCTGCGGGTCTTTGTCTCGGAGGATTATCTCAAAGCCGCGAAAAAGCTCGGCCTGTGTCCAGGCGTTTGTCACTACTCCGTCTTCGATATCTACACGGACGTCCAGGTCACCTTCAACTCTGCCGACGGGTGAAATGTCTAATGTTTGTACTGCCATGATCTTTTACGTTTTCCTCCGGTTTTATACAACAAAAATGTCCTGTTCTGCCCAGGCTGGTGCCGCATTCTTCGCCGCAGCGGTAAGCGCCATATAACCTTTCTTATCAACGCCTTCAGGCATATCTTTTGGAAAGCCCATGACGGTCTGGGTCTTAAAGACCGTTCCGGGTTCAAGGTCAAAGAACGGAAACTCAGGTTCCGTACAACCTAAACAAGGCATACCCGCCCGCGTTTTCGACGATTGCCTGTTCCAAAGGATCCGGTTGCACGGACTATGGGTCATCGGCCCGCGACATCCAAGATCGTAATAGAGACATCCCTTGCGCTGACCGAATTCGGTCGCCGATACCTTATAGGCGAAATGCATATTCCGGGTACAACCGGTTTGGGTAAAGCTTTGGAAAAAGGTCTTGGGCCGCTGAAATTCGTCAAGTGTAATGTCGCCGGCGCGGCCAGTTGCGACGGCAACGACGATCTGTGTGATCCAGTCAGGGTGAGCGGGGCAACCCGGAACGTTGATCACGGGCAATCCTGATTTTGCCTTGAAGCCCTGGCCAAGAAATCCGCCGTATTCCCGCTTCAGAAATTGCAAGCCTTGCGAATCACTAGGATTCGGAGCGGTTGCCGGGATTCCGCCCCATGTCGCGCAATCTCCGATCGCAACGACAAATGCGGCTGCATCCGACAATTCCTGGACCCACTGTTTCATCGGCCGTCCTGCGAACCGGTTCCATTCACCCGTTCCATCTGGCGCGTTTACGACCGTTCCCTCGAAAACGAAGATATCCAGTGGAATTGCTCCGGAGACGCAATCACGCAATATTTTCTGCAGATTGTCACCAAGTTCGACACCCAACGATGGATGCCAAAGTACATTTATCCCAAAGTCAGTTACCAGATCGCATGCGCTCGGTTCCTCTGCGTTCAGGAACGACATCGTGTTTCCGGAACAAGCACCACCTTGCAGCCATAGCAAGTTTGCCATTTTTAACTCCTTATTGTTTATGAGATCGAAATTCTGATTCCTCGGCGAGGCATTTGATATGCTGATACCTCTGAAACTACCTAGCCGATCTACGATCTGCTCCTGCAAAGGCCGTTCCACCCTTAGATATGCAGAGCTTCGAGCCCAAGTTAGCCGAAGTGCTGAGTCTTTTTAGGATTTCTAGGAATTTTACACCTGGGATATGTGCGCAAACTAAGTTTACAGATCTTCCATAGCGCAAACTTACTTTACCTGTCTAGATGTGTACTTGAGAAGATGCTACCCGTGCCGGTTGCCGCAGACCGGACATTCTGTTTCGAGTGTGTATCCAAACCAAATGCCCTCGCAACGACTGCACCAATGGCCATTGGTTTGTTCCGGTGTTAGTTCAAGTTGCTTCGCTAACGGGGTTATACCGAGATCGAGGAAGGACCTGCCAGGTGCGCGATAATCCCCGGAAGTAGGCGGGAAAACAAAAAGTAGCGAGTCATTCTTTGATTCGTCAGGCATCTCAAAATTCACGGCCGCTTGTGGCGGTCAACACCTTCTCAAGCTGATAACGCTTGATCTTGTTCGCCAGGCCGACTCGGGAAAGGCCCAGTTCCCGGGCCGTTTTGCTGTGGTTCCACTTGTTTCGAATTAGCGTCTTTGAAACTATCTGTCGTTCTACCATTTCCACCGTTTTCTTTAGCGAAAGCCCTTGGGATAACAGCGAACGATGTTCTGTTTCCATTTCCTCTACCGGAAAAATGCCCTGTATCGCGGCAAGTTCGTCAGAGAGATGCTTCACATTAAGAAATTCGCCGCTGTCCGCAAGAGCGACCATCCTTCGGACCTCGTTCTCGAGTTCCCGAACATTCCCGGTCCAGTTGTTCAGTTTTAGGCGCCGCATTACTTCCAGCGATATCCCGGGTATCTTCCTCCCTATCGATTCGGCATAACGATGCGCAAGGTGTTCGGCAAGGACCGGGATATCTTCTACGCGATCTCTGAGTGGTGGCAAATTCAACTCAAAACCTCTCAATCTATAATAAAGATCTCGCCGAAACTTTCCTTTTTCTACCAAGTCCTTCAAGGGCTTATTCGAGGCCGCAATGATCCTAACATCGCACTTCTTAGTCCTTTCAATACCCAGAGGTTTCACCTCACCATTCTGCAAGAACCGCAACAGGCTTACCTGAAAAGCGGGCGAAACATCAGAGATCTCATCCAGGAACACGGTCCCGCCGTCGCCAGCAGGGAAAAGCCCTAATCGGTCGCTTATCGCACCGGTAAATGCTCCGCGCTTATGTCCAAATAACTCAGATTGTAGTAATTCATCCGGCAGCGCACCACAATTCTGGACAAGGAACAAATTGTCTCGACGACCGGAAAAGGCATGCACTGCGCGTGCCAACAATTCCTTTCCCGTACCGGTTTCACCCTGGATCAGGATCGGCAGGTCGGTAACGGCACCTCGCTGAGCAAGGCTGCAAACCCGCATCATCGATTCACTAACGAACACAAGTTTGTCAAATTCCAGATTTTTCTTTGGTTTCGCTGATTCGTCTGTGGGGACTTTGTCCCATACTGACTCAGAAAACTTAAGGGCACGGTTCAAGTAGCGGTGGCGGCGGGCAAGCTCTCGGCTTTCCAGAGCTCTGCGGATCAGCAGACGAACCGCCGTTGGATGCCACGGTTTTCTGATCACCTGGTAGACCGCGGCTTCGTTCAGGTCGCGTTCTATATCATGAAGTTCATCATGCTCCGCTAAGAGGATCCGGACGGTTTCCGGACGGGAGATCCTCGAACTTTGAAAAAGATCTAAGCCGCTAATATCGCCAAGCGATAGGTGCGAAAGAATGAGGTCAATTTCATTCGTCTCCAACGATCTCAACGCTTCATTGCCGGTATTTGCCGAAAGGACCTGGTAGTCATTTTCGAAGCATTCTGAAAATGCCAAGATATCGGCCTCATCTTGGCTCACTATTAAGATCTGCCATTCTTTCATCGCTTCAGCGCTTAGCAATATGTAAACTTGCTTTACATACTAACACAGTTTGGATCGGCGATGTTTCGATGAGGTTTGTTTGGACTATTTTTCGAAGATCACATTCGCGACCGCGTGTTCCGCTGTGTGCGAGATCGATAGATGAACACTCGTGACCTTGAGGTTGGTTAGAAGCGAGCCTGCTTCGCCGGAGATATTCAATGAGGGCACGCCGTCAGCATCATTTTCAACCTCGATATCGTGCCACGTTATCTTTCCACGCCAGCCGGTTTTTAGTGCTTTCAGGAAAGCTTCCTTAGCGGCGAACCTTCCCGCATAGCTTTGCGCCGCGGCAGCTCCTTTCGCATCGCAATATTCGCGTTCGGCCGGTGTGAAAACGCGTTCGCGAAAACGCGGAGTTCTCGCCATGGTTTCAGCAATGCGATAAACTTCAACAATGTCGATGCCGGTCGAAACGATCATTTCGGAAAGTGGTGATTCCGACGAAACTTTATCAGATTCGGGCTTCTATTGGCGAGAACGCGATGGCGTTAAGGTTCTTGTCTGCCGCCCGCTGGAAGAAAAAGGATTTATCAATGGTTTTTCGACACGCGTTGGCGGCGTTTCGGATTTTCCGGAAAGTTCGCTCAATCTTGCCGGTTTTAGCGAGGACAGTGCCGATAATATCCATGAAAACCGGCGACGGTTTCTGAATGCCTTAAATTCCGAACACCAACTGGCAACCGTTTGGCAGGCTCACGGAGACGATATAAAGGTCGTCAAAGATGATGCTGACATTGCTGAGACAGATGCAAAGTTCGATGGCGTGATCTCACTTTTGCCCGGTGTACTTGCCGGAGTAAAGACAGCCGATTGTGTTCCGGTTCTTATCGCGGATCCGCTTACGGGTTGCTTCGCCGCGGTCCATGCCGGATGGCGTGGAACGGTGCGGTCGATCGCGGCCAAGGCAGTTGCTGCGATGCAGAGAGAATTCGGTGCTGATCCGATTAATATGATCGCCGCGATCGGGCCGGCTGCATGCGGGCGGAATTATGAGGTTGGCCAGGATGTGATCGAAGAGTTTTCGACCGCATTTTCTGAAAGTAAAAAATACTTTAGACCTACACGCGAGGAACACGGTCTAGTTGATCTCCACCTTGCAAACAAAGATCAGTTGACCGATTGTCGATTAAAGCCTGAGAACATTTTCACCTCACCTTTCTGCACCATCGAGCGAACAGATCTTTTTTTCTCCTATCGTATTGCAAAGAAAAAGCTTGGCAAAACGGGCCGGCTGCTTTCAGTGATCGGTAGGGCGTAGCTCTTCGCAGCCGCTCCGAAAATCGTTGACCCCGATTCCCAAAATCCTCTAAACTTCCTGAAGATCACCGAGGTACCCATTTGATGAAGTTTCGCATTATTCTTCTCCTTTTCCTTTGTGCATTGCTCTTTAGTTCGGCCGAGGCGCAATTGACGGGAAAGAACCGTTGGGTCAACGTAAAATCGAAAAGCTTCAACATTATCGGTGATGCGACAGAAAAAGATCTGCGTGATGTGGCAAAGCAGCTTGAACAGTTTCGTGAGACTTTTCGGGTCTTGTTCAAGAATATGAACCACAACAGTTCGACGGAGACGAACGTCGTAGTTTTTAGAGGGGCAGATTCGTTTCGGCCATTCAGGATCAAACGACCTGATGGCAAGCCGGACGAACGTGTGGCCGGTTATTTTCTTCGCGGCGAAACTCGTAATTACATCGCCTTATCGACCCAGTATTCGAAGGAAGACGTTTACGGGATCGTCTTTCACGAATACATCCATTACTTGATGGACAACAATCTGGGACGCGCAAGGCTGCCGGCTTGGCTGAACGAGGGCATCGCTGAGTATTACCAAACTTTCAAGATCGTTGACGATCAAAAGGTGTTCCTCGGTGACTTGCAGCGAGAACACGTCGCACTTCTTCGTTCATCGCGGCTAATGCCGATGTCGGAATTCCTGACTGTTTCTAATGCCTCTCTTCACGGCACGGGCGGCAGGACGCGCAGCATCTTCTATGCACAAGCATGGCTTTTTATGCACTTTCTGATGCATGCCGATAACGGCATATACCGGGATAAGCTGAACCGCTATACGAATGCGAGGATTCAAAACGTTTCGGACGAAGAAGCATTTCGCGACGCATTCCAGGCCGACCACGCCACCTTGGAGGCCGCCTTGAGACGCTATCTTAATCAACCTACGATGGAGCGGCTCGCCCTTACCCTCAGCAATAAGATCGCTATCGACAATGACCTACGTACGACGCCACTTTCAGAAGCGGGTGCAAATACATATTTAGGCGACCTTCTATATCACCTGCGCGATCATTCTGAGGCTGAAAAGTATCTTGCACGTGCGATCCAATTGGAGCCTGGCTCGTCGATCGCAAAGACATCCTTGGGACTCGTCCGAATGCGGCAGCGAAAGTTCGATGAAGCAAGGCTTCTCTTGGAAGCGGCCGTAAAGACGGAATCTTCGAGCTATTATGCTCATTACAATTATGCTTATGTTCTAAGCCGGGAAAGCATGGACGAATTCGGATATGTCCGGAGCTTTCCTGATGCCCACCGCGAGCTAATGCAAAATTCCTTGCGCCGGTCGATCCAGCTCAAACCGGATTTTGCGCCAAGCTATAGCTTGCTGGCATTCGTAAATCTCGTCAACGGCCGCGATCTGGAAGAAGCCGGTCAGCTGATTCAACGGGCAATTCGGATACGGCCCGGCGATCAGGATCTGGCTTTACTGGCCGCAAGAATATACCTCCGTCAGAATGAAACGGATCTGGCCCACAGGATCGCCTCACGCATTTCCGCAAATCCTTCTCGACAAGATCTAAAGACCCAGGCAGACCAGTTGTTGACCTCGATCGACCGGGTGCAGAATGCTGCCAAAGTTGATGAATGGTCCACTGTTCGTTCCGAATCATTGGGCTCTTCAGAGCAGATTCTCATAGACCGAAGAGCAATTTCGGCGGAGGAAGTCGAGCGTTTGGAAAAAGAACGCGTTTTACGAAATCTGAACCGGCTCATCGTAAAGCCTGCCGTGGGCGAGGACCAAAAGGTCGGTCGTTTTAGGAAAATATCGTGCGCGGCCGGTTCTGTAAGTTATGAGTTTGGATCCGGCTCAAATGTGCTGATCTTTACGAGCAAGGATTTTGCTTCGATCAACACGCAGATATTGCACGAAGGAACAAGGAACCTGGAGATCGGTTGCACCTCGGACATTTCAGACGAAGTTGTGGTAGTAAACTACCGCAAACCGACCAACGAACGCACGCAGGCCGCAGGAATATTGACCGCAGTGAGTTTTGTCCCAAAAGATTTCCGGTTGATGACAGAAGCCGAGCTCAACGAGCCGCAACCCATAGTTGTGGGCGGGCCGCCGACCGACCTTGCCGCAAACGAAGAAAAGATAAAGGCTGAAATGGAAGAAATGATCGCCAAGCAGCGTGAGTTTCAGGAGAAACAGCAGCGTCAGGCGATCATTGACCAGATACTCTCTCAGCTTAGGATGCCGCAAACCGGAGAGATCAGAGGCACAGGGGCACTCAACAAGATCGAATGCACGAACAAGACTCGGGTTGCCGTGGTTACATTAAACGGTCAACCTGTCAGGCTTCGACTGCCTGAGAAACCGGAAGACCTTAGAGTGTTTTTCTTTGTCCCCGACATAAACCATCAGGTCGGCTGCGGTACGAGCCTCTCAGATGTAAAGGCGATCATCACCTACCTTCCCGACGCGAGGCAAAAGAACGAGATAGCTGGGGAGCTTAGAGCCATCGAATTCGTTCCGGCAAGCGTTTCGATCGAATAGGTTTAACGAACACGCGCGGTCATTGTTACGGTTCGGTTCCTTGGCGGATAGCAAACCTCGTCCGTACAAGCCTGATATCGAACAACCGCTGTTACAGTGACCGAATTCCCTCGAAAACTTGCCGGAACTCGAACAGTGAACGGAAATCGGACCGTTCCTTTGTAAACATTTATAGGTGTTTCGGAAAATTGGAATTTACGGTTCACACCTCGGGGATAAGTTACGCCGGTAACGCGTCCTCCCTTGGCGGTTAACCTTACCGATGTTGGGATCAAATACTCACTGTTTGGCCGCGACGAATTTACGTGGAGATTTCCGGGAATGCTAAGTACGATCGTGCCGCGAGCACTGCCTCCGCGTGCAACCGTGCCGTTTCCGATCGAGCCGGATACGGTCTGACCGTTGGCGTCGAGGGTGAAACCAAAAGATAGAACTGTTGCAATTGCGATAAAGAAGAATGATTTTTTCATGATTACCTTCGGGAAGTACAGCGTTTGATGCACAGAATCCTAACTATTTTGCCTTAAAACTGGTAACGATATCTTGCGCGACGTTGGCGTATTCGTCGTTAGATTGTGAAAGCACATCGACTCTAAGTTCAAATAACCGCTCACCCCGCTGTACAAGTTTATAATACGATCGCCGGCCTATTTTGTTTTCCGTAGTATTGGCTTCGAATACCGCCGCACTTTCGCCGCCGTCCAAGAACCTTTCTATATTTTCAACCGGGCCGTTTTCGGACTCGATCGAAGCTAGTCTGTCGGCGATCGAAGTGCTCTTATGTATACTTATCTCAATCGTAGCCTTTCTTATTCCATTTAGTTCCTCAGAACCATAGTCTTTTGAATATGCACGCAACGCGAGCCCCGAGTCATCATTCAGCACGTGCAGAAAACCGTCCGGTTTTTCCAAAGTGAGATCTTCAGTCTCGATCGTTTCGGCGTCGAAAGCCGCGGCGGCATTTCGCTTTATTCGTGTCGAAGCCCAGACCATCAACGCGACCAACGCCAGCCCGGGGATGAGTAACTCCATACGCTTTTTAAGCGGCCTTCGCCGCAAGTTGTCCGCAAGCCGCGTAAATATCGCGGCCACGCGGCGTCCTGATATACGCCGGAACGCACAGTGATTCGAGTATTTCCTTAAATACCTTAACCTGTTCCGGCGTAGAAGGCTGATATTCAAGAGGTTCAGCCGGATTGTGCGGTATCAGGTTTATCTTCACTTTTTTCAGATCGTTCGTTCGAATTAACGTCGCTAGCTCGTTGGCGTGTTCCGCAGAATCATTCACACCTCCGAGCAAAACATATTCAAACGTAAATCGCTCGCCGCGTTTTAGAGTTTTCTCAAACGCTCTTGCGGATGCCATCAACTCGCTGATCGGCCAGCGTTTATTTATCGGCATCAGTCTGTCTCTTAGTTCGTCGTTCGCCGCAGACAATGAAATTGCCAGATTCGGACGTTGCTCAAGTTCGGCGAATTCGTATATTTTCGGAACAATGCCGGCGGTTGATACGGTAACGCGTCCGGGCACGATGTGCAGGCCTTTTTCATCGGCCATCAGCCCTAACGCCTTAATCAGATTCTCAAAATTCAGAAATGGCTCGCCTTCACCCATTGCGACCAGATTGGTCCCGTGCGGCGTCTCCACTCCAATACCATAAACGTCGTTCAGGACAATAATTATTTGCTCAACTATCTCGCCGGCGGTCAGATTTCTGAGCAATCCAAGCCTTGCCGTCAGACAAAAATCGCATTTGAGCGGACAGCCGGATTGCGACGAAAAACAGATGGTGTCGCGATTCTCGGTCGGAATAAAAACCGCCTCGACCGGATAGCCATCATGTGTTTTCATCAAAAATCTGCGTGTTCCATCAACCGAAGTGAATCGCGATTCGACCGAAAGCGTTGAGATAGACGTCGCATCGATGAGCTTCTCGCGAATCGCCTTTGGCAGGTCGGTCATTTCGTCAAATGACGTAAGCCTCCGGCCGTGCAAACCCCTGAACACCTGATCTGCGCGAAAACGCTGCTCACCTAATTCTGCAAAGAATGTAGTGAGTTCCATTCGCGAAAATCCGGTCAAATGTGGCGAATGCGACATCAACTTGATTTTATCCTATCCGGCATCACTTCCGAATCGGCCTTTCATGTTTGCCGGACTGCCGCGGGAGATCGAACGAATGCTTTGCTAGAATCACTTTCAATGCTGCTTCGTTTCGTCTGGATCAATTTTCTTATCGTTGTTTGCCTAACTCTCGCGTTATTCGCGCTGTCGTGCGAGCGCTTTCAACAAAACAGCCCGACCATAAAATCCAATAGCAATGAAGCTGTATCCAAGGATCGGCCGCAGATCGAGAGCGTTCATCTGGGCTTTGGAAACCCGACGAACTCCAGTGCGGAAGATCGAGACAATTACCTGATAGTTGGCGAAGGCTCTGTTATCTCGTACAACAATTCGGGCGGCACGGCGAATTGGATATCGTGGAGAACGGTTCGCTCTGACCTTGGCAATTCCATCCCGCGTCCTGATTTCTCTCCGGATCCGCGATTGCCTAAAGGATTTCGTCGTATTCAGTATTTTGATTATTCGGGGAGCGGCTTTAACCGCGGCCATCTTGTTCCGAGCGCTGACCGGTTCGCCAACAAAAAGTTGAATGAAGAGACCTTTTTAATGACAAACATTGTTCCGCAAACTCCGGCTCTTAATCAGGGCCCGTGGGAAAAGCTGGAATCGTATGCACGGTCTCAGGCTTGGCGCGGACTCGATGTTTATCAGATCGCCGGTGTTTACGGCGAGCTTCGGGTCTTGCGAAACAAGGTAACTGTGCCCACGAACTGTTGGAAAGTTATCGCAATCGTGCCGCGCGGAAAGAAGATCGAAGACCTTGACCGCAGAATGCGCATTATCGCCGTCGATATGCCAAATTCGTTCGATATAGAAGAACATCCGTGGGAGCGATATGTAACGACCATTCGCGTGATCGAAGAACGAACCGGAATTGACCTGCTTTCGCATCTTTCCCGCGAGGTGCAGGACCGCATCGAAACAACGCGCGAGATTCAAAGCAGGATCCCCTGAAACCTTGCACATCAGTGTGCGTAAAACCGAGAATGAAATACACATTCTTGTTTCTATTGGCACTCTTCGTTTCTTTTTCAACTGTTTCTGCCCAAACACCGGAAGCTACAAAGGAAGCCGCTCCGGCCGATGTAGCGACGATCGACGGAATAATGAAAGCCGTTTATGACGTTATCTCCGGCGATGCCGGTAAACCCCGCGATTGGGACCGCTTTCGTTCGCTTTTTCATAAAGATGCAAAGTTAATCCCATCAGGAAAGAATCGCCAAACGGGCGTGACCGGAGCGAGGTTTATGACGCCCGAGGACTACGTAAAGGGAAGCGGGCCTTTGCTCGAAAAAGATGGGTTTCACGAACGCGAGATCGTTCGCAAGGTCGATCAATACGGCAACATCGCTCAGGTTTTTTCCTCATACGAGGCGTTTCGTACGAAGGAAGATAAGGCACCCTTTATGCGCGGCATCAATAGTTTTCAGCTTTTATTCGACGGCAAACGTTGGTGGGTTATGAACATATTCTGGCTTGCAGAAACGCCGGACAATCCGCTGCCGGCCGAATTCTCAAAACCGCGAAAATAAGTTTCCCAGGAGGCTTGCAGACCGCCTGAGACAGAATTTAGCCACGAATGCACGATTTTTTTCAACAATTTTTATTCGTGAATTCGTGGCTAAAGGCCAACGCCGGTTGTTTCCCTTGACGAAACCGCATCCGAACTCTAACCTAGAATGTTTTGCCTGCGGGCGAATCGTAATCTATGAGACTTCGGATCCTTTATCACGGAAATTGTTTTGACGGCGTTTCGTCTGCGGCGATCTTTTCGAAATTTTATCGTGCGGTGATCGCCGCAGATGCCGAGATCGGCTATACACCGACAATGCACCGCGCCGGCAATGCATTCGACCGCGAACAGTTTGACGGAGATGAGAACGCCATCGTTGATTTCAAATACTGTGCGGACGACCGCCTGACCTGGTGGTTTGACCACCATCAATCAGCATTCCTTTCCGAAGCAGACGAGCAGCACTTTTTAGCAGACACCTCCGGCCAGAAGTTTTTGGATACAAAGAGCGCTTCTTGTGCCGAATTTATCGCCCGTATCGCAAAAGAGAAATATGGCTTCGAAGATCCTTTCCTCGACGAACTTATCGAATGGGCACACATAATCGACGGGGCTTTTTATGAAGATGCCGCGCAATGCGTCGAGCTTAAGTCGTCTGCGCTAAAGCTGATGCAGGTGATCGAGGGTGAGAAGGATCCGGCTTTCGTGGAAAAGATCATAAGAATGTTGGCGGAGCGAAGGCTCGACGAAATTATCGAGGAATCGGTGATAAAGGAACGGCTTGACCCGATCCTTGAGCAGCATTGGTCCACGGTAGCACTGATCAAAGAAAGGGCTGCACATGATCGCGGTGTCGTCACTTTCGATCTCGCGGGTACCGGCATCGAAGGTTACAACAAATTCATTCCGTACTACTTTTACCCTGAAACTACCTACGTCGTTTCGGTGAGCCAAAGCGACTTTCGAACGAAGATCTCGGTCGGGTCAAATCCATGGGCTCCAAGGCCGCGTGCCCACAATATCGCTGAAATATGCGAGCGCTACGGAGGCGGGGGACATGCTGTGGTCGGAGCAATTTCGCTCAAACCTGACGAACTTGAACTAGCTCGCAAGTATGCGAAAGAGATCGTCGAAGAATTGAGCTTTCCGGAATAGGGCTCTTAAGATCCAAAGAAAAAGAGGCACGTCGATCGGTTCGCGTGCCTCTTTTCTTTTTTGAGCTTAAACTAGCTCTTTTTGAAGACCAGGGTTGATGAATTATTTCCGCGGGGACTCTGCATCTCTCTTTTGATCGTCAAGACCTTTCCGTCGTCCGACAGGCTCCAATCCTCTTTGGCCGTCGTTGTGACTTCACCCATTGGGCTGTTAAATGTGCGTGATTGACTAAGCTTCAGAACGCCCTTATCGAAATTTGCTTTCATTTTTACCGGCATCGGCCCGGCCGGTGTATCCGTCTGGGTGGTTGACTCTTTGCCGTCCAATGAATAGGCGACGGAGCTGTCACCGGCGGCGCCCCGGCCGAAGCCTCGTCCGCCTGCACCGCGTCCGGCTTCGACTGATTCAGTGCGTTTAACGGCTGTCTGGATAGAAATATTCTTTTCATCCTGCGAAACGGTCAGCGTCATAGTTTCAACGCGGTTCATCTCGCCCATCTTTGATGCACCCGCATCCAGAACCCACGTGCCCGAGTAATTGGGCAGCTTGTCCTGAGCAAAGATCGAAGCTGCAAAAACAAATATCAAGATAATTGCCGAATACCAATGAACCATACAAAATCCTCCGTTAGATCGATACCTAATATTAGCTGTTCAACCAACTAAGACGAAAACGAAACGCAAAAAGTTTTCGGTGAAGAGTAAATAAATGTAAGGAAAAGGAACCACCGAACAAAAGTATTGCCGCGCTTTCTGGAACCGGGCCGTAATTCGATATATCGACACTCAAAGAGTTTCAGATATTTTGCCCGCTGGACATTAGTAAAGATGAACGTTTATCCGATACATCAGAACCTGAACACGTCATTTGTTGACCTCGGCAGCTTGGTCAAACATCTTTATTCATTGCAGTTCATCGGCCGAGTACACCTGGAACTGAGCGCGTATGAGGCCGACATCGTCTTTCGCCCGCGCAATCAGGTTCATGCCCGCGAGTACGATCATCTTGCCGGAAGATTGCAGGATGGCGAAACTGCTCTGCGTAACATACTCGGCAGGGCGAAGGAGCCAAACGGCCGGATCCATGTGTTTTCCGAAGAAGTCCCCCCCCAAACGCGAAAGCAATTAAATCGCGTATTTGTTGACGAAGCGATCGTATCCGGCGCCAGAAAGATGGCGTTCGGGTTTTGCGATACGAACGCTTCGTATGGGTTGGCGGACTCAGATATTCTGGATATCGCTTCGATAAATCGCGATCGAGAAGAATTCAAGGAACTTGTACTTGAAATACTAAAGAACGCGTCTGCAGCGTTTGAAACGCAAGGGCTGGATTTTGAGCTGTTGTTCTATAAGGCGTGCAAGGTAAATTCCGATAGGTTTCCTTTTCTGGCACCGGAAGCAAGCGCCTTGGAGTTCAAAGAAGGAAGACTTTATGTTTCTGAGAATATAACTGCCGGCCAGCTTGCCGACGCACTCTCGGCCCTGCTCGGACACATCTTGCTCCGTTTGCGCCAAAGCCGCGAGAACTCACTTCTTTTCGATCAAACGACCTACCGAATGCGTACTGTATTAGCAAGACGAAGTCGGTTGCTTGACCGTTTGGCCCTACGGCGTCGGTTTGAAGAACTGGTCGATGATTGACCTAAACGAGCCTGGCGGTTCACATTTCCTTAGGTTTACTTGTTAAGATTGCGGTATGGAATGGAAGATATTCGGTACCGCCTTTTTAACGCTTTTCCTCGCGGAACTCGGTGATAAAACTCAGCTGGCTGTTATCACTTTAACCGCGAAGACCGACTCCAAGGTCGCAGTATTTCTGGGAGCGAGTCTGGCATTGGTCCTTGTTTCGCTGCTCGGCGTTCTTGTGGGAGGCATTCTGAGTCAATATGTTCCGACCGAATGGCTTCAACGGATCGTCGCATTTGCGTTTATTGTGATCGGCATATTGATGTTACTCGGAAAGCTATAAAAAAGCGGCCCGATTGCTCAGGCCGCACATTACATATAGATCTTAGCTCTGTTGATCACTGCATATCTGCATAGAAATCAACGTCTGCTATTTTGTCATCAGCGACCACCGTCCGAACAGGAACACTGAACGAATACTTACGGGCATGAACCTCGACAAAATAGGTCGATCCTGCGAGCACATCTTCAAAACTATAGTAACCGAAGCTGCTCGTATAGGCCGTCCGAACATTTCCATTCATATCGCTAAGAGTCACCGCGATACTGCGAAGCGGCAAACCTGTTGCCGTTCGAACCGAACCAGAGATCGATACATTTGCCGCTGCCGGAGCAAGCCTGAAACCAATATCGAAACGATGATCGTTGTTACCCTGTCCGCCAGTCGTTACGAATACGACCGGGAAAACACCCGCGGGCGATCCGGACGGATTTGCGGTCGTTATCGCGTTAGAATCCGACGAGACGTCGTCTCCGGCCTGGGAAGTTTGAAAGGGGCTGGTGGCCTGCAATCCGAACAAAGGTCCGCTTATCCCATAGTTAGCGGGATTATCGGCCCGAACCTGATACGCCGTATTGTATTGAATACCGCCATTCACCCAACCGATATTGTCGGTCGTGTTAGGGTCTATAGAACTCGCTGAAATAAAGTAATACTCACCGTTCGCGTCGGTTACGGCAGTTGCGATCAAAACACTACCCAAATATAGCCGAACCGTTACGCCGGCAAGCGGCGGTTCACCCGGATCTTGGACGCCATTACTGTTTGAATCTCGCCAAACCCTGTTTCCGATCTCGATCGGCGAAGCTTCACATAAGGGATGGACGTTTCCTATACCATTCGCTTTTCCGAAATCGCTGAGTGAATAGGCAAGGTAGCCGCGGTTCTGTGCACCGGTCGAGTTATTGAACCAGCGGAAACCACCTGCATCGTAAATATTGTCGTTGGGAATATAGGTTGGGTCGAACATCGTTGCTACCAACACGTTGTGTCCCGGTATTTGCGATGCACCGCCAACCCCAACCTCATCGTGCGGGTTACCATTTGGATGGTAATTGTCCTGATAATAATATTCACCGCCGCCGGGCCCTTCGTTTGTGTTCTGCGGTGCTCCGCCGATCGAGGCACATCGGCCGTTTGATTCAAGCGTCCACCCCGAGGTTGGATTTCCACATGCGCGAAGAATATCACCGGCTGTTATACCTTTGAAAAGCTGGCTAGAGTTGCTCGGATTACTTGCACTGTTATAACCCGACTGATCACCGTTACGGTCGCGAAGCGAAATGATCATATTCCCGCGATCAAAATCCAGATCGGTAAACATCGGCTGCGGGTAAATAAAGTGGCTTGCGCTGAGCGTCGTGTAAGACGTTCTCCAGTTTCGCCATCTTGCACTGTAACCCGGATCTGTTTCCAAACGAGTGTAGTTCAGCTGAACGTTTATGTCCGGCGTTCCGGCAAAGGTCAATGTTGTCGGGTTGAACCGGTAAACGTAAGCACGCAGATTTCCGGAAGGATCAACAGTCGTAAAGTTTTCGCGTGAACAAACAGCCCCCACATAGATCGAATCTTCATACCACGCAACGGCAAATGGCCGGATGTCTAAAGCTGGGGCAGTTGTGCAGTTTGGCATCGTCGTAGGAAACGGATAACTTGTAATTGTCGTGGAATCCAACGGACCCGAGGTCGGAATTCGATAGAGCCGCCGATTTGCAAGGTTCATCGCGAAAAGATATTGCTCGTCGGCCGACATCGCCATGCCGCCAAATGCGATCTTCCCGACCGCATTCCACGTTGCTTGACCATTGTCTGTGTTGTAATCAAGCGGGTTATGCGGGTCAGTGCCGGCTGTACCCGCACCGAAGATCGTATTGAGATTCGCATATTCCGAAACTACACCCGAGTTCCTGTCGATAACATAGATCGCACCCGGACCACCCGGACCAAACTTGGTGTGTTTCTTCATAACCGCTGAAACGAAAACTCGTCTCGACGAGCGCTGATACGCGATGCCGAAAGTGGTGCCTACCTGGTCAGTCGTAGCAAGGCTAGTGTTCCCCGGTGACGTAAAATCAGTAACTGGCGTCCCTCCGGTCGTTCGTGTACTTCCCGCATAATAGGGAATAGTAAATACTGCATCGTCTTGTGTTGCATCGCCCACGCCATAGAGCTGCGAACACATTACCGGGTTGTTTTCGCAATAGTCGCCGGGTCGATTTATCGCGAGATTGACATTGCCAGTGTTGCCATCGTTTACGAAACGAACTGTCGAACCGGCGTTTGTGGCTGTTCCTGCGCCCTCTGACGAAGAGCTTCTGGCGGATGGTAAATAACCTGTCGGCAGATTCGTAAATTCAATTCGATACGGACCCGTTCCCGTTGCCGCGAGGCTGTATGTGCCGTCAGCGGCCGTGGTCGCGGTTCCTCGAAGTACACCGCCGGCATCGTACGCCGAAACTGTTACGTTTGCGGTGCCCGAATCAACTGCTGCCGGTGCTGCGGCCGTCCCGCCCCCCGTTTCGTATAAACCGTTCCCATTAAAATCTTGGAACACGCGGCCCGTGATCGTACCAGCCATCGGCTGATCGATCCGGGCTTCTTTTCGCTGGGCCTTCGCCGCGAGGTCGAAATAATTGAAGGTAATCACTGCTGCGGTTAATAGCAATGCGGTTACCAAAGCGGTGCGGTTAACTGCACGTCCGAATAAGGGTTTCATTTTTAGGTGGTCCTGTAGATAGATTTATTGAAGACGCTTATGATATTGCGCCGGTCAATTTAGAGCTTTTATCTGGGGAATGTTTGTGAGGAGGGATGTTGAGTCGGGTGCTCAACGAAGTTAAACATTAACAGTTCCGGGCAATTGTGTCAACGGATTTGTTAGGACACTGATCTCAGTATTTCGTTAGGTTCTTTTTAGCCGCGAAGCGAATCTTTGCCGAAACTTCGCAACCTTTGGAGCGACAACTCCGGCACAATATGGCTGATTTGGATTATTCGCAAAGTATTCCTGATGATAATCCTCGGCTGGCCAGAATTTATCGAATGCGGTCACCTCGGTCACGATCGGGTTGTCGTAAATAGCTTCTTTTGTGATCTCGTCAATTATTTCGTGGGCGGTCTGTTTCTGATCGTCCGAATGAAAAAAGATGACAGAGCGGTATGAACTCCCAATATCGTTTCCCTGCCGATTCAGTGTCGTAGGGTCGTGCACCGTAAAAAAGACGCGGAGCAGGTCGGCATAGTTCAAAACGGTCGGATCGAACTTGATCTGCACTACCTCGGCATGGCCGGTAGTTTCGGAACAAACTTCCTGATACGTCGGGTTCTCCTTGTGCCCTCCGGAATATCCAGAGACTACATCCGAAACACCCTCAAGGTCATCAAATACCGCCTCGACACACCAAAAACAACCCGCTGCCAATGTCGCCGTTTCCATATTCGCTTCACTCATAACCCAAGATGCCATTCGAACTGATCGTTATTCCATATTATCCTAAGTGTTCGAAACCGTGAAAGTTATGCGCTTGATCCATGGCGAGAAAGTCTATGGTTTGGAGGTCGATGCCGAAACGCGTTGTGGCCATTGGAATTCGCCGCTTGACATAATCGCTCTGAAATTCAAATGCTGCGAGCGATGGCATCCGTGTTTTGATTGCCACACTGCAATTGCGGATCACGAACCGTTGGTCTGGCCGAGTGATGAATTTGACGAAAAGGCTGTGCTTTGCGGTTCTTGCGGCGAACAGATATCGATCAAAAATTATCTCGCCGCTGGTTCAGAATGTCCCGCTTGTGCGTCAGCTTTTAATCCCGTATGTGCAAAACACTATCACCTCTATTTCGAAAAGCCGCAAGTTTAGATCTGGCCAAACGATTCGATCGGCTTGTGTCCTGTGTCAATATCGATCGCCGCATTCCCCGGCCGGATCGAAAGTGCTGTCTGAAAACCGCGATTCGCAGCGGCATCAAGTTCCTGCGGAATATCCGAAACGAAAAGTATATCTCCGGCGGCAAGTTCCAATTCGGACGCGATCTTTGCGTAACTTCCCGCATCGCGTTTGTGGCCGGTGGTTGTATCGAAATATTTGTCAATATAACGTGTCAGATCGCCCTGATCGGAATATTTAAAGATCATCTGCTGGGCCAAAACGCTTCCGGACGAATATATAGCGATCAACTTTTCTTCGCTTTTCCAGCGAACAAACGCATCGGCAACGTCCGGATAAACGACGGAGACAAGATCGCCGGATTCATAACCGGTTCGCCAGATCATTCCCTGAATTGATTTTAGCGGCGTCGATTTGCGGTCATTGTCGATCAAGAACCTAAGATAATCGGAAACCGAGTTTGCCGAATCAACACGTAGCTCGGGATTGTATTCCGTATCGGCTTCGCGTTCAACAGCTAATTGTCCGATCTCGAATTTCAGGTCAGCAATATTCTGCTGAACGTACCCGGCTACGCGTGCTTTGGCGAACGGAAAAAGAGTGTTGTGAACGAAATCGATCGGCGTTGTCGTGCCTTCGATGTCGAGTAATATTGCTTTAGTCATTTATCACCGCAGAGACGCAAAGACGCGGAGTTTCAGAGCAAAAATTACTCTGCGTCTCCGCGTCTCGGCGGTTAAACCATTTTGGAAGCCGGAACGTAAGAAACGCCGAAGCAAATCGGTTGAAACCCGGCATCGACGCCTGAGTTCGTATAATGCGGCGTCCAGCCTGACATATCCTGAAATAGCCGGATCGCCCGAACGGTCCGGTCACCGCAAAGATTGAACCAATGCCGCGTACCACGCGGAACACGGATCAAGTCACCGGCTTCCATTTCAACAGAAACAACATCACCGCCTTCCGGAGCAATGTGAAAAAGCCCGTGGCCTTTGACGATAAAACGCACCTCGTCCTCATCATGCCAATGCTCTTTATTGAACTTGTCGAGCATGGCGTCAAGATTCGGGGTTGTCGGCACGATGTTGATCACATCTGCCGTCACGTATCCGCCTTTTGCCTTCAAGACTTCGATCTCGTCGGCATAGAACGCAAGTATCTCGTCATCTGTTGCATCCGGCCCGATCTCGCTGATGTTGTCCCAGCGTTCGTAATCTATGCCGATCGAGTCAAGATATTGGCCCACCTCGAGCGATTCCGTAAACCTTAAATTCTTATTTGGTACATCAACTACTGCCATAAATTCTTTTTCTGCAACAGTGAACGGAGAGTATTGTAAAGATCTCTGCGTTCTCTGTGGCTAATGTCTTAAACCTCGTCCAAGCACTTCAAACAAAAACTCAAATATCTCAACGTGCCGGCGTGCATCCGCGACGGATTCGCCCCAAGTGTAAAGCCCATGGCGACGAAGATAGATGCCGTGGCAATTCGGATTTTCGCGCAACACATTCTCGATCACGTGTGAAAGCGCTATGTAATCCTGCGAATTATCTACGATCGGAACGGTTTCCTTATGTTCGTGTGTCGCGACGCCCGAAAGCCCTTTCAGCATCTCGTAGCCTTCGATCTCGATCGCACCCTGTTCGTAAAAATGATCCGAGAGTATCGTTCCCCAGACCGAATGCGTATGCAAGATCGAGCGGGCCCGCGGCACGTGTCGATAAATACACAAATGCAATAGCGTTTCGGCCGAAGGTTTTCCAAACCCCTCTATGATGTCAGCATTCTCGTCCAGCTCGAGAAAATTTGTCTCGTCCAGATCGCCTTTCTCAATTCCGCTCGCCGTTACGCACATTCGCAATGGGTTGCGGGCGATAAGCATACTGAAATTCCCGCTTGTGCCAAGGACCCATCCTCGACGATAAAATTCGCGGCCGGCCAATGCCAACTCGATCGATGGTTGCAATTTTTTCTTGTCTCGCTCGCTCATCTGGACCTATTCCTCGTTCTGCCTTAACTTCTCTAGTACTGAAAGATCCTCGAGCGTTGTGACGTCTCCAGCGACCTTTGATCCGGATGCGATCTCACGCAGCAGGCGACGCATTATCTTGCCCGAACGCGTTTTCGGCAGCATATCCGTGAATCGGATGTCATCAGGTTTTGCGAGTGCTCCTATCTCCTTTGCAACGTGGGCTCGCAAGTCATTCTTCAGATCATCGTTACCCTTTCGGCCGCCTTCCAGTGTAACAAACGCCGAGATCGCCTGACCCTTTAATTCATCAGGCCTGCCAACGACCGCCGCTTCTGCGACCGCCTCATGCGAGACTAATGCTGATTCGATCTCGGCAGTTCCAAGGCGGTGTCCGCTTACATTTATCACGTCATCGACGCGGCCCATTATCCAAAAATATCCGCGGTCGTCGCGGCGTGCACCGTCGCCGGCGAAATAGAAACCCGGGATCTCGGACCAATATGCTTGCCTGTAACGCTCATCGTCACCCCAAAGCGTCCGCAGCATCGAAGGCCAAGGATGCGTTGCTACCAAATAACCACCTTCATTCGGCCCGACTGTTTTTCCGGCCTTCGTCACAACATCGAGCAAAATACCCGGCAGCGGACGCGTTGCTGTTCCCGGAACGGTCGGCGTTGCGCCGGGCAGCGGCGAGATCATGATCGAACCCGTCTCGGTCTGCCACCAAGTATCGACGATCGGGCAGCGGCCTTTGCCGATCACCTCGTGATACCACATCCAGGCTTCAGGATTTATCGGCTCACCAACCGTTCCAAGCAATCTCAAAGATGAAAGATCGTGTTTTAGGGGATACTGCTCGCCCCATTTTATAAACGCTCGTATCGCAGTCGGGGCGGTGTAAAAGATCGTGATGCGGTTGCGTTCGATGATGTCCCAGAACCGGTCAAAGTCTGGAAAGTTCGGCGCGCCTTCATACATAAAAACGGTCGCACCATTTGCCAGCGGCCCGTAAACGACATAGCTATGTCCCGTAACCCAGCCGATGTCCGCCGTGCACCAATAAACATCTTCGTCTTTTAGGTCAAAGACCATCTTGGCCGTGTATGCCGCTTGTGTCAGGTAGCCGCCCGTCGTGTGCAAAATGCCTTTCGGCTTTCCAGTCGTGCCCGAAGTGTAAAGAATATATAGCGGATGCTCGGAATCGAGTTCCTCGGCCGGGCAATTTGCATCGACCGTCTGCATCAATTCGTGCCACCAATGGTCGCGGCCCGCCTTCATCGCGATGTGGGAACCGGTTCGCTTGTAAACGACCACATTCTCGACCGAAGGCGTTTGAACAACGGCCTCATCGACCGTGTCCTTCAAACGAATTTCCGAGCCGCGTCTGTAACCGCCGTCTGCGGTAACGATGACCGTGCATCCACAATCGATAACGCGGTCGCGGATAGCATCCGCCGAAAATCCTCCAAAGATCACCGTGTGCGTTGCTCCGATACGTGCACACGCAAGCATCGCTATAGCGAGCTCCGGAACAAGCGGCATGTAAAGAGCGACACGGTCGCCGGAGTTCACGCCGAGCTTCTTCAGGACATTTGCAAACTTTGAAACTTCACGATGAAGCTGTAAATACGTCAGAGTTCGTTGCTCGCCGGGCTCGCCTTCCCAGATCATCGCCGCCTTATTCCTGCGCGGCGTAGCCAAATGACGATCGAGACAGTTGTACGAAATGTTTATCTTTCCGCCAACGAACCACTTAGCGAACGGCTCGTTCCATTCAAGCACCGTGTCCCACTTCTCAAACCAGTGAAGCTCTTCCGCTTGCTTTGCCCAAAAACTTTGCGGATCGGCGGCCGCCTCGGCATAAAGCTTTTCATATTCATCAAAGCTCTTAACATGAGCGTTTGCAGCAAACTCAGCCGGCGGCGGAAAAACGCGATCCTCGGTCAAAACTGATTCAATGGCAACGGTTTCGGACATGAGTTGATTATAATTGAATACGTCGCTTACCTTGAAGTGGTGCATCGTTCGAAATAAAAAAGGTCGTCGATTTCCGCGTGCCTGCGGTATAATCCTTTTTGGTTATGTATCAACAGCTTATAGAGACAAATCCCGACATAATGATGGGAAAACCGGTCGTGGCGGGAACCCGGATCACTGTTGAACTGATCCTTGAAAAGCTTGCCGCTGGCGAATCAGCAGAGCATATCTTGGATGCGCATCCCAGGTTAACTCGTGAAGGAATTTCTGCAGCTCTGCATTACGCCGCTCGCAACTTGCCAAGCACACCTTTGAAGACCGCATGAATCTTTTGGCGGACGAGAGTATCGATCGTCAAATTGTTGAGAGCTTGAGGCTCGACGGACACGACGTTTTTTACATTGCCGATGCGGAACCCAGCATTTCCGACGCGGAGGTGTTTGATCGAGCCAACGCAAGGAAAGCTTTACTGGTAACTGCTGACAAAGATTTTGGCGAGATCGTTTTTCGTGAGCGCCGATTGTTGTCTGACGGCGTAGTTCTCATACGACTGGCCGGTCTTAGCGCTGATGTAAAAGCAAAGATCGTCTCAGATGCCTTTCAAAATAGAGGAACTGAACTTCCTCACAATTTTTCAGTAATTTCTCCCGGCGGCCTACGAATCAGGGCGGGGCTTCCTATTAAGGAATGAGTGGAACCAGCTTAGATCGGTTGAAATGGGCGGTCGAGAAAATGAATATTCAGCCGAGCGATCAGGTGCTTGAGATCGGCTGCGGACGCGGCAATGCCGTGCGGCTTGTCGCTGAAAAATTAACGACAGGCCACATTACCGCTATAGATCGTTCGGAAAAAATGACAACCGTTGCGGAGCAGGCGAACGCCGATCTGATCACGTCCGGCGTCGTAACTATCGTAAACACAGAATTTCCCGACGCCACTTTCAAGCCCGAAACCTTCGATAAGATCTTTTTATTTAACATCAACGTGTTTTGGATGGATCCGGTCTCGGAACTCGATGAGATCCGCAGGCTGTTGAAACCCAACGGCGTTTTCTACATTTTTCATCAGCCGCCACCGGAACACGATCCGGCGGAATTTGCAGGAAAATTCGAAGAGAATCTGACCAAAAGTAAATTTGATATTGATGGCGTGATCTTCGGCGAGTTTGAACCGGTCGGTGCGATCTGCGTCATTTCGCAGCCAGCCTAACCGCCGATAAAGCTCATCGTTCTGCTCGCCGGCGTGAATTCTGCATCGTTGATGTAATGCCTAGGTTCTTTTTTCAAAACTACGAAGCGGATAAATTCTACGACCTCGTTATCGCTCGCACCGCTTCGCAGGATGCCGCGAAGATCGTGCTCTTCTGTTGAAAACAGACACGTTCGGATCTGTCCGTCAGCAGTCAGCCTGATCCGCGAACACGCACCGCAGAACATGTCGGTGACCGGTGCGATTATGCCGATCTCTCCGGGCGAATTATCTGCGAACCTAAAATTCCAAGCAGTTGCGCTGCCACGAGTGTCATCTTTCAAAACCAACGGAAGTTCGGCGTCGATCGCATCGCGTATCTCTTTTCCGGAAACCACCAGCGAGCGGTCCCATTCGTGAGCCGAATCAAGCGGCATGTATTCGATGAACCGTATCGCCAACGCATTTTCGCGGGCGAACCGCGCGAGACCCGCCACCTCATGATCATTGCGGCCGCGGACGATAACCGAGTTCACCTTTACGGGCCCGAGCCCGACGGTCTTTGCTGCGTCAATTGCGGTCAACGCGGTTTCGATCGAACCATTTCCGGTAATGCTGCGAAAATTTTCCGGGTCCAAACTATCAAGGCTTATCGTAACGCGGTCGAGTCCCGCGTCCTTTAATCGCTTCGCATTTTCCGGAAAACTCTGTCCGTTCGTGGTGAGCGCCAGGTCCTGCAACCCAGGTTTCAGCTTAGAAAGTCGCTCAACCAGTTCCACAATGCCGCGCCTCAGCATCGGCTCACCGCCGGTCAGCCGTATCTTCTCGATACCAAGCGAGACAAATATCTCGACCGCTCTGGCGATCTCTTCAAATGTCAGAATCGTGTCTTTCCGGGCAAGCGGAGGTTCGCCGTTCGGCAGGCAATAAAAGCAGCGAAAGTTACACCTGTCAGTCAGCGAAATTCGCAGGTCGCGGATCGTTCGGTTGTAAGCATCGGTGAGCATAACTAACAACGTATAACTAATAACGAACAACTAAAAGTAGAAAACCGTCAACTATTAGTTATTCACTGTTAGTTATTAGTTGCTGCGCATTACGCTTTAATCCGCTCAGTTTTGTTCGCTTCATCGCACTTCGGCGAAAGCGTTCGGCATACTGCTCGTGTTCCATTTGTAATATGCTATCCGGTTCCAAAGATGTCTCGGCGTTTCGCGGTTCGAATCGCGGTTCGTCGGTCGGCTTTTCAAATCGGTTCCATGGGCACACGTCTTGGCATATATCGCAGCCATAGATCCAGCCATTTAAGCTCTCGGCAATATCAGATGGTAATTTGTCATCGCGAAGTTCGATCGTCGCATACGAGATACATTTCCTCGAATCGACAACGTACGGTTGAACGATCGCATCGGTCGGGCACGCATCGATGCAAGCTGTGCAGGTTCCGCAATGGTCTTCAACGACCGGCAGCGATCCGGAAACCTCGACATTTAAGATCAGCTCGCCAAGAAACACCCAAGAGCCGAGTTCCTTTGTGATCACGTTCGAATGCTTCCCGATCCAACCCAATCCGGCCCGGACTGCCCATGCTTTCTCCATTATCGGCGTAGTGTCCACGCAGATCTTTCCTTCGATCGCCGGTTCTTCAGCCTGCAGCCGCGAGAGCAATGCACGCAGCTTTTCTTTGACCACATCGTGATAATCGTCGCCCCATGCATAACGCGAGATCTTGCCGGCGGTAGTGTGTCTATGCGGAGTATAGTAATTCACCGCCGCGACCAGAACCGTTTTCGCGTCGGGAAATAAAAGACGCGGATCGGCCCGCTTTTCGGGTTCGCGCGCCATCCAGGCCATCTCGCCTTGAAAGCCTGTGCCGATCCACTCACTGAGCCTTTCGGCTTCGGTCTCAAGTCGGCCAGCCGGAACCGCACCGATCTTGTCGATACCGCAATCGCATGCAATTTGCTCTATTTTCTTGAGATCGATCGCCACAGACTAATACAACGCCACGAATTTCAAACCTTTCCGGCTCGGCTTGCGTAGTCTCATCATATCCTATTTGGCGACCATCAGAGCGCATAGTTACGATCTGCTAAAGTCCGAACGCCGGAATGAAGCTGTTAGATCTGTCGCTACAGCAATGATAGATTTAGTTTATCCATCCTGGCTTTTTGATCACAAAATGAAGACATTTCTTTTACTTTTTTTCGTACTTTTCATCTCGGGTTTTGAACGAACCGGCCCTCTGGCAACAATAGAGGCTCACAATCAAACCGGCCAAAAGGCTGAAGAACTTTGGCGGCAGGTCGAAGTTGTTCGCACCGTCCACGGTGTTCCGCATATTCAAGCTGAGAATTTTAAGGCTGCGGGCTATGCACTTGCGTGGATGCAGCTTGAAGACCACGGGCCGCGAACGGCAATGAATGTACTTGCGGCGAGCGGACGAGCGGCTCTTGTGCACGGCTATGACCGGATCGAATCTGACTTTGCGATTCGCCGACAGCGTGAAAAGGCCAAAGACAAGTACCCTACGCTTTCCAAAGATGTACGCGATGTTTACGAGGGCTTTGCCGCGGGTGTAAATCGTTTCATCGCTCTTCATCCGTCTGAGTTTCCAAAAGAAATGCCCGCGGATTTCACGGGCTTCGATGTATTGTCTGGCGACCTTGTCCAGCCGAATGCCGGAAAGGTCCGGCGCTTTATTGAACGCCTTTCGCCACGACCTGCTTCAGGAGCGAATCCGCCGATGCCGGATAACGATGAAGAAGGCGAACATCCGGACGATGGTTCGAACTCTTGGGCGTTTGCCCCGAGCCGCACCAAAAGCGGCAAGGCAATATTGATGCGAAACCCGCATTTGCAGTGGAATGCCGGTTATTACGAGGCACATATGACCGTGCCCGGCAAGATCGACTTCTACGGCGATTTTCGCATCGGCGGTCCGTTCACCGTGATCGGCGGCTTCAATAAAGACCTCGGGTTTTCAACAACGAACAACCAAACGGATCTCGATGAATTCTATGCGCTGGATGCTGACACACGCCAGACCGACCATTACATTTTCGACGGCAAAAGCATTCCGCTCAAACGTGAATTCCTAACCGTACCGTTCCGAAACGGCGAAAGCATTGCGACCGAAACGCGCGAATTTTGGTCCACGGAACTCGGCCCGGTCGTACACCGTGCAAACGGCAAGATCCACATAATCAAATACGCGGGCGACGGCGAGATCCGTGCAGGTGAACAGTTTCTAAAAATGATGCGTGCCGGCTCACTCAAAGAATGGACGGACGCGATGAAAATGCGTGCGCGGATGACGTCAAATTTTACTTATGCCGATCGCGCCGGGAACATTCTTTATCTCTGGAATGCAGCTCTTCCAAAATTGCCGCATCCACCGTCCGATGATCTAACGGCAGTTCCGGCCAAAGGCATCAAGGAAGTCTGGACCGAATATGTGCCTTACGAATCGCTGCCACAGGTTCTGAACCCGCCGGGCGGTTATGTTCATAACGAGAACAGTTCGCATCATTATACGAACATCCGAACGCCCGTTAAGACAGAGAACGCTTTTCCGAATTTCGAACAGCCGCGTCTTTCGCTCCGCAGTCAATTGGCAATTCAGCTTGTCAACGGTGACGACAAATTCAGCCTGGAAGAAATCGTCAAACTCAAACACAACTATCGGGCCTTGCTTGCCGACCGCGTCAAAGCAGACCTGCTCGCGGCAGTTAGAAAAACGAACCCGGACGGTGATGCTTCCAAAGCAGTCGAACTTTTGGAAAAATGGGATAACACAACATCGCCGGAAAGCCGTGGCTCCGTGATCTTCCAGGAATGGTGGCGGCATTATTCGGGCATCCGCGGGGACAACCGCCAGCCACTGCCTGACGAACAGAGATGCGCGAAGATCTGGTCCGTTGATGACCCTTTCAATTCACCAAGCGGTTTAGCCGATCAGAAACGCGCCGCCGAATCATTCGTTTGGGCGGTGGATGAAGTAACTAAACGCTATGGCAAGTTTGATGTTGCCTGGGGCGATGTTTACCGCGTCCGCCGCGGGGATGTGGATGTGCCGGTCGGCGGCTGCGGAAACGACCTGGGATGCTTCCGCATTATGAACTACACACGGCAAAGCGATGAGAAGTTTGCCGCGACCGGCGGCGACTGTTGGGTCTTCGCCGTCGAATTTGGCGATGTCCCGCGGGCATACACTGTGCTTGCCTACGGACAAAGCAATCGGCCTGAATCGCCGTACTATGCCGATCAGGCTGCGATGTTCGCCAAGGGCGAAATGAAACCGATCGCGTTCACCAAAGCCGATATCGACAAGCAGGCGATAATCAGATATCGGCCCGGTGAAAAGGAAGTTAGGTGATGTTGAGATGGATATTGCGGCGGGCAAGTTCTGCGACGAACTTGTCCGGATCGATCGCTTTTTCCTGCGGCGTGGCTCCGCGAGCGATAATCTCGCCTTTCGCCATCATTTGAGCGATGATCGATGCGGGGAATGCCGTAGTTCGCATCATGGCGGACATACCGGTCGCTTCGTCTAGTTTGTCGACAATGTCGTATCTAAGGTGAGCTCGCCCATCAACGGGCACACTCCCTACCGGTCGTGTTTCTGCCTTGGGTGTGCCAACAAATTCAAGCCTCACGAGCACGTAGTCCGGGCCGTCAGCAGGAAGATTTTTTTGAAGCAGATCGCCAAAGACCTTGCGGGGCGTTACCTTCTGAAAATCAACCACGATCTCATCGCTCGAACAAAGCCCAAGATCGATCATCGTCTTAAATTTTTCGCAGTGGCCGGCGTAGCGGATGGTCTTGTAATCGAGTTCTCTGATCCTGCCGAGAAACGTGTCGGGCAGAGTCGAAGTGCCGCCGCTGGTCTGAAATGCTTCAAGGGGCTGAAAGTCTTCGAATTCGAGAGATTCAAGCTCGGTCATTGAATCCACTTCAACGATCTTTCCATCGCGGATAACGCGGGCTACCTCGATATATTCGTTGATCAGGCCCTCGACCGAAAAAACAAGCTGATAATCGAGCGGCGGTTCAGGCTTCTGCGGCAGGCCGCCGACTCGGATGTGGATCTCATCGAGCTCATCGAATCGTTTCGCGCCGTGCATCGCGAGGATCGAGACCATTCCCGGCGCGAGGCCGCAATCTGGAATTATATTGATGCCGGCGGCCTTTGCCTCAGCGTCGAGTGCAAGTTGGGAATCAACAACATAATTGTTACCGCCAAGGTCGCAGAAATTCGAACCGGTTTCGATCGCGGCTTTGGAAAGAGATTCGTTGTACCAATAATTGACGCAGGAAATTACCGAATCGTGCCCGCGCACCAGCTCCGTGACCGCCGTCTTATCCGCTGCATCTATCTGCCGCGGCTCGATCGCCGAACCTCCGACCGCTTCGGCCACGGCCTCCGCCTTTGCAAGATGGAAATCCGCGACTGTCACCGACGAAACATCAGGCGAATTATGGATAAGGTCGAATGCGGCGCCATGGCCCATGCGGCCGGCGCCCAATACGAGGATCTTCATATAGTAAACGGCGAAAAGTGAATGGTGAATAGTGAATAACTAATAGTGAATAACGAACAATTAGGAATTAATAATGGTTAGTGCTTAACCATCAACTATTTTTTATTCACTATTCACTATTCACTATTAGTTATTAGCTATTTTCTACCAATCGTCGAATTCATCAGGCTGTTGGCCGGCAATGGTCTCGCCCGCGTATTCCCAGACTTTCTTTTTCCAATTCCTGATGCCGTCCACCAGGTTCAGGGCGACCTGCGGGTGGGCGGCGTTTCGTTCGAGCCGAATGACCTGTGCGGTAACCGTCACCTCGTCGTTCGCACGTTCGATCACAGTAAGTTCCACCTTACCGCCGACCGATGGCAGCCTTCGGGGAAGGAAAACGAGTGCACCGATCTGGCTGACGTTTTCGGTCAGGCCCTCTTCAACGACCATTGCACCATTCTCATCTTTCCATTTAACGCGGATCGGGAATGAAACTGCGTATCTTTCGCTATGGCGGCGTTCCGGCATTCGGTTGTTCCTCTTTGGACGTTTGGTTGTTGGATCGATCGCCTGCAAAGTATGCGTTGGCAGGCGGAATAAGTCTAACAAAACATTTGCAATAATTCACAAACCGGAAAATGGTGCCTTGGTGCTGCACTTTTGTGCATGGCCACGGCGGCTTGCCATTGGTGGACAAATTTGACCGAAAATGCTAGTCTAGCCCATTGTTTGAGCAAATTATTGTGCAAACAAAGCAGGAATTTTCCTGCGAAAAAGTTCCAATTCATGCTTTATGACGAATAGTGGGAAGGCGTAGTAACGCTATAAACCACTATTTTTGCGTTTAGCTGGAACGATAATCAGGAGTACGAAGAATAATGAAAGATCTCGTTAGAGGTGGCCTTATTCTGTCGTTAGTTGGTTCACTGTTCGTATTTGTTTACGCACAGACCAAGACAGAATACGTCCCCGTTATAGCGAACGATTCGCAATTACAATTTAATATAACCGGTAATAGTTCAGAAACAAATAAAAACTTAGATTCGATAAAAACAGATAAACTTTTAACACAAGATCCGGTAAAGCAAGACCCGGTAAAAGACGATAAGAAACAGGAACAGAAAAAGGAAGACCAGACCAAGACAGAAGGAAAGAAATTAGTAGAGAAAACAGTTTCATCTAATGCAGTTGGCGCAAACCGCGGCAAATTCGTTGCTACGGCGTATTGCCTTCGTGGGCGAACTGCTTCAGGCCGCATGGTCGGAAACGGTATTATCGCAGCCGACCCGCGTGTTCTTCGTCTTGGAACAAAAGTAAATCTTGGAGCAGGTGCTTACAGTGGCAACTATCTGGTTGCCGACACCGGCGGCAAGATCAAGGGAAACAAGATCGATATCTGGATGGCATCTTGTGCCGAAGCACGCCGCTTCGGACGCCGGACAGTAACGGTTCACGTTCCTTAAAATTTTAATTTACATCAGATATGTAATGACCGCCTCAGCGATTCCGAGGCGGTCTTTTTTTGCGTTCATTTCACGATCACTGCGAACGCTACTTGCTTCCCGGTAAGATCAGCTTGACGCCGTCGATCTCGGCAAGAGCAGCGATCTTATCGATCGCGATAGTACCGCTGAGCCGCGTACCTTTGGCTCCGGCATCGACGACAAAGCCTGCCGCGGCGAGTTGATTGAGTACCGCCTCGCTTCGTTTATCGATCACTACTATCAGCAAAGCTCGACCGTCGCTAACAAAGCTGCCCTCGTTAGCGGAAGGCGAGCCGTTTGTCCTCAGCCGCATGAATAGCTGATAGACCCAGGAGTGCAGCTTGTCCTTTAGCAACATCTGTCGCTTTCGTTCAGGCGTTAGCTCTGGTTCGATGCCGATCTTGCCGACCTCCGTTTTTGCGGTCTTGGCGGGATCGCTAAAGTTATACGTGATCACGCCGGAAACCGAGACCGGTTGGCCTGAAAGCATCGTCGGCGAGAAAGAAGCCCCAAGTGCAGCCTTTTCAGCCGCCGCACGAAGCAGCGGATGGCCTGAGACAGCCTTTGCCGAAACGACCTTTCCGTTAGCATCTGTCACTACCTGGATCGTAACAGCACCGTCCGCTTTCACCGCTCTTGCTGCCGCCGGATAGGCAGGTGCCGGAAGCGATACCGCCCTCGTGTTCAAGACACCGGTCGAGATGATCTTTGCTGGCGGCGGTGGTGCTGAACCGCTCCCGCTGCCCATACCCGAACCCGAACCTCGGCCGATTCCGGAGCCTGTTCCTGTGCCCGTTCCTCCGCCAGAACTTCTAGAAGATGTGCCCGGTGTCATTGTGACGAGAGCCAAACTATCTCGCGATTGTAATGGCAGATTTGATATTTGTCGGCCTTGAATCGAATTTCCCACCGCCGCAGTTTGCGATTGGAGCAACCCGCCGCTACCTCCAGCAACAGCCACTACTTCCGAAACTGTCCCAACGGACTTTTCAATATCTACGCCATCAGGTATCGCGACCGGATCGGCGACCCTTGTCGGTGTTCCGCCGGGATTTGCGATCTGTTCTTCGACCGCGACGAAAGATGTGAACTGCGTCATCAGGCGAAACTCCAGCCCCAGACCTTCGATCTGTTTATTGATCGCGGCCGCATTTTTGTCATTCAGTGCCTCCATTGAAAGCTGATCGATCCGTTTCCGCGCCCAAAGCGTCGCCAGGACATCGTTGTTCGTCTCAGTTTCGGGCAGGTCGATCTTGATCTCGCGGACGTAATCCTGTCCGGCGAGCTTTCCTTTCAGACGGATCGTCCCGCTTGCCGCCGCCGTGTAGCGACCATTGATGATCACAGGCGAATAACCGAAAAGGTCCGTCGGCTTTCCGGGATAAACATCCGCGACGGGCATTCCGTTCCAATCGATCGAGATGTCGGTCAAAAGCGGTGAACGGACACGCTCATAGAATCTCCTTGCGGCCTTTGATCCGTCATCTTCCAGAGCGACATATTCAACTTCGCCCTTCCCGGCCTCCGACATCTTGTCGAGCAGATGCCGGTTTACCGATTGCCCGATACCGAAGGAGAACACGCGTGCCTTTGGATGGCTCTTTATCTCCGCAATGATCTCGTCCTCATTTCCGATCAATCCGTCCGTCATAAAACACACGATGCGCAGATGTTGCTGTGACGGCGAAGGCGCAAGTGAAGCCTTTATCGCTTTCATCATTTCGGTCCCGCCGCCTCCCGAATGAGATGCCAGAAACTCTTTTGCCCGCTCAAGATTTCCCTGCGTCGCCGGTACAGGCTCGTCAAATAGTATGCGTGTGTCGCCGGCGAAAGTTATCAGATTGAACGTGTCCTCGGGATAGAGCCCGTCGAGCGACATCTGCATCGCCTCTTTTGCTTTATCGAGCGGAAAGCCGTACATCGAACCGCTTGTGTCGAGCACGAAAACTATCTCTTTCGGTGTTCGGTCCTCGGTCCGCGGCATATCCGGCGGCTGTAATATCAGCGAGAAAAATCCACCGCGTTCGGCGCGATGTGTCAGCAGCCCGTCTTCGATCCGCACGCCCGAAACGTCATAACGAAGGATGAAATCTTTGTTCGGAATGACGACGCCGCCCGTAAGCGAGACCTTTGCTTGCGTCGGTGAAAAGTTCAACTGCTCGATCTGATGTGATGTGGAGCGAATGCTCTCAACCGGAACTCCCGTATTTAGCGAAACGTTGATCGAGATATCGTGCCCGGGGCGAGTCGTTATCGCCGCCGGGGTTACAAGCGATGCATCGGTTGTTCCCGCGGGCGAATATCTCGGGCCGACCGTCATCGGAAAAACGAATTCGTACTGGCCGTCCTCATATTTCAGCGTCTCCACATAGCTGATCTCGATAATGATGGTGTCGCCCGGCATTATGTTCGCGACCGACTGTGTGAAGATATTCGGCCGCTGCTGATCCAATAGTCCGGCCCGCTTGCCTTGCGACTTGGCTTCTTCATAGACCCGTCGTGCCTCTTCGCGTTTCATTATCTGTCCGCGGACAACGCGCCCGCCGACGGTCATCTTCATATCGTCAACCGCGCCGTTCTGCGAAAGCGGGAACGTATAGACCGCTTCGATGGGTTCGCTGAACGAATTAGTGAATTCTTGCCGTACGTTTACACGCACAAGCGACCCGCTGATCGCGGCATCGACCGCTGTATTCTTAAGCGGAAACGCGTCCGAAACTGTTCCGTCAGAACGCATTGCCATCAACGAACCTTCGTTCGCCGTCTGGCCAAAACCAATAATCGAAGACAAAGCTATCGCAAGCAAAATCAAGACGTTTCGCATAATACACTCCTAGTTTTTATTCGAATTTTCGAACTCTTACCGCGGGTCTGCCTGCTTAGACACACAAAGTGCCAAAAAGGTTCCCTGAAGCGAAAAAATTTCCCCGATCAATCAGTTTATTGTTTAAGGCTATTCAACTTGACTGGATACGTTCGTGCCATCTTGATCAAAAATTCAAGTTATAGATTTTTCAAGATCCAAGTAGGATACGGACCGATGCGTCTTTATAGATACCTGCAATGAAAGGAGGCGGGGTGGATTCAGATAATTTTTTGATTAAAGGAAGTGCTTTCGCGAGAGCATCGGCTACTTCTGAAAAGGGAACATTGGCGGACATAAAACAAAAAACCTTGAGACCAGCGTTAAGGAACGCATCTCGTTCAATGGGCCGTCGCCGTATCCACTGATCTTTGGTTATTACCAGCCAGCCACGCTTACCTACTTCTGATAGCCAAACATGGTCTTCGGTGTTCTGAGGAAAATAGTCATCATGAAGATGCACTATCGCGCCTGCTTCGATAAGGGGAACTGCGATCTTCTTCCCTAAGGATCGATCAATAAAGATCTCGATGTCCTCAAGCGGCTTTGAGGTCGAGTTCGCATCGGATGGCTTCTTCGATTTCAATATCTTTTATTTCGTAGTCACGAGCTAATTCAAGGATCGACTCACCGGTCTTATAACGCTCGGCTATGATGGCGGTAGGAACACCGGTTCCCACAATTACTGGTTTTCCGAACGCGATTCGTGGATTCATTGAAACGATCCTTGGATCATTCGCGTGCTGCGTAGAACGCGTGAATGGAAATAGCTGTCTTGCAAGACCTTGTTCATCCCGCTCGATCCGCTTGAGATACATTTCGAATACCTCTTTCATCGCAAGTTGACCACTTTGGCTAACATTAATGAGATCTCCCAATTTTTCAACAAAAAGATCTATGCCGTCCGTCTCGAAATCATGTTCAGCTAAAGGATGCTTGGAACCAAATTGGCTGGAAAGATAGTCAAGGGCTTTCCTTACCCTTGTCATCGGAATTGAGTGTTTCCGTCTAATCGCATTTAAGACATGCACTTCGATCAGATTGACAAACGAAAGGAGTCCTTTGCTATCGTGACGAATTATTAATGGCTTCGACTTCTTATCACCTGATTCGGTTGAATAAGATCGGCCTGAAATCCAACTTCGTAACGTGTTGAACGGAACACCTGTATATCGAGCCGCCTCATGCAGCATATACGCGGGTTTCTCTCTAGGATCCAGCCCATCATAAAGGCGAAAGTTAGTTACTGACATTTTATCTACCTCCACCTGCTCTCTGCCAAAATACCACTTAAGAATAACTCAAGCCACATTAAAAAACCACATTCTTGGCATAAACAGAATTACAAATTTTAACCTTCAATTATTCACACTCGCCGCTTCGAGATGTTTGAAACGTGGAAAGTGAAGAAAGATGCCGATGAATCCAAGGATCAGCCAGAGATAGAAATAGGGATAATTGAACGCAAGAGCGAGCACCAGGCCGATGATCGAAATGACCTCACAGAAGGCACAGCCGATGATCAAAGCCGTTTGAACGTATTGCGGGTTTTGCTCGCCGATGCCCTGTTCGATCATCTTTTTCCGCAAAACGAACGAGATCGCGAGGTTTGTAAACGCAAGCATCGCCGCTGCGACTACGATCGGAGACAGATCGCCGAGCAGCGACTGTTCGGGGTCAAGCAAGATCTCACCGCCCTTTGCCGAATAAATGACGACAACAAAAAGCAACTGCGAAAAAAGCAGTATCGCCCAGAGTATTACCATCGTGCGGTATTTTTGATCGAGTTCGTTCATCGTTGGAAATTGTAAACCATTTCGAAGCTTAATCGGCAGCGTTCAGCTCTTCTTCAAGCAATTGCCGCCGATGGAGAGCAGCGTATTCGCCATTCATTGCCAAAAGTTCGTCGTGTGTTCCGCGTTCGATCAAGCGGCCTTCGTCCAGAACGCAGATCAGATCGGCGTCGCGGATCGTGGAAACGCGATGCGAAACGATCAACGTAGTTCGCTCGCGGCGGATGTCGCGGAGATTGTGCAATATCTGCTCTTCTGTGTATGTATCAACTGCCGACAGCGAATCGTCGAGGATCAAAATTCGTGGGTCGCGCATCACGGCACGAGCGATCGCCGTCCGCTGCTTCTGTCCGCCGGAAAGCGTGATGCCGCGTTCGCCGACAAGTTGTTCATACTTATTTGGAAAGCCTTTTACGTCCTCGGCAAGCCCGGCGACGGCGGCAGCGTGTTCCACGCGCAGTCCCGAGTCCAAAGTCCCATGTCCCAGGTCTTCCATATCGGGTGAGATTTCCGAACGGCTCGACTTGGGGCTTTGGACATTGGACTTTGGACGTTCAATGCCGAACGCAATATTCTCTGCAAGCGAATCACTAAACAAAAACGTCTCTTGCGGCACAAAGCCGATCGAACGACGAAGCTGTTCAAGCGGATAATCGCGGATCGGCCTGCCATCGATCAAAACACTGCCGGCAGGAGCATCAAGCAGCCGAGGCACAAGATGCACTAGCGTAGATTTGCCGCTGCCCGTTCGGCCGACGAATGCGACGGTCTTTCCCGGCTCGATCGTTAGATCGATCTGCTCCAAAGCAGGTTTCCCGTTGTATGCAAATGTCAGGTCTTTGAACTGAATGCCGCCTTTTATCCTCGGTTGTTCGGTTACATCCGGCTCGTCCTTTATAGTCGGTTCGGTCTCAAGAATCGCGTTAAACCGCTTGAGCGACGCCGTTCCGCGTTGGTAAAGATTTACGACATAACCGAGCGCGATCAGGTACCAGATCATCCGCTGGAGATACAAAATGAACGCCGTGAAATCGCCGGCCGTGATTTCGCCTTCGACGGCCATCGGAACACCGATAGCTACGATCATCACAAACCCAAGCCCGATGAAAAAGAAAAGCAGCGGACGCATTGCCGCGGCAAATTTTACGAGCCGTAAATTTTGCGCCGCGTATTCGCGATTCAGCTTTTCAAATTCCTCGATCTCGGCATCTTCCTGCGCATAAGCACGGACGACGCGGACGCCGGTAATGTTCTCCTGCGCTCGTGCCGTTATATCGGAGAAGAATTCCTGTATCTTTTCGAATCGCTTGTGGATCTGCTCGCCGAGAAATTTTACCGTAAGCGAAACAAGCGGCAGCGGGATCAGCAGAAACAGCGTCAGCTTTACCGAGATATTGAAAAGGATCGGAAGCGTGATCGCCAAGGCAAAGACAGCCTGAAACGTATAAAGGATCATCGGCCCGACGATCTGTCGGATAGCCGCGAGGTCGTTCGTCGCACGCGCCATTAGGTCGCCGACACGGTTATTGTGAAAGAACGTAAGCGGCTGATGAACAAGCGCCGCATAAAAATCATTGCGCATATCGTATTCGATATGCCGCGAGGTATTTATCAATAGCCGTCTTTGCAAAAATAAAAAGACACCGGCAACGGCATTCACTCCAATGATTATCAGCGGATAATAGATTATCTTTTCCCAGGTGATGCGTGCCGCAAGATCATCGACCGCCTTCCCCACCAGAAACGGTATCATCAGCCCGAACGCCATCGACGCCAAAATAAATGACACACCGAGCGCAATGCGTCCGCGATAAGGTCCAAAATATTTTGCAAATTTGCGGATCTGTTCCATCAGGAATTCGGCTACAAGACGGTGTAGTTCGACACGCCGGTCGCGATCAGTTTTCGTTCTTCGTTGAACACCTCAGCCGAGACATTGAAAAGGCGTTTCCCGGGTCGAACGACCCTTGCCGTACAGACAAAACGACCTTCGGTATGCGGCCTAAGATAATGCACGGTAAGGTCGATGGTTGCGGTCTGTGCCTCGGGGGTCAGATAAGTGCGGATCGCAAATGCCATCGCCGTGTCGATCAGCGTTGCCGTGACGCCGCCATGCAAAACGCCGCCGGGATGGCGAAGCTCGTCGCGCATTTCAATCGCGATGGTCGCGCTGCCAAGCTCCAATCCCTCAAGCCGCATTCCGATCAGTTTTGAGAACGGAAGCCCATGCAAGACATCTTTTGCGTATTGCCTTTGTTGTTCGGTTAGTTGGGTTGTTTCGGACATTTGATCTAACGAGCCGTTTGTTTGTGAAATTGTTCTTCGGTTATTTTACGGTAGCCGGCGGGGACTGCGAAAACGTCGTCGCTGACCGTGAACTGAACATCTTTGAGGTCGAAAGTGAAAACAGGGGCGGCAGGCGCGTCGGCCGCCGGATCGCCCTCGAATATCTCCTGGCGAACGATCATTTTCAGCGTCTCGTCGTAGTGCAGGATTATCCGGCCTGAGGTAACGCCCTCGGGAAAAACCCGATATCGGCGAACGCTGTTCTCTATCCCGAGATCTTCAAACCGCGAATAGTAACGCTTGTTCTCGAAGATGGCGGTAAGCTGGCGTATCGGCTCCGGATCGGTGCGCAGTTCTTTATTGTTGGTCGCGGCCCAGGCCTTTTGTGCGTGATCAAACAGCATCGGTTCATCTGACGAAACTATGCTTCGCGCGAGTTCGCTATTCTCAAATATATCCAGCCGCCATCGCTCGCCTTTTCGATAATATCTGCGGTGCAGTTCGCTCTCGCCGCTTCGAATGAAGATATCGGCCTGAAACTCGGCAGGTTCGCGGGCGTCAAATGGCAAATTGGTCGTGGGCGTGACCGAAACCTGCGGTGCTGTGTTCGCGTCCGGTCCGCTGCCGCAGGACAAAGCACCCGCACAGACGAAGATCAAAAACACGAAAATGCGGAAATTTGACAAATTCATCGGCTTGGCTGAAGTTTATCATAACGGATTATTTGTCTATGGGACTCGCTTTGTGGCAAACAAAATTTGTACTAGCTTCGGCGGCTTTGCTTCCGGTTGCGCCGGTGCTTTATTTGCAGGGACAGCGGGCGAGAAAACGCGTCGGCGTTTTGCCCGGAGCCGCAGGCGAAACTTCGGGCATCGCGGGAAGCGGCGATGAAGAACCGGCAAAGCTTTTTGTTATCGGCGAATCGACGGTCGCGGGACTTGGTGCGCGAACACATAACGAAGCATTCGCCGGTCAGTTCGCACTGCAGTTGAGCGAAAATCTTGATCGCCCTGTCCGCTGGAGCGTGGTCGGGAAGAATGGCGTGACGGCTCGGCGGACTATCGACGAGCTTATCCCGCAGATGCCGGAAACGCAGCATGATTATATCCTTGTCGGCCTTGGCGGAAACGACGTGATGAAACTTTCGAGCCCGAAAAAATGGCGGCGCGATATGCTCGAGCTGCTTGGCATTTTGCGCGAAGCAAATCCGCAGGCCGCGATCTTTTTATCAAATTGCCCGATGATCAAATATTCGCCCGCGATCCCGCAGCCGATAAACGCTTTGCTCTGGCAATTGTCCGTTATGCACGATGCGAACATTCGCGAATTCACCGCCGACATGGAACGCGTTTTTTATTATCCGCAGCCGGCCGATGTCCCGCTCGAAGGCTTTTTTGCGGACGGCCTGCATCCATCCGAACAGGGCTATCGCGATTGGTCCTCGGCAATGATGCGTTATTTCAACCAACACCACGAATGGCAGAACCCGACGACATAAGCCAGATCCTTGACACCCATTTCGAATGGCTTGCGGTTCGGGAAAATGGCCGTACGCTTCCGCTTCGCCGTGACGAAATTGAGATCGAAGAAACGTCGGATCGCACACTGATCGGGTTTATTGACGATGGCGGATTCTCATTTCGCCGGATCGCCGAGCACAGTTTTGACGGCGCCGAAGCCGTCGTAAAACTTGCCGGTCCGTTTGGCTCGAGCGGTGAAACGCTTCGCCTGATCCCGCGTGAACCGGCCGCGCAGTTAAGCGAGAATATTCGCCTTGCACGGCTCCGGCGGGCTAATGAGACCGCGACGATAATGCTGCAAAGCGTCGCAGGCTCCTCACCTATACGCGTATCGCTCAATGAACCGAACGGCCGCATCGCAAATATCCTGCTTCGAAACGCGAACGGCTCGATAGCCGCGATCGCCGCCGATGTCAGCAGCACGCTTACCGCGCCTTCGCTCGCCGCTTCCGGCCTAAAATGGTTTGATCGCGTTTCGACACGTAAGAAGGACGCACCCGCCGAATTGTGGTTCGCCGCGGAACGTCGCCCGGCGATCGAACTTCGTCGCCTGACGGCTATGCTGAAACCTGCGATCCGAAATTCGATCCGTGTTTTTTCGATTGATGCAGGCAAAGAACCGCCGGTGGCAAAGGCGATGACGCAGGCGAGTTTAAGCGACCTATGGCGCGAGCGGCCGCCAAAGCTAAAGATACCTGCCGAGATCGTCAGTTCGAATACGGCTCGCCGCGTGATCGCTCTCGATGAAGAGAATATCGACGTTGTTTTTTCGAATCAGGGCGAGACGCTTCGGTTCAACGGCCTGCCGTTTGCGCGCGTCAGAAAATTGATGGGCCGCGAGCGGGCGTGGTTCGGGGCCGAAAAGCGTCAGAGCGAATTGAACGATGTGTCCTGGCCGGGGCTGATCGTTTTGCTTAATGAACTCCGGACTGTTCGAACCGCCGAGACGACGAACGCCCGCCACAAAAACTATCTTGCGGCGTCTGAGGCCTGGCTTGAATCGATCCTGCGGCGAAACATCAAACTGCTCGACGCAAATCTTGAGCTTTCACCGATATACAACCAGTTTCGCTTCGCACGCGACCGAATCGATCTGCTGGCGATCCGCCGCGACGGACGGCTTGTGCTTATCGAGCTAAAAACGCAGCCCGACCGCGGTTCGGTGCTGCAGGCCGCAAGTTATTGGCGTCGGATCGAACTGCAGCGGCGAAAGGGAATATTAAACGCCGCACGTCTTTTCGGTGACAAAGAGATCGCCAACCGCCCGACACTTGTTTACTGCGTCGCACCCGCACTTAGCTTTCATCACGACTTTGAATTCTTTGCCCGAATGCTGTCGCCTGAGATCGAACTCTGGCGATGGGAACTGCATCAGGATTGGCGACGGGAAATAAAGGTTATTTCGAGGGTTCAGTATTGAGTTCGTTCAAAGGCGTTCGCCGTCAAGTGCTTCCAAAATATCTTGTCATCGTTCGTCGTTTTCGCAGAGTTCCAGCCGAGCAACCTAAAAGATCAATTTCCGTCCGGGCTTAGAATGCCGATCCGTCCTAGTTTTCCGTTCTGAAAAAGAAAATCGATGCCCGGATATTCAACACGTTGCCAGTTTTCATTTCCACCGCCATAATTCTTAAGCGGCTTTCCGTACGCCTCCAAAACATCGTTCACGCTTGAATTCCACCCGATACCCTTATCTGTCCTAACTACGGGAACAGCAAAGTTTTCATACCGAGACTGGCCGTTGTAAAGAAAAATTACCCGTACTGTATCATTTGCGTTGTAATATGAAACCTGCACGCCTGCCTTGGGGTACTCAACGAAGTAGACGTCGGAATACTTTGATGAGGCCTCGCCATCACCGATCTCCGCTTCGACCTCACTCCGTTTTGTGCCATGCTTGAAAACGCCCGTACCGGGTACGATCACGATACCACTCTTCGGTTCACGACTCTGTTTAGGAACTTTCTCGGACTTGCCAGTTCCTCCAAACATCGGCTGTTGTCCCACGTTAGAATTCTTAAGCAATTCGAGCTCAGTCCGTGCCGCTGTCATTGGATCAGGCAACGTCGCTTTTGTGTTGTCGACGATGGTTAGTTCCCCGACCTTGCCCTTTTGGATGTCAAGGATGATGTCGCGCTCATAAGATGAACCGTAACCCATGTGGACGTATTGAAGCTGTTTGCCATCAGGGATCCGAAGCTTGCCGGTGAACCAATCCGCCAAGATACGATCATTTTGTACCTTTCCGGGAAACAGGTCCTTGAGTTTAACTTTCTTGCACGAAATCTCTGTTTGGCCACTACAAAGATACGAGTCGATTCCCTTAAGATAAAGCTCTTCTCCGTCGATCTCCCACGTTGCAACATAACCACGCCAATTTCCGCTACTCACCACAAAAGGCTTGATCATGAAATTAGGACGATCCGCATCGGTGTAAAGATTCTCCAATGGATTCGCAAACAGCATGCGCTCTTGTTTCTGGTAAATGACCTTATCGGGAGCCTGAGCAGTCGCAAACGCCAAGCTCGCCTGCAAAACAATGAAGAGAGCGATGAATAGCACGGGAAATAAGTTTCGGCTTAAATTCATGACCTGTTCGATTTATCCTTGAATGAAATGGTTGCTTTTCCCAGGCTCATCGACCTTGTGAAATAGGTACCAAATTTGGCGAAGGGAAATAAAGGTTATTTCGAGGGTTCAGTATTGATGTTGCGTATGGCCGCTGTTATTTTCGAGCCAACATCGCGGCCATTTTTTCGTGGATCAGATTGATCGCCTTTAGCGGGCGAACCATTACCTTGAATTCGCTGATCTGCCCCGCGTCGTTCCATTTGATCATATCCACGCCGTTTACCGTGATGCCGTCGATCTCCGTCTCAAACTCCAACACCGCGTCGCTTTCACCGACGACCTCGCGAACATACCGAAAACTCTCGTTTCCAAACACATGCACCGCCGCCGCCAGATAAACGCTCGTGATCGCCTTCCCAACCTGCGGCGTATGCACCACCGGCGAATAGAAAACGACATCATCCGACAGCAATTCTCCAAGCCCTCTCGCATCGCGCGTGCGGACGATTTCGTGCCATTCCTCAACTGCTTTTTTTCCCACAACCTCTCCCATACTAATAAGGCACGTCGTCCAGTACCCCAAGGATCTCTACTTCACTATCCCGCTCAAAGATCGCTAGCAGATCATTCAGCAACGTATCCGCTAACGGATGCGTGTCAATGAATCGAAGCTTTGACCAACTCCACTGTTTATCTTTTTTGAATCCGTCAGTACAAATGTACTCGATAGGGTCGCTCGTGTCCGGAACTGCATGGATCAAGACACTTGATCGCATCGAATCAAGGGACAGCTCGACCCACCAACCCCAATCCTCCGGACAAACAAAAGGAACGTTGTAACCTCTTTCTGTAAGCTCGCGTTGCAGATACTCAGCAAGAGCTTTTCCATACATTCCTTCGTTCACGATCTCGTCGTCTTCGCCGGGAAGAATGACAAACTTGTTTGACCTGAGGTGTATAAACTTTCCCATTTGTTTCTCCAGATCGAAACTACAAGTATCATGCGAATTCTTAAGTGTCTCAAAATCCTGCTGAGTCTACTTAAGGCACGAAACGTTCTCTTGCGGCCACTGCGTTGGTAAAAGTCCTTGATTGTAGCAATCAAACACACCTTCGAACTTCGATCTATCTTGAAGTGTTATTCGATATTCATTCGATCCCGTAGGGTCAATGAATGAGATTGAAATGTTCTTTCCCAAGTTTTCAATATGGTCATACTGCCATGTTTCGAAACGCACATCTGACAAACCTTCGAACTCACTTCTCCCTTCAGTTTTTTTGTCAGGCAGCCCCCAAAGTATGTAGATCCTGCCTCTATCCGTCTTAAAACCGGGCGATCCGGAGTCGAATCTCGTCGAAAAAGCCACACGTTTGCAATATTCAGTCAAGAATTCGTTTTCATCCGTGTCAGGATCCGGATCGCGTCTTAGCCAGAAGTTTCGAATAAACTGTTTTCGATCCTCGAAGGACGAAAGCTTATCAAAGTACTCGAGTTCCTTGTAAGTGGCTATCCAAGGTGCCCGATCCTTGAACCATCGCTCGGCCTCTCGATTATTCGATGGGGTTTGTTCAAAACACGACGTCAGCTCACCAGCCTTCGATTTCATAAAGAACTCATTTAGTTGTTCGACGAGTGCTCTAGGTTGATCGCGATGGATCCAATGTCCCGAATCTTTAACAACGACGAATTTGCCGTTTCCGACCTTTTCACGTGCAACCGATCGGACGAATGAATGAGCCTCATCGATATTCCTCTTGGCTTCAGTCGCCATTGGCTCAGAAGGATAAGCGACCACAAATAAAATAGGCAAACTGAGTCCGGCGTACAGAGGAGCCGGGTCGTAGCGACTATTTCCCTGTACGATCATATATGAACGGATGCAATCCGAGTCTCTCGGCTTGCAATCGGGCGATTCAAGGCTCCTAAAGGCATCGTCTTTCTTCGGCCAAAATCCGCCGTCGATCAATGCTACGCTTTCAAGCCGCGAAGCAGACATACTAGCAATGGTCAATGCGACTCCCGCTCCCGCAGAATGTCCGACTAAATGGACTCGGTCCAAGCCTAATCGTTCAAAAACAGCAATTACGTCATTTGCCAGAGTCAGGATGTCGTAGCCGTTCAATGGTTTGTCCGACAATCCGCTGCCACGACGATCGATGGCAATAACATGGAAATCGCTAGCAAGTAGTGGGGCGACGCTTTTCCATATGTCGGCAGAATCATTAAGACCGTGAAGAAGAACAACTGTCGAACTTCCAGCCGGATTCCACTCTAGAAGGTGTATTCGTAACGTAGGGGTCTTTACGTATAAGCTACGAGGTTTGGCGGTGCTCACCTTGGATGCGTTCGGTTTTCGGTCTATTCGGGTTTGAGCAGTAACGATCAAAGTAGAACCCATCGCCAAAGCTACAAGAAGCAGCAAGGTACTCAGAATTGATTCTGCGCGATGATTCATTCCGCTTCCTTCCTAACGTCCGAGTTTATTCGTTCCAGCACGCCCGGCTGTTCGCCTTCGAACTGCTGGTAACGGTGAAGGTCTTTTTCGGTGAAATCGACTGCGAGCTGCAGGTGTCCGCAATGGACGCAGCCATAGCCGCGTATGCTTCGCGTACCGACGCCGAACAGGCTCTTCCAAGCCGAGGTGTCGTCCGGTTTGAAAACAGGTTTCGAACCGTTCGAATCAACGACCGTTCCCCCGACGAGCGATCCACTTCCACATGCTAAACATTTCATTTGTCGTTCGCTTAAAGCTCTGGCTCCTCAGATCTACAGCGTTTGCCAACCGCTCTGCTCGAGCGATCAACCGAGATCCTCATCAAACACGCGGTTATAATCCGTGGCGCTGTGGATCACATGTAAAATTCTGACCTCGTCGTCAGTCGCAATGTATATGATCAAGTACTTTCTGAAATCCTTGACCTGTGCCATTCGTATCGAGGCGAGGTTCGGATCGCTAAATTTGTTCGGAGCACCGATGTTCGGATTTGCTGCCAGAAATTGAAATGTTGCGTCGCAGGAATCCAAGAACCGCTGTGCAAGATCTTCTTGAATATCAAATAAATAAGATGAAATATTGAGAAGTTCTTCAAAGACATTGTCTTCGTAGCTAATGTTCATTATTTCTTTTTTCGACGCATCAATTCCGCTTTAAGTTCCTCAACATTCCAGGGTCTCGTGTTTTTGCTTTCAAGCCGCTCTAGCAGCAATTTCTCCAACTTTTCCTGCTCGACACGTCTCTGGTCGGACCTGATCAGCTCTCGTACATACTCGCTTGCAGAGCCATAACTGTCGTTGGCAAGCCGCTCGTCCACAAAGGACTTCATCGAATCCGGGAGCGAAATATTCATTGTTGTCGTAGCCATAGGCCTAGACTAAAAGAAAATGGCAGATATTGTCAATATTTGCCAATGGCCATTACTCCATATTCCGTAACCTCAACCGCAATGCCTGCAGTTTGATAAACCCTTCGGCGTCGTGCTGGTCGTAGGCGCCGGCGTCGTCCTCGAAAGTTACGACTCGTTCGCGGTAAAGCGAGTTCGGCGATTTCCGGCCGGTGACGATCGCGTTGCCTTTGTAGAGTTTTAAACGAACATCGCCGCTAACGGTTTCCTGCGTCTGGTCGATCATCGAACGCAATATCTCAAACTCCGGTGCGAACCAGAAACCGTAATATACCGATTCGGCAAACTTGGTCCCGAGCGAGTCGCGGAGCCGCATCACCTCGCGGTCCATCGTTATCGATTCGAGCGCGCGATGCGCGGCCATAAGAATCGTCACGCCCGGAGTCTCATAAACTCCGCGGGACTTCATTCCGACAAAGCGGTTCTCGACCAGATCGACACGACCGATACCGTGTTCGCCGCCGAAATAGTTGAGCTTTGTAAGGATATCGACCGCACCATATTTTTCGCCGTCGATCGCCACAGGTTCACCCTTTTCAAATGAGATGGTGATCTCCTGAGCAGTGTCCGTTGCGTTCTCCGGCGACTTGGTCAGCAGAAAAATATCTTCGGGCGGAGCGGCCCACGGGTCTTCGAGAATGCCGCCTTCGTATGAGATATGCATCAGATTCCGGTCCATCGAATAAGGTTTTTCCGCCGAAGCGGTGACCGGAATGCCATGCTTTTCGCAATACGCCATCAGGTCCGCACGGCCCTTAAAATCCCAGTGCCGCCACGGTGCGACGACCTTCATGTCCGGCTGCAAGGCGTAATATGTCAACTCAAACCGGACCTGATCGTTGCCCTTGCCGGTCGCTCCGTGGGCAACGGCATCGGCGCCTTCGCGACGTGCGATCTCTATCTGGCGTTTTGCGATAACGGGCCGAGCCAGCGACGTGCCGAGCAGGTAAACGCCTTCGTAAAGTGCATTTGCCTTGACCGCCGTCCAGACAAAATCTTTTACGAATTCTTCACGAAGGTCTTCGACATAAAGCTTCGAAGCACCGGTTGCCTTCGCCTTTTCTTCGAGCCCGTCGAGCTCTTCGCCCTGCCCGACATCGGCACAATAGCAGACGACCTCGCAGCCGTAAGTCTCTTTCAACCACAGCAGCATCGCTGACGTATCCAATCCGCCTGAGTACGCGAGGACGACTTTTTTTATGTTCTTTTCCATTATTGTTGGCACGCCGGAGCAGCTTTACAGATTCCCGTCTTTGCGAACTTGGCGGCTTTGCGTGAGAATAATTTTCACGCAAAGGCGCAAAGAACGCAAAGAGCTCGTCTCCACGGGCGCAAGAGCTTTATGACGAACGAATCGACAACAAACACCGCAGGCAGGTTATGGGGCGGTCGGTTTACCGAAGGTCCGAACGAGACGTTCTCGGAATTCAATGACTCATTCAGGTTCGACCGGCGGTTGTTCGCGGCGGATGTTGCGTGCAGCATTGCACACGTCGGCGGGCTGTTGCGGGCGGGGTTGCTGTCGGCGGATGAAGCTGAATCGATCACGAGTGCGTTGCAGAAGATGCTCGGCGATGCGAAAACGGAAGGCTATTTCGCGTCAAACGCAGAAGATGTTCATTCGTTCATTGAATCAAATTTGATCGAGATGATCGGCGATGCGGGCCGAAAGCTGCACACGGGCCGGAGCCGAAACGATCAAGTAGCGACGGCATTTCGATATTGGCTGCGGAGCGAGATAGACGATGTAAACGGTCTCCTGAAAACGGCACAGCAGGCATTGATCGAACTCGCCGAACGCCACCCTTCGGCGGTCATTCCGGGTTATACGCATCTGCAAAAGGCACAGCCGGTGATGTTCGCACACTGGTGTCTGGCATATTTTGAGATGCTTGGACGCGACCGCGAACGGCTTGCCGATACACGAAAGCGAGTGGACGTGATGCCGCTCGGTTCGGGTGCTTTGGCAGGAACCGGATTTCCTATCGACCGCGAAAATGTTGCGAGAGAGCTCGGGTTTGCGTCGGTTTCGGCGAACAGCCTTGATGCCGTTTCCGATCGCGATTTCGCCGTCGAATTCGTCTCGGCGTGCTCGCTTGTGATGGCACATCTGTCGCGACTTGCCGAAGACCTGATCATCTATTGCACGAGCGAATTTGGCTACATCACATTAAGTGATGCGGTTTCCAGCGGTTCGAGCCTGATGCCGCAGAAAAAAAATCCGGATGCGCTCGAACTGTTAAGAGGGAAATCCGCACGAGTGTTCGGGCACAATGTCTCGCTTCTGACGATGATCAAAGGGCTGCCGCTTGCATACAACAAAGATATGCAGGAAGACAAAGAGGCGGTCTTCGACACCGTCGATACTGTAAAGATATCGCTCCGGGCGGCGGCGATAGTTCTTGAGAATACTTCATTGAACGAAGACCGTGCTCGCGAAGCCGCACAGACCGGATATCTGAACGCGACCGATCTGGCCGATTATCTGGTTCGAAGGGGCATTCCGTTTCGCGCCGCGCACGAAGCGGTCGGAAAACTGGTCCTGCTGGGAATAGAGAATGAAAAGGAGCTGCACGAATTAACGCTCGACGAAATGGCATCGATCGCACCCGAGATCGAATCAGACGTTTTCGATGCGTTGAATCTTGAGAGTTCGCTTTCGTCAAAATCAGCCATCGGCGGGACCTCGCCGGATCGAGTCACCGCTGCTTTAGAATTTGCCAAGAGATCGATCAATGGATAAATCCGAGTTAATAAAGATCACCGCCGAAAACGAGCTTATGCGATTTCTCGGCGTCGAGATCGTCGAAGCTCTGCCCGAACGGGTTGTTCTGACAATGCCGGTCACGCCAAAGGTGCATCAATATGTCGGCATCATGAACGGCGGCGTTTCGCTTTATCTTTTTGAAACTGCGGCATCGATCGGCGTGGTGGCGAATGCCGATCTGACGAAGGTGACGCCGGTCGGCATCGAGATAAACGCAAATCACATGCGAGCCGTAAGCAAGGGAGTTTTAACTGTAACCGCCGAGCCGATCCGCCACGGCAGAACGCTTAGCGTCTGGAAGATCGAAAGCCATGACGAACGCGGCAAGCTCGTCTGCACCGGCCGCATCTCGATCCTGCTTCAACAAAAACCGGCTTTTCCATCAGTATAAGCAACAACGATCCGTCGTTTTTCTGTGCATTTGCACTTGCAAGCGCATAAACTCATTGTGTGCATCCATTCCTTAGAAAAATGATCACCGAATGGCGACGGCTTGGCCTTCCGGTCAAGGATGCGGCGGTCGTCGTCGCTGTTTCCGGCGGTGCCGATTCGGTCGCGCTTCTTCTTTCGATCGACGAACTCCGAAAAAAGAAAAAGCTCGATCTCCGCATCGTCGCCGCGCATTTCGATCACAAGCTCCGCGGCGACAGCGTCACCGACTTGGAATTTGTAAAAGCACTTACGAAAACCCGAAAGATCGAGCTTGCCCACGGCGAATGGAAAGATCACGCAAAAGGAAACGTTGAACAGGAGGCACGCCGCGCCCGATATCGCTTCCTAAAAGTAACCGCGAAAAACGTAAAAGCGTCCTTTATTCTGACCGGGCATACGATGAACGATCAGGCGGAGACCGTCCTGATGAACCTTATCCGCAGCAGCGGCCCCGACGGACTTTCGGGAATGATGCCTTTGAAACCACTTGCGGTCGAGATCGCGAATACAGACAAGCAAGAACCGATGCTGCCTTTTGCGGAACCGATGCTACAACTTGCCCGACCGATGCTCGGGTGGGCGACCCGAAGCGATACAGAGAACTTCTGCCGTGAAAATAGCGTTGAATTCTGCCTCGATCCAATGAATGAAGACCTTACGTTTCGGCGTGTTTGGATCAGAAAAACGCTGATCCCGCTGCTCGAAGAGGTAAACCCAAAGATCGTTTCGGCCCTTTGCCGGACAGCTGAGCTGCTGAGAATTGAAGCCGGAACAACGGCCCGAGCAGAGCCGGACACGAATGGACTGAAGTTAAAAGACCTCAGGCAAATGGAAGAAAATGCGCGTTTAAGTGCGATTCGGGCGTGGCTAAAGGAAAAACGTGGAAATTTGCGTGGTTTGCAACTGGTTCATATTCAGGCGATCAGCGACCTTGCGGATAGCCGCAAAAGCGGCCGTGTCGCCGAACTGCCGGGCGGCGGCAGGGTCGTCAAACAAAGCGGGAGCCTTGTATTTAGCCGAATAAAGGTTGAAAAAAGCGAGGCGCGCGCCTAGAATTTAAGATTGCTGTGCGCATTCCGTAATATCGGAATCGCGAACAACGGGCAGATGGCCGATCTCATCAAATGTTGTTATGAGATCTAACGCCGCGGTGTTAGGCAAATTGGAGGCTTAAAGTTGAATTCAAAAGCTAGACAGATCTTGTTGTGGATGATGCTCATTTCGGGTGCGCTTCTGCTTGTTTATTATCTTCAGGGTAATCAGACGAAAGCGCCGGAAAAGCTTAGCATCGACCTTGCGGTAACACGGATCGAAAATAAAGAGTTTAAGGAAGTATTGTTCAAGCAGCAGTCGGCCGAATTTACCGATGTGAACGGCGCGAAGTTCGTCACCACATTGGGAAGCGACCCGACCCGCGAATTGCTTGTAAACAAAGTACAGGAATTCAACAAGGCGAATACTGGTTCGACGATCGCTATGACCGAAGAAGAAGCTTCTTCGGGCCTCGGCTGGTTTGTCTTGATCCAATTTTTGCCGATCATCCTGATCGTCGGTTTCCTGATCTTTATGCTCCGCCAAATGCAGGCCGGCGGCAATAAGGCGCTTAGCTTTGGAAAATCAAAAGCCAAGCTGCTCAATAATCAGCAAAAGCGGATAACGTTCAAGGACGTTGCCGGTGTTGATGAACCAAAAGAAGAGCTCCAGGAAATAATCGAATTTCTAAAAGACCCGCAAAAGTTTCAAAAGCTCGGCGGCAAGATACCCAAGGGCGTTCTTATGATGGGCCCTCCGGGAACCGGTAAGACCTTGCTTGCAAAGGCAGTCGCCGGCGAAGCAAATGTGCCTTTCTTCTCGATCTCCGGTTCTGATTTCGTTGAAATGTTCGTCGGCGTCGGTGCAAGCCGCGTCCGCGATCTGTTCGAACAGGGCAAGAAGAACGCACCGTGCATCATCTTTATCGATGAGATCGATGCGGTCGGCCGACATCGCGGTGCCGGACTCGGCGGCGGGCATGATGAGCGCGAACAAACGCTTAACCAGTTGCTCGTCGAAATGGATGGATTCGAATCGAACGACGGCGTTATCCTGATGGCATCGACCAACAGGCCTGACGTGCTTGATCCGGCTCTGCTTCGCCCGGGACGCTTTGACCGCCAGGTCGTCGTCGGATATCCGGACGTCCGCGGACGCGAAGGCATATTAAAGGTTCACACCCGCAAGATCCCGCTTGACGAAGGTGTTGACGTAAACGTTATCGCACGCGGAACGCCCGGTTTCACCGGTGCCGATCTTGCAAACCTTGTGAACGAAGCGGCACTCGTGGCGGCTCGAAACAACAACAAGGTGGTCACATTGCGTGATCTGGAATTCGCCAAGGATAAGGTAATGATGGGGCCGGAACGCCGCAGTATGGTGATCTCGGAAAAAGAACGCCGCCTTACGGCGATCCATGAATCGGGACATGCCCTGGTCGGAATGAACATCCCGGAAAGCGATCCGGTCCACAAGGTGACGATAGTTCCGCGTGGCCGTGCGCTTGGCGTAACGTTCTTCCTGCCCGAGCAGGACATTCTCGGCCGGACCAAAGAAGAGCTCGAAGCGATGATCGCCAATTCAATGGGCGGCCGGGTCGCCGAAGAATTGTTCATCGGCCGTATAACGACCGGTGCTTCGAACGACATTGAAAAGGCGACCGAGATCGCCCGTGCGATGGTCTGCCAATACGGAATGTCGGACCTTGGCCCGCTCGCATACGGCAAGAAAGACGAACAGATCTTTCTTGGCCGCGAGATCAATCAGCATCGTGATTATTCTGAGGACACTGCGATCAAGATCGATCAAGAGGTCAACAGGATCATCGGCACCCAATACAAACGGGCGACCAGGATCCTCGAAGACAACCGTGAGGCCATGGAACGCCTGACCGAGGCATTGCTCGAATACGAATCGCTCGATCTGGAACAGATGAAGCGTGTGATCGCCGGCTTGCCGATCGAATCGACCAACCCGGTCGCTTCGGGTTCGGACGACAGCGGAAACAAAGAGAAAGAAGAGACGAAAGAGCGGTTTGCCAAACCGATCATTCCGCCGATCACGCCGAACAATCCCGCTACGGCATAAACGAACAAGGCGTCAGCGGCGCTGAACGTCAGAGAATGATGAAAGGGAAAAGCTATCGATGCTTTTCCCTTTTTCACATTCGATCCAAGTGGAAAGCTAAACGCTCGGAAGGCTCGCCAAATAGTCCGTGATCGCCTGTTCCGGAATACCTACGATCCAATCGAGCGGGTAATCCTCCTTCCTTGCATTTTCATATAGATCCGTATTTTCAATGCTTTTCCGAGCGAAGACCGTTAGCGACCTATAATCGATCAACGACACCTCGCACTTATTAGAGAACTGGGTCGTGTTGCCAACCTTACCGATCTTCTTGCCTTTCTCGCATACGATGGTGATCAGAGTTTCAAGTTCGTCCGGTCTCGACGTGAGCCTCTGATGGCCGAACCCGTAGCTCAGGCCCAACCCGGAGTACATTGTATTATCTCGGTACGGATTTATATCGCCCTGATCTTTCTTTTGGGCAAACATCACTTTTCCTTTGATAGCAACAGATTCGGTAAGGGCTTCTTTGACCGAAAGGCGAAGCAATTCCTTCTCGCTCAGCACGTTCGGGGTCGGGATCTCTTTGTCAACGGAAAAGCTGTTTATATATCTGGCGATATCGCCGAGCGGCCGGGGCATAAGGTATTCGTCATTAGGATCCGGGTCGATCGAACTGATGACACCAGGCGGGCGAGAGTTAGAAAAACTCTTTCGTGCCACGGTGGCTTGAGTTTTATGGTCCACTATCGAAACGGTACAGTTGACCGCAAAGCCTTTTACCTTTCTATCGTATTTGCCTTCGTATGTCGCTACATATGCGCCCTTTGCGCAGTTTACCTGGATAAGTGTTTCAAGTTCTTCTTCGCTCTTTGCCATGCGGTAGTCGGCAATACCATTGTCAAGCAAGTCATAATCGCTGAACTTCTCAAGGTTGTTCGTCGCAATGAATATCTTTCCCTTAAAAACTGCTTTTGCATCAAGTTTGACGGGCACGGACAATTTTGCGAACTCCTCTCTTTTGCTGAGTAATTCAGAATATTTGTCTGAATCAAAGGACGGCGAGCTCGGCACGGCAGTGTTCACGGCATTTGTGTCCGACGTGTCCGAGGTGCGTGATCCGGGCATAAAGCGGCCGCATGAGACGACGACGCCTAGAAGCAAGAAAACTCCAAAGATGGTAAGCACCTGCGGCTTCTGTGCGAACACCACGTCAGAAAGAGTTTTATTCATTTTTTCTCCCTGGTAACTTAGGTCGATAAGATCAAGAGCTACACTGTACACCAAATTGGCTCAAATAGGAGAAGAAAAATATTGCCGGCGAAAGCCGTCAGGATCGCCTGTTCCTCGACGGTAAATTAGTCGGCCGCCGCACACCTGCGGCAGGAGTTTCCGGCCTTTCCATTCATTCCATTTGCCCCAACTGCCATCAACTGCGCCAATTGCTATTGGCGGCCGCTCAGGACTGAGAGAAAATATAACGGGCCCAGCACGATTTGGGATTTCGGATTGCGGATTTTGGATTGCGGATTACAGATCGGTAAACGCGAAATATTATAAGAATATCCGCATAAGAACATCCGCGTAGATCCGCTCGATCTGCTCGATCCGCGTTTGAGAGTGCCTGGCCACCGAACTGGCCGCCCGCTCACGCAGGCGATTCTGACTTGATCTTTGACAACGGCAAGCTAAAGCTTGAACTCTGAACTCTTTTCCGACTTTGCGTTAAAAATATCCGTATTTTTGTTTGTCCCACCGATGCGTGTCGGGCCCTGGGACAATGGGACAAATGGGACAAGCGATTTTGGATTTCGGATTTGGGATTTTGGATTTGAGATTTCAGATTGGCAAAAGCACATTTATCCTTCAAAAATCTGGGTAAATCCGCCCTATCCGCCAGATCCGCGTTAAAAATTGCTTGAAAATGCTACGTGAGGGGAACATGTGACAAGGCCATATGTCGACGCGATCATTGACACAGTCGCTGACAGTAGCCCGCGACAGCATAAACACCCGCAAATAATTGCCGATACACGGTTTAGCGGATCTCAGGCAAATTTGTCCCATTTTGAGGTGTCTATTTTCAAAGTGGGACACTTTTTCCCCGCAAGTGGCTCAAAATGCAGCACTTAACCTGTCTCACTTTTTCCAAAAATGGGACAAAAGTGAGACAGGCGATCTGAAATTTGAAATTTCAGATCTCAGATCGCAGATCGCTCCGTCTCAAATGGACACATTTGGTTTATGGAAAATGTTTTTTCGAAAATTTAGCGAAATCCCACTCAGAAATGGCCGTAAATCTATGATGTACAGCAACTTACACGTTCCAGTCTCAGGTGGAACAGGGGTGGAACGGCCCTGGAACAGGCCCGGAACGCCCCCGGAACGGATGCGGAACGCAGCGCGGAATCACAGGAACCCAAACGTCATGGCCATGGCGGTTTTAAGCATTAGGTTTTGCCTTTTTCGTGTTTACTTTCTACCTTTGCTCTATGTGGAAAACCGCTCGGCGAGAGATAAAACTTGAACGCCCGCTTGTGATGGGCATTCTGAACGTGACGCCGGATAGCTTTTCGGACGGCGGCTCATTCGCTACGGTTGAAGAAGCGCTTGTGCAGGCCGAAAGGATGATCGGCGAAGGAGCCGACATCATCGACATCGGCGGTGAATCGACGCGGCCCGGCAGCTTGCAGATAACGGCTAGTGAGGAGATCGGCCGGGTCGTTCCGGTCATTCAGACGATCGCCGAACGTTTCGATACACCGATCTCGATCGATACCAGCAAGGCCGCAGTCGCGAAAGCCGCCGTTGATGCCGGTGCAGAGATAATAGACGACATCTCGGGGCTGCGTTGGGAGCCGGAACTTGCCGATGTGGCAGCCGCCGCCGGAGCAGGATTGATAATTATGCATTCGCGGGGCGAATTTACAACGATGCATTCTCAGCCACCGGTCGATGACATTATCGCGACGGTTCTGGCGGAGGTCAGATCATCGGTCGAAACAGCGATCGAAAGAGGCGTTGCACGCGAACAGATCGTGATCGATGTCGGAATAGGCTTCGGCAAAACGCCGGAGCAAAACTTAGAGTTGATCGCAAAACTTGATAGACTCGTAAGCGAATTCGAAGGTTATCCGCTGCTTATCGGCGCTTCGCGAAAATCGTTCATCGGTAAGCTGCTGAATGAACCTGACCCGCAAAAACGAGTCGCGGGCAGCATTGCAGCCGCAGCATTGGCCGTTTGGCAAGGTGCCAGGATCGTTCGTGTTCACGATGTAAAGGCGACCGCGGACGCGGTCAGGATAGTTTCGGCCTTGAGGGCTAAGTTATGAAGTATTTTCGTGTTTTATTGCTAGTTGCCATCGCATTTTCGGTTTCGGGCTTTACCGAATGCTACAAACCGGTGACCAGTTCCGGCCTGCCGAAGCACATAAAGAAAGTGGCGGTTCCGGCGTTTCAGTTTGAGGCAAAAGGGCTGCGATATCGCGTCGAAACCCGCTTTACAGATGCCGTTATTCGCGAAGTTATCAAGCGGGGCGGCGGTTTGAAGGTTCAGGGAACTGTAAAAGGCGCAGATGCGGTGATCGAAGGAACGATCCGCGATTTCAGCTTTTCAGGCGTATTGCTTGACCGCGAGGGCCGCGCACGCGTTCATGAGATAACCATCGTTTCCGCGGTTACGATCCGCGATCTTCGTGAGGACAAGATATTGTTCGATAATCAAAATTTTGTGTTCCGCGATTCGTTCGAATTTTCGTCAGACCCTCGTTCGTTCTTTGATGAAGAAGACCCGGCGGTCGAGCGTATCGCCCGTGCCTTTGCCGAATCGGCGGTCTCCGCTTTCGTAAACGGTATCGGTGTTCGGCAGGAGAAGAAATAGGGTCGAGCTATGCCAAGAATTTCGGTCGAAAACCTACGCAAGCATTTCAAGACGGGCGATATCGACCCGGTGTATGTCTTGTACGGTAGCGAAACCTATCTTCGCGACCGTGCGGTCAGGGCAATAGCCGAACGTTGTTTTGGCGAGGGCGATCTCCGCGATTTCAACGACACGATATTTAGCCTTCAGGACGTTGAAAATATCCGCGACGCGCTTGCAGCCGCCGATCAATTGCCGATGATGGCAGCCCGACGGGTAATAAGGATCACGGACGTACGCGTTGCCGCAAGCGCCGTCAAAGATACATTAAAAGAGGAATTCGAAAAGCTCGTCGCCGGTTATCTAGAAAAGCCGAACCCGAGCTCGGTGGTCATTTTTGTCGGCAGCGAACTGAACGGCAACCGCAAAATGACAAAGCTGCTTGGAAAGCACGCCACGGTCGTTGAGTTTGCCCCGCTTGACGACAAAGGTTTATCCGGTTGGATCGAGCGACTTTTCGTAGGCGAAGGGGTAACGGCAGACCCGGAGGCTATTCGCCATCTGACCGCTATTTCCGGCTCGGACCTGGTCAGGCTATCGAGCGAGATCAAGAAACTTGCTGCGGCTTCTCTGCCGTCGGGCCGTGTGACTACGGAGCTGATCGATCAGCTTGTTCCGCGAACACGCGAGATAGACAGCTTTTCATTGACGGGACATCTGATAAACCGTCGGCCTAAGCAGGCAGCGGTCGCGCTGAAGCAGATGCTTGACGACGGCGCCGAGCCATTGATGATGCTTGGCCTGATAGGTTCGAACTATCGACGGTTGATCATTGCCAAAGAAATGATGAAGCAGGGCCGCGACAGCGGTGAGCTAGCAAGGGCGATCAAACTTCCTCCCAGCGTCAAGGAGCCATTTCTCGCGGCCGCCAGAAGGACAGAAATGCCCGTCTTGATAAAGGCGATAGACCGCATAGCAGGCACCGACGTGGCGATAAAGAATTCGCTCGGCGGAGGAACCTCGGGGGCGAGAATGCAGATCGAGATGCTGGTTTGTGAATTGGCGGCGGAAGCCTAGCGGAAGTTAGTGGGTAAAGGATTGTAGGGGCAGCAAATATAGCTGCCCGTGAGAATCTTGCCCGGGAAAAGCAGATGGACCGGACAGTGGTCTGCCCCTACAATTCATGTGCAGGCTATATCGCCCGCGATAACTGCCGTATCAGGTACGGGTTAGATCGGCTCAAGTTCAAGCCCCTTATTCATGTAGTGATAAAGGTCATTGAAATCGCTGAGGGCACGGTTAAGAATCAGTGGTAATTGTTCGATATCGCCTGAATTTACGATCAGGTTCAAATTTCTTAAGAATGCGTCGTGGGCGTTCATCGTGGTTCCGCCGTCTTCCAGCGAAACCAAATATAGGCGCCGCCGCTCGGAAGACCACATTGCATTCGCACGCTGCTGGATCACCGCGGCGCCGCCAAATTCGGCGGCAAAATCCGGTGAAAAGACGACGATCTCGGTCTTGCCTTCGCGAAGTCGCTCGTTCGCTTGGGCGGGTGTTTCAGCCACATAAACGCGGTAGCCCGAGTCGGCTAGAATTTTTTTCACAGGCTCACGCTTTTCACCGAGACATAAAAGTACCCGCCGTGGTTTCGCAGCCTGCTCATCGTCTTTGTCTAAAGCGGCTTTGCCTGATTGCAAGGCTGAAAGCAGAGACCGCAAGGCGGAATTTATCTCAAATTCCGAAGCCTTTTCGGCAAATGGGGCGGCCCCGTCGGCAGTGGCCGGTGCCGGCTTGTTCTGTTCGAGCTGCTTGACGGTCGGCGAAATGGCGCCTGAAGTAGCCTTGTTTGCCCGAAGCATATTCTGGCACCGCGGGCAGCGGACGGTAAAATTCCCGCTCGGTATCTTGGATTCATCGAGCTGGAGCGAAACTGAACAATTGTCGCAGCGAATTATCATGGCAGGTATTTCGATCGTAGATGCAGGCTATTCGATCATGTCAAGAACGGAATTTGCCGGTTGAGCGGCGCGTACCGGCGGGGCGGTTATTGCTTCAACGGCCGGGCGGTTTGTATTGGTTTGGTTCAAGTAATCTTCGGTGGACGAAAGTCCTTTTAGCTGAAGCAGGAGATTGTTCTTATTGGTTGCGTAGGAAAGGCCGTCTTCAAGCGAGATCGACTTGTCTTCGACCATTTTCTTGATCACGCCGTCAAAATCCTGCATTCCGTCGATCTCGCCATCGCGGATCGCGTCCAACAAGGTCTTGCCCTCGCTTTCGCCTTTTTCAATATATTCGCGGGTTCGATTTCATTATCTCCACGGCAGCGATACGTCCTTTGCCGTCAGCCTTTGGGATCAGCCGCTGTGACACAATGTATCGGAACGTTTGGGCAAGCCGAGTACGGATTATCCTCTCTTCATTTTTCGGATAGA
>JBGSYH010000032.1:0-69331 GCA_041751035.1 Pyrinomonadaceae bacterium | reverse complement strand
TCTGAAGTGGTCTAATTTAACTGGACACGATCCTCACGCTTGGATGAAAATTCAAGAATATGGAGGAAATTATGAGGAAATATGACGATGAATTCAAGCGGGAGGCGGTGAGGAAGGTGTTTGACGGGCAGAGCGTGGCGTCCGTGGCGAGGGAGTTGGGGGTGGCCGAGGGGCTGATCCACAACTGGAAGAAGCGGGTAAAGACGACAGCGACGGACGCGGAGCTTGAGAACATTCAACTGAAGAAGAAGCTGCGTGAGGTTGAGATGGAGCGGGACATATTAAAAAAAGCGGCCCTTATCTTCGGCAGAGGCGGGTCGTAAGATATGGGTTTATCGATCGGGAAAGGGAGAGGTATCCGGTCCGCCTGATGTGCCGGATGCTAAAGGTAAGTTATTCAGGTTATTACGCTTACACATCTGGAGGAAGCTATTTGAAAAGTAAACAGAGCGAGGCACTTGCGGCTAAGGTAAAAGAGATCTACTGGTTTCACAAGCGGCGCTACGGCTCGCGGCGGATCTCTGCTGAGTTGAAAGCCGAAGGGATCAAAGCCGGGCGACACCGGGTGAGATCGGTGATGAGAGACCAGAATCTGAGGGCGATCCAGCCCCGGCGGTTCACGCCCCGGACGACGGTTTCAGATAACCGGCGTGCAAGCCCGAACCTGTTGAAAGATGCTTCGCCGACCGTGCCGCGCTCCGTGCTGGTCGGAGACATCACTTATCTGCCTCTTTTTGGCGGCAAATGGTGCTACCTGGCGAGTTGGCAGGACAAGGTGAGTAAAAGAGTTGTGGGCTGGAAGGTTGCAATGAGAATGACGGATGATCTCGTGATCGAAGCAATCGAAAAAGCACTTGTACGGGGGCTGGTTGGAATAAACGCGATCATTCACTCGGACCGGGGCAGCCAATATAGCTCGCTACGTTTCCGCAAACTATTGAAACAACATGGCCTTAGGCAATCGATGAGCGGGAAAGGCAACTGTTACGACAACGCCCAGGCAGAGAGCTTCTGGGCCCGTTTCAAAACCGAACTCGTCGATGGCGGCGTGTTCAGAAATGTCGCTGAGGCAATATCCGAAACCTTCAGCTACATCGATGGCTATTACAACCGCATCCGTCGCCACTCGGCCCTCGGTTACCTGAGTCCCGAACAGTTCGAACGAAAATTCGAAATTTCAAAAAATGAAAAGGCAGGCAAATCAAATAGAAAAGGTGTTAGCGTGAGAGTCGCGTCAAGTTTTACTTGACCATATCAGGAGCTCGAGGTCCTGAATATCACGCGTCTGAACAATGACATTGACGCGGGCATTTGCCTCACCAGCATTGATCAGCTCGCGAAGGTCGGGCGAGATCTTATCGCCAATAAACGGGTCTTTCGCGAGTTCTGAAAGCTCGATGCGCTCGATCATCGAGCTAAATTTTGTATCGTGTTCGACAGCGATCTCAAAAGCACTCTTTTCTGCCCAGCCGGCAATTCTTAACTTGTTCGCCGCGACAGCTTCACGCACAAAGCTCGAAACCGCGAGTGCAAAACCGGAATCCTCACGAAGGAAGTTCGTGGCATCCTCGATCAGAAGGATCGCTTCGCCTTGAATGAATTCCTCGGACGAAAGCCTTTGAATGACAAGTTCTGCACCGACATCTTTGGCTGCATTAAAGTCGAGCCGATAAAACTTTCTGTCTCCGAGCCTCTTGATCGCACTTTCGAGGATCATTTTAGATATCTCGTGGTCGGAGGTAATGATAATGGGACTTTTGCGCTTATCGCGCAGCGAATTGACTACCTTGTTGGTCTCAAGATCAAGATCGATCGAAAGGCCGCCGAGGCTTGCATCACTATTTGCCTTGACTTCGATAAAGATCTCATCTGATCTTCGGTCATTTTCAAAGCTGGCAGTGAGTTCAATTAAAGTTGGTGTGGACGCAAACGTCGGCAGCAATAACGATAAGACGACCGCAAACGACGTAAACGCAGTTACAAGGTGAGGTTTGTTTTTACGTTCCATATTCCCCGAACAATAGACAATATTATTGCCTATGAAAATTCCTGTCCGTGGGAGGATCGGTTTGCCCTTACTAAGCAATCTCGGTTCCAAAGTCTGCGGATCACTCCAACTTATTGTAAATACAGGCTTAACTTCACTTCTCTTTAAAATGTGGATGATGCCGGGCAGTCAATATCGATCAACCTGACCGCTCCGCCTCGCGATTTGACCGAGCTGGTCAAGATCAAACAGGCGAACCAAGTAACGCTCACTTTCGCAAGGTGTTTCAACGTGTCCTCAAGCCATCTTGAAACCCGGAACTCTTTAATACAGACCTGCGACCCTAAACTAGTGAGGTCATTTTTCACGATAGTTTCGTTCCTCCGATATTAGTGTTTGCAAAATATTGCCTCGCCCCAACAGCGGATCATCGAATCCGCCGTTTTCGCAGGTTCCTCGGAAAAATGCCAATGATCGATTTTCGCGATCGGTCAAGGCCTTTACCGAGGCAAGGTCATACCATTTATGTGAGCATTCAAGATTTCCGCGATCAAAAGACGCCGCTTGGCGGCGGGGACGTCTTCGTAGTCAAGTTCGTTGATTGCTCGGCTGCTGCTCAGAAATAGAAAGGGCCGGCGTAAAAACCGGCTCCCTTCAAATGCAACAACCTGTTTACAACTTATGGTGCTGGAATGTTGTTTGTATATCCGCCAACCTCGGCCGTGCCGACATTGAAGCCCTCCACGAATGCAGTTGTTTCAAAGACAGCATTCAGCGCAGCGGCCGCTTCGGCACGAAGCGTTACGCCAACGTTCGTAATGTTCACGAAATTGCCGGAAGCGGTAACGGTAGCGTTGCTCAAATTAAGGTTGAACAAAGGAATTCGATCAACTACGGCTCCATTCGCCGAGGCAAGCCCATTGATGAACGGCTGAGCTCCGGCAGTGTTTATCGCGAAACCTTCGATCCGCACGCTGGAAGTCGTTCGGAACAAAGTAAGCCCGCTGGAATGCAGTATCTCGCCGCGAAGATCTGCAATATCGATCGTTCCTGATGTGATCGGGAACCGCACGATGCCGCGGCGGATCGGGCCCAGTGATGCAGGAGCTACGTCAATATTCAGACTTGCTAATGCCGCGCCGAATTCATCACTCAGATTTACGTCCGTGCCGCCGGCAAAAAAGTAGAGCTGAGTAGTGGTACCGGCGATCTCCGCTGGCGATCGCTGTTTTGCACCCGGACCTTTCTGTGCAAATCCCGTCGCCGTTCCGATAAATAACAATGCCAAAAGGAAAAGTGTGTTTTTCATATTTACCCCCAGAGTTCGATTTTTGAAATTTGCTAACACAAACTGTTTCGGTTTAGTCATCGGGCTGGATTCACCCATGTTTAAATTTTCGGCCGAATAACCGGGAGGGGTTCAACGTTTCGGCAACACCCAGCTCTACCCTTGACCGTTTGTCCGATCGAAAGTATTATTATAGATTGTCTTTATAAGGCAGGTTTACAGCTATGAAAGCAGATATTCATCCAAACTATCAGGAAGTCGCAGTCTCTTGTGCCTGCGGACATTCCTTCAAAACGAAGTCAACGCTCGGCGAAGAGCTTCATGTGGAAATTTGTTCGGAATGCCATCCGTTCTTTACGGGTAAGCAGAAATTGGTCGATACGGCAGGTCGCGTTGATCGATTCAAGCGTCGATACGCTCGCGGCGGTCAGACCGAAACCGTTCAAGCCGAAGCACCGGCCGAGACGGTTGCAACTGCCGAAGTTTAATTTTCGTGCAATTTTCGAAGAATAAATATTAGCCCGGAAATTCTGACGCCGACGCTTTTTGCGCCGATCGATAAGAGTGTATGTTGAATACGCCATCGAAAGGTAAAGAAAACGCCGGCGTTTTTGTCGGCCTGGATCGGCATCTCAATTAGCGGAGAAGCGTTATGACGAAAAGACGAACTGCAAAGCTAGCACGATTTATCCACACGGTCTTCGCAATGGAGCGCGACCTGATCGTTGGCGGGCAGGCCGTGATGGAAGGCGTGATGATGCGGACGCCATCGGCTTATGCGATCGCGTGCCGCAAGTTGAATGGCGAGATAGTAACAACAGCCGAACGGCTCCCAAAATGGAGCGACAAGTATAAGTGGCTTAATATTCCCGTGCTCCGCGGCGGTGCGACCCTAATACAGACAATGGCGCTCGGCATCAAAGCTCTAAATTTTTCGGCTGAGATCTACGAGAACGACCAAAAGGAACAGGAAGAGCGCGTCAAGGAAAATGCACTGGAAACACAGGCCGTCCTTGCCGAAGGAGTGGTTGATGAAGATTTCTTAAAAGCACCGGCAAAGGTAACTATGCCGGAAACGTCCAAAGCGAAGAAAGCGACCCGGTCGGCGAGTGCGGTCGGTTCGATAATATTTGCATTGGCATTCAACATAGCGCTTTTCGTGGTCGCTCCTCTGCTCATTACAAATGCAGGGTTTATTGCACTTGGCTGGGCCGAAGCTCCTTCAATGGTCGCCGATGGCGCATGGTGGCAGAGCGCATACGCTTATATCTGGGAAACGAAGCCATATTCATGGGTCGCGTTCAATCTGGTGGACGGCGTTATCAGAATGATCTTTTTCGTGCTGATGATCTATTCGATGTCGTTCCTGAAAGATATTCGCCGCGTTTTTGAATATCACGGTGCTGAGCACAAAACGGTTTTCGCTTGGGAAAAGGGACTGGACCTTACACCGGAAAATGCACACACACAGCGGCGTCAGCACCCGCGTTGCGGAACGTCGTTCCTGATGGTCGTTATGCTAGTCTCGCTGGTGTTGTTTTCGGTGATCACTTTTGAGCAGACCTGGTTGAATCTGGTGGTGCGTATCGCACTAATGCCGCTGGTCGCGGGATTGTCATATGAAGTAATAAGATACGCCGCGAAGAAAGAATCAAGCGCGTTTTTCAAAACAATGACGCTCCCAGGTATTTGGCTGCAGAACATCACGACGCAGGAGCCCGACAGTGAACAGCTTGAGGTCGCGATCCGTGCTCTTGATGAATCGCTAAAGCTCGAACCGCAATCCACATGATCGAACCACATAGACATAGATAAAACCTAGAATTCACTATGTGACCTATGTTTCTATGTGGTCGAGGGAATTATGTTTGAAAAGCTTGCACAGATCGAAAGAAGCTATGAAGAGCTGACCCAGCAGATCTCCCAACCGGAGTTCATGTCTGATATGTCGGCGTATGCCAAGCTGATGAAGCAGCATCGTTCGCTTGGCGAGATCGTCGAAAAATATCGTGAGGTAAAAAAGCTTCGGGATGATCTGGCCGGGGCAAAGGAACTTGCGAACGCAGGCGGCGACGATGAGATGAGCGAGATGGCGTGGGTCGAGGTCGAAGAGATCGAAGCTAAGTTGCCCGCGGCCGAAGAGGCATTGAAGTTCCTTCTTCTCCCCAAAGATCCGAACGACGAAAAGAACGTTATCCTTGAAATCCGTGCCGGAACCGGCGGCGATGAGGCAACGCTGTTTGCGGCAGAAATGCTGCGAATGTATGCACGCTATGCCGAACGCCAGGGCTGGAAGATGGATATAATGGAATCCGCAGACACCGGCGTTGGCGGCCTGAAAGAAGCTGTCGCGATGATCGAGGGTGATAACGTGTTTTCAAAAATGCGATATGAGTCCGGCGTTCACCGTGTCCAGCGCGTTCCGCAGACCGAGACACAGGGCCGTGTTCATACCTCGGCGATCACCGTTGCCGTTCTGCCGGAAGCCGAAGAGGTGGATGTTCAGGTAAATCAGAACGATCTGCGAATCGATACATTCTGCTCGTCCGGACCGGGCGGACAATCGGTGAACACAACGTATTCGGCGGTTCGCATAACCCATCTACCGAGCGGCCTGGTCGTTTCGATGCAGGACGAAAAATCGCAGATCAAGAATCGTGAAAAGGCGATGCGCGTTCTCCGTGCACGCCTGCAGGAAGCTGAGGAGCAAAAGCAGCACGACGCTCTTTCGGCCGAACGTAAATCGATGGTTGGCAGCGGCGACCGTTCCGAAAAGATCAGGACATATAATTTCAAGGAAAATCGCGTGACCGATCACCGAATCGGATTGACGGTGCATCAGCTCGACCTTGTAATGGAAGGCCAGCTCGACGATTTCGTCGAAGCCCTGAGAACGCACTATCAGACAGAAAAATTGAAAGCCGAGACAGTTACAGCCTAACCTAGGTTAGCGTTTGAGCATTTCTTGAAAAAGAAAAAGCCGAGAACCGAAATGTAAGATCCGATATTTAACTGTGCCCATAACCCGACTTTATCTTGTTAGACACGGACAGTCTGCCGGAAATGCCGAAGGGCGTTTTGGCGGGCACGGTGCAACTCCGTTGTCGCCAAAAGGTATTTTGCAGGCTGAGACCACCGCAAGGCTTTTGACCGATGAGGGCGTGGGCGCGATATATTCCAGCGACCTTGACCGTGCGGTCCAGACCGCGATGCCTTTGTCCGAACTGTCCGGCATTCCTGTTAAATTGAATAAGGCATTTCGCGAACGGCATGTCGGCGTGCTCGAAGGGTTAACATTTGACGAATCGAAGCAGCAGTATCCTGAAGATTATTTGGCGCTTGTCCGAAGGAATGTTAACCACGTGATTACGGACGGAGAAAGCTATCGCGATCTGCTTGGCAGGGCGACCCGAGAACTTTGGAACATCCTGCGCCAGCATCAGGGCGAACGCATCGCGATCTATTCGCATACGGGCGCAATTTGCTTTATGACGCTCCACCTTATGGGTGCGATTCACCGTGAAACGAAACAAACTCCTTGGCTTGTGACCTCAAATTGCGGCATCAACCGCTTCGAGATCCGCGGCCGAAACAACGTCCGCGTCCTCGCCCTTAACGACACCCGCCACCTGGCCGACATTACCGGCAACGACGCCTTTGCCGCCAAGTAGAATTTCTCACTTTCTTGACTTTTAGCCGCTTTTTCGAAAGAATCGGTTTACTCTCTTCCCCAAATTGCGATTTACCTAGGAGTTAAAAATGAAACAGCGCCTTTCCCTTTTTTCCGCAGTATTTACTTTGATCGCGGTTTTCTCAGCAACGAATGCATCTGCTCAATTAGACGAGGTCCGCGAAGTTACCGGCCTTCCGATCGCGATCGGCCAAGCGGTGATCTACGGCCAGGTTATGATCCAGAACATCGATCGCAACGAAAAACGTCCGACTATTTTCGTATCTCTTGTGATAAGCGGAACTCAGGTTGACAGGCGCTCCGCCAACTCAAGTGGTTACTTTCATTTTATGCAAAGGGCCAGGCCCGGCTCGACACTTGTTTTAGAAGTAAACGGGGTCGAGGTCAGTCGGGCATTTCTGGCTCCGACCGGAAATGCCCAGGTGCGGCAAGACTTCACTCTGGACTGGCGAGCTTTCAGCGGTGCGACCAAAACACCGCCCGCCGCTACCATATCAGCCAAGGACGCCTATACCAGATCAGACGCGAACGAAGCTGAATTTGGCAAGGCGATGGAACTGATAAAGGCAGGCAAGAATGATGAGGCAGTTTTAAAGTTTGACGCGTTATTGGCAAATGATCCGAAAGATCATATCGCCTGGATGATGTTGGGCACGCTGCACCTTGATGGTAAGAAATATGATAAGGCCGAGGATGCCTTCAAAAGATCTATTACTTTAAGGCCTGATTTTGCAATGGCCCTTGTAAATTATGGCAGGCTGGAAATTACAAGAAAGTCGTATGAAGCAGCCATCGAACTGCTGTTGAAGGCAGTTGCGGCCGATCCGGCTTCGGCGGATGCCAATCATTTTCTCGGCGAATCATATCTGCAGATCAAAAAAGGTTCGCTTGCCGTAGGTTATTTGAATAAGGCGATCGAACTTGCCCCGATAGCCAAGGCCGACCTTCATTTACGTCTTGCTACTCTCTACAATGGAGCAAACCTGAAAGACCGCGCGGCCGAGGAATATAAGATGTTTTTGGAAAAGGTCAAAGACCATCCGGATAAAAAGAAATTTGAACAGTACATAAAGGAAAATAAGGCCAAGTCGTAGAACGCGGAGTTTTTTCTTTTGCAATGTAAAAAGGCCGGGCCCAAAAGGACCCGGCCATTATTGTTTCCAAATGTTCTCTTACTAGAACGAGTAACGGAATCCAAACTGGACACGACGAGGGTTGCCCTGGGTACCATTAAAGATACGTCCGAAGTCCGGTGAAACCGTACAATTGTTTGCAGGAGTACATTCATCCGGATCATCGCCGAGACCGTAGCTCGAACGTGAGAAGTTGCCAGCAGCAAAGTACTGAACATTTGTCACGTTGAACACCTCAAACCGGAAATGAAACTTTTGATTTTCCGACCATGGCATAGTCACGGTCTTAGAAAGTCCCATATCCAGCGTTTGGTAGCCAGGAAGCCTGAACACATTTCGTTCACCGGTTTCACCCGGACGGGCGTTACGGAAAGAACTGAATGCGGTTGCAGGATCTGCGAAGAAGTTCCTCGTATCACGATTTACCGTGGTCGTAATTGGTCTGATCCTTGTACTGCCTGACTGTACATTCCAGTTGGTTGCCCAAACCTGGCCATCGAACGGAACGCTCAAAGGCTGGCCTGAATTCCAGCGATAGATACCGCGAAGCGACCATCCGCCGATGACGGCATCAAGTCCACGGTGCATATTGCTGAACCACGGCTGTCCGCGGCCGACCGGCAGATTGAATACAAAGTTTGCGTTAACAACGTGCTTCGAATCAAAATCCGAAAGGCCATAACTGTCTTCAGGACGTAGCGGATTCAAAAGGAACTGCCCGCCGTAAGAACCGTCCACTTGCAGACCGGAAACATCGTCCAAAGATTTGGAGAATGTATAGTTGAAGTCATACGAAAGTGTTTCACCCAACCGCTGTCGAAGCGAGATCGTACCGCCATGGTAATCAGACTTTGCGAAAGTTCCAAAGGCGGAGAATGCCGCGTACTGCGGGTGATAGAACATATTCGGAACGACACCCGGATTAACGGGAAGTCCAAATTCGGTAGCGTCATCAATGATCAGCTGAACAAATGTATAGTCAGTGATATTGAAGCCCGAACGTGCGATCAGTCCGTAAACCGCCTGCGTGTTATTGTTTGCAGGCAATCCAAAAACGCTCAGTGCCTGTTGTGCATTCGGGAAAAGATTTTCCCAGAACGCGATAGCGCCAACGCTGGTTATCGGGGTGTTGTTCTTCCGGGCATCGACCAACATTCCCATCGCCGTATAGTAATCCATGCCTGAGATCGGATCTACAAGATTGTTCAATGCAAATACGTCTCGTGCGCCGAATAGCTTGCGGCCCATGCGGCCTAGATATGACGCCTCAAGGTACATTCCCTTTGGAAGGCTCCTTCCGTAGGAAGCGTTCCACGAATAATGCGTTGGCGACTCGATCGTACCGTCAAGCGATGATTCGATTCGCTGTGCCTCATCCGCCGGTTGATTAAACCGCTGCGTCGGAGCAGGAATTCCCGGCAGTGCACGAATGTCCTGACCAAACCCCGTAAATAGCGGGGCAAGATTGTCCGTTACGTTGTAGGTGTTGGCAGAGATCGTAGTGTTGCTCGTAAAGCCGATCGCAGAAAGACCGTCAAAGCTGACCGCAAGCTGCCCACCAAAGTAGTCATTTAAGATACCGAAGCCACCGCGGATAACCGAGTCCCCTTCGTTACCGAAGAAGAAGCGTCCCAATTTTCCACCGATATTGGGCGTCCAGGCTGCTGCAATACGCGGCTGAAGATTATTCCAGTCCATGCTGTAGAAGCCCTGTGCATTATTTCGGGGTCCCGCCAGTTCGAAATTAACTAGCTCATTCAGCGGGATACCGATAGCTGCACTAGCTTTACGCCGCTCGAATATGTCACCAAGTCTCGTGGACGGGACGACCTGAAAACCGTTCTTTTCATAGACCGGCCGGCTGAGTCCGTATCGTAGCCCCATCGTCAAGGTCAGCGTTCGATGGACCTTCCAAGCATCTTGGATGTACATGTCGTACTCTTCAGTAGCAAAGGTACGTGCCGACGGGGTTCCGGCAGGAAGTACACTTCCGTCGATATCAAACGTGAAGTTACCGGCGTACTGTGAGTAACGTCCGATCAGTGCCGTCGCTGCGGCCTGCACCGAAGGAAGACTTCCTGCATCGATCGTGTAACCGGCTCCTGTGATCTGCTGGTTAACAACCGCACCCGACAGTTCATAGAAGGACGGGTTGGTCACAGCGTTGTCATAGGACAAGGCAAAGCTCCTGCGCTGATTTCGGATGATGCGAACGTTGCCGCCGATCTGTACCGTATGGTCACCCTTTATCCAGGTGAAATCGTCGGTTATGTTCTGAACCGGTGTTATACGATCCAACGTACGTGCAAATAGCAACGGTGCGAAAACGAACCGGAAGCTGATATTATTGTCCGCCGAATCGCCCTGCGTGCTGAACGCCTGCCGGGTAAAGCCATAACGGAAATTGTTGAACTTATTCGTACTTACGGTCCAGTTGTGTCCGACGCTAAAACCAGTCGGATGACTCCAGAACGAGGTCGCCGGAGTGTCCGGGAACATCGAGGTCCCAGCGGTTGTGTCCCACTGGTAGTTTCCACGGGCGAACAACTGATGGTTGCTGTTTATGTTGTAGTCTAGACGAGCAATATGGGTGTTCTCTTTTACGATGGTCGGTGCGTTAAAGCGAAAACCACCTGTGTTAAGACGATCGCCAATATCCGAATTATTCGAGGAGTATTGGGTAGCTGCCGAATTCAAAACCGAAACAGCTGCAGGGTTTATACCGGCCGCCGAATAGATCGACTGAAGTTCAGCAAGATTCAAAACACAGTTTCCTGCCGGATTCGGGGCTCCACAACTGGGTCCGGTTCCGTTGAAACGGATAGTTCCCTGTCCAAGGTGATTAAGAGGTACAGTTCGGTTCACCGTAGCATCTTGAGTTTGATACTGCCCTTCATATGAATAGAAGAAGAAGAACTTGTCACGCTTGATCGGCCCACCGATCGTGCCGCCATAAACGGAGCGGGCGATACTCGGACGATCTACGCCGGAGAGATTGTTGAAAAAGTCGTTCGCAGACCATTTCGTCGGGCGATAAAAATAGAATGCCGATCCGCGGAAATTATTCGTTCCGCTCTTCGTTACAAGCGCGATCTGTGCACCGGATGAACGGCCCTGATTAGAGTTAGCACCAACAGTTGTGATGCGGAACTCCTGAACCGATTCGGTGGTTGCCCTAAGAGCTGAGCCCTGTGTAAGGTCGCCGCCAAAGCCTCGGCCGCCGGTCTGCTGGTCGTTGATGTCAACGCCATCAAGCGTAATGTTCGCTTGATCGCTTCTACCGCCGGCAACATACCCGTCGCGGGTAACGCCTGGCTGCAATGTCAAAAGATCATTTACGCGGCGAAGGTCCGTCGGCAATTCAGTGATCTGTTGAGGCACGAAAGTGTTACCGATCGATGCGTCCTGATTGTTGATCACTGAATCGATCGTTCCGGTTGTAACGTCCACGACTACGGAAACATCTCCTGTTTCGAGAACGACGTTAAATGTGCTTGGCGTGTCGACAAGAGCCTGAACAGAATTATTAACTGCTTTCTTAAAACCACTTGCGGTGATCTCAAGTCGGTAGGTCGCCGGCTGGATCGATGAAAAACTGTATCGGCCGGAATCGTTCGAAACGGCCGTACGTGAAAGGCCCGTTGCTGCGTTTGTTAGCACAACGGTTGCTCCTGCGACAACGGCACCATTTTGATCTGTTACGGTTCCGCTTACGCTGGATGTACCTGACTGAGCGAAAGCCGATGAGGCAAAAAGAATTGCCACCAGCATCGCCGAAAGCCCGGATACTACCTTTGTTTGAAGTTTCCTAAAACTCATAGCTCCTCCTAATTTGGTTTGGTCAAAAATGAAGGTGAAAATACCTTAATAAGGTTTAAGGCATTTTCCGTTCCATTGGAAAACTAGCGTGAAAACGGGGGGGGTTAGGGTGAAATGCGTCGATACTGACGCTTTTTCCGCACCCGATTTCTTCAAAATTTGGATAAAATTCAAAATTCTGTGGATTCCAGATTTTCGTATTTTAGCCTATTTCCAGTTGTTTGAAAAGACTAGAGGCCGTCTTTACAGCAGTAGAGGCGGAACCAATTGCCGAAGCAAGAGTCGGCGAGGTCGGTAATGCGACATCCCCGGCCGCGAAGATATTTGCCCTGCTCGTTCGGAATTCGCGGGTCACGTGAATATATCCTTTGCCGTCAGTTTCAACTAACTTTGCAAGCGGCTCAGAATTTGGCTGAACTCCGATCCGGACTATTGCACATCCGGATTCCAGTTCCAGTATCTCGTTCGGATCCTCGGATCTGCAAATAACAACCGAGCTTAAGTGATCGCTCCCGATAAATTCCCGGACGCGAAATCCAGTCAAAACTTTTATCTTATTCTCTGAACGGACTGCGTCGATCATATGTCGTCGAGCTGAAAACACCTCGTTGCGATGCACAAGATAGACCTTCTCGGCATTTTGGGAAAGGATCAAGGCATTCTCAAATGCGGCGTCGCCTCCGCCAATTACCACGACCGTTTCACCTTTAACCTTTTCCGGGTCCTGCGCACCCGAATTCAAAATGCCACGATCGTAAAACTCACTTTCCCCAGGAACACCTAACGCTCTTCGCCTTACGCCCGCCGCAAATATCATTGCCCGAAACCCGATCATTTCTCCGTTATCCAAATACGCGGTATTCGCTTCCGGGTTCACGCGAACCAATTCCGAGCCGAAGCGGATCCCGTGTTCAAGCTTAATTTGTGATGCAAACTTTTCCTGAAGCTCGGAAGCTTCGATACTCTTGAATCCCGGATAGTTCGTGATCGAATTGAACGTGTGCTTTAGCTGCCCGCCCAAACTGTCTCCTCGCTCGATGAGAAGCCGATCGATGCCGAGGTCGTCGGCCCAAATTGCTGCCGAAATGCCGGCAGGCCCGCCCCCTATTATTAGCAGATCAGTTTCGGTTTGCACCCGCCAATTGTAACGCATATGTGACCGTATTTTGTTACCTGTAGTGTCATCTTTTGTCACATTTAGGATCACATCCGTTTGGTGCTAAGGGGCTAAAGCCGAGGCCGATCTTGAAATCCCAATCAAATCAACAATTTAGGGATATAGTTCAGACTGACCGAATACCCGTTCAAATTGGCATTGTGTTTGCTGGGTGGAATCCTAACGCGGGCGGTGCGCTCTGCAATTACAGTTCCGCCGGCAGCATCCTACCAAATTAACCTTTTGGAAATCTTATGAGATTAGACGTTGAAAACACGACCCATCCCTCGTCGCATTCGCTGCGCACAACTAGCCAGGCTGAGAATGGTGTCGCGAATAAAGGAAACATCAATGATCTGTTAAATGCAGGTATTCGTTCTGTTCAGGCCGGCGACCGAATGGAAGCCCGTGTCGCGCTCTTAAAAGTGACCGAACTTGAGCCAGAGAACGAATCTGCCTGGCTCTGGCTCGCGTCGATAAGCGAATATCCTGAGGAGCTACTTGTTTTCCTCAACAATGTGCTCGCGATCAACCCGGATAATGCTCGGGCGAGCGAATGGAAAGACTCTACCAATGCCCTGCTCGCAAAAACGTTCGTACAACGAGGGATCGATGCCGCGAACACCAATAGCAAGGCCTTCGCGGTGGAATGTTTTAACCGCGCGATCGAATTTGACCCAAACAACGAAATGGCTTGGCTTTGGATGGCCTCGGTGGCTGAGACCGCAGAAGCGCGTCTAAACTTTCTCGAAAAGGTACTTAAGATCAACCCGATGAACGAAGCGGCTTCTAAGGCGTTCTTTAAGACACGAAAGGAGATCACGTCCGAACACCTTGCCGCCGCAAAACGCGCCGCGGTCATCGGACAAAAGGACGAAGCCTACCAACTGCTCAGAATGGTGATCGAAGAGGATCCGGCGTGTGAGGAAGCGTGGATGCTTCGCTCGCATTTCGCTGATAATTTAGACGAAAAGATACTTTCGCTTCAGCGTGTCCTGGAGATCAATCCTGCCAATGAAGCGGCTTGTGTGAGCATTGATTCACTGAGCAATATCATTGGGATAAATGTCGAAAATCCATCCGAGGACCGTGAACGTCCATCGTTCGCTTCTGAATTCCATGAAGCCGAAGGTCTCCACGCTGAACCTGAATACGACCGTATTCCTACCCAAGACCTTGAGATACCGGCCGAGATCATCGATGAGGTTCGTGAGCTGGAAGCACGAACTACGGCTGAATACAATGAGGTTTCCCCGGATACCGTTGAAGTTGAAGAATTTGATCCTGAACCGGAATACCAGGATGTTTCAATGGCCGCCCCGGAAGCGATCGAGGCTATAGAACCTATGCCAGAAGTCGAACCTTCGGACGATCCCGGGTTCTACCACGTTGCGGAGGTTTCAGGGTCTTTTGAACAAATTGAAGACCTAGACGCCGCTCCGGTTTCACCTTTGCCGTATGAAAGCATCGCAGATGAAGAATTGTCGGCCGATGTTGATGTCGATGTTGAATACCTGAACCGGCAGGCAGATATTGCCGAAATGGCCGAACATCTTCCGGCTGAGGATACGCCCGTTGCTGAGGAGATCGCTGAAGATCCTCCTGTTTTCATAAGCGAGGAAATATCGCGTTATGATTCGCAATCCGATCCGATCGCCCCGTCGGATGAAGAACCGATCGATGAATCCATCGAGGTTTCAGCATCAGACATGTTTGTTTCACCGGCCGCAGAGACTCTCGAATTGTCCGCTGACGAAGTGGTCGAAATGTTGGACGAACCGGAGTCCGTTGAATTTGACGCGGGGCTGTCCGATCAAGACGCTGAAACGGCGGAGCTAGACATCGCAGCCGAATTTTCGTCGGAGCTCCTGCACGATGCCGAACCTGATCAGGCCACTGAGCCAGCGGAAGAATATAGCGGCAACGATACGAGCTTCTATACTCCATTCGTTTCGGAAAAGATAAGGATAGCGGCTGAGTCGCTTCCCGAAATCGTTGAGGCTGTTGATGCGGATCCGTTCAAGACGGTCCCGTCAGTATCACTGAGTGAATTGCCCGAGATCGTGGAACCGGTGGCCGAGGTTGAACCGCCTACGATCGCTGCTCCGACGTGGAATGGCGACAAAGCCGATTTTTCCGAACCTGTGGTCACGTGTGCATTTTGCGGCAATGAGATCGACTTCGGTGCTATCTCGTGCGGCCAATGCCGTGCGGTCTTGACCTTATCCGATCTAGACCTTTTCACTGCAAATCCGAACGTTGATCAGGCCGTGGTAAGATCGGCGGTCAACAAGTTCGAGGATGAAAGGGCTGTGCGTTCATTCACGGAATCCGAGTTGACGATGCTAGCGATCGGCCATTTGAATCTCCACGATCTTCAGTCCGGGTACCACGTGCTCTATGAAGCGTCCAAGCTAAATCCGGGGAACTTTGTGCTCTCATCACAAGTGAATTCGCTGCTGATCAGGCTGGAAGATGTTCGCAAGCATGAAGAAGCGGCGGGTTCCCTAACTACCAATAAGACCATACTTGTGGTCGACGATAGTCCGACCGTTCGAAAGCTGATCAGCGGCAAGCTCGAAAAATGCGGCCACGAGGTCTATTGCAGCGGCGATGGCCTCGAGGCTCTGGAAATGCTCAATACGCTAAAGCCGGACCTCATTCTGCTCGATATAAATATGCCGAGGATGGATGGCTATCAGACGTGCAAAGCAATTCGAAATCTGCCGGATATCGCAAAAGTTCCTGTCGTGATGATCTCCGGCAAAGACGGATTCTTTGACAAGGTCAGAGGAAAAATGGCCGGCACGTCTGCCTATATTACCAAGCCGTTCGGGCCTGAAACGCTTATGAAAACGATCGAATCGGTCTTCACGGCGTCAGCTACCGAAGAAAATGAACTTATGCCGAGTTCAGCCGAATAAAAAAGCGCATTTCGCTGCGAGATGCGCTCGCTTCTTAGGATATTTCACGTTCAGTCAATTCGCGCGGGCCTGATCTGTAGGACAGTGATCCAGGCTTCCAATGAGCAACTTTCTCTATTCAATCGGAAATGACCTGCTTGATCTTGATCAGGCAAGTGAGGCCGCGTCCATAATCGATTCGTTTCTCGCAGAAAGCGACGCAGCTAGCACAAATGGCGAGCATGCTCGCATCGATCCTGAGATCGTCGAGATATTCCGGATGGAATCCGAAGAGATCTTCGATTCCGTCAGGCAAAACATTGAGATCTTACGGGCCGATCCCGCGAACGAAAATGCGGTCTGGACCATCAAACGGCACATTCATACGTTCAAAGGTTCCGCAGCAATAGTTGGACTTAGCAATGCTTCGGCAGGGGCACATCGCCTTGAGACCACGATAGATCAATTCACTTCGTCGTCACCAGAGAATAAGCAACGGGTCTTTGCCAGCCTTTGCGAACAGATAGAAACACTTCGGATCGAAACGGCCGCTTTACTCGCTTCGCTAGAGGAGCCGTCTGTGTCCGACGAAGGATCGACGGTGCCGGCAGATCTGCAATCCGTTAGCACACCAAACGGCGATCGCACTGAATTTGTTCTGGCCGCGCCCGAAACTCCGAAACTTGCACCTCCGATCGCTGCACCCGCGGTCAAGGCACCGGAACCGGTCAAAAAGGATCGGTTCACCCGTGTGAAGAACCACGACCTGAATGAACTCGAACGAGCGATCCAATTTGCCACTCTCTCGGAACGTTCTCTGGCAGCACGGTTGGCGGAGTTGAATATCGAGCACCATGATTCGGCCATTGCCGATCATCAGGAACGGCTTCGAATGATCCGTTCGCTGATCTTCGAGGTCAGAAATATTCCATTCGAATCAATTCGGCACCGACTTGAGAGAACCGTCCGTGTTGCCGCCGAAGAGACCGGCAAAGAGGTCTCACTTCAGATCATCGGCGGGGCGGAACCGATACGCTCCGAACTGCTTGAGGAATTGACGGAACCGCTAATGCATCTGATCCGCAATTGTGCCGTTCACGGCATCGAGGACTCGGATAAGCGCAGGTTCCGCGGAAAGCCCGAAAATGGCACCATCCGAATTCTCTACAAGGTCGTGGGCCTGGAAATAAAGATAAACGTCTCCGACGATGGCAATGGGATCGATCTTGACCGAGTGAAACATCGCGCCGCCGAGCAAGGACTTCGAACCGAGACCGAACTGGAAACTGCGGATGCAGACGAACTATGCGAACTTATCTTTGAACCGGGATTTTCCACGGCCGAACGGCTTTCAATGAACGCCGGCCGAGGCATCGGAATGAGCATAGTGAAGGACGGCCTCGTTGCTCTCGGCGGGAACATCAAGGTCGCAACTGAACGCGGAAAAGGAACCGAGTTCTCCATCTCAATTGTGTCACCGGAAACGATGATCGAAGGACTTGTTCTCGAGGTCGGCAGACAGCTTTTTGCGATTCCCCTGGGGCCGGAGATCAGCGTTGTCTCTGATCGAGAGGAGAGCCTTTTTCAGAAAACCGGCATGGGCTCAATGTCGGAATTATATATATCACAGATCGCAGAGTCGGCCGCGTTGAACCCGATATCATGTGGTGTTGTTGAGATCTTCTCAACGCCGGTGCGTATTTTTGCCGACCGATCTCTGGGTGTGCAACATATTCTGCTTGAAGAGATCGACGGCTCTGCGATTGAACAGAAGCCAGCCTTCCGACGCGGCCGGATCGATCTTTCTTCGGAGGTCCAAATTCTTGATCCGGATGCCATTTCGAATCACCTGAAAGACGAATTGGCCGCTGCCCGGCGTATACCGTCATCCGACCTTCAAGGCACGGCAACAGAGTATGTTTTGGTGGTTGACGATAGCCCTTCGATCCGGCGTGCACATGAGGATCTTGTCAAAAAGGAAGGCCTGAATTGCTTAACGGCAAACGACGGCCTCGAGGCGCTTGAGATAATACTCTCGAAGGCGGCCTGCCTGCCTGCCGCGATAATAACCGACTATGAAATGCCAAGGATGAACGGGCTAGAGCTAACAGAGCATCTGAAAAGAAGAGAACTATATTCTGGCATTCCGATATTTCTGGTTACCAGCAATACAGATCCGGAGGTCCGCAAAAGCGCCGCTCGGTGCGGCTTGTCCGGAGTATTCCTAAAACCTATCGATCCGGAAATTCTGAAAAGAGCACTTCTCGACTGTCTGGCGGTCTCCGGGTAACGTCGTCAGCGCGGCGGCCTGCTCGGACGTATCTCGACCTTGCTCGGCAGAGTTCGTGCGGGCATTGCCAGCAGATCAACGATGACCTGCGCAATGTCGTCCGGCTGTATCTGCCACATCTTTTCTTCATTCGGCGTGTCGCCGCCAAAATACGTATTCACGCTTCCCGGACAGATATAGCTGACCTTTATATTGTCGTGTCGGACCTCCTGCATCAGGGCTTCACTGAATCCGTTCAGGCCAAATTTCGAAGCATTGTATGCCGCCATTTTCGGATGCGCATTCTGCCCGGCAAGCGATGAGATATTGAAGATATATCCGCTTCCGCTTTTTTTCATTATCGGAATGGCGTAGTGACAGGCGTAGAAAACGCTGAATAGATTTGTCTCAAGCGTCTGCCGAAATTCATCGCCTGGAAGCTCTTCGACAGTCTTGCCGAAATATCCGATACCTGCATTGTTGACCAGAACATCGAGCCCGCCAAATCTTCGCTCGCATTCTTCGAGCATTATGCGAACCTGATCTTCGCTCCTAACGTCGCACGCTTCACCTTCGACCTGGCCATATTCTGACAATGCCGCGACGGCTTGATTCAGCGATCTTTTCTCGCGTCCGCAGATCATCACCTTTGCTCCGGCCTTGGCAAGCGATCTCGCGATCGCAAAGCCGATGCCCTTGCTTCCGCCTGTTACTATCGCTGTCTTATCGGCAAGGCTCATAATTTTTGCTTTAGCAATGTGTTAACGACCTGTGGATTGGCTTTGCCCTGCGAAGCCTTCATTACCTGGCCGACAAAGAACCCGAATAGCTTTTCATTCCCGCCCCGATATGCGGTTACCTGCTGTTCGCTCGCCGCGATCACATCGTCAATTATCTTTTCGATGGCAGATTCGTCTGATATCTGTTCGAATCCTTTTTCCGAAATTATCTCGGCGGCGGGCTTGCCGGTCGCGAACATTTCCGCGAAGACCTCTTTTGCCTGATTGTTGTTTATCTTGCCTTCTTCGAGCGTAACGATAAGCTCGGCAAGGTCCTCGGCGGTGACAATGGTCTCACTCGCCGTCTTGCCCGAGTTATTCAGTTCACGGGTGAATTCGCCGAGAACCCAGTTAGACGCAAGCCGCGGATTTGCCGAAACACGGGCTGCGGTCTCAAAAAACTCCGCAAGCTCGCGTTCGCCAACCAATTGTGACGCATCAGCGTAACTCAGTCCGTAGGTCTCAATGAACCGGTCGCGCATCGTGTCGGGCAGCTCGGGCATCACCGCCTTTACGCTTTCGATGAACTCTGCCGACACTTTCAAAGGCTGCAGGTCCGGCTCAGGGAAATATCGATAGTCGTGCGCATCTTCTTTAGAACGCATCACTCGCGTCTCGTTCTTCTGTTCGTCCCAAAGCCGTGTTTCCTGGTTTACGCCTTCGCCCGATTCGTGCGCCGCGATCTGGCGTTCGATCTCGAACTCGATCGCCTTTTGCATAAAGCGGACAGAGTTCAAATTCTTTAATTCGACCTTGTTGTTGAACGCCGTCTCGCCGACCTTTCGCACGGAAACGTTCGCTTCGCAGCGCAGATTCCCCTTCTCCATATCGGCATCGCTTGCCCCGACCCATTGCAGAACGCGGCGGACGTGGTTCACATAATCATATGCCTGCCACGAGGTTCGAAAATCCGGTTTGGTAACGATCTCTCCAAGCGGCGTTCCGGCACGATTGAGATCGACATAGGAATACTTATCGGTATCAGGAAGGCCTTCGTGAACGTTCTTTCCGGCGTCTTCCTCAAGGTGCATTCGCTCAATGCCGATGGTCATCGGCTTCCATTCGGTCGCGTGTCCGCCTTCATCCCGCTCGGCGGTCATTATCTTTAATTGGCCGTTGGCGGAAAAGGGTTTGTCGTACTGCGAGATCTGATAACCTTTTGGCAGATCAGGATAAAAATAATTCTTTCGGGCAAAGATCGACGTTTCTTGAATTTCAAGTCCCAATGCCAATGCTGCACGCGCGCCCAACTCGATCACCCGACGGTTCAACACCGGCAATGCACCCGGCAAACCCAGACAAACAGGGCACGTGTTCGAATTCGGCTCGCTTCCAAATTCGGCACGGCAGCCGCAAAATATCTTTGTTTCAGTCGCCAATTGGGTATGGACCTCCATACCGATAACGGCTTCCCAACCCTCTTTCATATAACTTTTACCGATGATTCGAGCTGTTGCTCGACGTATGAATTCAAACTCTGCCCGCTCGCCTTCGCCTTTGCATAAAGCCGGCTGTGAAGCTGCGGCGAGATGCGAAGCACGAAGTTTCCGGAGAAAGGCCGGTCCGGATCTTCTTTACGCTTTTTGCAAAATTCCAGATATTCTTCGACCGATGCCTTCATCTCGCGTTTGAGTTCCGTCACGGATTTACCCTGAAACGTAAGCACATCACGGGTGTTTACGACCTCGCCGAAAAAGGCCTGTTCGTCCTCGTCGTATCGCACGATCGCTTCGTAATTCTTATATTTCATTGTTCCTATTCGCCGCAGGTTAGAAAAATTCGGCGCAATGCGTGGGCAGAGCCGATGCTCAGTTCCGATTCCGACGCCCGCCGATGAAGTATCGCACGAACGTCCTTTAGCACAATTCGGACGCGCTCGTTCTTCGAACTAACGGCCGCACCTGCCGCTTTCAAAAGCCCGATCGCTTCGGGCCAAGTCATCCCGGATGCCGCCGGATCTTCAAGCAACTGCTCGAACTGAGCCAGCTTTTTCTTATTCACTATTGAATAGTATTACTTTTTGATACCAAAAGAAAACTATCGGAGCCTAGGGCCCTGAAGTCTAGAAAGTTTTGGTTGGACAGGCGATGACCATATCGAACTCGGCCTTCCGCCCGGTTCCCAATAGACCATTCCGCCGGCTGCCCGCCAACTGACCGGTTGCCTGGAACGCGGCCATTTTTGCCAATGCTGACGGCCGCGATAATACGGGGTTCCGTAAAAATATCCGCCTTGTTCGCGAACGATTATCGGCTGGTAAACAACACCCTGGTCGCTGTTTCTCGCCGCTGACGTGGCCAATTCGATCCAGCGGATCTCACGCTCCAGGCGTTCACGACGAAGACGATCGCCTAGTTCGACGGTTCGGGAAATGTCTTCCTCGCGTTGTTTTTCGATCTGCTCAGGCGAGGGCATACTGAGCCGAGCGTAATTCTCGCGGTATTCGCGTTCAGCCTGCAGCCGTTTTTCGCGAAACCGTTCGAGGTCTGAGTTTGTTACCGTTGGAGTCTGCGCAAACCCCGGAACGGTAAAGACCAAAATTGCAAAAAAGCCGAAACCAAGCAGATCTTTCATAATTCCACCTCGTGTTTCGGCTATTTTAGCACATCATTTATTCAATGTTTAGAAGCTGAAATTCAGCCCCGCCCGAGCATTTCGCCCTGCCGTCCGGAATCCGTTCTCAAAATATTCGTTGTCGAACAGATTTTCGATCGTCCCGAACAGCCGCAATCCGTAACGGTCACTTCCCAAACGGAAAGTATAACCGCCCGTCAGATCGGCCCGACGATTTCCTTCAAACCGATAGAGATAAGTAGAAAAGGTCGAACCGCTAAATATCGGTGCGAGGTACGACGACGAAACGAGCACATCCATATTCACCCAGAAACGATCGAATCGCTGCGTGAAATTCATCGTAAACTGATGATCCGGAATTCCCAGCGTACTAATAACGCCGGTGCCCGCGACCTGCGGCACACGCTGATCGCTGTTCGTGAATGTGTATGACGCGAAAATGTCGGTCGAACCGGACGGCTTTGCATCGAAGCTGAATTCACCGCCGCGAGCAATGCCGCCTTTTTGATTTCGATAACCCGAAAACCGGTTATTCGGATCAGGCTGCGGCACCGTTCCAAACCCGATAATGTCGCGAAGATGCGTGTAAAAATACGTCGCGACAAAACGAGCCTTGTCGTTAAAAGCGTATTGCTCAACGCCGGCGTCAAACGCGATCGTCTTTTCCGGTTTCAGGTCAGGGTCGCCAAGTGCGACAAAGCCCGGACTCGGAAATGTGGAAAAGAACGACCCGAATCGCTCATACAACGACGGAACCCGATAGCCGTTTCCGACGTGTGCCCGCAGCTTCGTTCCGCTTGATTCAAAGAAATAAGAAACGGCGCCATCAAACGTATATGCGGATGCGGGGTCGACTACGGATGTATTTGAAAACAGTGAATTCGTCAGGCTAAACTCCGGCATTTTCAGATCGAACCATTGTGCCCGTGCACCGCCCGCAAACTGCAGCCTGCCGCCGTAAAGACTCACAACGTCCTGTGCAAAGATCGTATTGCTCGACTGGAATGCACGCGTCCAGTTGTTCGTCGCGCCGCTAGGCGTGCTGTTGTCGTTGGCGTATTTCTCGTGCTCGAATTCGTAGCCGATCTTTATCGTGTGATATTTCGGCGTGATCGCTGCCGTAAAATTCGCTGTTTGAATTCCACCATCGTTATTCGAAGTCGATTCCGATTGAAACCCAGGCCCAAGCAAACCATTGTCATTGCGGCGGCGTGTTTGCAGATTCGAATAATACCCCTGTAGCGAGACGGTCGAATTGAATGCGTGCGACGCGGTAAAAATACTGCTAAAAAATCTCGATTTTTGAAACGCGTCGGGGTCGTTCGCATCGGCGACGAAATTCACGCCTTCGCGGGCGTCGATTATGGTCGCGTTGGTCGGCGGAGGAGTGCCGAACGTATCGGGATTTGCGTTCAACCGGACCTTTGCATCGGAGAAGAAGAATCTGGCTCCAATACTCGTATTCTCCGTCGGCTTGAAGTCGAATCGCGGCTGAAAGTTCGTGTTTGAAGCGTTGTCCTGGCCGTCGATGCCTTTGGTAAAGGCGGTTCGCGAAAAGCCGAGCCCGAATCCAAATTTGCCGTCGGTCGTTCCATAGCTCGTCACACCTCGAAAACGCCCGAACCCGAGCCCGCCAAATGCCCCTGAAAGCTGCCCGTGCCAGCCCGCACGCGGACTCGGCGTGATGAAATTCACGGTTCCGCCTATGGAATTGGTTCCGTAAAGCGACGAACCCGAACCGCGAAGCACCTCAACACGCGAAACGCTGGTCAGCGTGATATCACTCAGGAACGGCGAGGCATCGCCCGTGATCGCCGCCGCATCGCGGAGCCGCACGCCGTCTATCAAGATCGCCGTGTCCTGGTTCCGCAGCCCCCGCGTTTTTATCGAAGCGGTGCGCCCGAATCCGCCCAATTGCTGCACACGAAAGCCCGGCATCGTCCGCAGCGAATCGACCAGCGTAATGTCCGCACGGTCGCGCATTTCCTGTCCGGTGATGGTGTTCACAGTCTTCGAAACCTCGTCGATCGGCTGCGGCAGATCGGCTGAAACTGTTACCGTTTCGCGGATCGTTTGCGGGGTTGGTGATGGAGTTGCAGCCGGATCGGCCTGTGCCGAGATCGCGACCGAACTCAATAATAAAAAGACCAATAAAAACCTCTTACTCATAATTTCCTCTTCTGCCCACACGCAGAATGGTTCTGTGCCAAGACAAAAGAGCAAAGTTCCCGACTCTAACGGTTGCGTGGGCAGTGCCGGATTTGCACCGGACTTCCTTTGCTTCGATCGTCAATTTTTCATCCACAGATGGACACGGATTAACACAGATCAGAAATTACATCTGTGTGTATCTGTGTTTATCTGTGGTTATCTGTGGTTAAACCTCCTAAAAAACATTTGTAACCCTGACGTTTCCGCTTGCCGGATGTTTATCCAGCAACGCATTCACATCAAAAACTTCCCTAATATTCGACTCGGTCAAAACTGCTGCAGGCGGCCCGGCGGCAAAAATGGTCCCGTGTTTCAGCAGCAGCAATTTATCGGCAAACTCCGCTGCCAGATTCAGGTCATGAGTAATGACGACCGCCGAATAACCTTCGGTATCGCACCGTTCGCGGACCAGCCGGAACATCATCGCCTGATGCCGCAGGTCGAGATTCGCCGTCGGTTCATCTAGCAATAGTATCTTTGCATCGGTCGCTATCGCCCTTGCCAAGACCACACGCTGCCGTTCGCCGCCCGAAAGTTCGTTCATCAGCCGCGTGCCGAAATCCGCCAGATCGCATTCCTCCAAGGCCCGCTTTGCCGCCGCAATGTCGGTTTCCGTTTCCCAACCGAACACCGAACCGCTCGCGAACCTTCCGGACAGTACAAACTCAAGAACAGTCACTGGAAACTTCGTCTCATTCTCCTGCGCAACTACCGCGATCCGCCTTGCGATCTCACTCCGCGAATGATCGCCAAGCCGTTTTTCGTCCAGCAATACCTCGCCCATGACCGCCGGAAGCGTCCCATTGAGCGCTTTGATCAAGGTCGTCTTGCCCGCACCATTCGGCCCAAGCAGCGCAATAACTTCGCCCTCGGCGAGTGCAAACGAAATATCGCGCAGCACATCGCACGGCCCGTAACGTATTGTAAGTTCCTTGACGGCTATCATATTTCCACCGCCGAGACGCAAAGACGCCGAGAATTCTTTGGTTTTTCCCGTAACATATCCAGAATCGAAGTTGCCATCTCCTTTCTTCCATTAACTCTGCGTCTCCGCGTCTCTGCGGTTAATTCCTTCTCAGCAAATAAATAAACAGCGGTGCCCCGATCAGGGCCGTTATTGCTCCGACCGGTAATTCCCTCGGGGCGATCGCGGTGCGTGCGACGGTGTCCGCAAGCACAACAAATATCGCTCCTGCGATCGCGGACATTGGCACGACCAGGCGGTTGTCGCTGCCGACCGCGAGCCGAACCAGGTGCGGGACTATCAGACCGACATATCCGACCGAGCCGCTCGCCGCGACCGCTGTGCCGACCAGCACGCTCGCCATCCCGAAAATGATGATGCGAACGCGGCCTAGCTCGACACCAAAATCGAATGCATCACGTTCGCCGACCATCATCAGGTTGAGCGCACGTGCCTGCGACGAAAGCACGATGGTTCCAATCGTCGCCGCCGCGAGCGTCATATAAAACCCGTCGTAGGTCGCCTGCGAAAGATCGCCGAGCAGCCAAAACGTGTATCCGCGGAGCCTCGCCGCATCCAGCAAACTCGTAAGCAGAACAATGATCGACGACAGGAACGTCGTCACGATCACGCCCGAAAGCACCAACCGCTCGACGTTCATTCCCGCACGGCTGCGCGCCATCTGGTAAACGGCAAACGTCGCAATGATCGCTCCCGCGAACGCAAGTAAAGGCCTCGCCCAACCGATCCCGTCGAGAAAAACAAAAGCCAGCAATGTCCCGAGTGCCGCACCGTTGGAGACTCCAAGTAAATAAGGTTCTGCCAACGGATTCCTGAGCAACGCCTGCAGCGAAGCACCGGCGACCGCCAAGCTTGCCCCCACACACGCCCCGAGCAAAACGCGCGGCAGGCGAATATCAAACAATATCGCCCTGCCCTGTTCCGTCATTTCAAAGATCGAAACCCGCTCGCTGCCAAGCAAGGTCGCCGCAGCCAACGTCACCGCCAAGGCCGCTATCAGTAAGAACCAAATTTTTCCGCGTCGTTTCAATGGCTGTAAGCTCGCAGCTATAGCTGGAAGCTGTTCGTAAATTTCTATTTGTTTAAGTGCCCAGATATCTGCTCGAGTGCATCCGCCAGACGCGGCCCGGGCCTTGAAAGTATGTCGGCGTCAATTTTGTAAACCCTGCCATTCTTCACTGCTTTCGAATTGTTGAAAACAATGTTTGGCTCTCGATTGTCCTCGCTGTCCGACAGAATTATCACGTCCGGATCCATCGCCAACGCCGTCTCTTTGCTTATTTTCGGATATCCACCGCTGATGTCTTTAGTTAACGAGATGCCGCCGGCGCGTTCGACGAGCTCGGTCATAAATGATTCGTTGCCGATTGTGAACAGCGGTTCATTCGAGATCTGAAGAAAGACCTTTGGCCGTTCTGCCTGAGCGATTTTGCTCTCCACGGCTTTTTGCCGCAGTTCAAAATTCTTCGCGGCCTCTTCTGCAGGTTCGTTGGTCCAGAAGATCCTTCCGAGCCGGCGTAAACGGTCCGGCACATCGTCAACTTTCTTTACGTCCAACACATAGACCGAGATCTGCTGTCGTTCGAGCAATGATGCGAACGCTTCGAGCTGTGACGCGGTCGAAACCAGCACTAACTGCGGCCTCAGAGCCACTATCGATTCGATATTCGGCGTCAGCGTATCGCCGACCTTCTGTATCTTTTCGGCTTCCGCGGGAAAATTGCAATAACTGGTCACGCCGATAAGCCGGTCGCCCGCACCGGCGGCAAATGCCATCTCGGTAATGCTCGGAGCAAGCGATATTACTCGGTTCAGCGGAACCGGAATTCTAACCTCGCGGCCAAGATCGTCCTTGAAGATGCCCGAAACCGGCCCATCGGGCACCGGCCGCTGAGTTTCGCAGGCACTCAGGAGAGCACCGCACACCAGAAGTGCCAATACCACTGAGCCTTTCATCAAAAACCGGTTTCGTTTCATTTCAGCCAATCCAAAATCTAAAATCCAAAATCGAAAAACGCCCTGCTCTCCTTCCACGCGCAAACGCGGACAAGAAAAACAGGGCGTCAAAATATCGCCTTTGTTCGCCTGTCGTGTTTTTACGCGAAACACGCTTTCGGCAAAATGCTGCTGGGGGGCGACCTGACTTATCGGTTAACTTACCGAATCACAGTGACGCGATCGTGCGGGATTTTCACCCGGCTTCGCCATGAAATAAATGGCAGCGTTTTACTTAGAAAGAGCAAGTGGCAGATTATTACGCCGATACAGCGGTTTGTCAATCCGGCCGAGATGCCTTAGCCCGATCTTTCCCGGCCGACGATCAGTTCAACGCAAAGCCGCGAAGCCGCAAAGCCGCAGCAACGATTTTTTTCATTCCAACTTCAACAACTGCCATCAACTGCGCCAATTGCTATTGGCGGCCGGTCGGGGCTGATAGAAAATATAACGGGCCATGTCGATTTTGGATTTTGGATTGCGGATTTTGGATTGCGGATCACAGACCGGTAAACGCGCAATATTATAAGAACATCCGCGTAGATTCGTCCGATCTGCTCGATCCGCGTTTGAGAGCGCCTGGCCACCGGACTGGCTGCCCGCTCACGCAGGCGGTTCTGACTTGATCTTTGAAATACGGGCAAGCTGAAGCTTGAACTCTGAACTTCTCTGCGGCCTTTGCGTCTTTGCGTTAAAAGCATCCTTACTTTCGTTTGTCCCTGCGTGTCGGACTCTGGGACATTGGGACAAATGGGACAAGATCGGACATCAAACGGCGTCGCGATCACTGACGCAGCCGCTGACACCAGGCCGCGCTACCAGAGATAGCCGCAAATGGTTGTCGGTACACGGCTTAGCGGTTTTCAGGCAAGTTTGTTTCATTTTGCGGTATGTGTTTTTAAAAATGAAACACTTTTTCCCCGCAAGTGGCTCACAATGCAGCACTTAACCTGTCTCATTTGAAACAAAAATGAAACAAAAATGAAACAAAAATGAAACAAAAGTGAAACAATGATCCGAATACAGATCGGAGAGTTCCGGCACGATCGCTATGCACATTTCGGCGACCGAACGAACACAATAATCGCGGCCCGACAAAAAGCTCTTTACCTTAAGAGCTTTTCCGTATATTATTTTTGGAAGTCAATGCAACCGTTCCGTGGAGGTACCGCATCATAGCCGCCGACGAAGTTTTACAATCCGACGACAGTTTATCTGGAGTGTTTATGGAATCGAACTCTTCGGTCCTTTCCGGCAATTCTTTTACGGTAGCTGAGGACGCCTCTATTTATAGGGCGCCCGTTTCTGTAATTCAGCCGGCAGGTTCGTCCGAATTCAGCTCGACCGCGGCTGACATCGACCTTTGCCGCCTTGCGACCGATGGGAACCTGGCTGCGTTTGAGGTGCTTTATCAGCGCTACAACCGCCGGACATATTCTCTTTGCCTGCGGATGACGAACAGCCAAACCGAGGCCGAAGACCTGACACAGGAAGTTTTCATTCAGCTTTTTAGAAAGATCGGCAGTTTCCGCGGCGATTCGGCATTTTCGACGTGGCTGCATCGGATGACAGTAAATCAGGTGCTGATGCACTTCCGACGCCGAACAGTAAAGAACGAAAAGACTTCAGATGACGGCGAAATGCCTGAACAGATCGTCACCGGTTCGGCAAATCCCGGAAAAATGCAGGTGATCGATAAGATCGCTCTGCGAAATGCTATTGCGGAATTGCCCAGAGGTTACAAGAACGTATTTGTCCTGCACGATGTCGAAGGCTATGAGCACGAAGAGGTCGCTCGCCAACTCGGCATTTCGGTCGGCACTTCGAAATCGCAGCTTCACAAGGCCAGATTGAAATTGCGTGGCCTTCTGCTGCAGCAGGCACCTTAAACCTAAAACGACACCCATCGTGCACGAACAGGATCAATTTCCGGTTCGTGCAATTGTTTGTTCGGTAAATCGAATTTCGCCGACCGCGTGGGCAACTAATTACTGGTTTGAACAATCTATTGATTTGTTCTATCAAGGGGTTTCAGCATACTTTCAACGGTTCGGCCCAGACCGGCCAACTGAACCTGGGTTTCTTATATGGAGTGCGGCGATTGCCAGGAATTTTTGAGCGAGTATCTCGATGGCGAGACGGACATTGCCGTTTCGACGGCTATAGATGCTCACCTTTCCGTTTGCCTCGAATGCAAAACGCTCTTTGACGATTTTGCTGTGATCCTTGGAAATTGCAGGACTGCTGACCAAAAGGAAGTTTGCCCGCCGAATCCGAACGCACTTTGGTGCCGGATCAACAATGTGATCGAGGCGGAAACCACCGAGAAGGCAGACGAGCCTGTTGAGCCAAGAGGCTGGTTCGTCCGCGGCCGCAAATTCACATATTCACAGATCGGTTCGGCAGTGCTCGCGGTCGCGCTGATCAGTTCTCTGCTAACGGTTGTTGCGGTCCGTAATTATTTCGAACCGACCGGTGATGACAACCTGACGCGTTCGAGCGAAACACAGACGACATTTGAAAAGGTCTTGAGTTCGGTCGGCTTGATCGACAGCCCGGAGGACGCCCGCAAAAAGCGGGTCGCCGAGCAATATGCCGTTATCGATTATTGGAACAAGCGTATCCAATCGCGGCGGCAGCAATGGGACGCCCGTATGCGCGATGCATTTGACCGAAACCTGCGCGAGATCGACTCGGCGGTTCACGAACACATGATAACGCTTGAGCAAGATCCGGACGACGAACTGTCCGGCGAGATGCTTGATTCGGCATTAAATGAGAAAATGAATTTGCTCCGAGAGTTCTCAGAACTCTAAGCACAATGTTTTAGATGGCCTTCGCTCCGCAAAACCTAAAGTCCGTACAAACTACGTTCCTTGCCCTGACGGCCGTAGTTTTTTTCATTGCGCTCTCGGCGGCGGATGTTGATGCACAAAAGCGGTTTTCGCGGACCTATCCCGCAGGGCAAAATGTTCGGCTAGAACTTACAAATCGAACAGGGACCGTCACGGTCGAAGGTTGGAATCGCCAGGAAGTGCAGATCGCTGCATATCTCGAGGCACCGGCCGCGAACATCGAACCGCAGAACCTGAGCGGCACGATCTATATGAATCTTGTTCGTGATAACCAGGGCCGGACAGATGTCGGCAACGTAAATTTCACCATCAAGGTGCCCTTTACATCGGTCGTTAATATCGAGACAAAGATCGGAAATCTTTCGGTTTCAAATGTGCGCGGCTCGCTCGTTCGGGCACATATTTCGAGCGAGGGTGACATCACGCTGACAAATATCGGCGCTAGTTCGGTCTCGGCCCAGAACGGCATCGGAGATATATTCTATGACGGCGAGATCCAAAGCGGCGGCAACTATCGCTTTAGCTCGATACGCGGAAGCATCAATCTTCGGATACCATTCACCGCTTCATTCAAGCTGGTCGCGACAGCACCTTCGACCCGCAGCATAAACCTTGGCCCGTTCTCCGGCGGAAATATGCGGCTCGTCGGCGACGGCAGAAGGATCGCCGGACAGAACGGTACGGGCGAAGCGGCACTAAACGTGATGAACCAGCGTGGAACGATCGCCTTTATCCGCCGCTGATCGTACGATTTCACCGATTGTTCAGCGCCAGCCCAACTTTTAAAAACCTTGCTTTAATCTGCTCTGTCGATGTATTCTTGTTTTAGCCCCGCTCGGGCAATCTCGCTCCATCTCGCCTACAAAAACAGCTATGAAGATCATACTTTCCATCGCACTTTTATTTATTCCGTTTACATTCGACGCCCTTGCACAGGACGGCCGCATAAAACGCACGACCCATAAGACCGACAGTTTTGCGTTCGGGGTCGGCGGTACAATTGCGATAAGCGGTGCTCCAACGGGCAGCATAACGATCGAAGGTTGGTCGAAGAACGAGATCGAGATAACCGCGGAGATCGAGCTTGAGGCAGCGAACGAAGCCGATCTTGCAAAGCTTTCGTCGGTGGTCGGATTTCTGCTCGAAGAATCGCTTGGCCGAACAGGTATCACGTCGGTAGGCCCGAATGACAAGAAAGCGATAAAGAAGATCGACAAGAAATTTCCGAAGCATCTGATCGGCGCTCCATTCACGATCAATTACGTATTGAAAGTGCCGCGATATGCCGATCTTCAGATCAACGGCGGCAAAGGCGCGATCAACGTTTCGGGTGTCGAAGGCGTGCTGCGTGTAAGTAATCTGGAAGGCGACGCGGATCTTGAGCTTGTCGGCGGCAGCATCACGGCAACGTTCGGCAGCGGTTTGGTCAACGTAACCATCCCGACGCGAAGCTGGCGAGGCCGTTTTGCCGAGATCAGCCTGGCGCGCGGCGATATGAACGTAAATCTGCCGACCGGCTTAAGTGCCTATTTCGACGCCGAAGTCTTGCGGACGGGCAAGATCGAGAATCTCTTCGAAGCATTCGTTCCTCGCGAACGAAAAGGTGAATTCACCGAACGTTCGATGGTCGCCAAGACCGGAACCGGCTCGGTCCCGCTAAAATTCACGGTCGGCGACGGCAACATCACTATCAAAGAGATCAACCGCCAAAGCTAGCATCGCTCAATTTTTCAATCGCATAATAAAAGTGATAACGTATCATTCGTTATCACTTTTTTATGTCCATAAAATCAGATATTTGGCTGCGGCAGATGGCCGAAGAGCACGGGATGATCACGCCTTTTCTGCCGGAATTGGTCCGCGAGCGTGACGGCCACAAGATAATTTCCGCCGGTGCTTCGAGCTATGGCTACGACATGCGTCTTGCGGACGACGGCTTTCGCATTTTCTCGTCGGTTCACGGAAAAGAGATCGATCCAAAGCGGTTCGAGGAGCAGTATTCGCTGATCGAACCAGAAATGCAGACCGCCGACGACGGTTCGCAATATTATCTCTTACCGCCGCATCACTACGGGCTTGGCGTTACGGTCGAAACGTTCAAGATGCCGCGTCGAGTTACCGGAATCGCTCTCGGAAAATCGACTTACGCTCGTGCCGGGCTGCTTGTGAACACGACTCCACTCGAAGCGGGCTGGACCGGAAGGCTCGTTGTCGAGATCGCGAACCTCGCAAACCTTCCGCTCCGCGTTTACGTCAACGAAGGTATCGGCCAAATACTGTTCTTCGAATCAAACGAAGACTGCGCCGTCAGTTACGAAGACCGCAGCGGCAAATATCAGGGCCAGACAGGGCTGACCTTCGCAAAAGTATGATCCGTTGCTTCAGAACAGTTGTCGTTATTATTTCGCTCGCCTCGGCGGCCTTAGGTCAACCTGGTCCGGCGAATACTCGCCCGCGGGCTCGCGAGCTTGGAATTACGATCGGAATTTTGCCGACAGGACCGCTTAATTCGATAACAGATGTCGCGGGAGTCAGCGTTGGGCAGACGACGATCATCAAAGGCGAGAACATTCGTACGGGCGTTACCGCGATACTTCCGCACAGCGGAAATCTGTTCAAGGAAAAGGTGCCCGGAGCCGTTTTTGTCGGCAACGGTTTCGGAAAACTCGCCGGTTCGACGCAGGTAAATGAGCTTGGCGAGATCGAAACGCCGATACTTCTGACCTCAACTCTGAGTGTTCCGAAGACTGCCGATTTCCTAATGGACTACATGCTCGGGCTGCCCGGTAATGAGAATGTGCGTTCGATAAATCCGCTCGTCGCCGAGACGAACGACGGCGGGCTGAACGACGGTCGCGGTCGACATATCACCCGCGATGACGTCATTAACTCGATCAAAAACGCTCGTGGCGGAATTGTTGAAGAAGGCAGCGTCGGTGCCGGAACCGGAACTGTTTCATTCGGCTGGAAAGGCGGGATCGGAACCGCTTCGCGAAAACTTCCCGCATCGCTCGGCGGATACACGCTCGGGGTTTTGGTGCAATCAAACTTCGGCGGCGTGCTGATGATCGACGGCGTCCCTGTCGGCGAAGAACTCGGGCAATACTATTTGAAGAATGCCGTTGGGAGTTCCAGCTTTAGCTGGCCCGAGGGTAAGAATCCGAGCAAGCCGGCTGAAGCCGGAACTCCAAACGCCGACGGATCGATCATCATCGTCATCGCAACCGACGCACCGCTCGATCATCGCCAACTAAACCGGCTCGCGTCGCGTTCGATGATCGGGCTTGGCCGTACCGGTGCCTCGATGACCAACGGCAGCGGCGATTACGCCATCGCGTTCTCGACCGCGAACCGCATCGACGCCTCGCAAACGCTGCGAGACCTGAAAGTTTTAGGAAACGACGCAATGTCCCCGCTCTTCCAAGCCGTCATCGAAGCCACCGAAGAAGCGATAATCAATTCCCTTCTGAAAGCCACGACCGTAACCGGCAACGGCCGCACGGTGGAAGCTCTGCCGATCGACAAACTCCGTGAGATAATGCAAAAGCACGGTCGCCTCAGGTAATTCGAAGACCCAAAGGTCGACCAAATCAGCCTGTCGTAGGAAGGAGCTGAAAGATTCAAATATATGCAATCGGCGTTTGAAGTGAACTTGTCAATTTTGTTGCTAGTTGCGGTGTGTCTTTTCTCGAGTTGTAAGTCGGTCAGCTACAACGTCAATGTGAATGAGCTCGTTCGAGAAGCGAATTACTTACTCGATCAAGAAAGGTCGATAGCAGGTGAATGGCGAGACGAATTCGTATCTGTATTCACGTTAGAGAATCGAGAAAAATTCCTCAGCAACAGGGTCTTTCTCCGTCCTCATGCGGAAAATCAATTACGATTGTCGCAAAAACAAAAATCGCTTCTTTCGGCTGCAATCATAAAACTCGAGAAAGCATCTGAGATATCGGTAAACGATAAGGAAAAGCGCTTCACCTCGCTCATGGCCAAATCGTTGAAAAAGGACATTGAGATCATTGATTCCTTCATTGAGGTGATGAACTTTATACTTGACGAAAAAATGACTGACAAGACAATTCTCAAATCGAAGTTTCTTGAAGCGGGTGAACTGAGTGAATCTAAAGCAAAAGAGCGAGATCAGCTACAAAATGAAGCAATGGACATTATCGGAGAACGATAGAAATGTGAGCGTGCAAGTGAGAGGAGAATAATGCTGCAATTGTTGAATTACATTGGCGGCGAGATGGTCGCACCGGCTTCGGGCGAGTATTTTGATAACTTTGAACCGGCGACGGGCGAGGTTTATTCGCAGATACCTGATTCGGATGACCGCGACGTGAACCCCGCCACGGATGCGGCGAAGGCGGCGTTTCCGGCATGGTCAAAGACTCCGCCAGAGGAACGATTTGCGATATTGATGCGACTGGTCGGGTTGATCGAACGCGATCTCGAACCACTCGCCGCCGCCGAATCGAAAGATAACGGAAAACCGGTTTCGCTTGCGAGAATGGTCGATATCCCGCGTGCCGCGGCGAATTTTAGATTTTATGCGACGGCAGCGATGCACCTCGCGAACGAATCGCACGAGACGTTCGGAGCGAACAATATTCACGCGATAAATTACACGCTTCGCCAACCGCTCGGCGTCGCGGGCTGCATCTCGCCGTGGAATCTGCCGCTTTATTTGTTTACGTGGAAGATCGCTCCCGCCATCGCCGCGGGCTGTACGGTCGTCGCAAAACCAAGCGAAGTCACGCCGATGACAGCTTTCATGCTTTCAAAGCTTTGCATCGAAGCCGGATTGCCCGCAGGCGTTCTAAACATCGTTCACGGCACCGGCCAAAAGGTCGGTTCGGCGATCGTCGCACACAAAGACATCAAAGCGATCTCGTTCACGGGCGGCACGAAGACCGGTGAAGAGATCGCCCGCGTCGCCGCACCGATGTTCAAAAAGCTCTCGCTAGAGCTGGGCGGCAAGAACCCGAACATCATCTTTGCCGATTGCAACTACGAAGAAATGCTGGCGACGACTGTCCGTTCTTCCTTTTCAAATCAAGGCGAGATCTGCCTGTGCGGTTCGCGGATCTTCGTGGAACGGCCGTTATATGAAAGATTCAAAGCAGATTTCGTCGAACGTGTTTCGGCTCTAAAGGTCGGAGACCCAACCGACCCCGCAACCGACGTCGGCGCAATAGTCTCAAAACAACATTTCGACAAGATTTCGTCGTACATCGATCTCGCAAAAGATGAAGGCGGCACGATCCTGACCGGCGGGCACGCAGTGGACAACGGACAGTGGACAATGGACAATGGTTCCCAACAGGACAAGACCGTCGACTCTGACAATTCAAAATTCGAAATTAGAAATTCGAAATTGTCTGGTTGGTTCATCGAGCCGACCGTCGTTGAAGGTCTGCCGCACGACTGTCGTACAAACCAAGAGGAGATATTCGGCCCGGTCGTTACCATTATGCCGTTCGATACTGAAGAGGAAGTTCTCGGCTATGCTAACAGCGTCCGCTATGGACTCGCCGCGATGCTCTGGACCGAAAACCTTTCGCGTGCGCACCGCATCTCAGCCTTGTTGGAATCCGGAATCGTGTGGATAAACTGTTGGATGCTCCGCGACCTCCGCACACCATTCGGCGGCGTAAAAGACAGCGGCATCGGCCGCGAAGGCGGATTCGAAGCGTTGCGGTTCTTTACGGAAGAGAAGAATGTATGCGTCAAGTTGTAGTCGGTACGCTTGTGTGTAGTTCGTCTGGAACAAGAAAAAAAATGCTTAGCCAATCGCGATTAAACTTGCCAGAGGGAATCGCGGCCGAAATACGGCGTCGCATCGAGTCGGTTCAAAATGGCGAACCCGGCGAGATCTCACCGGATGGAGGCGCTTTCGCTGTGAACGGTGGTCCTGGCTATACGCTTTTCCTCAGTCCTGATGGGGACGCTTATGTCGAAGAGTACGAACTTGACGAAACTCCACCCGTGACAAAACGAGATCGTGGAACTCAGATCCTAGCATTGTTGTTAGGCAGCAGGCTGATCCCCGAACTAGCCTCGGTGCTTCCGACGAGGCCCCCCGCAACTCCAGATTGTGACAGATGCTCAGGAACTGGACGAATCTTACCGATCAAGCTTATTTGCGGCGAGTGTCACGGCCTCGGCTGGGTTGAATCGGAATAAATCGTCGCTAGAATGATATCTATGAAACGTTCTCTAATTTTACTTCCTATCGTGCTCCTTTTTGTAGCTCACGGCTTCGCTCAAACCAATGCCCCGACAGAAACGGCGATGTCGCGTTTTCTTCGTTACATCAAGATCGACACGCAGTCGGCTGAGGAAGCGGGCAAATATCCGAGTACGGAGAAGCAGTTGGTTCTGGCGAAATTGCTAGAAAGCGAGCTCAAGGCGCTTGGGGTGCAGAATGTTCGGATGAGCAAAGAGGGCATTGTTTACGGACTTGTGCCGGGAAATCTTGCGGACAACAGCAAAGTTCCGACTATCGGTTTTATCGCGCACATGGATACATCACCGGCAGTGAGCGGCGAGAATGTGAATGCAATCATTCACAAAAATTATCAGGGCGGCGATATCGTCTTGCCGAACGATAAGACGCAGGTGATCACGGTCGCAAAGAATCCGGCACTGAAAGGCCTGATCGGTGACGACATCATCACGGCGGACGGTACGACCCTGCTCGGCTCAGACGATAAATCCGGCATTGCGGAGATCATGACGATGATCGATATTCTGAGTAAGAATCCGCAGCTAAAACACGGCAACATCGCGATCGCGTTCACGCCGGACGAAGAGGTCGGTGGGCCGATGGATCTGTTCGATATCGAAGGCTGGGGTGCGAAATACGCATACACCGTCGATGGCGGCGAGCTTGGCGAGATCTCCGACGAAACCTGGACCGCGAAGACCGCGACGATCACATTTCGCGGAATGTCCACGCATCCCGGTTACGCGAAAGACATCCTGGTGAACTCGTCATTTGCCGCAGCCGACTTTCTTTCACGTTTCAATGATCCTAAAATTCCTCGGCCCGAAACCACCGAGGGCCGCGTTGGCTTTGTTCATCCTTATAACTCGACGCTCGACATCGAAACGTCTGTCGTTCGTGTCCTGCTACGCAATTTCGATATGTCCGGCGTAGATGAACAGGAAAAGATGATCCGGGCGATGCTCGACGAAACAAAGAAGAAATTTCCGAATGTTGGTGCTGAAATGGAAGTTCGTCTCGGCTACCTGAACATGAAGGAAGAGCTGAAAAAGCATCCGCAGCTTGTTGAATATGCGCAGGAAGCCGCCCGACGTGCCGGAGTTACACCAAAGATGAAACCGATCCGCGGCGGAACGGACGGCTCGAGGCTGACAGCACGCGGTTTGCCGACGCCGAACATATTTACCGGCGGACACAACTTCCACGGAAAGCTTGAGTGGAACTCTCGCAGAGGCCTTGAGAAATCGACCGAGATGTTGGTCAATCTCGTCCAGATCTGGGCTGAGAAATCGAACTGATTCCAAAGGTTCTTTGCAAGAAATAAGGGAAAACAGGTTAAATAAAAATATGAAAACTTCGATCGTGACTCTTATTGCCCTGATCCTCGGTCTATCATTCGCCGCGTCGGCCCAGCCTTCCGCAGCTAGTGTTAAGGCTGCCCGGGCGAAATTTCCTGGCGTCTCTGAAATGCATATGACAATGCTTCTTGAGGCGAAAAACGTAACGCCGATTCCTTTGCCCACATGGATACCGGCCGGCTTTACCGTTGAAGAAGTAAAACTCCGACTTGGTTCAATGGTAGAAATTCAGGATCGAGTTCTGACCGTTGTTTATTCAAATAAGATGACCGACGGCGGTGTTCAGCGTTTCGCTCTCGAAGCCGGATTTGATGGGCTTGGCGACCTAATGTACGAGCCGACGAAAACTCTAAAGACCGGCGTTGGTGAAATCATCCTGATCTACGAGCCCAAAGACGAGGACGGAAACATAGAAAAAGGTTACGTGATGACCGAATGGTTCAAGGTCGGCAGTACGGATTTCCACTACATTGGAATGTACGGTTTCGATGAAGGGAGTAAGTCAGCGAGAATGATCTCAATGGACGACACGGTGAAGATCCTAAATTCACTAAAGCGATTGTAGGGACACATCAAAGTTAAAAGGCCGTCGGCGAGAACCGGCGGTCTTTTCTTAATTGGTTCTGTTTTTAACGATGCTCGTTTGCCTCGCCCGGATCACTTCTTGGTCACCAACACCTTATCGACACGACGGCCGTCCATATCCATCACCTCAAATTCGTGTCCGCGCCATACGAATTTTTCGCCTTCGGTCGGCACTTTCTCCAATCTGGCAAGCATAAATCCACCCAATGTCTGGTAACTTTTGGCTTCGCTTTCCGGAAGAGCACCGAGCCCTATGATCTCTTTGAAATCTACTACCGACACATTTCCATCGATCAGGATCGAGCCATCTGTGCGGACGGTGAAACTCTTTCGCATTGCACCGCCTTCCGGAAGATCGCCCACTATCTCTTCGAGCACGTCGTTCATTGTGACCATGCCTTCGACCGAGCCAAATTCATCAATGATTATGGCCATCAAAGTGTGCGAGCTTTGAAACGTTTCAAGCAATTCGAGCCCGGTTTTCGTTTCGGGCACATACACGGGCTGCTTCGCGGCCGACTCCAGGTCAAGTTCGCCGCCGCTCAGGACCTGCGAAAGCAGATCACGGGCCTTTACCACACCAACCATGTTGTCGAGGTTCCCTTTGCAAACCGGCAGCCGCGAATAGGGAGAACCTATTAGTTTTCGTCGATTGGTTTCCAGATCGTCGTCCAGATCTAGCCACTGCATTTTCATACGCGATGTCATTATCGCCGTAACCTTTTGGTCGTCCAGCTTTATCACGCTTTCGATCAATTCTTGTTCGGTCTCGTCCAAGATACCTAGCTCGGTCCCATGCGCTATGTGGGCACGGATCTCTTCTTCCGTGATCGCCGATTCGGTCGATTCGCGGATTCGAAAAAGCTTTAGGATCAGTCGAGTCGACGTGCTGAGAAACCAGACGAATGGCTTTGTTATTCTAGATATCACGTCCATGGGCCGCGAAAAGATCGTCGCGATCGTCTCCGGCCTATTCAGAGCAATGTTCTTTGGCACCAGTTCGCCGATCACCAGCGAAAAATAAGTGATGATCCCGATCACGATCAGAAACCCGAGTTGCTGTGCGTAAGGTTCCAATACCGGAACCGTCGCCACAGCCGTAGCTACCTCGCCTGACAGCAAAGCGCCGCCGAACGCACCCGATAAGATACCAACCAGCGTTATGCCGATCTGTACGGTCGAAAGGAAGCGTTCGGGGTGCTGCTGCAATTCGATCGCAGCTGAGGCTCCCAAACTGCCGGATTCCGCCGATCTTGCAAGGCGAACTCGTCTGGCGGAAACAACCGCGATCTCGGTCATCGAAAAGAGGCCGTTGATCAAAATAAGTGCCGCAATAAAAAGCACTTCTAAAACCATCTCGTTCATAATCCGATTTTCGCACGAATCTGGCGGCGATCGCGAATTTCCTACGAGTCGTTCATACAATATTGACCTCGCTTGGCTTTTTGTCGGCTCACCAATCGCGTAGAATTACCTCATGCCCGATCAGAGCATTTTGAATTCGTCAAAGGCACCGGAACCGGTTGGCTTATACCCGCATGCGCGGCGTGTAGGCGATCTGCTATTCCTGTCCGGTGTCGGGCCGCGTGAACGGGGCACGAAAATAATTCCGGGCGTTGAACTGAACGAGGCAGGCGAGATCATTTCGTACGACATCGAAACTCAATGCCGTTCCGTTTTTCAGAACGTTCGGTATATTCTCGAAGATGCCGGTTCGTCTTGGGATAACATCGTTGACGTAACCGTGTTCTTAACAAATATGAAAGACGATTTTGCTATCTACAATCGTCTTTATGCGGAATATTTCGCTGATAATCAGCCATGCAGAACGACCATTGAGATAAGTTCGCTTCCCACGCCCATCGCGATCGAATTAAAAGTGATCGCAACAGTTAAGTAGCTTAAAGGAGTAATTAAAATGACAGCACCAGCAGCAGAAGGCATTGCAACACGGGGCTTTGCAGTTTCAGGCCCAACGGCGACTTTCGAACCTTTCGAATTCCAACGTCGCGACGTCGGTCCGAAGGATATTCTTATCGACATACTTTATGCGGGCATTTGCCACTCGGATATTCACCAGGCACGCGCCGAATGGGAACCGATGATCCCATCCCTTTACCCGATGGTTCCGGGACACGAGATCGTCGGCCGAGTGACCAAGGTCGGCGGCGAAGTCACGAAATTCAAAGAAGGCGACATCGCCGGGATCGGCTGTTTCGTCGATTCGTGCCGCGAGTGCGGTGCCTGCGATCACGGTATCGAGCAATATTGCATCAAGGGATCTGCACAGACCTATAACAGCACCGAGATGGATCGCCAGACACCGACTTTCGGAGGCTACTCGAAACATTACGTTTTAGATGAAGCGTACGCTTTGAACGTAAAAGCCTCAGATGCCGATCTTCCGGGTGTTGCTCCGCTGCTTTGTGCCGGCATAACAACCTATTCACCGCTCAGGAAATGGGGCGTTGGGCCGGGAAAAAAGGTCGCCGTCGCAGGACTTGGCGGGCTCGGCCACATGGGCGTGAAACTAGCGGTAGCAATGGGTGCGGAGGTCACCGTCCTGAGCACGTCGCCCTCGAAAGAAGACGACGCGAAGAAATTGGGCGCCCATAATTTCGTCAATATTCGTGATGATGAGGCACGTACAGCAGTTACCGGGAGTTTCGACTTTATCCTAGACACGATCTCAGCAAACCACGATTACAATGCCTATCTCGCATTGCTCGGCCTTAATGGGGTAATGGTTATCGTCGGTGTGCCTACAGAACCAGTTCCGCTAAATGCCTTTTCGCTGATCGGCGGCAACAAGGTGCTTGCAGGTTCGCTTATCGGCGGAATTCCCGAAACGCAGGAAATGCTCGATTTCTGCGCCGAACACGGCATAACGTCGGACATTGAACTCATCAAGCCGGACTATATCGACACTGCCTACGAGCGAACCGTCAAAGCAGACGTCCGGTATCGGTTTGTAATTGATATGAAAAATGCCTAGATGTATTGCATTGCTCCGCGGCATTAATGTCGGCGGAAATACGATGATCAAGATGGAAGAGCTTCGAGCGATGTTCGAAGCTCTTCAGTTTGAGAATGTTGCTACCTATATAAACAGCGGCAATTTGGCGTTCGATATTTTGCAGAAGCCCGCACGCAGTAAGGGCACGAGTATAAGTATCCCGAACGTAAGTAAGGGCTCCGCTGTCAGTAGCCCGCACGTAAGTAAGGGCTCCTCGCTAGAATCCGATCTCGTTTCGAAGATCGAATCCGCCATCCTCGAAGCCTTCGCCAAGACGATTTCCGTAATGGTCCGTGAGCAGCCGCATATTCGAACCGTCCTCGACAACAACCCATTCGTCGGCGAATTTGAAAGCCATAAGGAAATGCACGTCCTGTTCATGAAGGACGAAATGCCTGTCGAAAAGCAAAACCAACTCCTGGCCAATCAAACGGATGACGAACGCTTCGTGATCCGCGGCCGCGAGATCTATTGCCACCTCAAGTTCGGTGTCGCCGACAGCCTGCTCGGTAAAGGCTTCATCGAAAAGAAACTAAAGACCGCCGTCACCGCACGAAACTGGCGAACGGTCGAAAAGCTCGCCGATCTTTAGCACTTACGGCCGTGCTTCGAGAACCAAATTGAACGGTGTTTCGGTCGCCCGTCTAAATCTGGAAAATCCGCCTTTGTTTGCAACATCTCGTAATCTTGCCTCGCCTGCCTGTGCCCCAAGCCCAAGCCCGACTTCCTGCGATCGTGAAGCAGGAGTACAGATCATCGTAGATGCCGAATAATACACACGCCCGATCGGATTATGATTATCTGCCGTCGCATCGTTGGCAAACGGCTCGACGATCATCCATGTACCGTCATCCTTCAGAGCCTTGCGGACATGCCCGGCTGCTCCGACCGGATCGCCCATGTCGTGCAGACAATCAAAAAACGTGACCAGATCGTAATCTGCTCCGGGAAAATCCTTTGAGGCCGCCACCTCGAATTTCACTCGGTCGCCGACTCCGGCGTCGTTTGCCTTTTGCCGAGCGCTCTCGATCGACTTGTCATGATAGTCGAATCCGACAAACTCGGAATTCGGAAATGCTTGAGCCATTAAAATTGTCGATGCACCGAGCCCGCAGCCAACATCGGCCACCTTCGCTCCGGCAGTCAATTTTTCTTCAACTCCTTCGAGGGCTGGTATCCACGAGCTGACCAGATTTGCAATATAGCCCGGTCGGAAAAAGAGTTCGGTTCCGCGGAAAAGGTCGTGATGATGTTCGTGCCACCCAAATCCATCGCCTGTTTTAAATCTGTCAGTCAGATCCGGAACAGCCCGCAGAGCCGAGGTTGCCAAAATGAATGCACCGGGAAGATAAGCGGCATTTGATTCGTTCGTCAGAACGAAAGACTGTTCCTCGGTAAGATAATAAGCATCGGCGTCAGCATCGTATTCAACGTAGCCGCTCGCCGCGTTGGCATTGAGCCATTCGCGAACGTAACGCTCATTGGTGTCTGTTCGCTTGGCGAGCTCCGCCGCTGTTACACGCTCGTTCGGCGTCGCCATCGCCTTGTAAAGTCCGAGTTTTTCTCCGATCACTATAGAACCCGCATGCAGCGTCGCACCGAGATCTCCCACGAATCTACCTAATAGTTCGTTCAATCTATCTTCATTAATATTCATAATCGTCTCCTAAACTTTCTGGAAGCGGACAGTTTTCTGTTTCGGCAAGACGGGATCTTGAGCCGATTCCGGACAATAAAAAAACCTAAGCTAAAACGCTAGGAAAATTTGGGGGTATAATGTCACTTTAACGGCATGGAGTCCAACATATGACCATTCGAAGACCTTTTAATTTCAAGAAGTGGATCGATGAGCATCGGCATTTGCTCAAGCCGCCGGTCGGGAACCAGTGTGTTTATCAGAACGAAGATTTCATCGTAATGGTGGTCGGCGGGCCGAATTCGCGTAAGGATTACCATTGGGACGAAGGCGAAGAGCTTTTTTATCAGCTCGAAGGCGATCTGCTTGTAAAGATCCAGGAAGACGGAAAAGCCGTCGATATCCCGATCCGCGAGGGCGAGATGTTCCTCTTGCCGCCGCGCATTCCGCATAACCCGATCCGCGGCGCGAACACGATCGGCCTTGTCATCGAACGAAAACGCCGCCCCGGCGAACTCGACGGATTATTGTGGTTTTGCGAAAACTGCAATGAAAGGCTTTACGAAGAGTATTTCCAGCTCGGAGACATAACCACTCAATTCCAAGGCGTTTTCAAGAAATTCTACGGCGACGTGAACCTACGTACCTGCACCAAGTGCGGCTCAGTCATGGAACCTCCGCCAGTCGTCAGCTGAATTTTGTTGACATACATATATTATACATATAACATATGTTTGATTGGGACGAAGTGAAACGACGGAAGGTTCTGGAAGATCACAAGGTCGACTTCGAACTGATAAAGGACATTTTCGACGACCCGTATGCGATCTTCAGAGATGACCTAGGACACTCGGAGACTGAAGTCCGTTATACGGTAACTGGAATGACGGCTCAATATGGCCTCGTGTTTCTGGTTTTTGTCTATGTAGATGAGAAGATCCGTTTCATAACAGCCCGCCGAGCGGAAAACTGGATGGTGAAAGACTATGAGCGATGAATTTGACGAATCGATTCTGATGGATGAAAAGGAATTCAAGAAGCGCTTTCGACGGATCGAGCGCCCGGCTTTCCTAGGCGAACCGAAGAAGAAGGAAAACAAGAAAACGATCACGATCATGCTCGATCCCGACATTATCGAGCATTTCAAGGCCGAGGCGGAGAATTCGAGAACCGGCTACCAAACGCTAATAAATCAAACCCTGCGTGAGTCGATTCAGGGCTCCGAGAGATCGGATCCATTTGAAGACCTGCTAAGGGACAAGAAAGCCCTCCGACGACTAAAGGCTGAGTTGGAAACGGTTTAAACTACCTCACTTTTTCCTCACCACCGAGATCGTTATCTCCGAGGGATACTTCGTCGAATGATGCACGGCATTTTTTGCGACGATCCCTTTGACCTCGTCCCAGTTGTTGCCACCGGTGTTCATGTTCCGGTCGAAGCGTGGGAAGTTGCTGCTTGATATCTCGATGCGGATCCTATGGCCCGGGGCGAAGTAGTTGCTGGTGGTCATCGGTTGAAACTTCACCTTGTAAACCTCGCCGGGAGTCATCCAAGCCAGCGGTTTGTCGTATCCGTCGCGATAGCGCATCCGCTGTATCGTCTCGTCCAGGTTCCAAGCCTTGCCGTCCTCGTCAACGTCGATCAGCTTTACTGTAAAATCTGTGTCCTTTGCCGATGACGAGACATAAAGCGTAACGTCGATCGATCCGGTTAGCTCGATGCCTTCCTTCAGAACCTCGGTCGAATAAACGAGAATGTCATTGCGCTCCTCCATCTTGCTTTGGTCGAACGAACCACCGCGCACCGCATTGCCGGTACAGCAAACATTCCCGCCGTAAGAAGGGACAGTATCCATCGGGTCGTACTCAAATCGATCGGGCATGTCGCTCGATGGCGGTTCGGGGCCAAGCTTCCCGTCGCCGTTCAGAGTATTCGCCTTTCCGCCGCTCGACAGATAAAATTTCATCGGCTGCGCACCAGCTGGCGGCCATGATTCGGACGACTGCCATTTGTTGCTTCCCATCGTGAAATACTGCACCTTTGGCATTTTCAGAATGTCGTTCTGCTCGCCCTTCAGAAAATGATCGAACCAATCGTAAGTCATTTTGCTGTAATCGAGCCGTGCGTCGCCCATGCTTCTTTCACCGACTACCGTGTTCTCGGTCGCACGCGTATAGCTGCAATGTAGTACCGGTGCGATCACGGCGTACTGCTTGTCAGCGATCTCAGGCGATGCGGTCTTTCGGATGTGGTTGTACATCGCGAGGTTCGGGCCGACCGAAACGTCATACCAGGACATAAACCAGAATCCGGGGATGTTAACCGTCATGTTGTCGTGCCACAGCCCGCCTTTGTACCAGGCGGGATCGTTCGGTGTGCGTTTTATCATCGCACCGCCGGTCGGAACCGGCATTTCGTCTGCAAATATACCGCGAGGTCCATCGATCGCTTCAAAAATGTCCTTCACAGGCAAATGACGCAAAGCCTTTGACCAATCGACCGGCGGGGCCTGTTGGGCAAGATCAAAGAATCGCGAGGCACGTATCAATTCTTCCTGCGTCGTTTCAGGAGCGAACTTCGGACGGATCTGGTTTTGTTGTCCATAAAGCCATGCAATGAAAAGCGTCTGCACGGCACCGCCGCGATACCAGTTTCCCTGTTCGTAATACGGCCCGACCCGACCCACGCCGGCTCCGTAACCTTGTGCGATCATCGTTGTAAATGCCGGATTGCCCTGAGCAGCGACCGCCATCTGCCATTCGGCCGTCGAGGAACATCCGATCGCGCCGACCTTTTTATTCGACCACGGCTGTGACGACATCCACGTTAATGCATCGTCGCCATCCGTTGTTGGCGGGCCGAGGATGTCATAATTTCCTTCAGAAAAAAACCGGCCGCGTTCGTTCATTATCACGTATGCATAGCCACGCTTTACTGCATCAAGAACGGTAGTAAGGTCGCGCGGAGCACCGAGGCGAACGTCCCAAAAGTTAAAATTGTACGGCGTTCGTGAAAAAATGATCGGATGTTTCTTAGAAGCATCCTTCGGCCGATAGACATCCGCCTGCATTCGCTTGCCGTCACGCATCGGCACCATGACCTTTCGTTCGACCACCGCTATCGACTGAAGCTCGGCTTCGATAGCGTTTCGTCGGGCGATGATCTCCGGCGTTGATGAAGGCTGCGGCTGGCTTGCGACCGAAACGTTGAACGAAACTCCAAATGCTGCCAAAACAAGCAAAAGGAAGAATTTTCTGCGCATTCTTAAACTCTCCTAAGGTACCAAGGATATTTCTAACGTGAACATCTTAACGTCATTGCGGAATTTCGCCTACACAATGGTGCCGGTAAATAAGCATCCGGAGACTACAATGTGTCATCTGCACTCAATGTCATAGAAGTTTGGGCTTCGCGGCATTTGATGCCAAAATGACCCTGTGCTGAAGATCGACGTCCACACACATATTCTTCCGAAAGACATCCCGAACTGGAAAGAGCGGTTTGGATATGGCGGATTTATCTCGCTTGATCATTACAAGCCTTGCTGTGCGCGGATGGTTCGCGACGATGGCAAGCAATTTCGCGATATCGATTCGAATTGTTGGGACCCGATTCAACGAATCGAAGAAATGGATGGGTTCAGCATCGGCGTTCAGGTGCTTTCGACCGTCCCGGTGATGTTCAGCTATTGGGCGAAGGCGGCTGACGGGCTTGAGATATCGAAGTTCCTAAATGACCACATCGCAGATATCGTAACGGAATTTCCGCTCCGTTTTGTCGGACTCGGAACAGTTCCGTTGCAGGATACAAAACTCGCGATCAATGAACTAGAACGCTGCAAACAGATAGGGCTCGCAGGTGTTCAGATCGGAACAAATGTAAATCAATTGAACCTTGGCGAGCCGCAGTTCCTCGATTTCTTCAAGGCATGCGAAGAGCTTTCATTGGCCGTTTTCGTTCATCCATGGGAAATGATGGGCGAAGCCGATATGCAGAAATATTGGCTGCCGTGGCTTGTCGGGATGCCGGCTGAAACATCGCGGGCGATCTGTTCATTTATATTTTCCGGCGTGCTGGAAAAATGTCCTGAACTACGCGTTTGTTTCGCTCACGGCGGCGGTTCGTTTCCGGCGACCATCGGCCGCATCGAACATGGTTTTAATGTGCGGCCCGATCTTTTCCAGGATAATTTGCATGATCCGCGCAAGTATTTTGATCGAATGTATTTTGATTCGCTCGTTCACGAACCTGCGATGCTTGAACATTTGATCTCGCTTGCCGGAGCGGAACATGTAATGCTCGGAACCGATTATCCGTTCCCGCTCGGCGAACTCGAACCGGGTAAGCTGATCGAATCGATGCAATTAGACGGCGCGACAAAGGCCGCGCTGTTTCATGGCGCGGCAGCAAAATGGCTTGGGGTGAATGTTGCTGATCTTACGAGCGTTTAGGCGTGTGGAACCTTCTCGAAACAAACAAAGCAAGCAGGAAAGGCAGACTAAAAATGACGATCGCCGAATTTATCAGTGCTAGTCCGGAAAACAAGAAAAATGACGCAAACCGCCTTTCCCTGGTGCGTTCGAGAAATCTACTCGGACAGTTTGGTAAAACTAAATACCCCATTGATAATATCTTCGCTCCAAGTTGGAATTCAGATCTGTCGAAGCATAAAACGCGCGACAACATTAAATTAGCAACTTTCGATTACAAATAGCAATAGCGTGGCTGAGCTGGCGCGAACTGCCCACCTGTTTGGCGGCCGCGGCCTGTGGTAGCTTTGACTTCCTAACTTCAATTGATTCAATAGACAATATAACCTGGTGAACCAATGTCAGCAATTAGCAACACAATTCGACCGACGCGGCCCGCGGTCGAGATCGATCAGGCCGATCCGCTGGGCAATTTTCGCAACCGCTTTCATTTGCCAAAACTGCCGAATGGAGAAGACGCCGTGTATTTGACCGGCAATTCGCTCGGACTTCAGCCGAAAACGGCCCGGGGTTACATTGAACAAGAATTAGACGATTGGGCTCGGCTTGGCGTTGAGGGTCACGTGCATGCCAGGCATCCGTGGCTTCCCTATCATGAGTTTGTTACCGAATCACTTTCTCGACTTGTCGGCGCAAAGCCGGTTGAGGTCGTGGCTATGAATTCGCTGACCGTCAACCTTCACTTGCTGATGGTCTCTTTTTATCGACCGACTGCCGAACGCTTCAAGATCGTTATTGAAAAAGGTGCGTTTCCGAGCGATCAATATGCGGTCGAATCACAGCTAAAGTTTCACGAATATGAAAGTGGGCTTATCGAACTCACGCCTCGCGAAGGCGAAACCACGCTTCGTACCGAAGACATTCTTGAAACGATCGAACGCGAAGGCGACCAGATAGCACTGATCATGCTCGGAGGCGTGAATTACTACACAGGGCAGGCGTTCGATATGCAGGCGATCACTGAGGCTGGACACCGCAAAGGCTGCGTCGTCGGATTTGATCTTGCCCATGCTGCAGGAAATCTTGAATTGAAGCTTCATGAATGGAATGTCGATTTTGCAGCGTGGTGTTCGTATAAGTATCTGAATGCCGGACCGGGCGGCATCGCCGGCATCTTCGTTCACGAACGCCATGCACGTTCATTCGATCTGCCAAGATTTGCCGGATGGTGGGGACACGACAAGGAAACGCGTTTTCAAATGGGACCGGATTTCAAACCGCTCGCCGGTGCCGAAGGCTGGCAGCTTTCTAATCCGCCGATCTTTCAGCTCGCGGCCCTGCGTGCTTCGCTCGAAATTTTCGACGAGGCGACAATGCCCGCACTTCGCGAAAAATCAGTTAAGCTGACCGGCTATCTCGAATCGCTGCTAAAACAGATCGAAACCGACCGCATAGACATAATTACGCCGAGCGACCCAAACGAACGAGGCTGCCAGCTTTCGATCCGCGTAAAGGCAGAAACACGACCGGTAGGGAGTGTGCCCGCTTCAAGCAAAACCCTTTTCGAATCCATCACCGAACGCGGCGTTTTCGCAGATTGGCGTGAACCTGATGTGATCCGCGTCGCTCCCGTACCTCTTTACAACACGTTTCAAGACGTAAGCCGATTTGCCGAGATTCTCTCCGAATGTTTGAATTGAATTGTGAATTGTACATTGGCCGATTGTTAATTGGTAGATATATTCCCTAATGTACAATCGTTCAATTTACAATGAACTATTCGCTCTAAGATGTCGCAAAACAACAGTATTTCTATCATCGGTGCTGGGCTTGCAGGCTCGCTGTTGTCGATCTATCTCGCTCGTCGCGGGTTTGGTGTAACTGTGTTCGAAGCCCGCGGTGATATGCGAATGGAAGCGGTCGCGGCGGGGCGTTCGATAAATCTCGCGCTTTCCGATCGCGGCATTGCGGCTCTTCGTGAGGTCGGCATGGACGAATACATGCTCAACGAAGCGGTGCCGATGCACGGACGAATGATCCATTCGACCTCGGGTGCGACAAAGGTCCTGCCGTACAGCGGCCGCGAAGGCGAATACATCAATTCCGTTTCGCGTTCGGGCCTGAACATCGCTTTGATCAACGAGGCAGAAAAAAATCCGAACGTTCAGTTCGTGTTCAACGAACGCTGCATTGATCTTGATACAAAGTCGGGTGAAGCGATGTTCGCGAGCGGCCGCACGATGCGTTCCGATACGATGATCGCGACCGATGGTGCCGGTTCGCCCATACGCCAGGCGATGCAGAAACAGGTGCCGGATTTTGCATATTCATCTGTTTTCCTCGACCACGGTTATAAGGAACTGCGTATTCCGGCGATTAGTGAATTTCGCTCCAAGCCGGAGTTCATTACCCCTGCGGGAACGTGGTTTGCGATTGAACCAAGCGCTCTTCATATATGGCCACGCCATCAGTTCATGATGATCGCTCTGCCAAATTTCGACGGCAGTTTTACATGCACGCTTTTTTTAGAAAAGGCTGAGTTGGAAGCTCTCGATACGGGCGACAAAGTGCTTGAGTTCTTTAAGCGAGAATTCGCCAGTGCGGTACCTTATATGCCAACGCTGGTCGAAGATTTCTTTGCAAATCCAACCGGTGAACTCGGCACGCTTAAATGCTGGCCTTGGCATTTCGAAGGCAAGGTTTTGCTCCTCGGAGATTCGGCACATGCGATGGTCCCCTTTTACGGCCAGGGAATGAACTGTGCATTTGAAGACGTTCGCACGCTCGACTCGCTCCTGCCAGAACCGCGAGCGATAGCGCCTGGACCAGATCCTGATTGGGAGAGCATTTTTCAAGAATATACGGAAACGCGCCGTCCTAACACCGACGCGATCCAGGACATGGCACAAGAGAATTTTTACGAGATGCGCGACGCCACCGCCGATCCTGTTTTCCAACGCAAACGCGAGCTCGAAACAAAGCTCGAGCAGACCTATCCAGATTATTTCTCTAAATATTCAATGGTCACGTTCCGCGAAGACCTTCCGTATTCCGTGGCCAAAGCAAAGGGTAACGCACAGGACGCGTTGCTAATGCAGATCTGCTCGGAAACGGAAAATGTGAGCGAACTCGACCTTGATGAAGTGATGCAGGAACTCAGTAGGCTCAAAGACTAACGGGATGCAATAACCGACTTTGCCTTTTCCGGAACGGCTGAACCGGACAAATTAGCAAGCAGGTCGAGCATCTCGCGATAGTCCCGGAGACGATAGCGGGCTAGAGTGTTTTCGCTGCCGATATGCACGGTCCATGTATCCGGCCCCATCTTTTCGAAAAGGTCCTCGTCCGTAGTGTCGTCGCCGGCAGCCAGCATGAAATCGAAATCAGGCTCGTCGTGCGTCATCTGTGCCAAAACGTCGGCCTTGTTTGCCCATATCAATTTCACCTCGACGTTCTTGCGGCCCTGGATCGCACGAAGCTGTGTGTCCGCCAGCAGTTCGTCTAGCGTAGAATTAAGCTCATTCGCTAACCATTCTCCAAACTCCGGATCTGACATTCGGTAGTGCCATACAAGAGAGAACTCTTTCTCTTCTACATAGCTGCCCGGGGTTCGGTCTGCGAAATGTTCGAGCACTTCGAAAACTTCCTTTTTCCAGTTATCGGGCACGTTTGGGTGGGAACTGGTCCACTCTTTTTGCACAGGGTTTCGCATAACGGCACCATGCTCTGCCGCCAGCCACAGATCTGGTATCTTGCCGAACCAGCGTTCAAGGTCCGACTTCGCCCGTCCTGAAACGATCACGGTAGAGTTACGTGGATCGGCGGCTATGTCGCGCAGGATCTTCTTAAGTTCGGGTGTAGGGACCGCATCCGTCGCACGCTGCGCGTATCCTACCAGCGTTCCGTCGTAATCCAGAAGGATCAGGCGTTTCGCGGCTTTTTCATATGCAGCGGCAATCTCCGCTCGCGGCAGCCGCTGTGGCCGATCGGCATCGGTCTTTGCCCGCGACGCGGCGGCATCGGCAGTATTGCGAACGAACCGTGCTCCCCATGTGAACACGTCATTTCGCAAGACCCGCTTATAAAGCGCGGCCATGCGTTCGCGCTTTTCTTCGGCAGGCATACTCAGTGCCCGGGAGATCGCTGATGCTACTCGATCTTCGTCGTACGGATTGATCTGGATCGCCTCACCCATTTCAGCCGCGGCACCCGCAAATTCACTTAAGATCAAAACGCCGTCGCCATCCAATTTACAAGCGACATATTCCTTTGCAACCAGATTTTGCCCGTCACGCAGCGGGGTTACGAGTGCGGCATCGGCAACCGCGTATAGTGCGGCAAGCTCTTCGTGCGATAGATTGCGCCGCATATACACTATCGGCGACCATGCCGGTGTGCCGAATCGGCCGTTGATCTGCCCGACGAGTTCGTCAACCTCCTGCTGCAGCTCTTTGTATCTAGGTATATTGCCGCGTGACGGGACAGCGACCTGGATAAGCGTCACCTTACCCTGCATCCGGCGGTTCTTTGTCAGAAATCGCCTGAAGGCCTTTAGCCGTTCAGGCAGGCCCTTAGTTATGTCTATGCGGTCGACGCCGACCAGGAGTTTTACACCCGTGTACTTTTCGCGAAATTCGGCGATTATTTCCTGGGTCTTTTCCTGTTCGAGAATGTCGCGAAATCCGAGCGGTGCGATCCCGATCGGTTGAGCTTCGAGCCTGATCTGCCGGCTGCCGAGACTGATGCGATCCATCGAACTTCTAATGCCATTGACGCGAAGAAGCGACGAGCGAAAATTCTGCAAATAGCGATGCGTATGGAACGAAATATAGTCCGCGCCGAGCAATCCTTTCAGCACTTCATCACGCCGCGGCAGAACGCGAAATACATCCGAAGATGGAAAAGGGATGTGCAAAAAGAACCCGATACGCGCATCGGGAATGGCCTCGCGGATCATCTGCGGCAGCAGCATCAGTTGATAATCGTGGATCCAAACTAGGTCGCCTGGCCGATGTTCTGCAACAACAGCATCGCGAAATGCTTCGTTCGCACGAACATAATCGCGCCAGTCGCTTGTGCTGAAATTGAATAGGCCCGGGAAGGAGTGAAAGAGAAACCAGAGCGTGGCATTGGAGAAACCTTCGTAATAACCTTTGACTATGTCCGGCGGCAGATCGACCGCAATGCAGTTTTCTTTCTCTCGCCACTCCTCAAGTATTGACTGGCGTTGGGGGTCGTTCTTGGCCGAACTATCGCCGCTCCAGCCGATCCAAATGCCTCCGGTTCGGTCAAGCAGCGGATCCATCGCCGTCGCAAGGCCGCCCGTACTTCTACTGCTCTTCCAACCGCTTCGGACTTTAGTGAGGGTCATTGGCAAGCGGTTTGATACTACGACGAGCCTTCCAAGATCAGCATTCGGCACGTCTTTTTTTGTTTGCCCTTTGTTCTCCATTTTGTTCAAATATCGACACCGAACGGTACGAAAACACATTTTCGCCCGATGTTCCATTCGGCTCTGTATTCTATAAGACTAAAGGACTCAGCACGCTGATGCAAGAAAATCTCGCGATAGTCGGGCAAACGCGAATGCGGCCGAAGGCGTTTCCGGTCAACACCTGTTTCATATTACGATAATAAAAATGGCCTCTCTTTCAACCCTCGATCAGGATCGGCTCTGGTATCAGGACGCGATCTTTTACGAAGTTTTCGTTCGCGGATTCTATGATTCAAGCGGCGACGGGATCGGAGATTTCCGCGGCCTGACCGAAAAACTTGAGTATCTGGAATGGCTCGGGATCGACTGTGTATGGCTTTTGCCGATGTACGAATCGCCGCTCAAAGACGGCGGCTACGACATTTCGGACTACTACTCGATCCTCCCCGACTACGGTACGCTCGACGATTTTAAGGCCTTTCTTGATGCGGCCCATGCCCGCGGAATTCGGGTCATTGTGGATCTAGTGATCAACCACACGTCAGACCAACATCCGTGGTTCGTCGAGTCCCGCAGTTCTCGCGACAACCCCAAACGCGATTGGTATGTCTGGAGCGACACGAACGAAAAATACGTGGACGCCCGCATCATTTTTACTGACACCGAAAAGTCGAATTGGGCGTGGGACGAACAGACCGGGTCATTCTATTGGCACAGATTCTTTAGCCATCAACCCGACTTGAACTACGACAATCCGGCGGTTCGGCTGGCTGTGCTGGAGGTCGTTTCATTCTGGGTAGAGCTCGGTGTGGACGGCTTCCGAGTTGATGCGGTTCCTTATCTTTTCGAACGCGAAGGATCGGGCTGCGAGAACCTGCCGGAAACGCACGGCTTTGTGCGCGAGCTTAGAGCACACGTTGAGAAAAACTTTCCGGGCACACTACTGCTTGCCGAAGCCAATCAGTGGATGGAGGATGTGGTCGAATATTTCGGCGACGGTGACGAATTCCAGATGTGTTATCACTTCCCGATAATGCCTCGTCTGTTCGCCGCTCTTCGCCGAGGCGACAGCCGTCCGATCAACGAGATAATGGAACGCACGCCGGACATTCCCGATGGTTGCCAGTGGGGAATGTTCCTCCGCAATCACGATGAGCTGACGCTCGAAATGGTAACCGACGAGGAACGCGATTACCTTTACACGGAATACGCAAAGGACCCGAGAATGCGGCTGAACCTCGGTATTCGTCGGCGGCTGGCACCGCTGCTGGACAATAGCCGGCGTCGTATCGAACTGCTGCATGCGTTGCTGTTCAGCTTGCCGGGCAGCCCGTTCCTTTATTACGGCGACGAGATCGGCATGGGCGACAACGTTTATCTCGGCGACCGCGATGGTGTAAGGACGCCGATGCAATGGTCGCTCGATCGAAACGCCGGCTTTTCTCGTGCCGATTTCGCTCAACTCTATTTTCCTGTGATCATGGACCCGGTCTATGGATATCAGGCCGTGAACGTAGAAGCACAGAAGCGGTTCGATACATCTCTGCTGCATTGGATGCGGCAGATGATCCACCAGCGAAAGAAGCACAAAGTATTTGGCCGCGGATCGTTTCGGATGATCGATCCGGATAACCGGGCAATTTTTGCGTTCGTAAGGGAATGGGATGGCGAGGTGGCACTTTGCGTTTTCAACCTTTCTAACTTTCCGCAGCCGACGGTGCTCGATCTTGAACGATACATCGGCTACGATCCGGTGGAGGTAACAGGAAACACGAAGTTTCCGACCATCACCGACGCCTCTTATCAGCTCGCACTCGCACCACTCGGCTTTTATTGGTTCCTGCTGGTGAACGAGAACAAGGAAGCGAACACGCCATGAACGATCTGATCGCGAAAGTGCTCGGGAGCAATGGCATAGATATTTCGATACCCCTGCGATTCAACGGGCCGCAACCGAATGCCTATGGCGTGGACGCGGCGTCGGCAAAGCCGCACGGCGATACGCGGACCGGTTCGAGCGTGAACTTCGACGAATATACGTTCACGCCGCATTGCAACGGAACGCACACAGAATGTGTCGGGCATATCACGCACGAGCGAATATCGGTGCGGGATTGTTTGCAGGACGTGATCGTCCCGGCGGTTTTGATCTCCGTGGAGCCGAGCAATATAGCCATAGCAAACGAGACAGGCGCAGCAAATTTCAATGATGACGAAAGAATAATTACCAAGAGTTTGCTTGTAGAAAAGATCGCGTCTCTCCAAAGTGAAAATCCGCGATCCGCAATCCGCGATCCGCAATCAAAAGCCCTGATCGTTCGCACCCTCCCGAACGACGACCGCAAGCTCACCGCTATTTATGGCGAGGAGAACATTCCGCCTTATTTCTCCGCCGAAGCGATGCAGCTGATCGTCGATCGCGGATTCACACATCTGCTCTGCGATCTGCCGTCCATCGACCGCATCTTTGACGAGGGTAAACTGATAAATCACCGAATCTTTTGGAATGTTGAGGAAGGAAGTTTCGAAACGAATCCGCACACGCGGATCAATTCGACCATCACGGAACTGATCTACGTGCCGAACGAAGTGCCCGATGGCGAATATCTACTCAATCTTCAGATCGCTCCGTTCGACACCGACTGCGCCCCAAGCCGCCCGCTCCTTCTTGCGAAAATTTAACCGCCGAGACACAAAGACGCCGAGAAGAAGCTTACGGAAGGGGCGAAAAAAAGGTCGGTCCCCAATTAAATCTCTGCGTCTTTGCGTCTCGGCGGTGAAAACTAACTGACTGCATGTTCAAGTGCCTTTTTCAGGTCAGTAAACTTAAATTCATAACCCGCATCTTTCAGACGTTTTGGGATAACCTTTGTCGAGTCGAGCAGCAGTGCATCGCCCATTTCGCCAAAGACCAAGTGAACCGCGAATTCGGGCAGCGGCAGGAAGGTCGGACGATAGAGAACCTCGCCGAGCGTTTTTGTAAATTCTTCGTTTGTCGCGGGATTTGGAGCCACGTTGTTAACAGCACCGCGGACGTTCTCATTCTCGAGCGTAAAGTTGATCACACTGACCACATCGTCCAAAGAGATCCAACTCATCCACTGCTTCCCGTCGCCGACAACACCGCCTACGCCAAACTTAAATGGCGTCAACATCGTCGCAAGAGCCCCGCCGTCCTTCGAAAGAACGATTCCCGTACGAAGCAGAACGGTCCGAATTCCCAGGTCTTCCGCACGCCGCGATTCGGCTTCCCATTCCTTGCAGACGTCTGCTAAAAAGGTCGTTCCTGCAGGAGATGCCTCGGTCAACTCTTCGTCGCCTCGGTCGCCATAAAACCCCATTGCCGAACCGGCGATGAATGTCTTCGGCTTCTTCTCGAGCTTTGCGAATGCTTCGATCATCGTCCGCGTGCCGATGACGCGGCTGTCGCGAATAGCCTTCTTTTTATCCTCGGTCCAGCGAAGCCCGGCGATATTTTCACCGGCAAGATGGATCGCGGCATCAAGCCCCTCAAGCCGCTTTAGGTCCTCATCGGCAAAACCCGTTTCAGCGTTCCATTGAATGTGCTGCTCGTCCTCAGCCTCGCTCCGCGAAGCAAGCAGCATCTCATAACCCTTTTCCGCAAAAGATTTCTGCAACGCCTTTCCGATCAGCCCGCTAGCACCTGTAATTAGAATTTTCATAAAACCTATTCCCTTATTCCGAAAGGCGATCCTTTACGTTCATTCTCCTGTGGAGAATGCGAACGAACTCGATATGGCTAGCTGTCGTTTCGATATAAAAGATCAAATGGGATTCAACCGGAAACCATTTGTAGCTTTTGCCGCCATACGAAACCATTCTTCCCAAACCGGGGCTATCAGCCAGTTTTTCGATCTTATCCAATATCAGGTCATAGTATTTGATCGCCTGTGATAACGACCAGGTTTCATCGGTGTATCTCCAAATATCGTCAAGGTCCGCATCCGCAGCGACTGAAATTCTATATTTCATTTCTTAGGATACTTTTTCTTTAGCTCAGCGAGTTTTTGGTGTCTGTCAAAATTCTCAACAAATCCTGACCGTTCGCCTTCCTCGAGAGCTTCGAATAGCCGAGCCCTTTTCTTTTCATCTTCTTCCAATATTCTAAGACCGGCTCTGACGACTTCGCTCGCTGAAGCATAACGGCCCGAGCTTACCTGTTCGCCAATGAACGAATCGAAATGATCACCTAACAAAACCGACGTATTTTTTGCCATGAATAAAAAATACCAATTCTTGGTATATTGGTCAATCTTTTTGTGTTCGAAGGTCGTTCATGATCAGTTTTACTAATAGCCGCATTTCGCGTTCGGTAAGCTGCTTATTGAACGGCAGCATCCCGTTGCCGCCTTCGGCGATCTGGTTATAGATGTCTTGTTCGGTGACGGTCTTGAACTCACCGGTTCGGAGTGATGGGACAATGGTTCCGTCGTCGAGCGTGCGGCCTTCGCCTTCTGGGCCGTGGCAAATTGCGCAGTTTTGACGGAAAAGTGATGCCTCGTATGCGCGGCTTGTCGCGATCGAATACGTCTCGGGCCCGGACGTAAAACACGCCGCCACGCCAAGAACGGCAAATATAATAATAACCAAAAGCTTTACGCGAAACATCACAATTCAAGTCTCACGCAAAGCCTTCATAATCGCAATCAGGGCCAAATAACCTGTGCTAATAAAAAAATTAGCTTGCCTATTTCCCTTCGATCTCCTTGCGGAGCGTCAGCTTCGAGATCTTGCCTGTATTTCCGATCGGCAGAGCATCGCGAAATTCTACATAACGCGGATATTTATTCGCCGCGAACTGCGTCTTGCACCATTCGATAAAGTCGGCATCGGAAAGCTGCTGGCCTTCTTTTAGAACGACATATGCCTTTACCTCTTCGCCCATTTTGTCGTCCGGCACGCCGATAACTGCTACTAGCGAGACCGCCGGATGTGTCATTATTATCTCTTCAAGCTCTCGCGGATAAATATTGTAGCCGCCGCGGAGGATCATATCTTTCGTACGGTCAACTATCGCCAGATATCCTTCTTCGTCCATGATCCCGATATCGCCCGAATGGAACCAACCATTCTTGAAAGCCTCGGCCGTGGCCTCGGGCCTCTTATAATAACCCTTCATCACGTTGGTGCCGCGGATGATCACCTCACCGCGTTCACCGCGTGGCACTTCAACATCGTTCTCGTCAACGCATCGAACCTCGACACCCGCGATCGCCTGTCCGACGGTTCCCGGTTTCGAAGGCCGCTCGAAATGATTAAAACACGCGAGCGGCGATGTCTCAGAAAGCCCGTAACCTTCGAGTACGCGCACCCCAAACTTTTCCTCGAATGCCTTCATCACCTCGACCGGCATCGGCGCACCGCCCGACGTGCAGACCTTCATATTCTCTTTTACGCCGCTGATGTCGTAACCTGTTTCGTCCGCGAACTTGAGCAGTGCCCAATACATCGTCGGCACGCCTACCCAAAAATTCACCTTTTCCTTCACCATCGTATCGAGCGTCGATTGCGGCTCGAACCGCGGCAGCAGCACAACCCGATTGCCGCCATAGATATTCGTGTTCATCTGCACCGTCTGCCCGGTCGTGTGAAATAGCGGCAGCGTGATCAACACTGTCTTCTGCGGTTCCGACGTAAAATCGAGCATCGGTAAATGGATCAGATACGTCGTGGTTGAATTGGATACTAGGTTCAAATGCGTCAGTTCCGCGCCCTTCGGCTGGCCGGTCGTGCCCGATGTATAAAGGATCGCGCACGTGTCGTCCGGTGCGGTCGGAAAGGTCTCAAATTGGTCGGATTGCGGAAAGATCGTCTGCCCAAGCGTCGCGTGGCCTTCGATCGGCGATGGTGCCGCCGGATCTTTTGTCATTACGATCAGGTGCTCGCATGTCTCGACCCTGTCGAACGCTTCCTTCGTGCTCTTGCCCATCGGGAGTTCGTCCGTGCCTTCGAAAACGAAAACCGCCTTCGCGTCCGAATCGCGCAATTGATATTCGATCTCGCGCGGCGTAAACAGCACACAAACCGGAACGACCGCTGCACCTGCTTTCAGAATGCCGTAATAAACGATCGGAAAATATGGCAGGTTCGGGCAATTCAAGGCGACCTTATCGCCGTGTCCAATGCCCATCGCGGTCAAAGCGTTCGCGACCTTATTAGACATCGCGTCAAGCTGGCCATAGGTCAGCCGCGTGTCACCAAAAACGATCGCTTCTTTCTGCGGTGCAAGCTTCGCATGATGCGAGACCATCGATGCCAGATTTAGGATTGTTGGATTAGAATTCATAAGCTTTAGATCTTTTGTGCGGTTGTCAGCCCGGTATTGGCCGCATTGAAATAGAGATGTGCAACCAAATTTAGCACAGGCTTTCGTTTATTTCATATTGGCCAAGCGTTATACCGATAGAAAAAATTTTTGACTTTAATCACAGAAATTAACTAGAATTACGACCAGTTTCGATTTCCAATTTTCCGTTGGGCGACTGGGGCTTTTCGACTTTTCTAAATAATCAATGAAATTTACATTTAGGACCGCACTTTTGGTTCACTTTATCTTGATATTTTCCGTCACTTCGGTACTCTCCAGTGCTCTTAACAATGAGTTTACAGGGCAGTTTGAAAAGACCTTGGTTCCGAACCGGGAGAATTTTGAAAGAAAGGTATTGAAACAGGTAAACCCTAGAGCATTCAGCATGCTCGACGGGTTTGAACCCGGATCCCATGTTACATCCTCGGATCTGATCCATCCTCAAACGGGAAGAAGTTCGGTCCTTACAGTTTTGCTTGAGCCGGAAGACGAAGACCCAATACTGTTTTGCGACCTTAACGGCGACGGGAAATTGTCTGCTGATGAACGATTCGTTCTAAAGCAAGAAAAGGAAGAAAATCCTTTTCTATGGAATGCAGTCATCCCGCTCGCTTCAAACAAAGGTTTTTTTGAAACTTACCCGATCTTTGTAAGATATTTCAGATCGATCACCTACGAAAATATGTCTGCTAACGATCGTCTGGTAACACAGTCGACCGAAGTTATGGCTCGCGGAATCGTTGACGTTAACGGCAGCAGAGTGAGCGTCCAATACGCGCTGGCAGCCGGACAATCAAAGGTAGACCCCCAGAAAGGCTGGCTTGGGATGGACACAAATGGCGATGGTGAGGTCGATATGGACGGACTATCGCCGGAGGCGGCACAGGCAGATTCCGAAACCGTGGTCTTTCGCGTGGGAAGCCAATATCTATCGACAAAACGAGCAGATGTTTCGAAGAACCAGATCATATTGCGTTCGCATGCAGCGAAAGACTATAAGAGGGCTGAACTCGAGATCGGGCAAGTATTCCCTGAATTCAGCTTCACTGATTTCGACGGAAAGAAAAGGAAATTCAGCGAGTTTCGGGGAAAATATGTATTGCTCGATATTTGGGGATTTTGGTGTCCGCCATGTAGGAAAGAGCTTCCCTATATCAAGGAATCGCATAGACGCTTTCAGGATCGAAACTTTGAGGTCGTCGGGCTAAATACCGATACCGATTTCACTCTCAGTTCAATGAAGAAAGCACTTAGCGAAAACGGGATGCTATGGACGAATGCCAGAGTGGAAAGCGTCCTCGATTTCATTAAGATCAATCTTCGGATCACCGCCTACCCTACGACGTTCCTGATTTCGCCGGAAGGAAAGATACTGTCGATGAGCCGGCACGAGCGCGATGAAGCTGATCTGCGTGGAAAAGACCTGCTCGAATCCCTTGATGAAATATTGCCCGAATGAACGTCTAACCGTGATCGATTAGCTGTGCCGATCTGATCTCGCCGTCGAGACTTTGAATTGAATGCTTTTGCCAGGTTGGTTCTTGCTCCGGAAAATCGGTACGGAAATGTCCGCCGCGAGATTCCTCACGCCACAAAGCCGCACGCGATACCAACAGAGCAAGTGTCACAAAGTTTCGCGAAGACGTGCTCAGGTTCGATCCCTCGATCTGTTCGAACTCCTTTATCGCACGCCGCAGCGAATCACGATCGCGCAGTATTCCCACACGTTCCCACATCACGCGTTTGACACGCTTGCGGACAGCGGTTGCAATTGCGGATTGCGGATCGCGGATTGCGGATTTATCACTGGCACTTTCAAATCTCAGATCTGAGATCTGAAATTCGAAATTGTCTTCCGCCGCCGCCTTCCCGGCGCGTGCTCCCCAAACCAATCCTTCAAGCAGCGAATTCGAAGCCAGCCGATTCGCACCGTGTACGCCAGTGCAAGTGACTTCGCCTGCGGCATAAAGCCCCGGAACGGTCGTTCGTCCCCATAGGTCAGTCCGCACTCCGCCCATGCAATAGTGCGAAGCGGGCGAAACCGGAAGCTGTGCCTCAGCGATATTCAGACCGAACTGCAAACAAACTTGATTGATCTTCGGAAATCGATGACGCAGAAACTCGCCATCGAGCGCGGTCATATCCAGATATACGTATCGCGAACCGGTCCGGCGCATTTCGGCAACGATCGAACGCGAAACTATGTCACGCGGTGCGAGTTCCAAACGCTCGTCATAACGGCCCATGAACCGTTCGCCGTTCACATTTCGCAGGACGCCGCCTTCACCGCGCATCGCTTCGGACAGCAAGAACCTTGGTGCGCCCTCGATGCTCAACGCCGTCGGATGGAATTGAATGAATTCCATATCGGCCATTTCGGCGCCCGCGAAATATGCCATCGCCATACCGTCACCTGTCGCAACCGGCGGGTTTGTCGTGTGCTGATAAAGCTGCCCGGCACCGCCCGTGCAAAGTATCACCGCTTTTGCAAAAATATCGCGCGGACTTCGCAAGATAGGGTCCAAATACCTGACCCCGATGCAGCGGCCGTCGCGAACTATCAGCTGTTCCGTATTCGCAAAAGGCAATAGGCTGATGGACTTTTCCTGACGTGCTCTCGCGATCAGCGAACGGACAAATTCGGCTCCGGTCGAATCGCCGTGTGCATGCAAGATGCGCCTGCGGGAATGCGCCGCCTCCTGCGTGAAGACAAGATTCCCGCCTTCTTTATCGAACTCGGTTCCCCATTCGATCAGCTCTTTAATGTAACGCGTGCCTTCGTTTACGAGCACCTCGACCGCCGGTTCATCACAAAGCCCGGCACCGGCGACCAGCGTGTCTCCTTCATGCAGATCGGCGTCGTCATCATCCGAAAGGACAACAGCGACGCCGCCCTGAGCATATTCTGTGTTCGATTCGCTGGCCTTATCTTTCGTCAGAACGGTCACATCTGCACCGCTCGCGGCCAGAGCGATCGCGGCCCGCAGGCCCGCAACTCCGCTGCCGATGACGATGAAATCCGTGATCTGTGACACTAAGGAAAAGGTAACAAATTACGGGTTCTGTGTCGTGTTGCGTCAAGCGGCTTTTTCGGCCGTCGTGCCGTGGTGTTCGGTCGCCGAATAAAGCTCGCTGTAAGCACCCTTTCGCAGGTTGATCCCGTATTCGACATAGGCTTTCAGCGCCGATATCATGTGCGACCAACCCATGCAGTTCAAATATGAACTGTTCAGATCGTCCTGTGTTTCGCGCCAGCCGGTTTCGCTGATCCGCACAATAGTTTCGTCGCCCACCGCGTCAAACTCCATCCGAACATGCGTGTCCAAACCCTTCGCACCTTCCCAACCGAGCTCTATTAGTTCATCCTTTTTCATCGTTTTCACAACGACCGGAAATTTCATTTTGTCGTCGCCCGGATTATCGGCAAACGCCCATTCGACCGTCGTGCCTTCATCCAGCGGTGCGCTCGCTCCGCCATTCGTAAAATAGCCGCTCAGCTTTTTCGGATCGTAAACCGCATCAAAAACTTCTGCGACCGGCTTCTGTATCTTCGTCTGTACTTTGAATTTTAATTCCATTTCTCTTCTCCTCGTTTAGAGTTCAAGCTTTAGCTTGCTCCTTTCTTCATCAACTCCCTCAGATAAAACGATCAAGCTAAAGCTTGAACTCTGAGCTTTCCAAGGCGCTGAGTATATGTTATATTTTTATAACATGTCAAGAGCAAAAAAAGAAGATCTCGTTTACAAGGCACTGGCCGACAGCCGCCGCCGCGAGATCCTCGATCTCTTGAAGGACGAACCCATGACCACCGGTGACCTCTGCGACCATTTCAAAAAGATCGACCGCTGCACCGTAATGCAGCACCTCGGCGTGCTCGAAAAAGCAGGGCTCGTCATCACACAAAAAAAGGGACGCTTCCGATGGAATTACCTGAATGCCGTCCCTATCCGCAACATCTACGACCGCTGGATCAACAAATACACGAACCACTCGGTCGATATTCTCAGCCGTCTAACTGCTGATCTGGCCAAAGACTAAAACGGCAACGATCGATCAGCCAGGAATGCCGGGTACAGCAGGTTGAAGTCGCGCGGTCTGAAGAACAACGATCTGCCATCTTCCGTCGCGTTTTACAAAAACGGCGGTGTAACGCATCGCCATTCGCGAAGTCTTCTCGGCGACGACAAATTCCATTGTCGTCTGCGCCGTTACGACCGCAACCTCGCCGAATATCTTCAAACCAACATGTTCATTCGTGACCGATGTCGTTCTAAGATTTGGGTTAGGCTTCAGTACTTCCAGCTCTTCTTTCTTCCCGCGGACCGAACCGTCAAACGCCGTTATCACCATGTCATCAGCGAAGATGTGTTCAAGCTTTTTCGTGTCACGGTCGCGCACCGCATCAGCCCAAACCGCAACCGTCGCCAAAACCTCGAACGCCGACTGCCGCTGCTCCGCCGTCACCACCTGAGCCTCCGCCGAAACCACAAACCCCAGCACAACCCACACACCAACCAATATCGATCTCAACATAATCTTTCCTTTAATTTTAACCACAGATAAACACTGATAGACACAGATAAAGCCAGATTTTTAACGGGCGATTCGCTTAACTTCTACCTTGGGATTACCAAAATTGATCAGTAAACAGATTCGCAGTCCTGTAGCTTTAAGATAGTTCAAACACTGAGCCCTGTATATATCGTTTATTTCCCTCACGGATTTGAGTTCGACCAAAACTCTATCTTCAACAATTAGGTCCGCTTGATAAAAGCCAACTTCTACGCCGGAATAAAAAACCTTGATCGGCTCTTGCTGCTTCACCGTTAAGCCAAGTTTTCTAAGTTCAACGGCAAGCGCATTCTCATAAACCTTCTCAAGAAAACCACATCCCAATGTATTACTAACCGTAAAGGATGCTGCAATTATCTGCTCGGTTATAACGTTCAATTCGCCAAATGACGAACTGGATCCCGGCTCAAACAACACATCAAAAAATCCTTCTTTATCCTTCTTCTTATCTGTGTCCATCTGTGTTCATCTGTGGTTCCAATCTCTTGTCCATTGTTATTTAATCCCCGAGGCCGTCATGGCTTCTTTTAGTTTTGTGCGGGTCTCTTTCATCACCGGCACGAGCGGCAGTCTTAGATTTTCTTCCAGCAGGCCCATTTCCGACATCACAAACTTACACGGAGCGGGCGACGATTCTATAAAGTTCGCCTCCATCAGCGGGAGTATCTTGTAATGTATCTTGCGTGCGAAGTGGAACGAGCCGTTCAGGGCGTGTTCGACCATTTTTGCGGTTTCCTTCGGCAGTTCGTTTGAAATAACCGACACCAGCCCATCGCCGCCCAGCGCGATAAAAGGCACGGCGGTCGCGTCGTCGCCGGAAAACACCTTAAAACCCTTTGGCCGCCCTTCGATTATCTCCATCACCTGCGACAGGTTCCCCGAAGCCTCTTTGGTCGCGACGATATTCTCGTGCTTCTCGGCAAGCCGCAGCGTAGTTTCCGCCGAGATGTTCGAAGCCGTCCGGCCGGGCACGTTGTAAAGCATTATCGGAAAATCCTTCACGCTTTTTGCGATCTCGGAATAATGCGCGAACAGGCCCGCCTGCGTAGGTTTGTTGTAATACGGCGCGACTATCAGCGCCGCATCGGCACCGGCCTCGCGAGCCTTTCGCGTAAAATCGATCGTCGCCGCCGTCGAATTCGACCCCGTCCCCGCGATCACCTTTCCCTTATTCTTATGTGCCGCCTCGCACGCCAGCCTTATCACGCCAAGCTTTTCCGCTTCGGACATCGTCACAGATTCGCCCGTCGTCCCGCACGGCACCAATATCTTCACGCCGCCCTTCGTCTGCCGCTCCGCCAAACGCCGAAAGCATTCGTCATCAACAGACCCATCCCGCAGAAACGGCGTAACCATCGCCGTCCCAACCCCGCTCATCCAATCAACCCGCATAGTCATACGGATATCTTATACCAAGCATCAAGATTTGGAACCACAGATGCACACAGATAAACACAGATAGATCCAAAAAAGATCTGTGTGCATCCGTGTTTATCTGTGGTTAAAATTTCCTGTTTTTGAAAAAAGGGAAAGCGATGTTCACGGCGCTTTCCCTTTGAGGAGGATCGAATCTACTTCCCTTGCTCGTTTTTTCTGCGGTTCTATTCGACCGCGGAATTAAATGCTTTTTGATAATCGGCCTTTTTAGAGTTCTTGGCCGTTTTGTAAACCTGCTTTCCGTCTTTGAAAACCGCTACCGTCGAGGTCTTCGTTTTGTTGTCGCTAAAGAAATCGGCCAATCCGTATTTCGCAGCCTTCTTTTGCGAAGCGGCTATCTTTTCTTCGTTCGAAACGTCAAACACGACGAAGTTAAGTTTCATGCCGTATTCGCCCATTAACTCTTTCATTATCGGGTCAACGCTCTGGCACGCCGGGCACCATTCTGCAAAGATGATCGCGACCACCGGGCGTTCGTCTTTCATCGACCTTTCGCCCATCATCTTATCGTCCTTCATCGTATTCTGGCAAAACACGGTCGAATCCGCCGCGAACATCATCGCGCACGCAAAGATCCAACCAACCACTAATCTTGTTAAATGCATATTGAACTCCTTTTGGAACTTGTCCTTGATCGAAATCTCTCGTCAGGCCTGACTACCTTACAATCCCATCTCGTCCACGATCTATTCCCAAGAACCCAAAACCGCCAGTTCCCTCCCCGACAGCTTGTGTCTTGCCGCCCCAAGTCAGAACCTAGAGCGATAGCGACCGGGCGCAGGTCAGAACCGTCGATGGTAATCGACGGGGTGGTTCTCTCTTTGCGGCTTGCCGCCCGATGTGCGGAATGGCTCCGCCTTTCCGTCGCGGCTCTCTATATCTTTAGGAGTAGGCTCTGCCTCCGACAAAAGCATTGTCGCCAGTTACCCTCGCTCGATCCGCGAGGGCCTGGCTCCGAGCTTGAACCGCCACCCCCACCGGCGAGGCAAGCCCCGCCGCTCATCATTGCGGCATAGCCGACAAGAGCGATAGAGACTTGGCAAATGTCAGAACCGGGAGCGATAGCGACTGGGCTCCCCATGTCAGAACCCTAAATGGTGATCGACGGGTGATCAGCCTGCGAAGCAGGCGGCATAACTTTAGCCACACGTGCAAACGTGTGGAACCGATCGACCAAAACGAACGAGCGTGCGAAGCATGCGACATATCACCTTATGCCGCGTGTTTCACACGCACGGAGGTTTTTTTTACACCAAACCCCACGTTCCGCCTTGCTCCACGTGGGGCTACAAACATACCGTCTGCTCTGCAGACTTAAGAATCACAGAATCGCAAGTCTGTCCCCACTCTTCCTTAAATTCCCAATAACTTTCTGATAAAACCGTTGAATTCCGGCAGGTCTGGATACAGTCGGGAACCTAATTTCACTGGAGCAAGTATGTTGCTTCCAAACAAATATAGGAGATAAATTTCGTCGATCGGAAATAAGTCGACGGACGTTTCTTTTTCCGCATTCTGAAAAGCGTCCGCTAAGATATGGATGTTTGTGAAGGCGATATCCTGTGAATCGATCAAAAGTATTGTTCGACCGCCTGTAGCCTTGGCTCGCGCAAGTTTAGCAGTTTTTGTTTCGAATGCCCGAAGAAAGTTGTTTTTAAGACTTTCGCGGATCTCTTCGGGCGTCGTTGGTACCACCCCATCTATCCAAACGCCGTCGTATCCGCCCCGATCGTCAACTGCAATCGCGACAACAAGCTGGGATGAAGCCAACTCGTGCGTCTTCCAGCTGCCAGCGTCGAACGAAGTCGGAGTATTTGCAATGGCTGTCTTCAAACCTTCTAACACACCGTCGAATTTTATTTGCTCAACGAATCGCTTAGAAACCAATTGTTCCATTGGCACGGAAACCTTGATCCAATTATTTGGGAACGTTAGAGCTAGCTCGCCCTCCAGACGAGCGCGATCAATCGACCTCCAAAGGGTTGAGTAATGGAATTGCTTGGCAAATGATTCTAAGGATGTATGTTCGACTGTATAGAAGTCGCCTTTTCGCCTGATTATGAAATCGGGCAGACCTTTACCGCCGGTGCCGCGCTCATCTGGTTGTGTTTCAATCGTTGCCAGCTCGTCATCGAATTTCGATAGCCCGTCGCAGAATTTTCTTATGGCCCAATCTTCGTTGCGGAATCCGTTGTGCAATATCTTGAGATCGACCAACTGGTTAATCAAATACAGGCCCATGAAGGATCGAGCATTTACGTCAACTAAGTCTTCAGTCACAAACCACTCGGCTAAAAATGTGCAGATTTGTATTTGAGCCTGGTCGGCTATTCTACCCTCCATCGCACTCTCAGCGTCGGCACGAGCTAAGGTAATTTCGGTCAAACGCGAATTTCTAACTGAGGCAAGTTTTTGTGCTGCGTTCGCGGCCTCTCCTATCGCCCAATCAGTCAAGCACATTTCATTCAAGTCAGCAGACGATATCGATTTGAGTGCCTCAATGTAGTTCCGAACCTTTATCGTATTGGGACCGTATTTGTTCATAAATTAAAGCCACACCTATTGCTAGACGAAGCCTCCGTTTACTTAAGAACTGAACAACAGTTCTTTGAAAGCGTGAGGGGCTGGCCCACATTGATTCTGCGGGTGAGGTTATCAGATAAAACGCAAAGGTCAACTGAATGGATCCTCTGCACGGTGAGGGTATATGATCTTTTCCTTGGCCTGCGGAAGAGCGGAAGACTGGGCCGATGAAAATCTAGTCGAGATCAGTTATCTAATACGTTCCAAAGGTCCTGAATAACTTGCTGTCGAACTTTCTTCCGTATCCTTCCCGCTCCGTTCATTACAGGCAGCACCTTCCTAAACCGCGCTGAAAAGTAATAGGGGTGGTGTTCTTGAGTTATTCCGTACTCTTCCTCAACATTTACGACATCGAATACCTCTGGCACTGCTTTCCGCTCACCTTTCACCAACGCGATCGCCAAGAGGCCCTGTCCTTTGTGTACAGCAACTAGATCGTCGATTTGATAAACAACAGCTTGCGAGCCGATCATAATTCCATTCCTTAGCATGAAGGAATAGTGACTTTTTTGATGGTTGTTGAAGTTGACTCCCCAATGCCAATAATTCATTTCGAAAGGACCTCCTTTTTGCCGGATACTAGCACGGAGCTAGTTCACAAAAAAGCCCCGGCGAGTGCCGAGGCCAATTCTTATACGATAACTCGCAATTTCATTGTTTAGTCTTTTCTATTTCGGCGGCCAATTTTTCATCTTCCTCCGCGAGAGCGATCTTTCCGATCTTTCGGTAAGCCTCGGCCCGTCTGCGGTGATATTCGGCATCGTTTGGACGAAGCTCGATCGCTTTCGAAAAATCTTCAACCGCTCCCTTGAAGTCATCAATATATGTCTTGGCAGTTGCTCGATTTGCCCAAGGTTCTTCCCTTTGAGGATCTAAAGCTATCGCCTTATCGAAGTCTTTAATCGCCGCTGAGAAATTACGCTTTTTGTAATACGCATTAGCCCGATTGTTGAAAGCTCCGAATTCTTTCGGATTAAGTTCAATTGACTTCGTACAATCTGCGATTGCACCGTCATAATCTTTTTTCTTTTCACGAACCATGCAACGGTTCATCCAAACTAAATAATTCGTAGGTGCGATCTCAATGCCCTTGGAATAGTCGGAAAAAGCTCCCTCCAAGTCACCTCTTTCATCGCGAGCGAAACCTCGATTTGTATACGCTTCGACAATGCGCGGGTTAAGCTCGATCGATATAGAAAGATCGGCTATAGCCCCATCGACATCGTTATTCTTCATTTTCGCTGTTCCGCGAAGCAGATACGCTGCAAAACTCTTAGGATCGATCTTGATCGCTTCGGTGTAGCTGGAGATCGCACCCGCGAAATCGTTTTTAGATTCGAGCGCGTAACCGCTTCTTAGATAGTCGTCATGTGTCTGCTGGCCAAAGCAAACAGATACCTGAAACAGAATTGTGATCGAAAGCAAAATAAATCTTGATCTCATAGAGTTATAGTCGTTAGCTGGTCTGAACAATATTCTATCTTGAATCCGATTTGACGAAAAGAGCATTCTTGCCGACCTTAGGTCTCAGATGTATTCGTCAGTTGGAATAGAAAAAGCCCCGGCGGTGCCGAGGCTTTTTTCTAATTGACACGCGTGGATCGCGTGAGGCTGAGAACCACACCGTCGATCGATTCTGGATTTCGGATTTGGGATTTTGGATTGAAGGGTTGCCCGGTCGCTATCGCTCCCGGTTCTGACCCTTGCGGTGACGTTGCACAGATAATATTCTTTACAATACACGCAACATATGATAATATCTGGCGTGCGGCTAATGGCAGCGGCCGTGTGATCTTTGAAAGCTTATACCCGGCGGCGTCGCGGTCTTGTCGGAACCGCCGATGGTGATCGGCGGGTTAATAGTATGCCCGTCGCATACCTGCGACGGTTCTGACCTTGGCCCGTCTCAAAATTGAGACGGCTCTGGCTTGATCTGTGACATCGGCAAGCTAAAGCTTGAACTCTGAACTTCTTTGCGTCTTTGCGTGAGTTAGTTTTTGACCACAGATGAACACGGATCGACACAGATAGGTAAATTTCCTATCTGAGTTCATCAGTGTGTATCTGTGGTTAGAAC
>JBGSYH010000031.1:0-5989 GCA_041751035.1 Pyrinomonadaceae bacterium | reverse complement strand
CGAATAAAGGATGTTCATCGCGCAGTGCTTGATGCCATCCTCGTTGCCGGTGATAAAACAACCGCCCACTTTGCCGTAATAAATGTACTGGCCAAATTCATTTGTATGGCCCGACTCTGAGTAAAGTCTTTCGATCACCCTAGAACAGACCGAGGACTTCTCGCCGAGCCAGATCGGGGTCCCGAGCACGAGAATATCTGCGGCCATCACCTTATCGCTGATCGTAGGCCAATCGTCGCGGTCAAATCCATGTCTTGTCATATCCGGCTGCACGCCCGGGACTATTTCGTGGTCGACCGCACGGATCAACTCGGTCTTCACACCGTGCTTTTCCATAATCGCCATCGATTTTTTCATAAGCCCCTCGGTGTGTGATATCTCCGGCGACCTCTTTAGCGTGCAGCCGATGAACAAGGCACTCAGGTTGCTGAAGTCGCGGCGGGCAGAGCCGAGCGGCAAGGAATTTGTTTTTGTCATATCACTCTCCCTCTATTTCGTCGTTGCGGCTTTCGCAAGGTTGCCAAGACCTGTCGCCGCGGTTTTCACCACCAGGTGATCGAGAGCGATGCCGTGCCGTTTTGCAATGAACGCCTGATCGTTAAAGGCCACGAACACTGCGCCTTTTTCGTCCTCAAAGACGATCATTTTCTGCGGCAGATCAAGGGCCGCTGTCTGAGCCGCTGCCATTAACGGTGTTCCCATCTGCGGATTGCCAAATATGAACAGCACCGTGGGCCGGAGTTCGATTTCAGTTCCCTTTGCATTTGCGGCATGGTCGATCTTTGCAACGATCTTCAGGGCCGCGTTTGCCTTGATGGCCGTTTCGAGTTTTTCGACAGTTTTGTTAAAGGAATTATTGCTTCTGACTTTGACGACTCCTTTTGCCTCATCGACGAGAACGTCCATTTGGAAAAAGTTGGGTTCATATGCCCTAACGTCCGCAGTTGCCGTCCAAAGAAGGGCACCCAGGAAAAAAAGAGCAATAAAAGTGATTTTGATTTTATTGTGCATAGTCATATGAAGATTATTCAACTTTTCTAATGATTGGATCAATATGATCTCAATTTGATGTCAGAGTGCGATAGAAGTTGTTTAGGCCTTTTATTTCCTTGGGTGCGAACATACCTGAGAACCCGGCATCGCTCGCCCATCAACTTTCTCCTCCTCGATTCTCAATCGGCCTCATCGGAACGTTGCGATAGAGATCGCGAAATCTCTGCGGGTCGGCCTCAAGTATCTCGCGGATGGCGTCTATTTCGTCTGGTGAGAAGTAATTGCGTCGCTTTTTTTCAACATTTTCCGGCGGGACGTTCTGGTAAAGCCATTCGCGATAGGCCTTGAGGCCGGCTCCATAGCCGCGCTCGATCGCCAACAGATCAGTCCTCCTTTCGAACCGTGCCAGGGATTCTGAACCAACAAGTTTGATGAGGCCGATCTTATCGAAAAGGTTACGGTGAATATAATTCTCGGCATGAGCGAGTTCGTGAGCGATTATCGCCTCGATCCCGTCGGGCGGTGCCCGGAGCTCGAAGACACATGGGTTGACGCTGAGCATTATGCGGGTGCCGCGGAGGGTAAGATATCTTGTGACCGAAAAACGGGTCTTGAAGAATGTCGAGGGACTCTCGAATGCCTCAAAGTCAATCGTCCGGCCGGCAAGCTTTGGAAAGCTGTTCGATATTGTCCGTGCCGTCAATTCCCGGGTTTGCGCAACGGCATCGGCCTTGTCCGCGGCCGCGACACGGCAGGCACCCGAGGTGACGGGAATAGCCGGAACCCCTTCGCCATAAGCCTCGGGAAGGTACATTAACAATACTGCCGCACTCATCACAAACCTCGTGAGTTGGAAAGTATACCTGTCATTAAGTTTCGGCACTTTGCTCAAAGCTGCGCCCGAAATTCTTTGGGTGAGAATGTAACACTCAAACGCTTGGCGACCGTGCCGTCCGGGCGGATAAGAAAGAGGGTCGGAAAACCGCTCGCATTGTAGCTCTCGAGAAATTCCTGCCCCTCTTCGGATTCATACTCGACGCGGGAGAAGACATACTTTTCGTCGATCACCTGCTTTACGCCGGGGTCGGAAAAGACAGTTCTGTCCAACCGTCTGCAGGTCGAGCACCAGATGGCCGAAACATCAACGAGGATAAGCTTATCTTCTGCGGCGGCCTTCGAAAGAGCTGACCGAAAGTCAGTGCTGATCAGTCCTGTTTCGGCAAATGCCTGCTCGCCGAGGTAACTCTGCACCTCGATATTGATAAAATAAGCACCAAGCAATGCCGCCACAAAAAATACCGCTGACCCGACCCTACTTTTAAATGTGCGTTTCATTTTCTGGCCTTTCTTCTAATCAGCGACCGGATATTCCGGGGCCTTCCGCAATAAAGATATCGGATTGCGAAGATAGACGATCACCGCCAATACGACCATTACCATCACGGGCACCGGTGCCATATCCATTTCGCCATGGCTCAGGTGTGTAAATAGCGCACCGACCATTATCCCGATCAGTCCGGCGGCGGCCAGTCCGGCCAGTTTCGGAATCAGCAATCCAATCCCGCCGGCGACCTCAAAGGCTCCGATGACAAAGAGCGTAAAGCCGGGCAGCCCCCATCGAGCGAAGTTGGCCGTGACCTCTGCTTCGCCCATTAATTTTTGGGCACCCATCATGATAAACAAAGCCGCAAGCAATACTTGGAACACCCACGACGCTATATTCGTGTATTTTGACACTAGTTTTCCTCCTACCTATTCTCGTTTTGTACCTGGTTACTTCACATGAAAGATGCTAATACTAGTCAGATTTATTCCTGACAATAGTTCGGGCCCAGGCTTCGCAGCCCGAGCCCGCAATCCTTGGCAGACCGATTTGGGTCGATCTGGACCTGGTCTAGAACGAGAATCGAAATCCGAAACGGACGCTCCGTCCCGTTTGGAAGCTCAATGGCTGACCAAAGCGGGCATCACGAGTGATCGTCTCAAAAACTGGATTCCCGCTTCCGTCGGTTCCGATCTGAACCTGATTGTCAATAAGGTTCAGGACTTGATCTCGGATACCGCCGGCAAAGATCGCACGGATAGCGTTCAGCTCGTCGCAAACACCGCCGGGGCAGTTGTTAAATAGATTGAAACCCGATTGCTGACCCGCAAGGCTGCCGACCGCCATCACGTTAAAGATATCCGTTACGTTCTTCTGGTCGAAGAGATTCTGGACATTTAAGTCAAAAGCAAGTCGAAATCGTCCGTCAGCGCCGAACTTATAGCGGTGGGTAATGCCGAGATCTGTCTGCGTAAAATTGTCGGTACGTCCCATATCACCTCGGCCGTTGATAAATGTGTTCGCGTTGAAGAATGATATTTGTGACGATACCGGTGTCCCGCTCGTACCAAGGAAAGCAACCGAAAAGTCAGTTTCATTGTTTCCTTGTTTTAGCCAATCAAATGTATATCCGCCAAAGAATTTGAACGCATGCGGCCTGTCGGTGGCGAGCCGGGCGTTGTCCGGGTTTCCGTTAAGATCAAATCCAAGGAAGGGCAGGTCAAAGAACCGGTTCACGTTCGGGCTCGAACGGCCGCGTTCATCTGAGCTGGCAAGTCCCGAGAAGTTACCCTTAAGGCGGCTGTAGGTGTACGTGCCGCTAAAGTAGTAATTGTTCGAATACCGCCTATCGATACCGATCTCAAACGCATCGTACTTTCGCTCTGCTTCCGGAGTAGCCGGAATACCGCTCGCAAACGGTTGGCCAACAATGCCTCGTCCAGGATTCGCTATGAAAAAGTTCTCGTTACCTTCGTTGTCAAAAAAGCCCACGTCTTCGATCGCTTCATCAAGCTGTTTGTGAGTGTACCTTGCCCTTAGAACGCTGTTATTGAAGAATCGTCCGAGCGTCGAAAGGTCTTGTTCAAATCCTACCGTGAATTCGCTCATTCGCTGAGCTTTCAGGTCCGGGTCGATCCGGTTATCTGAAGGGTCGTTTGACGGAACACGAAAATCTAATGTAATACCGTCCCTAGCAGTTGAGGCATCGAGGAAACTCTGTATGCCCGTAAACGTGTTTACTGTATCGGTTGCAAGGATCGGTATGAACGTCCTTAAGAACTGGTCGCCGCCGAACGATCCGCGCGGAAGCTCGTACTTGAATCGGTCATAGAACCACCCGTAACTTGCGAATATTTTGAATTTGCCGTTTCCGAACAGGTCATAGGCTCCGCCAAGACGAGGAGCGATCTTGTCGTCCCAGTCGAATTCGATCGGGACGCCGTTCGCCGAGAATGACGGAACATCTTCCTTTTCAATACGCAACCCGAGGTTAAGGGTTAGGTTCCTTAACGGCGACCAACTGTCTTGCACATATAGCGCTTGATTCTTGCTGGACGTCTCGCCAACGGTTCCGAACCGGGTGAGCTGTGCATTACCGAGCGGACTGCCAATACCGAATGCCGTTTGGCCGAAGAAAAAGTCAATGCGGCCGGTGTTGAAGAACCCAGAATCAACGTCATTTTCCAATCGGTTCAGTTGATATCCGAACTTGAAGATGTGGCGTCCGCCGAAATTGTTGATAAAGACCTGAGCATCTGCGTCGAACGTGTTTCGTATTGAAACGTCCTTGTTTGTAACTGAGTTGGGGCCGATATTGTCAAAGCCAACGTTGTTCGAAGCCCCGCAGCCAAAATCGGGTAGTCCGCCAAGCACAGTTCCACTGCCAAGACATCGGATACGTAATCCATTGGGAACGCCATAAGAGGCATCGAGTTCATTCAAAAAGCCCCGGCCGCCGCGGACATTGATCACCCAGTTTGGTGTTGGCGTGTAAGTTGCCTGATAAGTAAAATTCGAGGCGTTTACGCGACCGCCGCGTTGGCTTTGGTCGCCGATCGAGGATGTTGCCCCGAACCCAAGAATCCCACCGTTGATGGTCTGCGGCGAGTATGAATAAGTTCCCGAAACTCGAAGCTTGTCAAAAACCTGAGCATCTACCCTGCCAAACAGATAATCGTTTCGCTGCTCTCTACGGTTCGTCTCACGGGTGCCGTTCGGGAAAACGGTCGTTCGCGACGTGTCGAAATATTGCGGAGCGACGCTTCCGAAGAACCACACTCTGTCTTTGATGATGGGCCCACCGAGGTTTGCGGTCGCGAAAACATTTGTGAATTCGTCGTCCGGTGGGCTCAGGAACGTCCCGTTGTTTTCTCTGCCCGGTGTGATGAACTGTACTTCATTGGTGAGCCCGCGAAGGATCGGGCGCGTGTCCGCATCAAACCGGTCGATGTTGAACTGAAGGCCAAAGTTGCCGTGCCAGTCGTTGCTGCCGCCCCGGGTAACTACGTTAACAACGCCACCAGTTGCTCCGCTGTACTCGGCTTCGAACCCGCTCGTCTTTACCTGTACCTCGCTGACCGTGTCGTTAGAAACGTTCTGAACGTTCCGAAGCTGTCCGGTCCGAAAGTTCGTTACTTCAAGGCCGTCGACAATGAACGTGTTCTCCGCTCCCGATGAACCGTCGATGTTGAAACCTGCTCCGAGCGGCTCTTCGCGAACTGCCGGTGAAACCCGCAGAACGCTGGAAAAGTTTACCGTCGCTTTCGGAACGAGTTCGATCTGTCGTTCGCTGATACTTGTCTGAATTCGATTGCTTCCGGTATCGATGGTCGCCACATCGCCGGCGTTTATGTCCACGGTCGCTGATGCCGATCCGATAGGAAGATTGAATCGGATCGACGCTGTTTGCCCAAGGTTTACAAGCAGTTCGGAGGACAGGCTTTGAAATCCGTTTCCGCTGGCGGTGATTTGATAACGTCCTGGTGGGACCTGAAGAAGCCTGAACGAACCGTCGGCCCCCGCCGTCAAAGTTCGGTTGAATCCAATATCGATGCCGCTGACGGTAATTTCCGCCCCAGCGATACCGGCTGCGTTCTGGTCACTAACCAGACCTTCAATGTTTCCTGAGCGTTCCTGGCCAAAGCTTGCGGAAGGAAGCCCAAGCATCACCGC